>NZ_CP162823.1:4800000-6669796 GCF_054681425.1 Pseudomonas sp. H1_F01 | reverse complement strand
TTAGTAGAAGTCATCGATTTTACCGACACGTTGTTGTTGAACGGGTTGGTCACAGAATTTCTTGACGACCATAGAGCATTGGAACCACCTGATCCCATCCCGAACTCAGCAGTGAAACGATGCATCGCCGATGGTAGTGTGGGGTTTCCCCATGTGAGAGTAGGTCATCGTCAAGATTGAATTCCCAGAACCCCTGTCTGCATCAGCAGCCAGGGGTTTTGTCGTTTTGGGCCGGTAATCGGATCAAGCCCCTGATGCCCCGGCAAACCCCCAATGCCGTTGCTATGCTGTGATAGTCGGGCTTTGGCGACCAAGGGCCCGCGACGTCACTGGTCATGGGGATTCCAATAATGAAAAACCCTTATGCTCCCGGCTTCTGGTGCGCCATTGCGGCTTTGATACTGCTTTCGGCCACTTATTTCTATGGCGTCATGCTCACTCACCAGATCGACAAAGCGCTGTTATTCCTCGATAGCGCCGCGGCGTTGATCGGCGTGATATCCATTGCAATCGTGGCCTGGGCATCGCTTCAGGGTCAGCGCATCAAGAAAAAACACCTCGAACAAGGCAAGACACTGGTGTTGATTTGGGACACCAAGGTTGCGCTGCGACGTGTCGAAACGGTGTTTGACCGTTATTTCTGGGGCAGTTATTGGCAGCCTGGCCGCACGTTCCAGGAAGTCATGGGGGAACTCACTGGTACCCCGCTGGAAAAGAGCCTGGAAGCCCTGAAAACCCAATGCGCTGCCTTGGATAAGCAAGTCACCCAGGACGGCTGGCATTGGCTCAACAACGCCCGAGAGTTGTGTGACGTGGCTAATGCCATGGCCCGTGAACGCTATCAACTGGACTTCTGCGATTCACGCGCAGACTCATCATCGGGCGCGGCAGTGATCAATCGCGATTTCGAAGTGCTGGTGTACACCTGGACGGCCCGCCTCAAGACTTTCGACCATCAGCTCGACGAGATCGAAGTCCAATATTCGTAGACTACCTCGCAAGAAAACGTTTTTACCCCTTTAAACATTGGGCCCGCAGGGGTGCCTGATGGTAATCTCCCCTCCTCTTTTACGGCGTCGAGCCACACCCTTTGCGGGTCAGGGAAGACGACGGCTTTGTTCAACCATGGATATCGATCGGGTCACTCATGAATAAATCAGCAAGCATACTTCTGGGAATCGTTGTGGCTGTCGGTGCTGTCAGCGCGGGCGGCGCCTGGTACACCGGGACCAAACTCGAAGGCGTGTTGACGAACGCTATCGCCGATAGCAACAAGCAGATGCAGACAGCCTTGGCCGGGTCTAACAGCACGGCCACCCTGGAGCTGGTTTCCATGGACCGTGGAACGTTCAGCAGCACCGCCCACTACCGCCTCAAGGGCGAGGGCGAGATCTTCGGCGGCGAGCCGGTTGAGCTGCTCTTCGTCGACCAGATCGAACACGGCCCACTGCCATTTTCACGCCTGATAACGCTCAAATGGCTGCCAGTCATGGCCACCAGTCACACTGCCCTTGAGCGCAATCCGCTGACTGACAAGTGGTTCGCCGCCACCAAGGACCAATCGCCGCTCAAAGGTGTGGTCAACCTGGGTTACGACCAATCCATCAATGGCACCTACGAGCTGCTGCCCGTGGATACCAAGCTGGATGAGCAATCCCAGCTCACCTTCTCCGGTCTTAAGATCGACCTGGCTGCCAGCGCCCAGGGACAGAAGGTCAAGGCCGACGGCTACATGGACAGCTTCAAGCTGACCACCGTTGCCGAAGACCAGACTCCGGTGCAGGTTGAGCTGAACGGCCTGACATTGGCCAGTAACCTGAGCAAAAGCTCCTACGGTTACTACATGGGTGACAACACCCTGCTGATGAGCAGCACCAAGGCCACTTTTGGTGAGCCGAAGTCGGTGCTGGGCTTGAAAAATTTCGAGATGAAGAACAGCAGCACCGAGAGCGGCACCAGCGCTTCGGGGCGCGCCGATTACAAGATCGGTGAGTTGTCGTTCAACGACAAGACCATTGGTTCGGCGCAGATGGCTGTCAGCCTGAAGAATCTGGACATCCCGGCCACCATGTCGCTGATGCAGATTTACCAGACCAAGCTGCAACCTTACGAAAAAGCTGCCGCCGAGGCCGCTGCAGCCGGTGAGCCGGCGCCAGAGCTGAGCCTGACCGAAGCTGAAGAAGCACAGGTTAAGGCCGACTTGGAGAAACTCCTGGCCGGCGCCCCGCAAGTGGCGTTGGAAAACCTGTCCTTCAACACTGCCAACGGTGAAAGCCGTGCCAGCCTGATCGTTGATCTGGCCAAGCCGCAGTCCATGGACCTGCCACCGGATGAGTTGGGCCGTCAGTTGCTCGCCCTGCTGGATTTCAACATCAAGGTTTCCAAGCCGATGCTGGTTGACCTGATGACCGTGCAGGCACAGATGGAAGGCCAGACCGATGCCAAGTTGATCGCCGATCAGGCCACTGCCACCAGCGATATGTTCAGCGCCATGGCGGTCGGTTCGGAACTGGCAACGCTTGAAGGCAACGATGTTGTCACCAAGCTGCACTACGCCAACAATCAGGTCGATTTCAACGGCCAGAAGATGACCGTTGAGCAATTCACGGCATTCGTGATGAGCAAGCTGGGTGGTGGCGTCGCCGTCCAGTAACGCGTTCGGCAACACCCCAAACCCGGCCCGTGCATGACGCATGGGCCGGGTTTTTTTACGCCTATCGATCAGCCCTGCGCCGAAATCTGTAGCGATTCTGAAGAATTGTGGCGTTCCTGAAGATGACCCGACTGAGAGTGCAAGACTAGGCCCATTAGAGCTTGGCTGGATTCCTTTGATCCGGCTTCCTGTTTGATGGGCAAGGGGGCACTGCGACCCGGCTGGCCATGTAAGGATGCTGACGAATGCCGCGTACTGTGGGTCCTTTTATTCAACGTGGTTTGCGCCCGTTGTTTCGCGTAGCGCTGTGCAGCCAACTGTGCTGGCCGATGCTGGCGTTTGCCGATACCGCCTATGACCAGATGGTGCTCGATGCCCGTGCAGGCCATTACACGCCTGCGCTGGCTGCGTTGCGCCAGGTGCCGGCTGGCCAGGCCAGCACTGCGCAGATCAGCGACCACCTGCAGATCGCCAGTTGGGCCGGCCTCGACGCCGAGGTGGTGACGGTCTATGAGACCCAGGGCCGCCATCGAGCGTTGCCTGTCCAGGCGCTGACCGCTGCGGCTCGAGCCTATCGAAACCTCAAGCGTTGGGATTCGGCGGCCGAGCTGTACCGCCAGGCCTTGGTGATCGATCCCCAGAACCCCGACCTGCAACTCGGCTTGGCCTTGACCCAGGCCGATAGCGGTCAGCCCGACGAAGCCGTCACCCGTGCCAAGGCCATGGTCGCCGCCAAACCGACAGATCCGATGCGTCGACTGGCACTGGGTTATGCCCTGACCCGCGCCAACAACCCCCACGAAGCGCTGTTCGAATACGACCAGGCCTTCACCCGCGCGGGCAACAGCCCAGAGATTGCACGCGAATACATCTACGCCCTGCAACGCGCTCGGCTGCCCGAGCCGGCGCTGCGTCTGGCGCGTCTGCAGCCGGGGTTGATCGACCGTGGCGTGCAGCGCCGCCTGGAGGGTGACGTGGCCGCCGAGCGGGTGCGCCTGGCGGACATGACCAGCCGCAGCGAACAGGAGCGCTTCGTCATTGCCGACCGCGCCCTGGCCGACTACGACAAGTTGCTCGCCACCTGGACCCCGGTGGCCGAGGCCCATGACGACGTACTCCGTTGGCGCATCGATCGCATGGGCGCCCTCAATGCCCGCGCCCGTCGGGCTGAAGTGATTGCCGAATACCAGAAGCTGATCGCCGAGGGTGTGAGCATTCCCACGTATGCCCTGCGTTGGGTGGCTTCTTCCTATCTGGAGCAGCGTGAGCCGGAAATCGCCGTCGAGCTGTACCGCCAGGTACTCGCGGCGCCGGATGCCGATCCTGCGGAGCGCTTTGAGGACAGCACCGCGCTCTACTATGCGTTGCTGGAAAGTGAAAAATCCGAAGAAGCCCGCGCACTGGCCGAAGACATGGCGAAAGCCCAGCGCCCGCGCATCGAACTCAAGGGCCTGCCGATCGGCAACCCCAACGATGAATGGATGGATGCCCAGCAACTCGCCGCCCAGGCTGGCACTTATGGCGCCGACCTGCCTTCTGCCGAAGCGCGCCTGGACACCCTGGTCAACCAAGGCCCCGGCAACACCGGCATGCGTCTGGCCCAGGCCGATCTGTACCAGGCCCGTGACTGGCCGCGTCGTTCGGAAAACCTGCTCAAGGAAGTCGAGGCCACGATCCCGCGCAACCGTGACCTGGAAATCGCCCAGGCCCGCGCAGCCATGGATTTGCAGGAATGGCGGCAGATGGATGCACTCACCGACGACGTGGTCGCCCGCTATCCGGAAAACGCCCATGTCAAACGCCTGCAACGCCAGCGCGACGTACACGACATGGCCGAACTGCGCATCGAGGCCTACACCGGCAAGAGCTATGGCGGTGGCAACGGTGACGCCGGTGCCGTCACTGGCAGCCGGGATTTTGGTATCGAGACGCTGCTCTACAGTCCGCCCATCGATGAAGACTGGCGACTGTTCGGCGGTGCCGGCTACGCCACCGGTGATTTCGAGGAAGGCACCGGCCACCACCGCTGGCAGCGCCTGGGCGTGGAACGTCGCACCCGGGACATGACCTTGGAGGCCGAGGTCTCCAATCATTCCTATGGCTCCGGCGACAAGCAGGGCGCGCGCCTGGCCGTGGCCCGGGACATCGACGATCACTGGCAGTACGGCGGGAGCCTGGATTATCTCTCGGCCAATACCCCGTTGCGGGCGCTCAACAGCGGCATTCGCTCTAACGGCGGTAGCGGTTTCCTACGCTGGCGGGCCAATGAAAGCCGCGAGTGGCGACTGGCTGTCACCCCGTCCCATTTCAGCGATGGCAACAACCGCCTCGAAACCCAGCTGACCGGTCGCGAAGGCATCTACAGCACGCCGCGCGTGCAAGTGGAGCTGGGGCTGGAAGTGGGGGCCAGCCGCAACAGCGGTTCCAACGAAGTGCCTTATTTCAATCCGAAATCGGACTTCAGCGTCATGCCGACCGTGAGCGTCAATCACGTGTTGCACCGCCGCTACGAGACCACGTGGAGCCAGCAGTTCCAGGTCGGTGCCGGTACCTACAGCCAGCGCGATTACAGCACTGCCGCCGTGGGATTGCTCAGCTACGGCCAGCGTTTCATCTGGAACGACGTGCTGGAGGCCGGCGCCGCGCTGAGCTGGCTCAACCGCCCCTACGACGGCGATCGCGAAAGCGATCTGCGCCTGCTTGTCGACCTCACTTATCGCTTCTAGAAGAGTTTGAAGATGCCTGTCATTTCGCGATTCATCCTTCTGCTGGGGGTCTTGCTGATCAGCGCTTGTGCCCAGCAAGCCCCGGCGTTCACGCCGCCCTCGCAGCGCCCGCTGGCGGCCAATGACGCCCCGTGGCCGAAGAACCATGTGCTCGGCATCGCCTACCACGATGTCGATGACCGTGACCCGGACCAGGCGCTGGTGGCCGTGCGCACCGAACGCCTGATCGAACAATTGGCGTGGCTGCGGGAAAACAACTATCAGCCGGTCACGGTGGACCAGATCATCACCGCCCGCAACGGCGGGCCGGAGCTGCCGCCGCGCGCAGTGCTGCTGAGTTTCGACGACGGCTACGCAAGCTTCTACACCCGCGTCATGCCCATCCTGCGTGCCTATAACTGGCCGGCGATCCTCGCCCCGGTCGGCAGTTGGGTGGATACGCCGCTGAATCAAACGGTGGATTTCGCCGGGGTGCCGCGCAAGCGTTCCGAGTTCCTGACCTGGGAGCAGATTCGCGAGGTTTCCAAATCGGGCCTGGTGGAAATCGCTGCCCACACCGACGCCAACCACAAAGGCGTGCTCGCCAACCCGCAAGGCAACCAGCAACCTGCCGCGACCACCCGGCGCTACGACCCCGTCACCGGTCGTTATGAGACCGAGGCCGATTTCCAGGCTCGCCTGCGCAAGGACGTGGCGGCCATTTCCGAGAAAATTCGCAAGGTCACCGGCTACAGCCCGCGCGTCTGGGTCTGGCCTTACGGTGAAGCTGACGGCACGGCGTTGCAGGTGATTGGCAGCGAGGGCTATCAACTGGCCCTGACCCTGGAAGACGGTCTCGACAGCCTGGACAACCTGATGAGCGGCCCACGCTTCCTGGTGGCGTCCGATCCGGATGGCGCCCATTTCGCCGAAAGCATCGTGTCCGTGCAGACGATTGACCCGATGCGCGTAGTGCATGTCGACCTGGATTACGTCTACGACCCGGACCCGGTGCAGCAGGAAGCCAATGTCGGCCAACTGGTCCAGCGCATTTCCGACCTGGGCGCCAATACGGTATTCCTGCAAGCCTTCGCCGACCCGAAAGGCGACGGCCTCGTGCATTCGTTGTACTTCCCCAACCGTCACCTGCCGGTACGCGCCGACCTGTTCGACCGGGTTGCATGGCAGTTGCGCACCCGGGCCAACGCCAAGGTCTATGCCTGGATGCCGGTGCTCAGTTTTGCCCTGGACGCGAAGCTTTCGCGGGTACAGCGCTGGGATCCGGAAACCGGCAAGACTGGCGTTGCCCCGGACCAGTACGTGCGTTTGTCGCCGTTCGACCCGAACGTGCGCAAGGTCATCGGCGAGATCTACCAAGACCTGGCGCGGATGAGCTCGGTGGACGGCGTTTTGTACCATGACGACGCGGTGTTCTCCGACTTCGAGGATGCCAGCCCCGCAGCCCTGAAGGTCTATGCCGCCCACGGCCTGCCGACGTCCATCGCCGCCCTGCGGGCCGATCCTGCAGCGATGCAACGCTGGACCCGCTTCAAGAGCCGCTACCTGATCGACTTCACCCATGAGCTGACCGCCAAGGTCCGGGCGATTCGTGGCCCGCAGGTGCGCACCGCGCGCAATATCTTTGCCGAACCGATGCTCAATCCGGAAAGCGAAGCCTGGTTCGCCCAGAACCTCGACGACTTCCTCGGCGCCTATGACTGGACGGCGCCGATGGCCATGCCGCTGATGGAAAAGCAGACCCTCCAGCAATCCGGCCCCTGGCTCGAGCGCCTGGTGGACACCGTCAAGGCTCGCCCCGGCGCGCTCAAGCGCACGGTGTTCGAATTGCAGGCCCGGGACTGGCACAGCAAGCCGGTCAGCGACATCGACGGCGAACAACTGGCCGACTGGATGGGGCGCCTCAAGCGCAAAGGCGTGACCAGTTTCGGCTACTACCCGGACAACTTCATCGAAGACCAGCCCGCTGTGAAAACCGTGCGGCCGGCGCTCTCCAACAAGTGGAATCCTTGACATGCTCGACAGACTGCTCGCTCTGCTGGTGCTGGCGATCGTCCTTGGGGTGCCCCTGGGCCTGATCTTCCTGGTCACCGGGCAATTCCTGATGGACTTCGTGTTCTTTTACCCGCTGTTCATGTCCGGGCTGTGGATCGCCGGCGGCCTGTATTTCTGGCTGCACTGGGAGCGCCACTGGCCGTGGAAGGACGACACCTTGCCACCGCCCTTGGCCGGCGAGCCGCTGATCAGCATCCTGATTCCATGCTTCAACGAAGGCGACAACGTCGCCGACACCATTCACGCGGCGCTGGGCCAGCATTACCCGAACATCGAAGTCATCGCCATCAACGACGGCTCGAAGGACAACACAGCCCAGATGCTCGATCAGTTGGCGGCTGAAGACCCGCGCCTGCGCGTGTTGCACCTGGCAGAGAACCAGGGCAAGGCCGTGGCCCTGCGCATGGGCGCCATCGCGGCGCGCAGCGAATACCTGGTGTGCATCGACGGTGACGCGCTGCTGGCGCCGAACACCTGTGCCTACCTGGTGGCGCCTATGCTGGACAATGCCCGCCTCGGCGCGGTGACCGGCAACCCGCGAATCCGTACCCGCTCGACTCTGATAGGCCGGGTCCAGGTTGGCGAGTTCTCCTCGATCATCGGCCTGATCAAGCGCACCCAACGGGTGTTCGGGCGGATCTTCACCGTGTCCGGCGTGATCGTCGCGTTCCGGCGCACCGCCCTGCACCGGGTTGGCTACTGGAGCCCGGACATGATCACCGAAGACATCGACATCAGTTGGAAGCTGCAACTGGATCACTGGAGCATCTTCTACGAGCCGCGCGCGTTGTGCTGGATCCTCATGCCCGAAACCCTGCGCGGCCTGTGGCGGCAACGGCTGCGCTGGGCCCAGGGTGGCGCCGAGGTGTTGTTCAAGAACATCCGTGGCATCTGGCAATACCGCCACCGCTACCTGTGGCCGCTGTTGTTCGAATATTGCCTGTCCACCGGCTGGGCGTTCACGTTCCTGCTGTCGGTGATTTTCTGGGGTGTCGGCAAACTCGTCGAAATGCCGGCGGCCATCGCGGTCGATCACCTCATGCCGCCAGCCTTCACCGGGTTGTTGCTGGCGGTGGTGTGCCTGCTGCAATTCGCGGTGAGCATCCTGATTGATCGGCGGTACGAAAAAGGCCTGTGGCACATCATGTTCTGGGTGGTCTGGTATCCGTTGGTGTTCTGGCTGATCAGCCTCTTCACCACCCTGGTGAGTTTTCCAAAAGTGCTGTTCGGGCAGCATCAGAAGCGTGCGCGCTGGATCAGTCCGGATCGCGGTATCAAACCGTTCGATGATCAGGAAGAGGAAGTGATCCGATGAAAATTATCAGGACCCGGCAACGGCCTTTTCTGGTGGTCATCGATGCGTTTTTCACCGTGCTGGCGTGGGTGGGGCTGTTGTACCTGCTGGTCAATGGGCTGTGGCCGCTGTTCGCGAGCCAGGCCGGTCCTCGCCCGGGTGGGTCTCTATTCGATACCCTGGGGACCTTGCAGGTCTATGGCTGGATCGCCTTGGTCAACGCGGTGCTGTTGATTACCTGGGCACGTTACCAACAGCGTAAAAGTCGCGGCTTCGCTCAGCGCCGGTCGCCGGCCCCGGTCGTGAATGACCAGGGCTTGAGCGCCAGTTTCAAGTTGACCGACGAACGCCTGGACACGCTGCGCCAGCCAGGCTCGAAGACTATTCACAACAACCAGGACGGCGACATCAGCCACGTCGTACCGCACTTCCACTTGCTCAGCCCCGACTTGCAGCCACCGCCCCTGGCGCCAATGGAGCGGCCACGGGTTATCCATTTGCCGGCGGATCAGTCCGTGCATTGATGCAAGCCGCGCCGGCGCTATCGCGAGCAAGCTCGCTCCCACAGAGGATTTGGGGCTAGGACGAAAAATCCCGGATCAGCCGCCATGCCTCGTCCACCGGCAATGGTTGTTTCATGCGCTGGGCCAACGCCGCCATGGCCCGGCCTTCATCACAGGCCACTGCGGCGGCAACGAGGCCGTCCTTGCCCAGCAGGGCAATAAAGGGCGGATGCTCGGGCGTGCCCTTGAATTCCACTTCGTCCCAGTGCTCGGCGTGGCCAAGATAGTCGTAGCGTTTGCCGAAGTGATAGGTCCAGAAAAACGGCACGTCCAGATAGTGCTCGTCGCCGCCGAGCATGTTCGCAGCGGCAATGCGCGCCTGTTGCTGGGCCAGGCGCCAATGCTCGATGCGCTGGGGCTGGCCGTTCAGAGGGAAGGTCGCGATATCGCCGACGGCCCATAAGCCATCAGTCACTCGCATGCCCGCGTCAACGGACAGTGACTGGTCCTGTTCCCTTGGCAATGCGGCGAAGGGCTCGGTGGCCGGGCGCACGCCGACGCCGATGATCACCAGGTCCGCGGCAACGCGCTGGCCGTTGTCCAGCACCACGGCTTCGACCTTGCCCGCCCCCTCGATCTGCGCCGCTTCGCTGTCGGAGCGGTACACCACACCATTGGCCCGGTGTCGGGCCAGGATGGCCTGGCCGACGCTCTCGCCCAATTGTGCGGCGAACGGCACCGGATGCCGGGCCAGGACCGTAACGTTCAGCTCGCGCTTGCGCAGGGACGAGGCGACCTCCATGGCGATGAAACTGTCGCCGATGATCACCGCCTGTTGCCTTGGCCGGACGGTGTCGAGAATCTGCCGGGCGTGGGCGATCGAACGCAGCACGAAGACTTGCGGCAAATCGATGCCGGGCAACGCTGGCATCTTGGGTACGCCGCCAGTGGCGATGAGCGCGGCGTCGTAGTCCAGGCTTCGGCCATCGGCGAGTTGGATGTGCCGAGCGTCGGGGTCCAAATGGGTGACCTCGCCGTGAAGCCTTTCGATGCGTTGCTGGGTGAAATAAGTTTCATCGCGCAGCGGCGACGTCTCGTTGACCGCCATGTCGCCGGCCAACACATACTTGCTCAGCACCGTACGGTCGTAGCCGGCTTCGGCTTCGCGGTCGATCATCAGGATTCGCCCGCCAAAACCTTTCTCGCGCAACGCCGCCGCGCAAGCCGTGCCGGCAGCACCGGCGCCGATGATGACAAACGTGCGCGCGTCATCGGCCGGCGGGACTTTATCGGTTGGCAGTGGTTGATCGTCGACCCAGACGTCACCCTCCCGCACCTCGACGTGATAGCGCGCCAGGCTGTCGAGGGCCGGCGGTTCGCACAGGGCGCCGTCCTCAGCCCGGAACGCGGCCTTGTGCCACGGGCAAATCAGCCTTCCGTGGCACACCGCGCCCTTGGCCAGTGGTGCGCCGGCATGCGGGCATTTGCCCTGGAAGGCGCGCACCTGATCGCCGGAGCGCAACAGCAGGATGGATGTGTCGTTGATTTTGACTTCGAGGCCGCGGTCTTCACGAACGTCGGCGAAACGGGCGACTTGATGCAGAGACATGGTCATTCTCCGGCAGGCGTTTCCCTTTGGAGTCGCAGGGCCGGAACGAGTTTCAGCATAATTGTCACTGCAACCTTGGCGAAGCTGCGGCTATAGTTCGCAGGCCGTCCATGGCCAGACACGCACAAGGTGCCCCGGTATGACCCGATTGAACTCTCTCTCCCCTTGGCTGGCGGCCGTCGCCCTGGTGCTGTGCGCACAAGGGGCTGTCCAGGCCGAGGAGCGTTTTACCCTCAGCATCCCCGGCGTGTCGGACGACCGCCTCTTCACGGCGGCAGCAGCCAGTGATGCCAACACCTGTGGTGGCAAGAACATTTCTCCAGCCTTGAGCTGGAACGCCGGCCCGCCCGGCACCCTCAGCTACGCCATCGTCATGTTGGACCCGGACGGCCAAAGGGGCCAAGGTGTCGACCACTGGATCCACTACGGCATCAAGGCCTCCACGCGGCAGATTCCGGCGGGTGCCGGCACCAAGTCCTCGTTGGAGGGCATGAGCGGTATCAACAGCAAGAACACTCACGGCTACATCGGTCCTTGCCCGCCTGTCGGCGACAGCGCTCACCACTACCTGATCCAGCTTTTCGCCCTGGACCTGCCGCCGGAAGCCCTGCCCGCCGACCTCACACGCGCCCAACTGATGGAAAAAATCAAAGGTCACGTCCTGCGCAACAGCAGCGTAGTGCGCCGCTACCACCGCTGACCCGAACAGCACAAACCCCTGTGGCGAGGGAGCTTGCTCCCACTGGGCTGCGACGCAGCCCCCCACAATGGCGCTGACGCTCCGACACAACATTGGCATCACGCGCCAAAAGCGAGCACTATCGAGTCCCTGTTCACTCATGCCGGAGGATGGCGATGACGCAGAAACCCGACGGCATCGCCCGCCTCCTGAACTGCCCCACCAAGGGCGACGAGATGCGCCGGGCCATCGCCCAGAGCCGCAAGGATTTCCTGCCTGCCGACGAGGCCGAAGACGCCGAGCCAGGCCAGCCACCGGTTGAACCGGTGATTAATGATCGCGACGACTGAGCCGTCGCCCTCTCTCAAACTTATCGTTCAAATCTGCCTATGACTGCCACCCCTGTTCTACCCGGTGACCGATTCAGCCGATCCGATTACAAGACCCTGGGCCTGGCCGCCTTGGGAGGCGCGCTGGAGATCTACGATTTCATCATCTTCGTCTTCTTCGCCCTGACCCTCAGCCAGTTGTTCTTTCCGCCGGAAATGCCCGATTGGCTGCGCTTGCTGCAAAGCTTCGGGATTTTCGCCACCGGCTACCTGGCCCGGCCCCTGGGCGGCATTCTCATGGCGCACTTCGCCGATCGCCTGGGGCGCAAGCGCGTGTTCAGCCTGAGCATCCTGATGATGGCCTTGCCGTGCCTGCTCATCGGCGTGATGCCGACCTACGCGCAAATCGGTTATTTCGCACCGTTGCTGTTGCTGGCGCTGCGTATCCTCCAGGGTGCGGCGGTGGGCGGCGAGGTGCCCAGCGCCTGGGTGTTCGTGGCTGAACATGCGCCGCTGCATCATCGCGGCTATGCCCTGGGTTTCCTCCAAGCCGGCCTGACCTTCGGCTACTTGCTGGGCGCCTTGACCGCAACAGCGCTGGCGCGGATCTACACACCGGCAGAGATTCTCGATTACGCCTGGCGCCTGCCGTTCCTGCTAGGGGGCGTTTTTGGCGTGATCGGCGTCTGGCTGCGTCGTTGGCTGAGCGAAACGCCGATCTTCATGGCCCTGCAAGCCAATCGCGAAGGTGCTGCGGAACTGCCGCTGCGCACGGTCCTGCGCGACCACCGCCAGGCGTTGCTGCCCGCCGCCATCCTGACCTGCGTGCTGACTTCTGCCGTGGTGGTGTTCGTGGTCATCACCCCGACCGTGATGCAGAAAAGCTTCGGCATGACCGCCAGCCACACCTTCGCCCTGAGCAGCCTGGGCATCGTGTTCCTGAATATCGGCTGCGTCCTGGCCGGCCTCATCGTCGACCGCATCGGCGCCTGGCGCACCGTCATGCTCTACAGCCTGCTGCTGCCTGTGGGCATTGCCGTGCTCTACGCCAGCCTGATCAGCGGCAGCGCCTGGCTGGGCCTGGCCTACGCCGTGGCCGGACTGGGTTGCGGCGTGGTCGGTGCGGTGCCTTCGGTGATGGTCAGCCTGTTCCCACCGAAGATCCGCGTGTCCGGTATCTCGCTCACCTACAACATCGCCTATGCCCTGTGGGCCAGCATGACACCGCTGATGCTGATAGCACTGGTGCCGTGGAGCCCATGGGTGTGCGTGGCCTATTGCGGGGTGATGGGCGCGGTGGGCGTGGCTGCGGCGGCGTATTTTCCAGGGCGCCATGGGAAAGCTGCGCAACCGTCATTGGCCTGTGGATCCTGATCCGGCTGTTCAAAGACGCTCGCGCAAAAAATCCACAAAGGCCCGGGTGCGTGCCGAGCGGCGTCGATCGTGACTGAACACGGCGCTGACGGGAAGCGCCAGCGGCTGGTAATCGGCAAGCACGGTGCAGACGGTTCCCTGGCGAATATCGGCAGCGAACAACCACTGCGGTGACAGCGAAACGCCCAGCCCCGACAGCACCATTTCCCGGATTGCCTCGCTGCTGTTGCAGGTAACGTTGCCCTTGATCGTGACGCTGTGCTGTCGGCCATCCTGGTCGAACCGCCAGACGTCGTAGTGCTCCAGCAGCGTGAACGCCAAACAGTTATGGCCGACCAGGTCAGCCGGTGCGAGGGGCTTGCCATGCTGTTGCAGATAGGCGGGGGAGGCGTACACCCGGCGCGGGCTGTCGCCGAGGGAAATCGCTACCAGCCCTTCGCTTTTTACCACGCCGATGCGAATGGCCAGGTCGATGTTCTCCTTCAACACATCCTCGTTCTGATCGCTTAGCCTCAAGTCGATCCGAAGCTGTGGGTGACGCGCGAGAAACTCGCCCACCAACGGCGCAATGCACAAGCGGCCGAAACTGACGGGCGCTGCCACGCGCAGAAGGCCGGCGATCTGTTCCTGCCCACTGGCGAAACTGAGCCGTGCCGCGTCCAGGCTGGCGAGTATGTCCTTGCTTTCGGCGTAGAAGCGCTGCCCCTGATCGGTCAGCGCGAGATGGCGGGTGCTGCGGGCAAACAGCGCCCCGCCCAGGTGTTGCTCCAACGCGCGGATCTGTTTGCTCACCGCCGGTTGGCCCAGGTTCAGTTCCCTGGCGACGGCCGAGAACGAGCCGCGCTCCACCACCCGCACGAACACCTGCATTGCGTCGAACAGATCCATCAGGATTTAGCCTCTGTCTGGAATAAATCCTATCCATTGTTGCTCACTTATCGGAATGCGTCTTCCCTCGCACTATGAACCTGCCCACTCATTGGAGGTTTACCGTCATGAACAACACCATGTCCGCCGCCGTTGCCGAAACCGCTCAGGCTGCGCTGATTGTCCGTTCCATCTCCCGGCCCATTCCCGGCAAAGGCCAGGTATTGATCAAGGTGCATGCCGCCGGAATCAACCCGCTGGACACCAAGATCGCGGCGGGAGGCGGTGCCCACGCACGCCAGCCGCTGCCCGCCGTATTGGGGATTGACCTGGCCGGGACGGTGGTTGAACGGGGAGAGGGCGTGAATGACTTTGCGCCTGGCGACGAGGTGTTCGGTATGGCCGGCGGGATCGGCGGGGCCCAAGGCGCGCTGGCCGAATACATCGCGGTCGATGCCCGCCTGATTGCGCCCAAGCCCCGCTCACTGAGCATGCGCGAAGCGGCCGCCTTGCCGCTGGCCTTCATCACGGCCTGGGAAGGCTTGGTCGATCGCGCCAACGTCCGGGCCGGGCAACAGGTGTTGATACATGGTGGGGCGGGCGGTGTCGGTCAAATGGCCGTGCAAATCGCCAAGGCCCGTGGCGCCGAGGTCTACGCCACGGGCTCGGCCAACAGCCTGGATTTCATCCGCGAACTGGGCGCGTCAGCCATCGACTACCGGACCCAGGACACCGACAGCTACGTGGGCCTGTACACCGATGGCGAAGGCTTCGACATCGTCTACGACACCGTGGGCGGCCCGACCCTGGATGCGTCCTTCAACGCGGTAAAGACCTACACCGGCCATGTGCTCAGTTGCCTCGGCTGGAGCCAACACAGCCTCGCGCCGTTGTCATTCCGCGGGGCGAGCTATTCCGGAGTTTTTACGTTGATGCCGCTGCTGACGGGCAAGGGGCGCGAGCATCATGGTCAGATCTTGCGGGAGGCCGCCGCTCTGGTTGAGTCAGGGCAGCTGCGGATCAAGCTGGATCAGCGCCGGTTTGGCCTGGAGCAAGTCAATGAGGCCTTTGCCCAGGTAGCCGAGGGGCGTGGGGCGGGGAAAACGGTAGTGGACATTGGGATCGAGTGAGACGGGACCGCACTTCGTCAGGGCCAAACAACTTGAGCGCGTGTTCAAACGCCGTAGAATGCAGCCGCCATTATGCCGCTACCTCTCAAGGACGAATTCAAACATGCGAGTTTTTACCCTGTTGCTGGCCCTCTGCCTTATGGCAGGTTGTGCTTCCAAGCCTGATTACTACATTTCCCCTGCGCCAGTGGCGATCCCCGAGACCGCCACCTATTGGATCGACACGTTCAACGTTGAAGTCGTCGGCAAAAACGAACGCTTCCTGCCCGACGAAAAAGTCCGTGACCAGTTACACACCGACCTGATCGTCCGCCTGCTCGACGGCAATCGCTATGCCTCCAGCAAGGAAACCGCTGACTATCTGCTGGACATCAACGCCGTCTATGCGCGCCGTATTCAAGACACCCAAGGTGGTTTCATGAACAAGATCGTCGCCGACGGTACGTACCTGGCCAGTGTCGATTTCAATTATCAGGTCAAGGTGAAGAAGGCCGGTGTCGAAGTGCTGCACTTTGCCCAGGCCCGCCAGGGGCTGATGCCGGGTGGGGCGATCGGGCAACTTGAGGTTCTGAAAGGCATGACGGGGGCGCTGACGAACAGAGGCAACTCCGATGTCGAAGACTATTACACCAGTCATTTGAGCGGCTTCATCGCCGATGATCTGCGGGGCATTCCGTCCCGCTAACAATGCCTGCTGCAACGTGCTGGCGATTGCTCCAATCGCGGTAACGGCCTGGCCACTCTGGGGTGGCCGGCGCAGTCTTTTCAGCACATCAAAAAAATCTTTTGGTCGTTAACCCGAACCCCATGCGCCCTGCGTCTGACTCTGTGAACGGATCATTCATTCACGAGGTTCAGCCCATGTCCCGTCCACTTCCCTTTATGCGTCCTGCTGCCCAAGGCTTCGCCGTGACTTTGCTGGTGGCGTTGGCCGGTTGTGGGTTGTCTTCCCGGGAGGCTGCCAAGCCGTCCGAACCGGTAGCCGTGGTGCCCAGTGTTGTGCCGCAAGGCGAGATTGTCGAAATGCACCCGTCGGCGGTCAAACGCATGGCGATGAAGCCGACATTGATGCCCGCCCCGAGCGTGGCGAACGATGCCCTCGCCGGGGGGTACCGCACTGAGCCGCGCGAGCAGTACGAAAAACTGCCGGACAACCCCATCCATAGCGTCGCCGAAACGCCGGTCTCGACCTTCAGCGTGGATGTCGACACCGGCAGCTATGCCAATGTGCGACGTTTGCTCAATCAAGGCAGCCTGCCGCCCGAAGGTGCCGTGCGACTGGAGGAAATGGTCAATTATTTTCCGTATAGCTATGCCCTGCCCACCGACGGTTCACCCTTTGGTTTGACCACCGAGGTGGCACCATCGCCGTGGAACCCTCACACCCGCTTGTTGCGCATCGGCATCAAGGCCAGCGACCGTGCTGTGGCGGATCTGGCGCCGGCCAACCTGGTCTTCCTGGTGGATGTTTCCGGTTCCATGGACCGTCGCGAAGGCCTGCCGCTGGTCAAGAGCACGCTGAAATTGCTGGTGGACCAATTGCGCGATCAGGACCGGGTATCCCTGGTGGTCTATGCCGGCGAATCCCGGGTGGTGCTCAAGCCCACTTCGGGGCGCGACAAGGTGACAATCCGCAACGCCATCGACCAACTCGACGCCGGTGGTTCCACCGCAGGCGCCTCGGGTATCGAACTGGCCTACCAGATGGCTCGGGAGAGCTTTATCGACAAAGGCATCAACCGCATCCTGCTGGCCACCGATGGCGACTTCAACGTCGGCGTCAGTGATTTCGACAGCCTCAAGCAGATGGCGGTGGACCAGCGTAAGAGTGGCGTTTCCCTGACGACGCTGGGCTTCGGTGTGGATAACTACAATGAACACCTGATGGAGCAATTGGCTGACGCCGGTGACGGTAACTACGCCTACATCGACAACCTGCTCGAGGCGCGCAAAGTCCTGGTCGACCAGCTCAGCTCCACCCTGGCGGTGGTGGCGCGGGATGTGAAGTTGCAGGTGGAGTTCAACCCCGCCCAGGTCAGTGAGTATCGCCTGCTCGGTTATGAGAACCGCGCGTTGAAGCGTGAGGATTTCAACAACGACAAGGTCGATGCGGGCGAGATCGGCGCCGGGCATACGGTGACGGCCTTGTATGAAATTGTCCCGAAAGGCCAACCGGGCTGGTTGGAGCCGCTGCGCTATGCCAGCACGCCCCAATCGGAGGGTAAATCAGGCGAATTGGCGATGTTGCGCGTACGCTACAAACCCGCTGAGGGCGGTAGCAGTCGATTGATCGAGCATCCGATTGCGGGCGTGCAGGACGAACACAAGGCCAGCGATGACCTGCGTTTCTCGGCTGCCGTGGCGGCCTTCGCCCAGCAGCTCAAGGGTGATGGGCGTTACACTGGGACGATGAGCTTGAAGGACACTGCGCAATTGGCGCGCTCGGCCCGTGGTGATGACCCGTTCGGGCTGCGTGCCGAGTTCGTGCAGTTGGTGGAACTGGCCCAGAGCCTCGAGCCCGCGGCCAAGCGCTGATCCCGAGCACAACGAGGACCAAAATGTGGGAGCTGGCTTGCCTGCGAAGGCGGCGTTTCAGGCACAGCAGTTTCGCCTGACACGCCGCCTTCGCGGGCAAGCCCTGCTCCCACAGAGTCCTCTGCAATCTGCAAGACCGTGTTCTACATCGAAAGGAGTTCGTCCCCCACATGCCCGCTGCGCTTGATTCTCCCAGCGACGAATCGCTGCTGGCCCGCTACCGCAATGGCGATGGGGCTTCTTTCGAAGTCCTCTACGCCCGCCATCGGCAAGGGCTCTACCGTTTCCTGGTGTCCTTGAGCAACAAGGCCGAACTGGCCGAAGAAGTGTTCCAAGACACTTGGCTCAGCCTGATTCGCAGCACCACCCAGCCACAAGGCCGGGCGAGTTTTCGCACCTGGCTGTTCCAGATTGCCCGCAACCGCTTGATCGACCACTGGCGCAAGCATGGTGTCCGCAACCCGTTGCACGACAGCTACGACGAGCAGCTTCACGTCCAACCCGACGACACCAGCAGCCCTGAGCGACAGTTGACCCTGAGTCGAGACCAGGCGCGTCTCGACGCTGCATTGCAGGCTTTGCCCGAAGATCAGCGGGAAGTCTTCCTGCTGCGCCTGCACGGCGACCTGGAGCTGCCACAGATTGCCGCCTTGACCGGCGCCCCGCTGGAAACGGTCAAGAGCCGCTTGCGTTACGCCCAGCAGAAATTGCATCGCCTGCTGGCCGAGGAGGTACCCGCATGATCGACCCCAAAAACACCCCGGCCCCCGACGATGAAGTGCTGATCGAGCATTTCCGCCAACACGCCAGCGCCGAGCCGCCGGCCTCCCTGGACGCCTTCATCCTGGCCGCTGCCCGCCGTGAAGCCCCGACGCCCGCGCCAAGCCTGTGGCAGCGCTGGCTACAGGCCTGCCAACGGCCGCGCTGGCAAATGGCATTCGCCACGGTTGCCGGCGTGGCGCTGATGATCGGCCTGGTACTGCGTTCGCCCGTGACCCACGACGAACTGTCCGCACCCGCCTCGATGGAGTTTTCCGCCGATCGGCAAGCGCCCGCCGTTGCCGCTGCACCGCCGCCGGCGATGCCCGCCCCTGCACCGATCATCCGCATGGCGCCCCAGGGCGAACTGGCCCGAGCCCCGGCAAGCCCTGACCAGACCCTTGCGGAAAAGTCGGCGGCGAAAATGAGCAAACCCGCGCCCGCTGCACTGCCATCGTTGGAGCAAGGCTTGCTGGAGATACTGCGCTTGCGCGAGGCGGGAGAGAGCAAGGCTGCTGATGAAAAGCTGCTGGCGCTGCATCAGCGCTTTCCCGAGGAGGACTTGCCGGCGCGGTTGGAGGCGTTGCGCAAGCGTTGAGTAAGATCAGCGCCCACAAAAAAGCCCCAGGCCTTGCGACCTGGGGCTTTTGATTCTGAAGATGGTGCACCAGGCGGGATTCGAACCCACGACCCCTGCCTTCGGAGGGCAGTACTCTATCCAGCTGAGCTACTGGTGCGACGCGGGCGCCATGATACTCATATGCATCGCGGGCGTCCATGCTGCTGATTTGCCGGTGTTTTCATGAGGCTGGGCGGGCATCGGCTACGCTGATCAGAAAAAACGGGCAAATTCGTTTTTTTCGTTCTTTTTTTCGAACAGCCTATTGTCCTTCACCCCTATCGGCCCTAGGATTCGTTTGAGATTTCAAACGCTCTTGTCTGGGTGCTGAACCGCACGTCTGTGCTTTTGTGCGTTATTTCTGTGCTTCAGCCCGGTGAATGATTTCCCTGACGGCAGCCCCCCGAGGCGCCTTTCTACAAATCTAATTCGCTCCGCGCGTGCGCGGTGCTGTTAAGGAAAGCCGACATGCAGCTTAAAGACACCCAGTTGTTCCGCCAACAAGCCTTTATCGATGGCGCTTGGGTCGATGCGGACAATGGTCAGACGATCAAGGTCACCAACCCGGCAACGGGCGAAGTGCTGGGCACTGTGCCGAAAATGGGCGCCGCCGAAACCCGCCGGGCGATTGAAGCCGCCGACAAGGCACTGCCGGCCTGGCGTGCACTGACCGCCAAGGAGCGCGCCAACAAGCTGCGCCGCTGGTACGAATTGCTGATCGAAAACCAGGACGACCTCGGTCGCCTGATGACCCTGGAACAAGGCAAGCCACTGGCCGAAGCCAAGGGCGAAATCGTCTACGCCGCCTCGTTCATCGAATGGTTCGCCGAAGAAGCCAAGCGCATCTACGGTGACGTGATTCCCGGCCACCAACCCGACAAACGCCTGATCGTGATCAAGCAGCCGATCGGCGTGACCGCAGCCATTACCCCGTGGAACTTCCCGGCCGCGATGATCACCCGCAAGGCCGGCCCGGCCCTGGCTGCCGGTTGCACCATGGTCATCAAGCCAGCTTCGCAAACCCCGTTCTCGGCCCTGGCCCTCGTGGAACTGGCGCACCGTGCCGGGATCCCGCAAGGCGTGCTGAGCGTGGTCACCGGTAGCGCCGGCGACATCGGTGGCGAGCTGACCAGCAACCCGATCGTGCGCAAGCTGTCGTTCACCGGTTCGACCGAGATCGGTCGCCAGTTGATGGCCGAATGTGCCAAGGACATCAAGAAAGTCTCCCTGGAACTGGGCGGCAACGCGCCGTTCATCGTGTTCGACGACGCGGACCTGGATAAGGCCGTCGAAGGCGCGATCATTTCCAAATACCGCAACAACGGCCAGACCTGCGTCTGCGCCAACCGCCTGTACATCCAGGATTCGGTGTACGACGCGTTTGCCGAAAAACTGAAAGTGGCGGTGGCCAAGCTCAAGATCGGCAACGGCCTGGACGATGGCACCACCACCGGTCCCTTGATCGACGGCAAAGCGGTCGCCAAGGTGCAGGAACACATCGCTGATGCCGTCAGTAAAGGCGCGACCGTGCTGTCGGGCGGCAAGGCAATGGAAGGCAACTTCTTCGAGCCGACCATCCTGACCAACGTGCCGAAGAACGCTGCAGTGGCGAAAGAAGAAACCTTCGGCCCGCTGGCACCGCTGTTCCGTTTCAAAGACGAAGCCGAAGTGATCGCGATGTCCAACGACACCGAGTTCGGCCTGGCCTCGTACTTCTATGCTCGCGACCTGGGCCGTGTGTTCCGTGTGGCCGAAGCCCTGGAATACGGCATGGTCGGCGTCAACACCGGGTTGATTTCCAACGAAGTCGCGCCATTCGGCGGCATCAAGGCTTCGGGCCTGGGCCGTGAAGGCTCCAAGTACGGCATCGAGGATTACCTGGAAATCAAATACCTCTGCCTGGGTATCTGATCTGCTTCAAGCGCAAAGGGCACGAGAGCGCTGTCCCTTTGCGCGTTTCACCCGTTCTGTTTCTTGTGGCCGGAACGCTGCGGCAGTCGATCATCGCATGCTGTCGCAGTTGCCTCCCCGCCATGTATTCCTTGAGCCACGCCGACCGATGAGCGGCGAATGAGGACTGTAATGAGCAAGACTAACGCTGACTTGATGGCCCGCCGTACCGCCGCTGTTCCACGCGGTGTTGGCCAGATTCACCCGATCTTTGCCGAATCGGCGAAGAACGCCACGGTAACTGACGTTGAAGGTCGTGAATTCATCGACTTCGCCGGCGGCATCGCCGTGCTGAACACCGGCCACGTACACCCGAAAATCATCGCCGCCGTGACCGAGCAGCTGAACAAGCTGACCCACACCTGCTTCCAGGTCCTGGCCTACGAGCCCTACGTGGAACTGTGCGAAAAAATCAACGCCAAGGTGCCGGGTGATTTCGCCAAGAAAACCCTGCTGGTGACCACCGGTTCGGAAGCGGTGGAAAACGCCGTGAAAATCGCCCGCGCCGCCACGGGCCGTGCCGGTGTGATCGCCTTCACCGGCGCTTACCACGGTCGCACCATGATGACCTTGGGCCTGACCGGTAAAGTCGTGCCGTACTCGGCCGGCATGGGTCTGATGCCCGGCGGCATCTTCCGCGCGCTTTACCCGAACGAACTGCACGGCGTGAGCATCGACGACTCCATCGCCAGCATCGAGCGTATCTTCAAGAACGACGCCGAGCCGCGTGACATCGCGGCAATCATCATCGAGCCGGTACAGGGCGAAGGTGGTTTCTACGTAGCACCCAAGGAATTCATGAAGCGCCTGCGCGCTTTGTGCGACCAGCACGGCATCCTGCTGATCGCTGACGAAGTGCAGACCGGTGCCGGCCGTACCGGCACCTTCTTCGCCATGGAGCAGATGGGCGTTGCCGCCGACCTGACCACCTTCGCCAAATCCATCGCTGGCGGCTTCCCGTTGGCCGGTGTGTGCGGCAAGGCCGAGTACATGGATGCAATCGCGCCGGGTGGCCTGGGTGGCACCTACGCCGGTAGCCCGATCGCCTGTGCGGCGGCGTTGGCGGTAATGGACGTGTTCGAAGAAGAACACCTGCTGGACCGCTGCAAGGCGGTGGGCGAGCGTCTGGTGACCGGCCTCAAGGCGATCCAGAAGAAGTACCCGGTCATCGGTGACGTGCGTGCCCTGGGCGCGATGATCGCCGTGGAGCTGTTCGAAAACGGCGACTCCCACAAGCCGAACGCGGCAGCGGTAGCCCAAATCGTGGCCAAGGCGCGCGACAAGGGCCTGATCCTGCTGTCCTGCGGCACCTACGGCAACGTACTGCGGGTGCTGGTGCCGCTGACCGCGCCGGACGAGCAACTGGACAAAGGCCTGGCGATCCTCGAAGAGTGCTTCTCCGAACTCTGAGTGACGGTTGTGCGCTGATCCACAAAAACCCGCCTTCTGGCGGGTTTTTTCATGTCCGCGAACCTGCCCGGTGGATTTTGAGCTGTCTGGAACGGCCACCAAGGTCTAAGGTGCAAGTATGGCAAGGGAGCATGCTGCATGACTGCTGTGGATTTACCCGCTGTACCGCGTGTGTTGATCGCCGAGGCCGATCCGGCGTCCCGTGAGCTGCTTGAGCAGGTGTTGTCGGGTGTGCGCTGCGATGCTCGGGTGGACACTTGTGGCGACGGCAAAGAGGCTTTGGATTTGCTGGCGAAACATCCCTACGACCTGGTGATCGCCGATTGGGAGCTGCCGGGGGTTGATGGCCTGGCGATTCTGCGTGGCCTTCGCCAGCAGCATCGCACCCCGCCGTTGCCGTTCATCCTGATGAGCCGACGCAACGACAGCGCCAGCGTGCGCGAGGTCTTGCCGCTGGCGCCGACCGCGTATCTGACCAAGCCCTTGAACCGGGAGAACCTGACCCAGCGTTTGCAGGGGTTGTTGGTGGGCGGTGAAGAAACCTCCAACGATGCGCCGGTTCCGGGGCCGGGGTTGACCCTGATAGCTTTTCTGGAGCGTCGGCGTGATCTGTCCGAAGGCGCGCCGCTGATGACCGATGTGCAGGTGGCAGTCAAGCGCTGCCTCAACCCCGCTGGCCTGGATCTGAAGCTGCTGGAAGAAGAGATTCGTACCGACCCGCAAATCACTGGGGTGCTGATTGCGGCGGCCAACAGCGCTGCCCAGCATCAGGGCGGCGGCCCGGTGCAGACCGTGGCCCAGGCGCTGCACCAGCTCGGCACCGGGCAAAGCATGAACCTGATTCTCGGCCTGACCCTCAAGCGCTGCGCCCGGCTCACCGTTCCCTGTCTGGCGGACTATGCCAAGCGCTACTGGGAATTGTCGCTGCACACCGCGGAGTACGCCCGGATCCTGGCGCGGCTACTGGATCTGGAACCGGAGCGTTGTTACTGCGCGGGGCTGTTACACCGCCTGGGCGACCTGGCGCTGTTGCGTTGCCTGGAGGAGTGGACCCAGGCGGGTGGCGAGTTGGATGAGTTGGAGGAAGTAGGGAGTTGCCTAGATCAATACGGCGCCGGTTTCGGCTCGGCGCTGCGCACTCGCTGGCGCCTGCCGCTGGAGCTGCGTGAGTTGATCGCGGCAGCCTATAGCCTGGGTGGTGGGGTTTATTCCCGCGAGGCACTGGTGATGAACATGGCGGCGCAGATGGCCCACCTGACCGAGCATGAAGGACTTGAAGAGCTGGCCCGGGGGCGCACGGCACGGTTGCTGAAGATCGGCTTGCCGGAGTTGATGCGGTTGCGCCGCAAGTAGCACCACCACCTAACCCCCCTGTGGGAGCGAGCTTTGTGGGAGCAAAGCTTGCTCGCGATGCAGGCAACTCGGGTTCAAGTGGACACCGAGGCGCTGCTATCGCGGGCAAGCCTTGCTCCCACAGGGGTTCAGTGGCGGGACAACTCACTCAAGCCGCGATGATGCGGTTCTTGCCCTGGCGCTTGGCTTCGTACATGGCCGCGTCGGCGCGGGCGAACAGGCTGTCGAGGCTCTGGTCGTCGGCCGTGATGCCGGTCAGGCCCTGGCTGACGGTAATACCGAAGCCCCGTTCCCCGCTGCGGAAGGCCAGGCGCTGGATCTCCCGTTGCAACCGCTCGGCCACTTGCAGCGCCATGTCCGGGGCGCAGCCGGGGAACACCGCGGCGAACTCTTCGCCGCCGATCCGCCCGAACAGGTCACCGCGCCGGAGCACGGACCGCCCGCTTTCGGCGATTCTCTGCAACACGGTATCGCCTTCCTGGTGGCCGTAGGTGTCGTTGATCACCTTGAAGTCATCGATGTCGAGCAACAGGAACGCCATGGGCATGCCTTGTAGCCGTGCCTGCTCGAATTCACGGTGGGCGCATTCGAAGAAATGCCGGCGATTGCTGCTTTGGGTCAGCACGTCGGTGGTCGCCAGGCGCTGGAGTTCGCTTTCCAGCAGCTTCTTTTCGGTGATGTCTTCGGCAATGCCCACCACAATCACCGGTTGCCCTGGCTCGGCCTTGCGGTTGATGAAGCATTTGTCGCTCAGCCAGCGGATCTGGCCGTTGCCGGCGATGATGCGGTATTCACGGTCTTCGACGGCGCCTTTGACCAATACTTCGGCCAGGCTGCGTTCGGCGTATTCCAGGTCGTCGGGGTAGATTGCGTCGCGCCATTCGTTGAAGTCAGCCAGGACCAGGCCGGCGGGGCGGCCGAAGATCCGCTCGTAGGCGGGGCTGACATACAGCACTTGGCGGGTTTCCCAGTTGAACGCCCACAGCACGGCATTGACGCTGACCAGCAACGAGCTGAACAGCTGCTCACGCTCGCTCAGGCGCGCCACTTCACCCTGGGCATGCATCAGCGCCATGAGCGTCTGGGCTGCCTCGGGCCAATGAGGTAGGGAGTAATCCTGTAGGTTCTTGTCGACCATCGGTACAAATCTCAAAGAGCATGCACTGCTGTTGGTTCGCACGCGCTTTCTCCAAAACCCGCCTGGATGGCGAAGTGCTCTTTGAGATAGGGGATTTGGGGCGAAGTTCCTTTTCAGGCGACGAAGGGCGGGGGATTTAGCCGGTCAGTTTATGGGGGCTGAACTTGTGGCCAGAGATTGCCCCCGCTGGGCCTGTAGGAGCTGTCGAGCGGAGCGAGGCTGCGATCTTTCCCCTGACGCTTGAATCTCAAGCGAAAGATCGAAAGATCGCAGCCTTCGGCAGCTCCTACAGGGCCGTGGCAGGCCGTAGCGAGTAGGTCTTGAGCTGGTCGGCGAAGTCCCGCAGGGACTGGATGCCGCTGGCCTCGGCCTCGTGGACCCATTCCTTGATGGCGGCGAGCATGTCGTGGCCGTTGCTGCTGGTCTTGACCCAGATCTGCTGCAAGGCCAGGCGTTTCTCGTAGATCACCTTCAGCGCCTGGCTGTGTTCGAGCATGTTCTGGATGCGCACGTGGTGACGGTCGTCCAGCAGGCTGGTTTCCCGCGACAGCAGGCGTTTGGCCCGGTGGAACTGATGACGCACCGAGTGATCGACCTTTTCCAGTTCCTGCTTGACCAGCGGCGCGATGACCAGCCGGCGGTACTGCGCCATGATCTGGAAACGGTTGTTGAGAATCGCCATGGCCGTGTCCATGTCCAGGTGGCCCTTGCCTTCGACCCGGTGGGCGATCGGCGCAACCCGCTGGACCTTGGCCAGGCGCAGGACACTGAACACCCGGATCCAGGCCCAGCCCAGGTCGAACTCCCATTTGCGTACCGACAGCTTGGCCGAGTTGGGGTAGGTGTGGTGGTTGTTGTGCAGTTCTTCGCCGCCGATCAGGATGCCCCAGGGCACCAGGTTGGTCGCCGCATCGCGGCATTCGAAGTTGCGGTAGCCCACGGCATGGCCCAGGCCGTTGACCACGCCGGCGGCCCACACGGGAATCCACATCATCTGGATGGCCCAGATGGTGATGCCGATGGTGCCGAACAGCAGCAGGTCGATGACGCCCATGATCGCCACGCCCAGCAGCGGGAAGCGGCTGTAGAGGTTGCGCTCGATCCAGTCGTCGGGGCAGTTCTTGCCGTAGATGCGCAGGGTTTCCGGATTTTCCGCCTCGGCGCGATACAGCTCGGCGCCTTTGCGCAGCACGGTGGACAAGCCTTTTATGACCGGGCTGTGGGGGTCGTCGACGGTTTCGCATTTGGCGTGGTGCTTGCGGTGGATGGCGGTCCACTCGCGGGTGTTCTGTGCCGTGGTCAGCCACAGCCAGAAACGGAAGAAATGTTTGAGACCCGCATTGAGCTCCAGGGAGCGGTGCGCCGAATAACGGTGCAGGTAGACCGTGACGGCAATGATCGTGACGTGGGTCATCAGCAGGGTGACTGCCACCAGTGACCAGGCCGACAAGCCAAGAAAACCTTCGTACCACATAGGCTGTAGGGCCCTCATAAAGATAGAAACAGCCGTTGCATTATCACCGGCCCTACAGATAAAACCAGTCGGCCTTTCAGATAAGAGTGGCTGGATGTTTCTTCCTCTATAATCCACCTCTTTGTAGGGACATGGATGGCCGAATGACTGTCTATCAACGCAGTGCCATGCGCGTAGCGCTGCTTTATCTTGTGCTGTCAGTCATCTGGCTGCAACTGACTGGTTATTTATCGACCAGTTTCTTCGATCAATTCGCCGACAGACAACGCTGGCTACTGATCAACGGCTATGCCTGGGCTCTGTTCAGCGCCGGGTTGGTCTTCCTGGCGCGGGCGCGGATCTCGCGATTTTTCGCCAAGGGCGAGCACGGCGCCGATCGAGAGCGCCTGCGCCAGGCTGCCGCCGTCTTCGATTGCACCCGCGAAGGGGTGTTGGTGACCGACCGCAACGGCCTGATCGTGCACGTGAACCGGGCCTTCATCGCGATCACCGGTTATGTGCGGGACGAAGTGCTGGGCCAGCGCCCCAGCCTGTTCAAGTCCGGTCGCCACGGGCCGGAGTTCTATCGCGACATGTTTGCTTCCCTGAACAGCCAGGGCGAATGGAGCGGCGAGATCTGGAATCGGCGTAAAAGCGGTGAGATCTACCCGCAATGGCAGACGATCCGCGTCATTCGCGACGACAGCGGCGAGGTCAGCCATTATGTCGCGGTGTTTTCCGACATCAGCGCCATCAAGGATTCCGAGCATGAACTGGCTTACCTGGCCCATCACGACCCGTTGACCGGCTTGCCCAACCGCCTGCTGTTTTCCGATCGCACCGAGCAGGCCTTGGCGTCAGCGCAATTGCACAAGCGTGGCTGTGCCCTGTTGCTGCTGGACCTGGATCACTTCAAGAACATCAATGACAGCCTGGGTCACAACGTGGGCGATGAATTGCTCAAAGGCGTGGCCGAGCGGTTTCGCGGGCTTTTTGCGCCAGGGGTGACCCTGGCCCGGCTCGGGGGCGACGAATTTGCGGTGCTGGTGGAAAACTGCTCGCAGCCAGGCCAGGCAGCGGCGTTGGCCCGGCGCATCCTCGATGCCTTGAAAGAGCCCCTGCGGTTCGATGACCACGCATTGTTCATCAATGCCAGCATCGGCATCAGCCTGTTTCCCGGCGATGCCCTGAGCGCCGGGCAACTGCTGCGCAATGCCGATTCGGCGTTGTTCAAGGCCAAGAACGCCGGACGCGACGGCTATGCCTTGTACACCGAAGAACTCACGGCCCACGCCCAGCAGCGGGTCGAGATTGCCTTCGAATTGCGGCGCGCGCTGCAGCAACAGGAGTTGCGCGTTCACTACCAGCCGGTCCACGAGCTGGCGACCAGTCGTCTGATCGGTGTCGAGGCGCTGGTGCGATGGGAGCATCCCACGCGGGGGCTGGTGTCGCCGGCCGAGTTCATTCCCATCGCTGAACGTACCGGCCTGATTGCCCAGGTCGATGCCTGGGTCATGGACCAGGCCTGCCGGCAGATGTGTCAGTGGCAGCAGGCCGGCGTGGCGCTGTCGTTTGTCGCCGTCAACGTATCGAGTCGGTTGTTTGCCCGTCGCGAGTTGTATGACCAAGTCGCCCAGGTGTTGCACGACACGGGCCTGGATCCGGGTTGCCTGGAACTGGAAGTGACGGAAAGCGCGGTGATGGAAGACCCAGAGGTGGCACTGGAGCAGATGCATCGCCTGCGGGAGCTGGGCGTGCGCCTGGCCATCGACGATTTTGGCACGGGCTATTCGTCGTTGCTGCGGCTCAAGCGTTTGCCGGTGCAGAAGCTGAAGATCGATCAGGGTTTTGTCGCGGGGTTGCCGTGGGATGAGGATGATGCGGCGATCGTCCGGGTGATCATTGCCCTGGCCCACAGCATGGGTATGCAGGTGCACGCCGAGGGCATCGAGCAGCGTGAGCAGGCGGCTTTTTTGCTTGGCCAGGCTTGTGAGCTGGGGCAGGGTTACTGGTTTGGCCGGCCCGTGGCGGCGGCGCTGTTGGATTGGGATCGGGTGCCGGTTATTGCTTGATCGTCAGGGGTATTGATGTTGGTCGAGTGCATATCTGTTGCTGCGGTAACGGCGGCTTAGGGTTCCGCCCTGACGGCGGCTCACTTTTGAAGAGCCCGGAAGCCGGCCCAGTCAAAAGTAAGCAAAACGCTTTTGCCCCACCACTCGGCACCTCGCTTGGGCTCGGTGTGCCCTCACTCCGGCATTGCTCCGTGGGCCCGCCGCGAAGGGCCATCCATGGCCCAGCGCGGCTATCCCGGCATCCATGCCGGGATGCCCACTGCGCAATGCCTTCGTTCGGCCAGCGTGGTTAATGGGGCGCCGAGATCAACGTCCACCACGAGGCGGCCTAGTAGCCGACCTGGTTCTCCCGGTCGTACACCCCTCAGATCTGTTTGAGCAGGACCTGTGGGAGCAAAGCTTGCTCGCGAAGGCGTCGGCTCAGCTTGCATCAATGCAAGCGCTACCCCTTGGCCCCAGGCGCCGCCATCTCCTTGGTTTCCAGATGATCCAACGCCCGCTCGACCAACAACTGCACCCCATCGGCCATGCGGCTGATCGCCAGGGCGACGCAGCGGCGTGAGTCATCCACGTCGTCAGCCAGGTCGGCGGCGATGGTGCTGATGGAGAGCAGGTCTTCGGAGGCGTTGGCGAGCAGGGTTTCGGTGTCGATGTGAGGGGCGACGATGAACAGCTTGGTGCTGTCGGGTTCAGGCGGTGAGGCGGGCTTGGGGTTGAGGTAGTAGTCGAGGGCGCGGGTGGCGGCGTCATCGAGCTTTTTTTCTTCCTGCGCTTGGACGCGGGATTTGTGGCCGTTTTGCGGCGGATTAGGTGATGGCTTGAACATAGTTGTACTCCGAAGTTTTCAGGAGCCAACACCGCTTCGCTTGCACAGTCGAGAGAGGTGGCAGCTATGCATAGGTGTGCAAGACCGGTCGGAGTACCCGGCAGACCCGAAGATCTCCCATACACAGCTGCCATAACGACTCGCGAGCATAAAAAAATGCCCGATGAATAGCCATCGACAATTGTGTCCTCCGCCGGACTTGCACGTCCGTGTCACCGTTTTTTGCGATGACGAACAGAGGTTATCCGCGCCATAGAGCGCTGCCTAGTTCATGAACGGCCCGGCGTTTTGAAGGAAATATCCGAGGGTTTGGCAGGGAAAAAGCCCCTAACCACCCCTGCCGTAGAACGTCGGCTACTTTCTGTAATTTTGGTTATATAAAAATTCTTAAATAGTCTTTTTAAGAATATCTGCACTTATCTAGTATTGCTCCCACGCCGCAAGCAGTGCCGCCCACTGCCAGGCATTCATTCAAAGGAGCAGCAGCATGAGTGCATCTCTACGTAGCGTTGACGGCCAGGACGAAGCAACCATCTTGCGCGAGATCCAGAGCGCATTGCGCGATCTGCGTTTTGGGGCGGTGGAAATCACCGTGCACAACGCGCAGGTGGTTCAGATCGAACGCAAGGAAAAATTCCGGCTGCAGCAGCCGAGTCATAAGCCGTCTTGAAGAAAGACAAAAGATCGCAGCCTTCGGCGGTGCCTACGGGGGGCTGAGTGTAGGAGCTGCCGAAGGCTGCGATCTTTTTCTACAAGCCAAACGAATTTCCAGAAGCCATAAGAAAACCAGAATTCCAGGAGCTTTCACCATGTCGTCCATTCGTCGTTATGCCCTGGCCGCGCTGGCCAGTGCTGTTTTTGCAGGTTCCGCCGTCGCCAAAGATTACGAGCTGCTCAACGTGTCCTACGACCCGACGCGTGAGCTTTACCAGGATTACAACGCCGAATTCGCCAGTTTCTGGAAGAAAGCGCACCCGGACGACAGCGTGAAGATCCAGCAGTCCCACGGTGGTTCGGGCAAGCAAGGCCGGGCGGTGATCGATGGTCTGCGGGCCGACGTGGTGACTCTGGCCCTGGCTGGTGACATCGATGAAATCGCCAAGCTGGGCAAATCCCTGCCAGCGGACTGGCAAACACGCCTGCCGGAAGCCAGCACGCCCTACACGTCCACCATCGTGTTCCTGGTGCGCAAGGGCAACCCCAAGGGCATCAAGGATTGGGGCGACCTGATCAAGAACGACGTGTCGGTCATCACCCCGAACCCGAAGACCTCCGGCGGTGCGCGCTGGAACTTCCTCGCCGCCTGGGCCTATGGCCTGAAGGCCAACGGGGGTGACGAAGCCAAGGCCAAGGAATACGTGCAGGCACTGTTCAAGCACGTGCCGATCCTCGACACCGGTGCCCGTGGCTCGACCATTACCTTCGTCAACAACGGTCAGGGCGACGTATTGCTGGCCTGGGAAAACGAAGCCTTCCTGGCGTTGAAAGAGGACGGTGGTGCGGACAAGTTCGACATCGTCGTGCCGTCGCTGTCGATCCTCGCCGAACCGCCTGTGGCGGTGGTGGACAAGAACGCCGAGAAAAAGGGCAACCTGGAGATCGCCGAAGCCTACCTCAAGCACTTGTACAGCCCGGCCGGCCAGGAAATCGCCGCGAAAAATTTCTATCGTCCACGGGACAAGGATGTGGCCGCCAAGTACGCCCGGCAGTTCCCGAAACTGGACCTGGTGACCATCGACAAGGACTTCGGCGGCTGGAAAAGCGCCCAACCGAAATTCTTCAACGATGGTGGCGTGTTCGACCAGATCTATCAGGCGCAGTAAGCTGAAACAAAGCTAAATCCGGACACCGAATTTGTGGCGAGGGGATTTTGTGGGAGCAAGGCTTGCCCGCGATGGATGCGATGCGGTCCTTCAGAAACCGAGTCGCCTCTATCGCGGGCAAGCCTTGCTCCCACCCAGTCTTGCTTCCATGTTTAGTGTTTTTAACCAAGGACCTTTATGTCGCGTCGCATATCCCCCGTCATACCCGGCTTCGGGCTGACGCTGGGCTACACCCTGGTGTACCTCAGTCTGATTGTGCTCATACCCCTGGCGGCGATGTTCGTGCATGCCGCCCAGCTCACCTGGGAACAGTTCTGGGCGATCATTTCGGCGCCGCGTGTGCTGGCGGCCCTGAAACTCAGTTTCGGCACCGCGCTGTACGCCGCCATCATCAACGGCGTGATCGGTACGTTGCTGGCCTGGGTACTGGTGCGCTACACCTTCCCCGGTCGCAAGATCATCGACGCGATGATCGACCTGCCGTTCGCCCTGCCCACCGCCGTGGCCGGTATTGCCCTGACGGCGTTGTATGCGCCGACCGGCCTGGTCGGCCAGTTCGCCACTGACCTGGGCTTCAAGATCGCCTATACGCCGCTGGGCATCACCCTGGCGCTGACCTTCGTGACGTTGCCGTTCGTGGTGCGCACGGTGCAGCCGGTGCTGGCCGATATTCCCCGTGAAGTCGAAGAAGCCGCTGCCTGCCTCGGCGCCAAGCCATGGCAGGTGTTCCGCCACATCCTCGTGCCGGCGTTGTTGCCGGCCTGGTTGACCGGCTTCGCCCTGGCCTTTGCCCGTGGCGTGGGCGAGTACGGTTCGGTGATTTTCATCGCCGGCAACATGCCGATGAAAACCGAGATCCTGCCGCTGCTGATCATGGTCAAGCTCGACCAATACGACTACACCGGCGCCACCTCCATCGGCGTGCTGATGCTGGTGGTTTCCTTCGTCCTGTTGCTGCTGATCAACCTGCTGCAGCGGCGCATCGAAACCCCATAAGGAGGTGCGAACATGTCCCAATCGTCTATTTCCGCGGCCTCCACCAATGCCGCTCGCCGCGGCAGTGCAACGTCGCGGCGCGTGTTGATCGGCCTCGGCTGGCTGATTTTTGCGCTGTTTCTGCTGTTACCGCTGTTCATCGTGGTGTCCCAGGGCCTGAAGCTCGGGCTGGGGGCGTTCTTCACCGCGATCTTTGAACCCGACGCACTGTCGGCGTTGAAGCTCACGGTGGTTGCGGTGCTGATCTCGGTGCCGCTGAACCTGGTGTTCGGCGTCAGTGCCGCGTGGTGCGTGAGCAAATATTCATTCCGCGGCAAGAGCATGCTGGTGACGCTGATCGACCTGCCGTTCTCGGTGTCGCCAGTGATCGCGGGCCTGGTCTACGTGCTGATGTTTGGCGCCCAGGGCTTGTTCGGGCCGTGGCTGTCGGATCACGACATCCAGATCGTGTTTGCGCTGCCGGGCATCGTCCTGGCGACCATCTTCGTCACCGTACCGTTCGTGGCTCGTGAACTGATCCCGCTGATGCAGGAGCAGGGCACCCAGGAAGAGGAGGCTGCGCGCCTGCTCGGCGCCAATGGCTGGCAGATGTTCTGGCATGTCACCGTGCCGAACATCAAGTGGGGCCTGATCTATGGCGTAGTGTTGTGCACCGCCCGGGCCATGGGTGAGTTCGGCGCGGTGTCGGTGGTGTCCGGGCACATTCGCGGGGTGACCAACACCCTGCCGCTGCACGTCGAGATCCTCTACAACGAATACAACCACGTGGCCGCGTTCGCTGTGGCGAGCCTGTTGCTGATCCTGGCGCTCTTCATCCTGCTGCTCAAGCAGTGGAGCGAAAACCGAATCAACCGCCTGCGCGCCAGCGCCGCGGAGGAATAAGTCATGTCGATCGAAGTCCGTAACGTCAGCAAGAATTTCAACGCGTTCAGGGCCCTGGACGAGATCAGCCTGGATATCCAGAGCGGCGAGCTGGTGGCGCTGCTGGGCCCGTCGGGTTGCGGCAAGACCACTCTGCTGCGGATCATCGCCGGCCTCGAAACCCCGGACCAAGGCAGCATCGTGTTCCACGGCGAGGACGTGTCCGGCCACGACGTGCGTGATCGCAACGTCGGTTTCGTGTTCCAGCACTACGCCTTGTTCCGCCACATGACGGTGTTCGACAACGTTGCCTTCGGCCTGCGCATGAAGCCCAAGAACCAGCGCCCGAACGAAAGCCAGATCGCGACCAAGGTCCACGAGCTGTTGAACATGGTGCAGCTGGACTGGCTCGCCGACCGTTACCCGGAGCAGCTGTCCGGCGGCCAGCGCCAGCGTATCGCCCTGGCCCGCGCCCTGGCGGTGGAGCCCAAGGTGTTGCTGCTGGATGAACCGTTCGGCGCCCTCGACGCCAAGGTCCGCAAGGAACTGCGCCGCTGGCTGGCGCGGCTGCACGAGGACATCAACCTGACCTCGGTGTTCGTGACACACGACCAGGAAGAGGCCATGGAAGTCGCCGATCGGATCGTGGTGATGAACAAAGGCGTGATCGAGCAGATCGGCTCGCCCGGCGACGTCTACGAAAACCCGGCCAGCGATTTTGTGTATCACTTCCTCGGCGACTCGAACCGCCTGCACTTGGGTGAGGACCGGCATGTGCTGTTCCGCCCTCACGAAGTTTCGCTGTCGCGCTCGGAGCTGGAAGACCACCACGCCGCCGAAGTGCGCGACATCCGTCCGCTCGGCGCCACCACTCGGGTGACCCTGAAGGTGGAAGGCCAGAGCGAGCTGATCGAGGCGGAAGTGGTGAAGGATCACGACAGCCTGGTGGGCCTGGCGAAGGGCGAGACGCTGTTCTTCAAGCCGAAGGTCTGGCAGAAAGTCGCCAACCTCTAAAAGCAAAAGCATCGTCGGAACGCCGCCCGGAGCAAGCTCGCTCCCACAGGGGATTTGTGTGTGGCGCAGATCCATTGTGGGAGCGAGCCTGCTCGCGATGGCGTCCTCGACATTACCTCGATCTGAATCTGAATAACGACGTTTCTGTTTGCTTCAATCGGTTCTACTTCTGCACCTGTCCTTGAATCAAACCCTACCTAGACTCTGACTTGCCAGGAGGCAGTGAGAGTCCAATGACGGACCGGTGTTATCTCCTGGCGCCTGATGCCAAGGAGATGAGTATGAGAGTGGAAGTCAGTCGGCATGGCCCGCTTGGCTGTGCATTGTTAGGCGTCTTGCTGGCCCCGGCCGCCAGCGCCGCCCCCTCGTTGTCCCCCCAGATACCCTTCGATGTCACGGTGACCAAGCCCGTTTCACTGGTCAGCCTGCAAGCCAATTTCGATGAGCTGTCGTGGCAGACCTTCATCGCCCTGAGCTGGCCGGCGCTGGATAACGGCGACCCCAATACCGGCACCTCCATCGGCAAGCAGGATGGCGCCACCGTGTGGGAAAGCTGGAAAGAGAGCTACCAGATTTTCCGCGCCAAGGGCCAGGCCCCGCTGCCCTGGAATGCCCCGGCGACCCTGCCCGAAGCGTGCAAGTCGCTCAAGCCCGGTCGCCTGTTGCAGCAAATGGGCAAGGTGCCCGATGTGCTGGATGAATTTATCCAGCCCTTCGAGAGCGGCCCGCTGGTGGACCAGAACGGTACGTACACGCGCAACGAAATCGTGGTCAACCAATCGATGTTCAACGGCATCGTCGACAACGGCCTGTACAGCATTGAAGGACAGCAGGCGTTTTTCGCCGCGAAGCCGACCAATGCCGTGGCGTTCAGTTGTGGTTCCACCGAGACCAAGCAGGTCGGCGCGGTGATGGTGAAGGCGTCGTGGAAAGTACTGGGCCCCAACGACAACCGGCAGGACTTTCACACCGTCGATGCGCTGGTCTACACCCCGGGCAACAACGACCCGAGCCATGGACCGATTGTCGCGGAGTCGTGCGTGTCCGAGCCGGTCGGTTTGGTGGGGTTGCACATGGTCCATAAGACCGCCAGTGCGGCGCAATGGGTCTGGTCAACCTTTGAGCATGTGAAAAACGTGCCGGAAAAAACCACGCCCGTTGCCCAGCGGACGGGGCCTTATCTGTTCTACAACGCAGCCAGCACAAGCGACATCAACCAGCCGCCACCACGGCCATGGAACCCGGCGGTCAAGGCGACGCCCTCGCAGATCGTGCGCGACGTGCCGCTCACCGAGGCCACCAAAAAACTGAACGCTACGTATCAAGGTCTGTTGCGTACGGTGAACCCGAAGAGCGTCTGGGCGAACTATCAACTGATCAGTACCCAGTGGCCGTCAGACCCGCCCAAGAACTGCCAGATATCGGCCGCCAACCCGCTGGGCAGCCCTGCGCCCTCGTTCCTGGCCAACGCCACGCTGGAGACCTACATCCAGGGCACCGTGCCCCAGGCGTCTTCCAGTTGCATGGCTTGCCATGGCAATGCGGCCACCCATGTCACCGAGTCGCCGCGTACCAGCTTCGCGGATTTCACCTATTTGCTCGAACGCGCACAGTCCACCAGTGGACAAGGAGCCAAGCAATGAGCAGCAATCTGGATAATTTCGTAGGCCTGTCATCAGCCCTTATTGGCATCTCGACGGATCGTTTGGCACCTCAGATCGACCCGGTCGGTTTGCCGCCGATCTTTCTCGATTATGTCACTGCGCGAGTTCCTTCCGACGTGCTCAACGCGCTCTTGACTCAATACGCCACCCTGGTGGCTGAGCACTTCCCGCCCGACCAGATCGCCCAGCAGATACTGAAGTTCAACATGCAACCGACGATTCCACGCACGGTACTCGCCGCGCGCTCGATCATGAAGCTGTGGTTGTTGGGCGTCTGGTATCAACCGTTCGATATGGCGCCTTTCAAGAAAGATGATTCAGCGGTGGTGTCCGATCAGGCCTACATCCACAGCTGGGCCTGGAAAATCGCTCAGGCTCACCCGATGGGCTACAGCGAATCGTTTTTTGGGTATTGGAACAGCGCGCCCTCCAGCCTTGAAGATTTGACCGGCGTATCCGCTAACGGACAGCAAGGAGCGTTGTCATGAGTACCGAACAAGCCGAAGTGGTGATCGTTGGCGCAGGCCTGGCCGGTAGCATCATTGCCTATCAGTTGAGCATGGCCGGGATTGATGTACTGGTACTCGAATCGGGGCCGGAGATACCGGTCAATCGTGCCCAGTATCTGGAGCGTTTCTATACCGCGACGCTGAAAACCCCTGAGTCCCCTTACCCACCAAGCACGACACTGGACCCACATCTCAAGGGGCCGGCCGAACTGAACGCTCCACGGGCGACCATTGCCGATCTGCTCAATGGCAACTGGAACAACCCGGCGGTCAGCTACTTGGTCCAGAAAGGCCCGATGCCCTTTACGAGCACTTACGAACGGGTGGGTGGCGGCACGACATGGCATTGGGTCGGAACCTGCCTGCGCATGGTGCCGAACGATTTTCGCCTGCGGTCCAAGTATGGCGTCGGGGTGGATTGGCCGATAGGTTATGACGATCTGCAAAGCGCCTATTGCCGGGCGGAAGCGGAAATCGGTGTGTCGGCCAACGTCGCCGACCAAGGTTATCTGGGCATGACCTTTCCCGAGGGTTATGCATTCCCGATGCGCAGCATTCCGTTGTCGCTGGTCGATGGCAGCTTTGTCACGGCTGTCACGGGACAGACGTTCGATAGCCTGCCGCTGGTAGTCAGCCCGACGCCGGCTGGGCGCAACTCCCAACCTTATGCCGGTCGCCGGGTATGCGCCGGCAATACCAACTGCACGCCGATCTGCCCGATCCAGGCCAAGTACGACGCCACTGTGACCATGAACAAAGCGTTGAATACTGGCAAGGTCCGCGTGCTTTATCGAACCGTGGCCAGCAAAGTAACCGTTGGCACTGACAGCAATATCAATGGCATCGAGTTCAAGCAATATCAGTTGGAAGATGGCCCCGTCACTGGAACCGGCGTGGCAATAGGACAACGTTATGTGATCGCCGCCCATGCGATCGAAACACCGAAACTGCTACTGCACTCCGGCGTGGCCAACAGCAGCGGGCAAGTGGGGCGCGGCCTGGCTGACCATCCCATTTATCTGGCGTGGGGGTTGATGCCCGAGGGCAAGGCGATTTTCCCCTACCGGGGACCGCTATCGACGGCCGGCATCGAAAGCCTGCGCGACGGTGCCTTTCGCAGCGATCGTGCGGCGTGGCGTATCGAGATTGGCAACGAAGGTTGGAACTGGCCGGCCGGTGATCCCTACACCACGGTCGCTGACTTTATCGATGGGAAGAACAATGGTGGCGCCAACCCGAGCAATAAATTGCTATCCGGAACGGCGTTGGTACAAAAGCTCAACGACGTCTTCACCCGCCAGTTCCGGATCGGTTTCCTGGTCGAGCAGGTCGAGGACGATCCCGACCACGCGCAATGCTACATCGTGCCCTCGACCCAATACACGGACCGGCTCGGCATCCCTCGGCCGGAAATCCACTACAACCTGTCCGAGTACACCATGAAGGGTTTCCAGCAGGCGAAAGTACTGGCGACACGCATCATCGAGGAGCTGCTCGGTGCCCAGGAGTTGACGGGCATCATCGGACCTGGATGTTTTACGTACGACAAGGTGCCCTACAGCTTCCAGGGCGCCGGCCACCTGATGGGGACTTATCGCATGGGCGATGACCCCACCAAGTCTGTGGTGGACAAGTACCAGCGCAGTTGGGACCACAAGAACCTGTTCCTGGTGGGCGATGGCGTGTTCCCCAGCACCGGCACCTCGAACCCGAGCCTGACGATTGCGGCGCTGTCGTTCCAGGCTGGGGATACGCTGGCCAATGACCTGCGGGCGGTGACGATGCAGGTCCAATCCAACGTCGCCTGGCAGGGCACTGGCGTGCAGGTCAACGGGTTGGTACCGCGACTGGTGCGCTATGTCAGTGGGCGATGGTGTGCCAGTCCGCAGGGTGGCAATGTCGATGGAAATGGCGGTTCGAGGCACATCGACTACAGCAGCTATGCCTTGCCCGGTGCCGCCGAAGGCGCCTTGATCGGTCGCGTGGGCAATGATGGCAAGCCGTTCCTGGTGGGTGACCTGGGGCAGGTTCCGGGCGACCAGCAAGGGGAACTGCAACTGTGCATCAACGATGACCTGACCGGGCAGCACGGGTCTGGCTTGAAAGATAACACCGGCGCGCTGACGATTCGGGTCGAGTTTGGTGCGCTGTAAGGCTTGAGCGGTAACGGTCCAACTCCTGTGGGAGCGAGCTTGTGGGAGCAAGGCTTGCCCGCGATGGCATCGCCTCGGTCTATCAGTTACACCGAGGTGTTTGCATCGCGGGCAAGCCTTGCTCCCACAGGTTCGTTCCCACAAGGGGGGAGGCGGGGTATTGCGGTGTTTTCAGGCGGCCGAGCGCTGGTTGCGCAACGCCACCGGCCCGACGCGCTCTTCGATGGCCTGCTTCAGTTCGCCGCGAAGCCCCAGCAGAAAACCCGCTTCCACTACCACAAACAGCGGCCCGACAATCAGCCCGGTGAGGTCGTCGACGAACGCCGGCTTGCGGCCTTCGTAATAGTGACCGACGAACTGGATCACCCAACCCACCACGAACATCCCCAGGCCACTGCCCAGCCACACCAGGGTGCTTTGCGCGGCGAGCACCTGGCCCAGCCATAGCGCCAGGCCCAGCAGCACCGTCATCAACACCCCCAGGCGCAACTCCAGGCGCAGGTAGAACCAGGCACTGGCCACGGCCACCAGCAGCGCCGGCGACACGAGGACTGCGCCCACTGGCCAGCCGGGCCGTGACAGCAGCACGGCGACGGCGACGAAGATCAGCGGGATACCGATGAAATGGCTGGCGATGTTGCGCGGGTCGCGATGATAGGCGGCGTATTGACTGAGATGATCGACGAGGCTTTTCATTGTTGTTCCTCCTGAGGTGATGCCTGCATGATGCCCAGGTACCACAAGGCGTTCTGTCAGTTAGCCGACACTTGTCCCGGAGTTTCCATGAATTCGCATCCCTGGCACTCACACCTGATGGCCGGCCACTGGTACAGCCATCTGCCTGTTGAGTTACACAATAGTCTGCTGGGCATGGCACGGGTGCGCCGCCTGCCGCCGGGGCATCGGTTGTTCCAGCGTGGCGACCCACCGTGCGGGCTGTATGCCGTGCTGGAGGGCGCGGTGCGCGTCGGTGCGGTGAACGAACAGGGCAAGGAGGCGTTGCTGAGCGTGGTAGAGGCGCCCCACTGGTTCGGTGAAATCTGCCTGTTCGATGGCCAGCCGCGCACTCATGATGCGGTGGTTGTCGGTCAATGTACGCTTCTGCACGTGCCCCAGGCGCCGTTGCTGGCATTCCTGCAAGAGCAGCCGATCCACTGGCGGCATCTTGCATTATTGATGAGCCACAAACTGCGCCTGACCTTCATCAACCTCGAACACCTGAGCCTGATGCCCGCCCCGGCCCGCGTGGCCCACCGCCTGCTGCTGATCGCCGAAGGCTACGGTGAAATCGAACCGGCCCGCCGGGTCCTGCAACTGCCCCAGGAACAACTGGCGCTGATGCTCGCGCTGTCACGCCAGACCACCAACCAGATCCTCAAGGACCTGCAGGCCCAGGGCATCCTGCACCTGGGTTACGGCGAGATCGAAATCCTCGACATCGAGCGGTTGCGGGCCCTGACCACGCCCTGAACCCGATCTGAACCTTGTGGGAGCGAGCTTGCTCGCGATTGGCGGCAGCCCAGGCACTGCAAATCCCTAGCGCAACCCTTCCCGAAACTGCCCTGGCGTCATCCCGGTCCAGCGCTTGAATGCGCGGCTGAAGCTGCTGGCATCGGCAAAACCCAACAGGTAGCTGACTTCGCTCAGCGAGCAATTCGGATCCCGCAGGTGCAGCAGCGCCAGATTCTCCCGGCACTCGTTGAGCAGGGCGTCGAAACGGCAGCCTTCGTCGGCCAGGTGCCGTTGCAGGCTGCGCAGGCTCAGGTGCATGGCTTGGGCGATGCGTTCGGCGCTGGGCTCGCCTTCGGGCAATTGGGCCTCGATGGCCGAACGTACCTTGCGCTCCCAGGTCAGCGGCTTGAGCTGGGCGAGGGTGCGTTCGAGCACGGTTTCGTTGTGTTCGGCCAGTTCCGGGTTGGCGTCGTCCAGATGGCTGTCGAAATCAGCGAGGTTGAACTCCAGGCAATCCTGCGCGGCGCCGAAATGCACCGGCGAGCGGAACACTTTGTGCCAGGGGCTGGGGTCCGCCGGTTCCGGGCGCCGCAGGTACACCGCCAGCGGTGCGTAATCACGGCCGAGGCGGTTGCGACAGGTGCGCACGTAAATCGCCGTGAACGCGTCGATGGCTTCAAAGGCTGGCACCGGTCGGCCCGGCGGCACCTCGAGGCTAAAGCGATAGCGGTCCTCTGCGCGGATCAGTTGGAGGGTCAGTGCATCGCTGACCACCGGGTGATAGCGCACGATCCGTTCGAACACTTCCCGCAGGCTGCCGCTCGCCACCAAGGCATAACCCAGTGCGTGAAACGTGGTGGGGCTGACGAAGCGCGACACCCGCAGGCCGATGGCCGGGTCGCCGCTGGCCTGCACGGCCAATGCCCACAGGCGGGTAGTGGCCGAGAGCGGGTAACGGGCGTTCGGGTCGTCCATCCATTGCGGGTCGAGGCCGGCCTCGACGCACAAGGCGTGGCTGTCCAGGCCCAACGCATCGAGCTGTTTGCGCAGGGCGCGGGTCCAGCTGGCAAGGGAGGTGGGTTCAGTCATGACGATTGGCGCTTGCGGTCAACAGGTTGGCGTTTACGGCTACCACCCCGTGGGACTACGCCCGGCAGGATGAGCACATCTCTAACAGAGGATGTAAGCCATGCACGGCACTTGCGCAAGCCCCGAGCGATTGAATGCACAACAACGATCGGCCCATATTCGCCAGGTGGTCCTGGCCCGGGGCGAAGAATTGCGCCAGCGCTATCCGATCCTGCGCCACCAGGATGCGTTGGGCGCGGGCATCCTGGCGTTCGCCCTGGCCGGGATGATCGGTTCGGCGCTGCTCTACATCAACGGTCACCTGGCCGGGTGGGCGTGCCTGTTGCTCAACGCGTTTTTCGCGTCCCTGACCCACGAGCTGGAACACGACCTGATCCACAGCATGTATTTTCGCAAGCAGCGCCTGCCCCACAACTTGATGATGGGCCTGGTGTGGCTGGCGCGGCCGAGCACGATCAATCCGTGGATCCGTCGCCACCTGCACCTCAACCATCACAAGGTGTCCGGCAGCGAGGCCGACATGGAAGAGCGGGCCATCACCAACGGCGAGCCCTGGGGACTGGCGCGGTTGCTGATGGTCGGGGACAACGTGATGTCGGCCTTCATCCGCCTGCTGCGGGCCAAGACCTGGGCGCACAAGCGCAGCATTCTCAAGCGTACGCTGAAGGTGTATTTCCCGCTGGCGTTGCTGCACTGGGGCGCCTGGTATGTGTTTCTCGGTTTTCATGGGGCCAACGGCATCGCCAGTCTGCTGGGGACTTCAATTGATTGGTCGTCCACAACGCTGGCGGTTATGCACGTGATCGACATCGCCGCGGTGGTGATCATCGGCCCGAACGTGTTGCGCACCTTTTGCCTGCATTTCGTCAGCTCGAACATGCACTACTACGGCGACATCGAGCCGGGCAATGTCATCCAGCAGACCCAGGTGCTCAACCCCTGGTGGCTGTGGCCGTTGCAGGCGTTCTGCTTCAACTTCGGCAGCAGTCACGGCATTCATCATTTCGTGGTGAAGGAGCCGTTCTACATTCGTCAACTGACGGTGCCGGTGGCGCATGAGGTGATGCGCGAGATGGGTGTGCGGTTCAATGATTTTGGCACGTTTGAACGGGCGAACCGGTTTGTGCGGGAAGAGGGTGTGGTGCGGGAGGAAGGGGATACGGTTCGGGTCTGATCGTTCCCATGCTCTGCGTGGGAACGCATCCCGTGACGCTCCGCGTCACACTCCAGAAGCGGAACGCGGAGCGTCCCTGGCGACGTTCCCACGCGGGAGCGTGGGAACGATCGATCTGAGGAACAGGTTAGAACTGATAACTCACCGTCGCCGCCACATTGCGTTCTTCACCCATGTAGCAATAGCTCAGGCTGGCGCACGAAGCGACGTAGGTTTCGTTGGTCAGGTTGTTCGCGTTCAGGCGCACGTCCACGCCCTTCAAGCCGACCTTGCCCAGGTCATACCCCACCGAGGCATCGAACAACGTGTAGGACGGCACCTTCATGGTGTTCTCCGCATCGGCCCAGCTGTAGCCGACATAGCGCACGCCGCCACCCAGGCGCAGGCCGTCGAGGGCGCCGCTGTCGAACTTGTAGTCAGCCCAGACCGAAGCCATGTGGCGCGGGGCCTGGGTCGGTGAGTTGCCCTTGTTTTCGATGATGTCGGTGGTGGTGCTCAAGGTGCTGATCATCGATTTCGAGTATTCGATGTCGGTGAAGGTGTAGCTGCCCAGCACTTTGAATTGTTCCGTCAACTGCAGGTGCGCTTCCAGTTCCAGGCCCTGGGAGCGCACGGCCCCGACGGCGCGGTAGAAGTTTTCCTGGGGCAGTTTGGTCGCCAGGTTTTCCTGGTCGATGCGAAACAGCGAGGCGGTGTACAGGTCATCGGTGCCCGGCGGCTGATACTTCAGGCCCAGTTCCCATTGCTTGCCATCGGTCGGCGGCAGTGGGTTGCCGGCGCTGTCTGCGTAGGAGTTCGGATTGAACGACTCGGAGTAGCTGATGTACGGCGCCAGGCCGTTGTCGAACAGGTACAGCGCCCCGGCGCGGCCCGTGAGCTTGGTGCGTTTGTCGTTGATCTCGGTGCCTTCCGGGCGGCCAAATTCGGCGATGCGGTTTTCATCCGAGGTTCGGACCCAGTCCTGGCGCAGGCCGAGGGAGAAGCGCCATTTGTCCATTTCCACCAGGTCTTGCAGATACACGCCGGTCTGCTCCAGGCGCCGCAGGTAACTGGTGGGGCTGAAGTAGGTGATGGTCGAGTTGCCGTAGGTCGGGTCTAAGGCATTGATCGGCGCGAGGCTGCCGCTGGTCCAGTCGACCACGGTTTTGCGCCGCTGGTAGTCGACCCCCATCAGCACGGTGTGCTTGGTCGCGCCGGTAAAAAATTCGGCTTGCAGCATGTTGTCGACGATGAAGGAGTGGAGCTTTTCTTCGGCGCCGGTGTAGTAGCGGTTCAGCTCGTTGCTGGTGGGCGTGGTCCAGCCATAGGCGTAGACCTGATCGTTGGTGACTTGGGAGTCCAGGTAGCGGAAGTTCTGCCGGGCGGTGAAGACATCGTTGAAACGGTGCTCGAACTGGTAGCCGAACGACTGCTGGTCGCGTTCGTAACCGTCGACGCCAGGCTCGCCTTCGAAGAAGCTTTCGGAGATCCGCCGGCCGTTGCGCTGATGCAAGGTGCCGTCGGCCGGCATGCCACCGTGGTAGCCGCCGTCGGGGTCATGCTGCAGGTAGGCTTGCAGGGTCAGCGAGGTGTCCTCGCTGAAGTCGATGTTCACCGTGGGCGCGAGGGCGAAGCGTTTTTCCTTGTTGTGGTCGAACTGGGTGTCGGAGGTGTCCGCCAGGCCGATCAGGCGATAGGTGATGCGTTTGTCGTCATCCACGGGGCCAGTGAAGTCGAAGCCCATGCCGCGTTGGCCCTGGGTACCGACCGTGGCCTGGATCTGGTGATAGGCCTCGTACTGTGGCTTCTTGCTGGTGAGCGCTACCAGGCCGCCGGGCGAGCTGCGGCCGTAGAGCACCGAGGACGGACCCTTGAGAATGTCGACCCGCTCCAGGAAGTACGGATCGACCTGCATCGAGCTGTAGGTGCCGCTGTCGCCCATGGACTTGAGGCCGTCGAGGTAGATGTTATCCACCGAGCCGTCGTTGAAACCGCGCATCGCCACGTAGTCGTAGCGATGGGTCGCACCGTAGGGGTTGGTCAGCACGCCGGGGGTGTAGCGCATGGCCTGGGACACGGTTTGCGCGCCCTGGTCGTCCATTTGTTCGCGGGTGACCACGGACACGCTCTGGGAGGTTTCGCGCAGGGCGGTACTGGTCTTGGTGGCGACCTGGCTGTGGGTGGCGTTGTAGCCTTCCATGCTGCCCAGGGCGTTACCCAGGGCGAAGCCCTTGATGTCGGTGGTCGGCAGTTCCAGCGTGCTGCCAGCGGTCTGGGTTTGCAGCACGTAGCTGCTGCCATCCTGGCTGACGGCAACCAGCCCCGAGCCGCTGAGCAGTTGGCTCAGGGCCTGGTCGGGCGAGTACTCGCCCTTGAGTCCCGGGGACTGGACGCCGCCGGTTTGCGCCGGCGTGCTTGCCAGGGTGATCCCGGCCTGGCGGGCGAACTGGTTCAGTACGTCGCTCAGTGGGCCGGGGGCGATGTTGTAGCCCTGACGGCTGGCGGTCACGCCGCTTTGTGCGGCGAGCGCGAGCATCGGCACGACGCTGACCCCAAGCGCAGTGGAGAACAGCGCTGCATGGATCGCCTGGCGCAACAGGCCCGGTTGCGCAGAGAAGCCGAAGGGGTTCTTGAGAAGCAAGCGCTCAGTCATTGTAGGTTCCGTTGGAGTCGCTGAAGGCAGATAAGGGGTGCTTACTGTCCTAGCCGGACGCCGGCCTGAAACCCGCCAAAAAAAATCAAGCCAGGCGCTGCACCGTGATCCACCAACGGGTTCGATAACGGACTTGCACGGGGAGCGTGCGTGGCAGGACGGCGAGCAATTTGTCGGTGTCCTCCAAACGAAAAACCCCCGACAAGCGCAGGTCGGCAATCGACGCCGCGCAGTTCAAATAGCCTGGGCGGTAGCGTCCTACTTCGTTGAGAAAGTCTGCCAGGCGCATGTTGCGCGTGACGATCAAGCCGTCGGCCCAGGCGCCTGCGTCCATGTCCAGCGGCGGCGCCAGGGTCGCCGTCGATGTGGTGACCAGGTAGCTTTGCCCGGCCTCGACCTGAATGGGTGTGCCATCGCTGTTTGGGTGCGAACGGATAACCACCCGGCCGCTGGTGACGCTCAAGCGTGTGCAGTCGCTGTCCTGGCGCACGACGAAGCGCCCTTCCAGGCCTTCGAACAGGCCATGGCGGCTTTGTACCCGCAGCGGGCGCCCCGGGTCGCGGCCACAGGTGACCATGATTTCGCCGCGGGCCAGGGTAATCAGGCGCTGCCGGGCGCTGAAATCCAGGTTGGCGGCGCTGTGGGTATTGAGCTCTAGCCGCGTGCCGTCCGGCAGCTGGAAGCCTCGGCGCTCACCGGTGGCGGTGGCGAAATCGGCATTCCACGGCTGCCAGCCCAGGTCCTTGCCCAGCCATGCCGCGCAGCCCACAAGTGCGACGCCCGACAACAACTTCAGGGCCTGGCGACGACTGAGGCGCTGGGCGCTGTTTTCCAGGGTATCCAGGGCGACATGAGCACCGGGCACGGCCCGCAGGTTGGAGGTCAATTCACTGTGCAGCGATTGCACCCGTTGCCAGGCCAGTTCGTGTTCCGGGTGGGCGGCGCGCCAGGTGTCGCACTGTTGGCGCAGGGTCGGGTGGGTGGTGTGATTGCGCAGGCGCAGCAGCCAGTTGATCGCCTGCCTGACCACCTGTTGCGACGGGCCGTTGCGTCGGCTCTGCAAGTGCTCCGCCGGCTCAGCTTTCATAGCGCAACACATAGCAGTGGTACAGCGCATCGGCGACGTAGCGTTCCACCGAGCGCAACGAAATGCCCATCTGTTCGGCAATCTGCTTGTACGTCAGGCCTTCGCACTGGGCCAACAGAAAGGCCCTGCGCACTTTTGGCTTGAGGCCTTCGAGCATCCTGGCGATGGCTTCGAGCAGTTCCAGAATCAGGGCCTGTGCTTCAGCACCAGGGGTTTCGGCTTCCGGCAGGTGAGCTATGGTTTCCAGGTAGGCGCGTTCGATTTCCGCTCGACGCCAATGGTCGATCACCAGGCCTTGGGCGATGGTGCGCAAAAAGGCGCGTGGGGCGCGAAGCTCCAGGCGTTCGCTACGCTGCAACAGGCGCATGAAGGTGTCTTGGGCCAGGTCCGCGGCATCGGCGGCGTTGCCCAGGCGGGTGCGCAGCCACGTATTGAGCCAGCCGTGATGACGGCTGTAGAGCGCCTGTACTGCTAACTCGGGAGATGACATGGACGCAACGGCCTGGATGTTACAAATGATAATAGGTCGCATTGTCATCAGCCGTCGGCGAATTTGCAACCACCGTTCGCTCGCCGTGTCCTCCCGTCGGCTATTTCTTCGCATCCCTAATTATTTGTACAGGTTTGCCGACAGACTTGTACGTGTGCACCAAAGTGGAGCGGATTGATAACCGCTCGCACTGTTACATGGAACGTTGCAAATCTGGAATGCACCCCCACTCCTTGCATAAGAAGCCTCATCAATGAATCTAAAGTTCAGCCACAAAATCCTTCTTGCCGCCTCTGGTGTGGTGGTCCTGGCTTTTGCCCTGTTCACGCTCTACAACGATTATTTGCAGCGCAACACCATCGGCAGCAGCCTTGAGTCGTCCATCGAGCAATCCGGCGACCTGACGGCCAGCAGCATCCAGAACTGGATGAGTGGCCGGATACTGGTACTGGAAAACCTGGCGCAAAACATCGCGCACCAGGGCGCTACTGCCGATCTGCCGGGGCTGGTCGATCAGCCGGCGCTGACCTCGAACTTCCAGTTCACTTATGTGGGCCAGGCCAACGGCGTCTTCACCCAGCGCCCGGACGCCAAAATGCCTGACGGCTACGACCCGCGTCAGCGCCCCTGGTACAAACAGGCGGTGACCGCCGATAAAACCATGCTGACCCCGCCTTACCTGGCGGCGGTGGGTGGCCTGGTGGTGACCGTTGCCCTGCCGGTGAAGCACAACGGCGAACTGCTCGGCGTGGTGGGCGGCGACCTGAGCCTGGAAACCCTGGTGAAAATCATCAACTCCGTGGACTTCGGTGGTATCGGCCATGCGTTCCTGGTCAGCGGCGACGGTCAGGTAATCGTCAGCCCGGATAAAGACCAGGTGATGAAGAACCTCAAGGACATCTACCCCGGTACCCCGGTGCGCATTGGCAAGGGTATCCAGGAGGTTGAGCTGAACGGGCAGGACCGTATCCTTTCGTTCACCCCGGTTACCGGCCTGCCGAACGCCGAGTGGTACATCGGCCTGTCGATCGACAAGGCCAAGGCCTACGCGCCGTTGAGCCAGTTCCGTACGTCTGCGCTGATTGCGATGTTTGTCGCGGTGGCGGCCATTGCGTTGCTGCTGAGCCTGTTGATCCAGGTGCTGATGCGTCCGTTGACCACCATGGGCCGTGCCATGCAGGACATCGCCCAGGGCGAAGGCGACCTGACCCGGCGCCTGGTGGTGCAGGGCAAGGATGAGTTCGCGGTGCTGGGTGGCTCGTTCAACCAGTTCGTGGAGCGGATTCACGCGTCGATCTCGGAAGTGTCTTCCGCCACTCGCCAGGTGCATGACCTGTCGCAGCGGGTGATGACCTCGTCCAACGCTTCGCTCGTCGGCTCGGATGAGCAGAGCGCTCGCACCAACAGCGTGGCTGCGGCCATCAACGAGTTGGGCGCCGCGACCCAGGAAATCGCCCGCAATGCCGCCGATGCCTCGCAACATGCCAGCGGTGCCAGCGAGCAGGCCGATGACGGTCGCCAGGTGGTGGAAAAAACCATCCAGGCCATGACCGAGCTATCGCAGAAAATCAGCCTTTCGTGCACCCAGATCGAAACCCTGAACGCCAGCACCGACAACATCGGCCACATCCTGGACGTGATCAAGGGCATCTCCCAGCAAACCAACCTGCTGGCCCTGAACGCGGCCATCGAAGCGGCCCGTGCCGGTGAAGCCGGGCGTGGTTTTGCGGTGGTGGCCGATGAAGTGCGCAACCTGGCGCATCGCACCCAGGAGTCGGCGGAAGAAATCCACAAGATGATTACCTCGCTTCAAATCGGCTCCCGTGAAGCGGTGACTACGATGAACGCCAGCCAGACGTCCAGCGAAGAAAGCGTGGAAGTGGCCAACCAGGCCGGCCTGCGACTGGTCAGCGTGACGCAGCGTATCGGTGAGATCGACGGCATGAACCAGTCGGTGGCTGCTGCGACCGAAGAGCAGACCGCTGTGGTTGAAACCCTCAACATGGACGTCAGCCACATCAACCTGCTGAACCAGCAAAGCGTGGCCAACCTCAATGAAACCCTGAAGGATTGCGATGCCTTGTCGCAACAGGCCAATCGACTGAAGCAACTGGTGGACAGCTTCAAGATCTGACCCAGTCGCAAGCCGACCCACCGCCATCGCGAGCAAGCTCGCTCCCACAGGGGACTGGCGGTGGGTCGGTATTTTGCATTCAACCCCGGAACCAAAACTGTGGGAGCGAGCCTGCTCGCGATGGCGGCCATCCAGTCAACATCGCCGACACAGACCCACCGCTTTCGCGAGCAAGCCCACACACATAGGTTTGGTGGTGGCCCTGAGTCTCAAGGCCACCCTGGAGCAGGTTATGCCTCGGGGAACATCCCCTGCACATTCCCCATCGCCTCATCGGCGAAGCCCTGGAGGAAATCCCGGAAGCCCGCCGGCGTGTGGGCGTCGGTGTGGTCGGCGATGATGGTCCAGGTGGCACGGCAGCGGTTGTCCGCCAGGGGTTCGACGCGCATGGCTGCCCACAGGTTGTCGATGCCCAGGGTGTTGTAGATCAGCGTCCAGGTCATGTGCATGGCCTGGTCGTCGCGGCTGTTGAGCTGTTCCACCACCAGGTTCTGCCCATCGCGGAAGAATTTCTTGCGCAGGGACCTCACACCCTCGCCGGTCATTTCGATGTGCTCCAGTGCCGGAATGAAATGGTTGAATCCGCCAAAATCACCCACCACGTCCCAGACGCGCGCCGCGTCGGCCGCGACCTCCACCGAGGTTTCGACCTGGCAGGCTTGGGGGTTTTTGATCAGGGTGTCGGGTTGAAATGCACTCATGGTCTTGCTCCTTGCTTTGGGTTGAGGGTGTTTCAGATGAAGTCGATGGCCTTGAGGTAATCGGCGCCGCGACGCAGCAGGGCCGGGGACTTTTCCGGGTAGCTGGCGCCCATCTGCCGCACGCCGGCGCGGGCGTTGTCGTGGCTGATCAGCGAGATATCGCCGATGTCTTCCTCGAAGCCGTTGAGGTAGAAACCCAATACGCCAAACAACGCGTTGTCGGCATCGACCCGAGCCAATTGCCGTTGCCACTCGGCAACGCTGACCAACGAAAATTCCCGGCCGCTGTCGCGAAACGAGGCGACGTAAGCGTCCCAGCTCAAAGGCTGCGGGTTGTGCAGGTTGAACACCGCTTGCGTCGGCTGGTAGCGGCTGGCGTGGAAGGCGATGAAGCGGGCCAGGAAATCCACCGGCATCAGGTCGAAATTGAGGGACAGCTCCGGCACCTGGCCGAGCTGGATCGAGCCTTTGAGCATCAGCATCAACCGATTTTTATGGGGCTGGCAGACCCCGGTCAGGCTGTTGAAACTGATGTTGCCGGGGCGGAACAGATTGACCGACACCCCGCGATCCCGGGCCCGTTGCAGGATCCGTTCGCCGACCCATTTGGACAGGTTGTAGCCGTTCTTGATGTAGATCGGCGGCGTCTTGGCGGCTGGCTGTTCCAGCACCTGGCCGTCGGCGTCCAGGGCACTGGAGGCGGAAAGCGTGGAGACGAAGTTGAAGATCTTCTTGCTGCGCCCTTCACACAGGCGCAGGCATTCGAAGATCGGCTCCACGTTGTCCCGCGCCAGGGACTCGTAGTCGAGCACATGGTTGACGTGGGCGGCGTTGTGCACCAGCGCGCCGAAGGTACGGTCGATGCGGGCGTAGACGTCGTCCGGCAAACCCAGTTGCGGTTGAGTAATGTCGGCGGCGTACACACTGACGCGGTCCAGGTCCAGGTGGGTCAGGTGATTGTCCTGAAGGGCTTGGGAGAAGCGCTCGGCCGCGCTTTGTTCCGCGCTCGCGCGCACCAGGCACGCGACTTCGGTGGCGCCCCAGGCCAGCAGTGCCTCGACGATGTGCACGCCGAGAAAACTGTTGGCGCCGGTCACCACCACCTTGTGCACATCGCCGCATTGGCTGATGGGCAATGGATCGAGGTTGAGCTCGGCCTCGGCATCGATGAAGGCCTGGGGGCTGAGGATCGATGCACTGTTTTGATCAGGATCGTCCAGCAACTTGGCCAAGGTCATCAGCGTCGGTGCTTCGATGAAGCGATTGATCGACAGGCTGCGGCCGAACGTCTGGCGGATGCTCAACAGCAGTCGCGACAGCAGGATCGAATGCCCACCGAGGTTGAAGAAACTTTCGTCGGTGGCGATGTCCTCGACCGGCAGTTCAAGCAGTTCGGCCCACAGTTGCTGCAGTTGTGTCTCGAGGGCGTTCTGCGGCTGCCGGCGTTGGCCGTCGACCTGCACCTGCACCGCCATGGCGAGCAAGGCCCGGCGATCGACCTTGCCGTTGCTGGTGTACGGCAGGCTCGGCAATTCGACGTAGGCGGCCGGGTGCATGTAGCTGGGCAAGCTGTTCTGCACATGCTCGCGTAACGCCTGGAGGGCGTCACCGGAGTGCTCGGGATGAACCAGGAACGCCAGGATCCGCCGCCGTTCATCGACCCCCACCGCCACTTGGCGAAACAACTGGCTATCGCGCAGGCAGTGCTCGATTTCCTCGGGCTCGACCCGAAAACCGCGGATCTTCACCTGGTTATCGCGCCGACCACACAGTTCGATGCCGTTGTCGGTCCACTGGCCGATATCACCCGTGCGATAGATCCGCAGCGTTTGCCCGGTGGGCAGCGTCAGGTCGAGGTAACGTGTCGCGGTCAGCGTCGGGTCGTTCAGATAACCCAGCCCGACGCCCGGGCCGGCGATGTACAGCTCGCCGGGAACACCCTGGGGAACCGGCTGCAACTGTTCGTCCAGGATCAGCACCCGGCCATTGGCGATGGGCACGCCGAGGTTGCGGTTGTTGTCGCCGACGCCTAACTGTCGTGTGGTCGCCAGCACCGTGGTTTCGGTCGGGCCGTAGATGTTGTGGAACTGGCATTGTGGCGCGAGCTGTTCGATCACGAACGGTTCGCAGACATCGCCACCGGTGATCAGGTGCGCCAGGCCCAACGGTGTATCAAGGGGCATGACGCTCAGCAGCGCAGGCGGCAGGAAGGCATGGCTGATGTGCTGCTGGTGAATCAACGCGACCAATTGCTGCGGATCGCGGCGCTGGTCTTCGCTGGGCACCACCAGCAGGGCGCCGTGGATGAAGGTCGGGAGGATATCCAGCAGCGACGCGTCGAAGTTGATGGTGGAAAACTGCAACGCCCGGCTGTCTCGTTGCAACCCGACGTAGTCGCCGTACCAGGCACAGAAGTGACTGAGGTTGCGGTGGCTGAGCAACACGCCCTTGGGCTGGCCGGTGGTGCCGGAGGTGTAGATCGCCACGGCTGGTTCGTCGCTGTCCACTGTGCGGCGGATCAACGAGGTCGGGATGCCGGGCTTGGGCGATGGCAGTTGCTGGACATTGAGCGTTGGCAACGACAGGTCGCCCAGATCGCTGTCGCCGTCGTGCAGCAGCAGGTCGGCCTGGGCATTTTCCAGGATGAAGCGCCGACGTTGCGCCGGGTGCTGCGGGTCCAGTGGCAGGTACACTGCCCCACAGCCCAGCACTGCCAGGATCGCCGCATACAGGTGCGCGGACTTGGGCAGGCAGACACCGATCACCTTGTGGGAGGAAGGCCTGTGGGAGGAAGGCTTGCCCCCGATGAACGATGACGCGGTTGGGTTGAGAACCTCGGTGTCCTCATCGCGGGCAAGCCTTGCTCCCACAGGTTCTCCAGCAGATCCTTTCTCATGTTCTGCTCGGTGCAGTATTTCCAGCATCGGTTGCTGCAACCTCAGCGCCAGGCGGCGCAAGGATTTGTAGTCGATGAGTTGTCCATCGACCCACAGGGCCGGTTGCGTCGCGTCGTCGAGCATGCGCTGTTCGATGCTGTGCATCACCGGCACATCGGCGGCGGCCAGCAGCCAGTGCACTGGCGGCCGATTGAGGCCGTGCTCGAACGCCAGCGGCTCCAGTGCATCGAGCCCGAGCAGAGGTTGGTCGACAGCGTCAGCGTGCACCGTCGGCCAGTGATCGAAGCAGGTGTCATCCCGGGATAACTGGCTGACCAGCCGTGCGCCGGTCTCGACCACGGTCGCCAGGGTACGCAACCGCAGGGACTGACCGCTGCCATCGCTTTGCGGCGCAATCACTTCCTGGCATAACAGCCGCTGCGCGCCGTCGCGGAATATCACCACCGGTTGCGGCAATACCTCGCCGGGTAGCGTGCGCAGCGCCACGCGGACCTGGAGGCATGAGAGGGCTTCAATGGCCCGCGGTGTCGTACCGTCGTCGATCAACAGGTCGACCGCGCCGTGGTTGGCCGGCGATTGCCGATCCACGATGCCATGGCCGTGCAGCTCCAGTTCCCGGGCCAGTTCGGCCATGGCCTGGCTGGTGCCAGGCACTGCAATTTCGAGGCGTTTCATCGAAAGGTCCTCATGGAGTCAGATAATCAGCGAGGGCGTCGCGTACGCAGGGGGACGCGAGCATCGAGCTGCTGCGGAAAAAGCGCGTGATGTTGCCCACCAACGGGTGAAAACGATTGATGGGGTAGGCCAGCGCACTGGCCTCTTCACGCAGCGACTGGCGTACCGATTCGTCGACGGGCAGGTGGGCGATCAGCTCGAAGTCGAACGCTTGCTGCAGGTCGCTCGCCAGGTACTGGACGATGAAACCGGGCATCAAGCGCGCAATCGCCGCGCGGTCCTCTTCGGGCGCGGTGCGCCAGTAAATCTGCACCAGTCGCGTCCAGAAACCGGAGTGCCGGCCCTCGTCGAGCAAGTGATCGGCCATCAGCCCCTTGATCGAGGCCTTGACCGAGTCGTCCCGGGCGAAGGCCGCCACTTCGTTGGTGACGGTGTTCTCTGCGATGGCGATGCAGATCAGTTCCACGGCGCTGAGCAGATGTTCCGGCGCCTGGGCCAGGGTCGCCGGTATCGCGCGGCTGAGTTCGATCTGCCCCGGCAACGGGATCGGTTCGATGCCGGTCATATCGATGGTCTGCTGCATGAAGTCCATCGCCACCAGCGCGTGATAATCCTCATCCACCACCACGGTCATCGCGTCGTAGCGGCAGGCGAACGGGAATTCGATGCCGAAGCGGTTCTTGGCGATGCGGCGGGCGGTGTGGTCCACCAGTTCGGTCTCGAAAATCACCACGTCGTTGATGAACTTGTAGAGGCTCTGCACCAGCACAAAGTCGCGCAATTGCGGACAGTGGCTGAGGAAGGTCTGGCTGTGCACCAGCGGCTGGCGGCTCATGGGGAAGATCAGTTTGTCGTCGTCTTCGACCCGGCGCCGTGGCCGGGTACGGATCGTCGCGCGGCTTTCCCAGGCGTCGGCGAAAGATTGGTATTCGACAGCGTTCATGGCGTCACCTGTGCAACCGGCTGGGCCATGCTCTGGCGCAAGCCATCCCACAAGGCCGCGCGGCTGTGGACAGCGGCGAGCGCGGCGACCAGTACTTCGGTTTCGCGCTGCGGGTCGCCATCGATCAGCCGGGCCAACAACTTTTCTGCCGCCGGGCCATGGTCTTCGGAATCGACTTCGATGTGCCGCTGCAGGTAATAACGAAAGGTCGGCGCCTGATCCAGGCCAATGCCCCAAGCGTCGAGCATGCGCTGGAACATCTGCGGGATGACACTCTCGCGACCATGCACGAAGGCCGCTGCCACGCTGTGGGCCGGGGCGTGCAGGGCGGTGTGCAAGGTCTGGCGGACAAACCGTGCCGCCGCCGGTTCGACCTCGACGCTGTCCAGCGCAGTTTCGGGGCTGACGCCTTCCTGTTGCAGGGTGATGAATTGCTCGATCGCGCGGGTATCGGCACCGATTTCCCGCATGGCGTCCAGGTACAGTTCGAAGTGGCTGCAATAGCCTGCGCCGGGGCGGTCATCCGACTCTTCTCCCAGCACGATTTCATTGATCAGGCGTGCCGCGTGCGGGTCGGCCGGCGGCAGCCAGGGCAGGTGGACGCAGGTGAGCTCGCGTTGCAGCCGCTTGGTCAGCGACATGAAGTCCCAGACGGCAAAGACATGGCTTTCCATAAAGCGGCGTAACAGATCGATTGATGTAATCTCGGAAAAAACCGGGTGTTGGCCAAGTTCGTGTTTTTTTAGAGATAGTTGTTCTTTGGTTGGCTGCATCGGAACGTCCTCATCAATGATATTTTGTCCGGAAGGTTGCTCGTTATTTAATTAAGGCGAGCGGGTGCCTGAACCGGAATCCATGAATTGCCCAAGGGGCTTAAGTATTCTCTTTTAATCGTAATTTCGGCTTTGGATGCCAGTATTTGCTTGGCTTGTCGCAAGTCGAAAGGGTCGCCAGTAACGCGACGAATAAAAAACTAATACATGAAACAAGTAAGCGGCAAGTACTTTTTTAATTATTTAAAGTTAGTGTTTTATTGGGCGCGAAGAGGGCTGTTAAAACTTTTTATATAAGTTTTATTTGGGCGAAGAAGCTCCTTCCGATTTAGGGGTATCAGAATCGAATAGTTCGAGTGAATGCCTCACTCGGAGCACTTCAGGGATCGGGGAGTTAAGAAGTTTTATGTTATGGGCAGGACGTCGGTCGGACATCCGATCATCCCGCCGGTTGGACGACGCTCCTTGCGTATTGGCTTCGATTCGTCTGGCCTCAGCCAGGCGTTGACTTCTTCAGGTCTGTTTTGAATCGACAAGCGCAAGAGTGAGCCCAAATCGATGGCAGTGCCATTGAACTGATGGGACGACGAGTCGCGGCCACGGCCAAGCCGCGCCGCGCAGGCGACAAGTGAGTCGGAAGGATATGTAAGAAGTTTTTACGCCGGCTGGACCGTCGAGGTGGGATCAAAGATTCGACGACTGTTCCAGGTACCGGCGCATGGTGACCGAGGCTTTTTCCAGGTGTCGCTCCAGCAATACGACGGCGTTATCGATGTCCTTGGCACGCGCGGCGTCGAGCAGCGCGCGATGATCGTCCTGGCTCAACTTGCCCAGCCCCATGGATGACAGATGAAAACGCAGGAAGCGCTCTTCTTCATTGAGCTCGCGCTCGATCAGGTCCAGCAGCTTGCTGTTGGGTGCCTTGTGATAAAGCGACATGTGGAACAGCCGGTTGAGCTTGCCGATCTGGGCGTGATCGGTTTCCGTTTCCAGCTGTTCGATGTACTGGGCGGCCAGTGCCAGGTCGTTGTCATCTAGCAGTGGAATGGACAGGCGCAAGGCGAACGATTCCAGGACCGAGCGCAGGGCGTAGGTTTCTACCGCATTGTTGGTGATCAACGGCGCCACCACGGCGCCCTTGTGCTGAACCACATTGAGCAGTGACTGCGCTTCGAGCTGGCGCAATGCCTCGCGCACCGGCATGCGGCTCACGCCGAACAGGTCGGCCAGTTCCTGCTGGCGCAGGGCGGTGCCGCAAGGCAGGCGTCCATCGAGGATAGCCTCGCGCAGAGACTCTTCGATGATCGAGCGAGCCTGGTCAGCCGGGATGGGGCCGTTGACCTGGATAGTGCTGAGTGGTTTGGGCTTTTGTGTCACGACAACACCTGACTGATAGTAACGACAATTGGATCCAAGCCAACGTTAGTTACAGATTGCCAAGCCGTCAAAATCTCGCGGCCCCAGTTCCTGAACTAAAGTTTAGTCTGCTTGCGGTGATTGCAACCTGCCATTGTTTTTTACCCGGCCAGGCTTCACCATCCAACGAATTTCCAACGGCCCTTTTCGGACGTATTCCCTTGGCTGCACCTTTCCCTGTTCTCAGGTCCTTGCGCTGGCTGTGTTCGGCATTGTTGCTGGCCGGCCTGATGCTGGGTGGCTTGCAGGCTGACTGGGACTTTGCGCAGATCAGCCGACGGGCGCAAGCGTTATATGGTCCCTTGGGCGAAGGTCAGCAACGGATCGACGCATGGCAGCAACTGTTGGCGACCCAGAAACAGATCCCGGAACTGGAACAGCTCAAGGTGGTGAACCTGTTTTTCAACAAACAGGTGCGCTACGTGGAAGACATCGACCTGTGGCGCGAGGTCGACTACTGGGAGACCCCGATCCAGGCCCTGTGGAAGGGCGCCGGCGATTGTGAAGACTACGCCATCGCCAAGTATTTCAGCCTGCGCCATCTCGGGGTGTCCAGTGACAAGCTGCGCATCACTTACGTCAAGGCCTTGCGGCAGAACCGTGCGCACATGGTGCTCACCTATTACGCCACGCCCGAGGCGATGCCGCTGGTACTCGACAGCCTGATCGACGGCATCCTGCCGGCCAGCCAGCGAACCGACTTGCTCCCGGTCTACTCTTTCAATGCCGAAGGGCTGTGGCTGCCGGGCGCCAAGGGCAACAAGAAAGTGGGTGACACCAAGCGCCTGTCCCGGTGGCAGGATGTGTTGAAGAAAATGCAGGCCGAAGGTTTTCCGGTCGAGACGACTAACTAGGAGCGCGCGCTCAGATGTCCTTGTTCAAACAGCTGTTGATCGCTATCTGTCTGTTCCTGGTGGTTGCCTTCAGCGGCAGCTTCATGGTCAGCCTGGAGAGTTCGCGGGCCCAGTACGTCAATCAGTTGCGCTCCCACGCCCAGGACGCGGCCACGGCGCTGGCGTTGTCGCTGACGCCGAACATCGACGACCCGGCGATGGTGGAGCTGATGGTCAGCTCGATCTTCGACAGCGGCTACTACGCCAGCATCCGCGTGGTCGACGTGGCCACCGACAAGACCCTCGTCGAGCGCACCGGCACGCCGGACGCCGGCAGCGTGCCGCAATGGTTCGTCAAGCTGATCGGCCTGGAACCGGCCGGAGGCGATGCCATCGTCAGCCGCGGCTGGGAACAGGCGGCCCGGGTTGAAGTGGTCAGCCACCCGATGTTCGCCCTCGCCAAGCTGTGGCAGAGCGCGTTGGGCAGCCTGGGTTGGCTTTTGCTGTGCGGTGCCGTGAGCGCGGTGCTGGGGGCCTTGCTGCTGCGTCGTCAGCTCAAGCCGCTGGACTACATGGTGCACCAGTCCCATGCCATCGCCCGTCGCGAGTTCCTGAGCCTGCCAGAGCTGCCGCGCACGCCTGAACTGCGCCGCGTGGTGCAGGCGATGAACCAGATGGTCGAGAAGCTCAAGGCGCTGTTCCAGGAGCAGGCCGAGCGCAGCGAGAAACTGCGGGTCGAATCCTACCAGGACAACCTCACGGGCCTGGCCAACCGGCGCTACTTCGAAATGCAGCTCAATGCCCGGGTGAGCAACCCGGAGCAGGCCAGCTCCGGTTATCTGCTGTTGCTGCGGGTCAAGGACTTGGCCGGTTTGAACCAGCGGCTGGGCGGGCAGCGCACCGACCAGTTGCTCCAGGCCGTGGGTGAGCAATTGCTGCGTGAGTGCGAGCGGTATCCGGAAACCCACAATCTGGTCACGCGTATTCGCGGTGGGGAGTTTGCGGTGCTGGCACCTGGGCTGGTGCGCGAGGAAGCGCTGCAACTGGCGCAGAACCTTGAGGCTGCGTTGGCGAGCCTGCATGCGACCGGCGCGACGGATGTGGCGTCGGTGGCCTCCATCGGGCTGGCGCCGTTCGTCCATGGCGACTCGCCGCAAGCGGTGCTCCAGCTCGGCGACCAGGCCCTGGCCCAGGCCGAAAGCCAGGGCGAACCGGGTTGGGCCTGCCTGGATCACAGCGCGGTGGCCAGTGTCGGTGACGATCACCATGCCTGGCACACGTTGCTCGACCAGGCGTTGAATCATCAGCGTTTCGAACTGTACTTCCAGCCGGTGGTGGCCGCCCAGGACACCCAGGTGGTGCTGCATTACAAAGTGCTGTCGCGGCTGCTCGACGAGCATGGCCAGACCATCCCCGCCGGGCGGTTCCTGCCCTGGTTGGAGCGCTTCGGCTGGACTGCGCGCCTGGACCGTTTGATGCTTGAACAGGTGCTCAGGCAAATGGCCGGGCATGAACAGTCTCTGGCGTTGAACCTGTCTTCGGCGACCTTGGCCGATCCGCAGGCGCTGAACAAGATCTTTGAGATCCTGCGGGCGCATTCCAACCTTGGGTCGCGCCTGACCCTGGAGATTGGTGAAGAGCAATTGCCGGAGCAAGCGGTGCTGGAGCAGTTGACCCGGCGTCTGCGTGAGTTGGGCTTCTCCTTGAGCCTGCAGCGTTTTGGTGGGCGGTTCAGCATGATCGGTAACTTGTCGCGTTTGGGGTTGGCTTACTTGAAGATCGATGGCAGTTATATCCGCGCGATTGATCAGGAAAGTGACAAGCGACTGTTCATCGAGGCGATCCAGCGGGCTGCTCACAGTATTGACCTGCCGTTGATTGCTGAGCGGGTTGAGACGGAGGGGGAGTTGGCGGTGATTCGTGAGATGGGGTTGTTTGGGGTTCAGGGGCAATTGGTGGGTGAGCCTAAGCGTTGGGGGTGAGGCGGTCTTTTATCCTTCTGACTGAGTACATATCCGTTTCTGCGGTAACGGCTGCTTAGGGTTCCGCCCTTACGGCGGCTCACTTTTTTTCAAGCGCCAAAAAAAGTAAGCAAAAAAGGCTTGCCCCACCACTCGGTGCCTCGCTTAGGCTCGGCATGCCCGAACGCAGGCATTGCTCCGTGGGCCCGCCGCGAGGCGGCCTGGTAGCCGACCTGGCTCTCCCGGTCGTACACCCGTCAGATCTGTTTGAGCAGGACCTGTGGGAGCAAAGCTTGCTCGCGAGGCGGCCTGACAGCCGACCTGGCTCTCCCGGTCGTACACCCGTCAGATCTGTTTGAGCAGGACTTGTGGGAGCAAAGCTTGCTCGCGAAGCGACGGCACATTCAGCATTGATGCAAGCAGACCCACCGCCATCGCGAGCAAGCTTTGCTCCCACAGGGACCGGCGGTGGACACTGATCTTATAAACGACCAAAAACCTATGTGCGAGCTTGCTCGCGATAGCGGTGGTTCAGTCACATGGATGCTGGGTTTGCCGGCCTCTTCGCGAGCAAGCCCGCTCCCACAGGGGAAACGCAGTCCCTCCAAGAACCAGGTCGGCTTCCAGGCCGCCTCGTGGTGGACGTTGATCTCGGGCGCCCCATTAACCACGCTGGCCGAACGCAGGCATTGCGCAGTGGGCACCTCGGCATGGATGCCGAGGTAGCCGCGCTGGGCCCAGAGTGTGTAAAAACCGATAAAAACATCGTCGGCACGTAGTGCCGACAGGTGTTGGCCAACTGATTAAAACCTGAAGGGTTCCTGTAGCTCCAAGCGGCCCCTACGAACGCTAGCAAGGCTTCATAGCTTGATTAACGGGGCAAAACGGCAGGCTTTCAGGCCGCCAGCGCCTTCATCAGACCCTGCGCACCAAGGATTTTCATCACTCTTTTCCAATTGTAAGCGAGCACATTCAAGCTCATTTCAGTGCTGACCCCAGCCAGCCGCCGTGTCAGAAAATGCGTCGCTCCCATCCATTGCTTCAGCGTCCCGAAGGGGTGCTCGACCGTTCGCTTGCGGATGTTCATCATCTGCGGCTCATTGTTCATCCGGGCCTGCATTTCCTCCAGTAACGCCTCATGTTCCCAGCGCCGAATTTTTCGCTCTCTGGCCGGTGTGCATTGCGCCTTTATCGAACAGGCTCGGCAGTTGGAGTGCCAGTAAACGTCCAGCTTCTTGCCCTTGTCGACGTAAGAGTTGCGCCAGATCAGCACTTGCTTGGCGGGGCAGACGTACACATCTTTGTCTGCCTCGTATACAAACTCGTCATTGCCGAAACGACCATCAAATTTGGCCCGCGAGCTCAGCGTTTTCGGCACATAAGCTGTGATCCCTGCCTCGTGACAGGCCAGGATTTCTCCACTTTTGTAATACCCTCGGTCCGCCACCACCGACAACGATTCGATTTGCATCGCCTCACGGGCTTGCTGGGCCATCGAGCTAAGCTGATCACGGTCGTGACCGACATTGGTCACCTCGTGCGCAACGATCAAATGGTGTTTGGTATCGACTGCTGTCTGCACGTTGTAGCCCACGATGCCATGACCGCTCGTCATCATCATCGAGCGCGCGTCCGGGTCGGTTAGCGAGATCTGTTTGTCCGGCGATGCTTCAAGCTGTATTTCAATCGCTTGGAGTGCCTTCATCTGCTCCTTCAATTTGGCGATTTTCTCTTCCAGGCCGCCTTTGGGCCCTGAAGACTTGGGCTCTTCCCGATCAGCCTCATCCAGGGCTTTCAGATAACGGGCAATGCTTGACTCGATGTCTTCCATCCGGCGCTTCAGCTTGGCGCTGGTAAAATTGCGGTCGCGGTTGTTCACCGCCTTGAATTTACTGCCATCGATGGCAACGAAATGCTCCGAGAACAGCCCCAATTGTTGACACAACACGACGAACTGCCGACAGACTCCTCGAATGGCCTTTCCGTTGTCTTTGCGGAAATTGGCGATGGTCTTGAAATCCGGCATCAGGCGACCGGTCAGCCACATCAGCTCGACGTTGCGCTGCGCCTCGCGCTCAAGGCGCCGGCTTGACTGGATACGGTTGAGATAGCCGTAGATGTAGATCTTCAGCATGACTGCAGGGTGGTAAGCCGGTCGGCCCGTTTTAGCGGGGACAGCGCTGTCAAAACCCAAGCTGATCAGGTCGAGCTCATCCACGAAGACATCGACAACGCGCACCGGATTGGTGTCGCTGACGTAGTCGTCCAAGCTCTCGGGGAGCAAGGTAGTTTGATCTCGGTGTTCACCTTGGATGAAGCGTTTCATGGGCAGCCCTTGCGATGAAGTCCTGGGGAATCATAGCAAGGGTTGGCTTCGGGGTTTTTACACACTCTGGGCCATGGATGGCCCTTCGCGGCGGCCCACGGAGCAATGCCGGAGTGAGGGCACACCGAGCCTAAGCGAGGTGCCAAGTGGTAGGGCAGAAGCGCTTTGGTTACTTTCGACTGGGCCGGCTTCCGGGCTTCTCAAAAGTGAGCCGCCGTCAGGGCGGAACCCTAAGTGGCCGTTACCGCAGAAACGGATATACACCCCCCTCTAAAAGTAAGGTCCTAGGAGATTTCCTTCGAGTTGTAGCGAACGTGGTGAACTTGTCCGGCGTCTGCCTCGTGGCTAGTCTGGGTTTGTCACTGAAAAAACGGTGACACGGACGTGCAAGTCCGAAATATCTGTTTAGGGCGAAACGGCCCATGCCATTCAGCGATCTCATTTGGACTCGCTGTGTAGCAAAGGCTCCTTACTAGTCGTTTAGGAGTTCTCCAATGACAACAGCGGAAACGAAAAACACCTCACGCAGCTCCACCACACTCGACGAAGCCGCCGAACGCGTCCTCGACTACTACCTCAATCCCAAACCCACCGATGAAGCCTCGGGAAAAAACCAAACTGCCCAGCTCTTCATGGTCTCCCCGGACATCGACACCGAAACCCTCCTGGCCAATGCCTCCGAAGACCTGCTGTCCATCAGCGCCATCGCCGCCGACCTGGCTGACGACGTCGACGTCTCGCGCCGCAGCGTGATCCTGGCGATCAGTCGAATGGCCGATGGGGTGCATCTGTTGGTGGAGGGGGCGATGGATCGGCTTGAAGTGCAAGCGTCGAATTGACAGACCTGCGGTGAATTGACGATTGTCATCGCGAGCAAGCTCGCTCCCACAAGGGATCTGTTGGCGAATGGAAAATAGCGCCCTGACACAGATCCACTGTGGGAGCGAGCTTGCTCGCGATGAGGGCAGCCCGACACCGATGAAACCAGGGCTAGATCAACCCCTTCTCATCATCATCGATCAACCGGCTCAACCCGCCCAAGGCTTCCCGGGCCTGGGTGCGGTCCATCAGCTTGGCCTGGGCCGCCGGTGGCAGGTCGGTGACGCGGATCACGCCTTTGCTGGTCAGCACCTGGATCAAGTCATCGAGTACCCGGATCATCTCCAGGTCGCTTTGCTTGAGCTGCTTGAGGCTGTTTTCCACCGCCTGGTTGGCGAACCAGTCCTGGATCTCGTGGTTGTCGGCCGGCAAGGTTTCGGTGGCCTCGGCGTAAGCGGTGGCTTCTACGCGCACCAGCAGGCCTTGTGCATCGCGTTGCACATAAAACATCGGGCATCCCTCATGTATGAAGCGGCATCATGCTGGGCAGCATAGGCCAACTGTGGGGGAGTATGGAGGGTGGAGACGAAATCGTCATCCTGGGAGCAGCCATGCACGACCGCCCTGTGAAGGGCGGTCGTGAGGGCCCGGTCAGCTGTTGTTGTGATCGACCTTGATGGTCGGGTCGCTGCCGGCGATCAACGAGTTCAGGTTCACGTTCGACCAGTTGTTGCCTTCGAGCTTGATCGTCACGTCCGGGGTCGCGGCGCCGCCGTTGGCCCCATTGAACTGACCGGAGGTGCTGACCTGCAGCGACGATACGCCATCGACCGTGCTGATTTTCAGGAAGTGGTCGATGGTGCTGCCGCTTTCGCCCTGCAACAGATCCCGCAGGTCGATCCGGTCTCCTTCGCTGGCCTTGAAGTCCTTGATCACGTCGGTGCCGGTGTCGCCGGCCTTCCAGACAAAGGTATCGCCGCCCAGGCCGCCGATCAGGGTGTCATTGCCCTGGCCGCCGATCAGTGTGTCGTTACCCGTGCCACCGAGCAGAATGTCATTGCCCTTGCCACCGTCGAGCGTGTCGTTGCCGCCCTGGCCGAAAATGATGTCGTTGCCGGCGCCGCCCAGCAGGGTGTCATTGCCATCGTGGGCACCGGACACATCGAACGCGGTGTAGTGTTCGGTGATGTACTGGTGCACGTTGCTGGTGGTGACCTTGCTGACGTCCACGCCGTTCTGCTGGGCGACGAAAGCCTGGATGGCCTGGTAGCCCTCGCCGGCAACGCCGTTGAAGCTCACCAGGTCGCCGAACAGGATGTCGTTGCCGTTGCCGCCGTTGACCGTATCGGAGCCCGGCAAGGTCGCTTCGGTGTGGCCGATGATCGAGTTGGCCAGGTTGTTCGGGTCGATGTTGGTCTGCGGCGTCGAGTCCGAGTCGTAGGGCTTGAGGTCGTTCAGAGTCACGTCGTTGTTCAGGCCGATGGCCTCGACGGTGCTCAGGCCCTTGAGCAGCGTGAAGCTGTCGGTCGAGCCCGCTGCCGAATCGACATAGTTCCAGTAATCGCCATAACCGGTGCCGCCCTGGTTCGACAATTCAAAGGTGCCATTGCCCTCGGCATGCACGGTGCCGACATAACTGTCGTTCCAATTCTTTCCGCTTTTGGTCGACAGGTACATCTGGCCGTTTTCGTAGATGGTGTACTTGTGCGTGCTGTCGATCGTCTGGGTGTAGTACTTGCCGACGGTGTAGTTGGCTGCGCTCAGCACATCATCGAGCTTGACGTTGCCGTACAAGGTCGGGTTGGTCTGTTCGCCGGTCTGGTAGAAGGTCGGTTTGCCGTCGGTAATGAAATACGTCAGGTTTTTCGCGCCGGTATTGTTCAAGGCCTGGGTGCTGTTGAAGAAGTTCGCCGTGGTCTTGAACACGTCTTCGTAGTTGGTGCCGCCACCGGACACCATCGAGTCGAGCACGCCTTTGAGCAGGGTCAAGGCGTTCGGGTCGTTGAGGTTGACCGCGACGGTCTTGTTCACCTGGTTATCAAAGTCCGCCAGAAAGATATTCACCGTCCCGGCGTTACTGCCCATGCTTTGCTTGAGGGTGTTGAACACCGAGGTCAGCGAGGCCTTGGCCGCTGCGATGGACGAGTCGCTCATGCTGCCAGAGCTGTCGACCATGAAGGCGATGTTGTAGTTGACGCCCGGCACTACGGTCAGCCCGCCAATGTCGGCGACGACGATGTCGTTGCCGTCGGTGCCGGTGACGTTGTCACTGCCCGACGTGGCGGTGATGGCGTTGTAGGTCGCCGGGTACACGGTGACTGGGATTTGCGCCGTGGTGGTCGCCGATCCTCCGAGGGCTTCGGTGGAGGTGGAGGTCACGGTCAGATTGAGCTGGCCGTTGTAATAGGTCGGTGGGGTCAGGGTCAGGCTGCCCAGGTTCCAGCCACTGACCGATGCTTCGCCGTTGCTGCCCACGGTCGCGAAGTGGCCCGCGCCGTCGCTCAGCACACTCCCTTCCGGCATGCCGCCAATCTTCACGCTCAGGCTTTCGGAGCCGTCGGTGTCGGTCAGGGCGGTGGTGATTTTCGACAGGTGCACGCTGGTGCCTTCGGCGCCTTCGTTGAGCTTGAAGCCGTCGTAGTAGCCTTCGCCGTTGGTGCCGTGCAGGTCGGAGACGGTCACGCCAGAATTCGCCAGGTCGGTCACGCCGGTATAGAGCGGCACGCCGGCACTGCTCAGGTCGACCGGTGTGCTGCCGTTGACCGACAGGTTCACGTCATAGCTGCCCGGGCCGGTCTGGTTGTGGTGGTAGATGTCCAGGGTGTAGTAGCCGCTGGTGGTCGGCGTGAACGAACCGTTCAACTGGCCGCCCGCCCCCCAAGTGGTGGCCGCGGCGGTTTTGCCGCCGATGGTCACCAGCAGGCTGTCGTCGCCGGTACCGCTGAAGGTGTAGGTCTTGCCGGCTTCGAGGAAGATCAGGCCCGAGGTTTTCGACGCGGTGCCCGGGTTGACGTTGCTGTCGGACTGCACGTTGGTCACGGTGCTGCTGCTGTTCGGCGTGCCGGCGGCATCGATCACCGACTTGAGCGTGCCGGACGGCGCGCCGCTGCCATCGGTGCCCAGGCCCGACAGGCCGGTCCAGACTTCCTTGATCAAACCGGTGGAGGTCACGTTGTTGCCGGCCACGTTGAGAGTCGGTGCGTCGGCGACTGGGGTGATGTCGATCTTCACGGTGCTGGTATTGCCCAGCGCCTGGCCGTCGGTTGGCTGGAACTTGACCTGTGCGTAGTCGGCCTGGTTGTTGCCCGTGCTGCTGCCAACATAACCATTGGCGCCGGATTCGTTGGCGTCCGGAGTGAAGCGCAGCTTGCCGGCGTCGATGTCAGCCTTGGTGAAGGTCTGGTTGTTGGCCACGTCTTTCCAGGTTGCACCGTCCAGATACTGCAACTTGCCATCGGCCGGCAGCTCGGTGATTTTCACACCCAGGCTGGTGGCGGAACTGTCCACGTCGCTGATGCCGAACGTCGACCAGCCGAGGACCAGTGAAGTGTCTTCGGTACCGGTCACCGCGCCGCCAGTGGCCACTGGCGCGTCGTTGACCCCGACCACGTTCACGGTGGTGGTGGCAGTGTTGGAGTAGCTCGTGCCGTCAGTCACTGTCACGGTGATGATGCGCGGTACGGTGCTCGGATCTTCGCTGTTGTTGATGAAGCTGATGTTCTTGATCTGCTGCATGTAGTCGGCCAGCGTCGCATTGCCCGTCAGCGTCAGGACGACCTTGCCGTCGGTGCTGTTGGCGTTGATGCTGATGCCGTTGACGCTGTTGCCCAGGTTCAGCGCATCGCCAGGCTGACGGTTGGTCAGCACGATGGTCGCGCCGGTCAGCATGGTGCTGTCCGGGTCAGTGATGCTCAGGTCGGTGTCGGCGATGGACATGCCCGGACCGGTGGTGCCTTCGGTGAAGGTCACCTGGTAATCGGCGCCGGTCTTGCCGCTGGAGTTGTTGGCGTCCAGGTCGAGTGCCGGTGGCGCATCGTTGTCGATGATCGAGGTACTGACGCTGCCATTGGTGCCGCTGACCGCCAGGTGCTCGAAGTTGCCACCGGTGGCCGAGTCGATCTTGACCACGAAGTTCTCGGTGCCTTCGGTGATCTTGTCGTCCAGCGTCGCCACGTTGAAGGTGGCGCTGGTAGCGTTGGCCGGGATCTTCACGGTGTAGACACCGGTGAAGTCCGTGCCATCGGCGGCGGTGCCGCTGTAGACGATCTTGAGCGTCACCTCTGTTTGCGCCGGGTTCGTCAGGCTGACGGTATAGGTGGCCGCCTGGCCTTCGGTGACCGACGTGCTGCCGGTGATGCTGACGGTGGTGTTGTCGATGGTGTCGGTGACATCGGTCGCCGCAGGCGTGGTGCTCGGAACCAGGTTCTCGAAGTTACCACCAGTGGCTTTATCGATGCTGACTTCAACTTTGCCAGCGTCTTTGTAGACGTCGTCTTTTGGCGCATCGACAGTGACGGTGCCAGTGGTGGCGCCCGCAGCGATGTTGATCACAGCGCCGTTGCTCAAGGTGACGGTCACTGGCGAGCCAGCGGCGTTGGTCAGGGTGGCGGTGTAAACGATGGAGCCGCCTTCGGCGACGCTATCGGTTGCACTCAAGGTCAGGCCAGTGGTGTCCTGAGTGTCTGTGACGGTGGTGTCGGCAGGCTTGCCGTCGATGTCCAGTTTTTCGTAGTTGCCGCCCTTGGCGTCGTCGATTTTGACGCTCAGGCTGTCGCCGCCCGCGAGGGCGTCGTTTGGCGTAACGAAGTTCACCGAAGCGGAGCTGGCACCGACTGGGATGGTGATGGTCTGGCCGTTGCTCAACGTCACGACGAGCGGGGCATCAGTGACCGGTGCGTTGACCGAGGCGGTGTACACCACGGTGCCGCCTTCCGCGACGGTGGACGTTGCGGTCAGGCTCACGGTCGAGGTGTCGATGGTATCGGTAACGTCAGTCACCGCAGGCGTGGTGCTCGGAACCAGGTTCTCGAAGTTACCACCAGTGGCTTTATCGATGCTGACTTCAACTTTGCCAGCGTCTTTGTAGACGTCGTCTTTTGGCGCATCGACAGTGACGGTGCCAGTGGTGGCGCCCGCAGCGATGTTGATTACAGCGCCGTTGCTCAAGGTGACGGTCACTGGCGAGCCAGCGGCGTTGGTCAGGGTGGCGGTGTAAACGATGGAGCCGCCTTCGGCGACGCTATCGGTTGCACTCAAGGTCAGGCCAGTGGTGTCCTGAGTGTCTGTGACGGTGGTGTCGGCAGGCTTGCCGTCGATGTCCAGTTTTTCGTAGTTGCCGCCCTTGGCGTCGTCGATTTTGACGCTCAGGCTGTCGCCGCCCGCGAGGGCGTCGTTTGGCGTAACGAAGTTCACCGAAGCGGAGCTGGCACCGACTGGGATGGTGATGGTCTGGCCGTTGCTCAACGTCACGACGAGCGGGGCATCAGTGACCGGTGCGTTGACCGAGGCGGTGTACACCACGGTGCCGCCTTCCGCGACGGTGGACGTTGCGGTCAGGCTCACGGTCGAGGTGTCGATGGTATCGGTAACGTCAGTCACCGCAGGCGTGGTGCTCGGAACCAGGTTCTCGAAGTTACCACCAGTGGCTTTATCGATGCTGACTTCAACTTTGCCAGCGTCTTTGTAGACGTCGTCTTTTGGCGCATCGACAGTGACGGTGCCAGTGGTGGCGCCCGCAGCGATGTTGATTACAGCGCCGTTGCTCAAGGTGACGGTCACTGGCGAGCCAGCGGCGTTGGTCAATGTTGCGGTGTAAACGATGGAACCGCCTTCGGTGACAGTGTCAGTTGCCGAGAGCGTCAGGCCAGTGGTGTCCTGGGTGTCTGTGACGATGGTGTCGGCAGGCTTGCCGTCGATGTCCAGTTTTTCGTAATTACCGCCCTTGGCGTCATCAATCTTCACGCTCAGGTTATCGCCGCCTGCGAGGGCGTCGTTCGGCGTAACGAAGTTCACCGAAGCGGAGCTGGCGCCGACCGGGATGGTGATGGTCTGGCCGTTGCTCAACGTCACGACGAGCGGAGCATCAGTGACCGGTGCATTGACCGAGGCGGTGTACACCACGGTGCCGCCTTCCGCGACGGTGGACGTTGCGGTCAGGCTGACAGTCGAGGTGTCGATGGTATCGGTAACGTCAGTCACCGCAGGCGTGGTGCTCGGAACCAGGTTCTCGAAGTTACCGCCAGTGGCTTTATCGATGCTGACTTCAACTTTGCCAGCGTCTTTGTAGACGTCGTCTTTTGGCGCATCGACAGTGACGGTGCCAGTGGTGGCGCCTGCGGCGATGTTGATGACGACGCCGTTGCTCAAAGTCACAGTGACAGGCGAGCCAGCGGCGTTGGTTAGGGTGGCGGTGTAAACGATCGAGCCGCCTTCAGCAACGCTATCGGTTGCACTCAAGGTCAGGCCGGTAGTGTCCTGTACATCGGTAACGGTGGTGTCGGCAGGCTTGCCGTCGATGGCAAGGTTCTCGTAATTGCCACCCTTGGCGTCGTCGATTTTGACGCTCAGGTTATCGCCGCCCGCGAGGGCGTCGTTTGGTGTAACGAAGTTCACGGTGCCGCTGCTGGCGCCAACCGGAATGGTGATGGTCTGGCCGTTCGACAGGGTGATAACCAACGGAGCGTCGGTCACGGGTGCGTTAACCGAGGCGGTGTAAACGACAGTCCCACCTTCGGCCACAGTCGAAGTCGCAGTGAGCGAAACGGTGCTGGTGTCGATGGTGTCAGTGACATCGGTCACTGCTGGCGTGGTACTCGGAACCAGGTTCTCGAAGTTACCGCCAGTAGCCTTGTCGATGCTGACTTCAACTTTACCAGCGTCTTTGTAGACGTCGTCTTTTGGTGCATCGACAGTGACGGTGCCGGTGGTGGCGCCCGCAGCGATGTTGATCACGGCGCCGTTGCTCAGGGTCACAGTGACAGGTGAGCCAGCGGCGTTGGTCAATGTTGCGGTGTAAACGATGGAGCCGCCTTCGGCGACGCTATCGGTTGCACTCAAGGTCAGGCCAGTGGTGTCCTGAGTGTCTGTGACGGTGGTTTCGGCAGGCTTGCCGTCGATGTCCAGTTTTTCGTAGTTGCCGCCCTTGGCGTCGTCGATTTTGACGCTCAGGCTGTCGCCGCCCGCGAGGGCGTCGTTTGGCGTAACGAAGTTCACCGAAGCGGAGCTGGCACCGACTGGGATGGTGATGGTCTGGCCGTTGCTCAACGTCACGACGAGCGGGGCATCAGTGACCGGTGCATTGACCGAGGCGGTGTACACCACGGTGCCGCCTTCCGCGACGGTGGACGTTGCGGTCAGGCTGACAGTCGAGGTGTCGATGGTATCGGTAACGTCAGTCACCGCAGGCGTGGTGCTCGGAACCAGGTTCTCGAAGTTACCACCAGTGGCTTTATCGATGCTGACTTCAACTTTACCAGCGTCTTTGTAGACGTCGTCTTTTGGTGCGTCGACGGTCACGGTGCCAGTGGTGGCGCCCGCAGCGATGTTGATCACCGCGCCGTTGCTCAAGGTGACGGTCACTGGCGAGCCAGCGGCGTTGGTCAATGTTGCGGTGTAAACGATGGAACCGCCTTCGGTGACAGTGTCAGTTGCCGAGAGCGTCAGGCCAGTGGTGTCCTGGGTGTCTGTGACGATGGTGTCGGCAGGCTTGCCGTCGATGTCCAGTTTTTCGTAATTACCGCCCTTGGCGTCATCAATCTTCACGCTCAGGTTATCGCCGCCTGCGAGGGCGTCGTTTGGTGTCACGAAGTTCACCGAAGCGGAGCTGGCACCGACCGGAATGGTGATGGTCTGGCCGTTCGACAGGGTGATAACCAACGGAGCATCGGTCACGGGTGCGTTGACCGAGGCGGTGTAAACCACGGTCCCACCTTCGGCCACCGTCGAAGTCGCTGTGAGCGAAACGGTGCTGGTGTCGATGGTGTCGGTAACGTCGGTCACCGCTGGGGTGGTGCTCGGAACCAGGTTCTCGAAGTTGCCGCCAGTGGCTTTATCGATGCTGACTTCGACTTTGCCGGCGTCTTTGTAGACGTCGTCTTTTGGTGCGTCGACGGTCACGGTGCCGGTAGTGGCGCCCGCAGCGATGTTGATCACCGCGCCGTTGCTCAGGGTCACAGTGACAGGCGAGCCGGCGGCGTTGGTCAATGTTGCGGTGTAAACGATCGAGCCGCCTTCGGCAACAGTGTCAGTTGCCGAGAGCGTCAGGCCAGTGGTGTCCTGGGTGTCTGTGACGATGGTGTCGGCAGGCTTGCCGTCGATGTCCAGTTTTTCGTAGTTGCCGCCCTTGGCGTCATCAATCTTCACGCTCAGGTTATCGCCGCCTGCGAGGGCGTCGTTTGGCGTAACGAAGTTCACGGTGCCGCTGCTGGCGCCAACCGGGATGGTGATGGTCTGGCCGTTCGACAGGGTAATAACCAACGGAGCGTCGGTCACGGGTGCGTTAACCGAGGCGGTGTAAACCACGGTGCCACCTTCCGCGACGGTGGACGTTGCGGTCAGGCTGACAGTCGAGGTGTCGATGGTATCGGTAACGTCAGTCACCGCAGGCGTGGTGCTCGGAACCAGGTTCTCGAAGTTACCACCAGTGGCTTTATCGATGCTGACTTCGACTTTGCCGGCGTCTTTGTAGACGTCGTCTTTTGGCGCATCGACAGTGACGGTGCCGGTAGTGGCGCCCGCAGCGATGTTGATCACCGCGCCATTGCTCAAGGTGACGGTCACTGGCGAGCCAGCGGCGTTGGTCAATGTTGCGGTGTAAACGATGGAACCGCCTTCGGCAACAGTGTCAGTTGCCGAGAGCGTCAGGCCAGTGGTGTCCTGAGTGTCTGTGACGGTGGTGTCGGCAGGCTTGCCGTCGATGTCCAGTTTTTCGTAGTTGCCGCCCTTGGCGTCGTCGATTTTGACGCTCAGGCTGTCGCCGCCCGCGAGGGCGTCGTTTGGCGTAACGAAGTTCACCGAAGCGGAGCTGGCACCGACTGGGATGGTGATGGTCTGGCCGTTGCTCAACGTCACGACGAGCGGGGCATCAGTGACCGGTGCATTGACCGAGGCGGTGTACACCACGGTGCCGCCTTCCGCGACGGTGGACGTTGCGGTCAGGCTGACAGTCGAGGTGTCGATGGTGTCGGTGACATCAGTCACCGCAGGCGTGGTGCTCGGAACCAGGTTCTCGAAGTTACCACCAGTGGCTTTATCGATGCTGACTTCAACTTTGCCAGCGTCTTTGTAGACGTCGTCTTTTGGCGCATCGACGGTCACGGTGCCAGTGGTGGCGCCCGCAGCGATGTTGATGACAGCGCCGTTGCTCAAGGTGACGGTCACTGGTGAGCCGGCGGCGTTGGTCAGGGTGGCGGTGTAAACGATGGAGCCGCCTTCGGCGACGCTATCGGTTGCACTCAAGGTCAGGCCAGTGGTGTCCTGAGTGTCTGTGACGGTGGTTTCGGCAGGCTTGCCGTCGATGTCCAGTTTTTCGTAGTTGCCGCCCTTGGCGTCGTCGATCTTCACGCTCAGGTTATCGCCGCCCGCGAGGGCGTCGTTTGGCGTGACGAAGTTCACGGTGCCGCTGCTGGCACCAACCGGAATGGTGATGGTCTGGCCGTTCGACAGGGTGATAACCAACGGAGCGTCGGTCACGGGTGCGTTGACCGAGGCGGTGTAAACCACGGTCCCACCTTCGGCCACCGTCGAAGTCGCTGTGAGCGAAACGGTGCTGGTGTCGATGGTGTCGGTAACGTCGGTCACCGCTGGGGTGGTGCTCGGAACCAGGTTCTCGAAGTTGCCGCCAGTGGCTTTATCGATGCTGACTTCGACTTTGCCGGCGTCTTTGTAGACGTCGTCTTTTGGTGCGTCGACGGTCACGGTGCCGGTAGTGGCGCCCGCAGCGATGTTGATCACCGCGCCGTTGCTCAGGGTCACAGTGACAGGCGAGCCGGCGGCGTTGGTCAATGTTGCGGTGTAAACGATCGAGCCGCCTTCAGCAACGCTATCGGTTGCACTCAAGGTCAGGCCGGTAGTGTCCTGCACATCGGTAACGGTGGTGTCCGCCGGGGTGGCGTCGATGTCCAGTTTTTCGTAATTGCCACCCTTGGCGTCATCAATCTTCACGCTCAGGTTATCGCCGCCCGCGAGGGCGTCGTTTGGTGTCACGAAGTTCACGGTGCCGCTGCTGGCGCCAACCGGAATGGTGATGGTCTGGCCGTTCGACAGGGTGATAACCAACGGAGCGTCGGTCACGGGTGCGTTAACCGAGGCGGTGTAAACGACAGTCCCACCTTCGGCCACCGTCGAAGTCGCTGTGAGCGAAACGGTGCTGGTGTCGATGGTATCGGTGACATCGGTCACTGCTGGCGTGGTACTCGGAACCAGGTTCTCGAAGTTACCGCCAGTAGCCTTGTCGATGCTGACTTCAACTTTGCCAGCGTCTTTGTAGACGTCGTCTTTTGGCGCATCGACAGTGACGGTGCCGGTGGTGGCGCCTGCTGCGATGTTGATGACGGCGCCGTTGCTCAAGGTGACGGTCACTGGTGAGCCGGCGGCGTTGGTCAGGGTGGCGGTGTAGACGATCGAGCCGCCTTCGGCTACTTCGGTAGACGCGGACAGACTCAGGCCAGTGGTGTCCTGAGTGTCTGTGACGGTGGTTTCGGCAGGCTTGCCGTCGATGTCCAGTTTTTCGTAGTTGCCACCCTTGGCGTCGTCGATTTTGACGCTCAGGTTATCGCCGCCTGCGAGGGCGTCGTTCGGCGTAACGAAGTTCACCGAAGCGGAGCTGGCGCCAACCGGAATGGTGATGGTCTGGCCGTTCGACAGGGTAATAACCAACGGAGCGTCGGTCACGGGTGCGTTAACCGAGGCGGTGTAAACCACGGTGCCGCCTTCGGCGACGGTGGACGTTGCGGTCAGGCTGACAGTCGAGGTGTCGATGGTATCGGTAACGTCAGTCACCGCAGGCGTGGTGCTAGGAACCAGGTTCTCGAAGTTGCCGCCAGTGGCTTTATCGATGCTGACTTCGACTTTACCAGCGTCTTTGTAGACGTCGTCTTTTGGCGCATCGACGGTCACGGTGCCAGTGGTGGCGCCTGCTGCGATGTTGATGACGGCGCCGTTGCTCAAAGTCACAGTGACAGGCGAGCCAGCGGCGTTGGTCAGGGTGGCGGTGTAAACGATGGAGCCGCCTTCAGCAACACTATCGGTTGCACTCAAGGTCAGGCCGGTAGTGTCCTGTACATCGGTAACGGTGGTATTCGCCGGAGTGGCGTCGATGTCCAGTTTTTCGTAGTTGCCGCCCTTGGCGTCGTCGATCTTCACGCTCAGGTTATCGCCGCCTGCGAGGGCGTCGTTTGGCGTAACGAAGTTCACGGTGCCGCTGCTGGCGCCAACCGGGATGGTGATGGTCTGGCCGTTCGACAGGGTAATAACCAACGGAGCGTCGGTCACGGGTGCATTGACCGAGGCGGTGTACACCACGGTGCCGCCTTCCGCGACGGTGGACGTTGCGGTCAGGCTGACAGTCGAGGTGTCGATGGTATCGGTAACGTCAGTCACCGCAGGCGTGGTGCTCGGAACCAGGTTCTCGAAGTTACCGCCAGTGGCTTTATCGATGCTGACTTCAACTTTGCCAGCGTCTTTGTAGACGTCGTCTTTTGGCGCATCGACAGTGACGGTGCCGGTAGTGGCGCCCGCAGCGATGTTGATTACAGCGCCGTTGCTCAAGGTGACGGTCACTGGTGAGCCGGCGGCGTTGGTCAGGGTGGCGGTGTAAACGATGGAACCGCCTTCAGCTACTTCGGTAGACGCGGACAGGCTCAGGTCAGTGGTGTCCACCGAATCGGTAATCGTGGTGACCGCAGGCGCGGTGCTCGGCACCAGATTTTCGAAGTTGCCACCTGTCGCACCGGTAATGGTGGTGCTGACGGTGCTGCCGTTGTTGTAGACGTCATTAGCCGGCGTCTCGACGTTGACGGTGCCAGTGGTCTGGCCGGCGGCGATGGTGATGATCGAGCCATTGCTCAGGGTCACGGTTACGGGAGTCTGGGCCGGGTTGGTCAGCGTCGCGGTGTAAACAATCGAACCGCCTTCGGTGATGGTGTCGCTGGCGGTCAGGGTCAGGCCAGTGCTGTCCACCGAATCGGTAATCGTGGTGACCGCAGGCGTCGTGCTCGGCACCAGATTTTCGAAGTTGCCGCCGGTTGCGCCGGTGATCGTAGTGCTGACCGTGCTGCCGTTGTTATAGACGTCATTAGCTGGCGTCTCGACGTTAACGGTGCCAGTGGTCTGGCCGGCGGCGATGGTGATGACCGAGCCGTTGCTCAAGGTCACCGTCACCGGGGTCTGGGCCGGGTTGGTCAGCGTCGCGGTGTAGGTAATCTGGCCGCCTTCGGTGATGGTGTTGCTGGCGGTCAGGGTCAGGCCGGTGGTGTCGGCCGAATCGGTAATCGTAGTAACCGCAGGCGTCGTGCTCGGCACCAGATTTTCGAAGTTGCCACCGGTCGCACCGGTAATGGTGGTGCTGACCGTGCTGCCGTTGTTGTAGACGTCATTAGCCGGCGTCTCGACGTTGACGGTCCCGGTAGTCTGGCCGGCGGCGATGGTGATGACCGAGCCGTTGCTCAGGGTCACGGTCACCGGAGTCTGGGCCGGGTTGGTCAGGGTGGCGGTGTAGGTAATCTGGCCGCCTTCGGTGATGGTGTTGCTGGCCGTCAGAGTCAGGCCAGTGGTATCCGCCGAATCGGTAATCGTGGTGACTGCAGGCGCCGTGCTCGGCACCAGGTTTTCGAAGTTGCCACCGGTCGCACCGGTAATGGTGGTGCTGACCGTGCTGCCGTTGTTATAGACGTCATTGGCTGGCGTCTCGACGTTGACGGTCCCGGTAGTCTGGCCAGCAGCGATGGTAATGACCGAGCCGTTGCTCAAGGTCACCGTCACCGGGGTCTGGGCCGGGTTGGTCAGGGTGGCGGTGTAAACAATCGAACCGCCTTCGGTGATGGTGTTGCTGGCGGTCAGGGTCAGGCCAGTGCTGTCCACCGAATCGGTAATTGTGGTGACCGCAGGCGTCGTGCTCGGCACCAGATTTTCGAAGTTGCCGCCGGTTGCGCCGGTGATCGTAGTGCTGACCGTGCTGCCGTTGTTATAGACGTCATTAGCTGGCGTCTCGACGTTAACGGTGCCAGTGGTCTGGCCGGCGGCGATGGTGATGACCGAGCCGTTGCTCAGGGTCACGGTCACCGGAGTCTGGGCCGGGTTGGTCAGGGTGGCGGTGTAGGTAATCTGGCCGCCTTCGGTGATGGTGTTGCTGGCCGTCAGAGTCAGGCCAGTGGTATCCGCCGAATCGGTAATCGTGGTGACTGCAGGCGCCGTGCTCGGCACCAGGTTTTCGAAGTTGCCACCTGTCGCACCGGTAATGGTGGTGCTGACGGTGCTGCCGTTGTTGTAGACGTCATTAGCCGGCGTCTCGACATTAACGGTGCCAGAGGTCTGGCCGGCGGCGATGGTGATGACCGAGCCGTTGCTCAAGGTCACCGTCACCGGGGTCTGGGCCGGGTTGGTCAGGGTAGCGGTGTAGGTAATCTGGCCGCCTTCGGTGATGGTGTTGCTGGCGGTCAGGGTCAGGCCAGTGGTGTCCACCGAATCGGTAATCGTAGTAACCGCAGGCGTCGTGCTCGGGACCAGGTTTTCGAAGTTACCGCCGGTTGCTCCGGTAATGGTGGTGCTGACCGTGCTGCCGTTGTTGTAGACGTCATTAGCCGGCGTCTCGACGTTGACGGTCCCGGTAGTCTGGCCGGCGGCGATGGTGATGACCGAGCCGTTGCTCAGGGTCACGGTCACCGGAGTCTGGGCCGGGTTGGTCAGGGTGGCGGTGTAGGTGATCTGGCCGCCTTCGGTGACGGTATTGCCCGCGCTCAGGGTGACGGTGGTGGTGTCGATGGTGTCGGTGATCTGGGTCACGGCCGGCGTGGTGGGCACGGTCACGGCAATGCCAGTGCCACCGGTGGTGCCAGTGACGGTCACGCTGATCTGGCTTGGGTCGTTGTAGACCGTGTCATTCGGCGCGAGTGGAACGTTGACGCTACCGGTCAGCTGACCCGCCGGGATCACGATGACCGCGCCGTTGGACAAGGTCACGGTCAAGGCGGTTTGCGGGGCCTGGGTCACGGTCGCGGTGTAGACCAGCACGCCGCCGGCTTCGGTCAGGGTCGGCGTGGCGCTCAGGGTCATCGTCGCATTGAGGACAGCGTTGGCGGTCGTATCCGTAGTATCGCCACCCAGGGTGTTGTTATCGGTGGCAGCCGCCGCAGCGAGACCTTCAGTTGGGAAACCGACAGTAGGGTCGACGCTACCAGCGGTGGCATCCAGCACCACAAAGCTGTGGCCGCCACCGGCGGCGCCGCCCGTACCTGCGGCAGTGGCGCCGGCGGCGGTGGCTTCCAGGGCGGTCGTCGGGTCGACACCCGCGGCGATGGCTTGTTGCAGCTCTTCTACCGACGGCGCGGCCTGGGCAGTGGCTTGTGCCAGGTCGGTGGAAGAGTCCGGGGCATTGGCGCTCCACTGGGTGTCGCGGCCCAGGTCCAGGGTGCGGCCATCGGCCAGATCCAATGTGACGGCGCCAGAAGGGCCAGTGTCCAACTGATCGCCCGTGTACAGGCGATCGCCTTCAATGAGTACGCGCCGGATGCCCTCTGGGGATACGACGAAAACCTGACCAACAATGCTTTTGACAACGGCAATAACACTGCTCATTGAAGACTCTCCGGGTGTCACGCTCAGTAGACTTCCATGGACCCGTCAGCTTGTAGGCTGCAGCGGTCTGGACGTACATGTTCACAAAGTAAGGTTATTTGACGCTTTTACATGTCAATATTTTGGCTGTGTTTTCTCGATTATTTTGTTTGTGCCAAACTATTGACCTTCTGCCGGCCATCCTAAACAATCGCCGAGGTAATGTCACATTGATATTTAAGCGGCGACCTGTTCTTTCAGTGCGTGTTCCAGCTCCTGTTTTGAACTTTCCGACATACGGTCATTCCGGTTGCCATCATCCGATGCAGCGCCACGTTTCGCTGTGATCCAAGACAAGTGTTTCAGGAAGAAATCCATCATGCGTCTGTACCTGTTCAAGGCTTTACCCTTTGCTCTCGCCGCCAGTTTCGTACAAGCACAAACCTTGCCGCAGGCCATGCAACAGGCGCTGGATGTCCATCCTGAAATCCAGGCTGGCGTGAACAGTCGCCTCGCGGCGGATTACCAACTCAAGGCGGCCAAGGGCGGCTACCTGCCTAGAGTGGACCTTGCAGCCGGATACGGCCGTGAAGGCACCGACAGCGTCACCACCCGGTCGGGCGGGACCAATCATTGGGAAACCCTGAACCGTAGCGAGTCGAGCCTGCGCCTGTCGCAAATGGTTTTTGACGGTTTTGCGACGTCCAGCGAAGTGGGGCGTCAGCAAGCCACCGTCAATGCCCGTGCCTACTCGTTGCTGGACGCGTCCGAGCGCACCGGGTTGACAGTGGCCCAGGTCTACCTGGACGTGCTGACCCGTCGCGAGTTCGTGCGCCTGGCCGAGGAAAACCTCAAGAGCCACGAGCGCATCTTCGACCAGATCAAGCTGCGTACTTCCCGCGGCGTGGGCAGCGGCGCCGACCTGGACCAGGCCGAAGCGCGCATGGCTCAGGCCCGCAACAACCTGATCACCGAACAAACCAACCTGGCCGATGCCGAGACCAACTACCTCAGCGCCGTTGGACAACTGCCCGATCAACTGGAACGTCCTGCTGATTTTCTGGCGTTGCTGCCGGCCAACCTGACCGAAGCCCGTGCCCAGATGCTGGAAAACAGCCCGGTGCTGCGTTCGGCCGAAGCCGACATCGCCGCTGCCGAGCAGCAGTACGAAGCCGCCAAGTCGAGCTTCTACCCACGCTTCGACGCCGAGCTGGGCCGCACTGCCGACAACGACCTGGACGGCCAGAACGGTCACAACAATGAATGGCAAGCCATGCTGCGCATGCGTTTCAACCTGTATGCCGGCGGCAGCAACAAGGCGGACCTGGAATCCAAGTCGTACCTGTCCAACCAGGCCCTGGACATTCGCAACAACGCGTTGCGCCAGTTGAACGAAGAGCTGGGCCTGGCCTGGAACGCCTTGAACAACGCCAATGCCCAGGTGCCGGTCGCCCAGCAATACGTGGATCGCAGCGCTAACGTGCGCACCGCCTACCAGAAGCAGTTCAGCCTCGGCGAGCGGACCCTGCTCGACTTGCTCGACAGCGAAAACGAGCTGTTCAGCGCTTCCCGTCGCCTGGCGGAAATCAAGAATGTGCAGCTGTTCACCCAGTACCGGATCAAGGCAACCATGGGCCAGCTGTTGAAAAGCCAGGGTGTGGTCGCGCCGTTGGCATCGGTTGTGCAGAACGACATGAAGCCCAAGGTCCAGTTGCCTGGGATGAATTGAGTCCTACCACCCGTTTTAATCAGTCAGAGTGCCGAGCGTGGAATCAGAAGTCAGTCCAGTCGAACTAGTTCATGACCCGCGCACGCTGCACGACGACCCGCTGCTGGACGGCTTGCTGGCGCTCTGCATGCTGCATCAGAAGCCGGCCAGCGCGGCGATGCTCACCACCGGCCTGCCGCTGCCCAAGCAGCGGCTGAGCGTCGAATTATTGTCGCGCGCGGCGGCCCGTGCCGGTCTGCAAGGTCGGGTGCTGCAACGCAAGCTCGAGCAGATCCCGACCATCGCCATGCCAGCGCTGTTGTTGCTCAAGGACGGCCGCAGTGCCGTGCTGCTGGGCTGGGTTGGCGACGACCAGGCGCGGTTGCTGCTCAGCGAAAGCGACGGCGGTGAGGTGACCATCAGCCGTGAACTGCTGGCCGATGACTACAGCGGCAAGGTGTTCTTCGCCCAGCCGCAGCATAAATTTGACGTTAACCACGGCACGCTGATCCCTCGGGCGCGTTCGTGGTTTCGCGACACCCTCAAACGGTCCCGCTGGCTGTACGCCGATGCCATCGCGGCGAGCCTGCTGATCAACATCATCGCCATGGCCGCGCCGCTGTTCGTGATGAACGTCTACGACCGCGTGGTGCCGAACCAGGCCGAATCGACTCTGTGGGTATTGGCCGTTGGTATCACCGGCGCCTATGTCTTCGACCTGATCCTCAAGATGCTGCGCAGCCTGTGCCTGGACCTGGCGGGCAAGAAAACCGACCTGATCATCTCGGCGACGCTGTTCGAGCGCATCGTCGGCATGTCCATGAAATACCGCCCGGCGCGGGTCGGCAGCTTTGCCCAGAACATCCATGAGTTCCAGAGCCTGCGGGACTTCCTTGCTTCGCTGACCCTCACCAGCCTGATCGACCTGCCGTTCACCCTGCTGATCTTCATGGTCATCGCGATTATCGGCGGGCACCTGGTGTGGATTCCGGTGCTGGCGTTCCCGATTGCCCTGCTGATCGGCTATGCGCTGCAGAAGCCTTTGGTGGCGACCATGGAGCGAACCATGGCCTTGGGCGCCGAGCGCCAATCCAGCCTGATCGAAACCCTGGCCGGCCTGGACGCGGTGAAGGTCAACAACGCCGAGAGCGAACGCCAATACCAGTGGGAACAGACCATCGGCACCCTCAGCCGCCTCGAACTGCGGGTGAAGATGCTGTCCGGCCTGGCAATGAACATCACCTTGCTGATCCAGCAACTGGCCGGGGTGGTCATGATCGTCTTCGGCGTTTACCTGATCATCGCCGGTAGCCTGAGCATGGGTGGGCTGGTTGCCTGCTACATGCTCAGCGGTCGCGCCCTCAGCCCGTTGGCTTCGCTGTCGGGCCTGCTGACCCGCTACCAACAGGCGCGGGTGACCATGACGTCCGTCGACCAGATGATGGAGCTGCCCCAAGAGCGCAATTTCGACGAGCGCCCCCTGAGCCGCAAGGTCCTGCAGGGTGCCGTCGAATGCCGTCAGTTGAATTTCACTTATCCGAACCAGCAGAACCCCGCGCTGAAGAACATCAACCTGGTGATCAAGCCGGGCGAGAAAATCGGCATCATCGGCCGCAGCGGCTCGGGCAAGAGTTCCCTGGCCAAGTTGCTGGTGGGGCTTTACCAACCCGACGACGGCGCCTTGCTGGTGGACGGCGTGGACATCCGCCAGATCGACGTCAGCGAGCTGCGCTACAACATTGGCTACGTGCCCCAGGACATCCAGCTGCTGGCCGGTACCCTGCGGGACAACCTGACCTCCGGCGCCCGTTACGTCGAAGATGAACTGGTGCTCCAGGCCGCTGAACTGGCGGGCGTGCATGAATTTGCCCGCCTGCATCCGCAAGGCTATGAACTGCAAGTCGGTGAGCGCGGACAGAACCTGTCCGGTGGTCAGCGCCAGAACGTCGCCCTGGCCCGCGCGCTGCTGCTCAACCCGCCGATCCTGTTGCTGGATGAACCCACCAGCGCCATGGACAACACCGGTGAAGAACGCTTGAAACAGCGCTTGGCTGCCGTGGTGGAAAACAAGACCGTGTTGCTGGTGACGCACCGTGCATCCTTGCTGTCGCTGGTGGACCGCCTGTTGGTGATCGACCGTGGACAGATCCTCGCCGACGGCCCGAAAGCCGCTGTCATGGAAGCGTTGAAGAAGGGGCAGATCAGTGTTGCTTAAATCCGGTTTCAAGGGCGCGGTGGGCCGTTATTTCAAAGGTTCCGACTCGCTGCACGGCCAACCGCTGCCCGAGGTCAACAAAGCCCTGATCGAGGACGCTCCGCGGGTGGTGCGTTTGACGATCTGGGGCATCATCGGCTTCTTTGTGTTCCTGATGCTGTGGGCCAACTTCGCCGAGATCGACGAAGTGACCAAGGGCGACGGCAAGGCGATCCCATCGTCCAAGATCCAGAAGATCCAGAACCTGGAAGGCGGCATCGTCGCCGAGCTGTTCGTAAAGGAAGGGCAGATCGTCGATGCCGGCGCGTCGTTGATTCGCCTGGACGACACCCGGTTTGTCTCCAACGTCGGCGAAACCGAGGCCGATCGCCTGTCCATGCTGTTGCGGGTCGAGCGCCTGAGTGCCGAGGTCGACGACCGGCCGCTCAACTTCCCGGCCGATGTGCTCAAGGCGGTGCCGGGCCAGGCCGCCAGCGAGGAGTCGCTGTACCTCAGCCGCCGCCAGCAGTTGCACGATGAAATCGGCGGCTTGCAGGAGCAGTTGATCCAGCGCCAGCAGGAACTGCGCGAATTCGTGTCCAAGCAGGCGCAGTACCGCTCCGGCCTGGCGCTGCAACGCCAGGAAATCAACATGTCCGAGCCGCTGGTGGCACAGGGCGCGGTGTCGCCAGTGGAAGTGCTGCGGCTCAAGCGCGCCGAGGTCGAGACCCGTGGGCAACTGGACGCCACGACGTTGGCGATCCCGCGTGCCGAATCGGCGATCAAGGAAGTACAGCGCAAGATCGACGAGACCCGTGGCAAGTTCCGCAGCGAAGCCTTGACGCAGCTCAACGAAGCTCGCACCGACCTGAACAAGGCCCAGGCCACTGGCAAAGCCCTGGAAGATCGGGTGAGCCGGACCCTGGTGACGTCGCCCGTGCGCGGCATCGTCAACAAGTTGCTGGTGAACACCATCGGCGGCGTGATCCAGCCCGGCAGCGACCTGGTGGAAATCGTGCCGCTGGACGACACCATCCTGGTGGAAGCGAAAATCCGTCCTCAGGACATCGCCTTCCTGCACCCCGGCCAGGACGCCACGGTGAAATTCACCGCGTACGACTACACCATCTACGGCGGGATGAAAGCCAAGCTGGAACAGATCGGCGCCGACACCATCACCGATGAAGACAAGAAAACCACCTACTACGTCATCAAGCTGCGCACCGAACGCAGCCACCTGGGCACCGATGAAAAACCGCTGCTGATCATTCCGGGCATGGTGGCGTCGGTGGACATCATCACCGGCAAGAAAACCGTGCTCAGCTACCTGCTCAAGCCCATCATCAAGGCCCGGTCCGAGGCGTTGCACGAGCGGTAGCGCCCTGGTTGATCGTTGGTTGATCGTTCCCACGCTCCGCGTGGGAATGCCTCCTGTGACGCTCCGCGTCACGCTTTTCGGAGCGCAGAGCATCCTTGGCTACATTCCCATGTGTGGGGGCAAAGCTTGCTCGCTAAACAGGCGCCTCGGATCGCGTTGTCTTCATCGCGGGCAAGCCTTGCTCCCACAGCGGTGCGGTGCAAAACTCCAGGTCATATCGTTATTCGTTAACGGTATTTAAATTACTGTTCTTATGCCTTTAAAGTCATCCCCCTGCGTACCTGCCGACCAATCGGCGCGCCGCACGACACAAACCAACACGGTAACGCCGTGAGTTTTGATCGATTGCGCGCCTGTTCAAGCGCGCTGTGCGTGGGAGTGATGTATGTCAGCCGTCTCTTATTCTCCAGATTCACCTATCGCGAACATTGCCCCGCAGTCGTTCGAAATCCGTCCGTTGCGCGATGCCGTAGGCGCCGAAATCGTCGGGCTGGACCTGTCCCGACCGGTCAACGACCAGGATTTCGCCCGCATCCACCGCGCACACCTGGACTATCACGTCGTGGTGTTCCGCGACCAACGCATCACCCCGGAACAACAGATCGCCTTCAGCCGCCGTTTTGGCGTGCTGCAGATCCATGTGCTCAAGCAGTTCCTGTTGGCCGGACATCCGGAAATCCTCATCGTCTCCAACATCATCGAAAACGGCCAATCCGTCGGTCTCGGCGATGCTGGCAAGTTCTGGCATTCGGACCTCTCCTATAAAGAACTGCCCAGCCTCGGCTCGATGCTCCACGCCCAGGAACTGCCGAGCGAAGGCGGCGACACGCTGTTCGCCGACATGCACAAAGCCTGGGACGCTCTGCCCGAAGCGCTGCGTAAAGCCGTGGAAGGCCGTTCGGCGGCGCACTCCTACACGGCGCGCTACAGCGAAACCAAATTCGAAGGCAACTGGCGCCCGACGCTCACGCCGGAGCAACTGGCCCAGGTCGCCGAAGTGGTGCATCCGATCGTACGCACCCACCCGGAAACCGGGCGCAAGGCGTTGTTCGTCAGCGAGGGGTTCACCACCCGCATCGTCGGTCTGCCGGAGGACGAAAGCGCAGCGCTGCTGGCCGAACTGTATGCCCACAGCGTGCTGCCGCAGAACATCTATCGCCATCAATGGCAGCCCCATGACCTGGTGTTCTGGGACAACCGCTCGCTGATCCACTTGGCCGCCGGTTGCCCGAGTCATCTGCGCCGCAAGCTGTATCGCACCACCATCCAGGGCGACGCCCCTTTCTGATCGGCTGCGCCTCGCGCAAAGAGCCCGGAGAATCTCCATGTCCAAACGCATTGCTTTTGCACCGCTGGCCGCCATCGGCCTGGGGTTCAGCTTGCTGGCCGGCAGCCTGGTCGCGCCGGCCAGCGCCCACGCCGAGGGCGAGATTCGTATCGCCGAGCAGTTCGGCATCGTTTACCTGTTGCTGAACGTGGTCCGCGATCAACAATTGATCGAAAAATACGGCAAACAGGAGGGCATCGAGATAAAGGTCGACTGGACCCAATTGTCGGGCGGCGCGGCGGTCAACGATGCGTTGCTGTCGGGCTCTATCGATATTGCCGGGGCCGGCGTCGGGCCGTTGCTGACGGTCTGGGACCGCACCCGCGGCAAACAGAACGTCAAGGCCGTGGCCTCCCTGGGCAACTTCCCTTATTACCTGTTGAGCAACAACCCGAACGTCAAGACCATCGCCGACTTCACCGAGCAGGACCGCATCGCGGTGCCGGCGGTGGGCGTTTCGGTGCAGTCGCGTTTGCTGCAATACGCCGCCGCGAAACAGTGGGGCGACAAGGACTTCAATCGCCTCGACAAGTACACCCTGGCGGTTCCGCATCCGGACGCCACGGCGGCGTTGATTGCCGGCGGCACCGAGTTGACCGGGCACTTTTCCAACCCGCCGTTCCAGGATCAGGCCCTGCAAAACCCCAACGTCCACGTGGTGCTCAACTCCTATGACGTGCTCGGGCCGAATTCGCCCACGGTGCTGTTCGCCACCGAGAAATTCCGCGATGAAAACCCGAAAACCTACAAGGCATTCGTCGAGGCGCTGACCGAAGCGGCCGAATTCGCTCAGAAGGACAAAGGCGCGGCGGCGGACACTTACCTGCGGGTAACCAAGGCCAAGATCGACCGGGCGACGTTGCTGAAGATCATCGACAACCCGCAGATCGAATTTACCGTCAGCCCGAAAAATACCTACCCGCTGGCCGAGTTCCTCTACCGCGTCGGCGCGATCAAGAACAAACCGGCGTCGTGGGAAGATTATTTCTTCCAGGACGCCAAACCGCTGCAGGGGAGCTGATTGTCATGAACGCGCTTTTGCAAGGCCACGCGGCCAGCAACCCCACTTCCACCGGCACCGCGTTGTTGTCCGTGGATAATGTCAGCCTTGAATACCGCACCCCGCAGCGGGTGGTGCGGGCCACTCACCAAGTGAGTTTCGAAGTCGATCCGGCGGACCGTTTCGTACTGCTCGGCCCATCGGGCTGCGGCAAGTCCACTTTGCTCAAGGCCATTGGCGGCTTCATCACGCCGTGCGAAGGCGAGATTCGTTTGCAAGGCCAGACTGTCAGCGCGCCGGGACCGGATCGGATCGTGGTGTTCCAGGAGTTCGATCAACTGCCGCCCTGGAAAACCGTGAAGCAGAACGTGATGTTCGCGTTGCTGGCATCCGGCACGCTTAAGCGTCGCGAGGCCGAGGAGCGGGCACTGCACTATCTCGACAAAGTCGGCCTGGCGGCGTTTGCCGATGCCTACCCACACACCTTGTCCGGTGGGATGAAGGCCCGCGTCGCGATTGCCCGAGCGCTGGCGATGCAACCGAAAATCCTGCTGATGGACGAGCCCTTCGCCGCCCTCGATGCCCTGACCCGACGCAAGATGCAGGAAGAGTTGCTGCTGCTTTGGGAAGAGGTGCGTTTCACCCTGCTTTTCGTCACTCACTCCATCGAAGAAGCGTTGGTGGTGGGCAATCGCATCCTGCTGCTGTCACCGCACCCAGGAAGGGTACGGGCGGAAATCCACAGCCATCAATACGATCTGCACAGCCTCGGCGGCGTGGGGTTCCAGCACACGGCGCGGCGGATTCATCGGTTGCTGTTCGATGAAAGCCAGTCGCCGGAAATCGAGCGTGAGCTGGATTTCACCGACATCCGCATCGCGTATTAAGGGGAGCGTTCCATGAGCCAGTTATCGCCTGCGCGCGAAGAGTACGAAGTCGATCTGCAACCCCTGACCCACGTGCCACTGGAGCGCGAGTTGCCCTTGGGCCAGCGCCTCTGGCAACAGGGTTGGTTGCGCAAAAGCCTGATCCTGTTGCTGCTGGCGCTGGTGTGGGAGGGCGTGGCCCGATACCAGAATAACGACCTGCTGCTGCCGAGCTTCTTGCAGACCGCCAGCGCGTTGTACGACGGTTTGCTCAGCGGCGAGCTGCTGGGCAAGGTGTGGATTTCCCTGGTGGTGCTGCTCAAGGGCTATCTGCTGGGGATCGTCCTGGCGTTTGGCTTGACCACGCTGGCCGTGTCGACCCAGTTCGGTCGCGACTTGCTCAGCACCCTGACGTCGATGTTCAATCCATTGCCGGCCATCGCCCTGTTGCCGCTGGCCCTCTTGTGGTTTGGCCTGGGGCAGAACAGCCTGATTTTCGTGCTGGTGCATTCGGTGCTGTGGGCACTGGCGTTGAACATGTATTCGGGGTTTCTCGGTGTGTCGGAAACGCTGCGCATGGCCGGGCGCAACTACGGGCTCAAGGGCCTGCGTTTTGTGCTGTTCATCCTGATTCCGGCGGCGCTGCCGTCGATCCTCGCCGGGCTGAAGATCGGCTGGGCCTTCGCCTGGCGTACCCTGATCGCCGCCGAACTGGTGTTCGGCGCCACCAGCGGCAAAGGAGGCCTGGGTTGGTACATCTTCCAGAACCGCAACGAGCTGTACACCGACAAGGTCTTTGCCGGGTTGGCGGTGGTGATTCTGATCGGGTTGCTGGTGGAGAATCTGGTGTTCGACAGTCTGGAGCGGGTGACGGTGAAGCGCTGGGGGATGCAGCGGTGATTCGGTAGTACACCTTTGTGGCGAGGGAGCTTGCTCCCGCTCGGCTGCGCAGCAGTCGCAAACCGGGCCATGCGGGTTGCCTGAAGGAATGCTGGGGGCCTGCTTCGCAGGCCAGCGGGAGCAAGCTCCCTCGCCACGGGTTATGGGTTGTCTGGGCTGACGCCATCGCGAGCAAGCTCGCTCCCACAGTGGGGTGGTGTTGTGTCTCGATATTGGGTTCGACACAAAACCCATGTGGGAGCGAGCTTGCTCGCGATGGCAATCTTCAGCTCACCACAGGCCTGTCAGCCCGCCGCTTGAACCTCAAGCCGATCCATCGCCCTTTCCACCAACAAATGCACCCCATCAGCCATCCGGCTGATCGCCAGGATGACGCTGCGGCGCGAACCGTCGACATCATCAGCCAGGTCGGCGGCGATGGCGCTGATGGACAGCAGATCTTCGGAGGCATTGGCCAACAGGATTTCGGTGTCGATATCAGGGGCGACCATGAAGAGTTGGGCGGTTTGGGTTTTGCCCGAGGCTTCATCGGTGGGTTTGGGATTGAGGTAGTAGTCGAGGACGCGCTCGGCGGCTTCGTCGAGTTTTTTGGTTTTTGAGGACTTGTCGGAGTTGCCAGGGCTTCCTGGCGGATTCGGAGTTACCTTGAACATGTTTTGGCTTCCTATTCAATCAGAGCCGCCCTAGCTCGCTTGCACGCGATATAAGGGTGGCAGCTATGTGAGGGTGTGCAAGACCGAGTAGGAACCACCAAAAAAACCTCGGCAGACCCGAAGGTCTCCCCACACACAGCCGCCATAAAACACGGGCACGAATGCTCATTGAATGGCTGGTGGCATTATTTGGCGTTCTTTTACCCGGACTTGCACGTCCGTGTCACCGTTTTTTCAGTGACAAACCCAGACTAGCGGTGAGCCCCGAGCCGGACAAGTTCACCAACATCGCCGCAACTTGAAGGAAATCTCCTAGGACCTTGCTGTATGCAAGCTGCACACCGCTCCGCTGGGCTGCACCCTGTAGGAACTGACGAGTGCAACGAGGCTGCGATCTTGGGACTCAAGTGTCTAGGGAAAGATCGCAGCCTCGTTGCACTCGACAGCTCCTACACAGCTCCTACGGTCCAGAGGGCGGTGTGACATTTCGCTAAATCCCCACGCCACAATTAGCCAAGTAAAGCCCTCTCCATTTCCTTTAGACTGGCCGCCCTCAAGCAAGCCTTCAGGACATGGAATGCCACCCCCTCACAGTCCCCTTCGCAAAGCCCTGGTCGTTTGGTTATATGCCGCCGCCCTGATGCATCTGCTCGCCGGCGTCACGCTGACCTGGGCCGGTCATTCGGGCTTGCTCGACGGTTATCTGCAGAATATCGAACAGGCTTTCTGGGGAGCCGACTCAGTGCCCGTCACGGCCCGCGCGCAACAGGTCTGGTGGCTGGCCTTGTTCGGCGCCACATTGCAGAGCTATGGGCTGTACATGCTCGCCCTGGTCCATATCGGCCATCGATTGAAGCGCGCCATGCCCTGGGGCTGGCTGATCGCCGGCATCCTGCTCTGGGCGCCCCAGGACATGCTGATTTCCGCCCAGGCACGGGTCTGGTCCCACCTATGGTTCGACAGCCTGGCTCTGATCGTTTTATTGCCGCCGCTGTTCTGGCTCTATCGCCACGACCGCCGCACCTCCCTGACTGACAACGCGTCGAGTGATTCAAACCATGCCTGACTTTTCACTGCTGGACTGGGCCATCACCCTGCTGATTGCCCAGGCGATCCTCGGTGCGCTGGATACCCTGTACCACCACGAACTCACCGTCGCCTTGCCCTATCGCCACAGTGCCCGGCTGGAGCTCTCCATCCACGCCCTGCGCTCGTGCTTCTACGGGATCCTGTTCCTGGGCATGGCGCACTTGGCCTTCGAGGGGACTTGGGCGATCGTCATTGCGTTGCTGTTCGCACTGGAGATCGGCCTGACGCTCTGGGATTTCGTGGTCGAGGACCGTAGCCGCAAGCTGCCCGCCATCGAGCGCATCATGCACACGGTGCTGGCGGTCAACGGCGGGGCCTTCTTCGCGCTGTACGGCGTGCAACTGGCGCAGTGGGCGAGTTTGCCCACCGGCCTGAGCGCGATCGACCTGGGCTGGCGCGGTTGGCTGCTGACATTGTTTGCCATCGGGGTCACGGTCTCGGGGATTCGCGACGGCTTGGCGGCCTTGCGCATGCAGCGCGCGGGCAAACCCGCCAACCCGTTTGCCGGTGGTGCCTACAAGCGCGTGCTGGTCACGGGTGGCACCGGGTTTATCGGCGAGACGCTGGTCAATCAATTGCTCGACGCCGGGCACACAGTCACCGTGCTGGCTCGCGATCCATTGAAAGCGGCCTATCTGTTTGATGGCCGCGCCCGTTGCCTGCGCTCCCTGGGCAAGCTGGGTCATGACGAAACCTTCGATGTGGTGATCAACCTGGCAGGCGCGCCGGTCGCCGGGCCGCGCTGGAGCCCCGCGCGCCAGGCGCAACTCATCGCCAGCCGGGTCAATACCACCGAAGCCTTGATGACCTGGTTGAAAAACGCCCGGCACAAACCGGCGTTGTGGATACAGGCGTCGGCCGTCGGTTTTTATGGCGTGCGTGACGCCAGTGAAAGTCTCGATGAAAGCGCCACCCAGGGCGATGGCTTCATGGCTGAACTCTGTGTGCGTTGGGAAGCCTCAGCCCGGCCCGCCACCGAATTGGGTGTGCGGCAGGTGGTGATGCGCCTGGGCGTGGTGTTTGGCCCGGGCGGTGCGTTGTTGCCGTTGCTGATTCCATTTCGCCTGGGGTTTGGCGGGCGGATGGGTGACGGTCGGCAAATCATGAGTTGGGTGCACCGCGACGACGTGATCCAAGTGATCGCCCGGGCCTTCGATGACGAAAGCCTGAGTGGCACCTACAACCTGGTGGCGCCAGAAACGGTCAGTCAGGCGCTGTTCGCCGAAAGCGTCGGCAAGGTGCTCAAGCGCCCGGTGTGGTTCCACATTCCCGCCGCGCCGGTGCGTGCTTTGGCAGGCGAAATGGCTCAGTTGTTTTTCGACGGTCAACGTGTGCTGCCTAGTCGTCTCGTCGAGGCGGGCTATACGTTCCGTTACCCGACGCTTGACGCTGCCCTGCGCGACCTGGTCTGAGGAGCGCCCATGAGCAAGCCCCGGATGTACCTGCTGGCTGGCAACGGAAGCGCTGCCGATTGGTGGGACGATGCGTTGCCGCACTTTCAACACCATGACGTGGTGCCGCTGGAACTGCCCGGCTTCGGCAACAACCCTCAGGCTCCCTGCGAAGACTTGGCGGCCTACGCCCAGGCGTTGCTGGCGGCAACGGACAAGGGCAGCGCGATCATGGCGGTCGGGGTCAACGCCTTGCTGGTGCTGCACGCCTTGCAACGTCAGCCGGGGCATTTTTGTCGCAGTGTGTTGTTGGCGCCGGTGGGTGCGTTTTTGTGGCAGCGACGGCTGCCGGCGTTGATGTCGCCGCTGTCGATTCGCAAGACCATTCACTGGCTGCTGGCGAACAAACCGACGCTGTTTGCCCGCAAATTTTCCAGCCAGTCCTGGACGCCCGCGCAGTACCAGCGCATGGGCGCCGGCTATGCTCGCTGCCGCGCCTTTGTGCCGCACTGGGACTTGGTGCGTGCCGACACCGCCTTGCCATTGCTGGAGTGGATAACCGACCCGGTCGAACTGGTGTGGGGCGATCAGGACAAGGTGCTGGGCGTCGCGCAGGCGGCGGCCTGGTCGGCCATTCTCGCCCGTGCCGATCTGACCATCAGCCTGAAACCCGGCTGGGGGCATTACCCGTGGATCGATTCACCCGCTGAATTCGCGGCGTGGCTGGAATCCGGCGAACGTGGTTTCGTCGCGCATACCAAAGGCGGCCGCTTGCGTCTGGCGGCGTTGGCTGGGCAGCCGGTGCCTGCGGCGCTGTCGCTCAACGATTGTGATGATCCGCGTTTGCCAAACTTTCTGGAGAGCCAGCCGGACGCTCTCTGGGCAGTGCGTTCCTCCAGTTACGGGGAGGATCAGGCCGATGCGGCCAATGCCGGCTTGAGCACCACGTTCCTGCGCGAGCCGACGCACAACGTGCCGGCGCGCATTGCCGAGTTGAGTGCGGCAGGTGTCGAGGAAGTGGTGGTGCAGCGCTTCATCACGCCACGGCTGTCCGGGATCGCCTTCGTGCGTCACCTGTCCGTTGAATTGGAATGGGTCGAAGGGCATCTGGAATCGTTGGCCGATGGCAAGGTGAGCCCCGAGCGCGCGATCATTTCCCGCCTCGGCGCGTCGTGGAACAGCGACACCTTCAAGCCCGCCCATGGCCTGACTGCAGACCTGCTGTGGCGTTTTCTCCAAGGCGTGCTGCGGGTCTTCCACTACGTACCCGGCGATGTTGAATGGGCCTGGGACGGCACGCAACTCTGGCTGTTGCAGTACCGACCGATCAGCGACTATGGCTGGCGCCGCCACCTGACCGCCGCCAACATCGCCGAGATCCTGCCGCCGCAACCCAGCGTGTTGGTGGAGTACGCCCAGCGCCGCGCGGCGGCGAGCATTCCGGCGATCATGGCGCGTTGGGACTCGCGGGTGCTGCAAGACAACGAGCCTTTCACGGCGGTGTTTGGCGGCGCTTCGTATATCAACAATGATTTGTTTCTCGCCAGGCTGGCCGACTGGGGCATCAGCGCCAGCAGCTACGCCGGCGAGGTCGGCGGCGCGACTCCGCACCTGCCTTGGCGGCCGCTGCGCCTGCTGCGTTCGCTGCCGTTGTTCCTGCGCATGCAACGCGTTGCCCGCGGGCATTTGCTGACGCTGGAAAACGGCTTGCGACGTTTTGACCGAGAGCTGCAGGAACTGACCGGACAAGGCGCAGACGGCCAGCAACTGGCCGACTGGTTTACCCGTTTCTACGTGTTCGTGGTGCAAGGCAACCTGTGCATCGCCAGTGCCCTGGCCAGCAGTGGCGGCGACTGGCTGGGCCGGCCACCGACCGCCTACGACAATCTTGAACACAGTCCGCATCGGCTGCCCTGGGAAACCGATCCAGCGACGCCACGCCCGGCACCGACCGAACTGCCGTTGCAGACCTTCCCACAATGGCCCCTGACGATTCGCCTGGCCCATTCGACCGGTCTGCCAGGCTTGCGCGGTTACTACTTGCAGGTGCGCGAATGGTATCGCGACAACCTGATGCGGATTTTCTTTCGCTTGCATCACGCCATGCCGACGGTGGACCGGGCGCATTGGTTCGCGCCGCACCCGGACATCCGCAGCCGCGACGGCAGCTTCTGGCAGGACGGGCGTGAAGGCACCGAGCAGGCGAGTGGGTTCTTGATCTACCCGGGTCAGGCCCAAGGTATTTTGGGCCAGGACATCCTGCTGGAAGACACCCTCGACCCCGGCCGCCACGCCCACTATCAAAGCTCCCGTGCCGTGATCGCGCGCATGGGCGGACGCTTGTCCCACGGCTCGACGTTGCTGCGTGAATTGCGCAAACCTTCGGCGGTATTGCCTCAGGTGGATGTGGGGTGGTTGGGGCGTGAGGTGGTGTATTGCGATGGGGTGTTGAGGTTGGTGGAGTAGGCAGCGCGATGTCTGCCAACCACATAACCTGTGGCGAGGGGATTTATCCCCGTTAGGCTGCGTAGCAGCCTCGAAACCTGACGCCTCGGTACTTCAGGGAGATTGAATACATGCTTGGGACTGCTGCGCAGTCCAGCGGGGATAAATCCCCTCGCCACAGAGATTTCTCCTTGCTTCACGGTTACTCCCTTGACGCCCCCTACCGCTGTCGTAGACTCCGCCCATCCGTCAGGGAGTAACGGTCATGCGACGTTTAAGTAGTTGGGTTGTGGGATTGGCCTTTGTAGCGTGCGGTGTCCAGGCGCAAACGCCTGTAGCAGACGATCCATTGCTTGAGAGTAACGCCACGGCCAGTGCGTCTGGCAACGAGGCTCGAGGGGTGCTTCGGGCGCGGGATCAGGCGGTGCTGGCCAGCGAGTTGGCCGGGCGTATCGTCGAGTTGCCGTTCAGTGAGGGTGAGTCGTTCAAGAAGGGCGACACCCTGGCGCGTTTCGATTGCTCGGCCTATCAGGCCCAGCTCAATGCGGCCCAGGCGGCCAGCCGTGGTGCCAGTGAGGAACTGGCGCATAACCGGCAGTTGGCGGCGTTGAAGTCAGTCGGGCGGTTTGAAGTGTCGCGGGCCGAGGCCCGGCTCAACGAGACCCAGGCGCAGTCCCAGGTGTACCAGGTCCAGGTCAAGCGCTGCAGCGTGGTCGCACCCTTCGATGGTCAGGTGGTGGCACGCAAGGTCCAGCGTTATGAAAGCGTCGCGGCCGGCGCGCCGTTGCTGGATGTGGTCGACAACCGCACCCTGGAGATCCATTTGCTGGTGCCTTCACGCTGGATGGACAGGCTCAAGCCCGGTCAGCCCTTTACGTTTATCCCCGATGAAACCGGCAAGCCGTTGCAAGCGACGGTCAAGCGCCTGGGCGCGCGCATCGATGAGGGCAGCCAGACCCTGCTGCTGGTGGCGAACGTGCCGGATGCCAGCGGCCTGCTGTCGGGCATGAGCGGCACGGCGCGTTTCGCGGAGCCCAAGTGAACGCGCCGATGTCGGGCAGCGCCGAGCAGGTGTTTGCCCGCTTCCTCGACCTGGAGCGTCATACGCGGGCCGCACGAACGCCGGCGCAATTGAGCTACAGCCTGGTCAACGACGGCCAGGCGCTGTTCGGGTTTCGCCACGCCGCGTTGTTGATCGCCGGCAAGGTCCAGGCGGTGACCGGCGTCAGCACCGTGGAGCCGAATGCGCCGTTCGTGGCGTTCGTCGAGCAGGCCGTGGCGCAGTTGTTCAAGCAGGGGGTGCTGAAGCAGGCCCGGGTGATTGCCGCCGATGGGGTAAGCGAATCCGTTCGGGAAGACTGGCGAAGCTTGTCGGCCGGACAAGTGTTCTGGCTGCCGTTGATCGATCATCAGGCCCAAGTGTTCGGCGGTTTGTGGCTGGCCCGCGACCTGCCTTGGACCCCGCCTGAACAAGTACTGCTGTCGCAACTGGGCGACACCTACAGCCATGCGTGGCTGGCGCTGCAACCGCGCAAGCCGTGGCGCCTGCGCTGGACTCGCAAGCGCCAGGTCGCCCTGGTGGCGGTGTTGTTGCTGGGCTTGCTGATCCCTGTGCGCCAGTCCGTGTTGGCCCCGGCCGAAGTGGTGCCGCTGGGCGGGCAGGTGGTGGCGGCGCCGTTGGATGGGGTGATCGCCGAGTTCCTGGTCAAGCCTAACCAGGCCGTCAAGAACGGTGACCTGCTGCTGCGTTTCGAAAGCACCAGCCTCAAGGCCCAGGCCGATGTGGCCGAGCGTGCGTTGGGCGTGGCCGAGGCAGAACTCAAGGCCAATTCCCAGCGCTCGTTTGCCGACGCGGAATCGAGTTCGAAGATCGACCTGCTGGCCGCCCGAGTCGAACAGAAACGCGCCGAGCGCAACTACGCGCTTGAACTGCTCAAGCGCAGCGAAGTACGCGCCGAGCGCGACGGCATCGCGGTGTTCGCCGACGCCGAGCGCTGGCTCGGCAAGCCTGTGCAGACTGGCGAGCGGCTGATGGAGATCGCCGATCCGAACCAGGCCGAGTTGCGTATTGAATTGGCGGTGGGCGACGCGATTGCCCTGGAACCCGGTGCGCAAGTGGCGTTGTTTCTCGACAGCGACCCGTTGCAGCGGCACCTGGCCTGGCTCGAGCGCTCGGCGTATGAAGCGCAGCCTACCGCCGCCGGGCAACTGGCGTATCGGTTGGATGCGCGTTTCGATGCTCAAGCGCCGCGTATCGGCCTGCGAGGTACGGCGAAGGTCTTCGGCGACCGTGCTCCGCTGGCGTTGTACCTGTTGCGTAGACCACTGGCCGGCCTGCGCCAGAGCGTAGGCCTGTAGCATGGAGCTGCCGAGCCTGCGGCCGGACCTGCAACTGTCCCCGGCGGCGCCGGACCCGGACGGTTCGCCGCAGTGGACCTTGGCCGATCCGGTGCGCGGGCGCTATTTCAAGCTTGGCGCGGCGGCGATGCGCATGTTGCGACACTGGTCCCTGGGTGATCCGGAGCAGGTGCTGCAAGCCGCGAACCGCGAGCCAGGCCTGCCACTCAATGGTGAATCGCTGGAGCAGTTGCTGGGTTTCTTGCGCGGTCATGATCTGATCAGCGCGATGGACCCGCAACAGCGCGACAGCTATCTCTTCAAGACCGCCGCGCAGCGCCAGAGCCTGTGGCAGATCCTGCTGCATCAATACCTGTTTTTTCGCATTCCGCTGTGGCGCCCGGACGCTTTTCTCAATCGTGCCTGGCCCTGGTTGGCGCGGTTCGGCCCCGGGATCCTGCGCTATGGTCTGCCGCTGACCTTGGGTGCCGGCATTTTCCTGGTGTCGCGGGACTGGCAGCGATTCATCGCGACGTTTCCGCACCTGTTCAGCCTGGGCGGTGCGCTGGCGTTCGGGACGGCGTTGCTCTTCGCCAAGCTGTGCCACGAATTCGGCCATGCATTCATGGCCAAGCGTGCGGGCTGTCGTGTGCAAAGCATGGGCGTGGCATTCATGGTGCTGTTGCCGATGTTCTACACCGACGTCAGCGATGCCTGGCGGATCAATGACCGCCGCGCGCGGTTGCTGATCGGTGCCGGCGGGGTCCTGGCCGAGCTGGTGCTGGCGTGCATCGCGTTGCTGGCCTGGTCGCTGCTGCCCGACGGGCCGGCGCGCACCGCGGCGTTCATGCTGGCCAGCGCCACCTGGATCACCACGCTGGTCATCAACCTGAACCCCTTCATGCGCTTCGATGGGTATTTCCTGCTCAGTGATTTCTGGGCGGTGGATAACCTTCAGGGGCGTGCGTTCGCCCTGTGCCGCTGGCGCCTGCGTGAAGCCTTGTTCGGTTATGGCGCGGCGGCGCCGGAACCCTGGTCGCCGAAGATGCGGCGCCGTTTGCTGGTGTGGGGCTATGGCTCCTGGCTGTGGCGGGCGTTGTTGTTTTTCGGGATTGCCCTGGCGGTCTATCACCTGTTCTTCAAGGTGCTGGGCATTTTTCTGATGATGGTGGAATTGGTGTGGTTCATTTTTATGCCCATCGTGAATGAATGGCGGCAATGGTGGAGTCGCCGTGAGCAGGCCCACGGCGTTAGGGTGCTCCTGAGCAGCCTGGTGGTGCTGGCTTTGCTGTTGGTGCTGTTGCTGCCCTGGCGCAGCGCGGTGGAAGTGCCGGCCATGCTCGAGGCCGGGCGTGCCAGTGCCTTGCACGCGCCGGTGGCGGCCCGGGTCAAGCAGGTGAATGTGCGCGACGGCCAGACTGTGGCACAGGGCGATGTGTTGATTGAGCTGGAGTCGCCGGACATGGCGTCGCGCCTGACCATCGTGCGCCGGGAAATCGAGATCCAGCAGTTGCAGATGCGGCGTCAGGCCGGGCGCAGCGAAACCGCTGCCGATGCCGGCATCATCGAACAGCGATTGGCCGAAGCGGTGGCCGAATACCGGGGCCTGGTCGCCCAGCGTGAACGCCTGTTGCTGCGCGCGCCCCATGCCGGCCAAGTGCGCGACTTGTTGCCGCAACTGTCGGTCGGGCGCTGGTTGTCGCCCACGCAGGCGCTGGCGCGGGTGGTGCAGACCGATTCGCGATTGCGCGGGTACTTGACCGAAGCCGAGCTTTGGCGGGTCGAGCCGGGGGCCACGGGACGGTTCATTGCGGACGATCCGATGCACACCTCCATCGCCGTGCAACTGAATGAAATCGATACCAACGGCGTGGCCTGGGTCGAACAGCAAGCGTTGACGTCTGATCATCACGGACCGATTGCGGTGCGCCGCGACTCGCAGCAACGGGCCGAGCCGGTGCAGGCGCAATACGGCGTGCGCCTGAGTGCGGTGGGCGATACCTCTGCCCCGGTGCAACCGCTGCGTGGGGTGGCGGTGTTGCAGGGCAAGGGCGAGTCGGTGTTGGGAGCGGCCTGGCGTCGGTTGGCGGCGTTGGGTGTCAGGGAAAGCGGGTTCTAAGGGGCGAGCATGGATTCAGTGGCAGCAGAGGGATTGGTGGTGCGTCCATCGCGGGTCAGCGATGGACCGTTCTTGCAGGGCCTGTACCAGGCGGCGCGACCGGACCTGCAGTGGATCGACGGTGAGCACGAGCAAGTGCAACAGGTGCTTGCCCAGCAGTTCCAGGTGCAGGAGCAAGGGTTGGGCGAGAACTTTCCCAATGCCATGCATTACGTCGTGGAAAAACTCGGCACCGCCATCGGCGCCTTGAGCACGGATTTCGGCCCCAATGAAATTCGCGTGCTGTACCTGGCCTTCATCCCCCAGGCGCGTGGGCAAGGTTATGGCCGGACGGTGCTGCAAGGGGTGCAGAAAGCCGCGCAACAGATCCGTTGCCCGGTGGCGACCGTGGTCTGGACCAGCAATCCCCATGCCCGCCGGCACTACCTGGCGCTGGGTTTCGAAGTACAAGAGCGCAGCCCGGCGGCGGAGCGGTTGGTCTGGTATCCGAAAGGCAACTGAGCAAGTCTTGCAGGCACTATAAATTCCTGTGGGAGCGGGCTGTGTGGGAGCAAGGCTTGCCCGCGATGAAAACGCCGCGGTCTCTTGAGGACCGCTGCGCCTGGATCGCGAGCAAGCTTTGCTCCCACACAGCCCGCTCCGACAATAGGTCTGTTTTGAACTCGGGTTTTGTGTGATCAGTTAAACGCGATGTAGAAATACCCCAGCGCCGGATCCCGTCCCATGGGTGGCATCCGTGACACGAATACCCCCTCGATCTTGCCCAGTTCCGGCACTTCCAGCTCGCAGAGGCCGTCCACGAACGCCGTACTTTCCAGGCTGTTGAGTTCCACACTGAAGGGCATGCGCTCGGTGTTCGGCAGCTTTGCCCGAGGTGTTTCTTCGAGGGTTTCGAAGCGCACCGGCAGGCGACTGCCGTCGGGCAGGGTCAGGCTGCCGGTCTGGCCCAGCAGCGGTTGGAAATGGCGGCTATGAACCTGTTGCAGCATGTCGAGACTCCAAAAGGCCGGAGGACCGTAGCCCTCCGGCGATTCATCAGTTACGGGACGGGAAGAGGCCATTCAGCGCGACGCTGAAGTTGATCGCCAGGAACGGGTTCATTATCTCCATTGGCAAACCGTTGCCTGTGGCGGAAATCGTGCCGTTAACGGTGGTGGTCACCCCCTGCAACGGCACCGGCGAGGCGCCTATCTTGTCGGAATAGATCGCCGCCGATCCCGGCCCGGTGCCTGAGGTGCCGATGAACGAGTTGGTGGCCGTTGGGGTATTCACCGGGTTGCTGGCCGGGTTGGCCAGTTGCAGGGTGGTCGAGGCACTGATGCCTGCGAGCGTGTGGGTGTGGTTGGGCAGGTTGTTGATCGTTGCTGTGACGTTTTCGGTACCGGAAACTTCGCCGATGACCCGCGGAGTCAGGCCCAGGCCGTTGCCTTGCCCCAAGGGCAGGCGGCCTTGCAAGTTGGGCAGCATGAAGTTGGTGGTGCCGTTGCCTCCGTAGTAGGTGCCGAGCAGGGAGAACAACGCCTGGTATTGGGAGATGCCGAGTGTCTGCCCGTTGCACAGCGCCCAGCCATTGGGCGCGAAGTTAAAGGCGAATGACTGGATAGTGCCCATAAATACTTCCATAGATTCCTCATCCCTTCAGATTGTTGGTATGGCGACGCGGGCAGGGTCTGGGGGAGGAGAGGTGCGATCAGTCCTACTCCTTAACCCCTGGCCTGGTCACGCACGCTGAGCGTAGACGCGGTTGTTTCATTCTGCTGGGTGAAAAGGGCATGAAAATACTTCGAGTTCGCTTAATCGATTCACGTATGCCGTGGGCCTGTACCGTCCATCTTTTTTACGGTTCAAGGTGTATTTGATGTCAAAGTACTACTAGTCGGCGATTATTTCCTCGGCTACGCTTGGCGATACAAAGGGACTACAAACAGGTGAAGGGATTGCCGCAGTTTCACTTTATCTCCGGTTTACCGCGCTCGGGCTCGACCCTGCTTTCTGCCATTTTGTTGCAGAACCCGCGCTTTCATGCCGGCATGACCAGTCCCGTCGGTTCGCTGTTCAGCAGCGTCCTGCAGCAATGCAGCGCCGGCAGCGAGTTCGGCTCGGTCATCGACACCGACCTGCGCCGCCGCCTGCTGCGCGGTCTCTTCGACTCCTACTACGCCGACAAATCCGACAAGCCTGTCATCTTCGATACGAACCGCCAGTGGTGCGCCCGCTTGCCTGCCTTGCAGGATCTGTTTCCCCAAGCCAAGACCATCGCCTGTGTGCGCAACGTCGCCTGGGTGCTCGACAGCCTGGAGCGGCTCTACCGCGCCAATCCGTTCGAAAACACCAAGCTGTTCAACGACGATGACGAGCGCAACACCGTCTACAGCCGCTGCGAAACCCTGGCCCAGCGCAACCGCCTGGTGGGGTTCGCCTGGACGGCGCTCAAAGAGGCCTATTACGGTGAGAACGCCGAGTCGCTGCTGATCGTTGATTACGATTTGTTGAGCCAGGCCCCGGAGCGGGTGATGCGCCTGGTGTACGACTTCATCGGCGAACCCTGGTTCGAGCACGATTTCAATCACTTGACCTACGACGCGCCGGCCTTCGACCAGGCCCTGGGCGTTGCCGGCCTGCACAAGGTCAAGCCCAAGGTCGCGCCGCAAGCCCGGCGGACCTTGCTGCCGCCGGATCTGTTTGAAAAGTATGCCGAGTTGTCGTTCTGGCGCGATGGGTCCGCAAGCGCCGCCAATGTCATTCGTATGAAAACCGACGCCGCGATCAGCTGATTGCGGTTTTTTTCATTTGCGTGTTCAAGAAGTTCGAGTCCAGGTGATCGTCATGTGGTGGAGTAAAGGCAAATCGCGGGTAACCGAGGGCGCACAGGCCCTGGCATCGCCAATGATCATGTCCCTGGAGCCGCGAATGCTATTCGACGGCGCGGTGGCGGCAACCGTGGCCGACGCTGCTCAACCGGATGCACATCCGACGGCCGATGCGGCCAAGACGCCCACGGCGGACCAGCCGGCCGACACCCATGCACCCCAGGGCCAGGTCGATGCCACCGAGGCTGCCGTGCCGGGCAAGTCTGTGGTGTTCGTCGATTCCCGGGTCAAGGATTCCGCCAGCCTGCTCGAAGGCGTGGCGCCTGGTACCCAGGTCGTGCAACTGGATGCCAGCAAGGACGGCTTGCAACAGATCGCCGATTACCTGGACACCCACCAGGGCATCAGCTCGGTGCAGATCATCGCCCACGGTAACGCTGGTGATTTGTGGCTGGGCAACAGCTACCTGTCGGCGGATAACGTCCAGGCCCGCAGCGAAGTGCTCGCGCAGATCGGCCAGGACATGAATGCCGGTGGCGATATCCTGATCTATGGCTGCTATACCGCCGAAGGCGAACGTGGCTTGAGCCTGGTCGATTCATTGGCGCAGTTGACCGGCCGCGATGTAGCGGCGTCCGACGACCGTACCGGCCTGGGCGGCGACTGGGACCTGGAAATCGCCACCGGCAACATCGAAAGCGCCAACGTGCTCTCGAACTCCGCCATGAGCGAGTACCAATGGGGCCTGGCCACCTGGACCGCCACCAATAACCTCAATTCGGGTATCGGTTCTTTGCGCGCAGCCCTGGGTTCGGCGCAGAACGGTGACATTGTCACGTTCAATACCAGCATGACCGTCGCGCTGACCCAAGTGCTGGTGGTCGATAGAAACGTCACCATCGATGGCGACCTCAACAACGACAACGTCGCCGATGTGACCCTGGATGGGCAATATCGCACCCAGATCATCAACGTGACGTCGGGTACCACCGCCACCCTCGATGGCCTGGTCATTACCCGGGGCATGGTGGCAGGCAACGGTGGTAACGGCGGCGACGATGCGCTGGTGTCCCAGGGCGGCGGCATCTACAACGCCGGCACCTTGACCCTGAGAAACGTCACGGTGACCGCGAACGCCGCTTCGGGCGGCGGCGGTGGCGGTGGTGTAACGCCGCAGTACGCCGGTGGCGGCGGTGGTGGCGGTGGCGCGATCACTGGCGGTACCGGTGGCAAGGGCGGCGACACGCTCAACTCCACGGGCTCCAACGGCACGGCCGGACAAGGGGGCGCGGGCGGCGGCTTCTTCAACATTGGCGGGCGTGGCGGTTCCACCACGGGTGGCGCGGGCGGTGCGGCTTATCCAGGCTACAGCACCGGTTCGGCCGGCGGCACGGCCACCAGCGGAGGCTTGTCCATCGGCGGTGGCGGCGGTGGCGATGGTTATGACGACATCGGCGGCGCTGGCGGCGGCGCGGTGGGGGGTATCTACAACGATACCGGCGCAACCCTGCGGATCATCGGCAACTCGGTCATCTCCAACAACGTCGGTGCCGGCGGTGGTGGTGGTGGCGGCGGGGCTGGCGGTAGCTATCTCCAGGCGGGTGGTGCGGGTGGTGTCGGTGTCGGCGCCATCTGGAACAAAGGCTCGATCCTGATCACGGCTGCCAACTTCGCGGCCCTGGCCGGTAACGTCGGTGGCAGCGGCGTGGGAGGGACAAGCGCTGGCAGCGCTGGCGTTTCGCCGGCGTCGGTGGCCAACGTCTACGGGGATGGCGGCACCATCAACACCAACTATGTGCCGGACGAGACGCCGCCCACCGCGACCGTCGTGGTGGCCAATACCAACCTGAACTCCGGTGGTACGTCGACGGTGACCATCACCTTTTCCGAAGCCGTTACCGGCCTTACCGCAGCGGACCTGACGGTGCAGAACGGCAGCGTCGGCACCTTGACCAGTGGCGACGGTGGCATCACCTGGACTGGTACGTTGACCGCGGCCAGCAACATCGCCGACACCACCAACATCATCACCCTGAACAATACCGGCGTCGCCGACCTGGCCGGCAATGCCGGGGTGGGCACCACCGACTCGAACAATTACATCGTCAATGACACCGTGGCACCCACGGCGTCCATCGTGGTGAGCGACACGGCCCTGAGGATTGGCGAGACCTCCACGGTCACCATCACCTTCTCCGAAGCCGTTTCCGGCTTTACCACGGCCGACATGACGGTGGCCAACGGTACGCTTAGCGGCCTGAGCAGCAGCGACGGTGGCATCACCTGGACGGCCACGCTGACGCCGGATGCGGCGATCACCGATACATCCAATCTCATTGTCCTGAACAATACGGGCGTGGCGGACCTCAATGGCAACGCCGGCGTGGGGACGACCAACTCCAACAACTACGCCATCGACACGCAACGCCCGACCGCCACCATCGTGGTGTCTGACACCGCGCTGCGCGTCGGTGAAACCTCCGTGGTGACCATCACGTTCAGCGAGGCGGTGAGTGGTTTTACTACCGCCGACCTGACGGTCGCCAATGGCACGGTCACCGGCCTGAGCAGCAGCGACGGTGGTATCACCTGGACCGGGACGCTCACACCAAGTGCCAGCGTCAGCGACACCACCAACCTGATCACCCTGGATAACACCGGCATTGCCGACCTGTCCGGGAACGCCGGCAGCGGGACCACCGACTCCAACAACTACGCCATCGACACCGCGCGCCCGACCGCCACCATCGTGGTGGCCGATACCGCGCTGAACATCGGCGAAACCTCACTGGTGACGATCACCTTCAGCGAGGCGGTGACCGGTTTCACCCTGGCTGACCTCACCGTTGCCAATGGCTCCTTGAGCGGCCTGAGCAGCAGCGACGGCGGCATCACCTGGACCGCGACGCTCACCCCGAGCGCCAGCACCACCGATGCCACCAACCTGATCATCCTGGCCAATACCGGTGTGGCAGACGCGGCGGGCAACACCGGCAGCGGCACCACCAGTTCCAACAACTATGCCGTCGACACCCAGCGTCCGACCGCGACTATCGTCGTGGCCGACAACGCCTTGAGCGTCGGCGAAACCTCGCTGGTGACCATCACCTTCAACGAAGCGGTGACAGGCTTTACCACCGCCGACCTGACGGTCGCCAACGGTACGATCACCGGCCTGAGCAGCGGCGACGGCGGCATCACCTGGACCGGCACGCTCACGCCAAGTGCCAGCGTCAGCGACACCACCAACCTGGTCACCCTGGATAACACCGGCATTACGGACTCAGCCGGCAACGCTGGCAGCGGGACCACCGATTCCAATAACTACGCCATCGACACCGTGCGTCCGACCGCCACCATCGTGGTCGCCGACACGGCCATCGCCGTTGGCGAAACATCGCTGGTGACGATCACCTTCAGCGAGCCCGTGACGGGTTTCACCCTGGCGGACCTGACCGTCGCCAACGGCAGCCTGAGCGGCCTGAGCACCAGCGACAACATCACTTACACCGCGACCTTCACGCCGAGCGCTGGCATCAGCGATACCACCAGCCTGATCACGCTCAATAACACGGGCGTGGTGGACGGTGCAGGCAACGTCGGCAGCGGTACCACCGACTCCAACAACTACGTCGTCGACACGCTGCGCCCGACCGCCACCATCGTGGTTGCCGATACGGCGCTGAGCGTTGGCGAAACGTCGCTGGTCACCATCACCTTCTCCGAAGCGGTGACCGGTTTCGACAATTCGGACCTGAGCGTGGCCAACGGCACGTTGAGTGCCGTCAGCAGCAGTGATGGCGGCATCACCTGGACCGCCACCTTCACGCCAGCCCTCGGGGTCAGCGACACGTCCAACCTCATTGTCCTGAACAACACCGGCGTCAGCGATGCGGCGGGCAACACCGGTACCGGCACCACCAACTCCAACAACTACCAGGTCGACACCAACGTGCCGACGGCGACCATCGTGATTGCCGATACCACATTGAGCATCGGCGAGACGACGTTGGTCACCGTGACGTTCAACTCGGCGGTCAGCGGGTTCGACAACGCGGACTTGACCGTCAGCAACGGTACGCTCAGCACCATGAGCAGCACCGACGGCGGCGTCACCTGGACGGCCACGTTCACGCCGAGCGCGAGCATTTCCGACACCAGCAACGTGATCACCCTGGACAATACCGGCTTGATCAACGCTGCGGGCAACGCCGGCGTGGGCACCACCGACTCCAACAACTATGCTGTCGATACAGTGCGCCCAACCGCGACCATCGTCGTGGCCGACACCGCCATTGCCGCTGGCGAGACCTCGCTGGTGACCATCACCTTCAACGAGGCCGTGACGGCATTCACCAGTGCTGACCTGACGGTCGCCAACGGCGTGATCTCCGGGCTGAGCAGCAGCGATGGCGGCATCACCTGGACTGCGACCTTCACGCCGACCAGTGGCGTCACGGACACCAGCAACGTCATCTCGCTCAACAGCGGCAGCATCGTTGACCTGGCGGGCAACCTCAATGTCGGCGGCACCGACTCCAACAACTACGCGCTGGACACCGAACGTCCGACCGCAACGATCGTGCTGGCCGATGCCAACCTCAGTGTCGGCGAAACCTCGCTGGTGACCATCACCTTCAGCGAGGCGGTGACCGGTTTCACCAACGCTGACCTGAGCGTTGCCAACGGCACGCTGAGTGCCGTCAGCAGCAGCGATGGCGGCCTGACCTGGACTGCGACCTTCACGCCGACCCTCGGTGTGCGGGATACATCCAACCTGATCATCCTGGACAATACCGGCGTGAGTGACGCGGCGGGCAACACCGGAGCCGGCACGACCAACTCGACCAACTACGCGATCGACACGCAGGTGCCGACGGCGACCATCGTGGTGGCCGATACGTCCCTGAGCATCGGTGAAACCAGCCAGGTGACCATCACCTTCAACGAAGCGGTGAGCGGTTTCGACAACAGCGACCTGACCATCAGCAACGGCACGCTGAGCAACGTGTCGTCCTCCGACGGTGGCGTTACCTGGACGGCCACGTTCACACCGAGCGCGAGCATTTCCGATACCAGCAACCTGATCACCCTGGACAATACCGGTGTCGTCAACGTCTCAGGCAACGCTGGCGTCGGCACCACCGATTCGAACAACTACGCCGTCGACACCGTGCGCCCAACGGCGACCATCGTCGTCGCCGACACCGCCATTGCCGCCGGTGAGACCTCGCTGGTGACCATCACCTTCAACGAGGCCGTGACCGGTTTCACCGACGCCGACCTGAGCGTCGCCAACGGTACGCTCAGCGGGTTGAGCAGCAGTGACGGCGGCATCACCTGGACCGCGACTTTCACTCCGACCAGTGGCGTCACGGACACCAGCAACGTCATCACCCTTGCCAACAGCGGCGTCGCCGACCTGGCGGGCAACGCGGGCAGCGGCACCACTGATTCGAACAACTACAGCGTCGACAGCCAGCGCCCGTCCGCCACTATCGTGCTGAGCGATTCGGTGTTGAAACCGGGTGAAACCGCGCAGGTGACCATCACCTTCAGCGAGGCGGTGACCGGCTTCAGCAACGCTGACCTGAGCGTCGCCAACGGTACTCTGAGCGCCGTCAGCAGCAGCGATGGCGGCCTGACCTGGACCGCAACCTTCACGCCGACCCTGGGCGTGACCGACACCAGCAACCTGATCACCCTGGACAATACCGGCGTGAGCGACGCGGCCGGCAATACCGGGACCGGCACTACCGATTCGGCCAACTATGCAGTCGAGACGCAGGTGCCGACGGCCACGATCGTGGTGGCCGACAGTGCGCTGCGCATAGGAGAAACCTCGCAGGTCACCATTACGTTCTCGGAAGCGGTGAGCGGTTTCGACAACAGCGACCTGACCATCAGCAACGGTACGCTCAGCAATGTGTCGTCCACCGACGGCGGCGTCACCTGGACGGCCACGTTCACGCCGAGCGCCAGCATCACCGACACCAGCAACCTGATCAGCCTGGACACCAGCGGCGTGGTCAACGCCTCGGGCAACAGCGGTGGCGGTGTGGTGGACTCCAACAACTACGCAATCGACACGGTTCGCCCTGGCGCCACCATCACCGTGGGCGATACCACCCTGGGCATTGGCCAGAGCACCACCGTGACCATCAGCTTCACCGAGGCGGTGTCCGGTTTCGACTTGTCGGATCTCAGTGTCGCCAATGGCGTGTTGTCCAACCTTGCCAGCAGTGACGGTGGCCTGACCTGGACCGCGACCCTGACGCCGACTGTGGGCGTCAACGATGCCACCAACCTGATCCTGCTCGATGCCGGCAATGTGCAGGACCTGGCCGGTAACGCCGGCGTGGGCATCGCGATTTCCGCCAACTACGCACTCGACGCCACCCGGCCGACGGCAACCATCGTGGTCGCCGACCCGAATCTGACAGTGGGCGAGACGACCCAGGTGACCTTCACCTTCAGCGAAGCGGTGACGGATTTTGACCTGTCGGACCTCAGCGTCACCAACGGTGAACTGACCAACCTGACCACCAGCGATGGTGGCAAGACCTGGACCGCGACGTTCACACCGACGGTGAACCTCACCGACCCGAGCAATTTCATTGCCCTGGACACCAGCAACGTCAGCGACCAGACGGGCAACGCCGGGGCCAGCGTGGCGGTGTCCAACAACTATGCGATCGACACTGTGGTGCCCAACGATGTGAAGCCGCCGCCGGAGTTCCTGACCACCGATCCGGTCACGGTTATCCCGCCGTCCGAGGTGCCGTTGCAACCGATCGTCTTTACCCCGCCGACCGGCAACCTCGGTTCGCCGCTGGGCTTCCCGCCGCTGTTCGAGCAACGGGACGTGGGCGGTGGCCTGCGGCCGATCGGGGATATTTTCATCAACCATGGTGCGCTTGCGCCGAGCTATATCGCCCAGGTCTTCAGCACTGACGCCGCCGGCGACGGTAGCGGCCAGGGGTTCCTGGGCTTTGGTGGTGGTGATGGCGGGGTGTTCGGCACCAGCACGCTGTCGACCCTGTTCAACCAGGACTCCGGCTCCGAGGGCGAATCAATGGACGCCTTCGACAGCCAGTCGATGCAGGGCGGCGATGTTTCCCAAGGGCTGCGCGGGACGTTCGGGGCGCCGACCCTGGGTCAGCAACTGCAACACCTCAAGGACACTGAACAGCGTCAGGTCGACAGCCTGGCGAGCGCGTTACAACAGGTCGGCATCAGCCAAGTGCAGGCCTGAATTCTAAAAAATATTGGGGCAGCCAGGGGCAATCCAGGGAATGAATAGAAGTCAGAAGTTATTCGGTATGAGTTTGCTGGCGTTGGTGGTGAGTGGTTGTGCGGTCACCAGCGATCCGATCGAGCGTAGCGTCAGCGAACAGCGCGCTCGAACCGACCTGCAGAATATGTACAAGGATCAGGAGCCGCTCAGCGGCCCGCTGACCCTGCACCAGGCCATGGCCCGGGCAGTGAAGTACAACCTCGAAGGCCGCTTGAAGATCATGGAGGAAGCCCTGGCCAAGCGTCAGTTGGACCTGGCCAGTTTCGACATGCTGCCGCGCATGGCCCTGGACGCCGGTTATGTGGGCCGCAACAACGTCAACGCCTCCAGCAGCCAGAGCGTGGAAACCGGCACCCAGTCCCTGGAGCCGTCGACCTCCCAGGACCGCGACCGCGAGGTGGCGGACCTGACCATGGTCTGGAACGTGCTCGATTTCGGCGTCAGCTACATCAGCGCCAAGCAGGCCGGGGACCAGCGCCTGATCGTGCAGGAGCGCCGGCGCAAGGTGATCAACACCATCGTCCAGGACGTGCGTTCAGCCTACTGGCGCGCCATGGCCGCCGAGCGCCTGCTCAAGCAGATCGACAGCCTGATGGCCCGGGTCGAGACGGCGCGGGACAATAGCCAGAGCATGAGCGAACAGCGCATTGGCGACCCGGTGCAGGCCCTGGGCTACCAGCGCTCGCTGATCCAGGCTACTCGCCAGCTCGAAGAGCAGCGTCGGGCGCTGTCCCTGGCCAAGACCGAACTGGCGACCCTGATCAACTTGCCCTTGGGCACCGAGCTGACCCTGGCGACCCAGGATGAATACGCCATCCCGGAACTCAAGGTCGACCTGGCCCGTCTCGAACAGGAAGCCCTGGCCAGCCGTCCGGAACTGCGCGAGCAGGATTACCAGACCCGCATCACCGCCGCCGAAACCCGCAAGGCCATGCTGCGCCTGCTGCCGGGGCTGGAGTTTTCCGCCGGCGGGCATTACGACAGCAACTCGTTCCTGGTGGAACAGGGCTGGGCCGACTATGGCGTGAAAGTCACCTGGAACCTGTTCAACGTGATTTCCGCCCCGGCGGCCATCGACGTGGCCAAGGCCGGTGAAGAAGTGGCGTCGGCGCGGCGCCAGGCGATGTCGATTGCCGTGTTGGCGCAGTTGTACGTGGCCAATGCCAACTATCGCGAAGCGCTGCGCCAGTTCAAGACCAGCCAGCAACTGGCGGACATCGACGGGCAGATTGTCGGTCAACTGCGCAACCGTCACGAGGCTGCCGGCATTGGCGAGCTGGATCTGATCCAGGGTGAACTGAACACCCTGCAGGCCGATCTGCGCCGGGACCTGGCCTACGCCGACCTGCGCAACGCTTATGGGCAGATCTTCGCCAGCGCCGGTCTGGACCCGCTGCCAAACGAAGTGCAATCGACCGCAGTCCAGTCGATTGCCTCGGCGCTGGCTAATCGTGAAGCAGCCTGGGCCCAAGGCGACATCACGGTGCCGACGACGGCCGCGGTGACTCAATAACCGGGCGCTGGCATGACGCGCCCGGCGTTTTCCCGGCTGCCGGTGGCGGTGAACCTGCCGTTGCTGTTGCAGGCACTGGCCGCCGTTGAAGACGAGCGCTGGCAGGGGCATTTCAACAGTGCCTATTACAGCGGCGACTGGAGCGGGGTGGCGCTGATCTCGGCGGCGGATGCCGTCACCGAGCTGTCGCCCGGGCGCGGTCAGCCCCTGCACCGCGCGCCTTGGTCAACGGATGGCCGTTGGCATGAGGCGTTGCGCGACTGGCCCCTGGAGATCGTCTCGGCCCGGCTGCTGCGGCTCGGGCCCGGCGGGTGCATCCACGAACATCGCGACTATGACCTGGACGGGCCGGACGCCGACCTGCGCCTGCACGTGCCGCTGCTCAGCTCGCCTGGCGTGGACTTCTTCCTGGATGGGCAAATCATTCCGATGACGGCGGGCGAGTGCTGGTTCCTCGACCTGGCGCGACCTCATCGAGTTGTGAATCGAAGCGCTCATTCGCGGGTTCACCTGGTGCTCGATTGTCGTCCTGGGCCTTGGCTGGCACAGCAGATTGCCGATGGGCTGCCCACCACACCCGCTGTGGGCGTCGGGCCAAGCGACTTTGTCCTTTTTCGGCAGCGTGTAGAAACGGATCCCCATCTCGCCCGAACCTTGCAGAACCTGCATGAGCCGGAAGCTTTCATTGACTCCGCTCTGGCGCTGGGGGCCGAACGAGGGCTTCATTTCACCCGGGAGGAGTTGCGGGCTGCGATGCGCACCGGTCGCCAGCAGTGGAGAGACCAATGGAAGACCTGAATCTGCATGGCTGGTTGCCGATCCGCGTATGGCAAGAGGCCGGGCAGTGGCGGGTCGATTGGTGCTGGTTCGGCGACGCGCGACTGTCGCAGCCATTCTTCGGCGACGCCGTGGAAGACGCCCTGCGCTTGCCCTTCAACCAGGCGTTCCGCCGCCAGACACCCTTGGACGTGTTCGGTCAGTGGCAACGACAAAGCCCGGGCCTGGCGCCCAGTGCGTTCATTTTCCATGCCTCCCGCTGCGGCTCGACCTTGATCAGCCAGATGCTTGCCCAATTGGACGATCACATCGTTATCTCGGAACCACCGCCCCTGGATACGTTGCTGCGCAGTGATCTGTCGCCTGCCGAGCAGTGCGTGGCGCTCAAGGGCTTGATGTCCGCCTATGGGCAGCGCCGCCGAGGCGTGGAGCAACGCCTGGTGGTCAAACTCGACGCCTGGAACATCGGTGAGCTGGCGCTGTTGCGTGAGTGTTTCCCCGACACGCCCTGGCTGTTCCTGTACCGCGACCCCTTGGAAATCGCCGTCTCCCACCTGCGGCGTCCCGGCATGCACATGGTGCCGGGGATGATCGGGGCGACGGTCCTGGACGATGGATTGCCGTTCGGCAGCCCGGAAGATTTCATCTCGCGTCGGGTGGGACGGTTGTTGGCGACGGGTTTGGAACACTGTCAGGTATTTGGCGCAATGGCGGTCAACTACACCGAACTGCCCGAGGCGATGACGGGCAGGCTGGCGGCGTTTTTCCGGCTCGATGATGAGCAATGCGGGCAAGTGTTCGCAGCGGTCGGGCAGCACGCCAAGCAGCCGGCGCAAGCGTTTGTAGGCGATAGCGAGGACAAGCGCCGGGAGGCTTCGGCGTTGTTGCGTGAGCGGGTCATGCGCTGGGCGCAGGGGCCCTATGAAGCTCTCGAAACATTGCGCTATGGCGAGGGGTTCTAGCGAAACGCCGCACTTCCCCATTGTGGGAGCAAAGCTTGCTCGCGAAACAGGCGCCTCGATTTCTGAAAGACCGCATCGCCGCCATCGCGGGCCAGCCTTGCTCCCACAGTGGGCAATGCATCAAGCCTTGTTGGGCGACAACTCCGCCATCCCCTTGAGCAATTCAATCGGCAAGGGGAAGACGATGGTGGAGCTTTTATCCCCGGCAATCGAGCCCAGCGTCTGCATGTAGCGCAACTGCATGGCGCCCGGCTGGCGGCCGAGCATTTCGGCGGCCTGCATGAGTTTTTCCGAGGCTTGAAGCTCGCCTTCGGCGTGGATCACCTTGGCCCGGCGTTCCCGCTCGGCCTCGGCTTGGCGGGCGATGGCGCGGATCATCGATTCGTTGAGGTCCACGTGCTTGATCTCGACGTTCGCCACCTTGATGCCCCAGGCGTCGGTCTGGGCGTCGAGCACTTGCTGGATGTCGCCGTTCAATTGCTCGCGCTCGGCCAGCAATTGGTCCAGGTCATGCTTGCCGAGGACCGCGCGCAAGGTGGTCTGGGCCAGTTGGCTGGTGGCCATGAGGAAGTTTTCGACCTGAATGATGGCTTTCTGCGGATCGAGCACGCGGAAATACAGCACCGCGTTGACCTTCACCGAGACGTTGTCGCGAGTGATCACGTCCTGGGGCGGCACGTCGAGGACAATGGTGCGCAGGTCGACGCGGATCATCTGCTGCACCACTGGAATCAGCAGGATCAACCCCGGCCCCTTGACCTGCCAGAACCGTCCGAGCTGGAACACCACTGCCCGTTCATATTCACGCAGGATCCGGAATGTCGAAGCCGCCAACGCGATCAACAGCAACAACAGCATCGTAAAACCGATTTGCATACCCATCTCAGACTCCTTGCGAATCAGCGGGGGCCACTTCCAGCAGCAAACCCTTGCGAGTGATGACACGCACCGCTTGCCCAGGCCGCAGCGGCGTCGCGCTTACCACCTGCCAGCGTTCGCCTTCCAACCGGACCCAGCCATGATGATGATTGCCGGCCTGCAACGCGGTCACCGTCGTGACACTGCCCAACAGCGCGGCATCGCCGCTGAAAGGTCGGCGCGGTCGTGTTTTCAACGCACGGACCAACAGGACGATCAGCAGCAAAGCACTGACCAGGCCCAGGCCGAGCATCAGCGGAACCGGGACTTCGGCGTTGGTCAGGATGACCGCGCCAATCACACACAGGACAATCCCGCCCAGCCCCGCGACGCCGTAATTGGGCAGGGCCGCCTCGAAGACCAGCAAGCCCACGCCAAAGGCGATCAGCCAGAAAGCCATCGGGTCGGTATATGGCAGCGCGAGGCCATCGGCGCCGAATGCAGGCCCGCTGATCGCCAGCAGCGCAACCGTCAACCAGTGAATGTTCACGGGATCCTCCGCAACGTGTATTCGTCGGGACGTTATCCAAAGTCTAGTCGAGTCGAGGGTTGATTGAATTTTGATCAGTCTGGCGGTCGGCGAGGGGCTAGACTGCGGAGAAACACCCCGCCATCTCCATTATGTTCAGGAGGCCCGTATGGAAACCCCAATTCACCCTCTTTCCTCATTATTCAAGCAACTTGGCTTGCCCGATGACGCTCAGGGCATTGATCAATTTATCACCAGCCATTCACCCCTCAAGCCTGGGCTGCACCTGGCCGATGCGTTTTTCTGGAGCGAGGGCCAGCGGCAAATGTTGCGCGACGAGATCCTCGAGGATGCGGACTGGGCGGAAGTGATCGACCAGTTGGATGTGTTGTTGCGCAAAGGGCGTAGCGAGTGAGATCGACGCATTACCTGTGGGAGCGAGCTTGCTCGCGATAGCGAACGGTCGGTCAGCATGGATGTACCAGACATACCGCTATCGTGAGTAAGCTCGCTCCCACAGGTTCGAGTTAATATTCTTTTCAGGTCTTAACAAATAGCTTCTTATTCCTTAAGTAATATAGCTCTCCTCCCTATACTCGTCCGGGAACAGACACGCAGGAGAGCACCCATGCGCAACGAATCGATTCGCTACCTGATTGTGCCGGGCTGGCAAGGATCGCCGGAAAATCATTGGCAAACCCACTGGCAGAACAGCTTGCCCAACAGCGCCCGGGTCGAGCAGGCCGACTGGGTCACGCCCCGGCGTGAAGACTGGGTCGCGGCGCTGGCCGAGGCCGTGGCCGCCGACAGCACGCCAGTGATCCTGATCGCCCATAGCCTGGGTTGCATCACGGTGGCTCATTGGGCCGCCACCGCGCCGGTGCAGTTCCTGCGACAAGTCCGTGGGGCGTTGCTGGTGGCGCCGGCGGATGTCGAGCGGCCAGCCTGCGCTCCGGCGCTGCGCAACTTCGCGCCGATTCCCACTGATCTGTTGCCGTTCCCAAGTCAAGTGGTCAGCTCCGACAACGACGCCGCCGTGAGCGCCCCGCGTGCCCTGGAACTGGCGCGCAATTGGGGAGCCGAGGCCGGGATCCTGGCGGGGGCGGGGCATATCAACGTGAAGTCCGGCCACCAGCGCTGGGAGCAGGGTTTCGCTTATCTCTATCGTCTGCAAAACCGCATGGAGCATCACGCCCTGCGTCGCGCCTGAATTTTTAGCGCCCCCCGTCTCCCGGCGGTCTGGGGCGGGAGCCAGCCATGAGTTTGCATGAAACCTTCGGTCAGCCCTTGCTGACCTTTCCCGATGCGGAAAAAAGCCCCCTGAGCATTCGCGCCAAGGCGCTGGTGTTCGTCGACCCCCGTTCACGGCAGTTGCGCCAGGAATTGGAGCAACTGGCACCCCGTGCGATTTCGGTGCTGATACGCGGCGAAACCGGTAGCGGCAAGGAACTGCTGGCCCGGCATATCCATCGCGAAAGCGATCGCGGCGGATTGTTTGTGTCGGTCAACTGCGGCGCTATCAGCCCGACCTACGCCGACGCCGAACTGTTCGGTTATGCCGCCGGCAGCTACAGTGGCTCGGCCAGCAGCCGGGCCGGTTGGTTCGGCTCGGCCAACGGCGGCACCCTTTACCTGGACGAAATCGGCGATTTGCCACTGCCGATCCAGATCAAGTTGCTGGCGGCCCTGGAGAACCACGAAGTCACCCGTGTCGGCGCGCATCAGCCCAGTCCGGTGGATGTCCGCCTGGTTGCGGCCACCAGCATCGACCTGGCGCAAGCAGTGGCCGCCGGGAAATTCCATGAGCGGCTCTATCACTACCTGAGTGAAGGCCGGCTCGAATTGCCCGCCCTGCGTGAGAGAGTGGGCGATATCCTGTCATTGGCCGAGTATTTCCTGGGCATCTACAGCCAACGCCTGGGCCTGACAGTGCCGCTGATCAGCGAAGCGGCGCAACTCGCACTTGAACAGCACAGTTGGCCGGGCAATACCCGCGAACTGGAGAATGTCATTCATTTTGCGTTGTTGGTGAGCACTGGGGATTACATCTTGCCAGAACATCTTAACTTGCCAGCCCTGACGGAACCTTTGGCGGTGGTAAAGCAGATGGCTCTAACGTTAGTCAGGTCCGGCAATCATCAGCAACTGGAGCAGTTGAAAGAGTGGTTTGCTGAACTCTGATTTGTGCATGTGCCCGCCGATTTTATTTAGCCCCGACGGCTGTGCCGTCGGGGCGATTTGTTATGTGAGTATTAAAAGTATTGCCTTGATAATGTTATGTCAGTCGTTAAGTTATATATTTTAATATAAATAATATGTTTGATTTGTCCGCTTGATTTACGGAGGTTTTGTGGCCGTTAATTGAATGGCGCAAGCAGTTTTGACTTGCGAATTCATTAACTAAAGGTCGAGGTTTAAAATGCAGTTTGGAAATGATACGTCTGTCGTGGCAAATGCTCCTGCATGGTTCGAGTTGCAAGAGTTCAAGATTTTTTCAGTGTCGGGTGGTAACCGAGTATATAGGAATGGTCGTCAACAGCTGAAGGTCAGGGTAGTTGTCGCGGTGGCAGATGCGTTTCATAGGAGAGTTCCCCTGACCCAGTCCGAACTTGACTCCATCGTTTTGGTCGATGCATCGAGTGGGTTGCCTTTGTCCAAAAAAAACAGATACGGCCCGGAGGGTACCCATGTATGGGAGTACATGGAGTTCCAAGATAGTCGATTTCGCGAACTGCCTCACAACGGCCCTGTGCCTGGTTCGGTACCGCCGGGACCGTTCGTCTATGTAGTGGATTTTTATGTCAGCAGCACTTCGTATACACCCATTAGAGTGCGGCCGCGAATAACGCGGGCGGACGGCGAGATGTTCCAGTTTGATACGAAAACCGAACTGGCATCTCTTCAATTGTATTCGCTTCCTGTGGCGGTTTATCGGGCAGAACAGTATTCGCTCAATCGCACTTCGGCCCCCTACGCCTCCACCTCGCGTGACATTGAAAAGGTCGAGGTTTTTGTCTTGGAACTGATCATTGATCAGCAGCGAATTGAGTTCGTAACGGGCTTCAATATCGGCACTCATCCGCGGATAGGAAGCTCGGATCGCCGATACACAGGTTATTACCTGGTTGGCTATGGCAATGGCAGGTATATGCGAACAGGCGGGGCTCCGAGGTGGGAGCGACCTGATGCGTTGGGAGGGAGTCGCAGCGAAGAAGGGCAGGTTGCTTTGGTACTTGCCTACGGCAAACACGGGGGGGATGTGTGGGTCCGAGACCCTGTATCCAACACGCTTATGGAATTTCAAGATATGTATGGGAATCCTCACCAACTGCGCTTGGAGCTAACCGATGATCCGCTTTTGGTCCGGATTCATCGATAAATAAAAAGACGTTTTCAAGGACGATCCCATGAGTAACTCAACCTCTCCTTCCGGGCAGTTAACTTCGGCTGCCTTCAAGTTTGATAGTTTTGTCCGTTCGGGTGTGGACCCCCGTACCGGTACCTACAGCTGCAGTGTGGCGCTGGACGCGGTGCCGGCTGAGGCAGCCGGCGGCCCGAAGGTCTCACTGACCCTTTCATACGATTGCTTCAATGATAGGAATCTGGGCCTCGGAACCGGCTGGTCTCTTCGTACCTGCAGTTACGATCAACGTCGACGTAAATTGACATTGACGAACGGAGAGACCTATCAGCTATTTATCAGCGGTGGCCAGGTAACTTTCCTTGATAAGAAGCTCGATAACCTACTCGTCACGATACAAGACAATGAAATGCTTATTAAGCACATCGATGGCAGGATTGAAATTCTTTCACGCCCCAGCGCGACCTATAACGAGTGGCTGCTGGAGCGCGAGTATTGGCCCGATGGCAAGGAAACGCTCTACCAGTATCATCTCCTGTCCGGAACGCGACAGTTGGCGACGGTCCATCATCAGCGTCGACGGGTCTTGCATATCGACTATGCCCTGAACAGCCCGGAGCCACCGTCAATTACCGTGTGGCCGGATATTCCCTCCAAGAGGCTTCAGTACCTGCTTGCGCTACGGCTTGGAGAGCTCCAGGGCATCAAGCTGGTTACCGCTGAAAATACCGAGTTGAATTGGAACTTTGGCTATTCCCCGATCAATGGCTTCTTGGTGATGAGCGAAGTTCATCAGCCAAACGGTGCCCAGGAAAGTCTCACGTACAAGAGTCAGGGGCATAGGCTACCCGACGGTGCACCAGTCCCCGACATGCCGTACGTCACCCAATCGGTCATGTTTCCCGGCGGAGACCAGCCGGCGATTATCAATACATACCAGTATTCGCCTAGAAACTTCCTTGGCAATGCCTCAGGTTTTCGCTGGTCCGCTGAGCGTGATGTGCTTTATAGCGTCAGTAGCGATTATCAATACTCCTGCACTCAGATTCAGTGGATCCTTGATAGAAACGGTCGACGCGAATACTCACGAATTATTCGTACCTACAACCGCTTCCATTCGATGATTTCACAAAGGACGATCTGCGGCAGCACGATGCAACTGCGGGAGATCCAATATCACGATGTGCCCGATAAGGCTTTCAGCAATCAGCCTCCACAGTTCCAGATGCAACGCGCCGTGCATGACAGCTTTTTTTTCAACACCAGCGCGACTGAGGATATGGGGCGCAGCAACGTCCGGACGGAGACCACCCGGACGTCTTATGACGTGCATGGAAACCTGTTGGAAAAAACCAGTCCATGCGGTGCCCGGGAGATTTATGAGTACTTCCCGGCACAAGGATGCGTGGATTGTCCACCCAGCCCCATAGGCGTGCCTTGTTTCCTCAAGCGCAAGTCGATACACCCTTCGCCTGATTTCGCCACCGCACCTACCACCGTCGTTCATTACACCTACAGCCAATCGCCCTCACTGCTTGCTGGGCGTCCCTGTGTTCGGCTCGCCAGTGAAACACTCTACGAAGAGGGCATCAGCGAGCCACGGGTGGACTGTCGGTTGAAATACATCAACAACGTTAGTGACGTCTTTCATGGGCGGTTGCAGAGCAAAGTTGAAACGGTAGGTGGCGTGCGGAGCGAATATCGTTACGCCTACCAACATGAAAACGATAACGTTCGCACCGACCAGACCTTTAGCGCCCAAGGACTGAGCCATCTACGACAGGACTGGCATGACGTATGCGGATGGTTGATCAAGAGCAGTGAGGCCGGTGGCTGCGTGGTCAGCATGGAATACGATTCGCTGGGGCAGTTGACCCGTGAAACGGTAATGCCCGACACCGGCCACTCTGCGTCGCGTGAGTTCATCTATCAGTCGGCGCCCGGCGGTCATGCCACCGTCACTGTCAAGGACGCCCGCGGCGGCCTGACAGTGACCCGCAGCGACGGACTGGGTCGCACCCTGAACGTCGAGAAACAGGACGTCGATATGCCCGGCGCGCCGATGCGGGTCGTTTATGAGGCCCGATACGACGGCCTCGGTCGCCTGCAGTCGGATAAACAAATCGATTGGTTCAACGGCGAGCCGAAAACGCTGGAAACGCTTTACGACTACGACCAGTGGGGGCATCAGAACCGTACCAATCGTCGTGGGCAAGTGATCGTTCATGATGAGATCGATCCTGTGGCACGCACTCGTACCCACTGGACGGATGGTGGCGGCAAGACCTGTACATTCCTTAACGCTCTGGAGAAACCAGCGCGCGTCGAACGTATGGATCTGTCAGGCGTTGTGCGGGAGGTCACTGTCTATGACTACGATGGCTTGGGACGGTGTATCAGGCAAATCGCTTCCGACGGTGCGGTTACCCGCTACACATACGATTTGGCTGGCCGTGTGCTGAGTACGACTCTACCGGACGGTACTGTCATCGAGAAAAAGTACGCGCTGCAAAGTCAGGCTGATCACCCCACGCAAATCAGCGCGAACGGCTATGTACTGGGAACTCGTGCCTACGATGGGTTGATGCGCATTACCGACAATCAATGCGGCGGTCGCAGCGAACGAATGAGCTATGCGGGTTCCAGCAGGAACGCTTCGCGCAAGCGCACTCCCGCCGGGAAAGAGCTGCGGTTCACACTTGATCCAATGCTCGATGATTGCATCACCAGCCGCTCCGGCAGCCAGGCATCCGTCGCCACGAAGCATCGGTTTGATCCGCACACCGGCTTGCTTCAGGAAGCGGCCAATTCGCTGGTGCAGCGGCGTATGGAATATGGTCCTTCAGGCCGGCTCAGCCGAGAATCCTGGGTCACTGCGCTTGACCGGTTCGATAGTGAGCAAACCTATTCATTGATGGGTAAGCCGATTGGCCATACCGACGTCAACGGCATGGCCCGCATCTGTCTTTATGATCAAACGGGACGCCTGTCGGGAGTCACACAAGGCCCAGTCAGCGCCTCCGCTCAAGAACGCATCACCGCCACCTATTCGTACGACGCCCAAGGGCTCGTCAAGTGCATCACCGTCACCGATCCTCGATCAGGCCTTTCGATGGTCACCGATCTGGTATACGACGAGTTTGGCCGCGAAATCCTTAGACGTTCCGCCTCCTCGGCCAATGACGTCGTCGAGGTCGCCCAGTCGTTCGGCCCGGGGGATAAGCTCAGCCGGCGTACGCTCAAGTCAAACGGGGTGCTGCGTGTCGAGACGTTTGCCTATGATTTGCGGGGCCGATTGACCCGTTACGCCTGTCAAGGCCCGCAGGCGCCCGTGGACGTACAGGGCAAAATCATCACGTCGCAGGATTACACCTATGACTATCTCGATAATATCCGGCGGGTCGTCACGCGTTTCGCGGGCGGCGAGAACACCGCCACGTACCGATATGACCTGGCTGACAAAACGCAACTGAGTGCTGTTACCCACAGTCATCGCGATTATGTGTCCGCCAATTCGACCTTCCGATATGACGACGACGGCAACTTGCTCAACGACTCATGGGGTCGCCAGCTGACCTACGATGAATTGGGCCGCCTGGAGCGCGTGAGTTCGGCTGACTCAAGGTCGACATTGGCGCGCTATCGGTACGATGCTTCGGACCGGCTTCATGCCGTTGAGTTGACGGGGCAGGAGCCGTATCGCCGGTTCTACCGAGAAGAGCAGTTATCCAGCGAGGTAACGGAAAAGGGCAGTCGCAGCATCGTTCGCGAAGAACGACAGTTGTTGGCGTTGTTGCAGGGGCAAGAGACAGCGTTATTCAGAACCGATGGCTGCGGCAATGTCCTGCAAGCACTTTCTGGCGACGACAATCCCCATCACGCCTATTCGCCTTATGGCCAGCGCCAGGGGGGAGACGGGTTGGGCAGTCTGTTCGGTTTCGGCGGCGAACCGCTGGATCCGGTCACTGGCTGCTACCTGCTTGGCAATGGCTATCGGGCCTACGATCCGGTACTGATGCGATTTCATAGGCCCGACAGTTGGAGTCCTTTTGATGGCGGTGGCCTGAACCCCTATGCCTATTGCCTCGCAGACCCGATCAATCTCAGCGATCCGACCGGTCATATTTCTACCTGGGGCTGGATCAAGATCGGCCTTACTGCTGCTTTCGCGATCGCCTCTGTTGCATTCACCATTGCGACACTTGGCGCATCCGCGCCATTGGTAGGGGTGTCGTTTTCGGCTGCGGCGGCCTTGACGCTGGAGGTGGTGGGAGGCGCGGTATCGATTGCGTCGGTGGTGTTGGAAGAGGCCGCGCCGGACGCCGTTGCCGCTCAAATCCTGAGCTACACCAGCCTTGCCTTGGGCGCCGTCTCCGGCGGGGCTGCGCTGGCTGGCAAATTGCTGGGAAGGGGGACATCGCTAGCCCTACGCAAAACCGTTGATTCGCTCGGTGACGTGGTGACGCTGGGTCGCAGCAATGTGCGCGCGACACGTGCTGGCGGCTACTCCAAGGCCGCGAGCCCTTTGGTTCGGGAAGGCCAGCGCAACTTCATCGGCCTGCAAGACGATCTCGCCAACGTGCTGACGGCCAAGGATGTAGTCGGCTACGCCAATTACCCGGTTAAAGGCGTCACCTATACAATCGAGAGGGAAAAATACATTGAAAAGGCCAAAGGGTATCTTCGACAGGCGGACGAATGGTTCAGCAATCATGAGCGAGCTGAAGCCCCCGAAGATATTTACGGTGAAGTCAGGAAGCGAGGCTCGGACATCCGATTTGCATGACGAAGGTACCTCCGTATGTTTTTGTTATATTCAATATTGATATATGTCCGTCCATAAAAGATATTTTTAAGGAATAAAAAATATCGGTATCTTCCGCATCACGCCAGCGATAGCACTTCGCTGGCACTCCCACGTTGGCCGTCGTCCATGACGACAGTGATATTCGATAAGGACACTGCATGAAAAAGGTTCTGTTGTTCACCGCATTGGCGGCAGCCCTGGCCTCGGGCCTGGCCCAGGCCGCGGAAAAACTGGTCGTGGCGGCCACGCCTGTACCCCACGCTGAAATCCTCGAGCTGATCAAGCCAGCCCTGGCCAAGGAAGGCGTGGACCTGGAAATCAAGGTCTTCACCGACTACGTCCAACCCAACGTGCAGGTGGATCAGAAGCGCCTGGACGCCAACTACTTCCAGACCCTGCCGTACCTGACGAACTTCAACGAAGGCAAAGGCACCCATCTGGTGACCGTGATCGGCGTTCACGTCGAACCGTTCGGCGGCTACTCGAAGAAGTACAAAAAGCTGGCTGATCTGCCAAATGGCGCGACCATCGCGTTGCCTAACGAAGGCAGCAACAGCGGCCGTGCGCTGATCCTGCTGCAGAAGGCAGGCCTGATCGAGTTGAAAGACCCGAAAAACGCGTTGGCGACCCCGAAAGACATCGCCAAGAACCCGCACAACTTCAAGTTCAAGGAACTGGAATCGGCCATGCTGCCGCGTGTGCTGGACCAGGTCGACCTGGACCTGATCAACACCAACTATGCCCTGGAAGCGGGTCTCAACCCGGCCAAGGACGCACTGGTGATCGAAGGTGCGGATTCGCCTTACGTCAACTTCCTGGTGGCCCGTCCGGACAACAAGGACAGCCCGGCCATCCAGAAACTGGCCAAGGCCCTGACCAGCCCTGAAGTGAAGGCGTTCATCGAGAAGAAATACAGCGGCGCGGTACTGCCGGCGTTCTGATTCGCGCGGTAAACCTTGTCACGGTTTCAAACGCCGACGGCTGATACAGCGTCGGCGTGATCGTTCCCCTCAGGCCACCCCGCTCTTCAACGCCCTGCGCAACGCCACCAACAATTTCACTATTTCCTGCGGTTCCAGTCGCTGCGGCACTTTTACGTCAGCCATGTTCTCTTCCTTGTGATGGTTCGGCCGGGTGAAAAACAGTGCTCCCTTGGAGGGATACTTAAAAAATCCGTCTTTCGGCGAAAAGAAAAGTAGTCGTCTTTGTCCTTCGCGGCAAATTCGGGGTGTGGGAGCGAGCTTGCTCGCGATTCGGTTTATCAGGCGCTGGCTAGTCCGGCCAATGCCACGCCGGCTCATCCAACACCCGCTGCCCGACAATCCCGGTCTGCCCAAGCTCCTTTTCCAGCACGATGCAATTGCAACCCTCATCCTGCTCCAGGGCGGCGATCAGGCGCGTGGCGTGGGACACCACCCAGACCTGGCAATTGACTGAAGCCCGGATGATCAGCCGCGCCAAGGCCGGCAACAGATCGGGGTGCAGGCTGGTTTCCGGTTCGTTGAGCACCATCAGCGAGGGCGGTCGTGGTGTGAGCAGGGCGGCCACCAGCAACAGATAGCGCAGGGTCCCGTCCGACAGTTCGGCGGCGGACAACGGGCGCAGCAGGCCATGCTGTTGAAACGCGATAGCGAAACGTCCGCCTTGCAGTTTCTCGATGTGCAGGTGGGCTCCGGGGAACGCGTCGCCGATGGCGGCATGCAAGGCCTCGACGTCACCGATTTCAAGGATGGTCTGCAACGCGGCGGCCAGGTCGCGTCCGTCGTGGTGCAGCACCGGCGTGCGGGTGCCCAGTTGCGGTTGGCGCACCGGGGCGTCGGCATCGCTGCGAAAATGATCGTAGAAGCGCCAGCGACGAATGAACTCGCGCATCTGCAGGACCTCCGGCGAAGTACGCAGGCTGCCGACCTGGTCGAACAGGCTGTCGAAGGTCGGCGTGTGCTGGGCCAGCACATCCCAGGAGCGGCCTTCGCGGGCACGGATCATCGGCCCGTTGCGGTCCACCAGCAGGCTGGCCGGCCGAAACACCGGGCCGGCCCAGATGCATTCGCGCTTGATTTCAGGGTCCAGTGAAAATGCTGAAAGACTGGGCTCCGGCAAGCCCAGGGCGATGCAATAGCTGAAGTCTTCCCCAGCGAAGCCCAGGCGCAGGCGCTTGGTGCCCTGGCGCACAATCGCCTGGACCGGCACTTCGCCGTTACGCATGCGCCGGCTGATTTCTTCCGGCCCGGCCCAGAAGGTCGAGTCCAGTCCGCCTTCGCGGGCCAGGGCGTTGACCACTCCGCCCTGGGCTGTCTCTGCCAACAGGCGCAGGGCGCGGTACAGATTGGACTTGCCGCTGCCGTTGGGACCGGTGATCAGGTTCAGCCGACCCAGGGGGATTACCAGCTTGTTGATGGAGCGGTAATTGGCCACCGCCAGGGTCTTGAGCATGAGCAGACTCCTGCTGCAGGGGTCCATAGGAGACGATCAGTTTGCCTGATTTGTGCTCCTGTTGTATTCGTTGAACCCTGTTCTAAGCTCACAGTCGTATCGTCACTGGTACGTCCGTACAGCGCAAAGGAGTCTGCATGGCTGGTCCCCGAATCAAACTGATAGTTGGCCTGGGCCTCTGTGCGATGTTGGCCGGATGCGGTGATGACAAGCCTGTGGAAAAAGCCCTGCCACGGGTTTTTGTGCAGCAAGCCGTGCCCAGCGAATACGCCGCTTCTGTGACCCTGACCGGCGATGTCCAGGCGCGGGTGCAGGCTGACTTGTCGTTTCGCGTGGGTGGCAAGATCATCGAACGCAAGGTCGATGTCGGCGCCCGGGTCTCGGCCCGGCAAGTGCTGGCCCGGCTCGATCCTCGGGACCTGCAGACCAACGTCGACTCCGCCGAGGCCCAGGTGGCTGCAGAGCAGGCGCGGGTCAAGCAGAGTGCGGCGGCGTTCGTGCGCCAGCAGAAACTCTTGCCCAAGGGCTACACCAGCCAGAGCGAATACGACGCTGCCCAGGCTCAACTACGCAGTAGCCAGAGTGCGCTGACCGCTGCCCAGGCCCAACTGGCCAACGCCCGCGAGCAACTGAGCTACACCGCACTGATTGCCGAGGCACCGGGCATCATCACGGCGCGTCAGGCGGAAGTCGGCCAGGTGGTGCAGGCCACTGAGCCGATCTTCAGCCTGGCCCGGGATGGCGAACGCGACGCGGTGTTCAACATCTACGAATCGCTGTTGAGCGAACCGCCGTCGGACCCTGCAATCACCATCAGTTTGCTGGATAACCCCGCCATCAAGACCACCGGCACGGTGCGTGAGATCACCCCGGCGGTGTCTGCCCAGACCGGCACCGTGCAGGTCAAGGTCACCCTCGATGATTTACCCGAAGGCATGCACTTGGGCTCGGTGGTCAGTGCCACGGCCAAATCCGCCGGCAAGACCGCCTTCGAGCTGCCCTGGTCGGCCCTGACCAAGAACCTCAGTGACCCGGCCGTGTGGCTGGTGGATGGTGAGGGCAAGGCGCAGTTGCAGACGGTGACCGTCGGCCGTTACCTGACCGGCAAAGTCATCATCAGCGATGGCCTCAAGGGCGGTGAGAAAATCATCACCGCAGGCGGGCAATTGCTACACCCCGGCGTACGCGTCGAGATCGCTGAAAACACCTCTGAAAAAACCACGCCGGGAGCCCAGCCATGAAGCGTTTATGGATGGTCTCGGCCGGCCTCTTGCTGGCTGCCTGCTCCAAGGAAGAAGCGCCACCCGAACCGGTGCGCCCGGTGTTGTCCATTGAAGTCAGGGCCCTCGACCAGCAGGCGCTTGGGCGGTTCGCCGGGAATATCCAGGCGCGCTACGAGAGCGACGTGGGTTTCCGCGTGCCAGGACGGATCGCCAGCCGCAATGTCGACGTCGGCGCGGAGGTGAAGAAGGGCGACCTGCTTGCCACGCTCGACCCTACCGACCAGCAGAACCAGTTGCGCGCCGCCCAGGGCGATCTGGCGCGGATCGAGGCGCAGTACATCAATGCCCAGGCCAATGCCCGCCGCCAGCAGCAATTGTTCGACCGTGGCGTCGGTGCCCAGGCGCAGTTGGATATCGCCCAGACCGATTTGAAAACCACAGGCGCTTCCCTTGAACAGGCCCGGGCTTCGGTGGAGCAGGCCCGCGACCAGCTCAACTACAGCGAACTGCACACCGACCACGACGCCGTCGTCACGGCCTGGAATGCCGAAGCCGGGCAGGTGGTCACCGCCGGCCAGCAAGTGGTGACCCTGGCCCGCCCGGACATCAAGGAGGCGGTGATCGACCTGCCGGCCGGTCTGGCCGAGCGCCTGCCCGCGGACGTGGTGTTCGAGGTCGCCGCGCAATTGGACCCGAGCATCCACACCACCGCCACCGTGCGCGAGATCGAACCCCAGGCCCAGAGCGCCACCCGCACCCGCCGCGCGCGCCTGACATTGGCCGATACGCCGCCAGGTTTTCGCCTGGGCACGGCCATCAGCGTGACCCTGAGCTCGACCATCGAACCGCGCATCGAGCTGCCACTCAGCGCGTTGCAAGAGATCGACGGCAAGGCGCGGATCTGGCTGGTCGACCCGCACAGCCAGACCGTCTCGCCCCGTGACGTGCGGATTCTCGAACGTTCGGCCAGCTCGGTGCTGGTGGCCAACGGCATCAAGGCCGGCGATCGCGTGGTCAGCGCCGGGGTGAACAGTCTCCAGCCGGGGCAGAAAGTGAAACTCGACGAGGAAGCACGATGAAAGGGCCTTTCAATCTGTCCGAATGGGCCCTGCGACATCAGTCGTTCGTCTGGTACCTGATGTTCGTGGCATTGTTGATGGGCGTGTTTTCGTACATGAACCTGGGGCGCGAAGAAGACCCATCGTTCACCATCAAGACCATGGTCATCCAGACCCGTTGGCCTGGCGCGACCCAGGAAGAAACCCTCAGGCAGGTCACCGATCGCATCGAGAAGAAACTCGAAGAGCTCGATTCCCTCGACTACGTCAAAAGCTACACCCGACCGGGGGAGTCGACGGTGTTCGTGTACCTGCTCGACACCACCGGGGCCAAGGATATCCCCGAGATCTGGTACCAGGTGCGCAAGAAGATCAACGACATTCGCGGCGATTTTCCTGACGGCCTGCAAGGGCCCGGGTTCAACGACGAGTTCGGCGATGTCTACGGTTCGGTGTACGCCTTCACTGGCGATGGCCTGTCGATGCGCCAGTTGCGCGACTACGTAGAACAGGTGCGCGCCGAGATCCATGACGTCCCGGGCCTGGGCAAGGTCGAGATGGTGGGCGAGCAGGACGAAGTGCTCTACCTGAACTTCTCCACGCGCAAACTTGCCGCCCTGGGGATCGACCAACGACAAGTCGTGCAAAGCCTGCAAACCCAGAACGCCGTGACCCCGGCCGGGGTCATCGATGCCGGACCCGAGCGGATTTCCGTGCGCACGTCCGGGCAGTTCCAATCCGAAAAAGACCTGGCCAACGTCAACCTGCGGCTCAATGACCGCTTCTATCGACTGGCCGACATCGCCGATATCAGCCGCGGTTACGTTGACCCTGCCACGCCGATGTTCCGTTTCAACGGCACGCCGGCCATCGGCCTCGCCATCGCAATGAAGAAGGGCGGCAACATCCAGGATTTCGGCAAGGCGTTGCATGCGCGCATGAGCGAGCTGACCGCTGACCTGCCGGTAGGCGTTGGCGTGCATACCGTGTCGGACCAGGCCGAAGTGGTGGAAGAGGCGGTCGGCGGCTTCACCAGTGCCTTGTTCGAGGCGGTGATCATCGTCCTGGTCGTCAGCTTCGTCAGCCTCGGCGTCCGGGCCGGACTGGTGGTGGCCTGCTCGATTCCGCTGGTGCTGGCGATGGTCTTCCTGTTCATGGAATACAGCGGCATCACCATGCAGCGGATTTCCCTCGGTGCGTTGATTATCGCCCTCGGCCTGCTGGTGGACGACGCGATGATCACCGTGGAAATGATGGTCACACGCCTGGAAAAAGGCGACAGCAAGGACCAGGCCGCGACGTTCGCCTATACCTCGACAGCGTTCCCGATGCTCACCGGGACCCTGGTGACCGTGGCCGGCTTCGTGCCCATCGGCCTGAACGCCAGTTCCGCTGGTGAGTACACATTTACCCTGTTCGCGGTCATCGCCGTGGCGATGCTGGTGTCGTGGATCGTCGCGGTGTTGTTTGCCCCGGTGATCGGCGTGCACATCCTCAGCACCAATGTGAAACCCCACAGCGCCGAGCCGGGGCGGATCGGCCGGGCGTTCAACGGCGGCCTGCTGTGGGCGATGCGCAATCGCTGGTGGGCCATCGGCATTACCGTGCTGCTGTTCGTGCTGTCGGTGTTTTGCATGCGCTTCGTGCAGAACCAGTTCTTCCCGTCCTCGGACCGGCCGGAAATCCTGGTGGACCTCAACCTGCCGCAGAACGCCTCAATGGACGAGACCCGCCGGGCCGTCGATCGCCTGGAAGCGACCCTCAAGGGCGACCCGGATATCGAGCGCTGGAGCACCTACATCGGCGAAGGCGCGATTCGCTTTTACCTGCCGCTGGACCAGCAACTGCAGAACCCGTACTACGCGCAACTGGTGATTGTCAGCAAGGGCCTGGAGTCGCGCACGGCCCTCACCGAGCGCCTGCAAAAGCGTCTGCGCGAGGATTTCGTCGGGATTGGCAGCTACGTGCAGGCCCTGGAAATGGGGCCGCCGGTGGGCCGGCCGATCCAGTACCGGGTCAGTGGCAAGGACATCGACCAGGTGCGCAAGCATGCTATCGAACTGGCCACCGAGCTGGACAAGAACTCGCACATTGGCGAAATAATTTACGACTGGAACGAACCGGGCAAGGTGCTGCGCATCGACATCGCCCAGGACAAGGCGCGGCAGTTGGGCTTGTCTTCCGATGATGTGGCCAGGCTGATGAACAGCATCGTCAGCGGCTCGCCCGTGACCCAGGTCAACGACGATATTTACCTGATCGACGTGGTCGGCCGTGCCGAAGATGCCGAGCGTGGTTCGCCGGAAACCCTGCAGAACCTGCAAATCGTCACCCCGGGCGGCACCTCGATTCCGTTGCTGGCGTTCGCCACGGTGCGCTATGAACTGGAACAACCCTTGGTATGGCGTCGTGACCGCAAGCCGACCATCACCATCAAGGCCGCCGTGCGCGACGAGATCCAGCCCACCGACCTGGTCAAGCAATTGCAACCGGCCATCGACAAGTTCGCTGCCGGTCTGCCAGTGGGCTACAAGGTCGCCACGGGCGGTACGGTGGAAGAGAGCAGCAAGGCCCAAGGGCCGATCGCCAGTGTCGTGCCGTTGATGCTGTTCTTGATGGCGACCTTCCTGATGATCCAGCTACACAGCGTGCAGAAACTGTTCCTGGTGGCGAGCGTCGCGCCTCTCGGGTTGATCGGCGTGGTGCTGGCGCTGGTGCCGACGGGCACGCCCATGGGCTTCGTGGCGATCCTCGGGATCCTCGCGTTGATTGGCATCATCATCCGTAACTCGGTGATCCTGGTGACTCAGATCGATGAATACGAACGTGACGGCTACGAGCCCTGGGATGCCGTGGTGGAAGCCACCGAGCACCGACGCCGACCGATCCTGCTCACGGCGGCTGCGGCGAGCCTGGGGATGATCCCGATCGCCCGGGAAGTGTTCTGGGGGCCGATGGCCTACGCGATGATCGGCGGGATCATCATCGCGACGCTACTGACGCTGCTGTTCCTGCCGGCGCTGTATGTGGCCTGGTACAAGATCCGCGAGCCGAAGCGCGATTGAATTGGCGTTAACTCATGAGGGCTGCTGTGCAGCCCATCGCGAGCAAGCTTTGCTCCCACAGCAGATATGTGGTGATTCAAGTTCTGTCTTCACAAAGATCCAACTGTGGGAGCAAGCTTTGCTCCCACAGCAGATATGTGGTGATTCAAGTTCTGTCTTCACAAAGATCCAACTGTGGGAGCAAGCTTTGCTCCCACAGCAGATATGTGGTGATTCAAGTTCTGTCTTCACAAAGATCCAACTGTGGGAGCAAGCTTTGCTCCCACAGCAGATATGTGGTGATTCAAGTTCTGTCTTCACAAAGATCCAACTGTGGGAGCAAGCTTTGCTCCCACAGCAGATCCGTGGTGAATTCAGATTCTGTATTCGCAAAGATCTGTGGGAGCAAAGCTTGCTCGCGAGGCGTCATTTCAGCCCCCTGAGCGCTTCATTTGCGCAACAACCGCAACCCATTGAACACCACCAGCAAACTCACCCCCATGTCGGCGAACACCGCCATCCACATGGTGGCGAACCCGGCGAAGGTGAACCCGAGGAAGATCGCCTTGATCACCAACGCTAAGGCAATGTTCTGTTTCAGGATGCTTGAAGTCTGCCGCGACAGGCGAATGAAAGCCGGGATCTTGCGCAGATCATCGTCCATCAAGGCGACATCGGCGGTTTCGATGGCCGTGTCGGTGCCGGCCGCCGCCATGGCGAAACCGATTTCCGAACGGGCCAGGGCCGGGGCGTCGTTGATGCCGTCGCCGACCATGCCGACGCGGTGACCCTGGGCGTACAACGCTTCGATGGCTTGCAGCTTGTCTTCGGGCAGCAGGTCGCCCCGAGCCTGGTCCATGCCTACCTGCGCGGCAATCGCGTCGGCGGTGTGGGCGTTGTCGCCGGTGAGCATCAAGGTCTTGATGCCCAGGCCATGCAGTTGCCGGATGGCCTCGCGGCTGGAGTCCTTCACGGTGTCGGCCACGGCAAACAGCGCCAACGGGCCTGTAGCGTCGAGCAGCAGCACCACGGACTTGCCTTGTTTTTCCAGGGCGAAGAGTTTCTCTTCCAGTTCGGGCGAGCACAGGCCGAGGTCTTCCACGAGGCGGTGATTGCCCAGGTGATAAGTCTGCCCGCCGATGTCGCCGCGCACGCCGCGCCCGGCAAGCGCCTCGAAGTTATCCACAACCTGCTGTGTCAGTTGTTTATCCACAGCCGCGTTGGCAATCGCCCGGGAAACCGGGTGGTCGGAGCGGGCAGCGAGGCTGGCGGCCAGGGCCGGAGCGGTGGTTTCCACGCTCGGGTCCAGCGCCACATAGTCGGTTTGCACCGGCTTGCCGTGGGTGATCGTGCCGGTCTTGTCCAAGGCCAGGTAGTCGAGCTTGTAGCCGCCCTCCAGGTACACGCCGCCCTTGACCAGGATGCCTTTGCGCGCAGCGGCGGCGAGGCCGCTGACGATGGTCACGGGGGTGGAAATCACTAGTGCGCACGGGCAAGCGACCACCAGCAGCACCAGCGCCCGGTAGATCCAGTCGAACCACGCCGCGCCCATGAACAGCGGTGGGATGATGGCTACAGCCAGGGCCAGGACAAACACCGCCGGGGTGTAGATTTTCGAGAACTGGTCGACGAAGCGCTGGGTCGGCGCGCGGGAGCCCTGGGCCTGTTCCACGGCGTGGATGATTCGCGCCAGGGTGGAGTGATCGGCTGCCGCGGTCACGGTGTATTCCAATTCGCCGGCCTGGTTGATGGTGCCGGCAAACACCTTGTCGCCGATGGTTTTTTCCACCGGCAGGCTCTCGCCCGTGATCGGTGCCTGGTCAATGGTCGAACGACCGGCGACCACGTCGCCGTCCAGGCCAACCCTTTCGCCCGGGCGAACCCGTACCCGCGCACCGAGGGCGATGACTTTTACGTCTTGCGCCTGCCAGCTGCCATCGGCCTGTTGCACGGTGGCCTGTTCCGGGGCCATCTGCATCAGGCCACTGATGGCGTTGCGCGCCCGATCGAGGGATTTGGCTTCGATCAGCTCGGCCACGGTGAACAGGAACATCACCATCGCCGCTTCCGGCCATTGGCCGATCAACACGGCGCCGGTCACGGCGATGCTCATCAGCGCGTTGATGTTCAAGTTGCGGTTTTTCAGGGCGATCCAGCCCTTCTTGTAGGTACCCAGGCCGCCGCTGAGGATCGACACCAACGCCACCAGCGCGACCACCCAGTTTGGCGCGGCGCTGGTGAAGTGGATCAACTCGGCACCCAGGGCCGTCACGCCGGACAGCGCCAGCGGCCACCAGGGCTTGGCCGGGGCGGGCAAGTCAGGGGTGGCTTTCTCTTTGCCTGGCGTCATCGGCTCGGCCTGCATCCCTAAGGATTCGATGGCCTTGATGATGGGCGCGTCGCTAGGCAAATCATGGGTCACGCCCAGCACGCGGTTGATCAGGTTGAAGTCCAGTTGCTGCACGCCTTCGAGCTTGCCGAGCTTGTTCTGGATCAGCGTCTGTTCGGTGGGGCAGTCCATGGCTTCGATGCGGAAACTGCTCAGCCGCGCACCGTCCGTCGGCGTTTTGTCGAGGATGACCTGCGACGGGGCTGCTTTCGATGCGCAGCAGGAATGCCCGTGGTCATGGCCGTGGTCGGGTTTGTGGATGTGAAGGGAATCGCTCATCGGGTGACGTCCGTGAAAAGTGCCTGTTGCGCAGTAAAGACCCTGTAGCCACTATAGGGTCAAGCACCTATTTGGGAGGCCGCACCATGAAGATCGGAGAACTGGCGAAAATCACTGACTGCCAGGTCGAAACCATCCGTTACTACGAGCGCGAAGGCTTGCTGCCGGAGCCGGCCCGCAGCGACGGCAATTACCGCGTCTACACCCAGGCCCATGCCGAGCGGCTGACGTTCATCCGCAACTGCCGCACCCTGGACATGACCCTGGAAGAAATCCGCAGCCTCCTGGCCCTGCGCGACAGCCCCCAGGACCAGTGCGAAAGCGTCAACGCACTGATCGACGAACACATCCAACACGTCAAGGCCCGCATCGACGGCCTGCTGGCGTTGCAGACGCAACTGATCGACCTGCGCCATCGCTGCGGCGAAGGACCGGACCTGGATCAATGCGGGATCTTGCAGCGGTTGGAAGTCAGTGGAGCGGTGGCGCCGGAGGTGGAGCATTCGCATGTGGGGCGCAGCCACGGGCATTGAGCCCTTGCCGCTAATCCGAATACACAGAGGCCTATAGGCGAGCCTGCGGGAGCAAAGCTTGGTGCGATCCTGTGGGAGCAAAGCTTGCTCGCGATGAACGATAACGCGATCTTCTGACGGATCGAGGCGTTTCCATCGCGAGCAAGCTTTGCTCCCACAGGCCCGTCCACAGGGGTGATGGTGGGATTCTTTTAGACCGCCATCGGCGCGGTCATCGGCGCGTGGTGCTGGTAGCCTTCGAGGGAGAAGTCGCTCGGTTCCACCAACTCCAGCCACTCAGGCTGGTACACACCGGTCTTGGCGAATTCCGGCACACGCTCGGAAATCACCAGCTTGGGCATCGGGAACGGCTCGCGCGTGAGCTGTTCGTTAAGCATGTCCAAGTGGTTTTCGTAGACGTGGGCATCGCCGATGAAATAGGTGAACCAGCGCGGTGTGTAGCCGGTCAGGCGACCGATCAGGCTCAGCAGCGCGGCGCCTTCGGTGAGGTTGAACGGCGTGCCCAGGCCCAGGTCGTTGGAGCGGATATAGAGGGTCAGGGAGATTTCCCTGGTCTCGACATTCGGGTGGAACTGGTAGAGCAGGTGGCACGGCGGCAGGGCCATCTCATCGAGCTGGGCGCAGTTCCAGCCGTGGAACAGGATGCGCCGGCTGCCCGGGTCCTTGATGATGGTGTCGACACACTGGCGAACCTGGTCGATGGCCTTGTACAGCACCACGTAGGCCTGGCCGTTTTCTTCGCCTTCGGCGATCTGCCGGTAACCCTGGGCCAGGGTCTGCTCGATGGCCGCCGGGTTGCTCAGGGGGATCTGTTTGTAGGCCGGCCACTTGCGCCATTGCACGCCATAGATCTCGCCCAGGTCGTCTTCGCCCTGGCGGAACGGGTTGGCCAGCCACTGGGCGTTTTCGTTGGCGTTCTGGTCCCAGACCTTGCAGCCCAGGGCTCGGAATTCGGCGGCATTGTTCACGCCGCGCAGGAAGCCGCACATCTCGCCGATGGCCGATTTGAAGGCCATCTTGCGGGTGGTGATGGCTGGGAAGCCATCTTTCAAGTCATAGCGCAGCATGGCGCCGGGGAAGCTGATGGTGTTCACACCGGTGCGGTTGGCTTGCTTGGTGCCGTTCTTGATGACGTGGGCCACCAGATCGAGATATTGCTTCATGGGTTACCTGTGTCCTTGAACCCGGGGCCAGCGCCCCGGGGTTCGAATTTTAAACCTTGGCCGCCGCAGCCGGCGCACGATGATAAGCCAGCCAGATCAGCGCCAGGCCGCCGACGATCATCGGCAGGCACAGCACCTGGCCCATGGTCAGCCAGTTCCACGCCAGATAGCCGAGCTGGGCGTCCGGTACGCGGACGAATTCAACGATGAAACGGAAGATCCCGTAGAACAGCGCAAACATGCCCGACACCGCCATGGTTGGCCGTGGCTTGCGCGAGAACAGCCAGAGGATCAGGAACAGTGCCACGCCTTCGAGGGCGAACTGATACAGCTGCGACGGGTGGCGCGGCAGCTGCGCCGGATCGCTGAACGGCGGAAAGATCATCGCCCACGGCACGTCGGTCGGCTTGCCCCACAATTCGGCATTGATGAAGTTGCCGATGCGCCCGGCGCCCAGGCCGATCGGCACCATCGGCGCGACGAAGTCCATCAGCTCGAAAAACGATTTGTTGTTGCGCTTGCCGAACCACAACGCCGCCAGCATCACGCCGATGAACCCACCGTGGAACGACATGCCGCCCTTCCAGACCTCGAAGATCAGCGTCGGGTTGGCCAGGTACGCACTCAGGTCGTAGAACAGCACGTAACCCAGGCGCCCGCCGACGATCACGCCCATGGATAGCCAGAACACCAGGTCGGAGAGCTTTTCCTTGTTCCAGGTCGGGTCGAAACGGTTGAGCCTGCGCGACGCCAGCAACCAGGCGCCGCCGATGCCGACCAGGTACATCAGGCCGTACCAGTGGATTTTCAGCGGGCCGATGGCCAGGGCCACCGGATCGATCTGCGGGTAAGGCAGCATTGATATTCCTCGTAAACGTCAAAAATACCCGGGCGACGCTGCCACCTCGGGATTAAGCCAGGATTGCGTCAGAACAGGAAACTCAAGCCGACGCAGAATAGCAGGGCGGCGAACAGCCGCTTGAGCAAGCGCGGTGACAGGCGATGGGCCAGCCGCGCACCGAAGCGGGCGAAGACCATGCTGGTCAGGGCGATGCCCAGCAGCGCCGGCAAATACACAAAACCGAGACTATGGGCCGGCAGCAGCGGATCGTGCCAGCCCAGAATCATGAAACTTAAAGCACTGACCACGGCGATGGGCAGTCCGCAGGCCGATGAGGTTGCGACCGCCTGCTGCATCGGCACGCTGCGCCAGGTCAGGAACGGCACGGTCAGCGAACCGCCACCGATGCCGAAAATCGCCGAGGCCCAGCCGATCACCGTGCCGGCCAGGGTCAGTCCGGCCTTGCCCGGTACGCTGCGACTGGCGTTGGGCTTGAAGTCCAGGGCCAGTTGCACGGCAACGATCAGGGCGAACACGCCGATGATCTTTTGCAGGTGCGGGCCGGAAATCGCTTCGGCGGTGATCGCGCCGAATCCGGCACCGATCAGGATCCCGACGGTCATCCAGGCGAAAATCGGCCAGCGCACCGCGCCTTTGCGCTGGTGCTCACGCACGGCATTGACCGAGGTGAAGATGATTGATGCCAGCGAGGTGCCGACGGCCAGGTGCGTCAACACCTGCGGGTCGAAGCCCTGCAGGGTGAAACTGAACACCAGCACCGGGACGATGATGATCCCGCCCCCCACGCCGAACAACCCGGCCAGCACGCCGGCGCAGGCGCCGAGCAGCAGATAGAGCACAAATTCCACCAGCGTCTCCCCACCCATCCCCGAAATAAGAGCGGCATGGTAACGGATCCATGGTCCCTGGCTCCACTGAAGGCGATGGATGCATGATGGATGTGTGAGTAGAGTGGCTAATGATCGCTGTCCCTGTGGCGAGGGGATAAATCCCCTCGCCACAAAAGCGGTGTCGTTCAGCTTCATTTTTAAACAGGACAACCTGATGTGCCTGATCGTATTTGCCTGGCGACCCGGCCATGCCCGGCCGCTGATCGTGGCGGCCAACCGCGACGAGTTCTATGCCCGGCCGACCTTGCCCCTGGCCCAGTGGCCTGATGCGCCCCATGTGCATGCCGGGCGCGACCTGGAGGCCGGCGGCACCTGGCTCGGCATTGGCGCCGAGGGGCGCTTTGCAGCGCTGACCAACATTCGTGACCCGGGCCAGTTGCCGGCATTCAAGTCGCGTGGCGAACTGGTGGCGCGGTTTCTGACCGGAAATCTTTCGATTGCCGAGTATTTGAGCGAAATCGTGCCCCGCGCCAGCGAGTATGGTGGGTTCAACCTGCTGCTCGGCGATGGCGTCGAGCTCTGGCACCACAACGCCCGCGATACCCAGCCGCAGCGGTTGGGCGAGGGGCTCTATGGCTTGTCGAACGCTGGGCTGAACACACCCTGGCCCAAGTTGCTCAAGGCCCGCGCGGCGCTGGGCGAAGTGCTGGACGATCCGCGGCCTGAGGCACTGCTTACGCTGTTGAACGACCCGCAACCTGCTTCGGTGGCTGAGCTGCCTGATACGGGGGTGGGAGTGGCGACCGAGATGCTGCTATCGAGTGTGTTCATCGCCAGCCCGGCCTACGGGACGCGGGCCAGTACGGCGCTGATTGTCCATGCCGACGGGACGCGGCAGATGGTCGAGCGTAGTTTCGGGCCGCATGGGGGGCATTTGGGGGAGGTGGAAGTCAGGGTTTAGTTTTTGCTGTGTGATTGCCGGCCTCATCGCGAGCAAGCTCGCTCCCACAGTGGATCTTCAGTGAACACATATTTTGTGAACAACCGAGATCCCCTGTGGGAGCGAGCTTGCTCGCGATAGGGGTCAGAGGGTCTTGTTCGAAGCCGGATTGATCATCCGCGCCAACCCAAGGTTCTTCAGCGCCAGTTGCAAGGAGCTGTGGATTACTTGCGGGTTGTCGATGGTCATCACCTCCGCGAGCAATTCCTGGGCCTTGCTGAGGTTGATCTGGCGCAGCATCCACTTCACTTTCGGCAGGTTGGTGGCGTTCATCGACAAGCTGTCGAACCCCATCGCCATCAGCAGCACTGCCGCCGCCGGGTCGCCGGCCATTTCGCCGCAGATGCTCACCGGCTTGCCTTCGGCATGGGCATCACGCACCACGTTCTGCAAGGCTTGCAGCACCGCCGGGTGCAGGTAGTCGTACAGGTCCGCGACCCGCGGGTTGTTGCGGTCCACGGCCAGCAGATACTGGGTCAGGTCGTTGGAACCCACCGACAGGAAGTCCACCTGCCGCGCCAGTTCCTTGGTCTGGTACACCGCCGCCGGAATCTCGATCATCACGCCCACTGGCGGCATCGGTACATCGGTGCCTTCGTCGCGTACTTCGCCCCAGGCCCGGTGGATCAGGTGCAGGGCTTCTTCCAGTTCATGGGTGCCGGAGATCATCGGCAACAGGATGCGCAGGTTGTTCAGGCCTTCGCTGGCCTTGAGCATGGCGCGGGCCTGGACCAGGAAGATTTCCGGGTGGTCGAGCGTCACGCGAATACCGCGCCAGCCGAGGAACGGGTTGTCTTCCTTGATCGGGAAGTAGGACAGGGACTTGTCGCCGCCGATGTCCAGGCTGCGCATGGTCACCGGTTGCGGGTGGAACGCGGCCAGTTGTTCGCGGTAGATCGCCAGCTGTTCCTTTTCGCTGGGGAAGCGCTGGTTGATCATGAACGGCACTTCGGTGCGGTACAGGCCCACACCTTCGGCGCCACGTTTCTGCGCCCGGGCCACGTCGGCCAGCAGGCCGGTGTTGACCCACAGCGGCATGCGGTGGCCGTCGAGCGTCACGCACGGCAGGTCCCGCAGCGCATCCAGGCCCAGGGACAGTTGCTTTTCTTCCTCGACCACATCGGCAAACTGCTTGCGCAGCACGTCGCTGGGGTTGGTGTAGACCTCGCCGTGGTAGCCATCGACGATCATCTGGATGCCGTCGACCTTGGAGTACGGCAGGTCCACCAGGCCCATCACCGTCGGGATGCCCATGGCCCGGGCCAGGATTGCCACGTGGGAGTTGCCCGAACCCAATACCGAGACCAGCCCCGCCAGCTTGCCTTCGGGCACTTCGCCGAGCATGGCCGGGGTCAGCTCTTCGCTGACCAGGATGGTGTTGTCGGGGTAGACCAGGGTCTGCTGGCGCTCTTGCTGCAAGTAGGCCAGCAACCGGCGGCCAAGGTCCTTGACGTCCGAGGCCCGCTCGCGCAGATAGGCGTCGTCCATCAGTTCGAAACGGTTGACGTGGTCGGTCACCACCTGGCGCAGTGCGCCCTGGGCCCACTGGCCGGTCTTGATGATGGTGGTCACTTCGCTGCCCAGGGAGGCATCGTCGAGCATCATCAGGTAAACGTCGAACAGCGCGCGCTCTTCAGGGCGCAACTGCGTCGCCAGCTTGGCCGACAGGGCGCGCATGTCGGCGCGCACGCCTTCGATGGCGGTCTTGAACAAGCCCAATTCGGCGTCGATATCGGTGATGGTCTTGTCTGGCACCACGTCCAGGTCGGCGGGCGGCAACATGACCACCGCCGTGCCCACCGCCGCGCCCGGTGAACCCGGTACGCCGACGAACTTGGCTTCCTGGATGCCCTTGCCCTGTCGACCCAGGCCGCTGATCGAGCCGGTGGCCTCGGCGTGGGCGATAACCCCGGCCAGTTGCGCGCTCATGGTCACGAGGAAGGCTTCTTCACCCTCATCGAACTGGCGGCGTTCTTTTTGCTGGATGACCAACACGCCGACAACGCGGCGGTGGTGGATGATCGGTGCGCCGAGGAACGAGGCATAGCGCTCTTCGCCGGTTTCGGCAAAGTAGCGGTAGCGCGGGTGATCCGCAGCGTTTTCGAGGTTCAGGGGTTCTTCGCGTGTGCCGACCAGACCGACCAGGCCTTCATTGGGGGCCATGCTGACTTTGCCGATGGAGCGCTTGTTCAAGCCCTCGGTGGCCATCAGCACGAAACGATTGGTCTCGGGATCCAGCAGGTAGACCGAGCAGACCTGGCTGCCCATGGCCTCTTTGACACGCAATACAATAATCCCCAACGCCGCCTTGAGATCCTTGGCGGAGTTAACTTCCTGGACGATCTTGCGCAGCGTATTGAGCATGGCTCGGGGTCGAACTCCGTCGTCAGTCGCGCGTCAGCAGGCGCGGGGCAAGCTCTTTGAGAGCGCGTCGGTACACTTCGCGCTTGAATGTCACCACCTGGCCCAACGGATACCAATAGCTGACCCAGCGCCAGCCATCGAACTCCGGTTTACCGGTCAAATCCATCCGCACCCGCTGCTCGTTGGAGATCAGGCGCAGGAGAAACCATTTCTGCTTCTGGCCGATGCACAGCGGTTGGCTGTGCGTCCTGACCAGGCGTTGCGGCAAACGATAGCGCAACCAGCCTCGGGTGCAGGCGAGTATTTCGACATCTTCTCGCTCAAGCCCCACTTCTTCGTTCAACTCGCGGTACAAGGCCTCTTCCGGCGTCTCCTGGGGGTTGATCCCGCCCTGGGGAAACTGCCAGGCGTCTTGATTGATACGGCGAGCCCATAGCACCTGCCCTGCATCATTCGTAAGAATGATCCCCACATTGGGGCGGAAACCATCGGGGTCGATCACGGCAACAACCTCGCAAACGCATGTCGCCGCATTGTTCCACAAAGGTTGTGAAAGCAGCAACGAGCCCGCCTAGCTTATGTGCACTCTTGTGAAAAGTCCGTATTCTGGACGCCTTTCTTCAGATTTTTCAGCGAGTAACTGCAATGCGGCTGGCTTTATTCGACTTGGACAACACATTGCTGGGCGGCGACAGCGACCACGCGTGGGGCGATTACCTGTGCGAGCGCGGTTTCCTGGACGCTGTGACCTACAAGGCACGCAACGACGAGTTCTACCAGGATTACCTGGCCGGCAAGCTCGACAACGCCGAGTACCTGAATTTTTGCCTGGAAATTCTCGGTCGTACCGAAATGCACGTGCTGGCCCAGTGGCACCTGGACTACATGCGCGACTGCATCGAGCCGATCGTCTTGCCCCAGGCCATCGAATTGCTGGAAAAGCACCGTGACGCCGGCGACAAGCTGGTGATCATCACCGCCACCAACCGCTTTGTCACCGGGCCGATTGCCGAGCGCCTGGGCGTCGAAACCCTGATCGCCACCGAGTGCGAGATGATCGACGGGCGCTACAGCGGGCGCAGCACGGATGTCCCGTGCTTTCGCGAGGGCAAGGTGACCCGGCTGAACCGTTGGCTGGAAGAGACCGGGCATTCGCTCGACGGCAGCTATTTCTACAGCGACTCGATGAATGACCTGGCGCTGCTGGAGGTGGTGACGCATCCGGTGGCGGTGGATCCGGATCCGAATCTTCGGGTCGAGGCCCAGAAGCGGGGTTGGCCGGTGATTTCGTTGCGCAATTGACTGTGGGAGCAAGCCTTGCTCCCACAGACTGTGTTTTAAACCGGCTTGGCCCCCATCAACCCCGCAATGGCGATAAAGCAGACAACACTGAACAGCGCCAAGGCAAAGGTAAACTTCCCGCTACCTCCCGGCGTCTTGCGCAATTTGTTCAGTCGCACCACCAGCCAGAACCCCGCCAGCGCCGCCACGGTGTAGAGCACGCTGGAAGCCAGCAGCCAGGTCTGCCCCAGCGACCAGCCAACCTGATGCACCATCCACCAGCCCGTGAAGGGCAGGCTTGCCAGTGCCAGGATCATCACCAGCCAGATGAACAGCCGCGGACGTTGCAGCGTGCGCGCCGCCGCCGTGGCATCGCCGTTGCGGCGCGTGCGCCAGACCCAGATGGCCAGCCCCAGGGCGCCCGCCAGCAGCAGTACGGTGGCGATGACGTGAGCGATCTTCAGCGCAGTCAATGTTTCCATTGTTGGATTTTCCTCAATTCTTGCTCACAGCCTAGCCCGGCTTTATCAACCCAGGAACAGTTGGTAGGCCGGGTTATCGCTTTCATCCCAGTACGGGTAGCCGATTTCTTCCAGGGCGGCCGGCACCAGGTGGCGCTCATCGTGCGGCACCTGCAGCCCGGCGACCACACGGCCATCCGCCGCGCCATGGTTGCGGTAGTGGAACATCGAGATGTTCCAGCGCCCGCCCAGCTTGTTGAGGAAGTTGAACAGCGCACCCGGGCGTTCCGGGAATTCGAAGCGCAGTACCACTTCGTCGATGACATGTGCCGCATGTCCGCCGACCATGTGGCGAATGTGCAACTTGGCCAGTTCATTGTCGGTCAGGTCCAGCACCGGGAAGCCTTGTTCGGTCAGGCTGGCGATCAGCGCGCTGCGCGGGTCGTTTTCCGGGTGGGTCTGCACGCCGACGAAGATGTGCGCTTCGCTGCCAGTGTTGTAGCGATAGTTGAATTCGGTGATCTGGCGCTTGCCGACAGCTTCGCAGAACGCCTTGAAGCTGCCCGGCTTCTCGGGGATGGTCACGGCGATGATCGCTTCGCGGCCTTCGCCCAGTTCGGCGCGTTCGGCAACGTGGCGCAAGCGATCGAAGTTGACGTTGGCACCGGAGTCGATGGCCACCAGGGTCTGGCCGCTGATGCCCCGTGACTCGACGTATTTCTTGATCCCGGCCACGCCCAGGGCGCCGGCAGGTTCGGTGATCGAGCGGGTATCGTCGTAGATATCCTTGATGGCCGCGCAGATTTCGTCGGTGCTGACGGTGATGACTTCGTCCACGTAGTGCTTGCAGATATCGAAGGTGTGCTGGCCGATCTGTGCCACGGCGACGCCGTCGGCGAACAGCCCCACGGTCGGCAGGACCACGCGCTCGCCAGCGGCCATCGCCGCTTGCAGGCAATTGGAGTCGTCCGGCTCGACGCCGATGATCTTGATGTCCGGGCGCAGGTATTTCACGTAGGCCGCGATCCCGGCAATCAGCCCGCCACCGCCCACCGGGACGAAGATCGCATCCAGGCGTCCCGGGTGCTGGCGCAGGATTTCCATCGCCACGGTGCCCTGCCCGGCGATGGTGTGGGGATCGTCATACGGGTGGATGTAGACGTAGCCTTTTTCGTCGACCAGTTTCAGCGAATAGGCCAGGGCTTCGGGGAACGAGTCACCGTGCAGCACCACCTTGCCGCCACGTGAGCGCACGCCTTCGACCTTGATTTCCGGGGTGGTCTTGGGCATCACGATGGTGGCCTTGACGCCCAGCACCTTGGCCGCCAGGGCCAGGCCCTGGGCGTGGTTGCCTGCCGAAGCCGTGACCACGCCGCGTGCGCGCTCTTCGTCGCTGAGCTGGGTCAGCTTGTTGTAGGCCCCGCGAATCTTGAACGAGAACACCGGCTGCAAGTCTTCGCGCTTGAGCAAAATGCTGTTGCCCAGCCGCTCGGAGAGCTGGCGAGCGGTCTGCAGCGGGGTTTCTACGGCAACGTCGTAAACGCGCGAGGTGAGGATCTTTTTGACGTACTGTTCAAGCATCGGAAAGCATCACTGAGCGGGTTGGGCAGGGCCAAGGAGTCTAACCCGGCTTTTAGCTGGGCGACCACACGAATCCCAAGGTTTTGTTGGGTTATACTCGCGGCCCTCTTTACTTCCTGCCCGCTTTCGGAGCCCGCATGACCCAGGATCAACTCAAACAGGCCGTGGCCCAGGCCGCCGTCGACCTCATCCTCCCGAAGCTGGATGACAAGAGCGTCGTCGGGGTTGGCACCGGCTCTACGGCCAATTGCTTCATCGACGCGCTGGCGCAACACAAGGGCGCGTTCGACGGCGCGGTCGCCAGCTCCGAAGCAACCGCCGCGCGCCTCAAGGGCCACGGGATCCCGGTGTACGAGCTCAACACCGTGAGCGACCTGGAGTTCTACATCGACGGCGCCGACGAAAGCGACGCGCACCTGAACCTGATCAAGGGCGGTGGCGCGGCCCTGACTCGCGAGAAGATCGTCGCGGCCGTGGCCAAGACCTTCATCTGCATCGCCGACGCCAGCAAACTGGTGCCGGTGCTTGGCGCGTTCCCATTGCCAGTGGAAGTCATCCCGATGGCCCGCAGTCATGTGGCCCGCGAACTGGTGAAGCTGGGCGGCGACCCGGTGTATCGCGAAGGCGTGCTGACCGATAACGGCAACATCATCCTCGACGTGCACAACCTGCAGATCACCAACCCGGTGGAACTGGAAAGCCAGATCAACGCCATCGTGGGCGTGGTCACCAACGGTTTGTTCGCTGCACGGCCTGCGGATGTGCTGCTGCTAGGGACCCCTGAAGGGGTGAAGACCCTGCGGGCTGAATAAACCGGGCGATCAGTTATTGGATTCAACACCGGACCCTGTGGGAGCGAGCTTGCTCGCGATGGCGGTATGTCAGTCGATACCTTCATGGCTGATACACCGCTATCGCGAGCAAGCTCGCTCCCACATTGGGTTTTTGTGGTAGTTCAGGGTAAGTGGATCAAGGTTGTGACTTCTTGAACACGTAGAACAGATTCGGCTCGCTCACCAGATACAGGTTGCCATCGTCGTCCATGGCGAGGCCTTCGGCCTGGGGCACGGTTTTTTGCAGGCCCTGGCGGCCCTTGCTCAACGACAGCGTGCTCAATGGCCGGCCGTCGATATCCAATTCGATAATCAACCGCGACTCCTCGGACAGCGCCAGCAAATGGCCGCTGCGTTCGTCGTATTGCAGGCTTGAGAGGTCGCGCACGAACAACCCGGCATCGCGCTTGGGGTTGTTGATCACATGGACTGCATAGGACTTTTCCGGATTGTGGTGAGGAAACCCATGCACTTCATAAATCAGCATCGGGTCGCGTTCCTTCGCTACGAACAGGCGTTTGCCTACCGAATCGTAGGCGAGTCCTTCGAACCCCTTGTTGCCGCTCATATGCACGCCCAGGGTCATCTGTTCGGCTTCGGCGGCGTCGAGGAATTGGGTGTCGTCTTCCAGGCGAATCTTTATCAGCCGCTGCTGGCGCTCGTCGGTGATGACGTAGATGTCTTCGCTGATGAATTCCACTGCCTCCGGATCGCCAAAGCCGATCAGCGCAATGCGCCGCAGGATCTTGCCATCGAGTGACAGCTCGATCAGCTCGGAATTCTGGTTGGTAACTGTAAACAAGCTCTTGCGTACCGGATCGAACGTCAGCGCCGAAACGTCATCGTTCAGGCCTTCGATTACCTGCGCCTCGACTGTGACCTGGTATTGGTCCAGTGCGATGGCTTGCTCGTTGATGGGTTTGAAGAGGATGTTGACGTTGAACCAGGCGCGTTCGAACAGGCGCAGGTGCTGGCCGGCGGCGATCAGGAAGATCAGCGCCAGCGTCAGCAGCATCAGGATCAAGGGTTTTGGGCGGGCGAGTCGACGCATGTCAGGGTGGGCTCGGATAAGAACAGGTGCGTGGAAATACCACGGCTGCCTGAACTGAAGCTTAATGGCTGTGTGCCACACCCTACAACGAAGGAAGATTTATCCCGCAGAGTTAGTGCTGTCAGCGCTGTTTTTCGAAACGATAGAACAGATTCGGCTCGCTGACCATGTACAGATTGCCGGCCTCATCGACGGTGACGCCTTCGGCACGAGGGATTGTGTCTTTCAAGCCGTTGAAGCCGCCCAGCAAGGTCATGAAGCTGACCTGCTCGCCTTTTTCGTCCAGTTCCAGCAACAGATGCGAGTCGGCCGAAAGCACCAGCATGTGCCCGGTGCGCGGATCGATCGCCAGTGCCGAGAGATTGCGCAGGTCCAGTTCATTGCTGACATGGATCTGCTTGTCGCCCTTGAGCGACTGGCTGCCATCGCTTTTCCAGGTGAACAGCGCTGGCGGGCGTTCCTCTCCGAGCACCAGTTGCTGGTTGCGCGGGTCCCAGACGATCGCTTCGAACCCTTTGTTCTGGTTCTTGGATGGGCCGAGATCATAGTGGGGGAAGTCGGCGTTGTTCAGTTCGCGGGTATCGGCACCAACGTGGACGATGGTCAGCGTGTGATTGCGTTCGTCGGTGATCGCCAGCAGGCCGTTTTCCATATAAGCCACGCCCTCGGGGTTGCTCCAACCCACCAAGGGCATCTTGCGCAGCACATCGCCTTGCAGGGTCAGTTCCACCAGGAACGGGTTTTTGCCCATGACGGCGAACAGGGTCTTGGTCTGCGGGTTGTAAGTCACATCGGACGCCTCGTCCTTCTCCATGCCGGATAGTGGCTTGGCGTCGATCACGGCGCGGTAGTCTGGCAGCCAGATGCTCGCCTGGCGCTCGGCTGGGCTCTGGAAGCGTTCCGATAGCCAAAGCAGGCCGCGGTCGTCCCAATGCATCGCAAACGCCAGGCCATAGGCAGCGGCCACCGCCAGCAGCGACCAGGCATACCAGGGCAGGGCGAAGCGGGAGCGGCGGGCAGGTTTGGTGGCGGACAGTGCTTGGGGTTTGGCCATCGGGGAATGCGTTCCAGAAAATTCGGCTAGGGGAGTGGCTGGCTCAGATGCCGCATTCCCCGGAATTATCCGGATGGCATGTGAAAAAAACGGTAAATGGTGGGGTGGAACTCAACCCAGCCCTGTGGGAGCCGAGCTTGCTCGCGATAGCGGTGTATCAGCCAACATCAATGCTGGATGTGATGGCCTCATCGCGAGCAAGCTCGCTCCCACAGGGGGGCGCAGGTGTAGCCGTTAGCGAACGCTGCTTTCGAAGCGGCTCGCCCCCGGCAACTCCAGTACCAGCTCATCACCTGCATTCAACGGCCCGACGCCCGCCGGGGTGCCGGTGAGGATCACGTCGCCGGCCTGCAGCGAGAAGCAGCCGGCCATGTACTGGATCATCGGCACGATAGGGTTGAGCATCAGGCTGCTGTTGCCGTCCTGGCGCACTTCACCGTTGATGGTCAGGCGAACGGGGATGTCGGTCAGGTCGGCAAAGGTGCCGCTCGACACGAACGGTGCGAGCACCGCCGCGCCGTCGAAGGACTTGGCCACTTCCCACGGCAGGCCCTTGGCCTTGAGTTCGGCCTGCTTGTCCCGCAGGGTCAGGTCCAGGGCCGGGGCGAAGCCGGAGATCGCGTCCAGTACTTCTTCAACGCTGGGCTTGGTGGACAGCGGCTTGCCGATCAGCACGGCGATTTCCGCCTCGTAGTGCACCGAGCCACGGTCGGCAGGAATGCTGAAACCGCCTTCCAGCGGTACCACGCAACTGCCCGGCTTGATGAACAGCAAGGGTTCGGTGGGCACCGGGTTATCCAGTTCCTTTGCATGTTCGGCGTAGTTACGGCCAATGCACACCACTTTCCCTACCGGGAAATGAATACGTGTACCGTCGACATACTGGTGCTGATAGCTCATTACCGACTCCTGCTTCTGGGATTCATCAGGTGTTTTTAGGCGTCAAATCGCGAAAATCTTGCCCGGGTTCATGATGCCGTTCGGGTCGAATACCGCCTTCACCGCTTTCATGTACTCGATTTCCACAGGTGAACGACTATAGGTCAGGTAGTCGCGCTTGGTCATGCCCACGCCGTGTTCGGCGGAAATCGAGCCGTTGTACTTCTCGACGGTTTCAAAGACCCATTTGTTCACGGTCGCGCATTTGGCGAAGAACTCATCCTTGCTCAGGTTTTCCGGCTTGAGGATGTTCAAGTGCAAGTTGCCGTCGCCGATGTGGCCGAACCAGACAATTTCGAAGTCCGGGTAGTGTTCGCCGACGATCGCGTCGATTTCCCGCAAGAAACCCGGAACCTTGGAGACGGTTACCGAGATGTCGTTCTTGTACGGCGTCCAGTGGGAGATGGTTTCGGAGATGTATTCGCGCAGCTTCCACAGGTTCTGCAGCTGGGTTTCGCTCTGGCTCATCACGCCGTCCAGCACCCAGCCTTGCTCCACGCAATGCTCGAAGGTTTCCAGGGCGTGGTTGGCGACTTCTTCAGTGGTGGCTTCGAATTCCAGCAGGGCATAGAACGGGCACTCGGTTTCGAACGGTGCCGGCACGTCGCCGCGAGCGAGGACCTTGGCCAGGGCCTTGTCGGAGAAAAACTCGAAGGCGGTCAGGTCCAGCTTGCCCTGGAAGGCGTGCAGCACCGGCATGATCGAATCGAAGTCCGGTGTGCCGAGCACCATGGCGGTGAGGTTCTTCGGCGCACGGTCCAGGCGCATGGTGGCCTCGACCACGAAGCCCAGGGTGCCCTCGGCGCCGATGAACAGCTGCCGCAAATCGTAGCCGGTGGCGTTCTTGATCAGGTCCTTGTTCAGCTCCAGCAGGTCACCCTTGCCGGTGACGACCTTCATGCCCGCCACCCAGTTGCGGGTCATGCCGTAGCGAATGACCTTGATCCCGCCGGCATTGGTGCCGATATTGCCGCCAATCTGGCTGGAACCGGCCGAAGCGAAGTCTACCGGGTAGTACAGGCCATGTTCTTCGGCCTTGTTCTGCAGTTGTTCGGTGACCACGCCAGGCTGGCAGACCGCGGTGCGGTCGGTGAGGTTCACGTCGAGCACCTGGTTCATGTAGTCGAACGACACGACCACTTCGCCGTTGGCGGCCACGGCTGCGGCGGAAAGCCCGGTACGTCCGCCCGATGGCACCAGCGCGATTTTGTGCGCGTTGGCCCAGCGCACGATGGCCTGGACCTGTTCGGTGGTCTTGGGGAAGACGATGGCCGAAGGTGCAGGGGCAAAATGCTTGGTCCAATCCTTGCCGTAAGCGTTCAGGGAGTCGGCATCGGTCAAGACCTTGCCAGGCTCAACCAGGGTCTTCAGCTCATCTATCACGGCAGGATTGGTCATCGACAGAACTCTCGAACAATTCATGGTCATCCTGAGAACGCTTCACGTCGCAGGAATGAGTGTTTAGCGGGGTGCATATGCTAGCATACCGACCCCGCAGCGTAGTGCCCAACGGCTGTTCTGCGGCGACGGCTGTCACGCCGGTCGGGCCAGCATGCGCTGTCCGATTCCCTGCCATTTTTCTCCGGGACACAGGTTTACGCAGATGAGCAAGACTTCTCTCGATAAGAGCAAGATCAAGTTCCTTCTTCTCGAAGGCGTCCACCAATCGGCTGTCGACGTCCTCAAGTCGGCGGGCTACACCAGCATCGAGTACATCACCAGTTCTCTGCCGGAAGCCCAGCTCAAGGAAAAGATCGCCGATGCTCACTTCATCGGCATTCGCTCCCGTACCCAATTGACCGAAGAGATCTTCGACCACGCCAAGAAACTGGTGGCGGTCGGCTGCTTCTGCATCGGCACCAACCAGGTTGACCTCAATGCGGCGCGCGAGCGCGGTATCGCGGTGTTCAACGCGCCGTACTCCAACACCCGTTCCGTTGCCGAACTGGTGCTGGCCGAAGCGATCCTGCTGCTGCGCGGCATCCCTGAGAAGAACGCTTCCTGCCACCGTGGTGGCTGGATCAAGAGCGCGGCCAACTCCTTCGAAATCCGCGGCAAGAAGCTGGGTATCGTTGGCTACGGCTCGATCGGCACCCAGTTGTCGGTATTGGCTGAAGGCCTTGGCATGCAGGTGTTCTTCTACGACACCGTGACCAAGCTGCCGCTGGGCAACGCTACCCAGGTCAACAATCTGCACGAGTTGCTGGGCATGTCCGACATCGTGACCCTGCACGTCCCGGAAACCGCTGCCACCCAGTGGATGATCGGCGAGAAGGAAATCCGTGCCATCAAGAAGGGCGGGATCCTGATCAACGCCGCGCGTGGCACCGTGGTCAAGCTCGACGCCCTGGCCGACGCGATCAAGGACAAGCACCTGATCGGCGCCGCCATCGACGTGTTCCCGGTGGAGCCACGCTCCAACGACGACATCTTCGAAAGCCCGCTGCGTGGCCTGGACAACGTGATCCTTACTCCGCACATCGGCGGTTCCACCGCTGAAGCCCAGGCCAACATCGGCCTGGAAGTGGCGGAAAAACTGGTCAAGTACAGCGACAACGGTACCTCGGTATCGTCCGTGAACTTCCCGGAAGTGGCTCTGCCGGCACACCCTGGCAAGCACCGTTTGCTGCACATCCACGAAAACATCCCGGGTGTGATGAGCGAGATCAACAAGGTCTTCGCCGAAAACGGCATCAACATTTCCGGTCAGTTCCTGCAGACCAACGAGAAAGTCGGCTACGTCGTGATCGACGTCGACGCCGAATACTCGGATCTGGCGCAAGAGAAGCTGCAGCACATCAACGGCACCATTCGTTGCCGCGTGTTGTTCTAAGCAGGCCTGGCTTGCAATTAAAAACGGGAGCCCCGAAAGGGCTCCCGTTTTTTATTGCCTGACACCGGGGGCAGCATGAAACCCACAGGTGTTTGTGTTGCGTCAGCCGGTGCGTGTTATTTCACGTTGACAGTGATTTTCTCGGACACGATCGACGGATCGAACGGCATATGGCCGGTGTCGCCCAGGATCAATTGCAAGGTGTGCTTGCCCGGGGTCAGTTTGATGGTGGCCTGGGTTTGTGCCTTGCCGAAGTGCATGTGGTTGGCGTCGTTTGGAATCGGCGCGCCGGCGGCAGGCAGTTTGTCGACATCGATCAGCAAATGGTGGTGCCCGGTGTTTTTGGTCATATCGCCGGCCGGAGCCAGGGAGATATCCTTGACGCCGAACTTGACCGTGAATTCCTGGGCGACGGTGGCGCCGTCTGCCGGGGAAACGATGAACACTTCTGCACCTTTGGGCGCCGGGGTCGCGGCGGTTGCCAGCATCGAAGCGCCCAGTAACAGGCCGGTCAACGCGGCACGAGACATAAAGCTTTTCATTTTTTTCTCCAGTTTTTCCATGAAATCCGCCTGGCCATGACAACTTCATGACCAATCGTTGTCGAAGCCTGCAACAACCATAGCAAAGCGAGCCTGAAACGAGCGTCGCTTGTATAAATACAAAGGAGTGACCATGCGCTTTCTGCCTGGCCTGATTTGCCTGCTACCCCTTTTGAGTCCCCTGGCTCATGCCGAACTGATCGATGACATCAATGACCGTGGCGAACTGCGCATTGCCCTCGAGGCCAACACCGCGCCCTTCAACTTCAAGGAAGACGGCAAACTCACTGGTTTCGAAGTGGAGCTGGGCGAAATGCTTGCCAGTGAGCTCGATGTACGCCCCGACTTCGTGGTCACCGATGCCGGCGACCTGATGAGCGGGGTGGAGAGCGGCAAGTACGACGTCGCCATCAACCACATAGCAATGACCCCGGAACTGGCGGAACGTTTCGACACCAGCGCCGTTTACAGCCATCCGGATGCACAACTGCTGGCGAGCAAGGATGAGACGCCACGCCCGTTGGTCATGGCGCAGTCATTCCAGCCAGAAAAAAAGAGCGAGCCGGCGCCGAGCCTGGTGATTCCGTTCCAGAAGGGCAACCCGGCGTTCAAGGCCAGCCTGGACAACGCCCTGGCGCGTATCAAGGATGACGGGCGGTTGGAGAAGTTGTCGCAGAAGTGGTTGGGTAAGCAGGAGTGAAGCCTTTCAGGCGATGAGGCCATGGCGCTTCATTGGCCAATACACCGCCATCGCGAGCAAGCTCGCGATGGCGTCTTCAAATGTTAAGCAGGTTTACGCCAGACACTCGCCAACCAAGGCTGTTGCTCCCGCGGCAGTCCAGCCGGTCGGTAGTAATGCTCCAGTTCCACGAAGCCTGCGTCGCCAAGCAACGTGCGCCAGGCCGCGAGGTCGTGGTAGGCGCCGAAGCGCTGGCCGTTCCAGCCCTCCTGGTTTTCGCCTCGCGGGTTTGAGCTGAACAGCGCGCCGCCGGGCTTGAGCGTGGCGTGCAGTTGCTTGAGCACTCGAGGCAGTTCCTGGACGGGCACATGAAACAGCACCGCGTTGGCGAAAATCCCGTCAAAGCGCTCGGCCGGCAGGTCGAGTTCCAGGAAGTCCTGTTGCCACACTTCACAGCCGCTGTCCTGGCGCGCCATCCGGGCAAACTTTTCTGAACCGTCGAGGCCGACCGCGACATGACCCATGGCCGTGAATGTGCGCAGGTCGCGCCCCGGGCCGCAGCCCAAATCCAGGATGTGCAGCGGTGCCTCGCCCTGGATATGGCGCAGCAAGGCGTCGATGTTCTGGCTGACATCGTGATCGCGGGTGCCTTCGCGAAAGCTTTCTGCCACGGCGTTGTAATGGCCCAGGGTCGTGGCGGTGATGGCGTGCAGGTCTTCGGTGGTGTGTTTCATGATTGGGGCTTGAGTGAGGAGCGTCAGGTGACTATACCGCAAGCCCGCTGGTCTGCCTGTGGGAGCAAGCTTTGCTCCCACAGGTCAACTGCTCCCCCCGGTCAGCGCTTGTTCAAGCCGCGTGCCAGGCGGTCGCCACCCAACTGGATCACTGCCACCAGCGCCACCAGCAACACGATCACCGTGAGCATGATCTGGCTGTCGAATCGCTGGTAGCCGTACCGGTAGGCGATGTCGCCCAGGCCGCCGGCACCGATCGCTCCGGCCATGGCCGAAGAGTTGATCATGGTCACCAAGGTGATGGTAAAACCGCCGACGATGCCCGGCAGCGCTTCGGGCAGCAATACATGCCAGACAATGTGCCAGCGTCGGCAACCCATGGCCTGGGCCGCTTCGATCAGACCATGGTCAACCTCCCGCAGGCTGACTTCGGCGATGCGGGCAAAGAACGGTGTGGCGGCGATGGTCAGCGGTACTACCGCTGCCCACACGCCATAGGTGGTACCGACGATCAGCCGGGTGAACGGGATCAACGCCACCATCAGAATCAGGAACGGTATCGAGCGGAACAGGTTCACGAACGCGCCCAGGGCTCGGTTCAAGACCGGCGCTTCATAGATCCCGCCCTTGCCGCTGGTCACCAGGATCACCGCCAGCGGGATGCCCGCCAACAACGCGATCAGCGACGACACGCCGACCATCAGGAACGTGTCGATGAAACCCTGCAACAGCCGATCAAACCACATAACCCAGCACCTCTACCCGTTGCGCCCAATTGCCCGCCCGTTGCCGCAGTTCCTCGGCGCCCCACGACGAACCGCTCACGGCCAGTAGCAATTGCCCCAGCCCGTGGCCCTGAATTCGCTCGATGCCGCCGTGCAGCAGTCGCACCCGTCCACCGAGGGCGCTGAACAAAGCGGCGAGATCCGGCTCTTCACGATCTATGCCGGTGAATTGCAGGCGCAGCACAATGGCGGCATCCGCCGATGCCGGCTGCGTCTGCAAGCGGTTTTGCAGTTCTTCCGGTATCGCGTGTTGCAACGGTGCCAGCAGTGTTCGACTGACCTCGTGTTGCGGGTTGCCAAACACTTCCCAGACCGGCCCCTGCTCGACGATCCGCCCTTGCTCAAGCACCACGACCCGGTCGCAGACTTCGCGAATCACCGCCATTTCATGGGTGATCAACACGATGGTCAGGCCCAACCGCTGGTTGATTTCGCGCAGCAGGCCGAGGATCGATTGTGTGGTCTCCGGGTCCAGGGCCGAGGTGGCTTCATCGCATAACAAAATCTGCGGGTCATGCACCAGCGCCCGGGCAATCCCCACCCGCTGTTTCTGCCCGCCCGAAAGTTGCGCCGGATAGGCCTTGTGCTTGCCTTGCAGGCCGACCAGTTCCAGCAGCTCGCGAACTTTGCGCTGGCGTTGCTCCTTGGGCACGCCGGCGACTTTCAGCGGCAGCTCAACGTTCTGCCACACGGTCTTGGCCGACATCAGGTTGAAGTGCTGGAAGATCATGCCGATGCGCCGACGCAGTTCCACCAGGCGGTCTTCATCGAACTCGCCGATGTCTATCTGATCGATCAACACCCGGCCACTGGTGGGTTGTTCGAGGCGGTTGATGGTGCGGATCAGCGACGACTTGCCGGCGCCGCTGCGGCCGATGATGCCGAACACCTCGCCGCGCTGGATCGCCAGGTCGATGCCTTGCAAGGCGGCCACCGGACCCTGGGCACCGTTATAGGTCTTGCCCAGGCCGATGAAGCGCACATGGGCACGGTTGAGCTCCGGATGCAGTTCGGTGTGTTCGGCGCTCTGGGGCGTGGGGGCTTCGTGTCGGAGTCGAGCGTTGACGGCGTTCATGTCAGCCTTCCCAACCGGCTTGGTAGAGCTTGCCGTGGGCCTTGTCCAGGGCGGCGCGCACGGCTGGCGAGTGTTGGTAGATGTTGACGAACTTGATCAGCCGTGGATCGTTTTTGCTCTTGGGCTGGATCACGAACTGAATCACGTATTCCTTGTGATCGAGGCCGTCGAACAGCAAGGCGGAGCTGGCGTCGAAGGTCTTGGCCAGGCGGATGTAGGCGGGATAACCCTGCACCAGGTCGGCGTCTTCATAAGCGCGCACCAACTGCACGGCTTCGACCTGCAGGATCTTGAGCTTCTTCGGGTTGGCGACGATGTCGTCTTCGGTGGCCTTGTAGCCGACGCCCGGCTTGAGGCTGATCAGTCCGGCCTTGGCCAACAGTTGCAGGCCGCGACCGCTGTTGATCGGGTCGTTGGCAATGGCGACGCTGGCACCTTCTGGCAGTTCGTCGAAGCTTTTGTATTTTTTCGAATAGAGGCCGACGTTGTTGATGATCCCCGGCGCAAAGGGCACCAGGTCGAACCCGGCTGCGGCCTTGGCATTTTCCAGGAACGGGATGTGCTGGAAGTAATTCACGTCGATATCGCCAGAGGCCAGGCTGACGTTGGGCGCGATCCAATCGCTGAACTCCACCAGCTCGACCTTCAAGCCTTGCTTGCCGGCTTCTTCGACGGCCGCTTCCAGGGGAATGGCGAACGCGGCGGTGGTGCCGATTTTCAACGGCGCATCGGCGGCAAACAGCGCCGAGCTGAACAGGCCGAGGGCCAGGGCCAGGGTTTTGACTGGCAGGGTCAGGAAGTGCTTGGTCATGTCAGTTATTCCAGTCATTTAGGAGGAGGTGCATATTTTTTGGCGAACAGAGCTATGTGGGAGCAAGGCTTGCCCGCGATGAAGTTGATGCGGTCTCTCAAAAAGCGAGGTGTCTGCATCGCGAGCAAGCTTTGCTCCCACAGTGCCTTGCTCCCACGTCAGTGCCGGTAAGTCGAACCGGTGTGTTGCCTGGGGAGATGGGCCTGTGCGTGAAACAGTTTTTCACGCAGGGTGCCGTTGTCGTATTCGGTCTTGTATGAGCCGCGTCGCTGCAACTCGGGGACCACCAGATCGATGAAGTCCACGTAGCTTTGCGGCGTGACGATGCGGGTCAGGTTGAAGCCATCGAGGCCGGTTTCGGCGATCCAGGACTCCAACTCGTCGGCCACTTGTTCGGGCGAACCGACCACCGTGATGTAGCGACCGCCCAGGGCGTGTTGCTCGAGCAATTTGCGCCGGGTCCAGTCGTTGTTCTGCAAGGTCTTGGTGGCGGACTGGATGGCGTTGCTCTTGACGTACTGGATCGGTTCGTCCAGTTCGTACTGGGAAAAATCGATCCCCGTCGATGCGGAAAAATGCGCCACGCCAGCCTCGGCGCTGGCGTAGCTCAGGTACTCGGCATGCTTGGCCCAGGCGGCCGCTTCGGTCTCGCCGACGATCACGTTCAGGCCCATGAACACCTTGATGTCCCCGGGGTTGCGCCCGGCCTCTACGGCGCTGGCGCGGACCTTGTCCACCTGGGCCTTGGTCGCCGGTTTGCTCTGGCCGCTGATGAACACGCACTCGGCATGCCGACCGGCGAACAGCAGGCCGCGCTCGGAACTGCCGGCCTGGAACAGCACCGGTGTGCGCTGGGGCGAGGGTTCGCACAGGTGATAGCCCTCGACCTGGTAGAACTCGCCCTGGTGCCGGACCTTGTGCACTTTTTCCGGCCGGGCATAGATCCGCTGCACGCGGTCATTGAGCACCGCGTCGTTTTCCCAACTGCCCTCCCACAGTTTGTAGAGCACTTGCAGGTATTCGTCGGCCTGGTCGTAGCGGCGGTCATGCTCGACTTGCGCGGTCAGGCCCATGGCTTTGGCGGCGCTGTCCAGGTAGCCGGTGACGATGTTCCAGCCGACCCGGCCGCGACTCAGGTGGTCGAGGGTGCTCATGCGTCGGGCGAACAGGTAGGGCGGTTCGTAGGTCAGGTTGGCGGTGAGACCGAAACCGAGGTTTTTCGTCACGGCGGCCATCGCGGACACCAGCAGCAACGGGTCGTTGACCGGCAGCTGGATCGACTCCTTGAGCGTGACGTCCACCGACTGTTGGTACACGTCATAGACCCCGACGATGTCGGCGATGAACAACCCGTCGAACAATCCGCGCTCGAGCAATTGCGCCAGGGCGGTCCAGTATTCGATCGTATTGAACTGGGTCGACGTGTCCTGGGGATGGGTCCACAGGCCGTGATTGATGTGCCCGATGCAGTTCATGTTGAACGCGTTGAGCAGGATCTTTTTCTTGCCGGCCGCCATCAGATGGTCCCCCGCAGCGGCGGTTTTTCATCGTTGAGGTAGAAGTTGCCCACCGCGTGGTATTTCCAGCGCACCGGGTCATGCAGGGTGTGCACCCGGGCGTTGCGCCAGTGGCGGTCGAGGCCATGTTCGGCCAGGGTCGCCTGGCTGCCGGCCAACTCGAACAGCGTGCTGCCGGCGGCCAGGGAAATCTCGGTGCTGATGGCGCGGGCTTCGGCCACGGCAATCGAGGCAGCGGCGACTGTGTCGGCCCGGGTGTCGGCCTGTGCTCGGTCGAGAAACTCACCAGCGCGCTCCAAGAGGGCTTCGGCGGCGTGCAGGCGGATGCTCAGTTGGCCGAAACTCTTGAGGGTGTGCGGGTCTTCTGTGGCGACGTCGCTGGTGGCGTCGATCCAGGGGCGGGTTTTATTGCGGACAAAATGCAGGGCGTCTTCGTAGGCGGCGCGGGCGATGCCGGTGTCGATGGCGGCGTGAAGAATCTGCGCCAGCGGCCCTACCGGTGTGGGGCGTTCGAAGGCGCTCTGGAAGGGCACGATGTCGGCGGCGGCGACATACACGTCTTCGAACACCACCGAACCACTGCCCGTGGTGCGCTGGCCAAAACCGCTCCAGTCGTCGATCACCGTCAGGCCTTGGCTGCTGCGAGGGACGAACGCCAGTTGTTGCACGCCGTTTTCGTCCACCACCGATGTGGGGATGCGCTGGGCGTAGATCGCGCCCGTGGCGTAGAACTTGCGACCGTTGATGCGATAGCCCTCGCCGTCGCGGCGCAGTTGGGTGATGCGGTCATGGGCAGTCTTGGTGCCAAGTTCGGCCAGGGCATTACCAAAGCGCTGGCCGGCGAGTACTTCGGCGTACAAGCGTTGTCTTTGCGCTTCAGTGCCGTTTACCCGCAGCACTTCCAGGGCATAGAAATGATTTTGCGGAATTTGCCCCAGCGAGCCGTCGGCCTGAGAAATCAGCGCGATGACTTTGGCCAGGGTGACGTTGGAAACACCGGCGCCGCCATAGGCCTTGGGCACGCTGATGCCCCACAGGCCCGAGCGGGAGAAAGCCTCCAGTTCCGGGTACGGCAGGCGGCGCTCGCGGTCGCGCAGGGCGCTGTCGCGCTTGAAGTCATCGGCCAGGTCGCTGGCCACGATCAGGGCTTGTTCATCGCTGGTGATCACCGCGACGTGTTGAGAAAACGTCATGTACTGCTCCAGAGGTCGGGTCGTCAGATCCAGGAATGGCGGGCCGGCAAGGTGCCGTTCAGGTGGTAGGCGCCTACCGCGTGATACTTCCAGCGCACCGGGTCGTGCAGGGTGTGGACCCGTGCGTTGCGCCAGTGGCGATCGAGGTTGAATTCGGCGAGGGTGGCGCGGCTGCCGGCCAGCTCGAAGAGTTTTTCGCTGGCTTGCAGGGCGATCTCGGTGGTGAGCACTTTGGCCTCGGCCACGGCAATCGAGGCGCGGGCGGCCGATTGCGCCGTGATGGGGGCGGCACTGACCTGATCCAGCACCTGTCCGGCCTTGCGCAGCAAGGCTTCGGCGGCGTGCAGTTCGATTTTCAGTTTGCCAATGTCGGCGATCACGTAGAGGTCGTCACTGGCTCGCTCGACCTTGGCGTCGACCCAGGGCCGGGCTCGTTCACGGACGAAGGCGATGGCGTCGTCAATGGCGCCACGGGCGATACCCGCATCGATGGCGGCCTGGATCAGTTGGGAAATCGCGCCTTGCACACCGGGTGTTTCGTTGATGCGCCAGTTATCCAGGACCAACTCGGTATCCACCCGCACATTGTTCAGCAGCACGGTGCCGCTGGCGGTGGTGCGCTGGCCGAACCCCGACCAGTCGTCGACGATCCGCAGGCCCGGGGTGCCGCGCCGCACGAACGCCAGCACCTGCCGGCCCTCGTCATTCAGCGCCTTGACCGCGACCCAATGGGCAAACAGCGCGCCGGTGGAATAGAACTTCTGGCCATTGATGACAAATCCGTCACCGTCGGCGGTGATCCGAGCCTTGAGCTCAAGGGTATTGCGAGTAGCGCGTTCCGGCCCGGCGTTGCCGATGCGCCAACCTTCGAGCACGCTCTGCAAGAGGATTTTTTTCTGCCGTTCGGTGCCGGTGCCGAGAATCAGTTGGAGCACGCCGAACTGGTTTTGCGGGATCTGCCCGAGGGCGGGATCAGCGGCGGAGATGATCGCGAAGACGTGGGCCAGTGTGACGAACGAAACCTGCGGGCCGCCGTATGCCCGGGGGATGGCGATGCTGCCCAATCCGCTGCGGGTGAATTGCTCGATTTCTGCCCAGGGCAGTTTGCGTTGCTGGTCACGACGCGCGGCCTGCTGACGGGCGACCTGCGCCAGTTCATGGGCAGCTTTGATGGCCTCGGCCTCGTTGCGCAACACCTGTGCGGGCAACAACAGCGGTGCGATGTCCAGGTCGCTCTGGACTTTTGCTTGCGCCAGATCCGACATTACAGCCACTCCGTGGCTGCTGGCAGTGCCCTGGCGTATTGCCCTGGGGTGATTGTGTTCCGTTCCATACCCACCTCACATCTCAAGAAACGCCGCGATGAATGCGGCGAGCAAAAATCAAGAATGTCCGGTGGTCCGGTTCATATACCCTAAACGTGTATAAATTATTTTTGAACTAACGTTTAGGAATATGTATAGGTTGGATTTAGATGGGCGGCTGTACGCTCACTTGGGGCGAAGCGGCTTTTGTGGTGAGGGAGCTTGCTCCCGCTATGTGGGAGCAAGGCTTGCCCGCGATGGACGCGATGCGGTCTTGCAGAATCGAGGCGCCTGTTTCGCGAGCAAGCTTTGCTCCCACAGCCCAAGCGGGAGCAAGCTCCCTCGCCCACAAAAGCGTCCCTCGCAAAAGTGTCTCCCGTATCAAGGCCTTTTGCGGTGCGGCTCGGCCGCCATGAGGGCTTCTTTCGGCGGTTTTTTCAGGTACGGATTGGCGCAACCGATCTTCAATGTCCGTGGCGGTGCCCAGTGGGAGTTGTTGCCCACACGGTCGAGGATGCAGTAGGTCACTTCCAGGCGCAGGTCTTCTCCTGCCTCCAGGATGATCTGCGGCGGGACCCAGATATTGATTGGCTGGCCGACCTCGCTGGCGGTGACGGCAGGCAGGTCCATGCGCACATCGCCCCAGCGCAGGGTCACGGCATCGCCGGCGGCCATGTTCAGGTAGGGCTCGATGGTCAGCGGTACGCCGCGCTTGATCTGGTTGGGGTTCACCCCTTGGCGTCGGATAGTGCCGGGAATGCGCACTGGCGCCAGGCCCTGGTTTTCATCGCCGCTCAGGGCCGACGGCTGTCCGCCGGGGCAATCGAGCTTCGCATGTACCCGTTGCTTGGCGGATAGCGCCGGCCCACGCCCGACCTGCATCACCCGATAGTGAATGCGCGACGCTCCATCGACGATAAAACTCTCCGGGACCCGCAGGGTGACGCTGTCTTGCACATCGGCCTGCGACAACAGGCGCGAGCCGACGTAGCAGTTGTCCCAGAACAGTTCGATCAGGTCACCTGCGTCCATACCAGGGTAGGGCGCAATGGCAACCTCCAGGTGAGCGGCGTTGGCGATATTGATGCCGGTAGGGTGGGCATTGGCCAGGGTGGGGGCGGCCAGTTCAGGACTCTTCGACTTACATGTCATGGTGTTCTCCTTGATGCTTGAAAACGAAGTCCGTTTGATCAAAGGCGCTTGATAATCGCGACATATTTATTTGTGCAGTCATAGAGGCTGGCTACGTTTAGTCACTGCGCAGAACTAAAATAATGTGCGTCGCCTATTGCTCACTAGATAAGGTCTCAGTAGTTTCAGTGTCAATAGAGGAACTTGCTTAATAATTAATTGTGAAAGGCTTCAGAAATATCCTACGCGGCAAAGTTAATAATACGCGGCGCCGCACGCCTTTTTCCTAGGCTTGCCAGTTTTCAAAAAAATGGGTGCGCAAGGGCACTGGAGACTGAAGTGGAAAGACACTTGGGTGACGGGGAGTGTTACGAGAAGTTGTATATCCCGCACATGAAAACAGTGCGAGTTGTTTCTTTTGCAGCGGTCTCACTTCCTTCCCTGGAAGTGATAATGCTAAGAATAACTTACTGGGCGCCGTGCCCGGCGGAAAGGAACTTGCTGAGGAACTGTCGCGTGCGTTCTTCCTTGGGGGCTGCAAACAAGGCCTTGGCTTCGCCTTGTTCGACGATCACGCCTTTGTCGAAAAACACCACGCGGTTGGCCACGTCCCGGGCGAAGCCCATTTCGTGGGTCACGATGACCATGGTGCGTTTTTCTTCGGCCAAGCCGCGAATGGTTGCCAGCACCTCGCCCACCAGTTCCGGATCGAGGGCCGAAGTCGGTTCGTCAAACAGGATCACTGCCGGTTCCATCGCCAACGCCCGGGCAATCGCCACGCGCTGTTGCTGGCCGCCGGAAAGGCGCCGTGGGTAGGCGTCCTCCTTGCCGGCCAAGCCGACCTTGGCCAAGAGCTTGCGCCCCAGGGCTTCGGCTTCGGCGCGAGGGATTTTCTTCACCACCTGCGGGCCTTCAGTGACATTTTCCAATGCGGTGCGATGGGGAAACAGGTTGAAGTTCTGGAACACGAAGCCCACCTGCTGGCGCAAACGGCGCACCAGGCCCTGTTGCTGGTTCAGCGGGCGACTGCCATCGATCTCGATGTCGCCGACCTTGATCCGGCCGCTGGTAGGCTCTTCGAGGAAGTTCAAGCAGCGCAGGAAGGTGGTCTTGCCCGAGCCGCTGGGGCCGATGATCGCAACCACTTCGCCTTCTTCGATCTTCAAGTCGATGCCGTTGAGCACCACCTGGCCCTTGAACTGCTTTGTCAGTTTTTCCACGACAATCATGGGTCAGGACTCCTGGTCATGCCGATTGACCCGGGCTTCCAGGACGTTCTGCAGGTGCGAGAGCACGCTGGCCAGAACCCAATAGATCAGCGCGGCGGCAAGGTACATGGTGAAGATTTCGAAGGTCCGCGCGGTGATCAACTGCGCCTGGCGGAACAGCTCCGGTACCTGGATAGTCGCCGCCAGCGCGGTGTCCTTGACCAGGGAAATGAAGCTGTTGCCCAACGGTGGCAGGGCCGTGCGTGCGGCTTGCGGCAGTATGGCTCGGCGCAGGGTCTGGGCGCGGGTCATGCCGATGCTTGCCGCCGCTTCCCACTGGCCGCGCTCGATGGAGCTGATGGCGGCCCGCAGGATTTCACACGCGTAGGCGGCCATGTTCAGCGAGAAACCGATCAGGGCCGCCGGTAGAGGATCCAGCTCGATGCCCAGTTGCGGCAATCCGTAATAGATCACGAATAGCTGCACCAGCAACGGCGTGCCGCGAAAGAACGACACGTAGATGCGGGCGATCCAGTTCACCAGTTTGAAGCGCGACAGGCGCATCAGCGCCAGGCCGAACCCCAGCAGCAAGCCGAAAAACATACCGCCCAGGCTGAGGAAGACCGTGTAATACGCGCCCTTGAGCAGGAAGGGCGCGGAGTCCAGTGCGAGTTGAAGAGCTGCTTCCATTATTGGGTAACGTCAGCGCTGAAGTATTTTTCCGAAAGCTTTTTCAGCGTACCGTCGGCGCGCAGCTTTTCGATGGCCTTGTTTACGGCTGCCAACAGCTCAGGCTCGCCTTTGCGCAGGGCAATACCGGACTCCTGGCGCGAAAAGGCTTCGCTGGTGACGGTGGTGTCCTTGGCTTTCTTGGCGTATTCCAGTGCGGCCAGGCGGTCGATCAGGATGGTGTCGATACGACCGACGCGCAGGTCCTGGAACTTGGTTGGGTCGTCATCGTAGGTTTTGACTTGGGCGCCCGGTACTTCTGCCTTGACCCACTGTTCGTAGTTGGTGCCCAGGCCCACGCCGACTTTTTTGCCATCCAGGTCGGCGGCCTTCTTGATGTTCAACTCGTCGGCTTTCTTGGTCAGTACCAGCGCTTGAATCCCGGAAACGGTGTACGGCTCGGAGAAATCGTACTTTTTCTTGCGTTCCTCGGAGATGGTCACCTGGTTGACCACTGCGTCCAGACGCTTGGACTCCAGGGCCGCGAGAATGCCGGCCCATGGGGTCGTCTGCAGCTTGACCTTCACCCCCAGTTCCTTGGCCAGGGCTTCGGAGAACTCCACTTCGAAGCCGGTCAGTTTGCCGCTGTCATCGACGAAACTGAACGGTGGATAAGTGCCTTCCAGGCCGATCTTGATTTCGCCGGCATCCTTGATTTTCTGCAGCTGCTCACCGGCAACTGCTTGCCCCAACAGCCCGGCGCTCAATGCCAGGCCCAGCGAACCTACCAACAGGTTGCGACGTAATGCGGAAAAATTCATGACAAGCCCCTGTGTTTTCTTATGAAGAGGTTATTTTGGCTGAGATAAGGCGTAGCCGCGATCCGAAAAGATTGCCACATCCTGCCTTAAAGCAGCTTGGGCGTCTCGCGGCAAATGTGCCTGCGGCGAGACTATAGGATGGCTTTTATAGATTGGAAAATAATATTAAACAAAGCGCATATGTCTATTTGGAATGACTGCTTGTGGGAGCGAGCTTGCTCGCGATCACGGTGGATCAGCCGAAATTTATGCAGCTGACATACCGCTATCGCGAGCAAGCTCGCTCCCACAGAAGTCTCCACTAAGCCTGGAGCGCCGCGCTGTAGGCAAACAACGCCGGTGCGCCGCCGGTGTGCAGGAAGATGATCGGGCCTTCGTCGAAACGGTCGCGACCCATGCCGTCGAGCAGGCCGGCCATGGCCTTGCCGGTGTAGACCGGATCGAGCAGCAGCCCTTCCTGGCTGGCCAGCAGCTTGACCGCCGCCAGTGTCCCGGCGTTGGGTTCGCCGTAGCGGGGGGCGAAATATTCGTCCCACAGGTTCACTTTGAACGCCTCCGGAAGGGCGACTTCGAGCAACGCTGCCGTGCGCTCGGCCAGGCCCTGGACCTTCGGAAACTGGTCCTCCTCGCTGCGCGAGACCGTGACGCCGATGACAGGCAGCGCCGGCAGGGCTTCGCTCAGCGCCAGCGCCAGGCCGCTGTGGGTGCCGGCACTGCCCGAGGCCAGTACCACGGCGGCGAATTCAATCCCGGTGTCCTTGATCTGCTCGGCCAGTTCCAGGCCGGCGCGCACATAACCCAGCGCGCCCAAGGCGTTCGAACCTCCAATCGGCACCAGGTAGGGTTTTTTCCCGTTGCTGCGCAGGCGACCGGCCAGGGCCTGCAGCTGCTCATCGGCGTTGTCCAGGTTGTCCACCAACTCGACCTTGGCGTCGAACAATTCCAGCAGCAGCCGGTTGCCGTTACCCAGGTAATTGCTGTCTTCGGTGTCGATGGGGTTTTCCAGCAAGGCCACGCAGCCCAGGCCCAGCTTCGCGGCGAGGGCGGCGGTCTGGCGCACATGGTTGGACTGGATCGCCCCGGCGGTGATGAGGGTATCGGCGCCTTGGGCGATGGCATCGGCGGCCAGGTATTCGAGCTTGCGCAGTTTGTTGCCACCCATGGCCAGGGGCGTCAGGTCATCACGCTTGATATAGATGTCCCGGCCGAGCCAGGTGGAGAGACGGTCGAGTTTTTCCAGTGGTGTCGGATGGCCGAGCAGGTCGAGACGGTTAAAGCGAGACAGCTGTTCTTTGATCATGGGTCCGTACTGGTTGTAGGCGATGTCTGGACTATAGGCACGCGGATATTCATGGGCAACCGGCATGTGGGAACGAGCTTGCTCGCGATGGCGGCCTGACATTCAACATCTTCATTGACTGCTACACCGCTATCGCAAGCAAGCTCGCTCCCACAGGGGCTTGGCGCCAGTGAACGAATGCTCTACTGGCAACGTCATACCCTCTCGTAGGCTAGTGTAGGAAGCGTGCCGTCGAGCCCTGCGATTAGTCCTTAGCTAGCTATTTATGTTTAACTTGAACGTTCATTCAAGTTAAACCGTCGGTTTGCTGCCCGCTCACAACAGGAGGCTTGCCTTTGCCGAGTCCGTTTTCGACCACCCCGATTCTTTTTCCCGAGGTGCTTGTTTCATGAGTGCCTCGTCCCTTCCACCCAGCGGCCTGGTCCGCATGAACCCGCCGGTCTTTTACTTCGCCGCGACCTTTATCCTGCTGTTCGGCCTGGTGGTGATTGCCATGCCCGCGCAGGCCGGTGCCTGGTTGCTGGCCGCGCAGAACTGGGCGGCCAATACGGTAGGCTGGTACTACATGCTGGCGATGACGCTGTATCTGGTCTTCGTGGTGGTCACCGCCTTGTCCGGCTACGGCAAGATCAAGCTCGGTGCCGACCACGACGAGCCCGAATTCAGTTATCTGTCCTGGGCCGGCATGCTGTTCGCCGCCGGCATCAGCATCACGCTGTTTTTCTTCTGCGTGTCCGAGCCGCTGACTCACATGGTCCAGCCGCCCCAGGGCGAGGCCGGTACCGCCGAAGCTGCGCGCCAGGCCATGCAGATCCTGTTCTTGCACTGGGGGCTGCACGGCTGGGGCGTTTTCGCATTCGTCGGCATGGCCCTGGCGTACTTCGCCTACCGGCACAATTTGCCCCTGGCCCTGCGTTCGGCGTTGTACCCGCTGATCGGCAAGCGCATCAACGGCCCCATCGGCTACGCCGTGGACGGCTTCGGTATTATCGCCACGGTGTTCGGCCTCGGCGCCGACATGGGCTTTGGTGTGCTGCACCTCAATTCCGGGCTCGACTACCTGTTCGGCATCGCCCACACCCAGTGGATTCAGGTTGGCCTGATCGTGCTGATGATGGGCGCGGCGATCATTGTCGCGGTGGCCGGTGTCGACAAGGGCGTGCGGGTCATGTCCGACATCAACATGCTCCTGGCCTGCGCGTTGTTGCTGTTCGTGCTGTTCGCCGGACCCACCCAGCATTTGCTCAACACCTTGATCCAGAACATCGGCGATTACCTCGGCGCTCTGCCGATGAAGAGCTTCGACCTGTACGCCTACAACGAACCTAGCGACTGGCTGGGCGGCTGGACGGTGTTCTACTGGGCCTGGTGGATCGCGTGGTCGCCGTTCGTGGGGCTGTTCATCGCACGGATTTCCCGTGGCCGCACCATCCGCGAATTCGTGTTTGGCGTGCTGCTGATTCCCCTGGGTTTCACCCTGGCGTGGATGTCGATCTTCGGCAACAGCGCCATCGACCAAGTGCTGAACCACGGCATGAGTGCCCTGGGCATGTCGGCCTTGGAAAACCCATCGATGAGCCTTTACCTGCTGCTGGAAACCTACCCCTGGAGCAAGACGGTCATCGCGGTCACCGTGTTCATCAGTTTCGTGTTCTTCGTCACCTCCGCCGACTCAGGCACCGTGGTGCTGTCGACGTTGTCGGCCAAGGGCGGCAACCCCGACGAGGACGGGCCGAAATGGCTGCGGGTGTTCTGGGGCGCGATGACCGCCCTGGTGACTAGCGCGTTGCTGTTCTCCGGCAGCATCGATGCCTTGAAGTCAGCGGTGGTGCTGACGTCCTTGCCGTTCTCGTTGATTCTGCTGCTGATGATGTGGGGCCTGCACAAGGCGTTCTACCTGGAGTCGCAGAAGCAGATCGCGCAATTGCACTCCCTGGCGCCGGTGTCGGGTTCACGTCGGGGCACGGGCGGCTGGCGCCAGCGCTTGAGCCAGGCGGTGCATTTTCCGTCCCGTGATGAGGTGTACCGTTTCCTCGACACCACAGTGCGCCCGGCCATTGAAGAAGTGACCGCGGTGTTCGTCGAGAAGGGCCTGACAGTGGTGGCCCAGCCCGATCCGGCCAATGACAACGTCAGCCTGGAGATCGGTCACGGTGAGCAGCATCCGTTCATCTACCAGGTGCAGATGCGCGGCTACTTCACGCCGTCCTTCGCCCGCGGCGGCATGGGCTCCAAGGAACTCAACAACCGTCGTTACTACCGTGCCGAGGTGCACCTGAGCGAAGGCAGCCAGGATTACGACCTGGTGGGCTACACCAAGGAGCAAGTCATCAACGACATCCTCGACCAGTACGAGCGGCACCTGCAGTTCCTGCATTTGGTGCGCTGACTCATCTGCACCGACCTCATCGCGAGCAAGCTCGCTCCCACAAGGGAATCACTTGACCCCTGTGGGAGCGAGCTTGCTCGCGATGGCGGTTTAGCTGGCGATGCAGGAAAAAGCCTCAGACTAGTCCGCCATTGGCTCGCAGGATCTGCCCGTTCACCCAGCCAGCGGCCGGGCTCACCAGGAACGCGATGATGCTGGCAATGTCTTGCGGCTGGCCGAGGCGTTCCAGGGGCGGCATCTTGGCGTAGTGCTGCACCTGTTCCTCGCTTTTGCCGTGCATGAACAGTTCGGTGGCGACTGGGCCGGGGGCCACGGCATTGACCGTGATCTGCCGACCGCGCAGTTCCTTGGCGAACACCTGGGTCAGGGATTCCACTGCGGCCTTGCTGGCGATGTACACCGAGTAGCCCGGCAGGTTCAGGCCCACGGTGCTGCTGGAAAAGTTCACGATCCGGCCACCGTCATTCAAACGGGTCGCGGCTTCGCGCAGGGTATTGAAGGTGCCACGGGTGTTGATGGCGAACGTCTGGTCGAACAACTCGTCGCTGTGCTGCGCCAGGGGCATCACTTGGAGGATGCCGGCGTTGTTGATCAATACATCGACCTTGCCCAGTTGCGCTTCGGTTTCATCGAACATCCTGCGGACATCGGCGGCAGAGGACACGTCTGCCTTCACCGCTATGGCTTGGTGGCCGGCCTGGCGCAGTTGCACCACCAACTTGGACGCCTCGCTGGCGCTGTTGGCGTAGTTGATGACGACGGCGAAACCTTCGCTGGCCAGTTGCTTGGCGATTTCGGCGCCGATGCCGCGGGAAGCACCGGTGATGATGGCAACTTTGGACGTTTGAGTCGGCATGCTTGAGTCCTCTTGAAGTGGGTGAGGCCAGGTTCACATGTTTACTCTCGGCGATAAATGCCCGAAAGTTGCCTTGACTGTTCAACAATCACTAACAATAAAGGCACCGGATTCACATGGATCAAGTCAAAGCGATGAAGGTGTTCGTGCGCATCTATGAGCGAAGCAGTTTCACCCTGGCCGCTGAAGACTTGAACATGCCACGGGCCACGCTGACCCATACCCTCAATCAATTCGAAGCCTGGCTGGGCGTTCGTTTGTTGGAGCGCAGTACCCGCAAGGTGCGCCCGACCCTCGATGGCGAAGCCTATTACCCACGCTGCGTGCAATTGCTGGCGGAACTTGAAGAAGCCGAACTGGCGTTTCGCGGCGTGGCGCCCAAAGGCAAGTTGAGGGTGGACTTGCACGGCACCCAGGCACGGTATTTCGTGATTCCGGCGTTGCCACAATTCATGGCCCGCTATCCCGAAATAGAACTGTTCATCAGCGAGGCCGATCGTTTCGTCGATCTGATCGCCGAAGGCGTCGATTGCGTGCTGCGCTCCGGTGAGTTGGCGGACTCATCATTGATCGGCCGGCGTGTCGCCAATCTTCGGCAGATCACCTGCGCCAGCCCCGGTTACTTGCGCCAGTACGGCGAGCCGAAGTGCCTCGATGACTTGAAACATCACAAGGCGGTGAATTACGTCTCGCGGACCACCGCCAAACTGTATCCGTTTGAGTTCATGGTCGATGGCGAGCTCAAGGAGGTCCCGATCGGGGGCTCGCTGTCGGTGTCCGGCGCCGAAATCTATGCCGCCTCGGCCATCGCCGGCCTGGGCCTGATCCAATGCCCGCATTACCGGATGGAAGAGCCGATCCGGCAGGGCCTGATGCAGGAAGTCCTCACCGCCACCCCACCACCGTCCATGCCGGTGTCGGTGCTCTATCCGCACAACCGACTCATGTCGCCGCGGGTTCGTGTATTCGTGGATTGGGTGGCGGAGGTGTTTGCGCAGGCGCGTTAGTGTGGTCTCCGACTTCCTGGCACTGCAAACCCTGTGGGAGCGGGCTTGCTCGCGAATGCGTCGGCAAATTCAGAATTTGTGCTGACTGACACACCGCTTTCGCGAGCAAGCCCGCTCCCACACCTGATATGCGAACTTTCAGCCTGACCGATGCGTCTGTGAAGTGTTAGCTTCTGCCACCAGCGTCCGAACAGAGAGCCTTTCGATGACCTACACCGCTGCGCAAAACCGCTACGAGTCCATTCCCTACCGCCGCGTCGGTCGCAGCGGGCTGGTGCTGCCGGCGCTGTCGCTGGGGTTGTGGCACAACTTTGGCGACAGTACGCCCATCGATACCCAGCGCGCCTTGCTGCGTACGGCGTTTGACCTGGGCATCAACCACTTCGACCTGGCAAACAACTACGGCCCGCCCTACGGCAGCGCCGAGATCAATTTCGGCCGGTTGCTGCGCGAAGATTTCAAGCAGTACCGCGATGAGTTGATCATCTCCAGCAAGGCCGGTTGGGACATGTGGCCGGGCCCATACGGCCAGGGTGGTGGCTCGCGCAAATACGTGCTCGCCAGCCTCGACCAGAGCCTGCAACGCCTGGGGCTGGACTATGTGGATATCTTCTATTCCCACCGCTTCGACCCCGACACCCCACTGGAAGAAACCGCCAGCGCACTGGCCACTGCCGTTCAGCAGGGCAAGGCGTTGTACATCGGCATTTCCTCGTATTCCGGGGTGAAGACCCGGGAAATGGCGGCGCTGCTCAAAGAGTGGAAAGTCCCGCTGCTGATTCACCAGCCGGCCTACAACCTGCTCAACCGCTGGGTGGAGAAAGACCTGCTGGACGCCACCGACGAACTGGGTACCGGTGTGATCGCTTTCACGCCACTGGCCCAGGGCTTGTTGACCGACAAGTACCTCAAGGGTATTCCGGCCGATGCGCGGGTGAACCGTCCGGGCGGCGGCTCGTTGCAGGCTTCGCATCTGTCGGAGGAAAACATCGCCCATGTACGCGCCCTCAATGAGATCGCCCAGCGGCGCGGCCAGAGCCTGGCGCAAATGGCCCTGGCCTGGACCCTGCGCGATCCCCGCGTGACCAGCGCGCTGATCGGCGCCAGCCGGCCGGAGCAGATCATCGAGAACGTCGGGGCGTTGAAGAACCTGAGCTTCAGTGCTGAAGAACTGGCGCAGATCGATCGGTTTGCCCTGGAGGGCGGGATCAATCTTTGGGAGAAGCCCTCGTCGGCTGAGTAACGAATCGGCTGATCTGCAATGATCAGCTGAATACACAATCTTGTGGCGAGGGGATAAATCCCCTCGCCACAAGAGCAATTCAGACTCGGTGCCTCACCTGAAAAACGGCACATCCCCCAACACCGTCGCCCGGTGCATCACCCGGCGGGCGGGGCGGTAATCATCCACGGCAAAGTGCTGGGTGACGCGGTTGTCCCAGAACGCCACGTCGTTGACCTGCCAGCGCCAGCGCAGGGTGAACTCCGGGCGGGTGGCGTGGGCGAAGAGCAGTTTCAGGATCACCTCGCTTTCGGTTTCCGACAGCTCGTTGATCCGTGTCGTGAAGCCTTCATTGACGAACAGCGACCGTCGCCCGCTCACCGGATGAGTGCGGATCACCGGATGGGACAGCGGTGGGTTTACCCGCCGTGCCTCTTCCCAGCGCGCCAGGTCTTCGGTGGTGTTGCCAAACCGTTCCAATGGAAAGGACCGGATGAAATCGTGGGTCGCTGTCAGGCCTTCCAGCAAGCGTTTCAAAGGGGCTGACAGAGCTTCGTAGGCCGCGATGCCGCTGGCCCACAACGTGTCGCCGCCAAACGCCGGCAGTAGCTTGGCGCTGAGCACCGCGCCCATGGCCGGCGTCGGGAGAAAGGTCACGTCGGTGTGCCACACGGCGTTGTCGCGAACATCGGTGACGGCGGTGTCGAGCACCAGTACTTCCGGCTGTTCCGGTATGTTGGGGTAGATCGGGTGAATGTGCAGGTCGCCAAAATGCGCGGCGAAACGCGCTTGTTGCTCCGGTTCGATTGGCTGGTCGCGAAAGAACAACACCTGATGTTCAAGCAAAGCCTGCTCGATGGCCTCGCGATGCTCCGGGCTCAGCGGCTGGCTGATATCGATCCCACTGATCTGCGCGCCGAGGGCTGTGCTCAAGGGAGTAATGGTCGGGCGGTTCATCGTCGAGTTCTCGGATTGGGCGCCGAATGGTCGGCGTAGTCATTGGGTATCAATGGGCCTGGCCGTGCCACGGCACCAGTTTGCGTTGCAGGGCGCGCAGGCCCATTTCCATGGCGAAGGCGATCAGTGCGATCACCAGGATCCCCAGTACCACCACGTCGGTGACCAGGAACTGCGCCGCTGACTGCACCATGAACCCCAGGCCGCTGGTGGCGGCGATCAGCTCGGCGGCCACCAGCGTCGACCAACCCACGCCCAGGCCAATGCGAATGCCGGTGAGGATGTCCGGCAAGGCACTGGGCACGATCACGTGGCGAATCAACTGGGCCCGCGTGGCGCCCAACGATTGCGCAGCGCGTAGCTTGGCCCGGTCGACAGTGCGCACACCGGTGGCGGTGGCGATGGCAATCGGGGCGAAAATCGCCAGGTAGATCAGCAGCACTTTCGACAACTCGCCGATGCCGCACCAGATCACGATCAACGGCAGGTACGCCAGCGGCGGAATCGGCCGGTAGAACTCGATCAACGGGTCGAGCACGCCGCGAGCGATGCGGTTGGCGCCAATGGCGATGCCCACCGGCACCGCCGTCAGCACCGCGAACAGCAGGCCCAGGCCGATGCGTTCAAGGCTGGCGGCCAGGTGCTGCCAGAGGGTCGAGTCCATGTAGCCGCTGGTTGCCAGCAGCCAACCTTTTTGCAGCACTGCAGACGGCGAGGGCAGGAACAGCGGTTCGATCAGGCCGCTCGCGGTGACGGCCCACCAGACCGCCAGCAGGGCGATCAGGGTCAAGCCGCTGATCCAGCGTGTACTCAGGCTGGGCCTTGAGTCGTTGGTCGCGCGCCTGCTCGTAGTTTCACTGACGACGGCTGGAATTTCGTAGCTGCTCATGCGCGCTCCTGTGGTCGAGTGGCGCTGCGTTGGGCGAACACCTTGGCGAGCACATGCTCGCGGGTTTCGATAAAGCGCGGGTCGGATTTGATCGACCGCGCCGATTCCCCGGCCCCGTAGCGTTGGCCGAAATCCAGGCTCAGGCGCTCGACGATCTGCCCCGGGTTAGGTGCCAACAGAATCAAGTCGGTGGCGAGGAACACGGCTTCTTCAATGTCATGGGTGATCAGGAACACCGGCTTGGCGGTGCGCTGCCAGACCTGCAGCAACAGTTCCTGCATCTGCTCGCGGGTGAAGGCGTCCAGCGCACCGAAAGGTTCGTCCATCAACAGCACGCGTGGGTCGGCCGCCAGCGCCCGGGCCAGGCCGACGCGTTGCTTCTGGCCGCCGGAAAGCTGCCAGACACGACGTTGCTCGAAACCGGCCAGGTCAACCAGGGCAAGCATTTCCCGGGCCCGGGCTTCGCGCTTTTGCTTGCCGACCCCAGCCAGTTCCAGGCCGAACCCAACGTTTGCCAGCACGTCCTGCCAAGGCAGCAGTGCATCGTCCTGGAACACCACGCCGCGCTCGGCGCTCGGACCCTTGACCGGCGTGCCGTCGAGGGTGATCTGCCCGGCGCTGGGCTCGACGAACCCGGCAATCAGGTTCAACAGCGATGTCTTGCCACTGCCGGACGGGCCGAGGGCAACCAGCAATTGCTGGGGCCCCAGGGTCAGGGAAATATCCGCCAGCACCGGTTCCGCCGCGCCGGGGTACTGTGCGCTGATGCGCTCCAGCTGTAGCAAGGCCATCGCGTGTCTCCCTTTTCCTGCTCAACGAGTGATGTATTTGGCGCTGACGTAAGGCGCGTAGTCCGGCAGCACGGCTTCGACCTTGCCTTGCTCCTTGAGGAACGCTGCGGTGTCGGTGATGGCTTGGGTGGTCGGTGCGCCGAGGCTCACGACCTGATCGGCCGCGAGGGGAAAGACATTGCCTTGCAGCAACAGCGGGATATCGCTGGCCTTGGCGCCGGAGAGCTTCACCAGTTTGTCGACGTTGGACGTATCGGCCAGCCAGGCTTGTGGGTCCTTGCGGTACTGGGCGTAGGCATCCAGGGTCACTTTGGCGAAGGCGGTGACAATTTCAGGATGCTTCTGGGCGAAGTCCTTGCGCACTATCCAGGCGTCGAAGGTCGGGGCGCCGAACTTGGCCAGTTCCGCGGAGGTGATCAGGACCTTGCCGTTTTCCTTGGCCACGCCCAGGGCCGGGTCCCAGACGTAGGTGGCGTCGATGTCGCCGCGCTTCCAGGCGGCAATGATGGCCGGTGGCGCCAGGTTGAGTACGGTGACTTTCGACGGGTCGATATTCCAGTGCTTCAACGCGGCGAGCAGGCTGTAGTGCCCGGTGGACACGAATGGCACGGCGATTTTCTTGCCGATCAGGTCTTGCGGGGAGTTGATGCCCGAACCGTCACGAACCACCAAGGCTTCGGCGGCGCCGATCTGGGTGGCGATGAGGAAGGTTTCCACCGGGACCTTGCGGGTGATGGCCGCGGTCAACGGGCTGGAACCGAGGTAGCCGATCTGCACGTCGCCCGAGGCGATGGCGGTGATGACATCGGCGCCGTTGTCGAACTTGCGCCAGTCGATCTTGGCCTGGGTGGCTTTTTCGTAGGCACCATCGGCCTGGGCGACTTTGGCCGGGTCGACGGTGGTCTGGTAAGCGACGGTCAGGTCGGCCGCCTGGGCAAAAAGACTCGTTGCAGCCAGGGAAGCGGCCGCGAGAAGGCGAAGGGGGAAACTCAAAGACATGGGAAAGCTCCTCAACAGGCCGCCGGATGTTCGGCGTTGGAGGAGACTAAATGATCTAAGAATTGGAAAATAAATAACTTTTTCGAATGAGCTTATTTTCGAAAAAATCTATTGAGAACGGCTTGAAACTTTTGTGGCGAGGGAGCTTGCTCCCGCTGGGCCTGTAGGTGCTGTCGAGCGAGGCGAGGCTGCGATCTTTCCCCAGACGCTTGAGTCCCAAGCGAAAGATCAAAAGATCGTCCGAACGCGGCCCGAGCCTTCGGCAGCTCCTACAGTGCAGTCCAGCGAAGCGTCCTCGTCAAAGAGGGATCAGTTACTGATCGCCAGGATGCTCGCCTGATACGAACCCACGAACACGTCGAAATCCCCCACCTCGTTCTGCTCCAGCTCAGTTTGCTGAACCAGGGATTCTCGGGCGGTTTCCTCGAATGCAGTCTGTTCCTGGGCGGGCAAAGGCTCGGCGCGGAAGAACTCGGCGTGGGCCTTGCTTTGGCGCAGGGAGAACTGGGCAAAGCTTTCCTGATGTTCGGCCATGGCGGCCAGCACCTGGGCGGAGGGCGTCAGTGACGGGTCGCGGACTTTCGCCAATTGCGCGTCCAGCGCCTGGCGGTGGGCATCGCCACCTTGACTCTGGTCGAGCAGCGAGGCCAACGGTGCGATGTTTTCCAGCAATTCGACGGCCCAGGCCTGCATGTCCACCGATTGACCCTGGCGCTGCAATTGCAGGCCAGGCTTGCGGCCTTCCTTGACCACGGTCAGGAAGTTGCTGGTGGCGTTGCCGCATTCGTTGTTTTCCAGCTGCGGGCTGTCATTGAGACCGCAATACAGCAGGAACGCATCGAGGAACCGCGACTCGGTGAGGTCGATACCCATCGGCAGGAACGGGTTGATGTCCAGGCAACGCACTTCGACGTACTGGATACCCCGGGCCATCAAGGCCTGGATCGGGCGCTCGCCGGTGTAGGTCACGCGTTTGGGGCGGATGTTGGAGTAGTACTCGTTTTCGATCTGCAGGATGTTGGTGTTGAGCTGCACCCACTCGCCGTTCTGGTGAGTGCCGACCTCGACGTACGGCGCATAAGGCGTCGCCACCGCTTTGCGCAGGCTGTCGGTGTAGCTGGCCAGGTCGTTGTAGCAAGGCGTGAGGCCGGCCTGGGCGTTGCTCTGGTAACCCAGGTCGCTCATGCGCAGGCTGGTGGCGTAGGGTAGGTACAGGGTGTCCGGGTCCAGTTGTTCCAACTGGTGCGGGCGACCGCGCAGGAAACCGGCGTCCAGGGCCGGCGAGGCACCGAACAGGTACATCAGCAACCAGCTGTAGCGGCGGAAATTGCGGATCAGCGCGATGTAGGCCGACGACTGGAAATCACGGTCGCTGGCCTCGACGCCTTCGGCCTGCCGGAGCAGGGGCCAGAGTTTTTCCGGCAGGGAAAAGTTGTAGTGGATCCCGGCAATGCATTGCATGGTCTTGCCGTAGCGCAGGGCCAGCCCCTTGCGATAGACGTACTTGAGCCGACCGATGTTCGAGGTGCCGTAATACGCGATCGGGATGTCCTCTTCCGCCGGCAGTGGGCACGGCATCGAAGGGCTCCACAGGTACTCGTCACCCAGTTTGCTGTAGGCGAACCGGTGGATCTTGTCGAGGCTGCGCAGGGTATCGGCCGGGTTGGCCAGGGCTGGCGTGATGAACTCCAGCAGCGACTCGGAATAGTCGGTAGTGATCTGTTCGTTGGTCAACGCCGAACCCAGGGCCTTGGGATGCGGGGTCTGCGCCAAGTGCCCATCGCCGGTGACGCGCAGGCATTCACGCTCGATGCCGTGCAGGCACTGTTCGAGCAGGGAGAGGTTGGCGCGCTCGCCGAGCAGGGCCAGGCGGCGGTTTAAAAGGTCGCTCAAGTTGAATTCCTTCACGCGTCAGTCGCCCCAATATGGGGGTGGGCAAGACGGTCTACAAGGGTGAAGTTAAAACTGGCGTTTTCGCCTGGTTTTCATGCTGCCAAAGACAATCATCACACCCCCTGTGGGAGCGAGCCTGCTCGCGATAGCGGTCTGTCAGTCAACTTTTATATTGACTGGTCCACCGCTATCGCGAGCAGGCTCGCTCCCACAAGGGGTTTCGGCGCGGCATTCATGGCGTCGAAATTAACTCAAATCGATGACAGGGAGCTATAGGACAGCGAACGTGCCTTGCGCTTTTGCGACCAGTTTGTCGCCTTGCATCACCTCGGCCTCGACCACCAGCGTGCGCCGACCGGGGTGGATGACCCGAGCGGTGCACAACACGTCGCCGTCGGACACTGCGCGAATGTAGTTGATCTTGCATTCGATGGTCGCGCTCTGCTGGTCAAAGCCATGGACACTGGAGCAGGCCAGTCCCATGGCGATGTCCACCAGGCTGAACAGCGCGCCGCCGTGCAGCTTGCCGCCGCGATTGCGCAGCGGCGGCTCAAGGCTCAGGGCGACTTGCGCCACCCCGTCCCCAAGGCTGTGCAGACGGCAGCCGAGCAGCTTGAAAAACGCGCTCTCCACCAACTCGGCTGGCACGTCCATCAGCGTTTCTTCAACTGCTTGGCGTTGGCGAACAACGAGGCCATGGCGTTGTTCGCCGGGGCCGCGGTGGCGGTTTCCTTGCGTGGCGCGGTGTTTTGCGACTGGCGTGGCGTCGAGCCGGGACGCGCACCACGGGCACCGTCGACTTTCTCGCCCGGTGTGTCGCTCATGCGCATCGACAGGCCGACGCGTTTGCGCGGGATGTCGACTTCCATGACCTTCACTTTCACCACATCACCGGCTTTCACCGCTTCGCGCGGGTCCTTGATGAACTTCTCGGACAAGGCCGAGATATGCACCAGACCGTCCTGGTGCACGCCGATGTCGACGAAGGCACCGAAGTTGGTGACGTTGGTCACCACGCCTTCGAGGATCATGCCCGGCTGCAGGTCCTTTAGGTCTTCGACGCCGTCCTGGAACTCGGCGGTCTTGAACTCGGGGCGCGGGTCGCGGCCCGGTTTCTCCAGTTCCTGGAGGATGTCGGTGACGGTGGGCAGGCCGAAGGTTTCGTCGGTGAACTTCTTCGGGTCCAGGCGCTTGAGGAACCCGGCGTCACCGATCAGCGAACGGATGTCGCGGTCGGTCTGGGCGGCGATGCGTTGCACCAGCGGGTAGGCTTCAGGGTGGACAGCGGAGGAGTCCAGCGGGTTATCGCCGTTCATCACCCGCAGGAAGCCGGCGGCCTGTTCGAAGGTCTTTTCACCCAGGCGCGGGACTTTCTTCAACGCGGCGCGGGTCTTGAACGCGCCGTGTTCGTCACGGTGGGTGACGATGTTCTGCGCCAGGGTGGCGTTCAGGCCGGAGATACGTGCCAACAGCGCCACCGAAGCGGTGTTCACGTCAACGCCCACGGCGTTCACGCAATCCTCCACCACCGCGTCCAGGCCGCGCGCCAGTTTCAACTGGGAAACATCGTGCTGGTACTGGCCGACACCGATGGATTTCGGGTCGATCTTCACCAGTTCCGCCAGTGGATCCTGCAGGCGACGGGCTATGGACACCGCGCCTCGGATCGACACGTCCAGGTCCGGGAATTCCTTGGAGGCCAGTTCCGACGCCGAGTAAACCGAAGCGCCTGCCTCGGAAACCATGACCTTGGTCATCTTCATGGCTGGGTATTTCTTGATCAACTCGGCAGCCAGCTTGTCGGTCTCGCGGCTGGCGGTGCCGTTGCCGATGGCGATCAGGTCCACCGAATGCTTGGCGCACAGGGCGGCGAGCACGGCGAGGGTCTGGTCCCACTTGTTGTGCGGCACGTGCGGGTAGACCGTGGCGTGGTCCAGCAGCTTGCCGGTGGAATCCACCACGGCCACCTTGCAACCGGTGCGCAGGCCCGGGTCCAGGCCCAGGGTGGCGCGTGGGCCGGCCGGTGCGGCCAGCAGCAGGTCATGCAGGTTGTGGGCGAATACGTTGATTGCCTCGGTCTCGGCGTTATCGCGCAACTCGCCCAGCAGGTCGGTTTCCAGGTGGGTGTAGAGCTTGACCTTCCAGGTCCAGCGCACCACCTCGGCCAGCCATTTGTCGGCGGCGCGATTCTGGTTCTGGATGCCGAACTGCTGGCCGATCATGCCTTCGCACGGGTGCATGGTGCCGGGCAATTCTTCACCGACTTTCAGTGCGGAGCTGAGGATGCCTTCGTTGCGACCACGGAAAATCGCCAGGGCGCGGTGGGACGGCATGCTCTTGAGCGGTTCGTCGTGTTCGAAGTAGTCGCGGAACTTCGCGCCTTCCTCTTCCTTGCCGGCGATCACCCGGGCGCTGAGGGTAGCTTCCTGCTTGAGATAGCTACGCAGTTTTTCCAGCAGGTTGGCGTCTTCGGCGAAACGCTCCATGAGGATGTACTTGGCGCCTTCCAGCGCCGCTTTTACATCCGCCACGCCTTTTTCGGCATCGACGAAGCGCGCGGCTTCGGCTTCCGGGGCCAGGGTCGGATCGTTGAACAGGCCGTCGGCCAGCTCGCCGAGGCCGGCTTCCAGGGCGATCTGGCCCTTGGTGCGGCGCTTTTGCTTGTAGGGCAGGTACAAGTCTTCGAGGCGGGTCTTGGTGTCGGCCAGCTTGATGTCGCGCTCAAGTTGCGGGGTCAGCTTGCCCTGCTCCTGGATGCTGGCCAGGATGCTGATGCGCCGTTCGTCGAGTTCTCGCAGGTAGCGCAGGCGTTCTTCCAGATGCCGCAATTGGGTGTCATCGAGGCTGCCGGTCACTTCTTTCCGGTAACGGGCGATGAAAGGCACCGTGGAGCCTTCATCGAGTAGCGCGACGGCCGCTTCGACCTGTTGTGGGCGTACACCGAGTTCCTCGGCGATGCGGCTGTTGATGCTGTCCATAAAACCACCTGACAAATTGTGAAATCAGGCTCGCCGCCGCAGAAGCAGGGCTCGGCGAGACTGGTTGAGCGGCCTGGCATGCGCCGCTGCCTGGGTCAAAAGGCTGCCTGTTGACCCGCGAAATTCAAAAAATGCTGCCTGGCCAAGGGGAAAAAAATGGCACGCCGGGTCACGATCCGGTATTCCCTGGCACAAAAGGCCGCGCATTATAACCAGCGTTCCGCCCTGAGGGGGGGACATGGTCTGTAGGCTTGATACCCGGATTTGTGGTGATGGAGGAAAAATCTGCTAACAATGCACACGGTGCGTATAACGGCAGCTAGGCCATAATGCGCGCCGAGATCAAAGGAGCTTCCTATGAGCAGCACTGCACAAACTGCTGAAGGCGAAAAAATTCTTATTGTTGACGACGATCCGGGGCTGAGCAGCTTGCTGGAACGCTTTTTCGTCAGCAAGGGCTACCGCGCCCGCACCGTACCGAACACCGAGCAAATGGATCGACTGCTGGCCCGTGAAGTTTTCAACCTGGTGGTGCTCGACCTGATGCTGCCTGGTGAAGACGGCCTGACAGCCTGCCGCCGCCTGCGTGGCGCCAACAACCAGATCCCGATCATCATGCTCACCGCCAAGGGCGACGAGCTGAGCCGTATCAAGGGCCTGGAACTGGGCGCCGACGATTACCTGGCCAAGCCGTTCAACCCCGACGAACTGATGGCCCGCGTCAAGGCGGTGCTGCGTCGTCAGTCGGCGCCGGTACCTGGCGCGCCGGGTAGCGAAGATGAAAGCGTGACATTCGGCGACTATGAGCTGTCCCTGGCCACTCGCGAGCTCAAGCGCGGTGATGAGGTCCATATGCTCACCACCGGCGAGTTCGCGGTGCTCAAGGCCCTGGTGATGAACGCCCGCCAGCCGCTGACCCGGGACAAACTGATGAACCTGGCCCGTGGCCGTGAATGGGATGCGCTGGAGCGCTCCATCGACGTGCAGATTTCCCGTCTGCGCCGGATGATCGAACCCGATCCTTCCAAGCCGCGGTATATCCAGACCGTCTGGGGCGTGGGTTACGTGTTCGTGCCGGATGGCGCCGCCAGCAAGTGATCGGCGATTTGTAGGAGCGGGTGGCCTGGCCGGTTGAAATGTCTTCTTCCAGGCGACTCGCGGTCTGTCATTGTGCGAGCATCGCTCGCTCCTGCAAGTGTGTAGCGGTTATTCATGAAAACCCCCGTTTGGTTCCCCCAGAGTTTCTTCTCCCGCACCCTCTGGCTGGTGCTGATCGTCGTGCTCTTCTCCAAGGCACTGACGCTGGTGTACCTGCTGATGAACGAAGACGTTCTCGTGGATCGGCAGTACAGTCACGGCGTTGCCTTGACGCTGCGGGCCTATTGGGCGGCGGACGAAACCAACCGAGCGAAAATTGCCGAGGCGGCGACGCTGATCCGCGTTGTCGGTGCCGGCGTGCCGGAGGGCGAGCAGCACTGGCCCTACAGCGAGATCTATCAACGCCAGATGCAGGCCGAACTGGGTGCCGATACCGAGGTGCGATTACGCATGCACTCGCCGCCGGCGCTGTGGGTACGAGCCCCGAGCCTGGGGGATGGCTGGCTGAAAGTGCCGTTGTACCCGCATCCGCTGCGCGGCCAGAAAATCTGGAACGTGCTCGGCTGGTTCCTGGCCATCGGCCTGCTGTCGACGGCGTCGGCGTGGATCTTCGTCAGCCAGCTCAACCAACCATTGAAACGCCTGGTCTACGCCGCCCGCCAACTGGGCCAGGGGCGCAGCGTGCGGCTGCCCATCAGCGATACACCCAGCGAGATGACCGAGGTCTACCGTGCCTTCAATCAGATGGCCGAGGATGTCGAACAGGCCGGGCGCGAGCGTGAGTTGATGCTCGCTGGTGTCTCCCATGACCTGCGCACGCCGCTGACCCGGCTGCGGTTGTCGCTGGAGTTGATGGGCGAGCACACCGATCTGACCGACGAGATGGTCCGCGACATCGAGGACATGGACGCGATTCTCGACCAGTTCCTGGCGTTCATTCGCGACGGTCGTGACGAGTCTGTGGAAGAGGTGGACCTAAGTGAATTGGTGCGGGAGGTGGCCGCGCCCTATAACCAGAACGATGAGAAAGTGCACCTGCGCCTGGAGCCGATCCAGCCGTTCCCGTTGCGCCGGGTGTCGATGAAGCGTTTGCTGAACAACCTGATTGGCAATGCACTGAACCATGCTGGCACCGGCGTCGAAGTCGCGGCCTATGTCTCCGGTGACACCAGCGCGCCTTACGTGGTGCTGAGCGTCATGGACCGTGGCGCCGGCATCGATCCTTCTGAGCTGGAAGCCATTTTCAACCCCTTCACTCGCGGTGATCGCGCCCGGGGCGGGAAGGGCACGGGGCTGGGCCTGGCCATCGTCAAGCGCATCGCTTCGATGCACGGCGGCAACGTCGAACTGCGAAATCGTGTCGGTGGCGGGCTGGAAGCTCGGGTGCGCTTGCCGTTGGGCTTGATGCTGCCTCGGGATGCGGTGTAGCGATCTCCCTCAAGCAAGACAGAGAACCTGTGGGAACAAGCTCAGCTCCCACAAAGGCTCACTTCCACAGGGTTTGTGTTGAGTCAGCCCTTGCCCTTGGTCCGGGTCATGTTCGGCCCGCCATTCTTTTCCAAATGCTCGATGATGATCCCGGCCACGTTCTTGCTCGTGGTGGTTTCGATCCCTTCCAGGCCTGGCGAGGAGTTGACTTCCATCACCAGCGGTCCGTGGTTGGAGCGCAGGATGTCCACGCCCGCCACGGCCAGGCCCATGACTTTCGCGGCCCGCAGGGCGGTCATGCGTTCTTCTGGGGTGATCTTTATCAGGCTGGCACTGCCGCCGCGATGCAGGTTGGAGCGGAACTCTCCGGGCTTGGCCTGGCGTTTCATCGAGGCAATCACCTTGTCGCCGACCACGAAGCAGCGAATGTCCGCGCCACCGGCTTCCTTGATGTACTCCTGGACCATGATGTTCTGCTTAAGGCCCATGAACGCCTCGATCACCGATTCCGCCGCCGTCGCGGTTTCACACAGGACCACGCCGATGCCCTGGGTGCCTTCCAGCACCTTGATCACCAGCGGTGCGCCGTTGACCATCGCAATCAGGTCGGGAATGTCGTCGGGGGAGTGGGCAAAACCGGTTACCGGCAGGCCGATCCCGCGCCGTGACAGCAACTGCAGCGAGCGCAGCTTGTCCCGGGAGCGGGCGATGGCCACCGACTCGTTGAGGGGAAACACCCCCATCATTTCGAACTGACGCAACACGGCGCAGCCATAGAACGTCACCGATGCGCCGATACGCGGGATCACCGCATCGAACCCTTCCAGCGGCTTGCCACGGTAATGGATTTGCGGCTTGTGGCTGGCGATGTTCATGTAGGCGCGCAGGGTATCGATCACCACCATTTCATGGCCTCGTTCGGTCCCGGCTTCAACCAGACGACGAGTGGAATACAGACGCGGATTACGCGACAGCACAGCGATCTTCATGCAACACCTGTGGCAGAGGTAGTGGACACCGGGAATGCCGGCTTGTCTTGAACGTATTTGATACCCGGATTGACCACCAGTTGGCCGTCGATCAAGGCTTTGGAGCCCAGTAACAGGCGGTATCGCATGGACTTGCGGCAAGCAAGGGTGAACTCGACCCGCCAGATCCGATCACCCAGTGCCAACGTGGTGCTGATCACGTAGCGGACCTGGGCGTGGCCGTTGGAGCTTTTTATTGTCTTGCGGGCCACCAGCGGGGCTTCGCAGCGGCGATGGCGCAATTGCACGACCGTACCGAGGTGCGCAGTGAAGCGCACCCACTTTTCGCCATCGCGCTCAAATGGCTCGATGTCGGTGGCATGCAGGCTGGAGGTGCTGGCGCCGGTGTCGATTTTTGCCCGCAGGCCCACGACTCCCAGATCCGGGAGCGCCACCCACTCGCGCAGACCGACAACGGTCAAATGGTCAAAAGTCTTCAATAAAAAAACCTGCGATCAGTACATCGGATCGTGGACTCCGCGAATCGCGGTATTCACGCAGAATAATCACAAAATGGCGACAGTTATCTACGCGCTTGTTTGTGCTTGTAACCGATTTCGAGCCAAGCCATGCATGTGGAGGCGATTTGACGGGCATTCTATCCGTCGGGCCGGATTCGTGCGCCCGACAAAAACGGTAGTACAGTTCCGGCTATTGGCAGAAAAGAGGAATGGCAGTGGCACAAAAAAAGGAAGAGGACGACAAGGTCCGTCTCGATAAATGGTTGTGGGCGGCGCGATTCTACAAGACGCGGGCGCTGGCCAAGACCGCCATCGAAAGCGGCAAGGTTCATCACCGCGGAGAACGTTGCAAGCCGGGCAAAGAGCCACGCGTTGGCGATGAATTTGTCATCCGCACCGGTTTCGATGAAAAGACCGTGGTGGTCGAAGCCTTGTCGATCGTGCGTCGCGGCGCGCCTGAAGCCCAGGCGCTGTATCGCGAAACCGAAGCCAGCATCGCCAAGCGCGAAACCGCCGCCGCGCAACGCAAGGCCGGCGCCCTGGGGGTCAGCACCGACGGCAAGCCGAGCAAGAAGCAGCGCCGGGACCTGTTCAAGTTTCATGGCAGCAATAGCGAATAAAGCGCCGGTCATTTCACCCGTGGCGAGGGAGCAAGCTCCCTCGCCACAATGTGTCAGCCTACACATTCAGATGAGGTGTCAGCACCTTCCCGTCAGGCAAGCCTAAGCCTTGCTTGGAACCCACCCTGAATGCCCATAAAATGCCTGCCATCATTTGTCATCACCTCAGATACCAGACCCTATGACTGATTTACCGGATACCGACTACACCCAACGTTTCATCTTCGATGACAGCGACGCCCGTGGCGAACTGGTGGCGTTGGAGCGTAGCTACGCCGAAGTCCTCGCCAAGCACGCCTATCCGGAGCCGGTCGCACAACTGCTCGGCGAGCTGATGGCGGCTGCGGCGTTGTTGGTGGGCACCTTGAAGTTCGATGGCTTGCTGATTCTCCAGGCGCGCTCCGAAGGTCCGGTGCCGCTGCTGATGATCGAGTGCTCCAGCGAACGTGAGATCCGTGGCCTGGCCCGTTATCACGCCGAGCAGATCGCGCCCGACGCGACCCTGGCTGACATGATGCCCGACGGCGTGCTGGCCCTGACGGTCGACCCTACCCATGGCAAGCGCTACCAGGGCATCGTCGATCTCGACGGCGCGACCCTGGCTGAATGCTTCACCAACTACTTCGTCATGTCCCAGCAGACCAATACCCGCTTCTGGCTCTACGCCGACGGGCGGCGTGCCCGCGGTTTGCTGCTTCAACAACTGCCTGCCGATCGCCTTCGCGACGCGGAAGAACGTGATGCCAGCTGGCAGCACATCAACGCTCTGGCCAGCACCTTGAGCGCCGATGAGCTGTTGAGCCTGGACAACGAAACCGTGCTGCATCGCCTCTATCACGAGGAGCAGGTACGCTTGTTCGATGGACAGCCGTTGCGCTTCCAGTGCAGTTGCTCTCGTGAACGTTCTGCCAATGCGCTGGTCAGTCTGGGTCTGGAAGATGCGCAGCAACTGGTGATCGAGCATGGCGGTGCCATCGAGATCGATTGCCAGTTTTGCAACGAGCGCTACCTGTTCGACGCGGCGGACATCGCGCAATTGTTCGCCGGTGCGGGTGTCGACACACCGTCAGATACTCGTCACTAAAACGATTCAGCGCAGGTAAATCTCCTGGCAAACGCCGGATTTACGCCGTACTGACGGGAGGGCCCTACTCTTTTTGGGGTTTTCTGGCATAATCCGGCCCACTTTTTTCGGGTAGTAGTGCGCGACTTCCTACTACAAAACGTTTGGAGCACTCGGCCACGGGCCGACGGGGAATCTCATGACGCAAGCCAATAACGCCGTGTACACCGATCTGAGTGTCGATGATCTGGTCAAAGAAGCCCTGAATCGCGGTGAAGGCGAGCTTGCCGATACTGGCGCGCTGGTTGTTCGTACCGGTCATCGTACCGGTCGCTCGCCAGTCGACCGTTTCATCGTGGAAGAGCCAACCACCCAGGACGCCATCGCCTGGGGCCCGATCAACCGCAAGTTCCCGGCCGACAAGTTCGATGCCCTGTGGAACCGCGTCGAAGCCTACCTGGGCGAGCGCGAGCGTTTCGTATCCCACGTGCATGTAGGCTCCGATCCTGCGCACTACCTGCCAGTCAAGATGACCACCGAGACCGCGTGGCACAACCTGTTTGGCCGTTGCCTGTTCATCAACCCCGAGCAATACAACGCCGGCGGCAAGGATGAATGGCAGATCATCAACGCGCCGAACTTCGTCTGCGAGCCTGAGCGCGACGGCACCAACTCCGACGGCACCGTGATCATCAACTTCGCGGCCAAGAAAGTGCTGATCGCCGGTATGCGCTACGCCGGTGAAATGAAGAAAGCCCTGTTCTCCGTGCAGAACTTCCTGCTGCCGGCCGTTGACGTGCTGCCGATGCACTGCGCCGCGAACATGGGCGAAGAGGGCGATGTGACCCTGTTCTTCGGTCTGTCGGGCACTGGCAAGACCACCCTGTCCGCTGACGAGAGCCGTTATCTGATCGGTGACGACGAGCACGGCTGGGGCGTGGGTGTGGTCTTCAACATCGAAGGCGGCTGCTACGCCAAGTGCATCGACCTGTCCGAGAAGAACGAGCCAGTTATCTGGAAAGCCATCCAGCACGGCGCCGTACTGGAAAACGTCGTCCTGGACCCGGTCACCAAGAAAGCCGACTACGCCGACGACAGCCTGACCCAGAACAGCCGCGCCGCCTACCCGCGTGAGCTGATCGAAAAACGCGCACCGAAAAACCTCGGTGGCGAGCCAAACGCTGTGATCTTCCTGACCTGCGACCTGACCGGTGTACTGCCGCCTGTGTCGATCCTCAGCGAAGAACAAGCCGCCTACCACTTCCTGTCCGGCTACACCGCACTGGTGGGCTCGACTGAAATGGGTTCGGGCAGCGGCATCAAGTCGACCTTCTCCACCTGCTTCGGTGCCCCATTCTTCCCGCGTCCGGCTGGTGAATACGCTGAGCTGCTGATCAAGCGCATCCGCGGTTTCGGCTCCAAGGTCTACCTGGTCAACACCGGCTGGACCGGCGGCGGCTACGGCGTCGGCAAGCGTTTCAATATCCCGACCACCCGTGCGGTGATCGCAGCGATCCAGAGCGGCGCGCTGATCGGTGCTGAAACCGAACACCTGGACATCATCAACCTGGACGTGCCGCTGGCTGTTCCAGGCGTCGAGACTGGCCTGTTGAACCCACGCAACACCTGGGCCGACAAAGCTGCCTACGACGAAGCGGCCAAGGCATTGGCCGGTCTGTTCACCGAGAACTTCAAGAAGTTCGACGTGAGCGACGCGATCAAGGCGGCGGGTCCGCAGCTGTAAGGCTTGGTTAGCGAATAAAAAAGCCGCCCTTCATGGGCGGTTTTTTTATGGGCGACTATTTGAGGCGCCCCGATCAACTAGGCCTCTTCCACTTCCCGCGTATCCCATCGTTGCGCCTTGATCGCCTTATAGAGCATGCCGATGGTCAGTGGCGTCTTGTTCCCACGGCCCTTGGCCCTGCGCTTTTGAAACACATCAAATCCTTCAGGCTGAAAATAGCGGTAGGCGTCGTAGTCGATGAGCTCGATGGCGAACCGTTCTTCCAAGGCCTCCATCAGATGCCGGGCATCCGCGCCGTCACAACCCAGGTCGAGATTGATCGCGGTGTCCAGGCGGATCGTCTTGCGTTCAGGCAGGCCGATCTCTTCGTGCAGCAATTCCATGAGCTGGCGCATGGCGTGATCGTCGGGGAAGTCTGGGGCGAGGTACATGGCGAGGTTCCGGGAGGTTGGCGTGCGTCCGTCTGAAGGGAAAGTTTAGGGGGAAATCGTTGCCCGTTGGAAAAGAAGAAAGATCTCACAGCAGTCTCGGAACCGTCTGCTGAGTAAACCTTTAGTCGCCCGGTAAGGTTCGCCACGCCCTTTCAATGGGGGCAATGGCGATCGAGCAAGGACGAAGCATGACGAAAGGAAAGGCCAGTGTCCCGCAGGCCTGGGAGCATTACGGTGGTGATCGGGGCTACAGGATCCTGCGGGCCATGACCCCCAGCGAACTGGCAAAAAGAGATGCCGATCAACACACCTATGAGGCCATGCTCGCCAGGCAGACGGCGTACATGAGCGAGCGTCTGGCCCAGGTCCGCGAAGCATCACCTTCCGACGTGAAGGGCTGTGTATTTGCAAAGTCCTGCAATCTGGCTGTTTCGGTAATCGACTACCACAACCCGAGCGGCTACATCCCGACTGAAGCCTTGAGGGAGTACGGCCAATTTACCTTGTTGGGTGGGCGTCAAGCAGACGAGTCAGGGCGCATTCAGCTTAAGAGTATCAGTGGGTCGTTGCCGACAAGCTTCGGCACGTTTGCCTTGGGTAGGACGATGCCGGTCTCCCTTGGTGCTGCTGCCGCGGTCAGCGCTCCTGTGGCGGCGGGTGTGCTGATCGGCCTGGTCGGATTGCTGATGCCCACGAACCTGGGTGACGGCTCGTTGTACACCGAAGAGCAACTGCGCTCCCTGGAGCAGGCTCGCACCCGGGTTCGGTTGCATGTCGAAACCCAGGTCGATGGAACACTCAAGGGATACGGCTACAACACCCAGACGCGACGTGACTGGGAAATGATTCCCGTGGTCACGTTCCAGGCTCGCGGCGAGCAGCAGGTGGCGGACTTTGGCGATGGGGTCGAATTGATCTGGACGCCGGCAGTCGATCCATCCGCCACGCTGGGCATCCCGACGCTGGAGGCCGCGCCACAGGCTCCGCACATATGGATTTTTCCGCCAACGCCTGCGGCGGACAGCATCATCGTCAACCCGATTTATCCGCCGCAGTACAAGGATTTCATTCTTGTGTTTCCGGCGGATTCTGGGGTTTCGCCGTTGTATATCGTGCTCAGCATTTCTGATCACAAATATCACCCGACCCCGAAAGGTGTAATTCCTGCTTTTCCTGATCTTGTTCGCGGTCGGTCAAAAACTCCCGTACAAGGAGGTGGAGGATTACGTCCACGTTGGCACGACCGGAAAGGCAATATTTATGATGGGACCGGCAGCATAGCGCCCTTGAAAAGTACAACCCGCGTGGAAACCATTTGGGTGAGTTCAATCACATCACGGGCGAACAGACCAAAAAAGCGGATAAGACAAGGAAGGTAGAGCCATGAGTTTTGGGGTGTTGGGTTTTTATCCTGGTAAGGATGAGCTGGTATTTGAGCAGAGCATCAGCTTGTCGGTGGAGGACTTGAAGCCCGTGATGCAATGGGCAGGTAGTAATGATCATATTGGTGCGGACTTCAGGCTTTCAGCAAAGCAAGTGCTTGAAATCGAGCGGTTGGCATCATTGGTTCTTCCTCAAGGACTGGATCTTTATTTAACGTCTTATGACTGAACACCAAGCTCAAACTGTCAGCTATCAAACGTCTCCGCGCGTGCGTTGACTCCCGAGTCGATCAGCGTCACGGCCATTCAGGCTGTATCATCCCGTATCGATTCGACCCCGACCTTTTCTCGACTCACCGCGTTGTCCCGCTAGGCTTTGGGCATCGCAGCAGTCAAAGGAGCGACCGCGCATGCACAGCACCCTGGAACAGGTTTTCGGTTATCCACAGTTTCGTCCCGGTCAGGAGGCGGTCATCGGCGCCGTGCTGGCCGGTCGGTCGGCAGCGGCCATTTTCCCCACCGGCTCAGGCAAGTCCTTGTGTTATCAATTGCCGGCCCTGCTATTGCCTCATCTGACCCTGGTGGTCTCGCCACTGCTGGCGCTGATGCAGGACCAGTTGGCGTTCCTCAAGCGCCACGGCATTGCGGCGGCGAGTATCGATTCGGCCCAGGGTCGTGATGAAGCCAACGACGCCATGGCACGAGCCCGTTCGGGTGAGTTGAAGATCCTGATGATTTCTGTGGAGCGCCTGAAGAACGAGCGCTTTCGCAACTTCTTGCAGCAGGTGCCGATCTCGTTGCTGGTGGTGGACGAGGCCCACTGTATTTCGGAATGGGGGCATAACTTTCGACCTGACTACCTCAAGCTTCCCGATTACCAGCGTGAGTTCAATATTCCTCAGGTCTTGCTGCTGACGGCCACCGCGACACCCAAGGTCATCGCCGACATGCAGGCGAAATTCGCCATCGCCGCCGTGGATGTGGTGACAACCGGTTTCTACCGCTCGAACCTCAATCTGCTGGTCGAGCCCGTGCTGGGAGCCGACAAGCGCGCACGGCTGGTGCAGTGGCTGGGCGAACGTGCCGGGCAGCCGAGCATCGTCTACGTGACCTTGCAGCGAACCGCCGAGCAGATCGCCGAACACCTGGGCCGGCACGGGATCGAGGCCGAGGCCTATCACGCCGGTTTGCCCCATGAACAACGCGAAGATATCCAGCGGCGGTTCATGGGCGGGCAATCCAATTGCATCGTCGCGACCATCGCTTTTGGCATGGGCATCGACAAGAGTGACATTCGCAACGTCGTGCATTTCGACCTGCCCAAGTCCATCGAAAACTACAGCCAGGAGATCGGCCGCGCCGGTCGGGACGGGCAGCCTTCCGATTGCCTGGTGCTGGCCAACCGCGACAGTCTCAACGTGCTGGAAAACTTTGTGTATGGCGATACACCGGAGCTTGCAGGCATTCGTTGCGTGCTCGATGAGCTGCAGGCCGCCGCTCCCGATGGGCAATGGGAGTTCTTGCTGGGACCCCTGGCGGACCAGAGCAACATCCGGCAGTTGCCACTCAAGACGTTGCTGGTCCAGTTGGAGCTACGTCGGCTGATCGCGCCGCGCTATGCCTATTTCGCGGAGTACCGCTTCAAGTTCCTGACTGAGCCACAACAATTGCTGGAGCGCTTCGAAGGCGAGCGAAGGGACTTCGTCTCGGCCATCATCCAGACCTCCAGTCGCGCCCGGGCCTGGGCCACGGTGAATTTCGACGGGATGTACCAGCAATATCACGCTGAGCGTAATCGCGTGGTCAAGGCGCTGGATTATTTCCAGGAAAAAGGCTGGATCGAGCTGGAAAGCAAACAGATGACCGAGGTGTACAGCGTGCTGGAAGGGGGCCTGGATACGCAGGTCTTGAGCTCCGAGCTACACGCCTATTTCACCCGGCACGAGCAAGGTGAAATCGCGCGGATCCACGCCATGCTCGAGTTGTTCGCCACCGACCGTTGCCTGGGTTATCGCCTGGCGCAGTATTTCGGCGATGACAATGCGCCACGCGAGTGCGGTCATTGCTCGGTGTGCCATGGGCATATCGCTCGCCTGCCGGAGCCGCCGGCGTTGCCGCCGCTTGTGGATAAAAACTTCGAGGCGCTGTGTAGCGACTTTATCCACAAGCATGAGCAGCACAGCGGCAGCGTGCCGTCTGCCGAGCGCCTCACCCGCTTCCTGTGCGGGATCGGCATGCCGCTGTTCACCCGATTGAAGGCGCGGAAAATCCGCGGATATGCCGCACTGGAGGCGTATCCATACGCTGAAGTTCGTCAGTGGGCCCAGGCGCACCTGTGAGCTGCATCCATCCGCTGAATGCCCTGCATCACACGAATAAATTTCAAAAATATTCGGTGGCTGACTAAGGTGAAGGCTGTCTTCGGATCGCCAACAAGAGAGCAAACATGAGCCAGACACCTTTCGATATTCAGCGTGCCGCGGTGGTCGGTGCAGGCACCATGGGCCGGGGCATCGTGATGTGCCTGGCCAACGCGGGCGTGGCGGTACAGTGGGTCGACAACAATCCGCAGATGCTCGAGCAGGCACTGGTGGCCGTGGCCGAGACCTATGCCCATGGCGTGCGTCAGGGCCGTATCGATCAGGGTGAGGCCGACGCGCGGATCGCCCGGGTGACACGGGCAGATGATTACGCGGCAATCCGCAATGTGGACCTGGTGATCGAAGCGGTTTACGAAAACCTCGAACTCAAACAGAAAATCTTTCGTGAACTGGACGGCCTGCTCAAGCCCGAGGCTATCCTGGCGAGCAACACCTCGGCGCTGGACATCGATGCCATCGCCGCTGTCACCCGCCGGCCCGCCCAGGTCCTGGGCCTGCATTTCTTCAGCCCGGCGCACATCATGAAGCTGCTGGAAATCGTTCGCGGCGCGCACACCTCCACAGCGGTGCTGGACGCGGCGTTGGTTCTGGGCAAGCGCATGGGCAAGGTCAGCGTTGTATCAGGCAATTGCCATGGATTCATTGGCAACCGAATGCTTCATCCTTATGTGCTGGAAGCGCGCAAGATGCTGCTGGAGGGGGCATTCCCCCATCAGGTGGATGCCGCGTTGCAAGGCTTTGGTTTCGCCATGGGACCGTTTCGTATGTACGACGTCGTTGGCATCGATCTGGAGTGGCGCGCCCGTGAGCTGGCGGGCAAGGGCCAGGATGCGCCCGAGGTGCAGGTGGACAACCGTTTGTGCGAACTGGGACGGTTCGGCCAGAAAAGCGGCAATGGGTACTATCACTACGAGCCGGGCAGTCGACAGGCCGAGCATGATGTCGAGGTCGATGCGCTGGTGCTACGGGTCAGTGAAGCGCTGGGTTTCCAGCGGCGCGAGATTGGCCCGGAGGAAATCCTCGAGCGGTGCTTGCTGGCGCTGGTCAACGAGGGGGCAAAGATCCTGCAGGAAGGCATTGCCGAGTCGGCCCATGACATCGACCTGGTCTACCTCAACGGCTATGGTTTCCCTGCCGACAAGGGCGGGCCGATGGCCTGGGCCGACGGGCAGGGGCTGGAGGATATCCACGCACGCCTGCTGGAGCTCGAAACGAAGCAGGGCGACCAGTGGAAGCCAGCGCGCCTGATCGGCGATCTGGCAGCGCAGGGCAAGGGCTTCGCGAAGGCCTGAGGCCGGGTCAAGCCAAGGTCATTGAACAACCGTAAAGGACACCTGATGCCCCAACGCAACGAATACCGACACTTGCAAACCATTACCACGCGCTGGCACGACAACGATGTGTACGGTCACGTCAATAACGTCACCTATTACAGTTTTTTCGATAGCGCAGTGAATACCTACCTGATCGAAGTCGGTGGCCTGGATATCCATGATGGAGAGGTGGTGGGGTTCGTGGTGAGTTCAGCCTGTGACTACTTTGCCTCGATCGCTTTTCCTGACCGGATTGAAATCGGCCTGCGGGTAGGGAAGTTGGGCAGCAGTTCGGTGCAGTACGAGCTGGCGGTGTTCAAGGTCGGCGAGGAGGAGGCCTGCGCGGCGGGACGTTTTGTTCACGTATTCGTGGACCGGGCGTCGAATCGGCCGGTGGCGATTCCGGACCGGCTACGTGGGGCTTTGGAATTGTTGGTGGTCTGAAACAAAAAATCGCAGCCTCCTGTCAGCTCTGGAAGCTGCTGGAGGCTGCGATCTTCAACGGCGGTTATCAGTCAGCCGTTAGTCGCGGTAGTAGCGATGATGTTTTTTGCGATGCCCGTAGGCATGGCCACGACCCGGGTGGCCATCGCGGTAGTAGCGGCGATCACCGCGGCGACCGTCATAACGACGATCATCGTCATCGTCCTTGCCCATGTAGTTACCCAGGGCGCCACCAGCGCCGCCGCCTGCAGCTGCACCGATCAGGCTGCCAGTGGTGCCGCCGACGCTACGGCCGACCACGTTACCGCCGGCTGCGCCCAGTGCGCCGCCGATCGCCGCTTCGCCGCGGCTGTGTTTGTCTGCGCCGACTGCACTGCCGCCCGCGCCACCCAGCGCCGCGCCGATAGTGGAGCCGGTGTTGCCGCCCAGGGACTGGCCGACGACCGAACCCAAAACCCCGCCCAATGCGCCGCCCACACCTGCTTCGGCAGTACCGCCGGCAGAAGCGATGCCACTGGCCAGGCTAAGGGACAACAAGAGAATGGAGGAGAACTTCATAGAGGAGCCTCAAAGGGATGACGGCGCGATCCTGAGGCTGGCTTCGCTTGGTTACAATAGAAATCCGACGAGTAACACGACTTGTGCACAATTCTCTAAGTTATTGTTTTTTGGTGGGAACTTAAGGCAAATTGGCCGGTCTTTAGCTACTTCGGACAGGCCGTTTTCTTTGGAAAACGGCCTTTTTTGTGGGCGTTCGAAAAGTACGATCATGGGAGCAAAGCTTGCTCGCGACAGGCGACTCTATTTCTGCAAGACCGCATCGCTTTCATCGCGGGCAAGCCTTGCTCCCACACAAACCTAAATCCTCGCCATAGATGTGTGTATCAGGCCGACTTGGCCAGGATCAGTCCATTCTCGCTCGCCGCTTCCAGGCGGATCGCGACGAACTTCGACGTTGGAGTGTGGCTGCCGTCGCCCGTGCTTTCCAGTGGCACCAGCGGGTTCACTTCAGGGTAATAGGCCGCAGCCTGCCCGGCAGGAATGTCGAATGCCAGCAGGGTAAAACCCTTGACCCGCCGTTCGCGGCCGTCATCCCAGAGCGAGACGATGTCGGCTTTCTGCCCCGGCTTGAAGCCCAGGCGAATGATGTCCGCTTCGTTGACGAACAACACGTCACGCTGACCCTTCACACCGCGATAGCGGTCATCGAGGCCATAGATGGTGGTGTTGTACTGATCGTGGGAACGCATGGACTGCATGATCAGGTCGGGCAACTGGCCGGTGGCCCGGGTGCGTTCATGCACAAGGTCGGTCGGTAACCGGTTGGGCTTGAAGTTGGCGCGGCCCGACGGGGTGTTCCAGCGCCGCGCACCGGCGCTGTTGCCCAGGTAGAACCCACCAGGGTTCTTCAGCTTTTCGTTGAAGTCCTTGAAGCCGGGTACGGTGTCGGCGATCAGGTCGCGGATGCGACTGTAGTCGGCCACCAGCCAGTTCCAGTCCACCGGACGGCTACCCAGCGTGGCGGCCGCGATGCCGGCGATGATCCACGGTTCGGAGCGCATCTGGTTCGACAGCGGCTGCAGCTGGCCCATGGAGGCATGCACCATGCTGAAGGAGTCTTCCACGGTCACCGCTTGCGCACCTTCGGTTTGCAGGTCGATGTCGGTGCGGCCCAGGCACGGCAGGATCAGCGCTTCCTTGCCGTGAGCCAGATGGCTGCGGTTGAGCTTGGTGCTGATCTGCACCGTCAGGTCGCAATTGGCCAAGGCCTGGAACGTTCGATGGCTGTCCGGCGTGGCTTGGGCGAAGTTGCCGCCCAGGGCGATGAACACCTTCGCCTGGCCGTCGGCCATTGCGTGGATCGCCTCGACCACGTTGTGGCCGTTTTCACGCGGTACCTTGAATTGGAAACGCCGCTCCAGCGAATCGAGGAACGCCACTGGCGGACGCTCGTTGATGCCCATGGTCCGGTCGCCCTGGACGTTGCTGTGGCCGCGTACCGGACACAGGCCTGCGCCTGGCCGGCCGATGTTGCCGCGCAGCATCATCACGTTGGCGATTTCCTGGATGGTCGCCACCGAATGACGGTGCTGGGTGATACCCATCGCCCAGCACATGATCACGTTCTCGCTCTTGGCGTACATGCGCGCCGCTTGCTCGATGTCGACCAGGGTCATGCCCGATTGCTCGACGATCTGTTCCCACGGCGTGTCGTCGACCGCCGCCAGGTAATCCAGCACGTTGGTGCTGTGCTCATTGAGGAACGCATGGTCGAACACTGCCGCAGCGCCAGTGTTCTGCGCTTCGCGCTCCCACTGCAGCAGGAACTTCGCCATACCGCGCAAGATCGCCATGTCGCCACCCAGGGCCGGGCGGAAATAGGCGGTGTTGGTCGGCTTATTGCCGTTGGTGAGCATTTCGATCGGGTTCTGTGGATGCTGGAAACGCTCCAGGCCACGCTCCTTGAGCGGGTTGATGCAGACCACTTGGGCGCCGCGTTTCACCGCCTCGCGCAGTGGTTCGAGCATCCGCGGATGGTTGGTTCCGGGGTTCTGGCCCCAGACGAAAATCGCGTCGGCGTGCTCGAAATCGTCGAAGGTCACTGTGCCCTTGCCCACGCCAACGCTCTGGGACAGCGCTACGCCGCTGGCCTCGTGGCACATGTTCGAGCAGTCGGGGAAGTTGTTGGTGCCATAGGCGCGCACGAACAGTTGATACAAGTAGGCCGCTTCGTTGCTGGCTCGGCCCGAGGTGTAGAACTCGGCCTGGTTCGGGCTGGACAGCCCATGCAGGTGCTTGCCGATCAGGTCGAACGCCGCTTCCCAACTGATGGGTTTGTAGCGGTCGGTTTCGGCGTCGTAGCGCATTGGTTCGGTCAGGCGACCCTGGTACTCGAGCCAGTAGTCGCTCTGCTCCAGCAGCGAGCTCACGCTGTGCTTGGCGAAAAATGCGCCATCGACGCGGCGCTTGGTGGCTTCCCAGTTCACGGCTTTGGCGCCGTTCTCGCAGAACTTGACCACGCCGCTTTCCGGCGAGTCACCCCAGGCACAGCCTGGGCAGTCAAAACCGCCATTCTGGTTGGTCTTGAGCATCATGCGGATGTTTTTCAGTGCATTGTCGCTGGTCAACCAGGCCTGAGCGACGCTGATCAGCGCACCCCAGCCACCGGCCGGGCCCTTGTAGGGCTTGTAGCGCGGTACGGGTTTCTGGTCGGCTTGTTGATGATTGCTCACGCTTGTTTCTCCATCGCAGGGCTGTAGACCCGCGGCGCACTTTTTTGCGGCAGGTGGATGAGGTTGAGGTTGTGTTGGCGAGCCCACTGCACCGCAAGGCCGGTGGGCGACGACAGGCTGACCAGGGTCTGGATGCCGGCCCGCAGGACTTTCTGGATCAGTTCGAGGCTGCAACGGCTGGTGACGATCGCCATGCCGCCGGCCACCGGGATCTGCTGCCGGACCAACGCGCCGATCAGCTTGTCAAGGGCGTTGTGTCGGCCAATGTCTTCGCGACCCAGCAGCAATTCGCCCTGGGCGTTCATGAACAACGCGGCGTGGACTGCGCCGCAGTATTGGCCCAGGGGCTGAAACTGGCTGATACGGTCACGCAGGCCATCGAGCCATTGCGCCGGTGGTAGCGGTGCGCCGGGCAGCACCTTGAGGTTTGGCAATGCCTGTTCCACTGCTTCCACGCCGCACAAGCCGCAGCCACTGGTGCCCGTCAATTGCCGGCGTTGCTGCTTGAGGTTCCAGAAGGCGCGGTTGGCGATGCTCACCTCGGCATGGTGCGCAGCACCCGTGCCGCTCAGTTGCAGGTCATAGATGTCCGATGCGTCTTCAATGATGCCGCTGCCGAGGCTGAAGCCGACGATGAAGTCTTCAAGGTCGGTGGGGGTGACCAGCATGACCGCCTGGCTGATGCCGTTATAGGCAATCGCCAGCGCCACTTCCTCGGCCAGCGCGGTGCTGTCCGTTTGGGAGTGGTCCAGATTGCAGTAGCGATAGCTCTGGCTGGCGGCCGGCGCGGATGTTTCCATCGCTGGCGCTGGACTGACCGGAGGCTTGTCGTTCATAGGCATCACTGAAAGTAGGAATAGTGTTAAGACTAAATGCGGCAATCTGCCACGTCTAATCGCTATTACTGATCTCTCAATAGATGACGTCGATCAAGATGTTGTCGATGATTTCTGGTAGAGGGCAAAACAGGCCTCTGCCAAGGCCGAGCGTGGGGCGCCGCGCCGCATGATCAGGCCCAGCGGGACCAACGTTTGCGCGCTTTCGATGGGCTGGATGCGCAAATCTTCGGTCAGCACATTCAGGCCGCTGTCCAAGGGCATCACCGCGCAACACAGTCCACCGTGCACAGCTTGTAACAATTGATGCACCGCGTCGGTTTGCAACAGCGGTTGAGGCGTGAGGCCCCGGCTGTGGAAATTGTGGTCGATGGATTGGCGAAAGTGCATGCCGCTGGTGAGCATGCCCAGGGGCAGCTCTATCAGCGCTTCCCAGCTCAGCGGTTGTTCGCCAAAGAAGAAAAAGCGCTGGTCGTAGAGCAGACCCATGCGGGTGTGGCTGAAGGGCAGGGCTTCGAAGCGTTCGTTGTCCAGGCGTTCCAAGTAGGAAATACCCAGGTCGATACGGTTGTTCGCCAACTGTTCGAGGATGCGTTCGGAGCTCAGGGACGACAATTCGAAACGCAGGCTGGGGTGCTCGGCGTGCAAGCGCTGCATCATCGCCAGCGGGTCGAAGTCCGACAACGGCACCACGCCCAGGCGCAGCGTACCCACCAGGTTGCCACGACAGGCCGCCGCTTCGGCCTGCAGCCCGTCATAGGCCGCCAGCACCGTGCGCGCCCAGGCCAGCACTCGTTCCCCCGGCGCGGTGAAACCTTCAAAACGCTGGCCGCGGTTGACCAGCGGCAGGTCGAGTTCTTCTTCAAGGCTGCGCAGGCGCATCGACAGGGTCGGCTGGGTGATGTGGCAGCGTGCGGCGGCTTGGCCGAAGTGGCGGGTTTCGTCGAGCGCGATGAGAAATTTCAGCTGCTTGATGTCCATCTTCGCTCCAGGGCGCAGGAAGGTTCGGATTCTAGCGCTTGCGCGTGGTGGGGTCATTGGTCGGTTGGGAACCGGGTTCGTCTCGCCTGGTCTAGTCTTTGCGTCTGGACACTTAAATCAAGGAGCGTGTGCCATGAGTATTTTTAGCTTTGTGAAGGAAGCAGGTGAAAAACTGATCGACCTGCTGACCCCCGGCAATGCCAATGCCAGCGAACAACTGAAAGCGCATATTGAAAAGGTCGGCTTGGGTAATCCGAATGTCCAGGCGACCATCGACGGCGACAAAGTCATCGTCACCGGTGAAGTAGCGAGCCAGGAAGAAAAGGAAAAGATCCTGTTGGCGGTGGGCAATATCGCCGGTGTCGGCAGTGTCGACGACCAGATTACGGTGACTGGCCCGGTGGCACAGGCGGCGCGTTTCGTGACCGTGAAGAAGGGCGACACACTCAGTGCCATCTCCAAGGCCGAGTACGGCGACGCGAACAAGTACAACAAGATCTTCGAGGCCAACAAGCCGATGCTGTCGCACCCGGACAAGATTTATCCGGGGCAGGTGTTGCGTATCCCCGCGTAACCTTCAGGACTGTGGTGCCTTCATCGCGAGCAAGCTCGCTCCCACACTGGATCGGTGGCGAACAGGGATCCAACTGTGGAAGCGAGCCTGCTCGCGATGAATACGGCGCGGTTCAAAGCCCGGCAATCAAGTCCCGATAATCCCCCAACGCGTCAAACTCCCCCGTGTCCTTCGGTCCTTTGCGGCTATCCGGCTCGCTCACGGCCAGCAAGTGCGCCACGCCGAAGTCTCGGGCGCTGCGCAGCACCGGCAGGGTGTCGTCGATGAACAGGCTGCGGGCCGGGTTGAAATTCAAGTCGGCTTGCAGCGCATCCCAGAATTGCGGGTTTTCCTTGGGGAAGCCGTAGTCGTGGGAGCTGATCAAGCGGTCGAAGTAAGGGGCCAGTTCGATGCGTTCCAGCTTCAGGGACAATGAATCGCGGTGGGCGTTGGTGATCATCACCACGCGCTTGCCGGCCCGCTGGATCGCCGCCAGGAAGGTATCGGCGTCCGGCCGCAAGGCGATCAGGTGCGCGGTTTCCAACTTCAGTTCGCGTACCGGCAGTTTCAGCTCGGCGCTCCAGAAATCCAGGCAATACCATTGCAACTGACCGGCGTTGCGCTCGAACAGCGGCTGCAGCTCCATCTCGGCCATCGCCCGGCTCACGCCATGCAGTTCGGCGTAGCGCTGGGGCAGGTGTTCGAGCCAGAAATGGTTGTCGTAATGCAGGTCCAGCAGGGTGCCGTCCATGTCCAGCAGAACCGTATCGATCTCATGCCAGGGCAGCAAAGCCATAAAACTTCTCCAGCGGTAATCGGATATCCGACACAAACAATCAGAATAGGCCGGGTATAGTAGCCCGCTATCGCCCAGGGAGCCGTTTATGCGCCAGAAACCCACCATACTCGATCGCCAGATCGTCGCTACCAGCCGCCTGTTTTGCGTGGAAGAACTGAAATTGCGGTTTTCCAACGGTGTGGAGCGCACCTATGAACGTCTGGCGAGCAAGGGCGCAGGTTATGGCGCGGTGATGATCGTGGCGATGCTCGACGCCGACCACGCGGTGTTGGTGGAAGAGTATTGCGGTGGCACCGACGCCTATGAACTGTCCCTGCCCAAGGGCTTGATCGAGCCCGGTGAAGATGTGCTGGCTGCGGCGGAACGGGAGCTCAAGGAAGAGGCCGGTTTCGGTGCGCGCCAGTTGGAACACCTGACCGAACTGTCGCTGTCCCCCGGCTACATGAGCCAGAAGATCCAGGTGGTGCTGGCGACCGATCTGTATGAAGAACGGCTGGAGGGTGACGAGCCCGAGCCGATGCGTGTGGACAAGGTCAACCTGCGTGAGCTGTCGGCCCTGGCACAGAACCCGCAGTTCACGGAGGGCCGGGCCTTGGCGGCGCTCTACCTGGCCCGTGACCTGCTGACCCAGCGTGGAGCGTTCCTGTCATGACTTTCCCTCATCCGTTGATGGCTCCTGTGGTCGAACTGGCGCTCCAGGCCGGTGAGGCGATCCTGCCGTTCTGGCGCGCCAATGTGCAAGTCAACCACAAGGCCGACGAGTCGCCGGTGACCGCCGCGGACATGGCCGCTCATGATGTGATCGTAGCCGGGCTGATGGCGCTGGCCCCGGATATTCCGATCCTCTCCGAAGAAGACGCCGATATTGCCCAAAGCGTGCGCGCCGGCTGGCATCGCTGGTGGCTGGTAGACCCGCTGGATGGCACCAAGGAATTCATTTCCGGCAGCGAGGAGTTCACCGTCAACATCGCGTTGGTGGAGCAGGGCCGTGTGGTGTTCGGCGTGGTGTCGATGCCCACCAATGGGCGTTTTTACGTCGGCGGCGCAGGGCTGGGGGCCTGGCGTGGCGACAAGGGAGGGCAGCCCTTGCCGATCGCGGTTCGTGACGCCCTGGCGCCAGGTGAAGCCTTCACCGTGGTTGCCAGCCGCCGGCACACCAGCCCGGAGCAGGAACGCCTGCTGGATGGCTTGAGCGGGAGCCTGGGTGAGCTGCAACTGACCAGTATTGGCAGTTCGTTGAAGTTTTGCCTGGTGGCCGAAGGCGCGGCGGATTGTTATCCACGGCTGGCGCCGACCTCCCAATGGGACACCGCCGCCGCCCAGGGTGTATTGGAAGGTGCGGGTGGCGAGGTATTGGACTTGAGCGGCGAACCGTTCTGTTACCCACCGCGTGAGTCGCTGTTGAATACGTCATTCCTGGCGTTGCCAGCGAAAGCGGCGTGGCGTGGGAAGCTGCTGGAGCTTGCTCGCTCTTAAGCCTGGCTCGATCCTTCGTGGCAAGGGGGTTGTGGGAGCAAAGCTTGCTCGCGATACAGGCGCCTCGATCTCTGCAAGACCGCAGCGCATCCATCGCGGGCAAGCCTTGCTCCCACACAGAGATACCTCGTCACAGGGGGCGGCGGTGTTTTAGCGGTGCAACACGTACTGCCCCTCAAACTGCACCGCCACGTCCTCGCTGCCGGTATTCATCACCCGCGTCTGCAACGCCAGCCGCGCCCGTCCGTAACGTCGGTAGGTGGCCAGGAAGCGCTTCCAGACCTTTTCCTCGGGCGCTTCGCAGACGACGGTCGCATCGCGGGTCACTGGCAGCGGGTAGCTGATCTGCCCTTCCTGAATCACGATATGCCCGTCTTCGATGCCTTCCTCGCGCAGGGCCAGGTGCAGCCAGCCCCAGCCGCCGAGCACCGCGCCGCAATACAGGCTGCCACCGAACATGGTGCTCTTGTGGTTGACGTTGGCTGCAAGCGGCAAGGACAGGCGCAGTTGCCGGGCCTGCCAATCGAGCACCTTGAGGCCCATGTCCCGGGTCAAGGGGATGTCGTGGTGCAGGATCGATTCCAGGTAACGACTGTCGCGGTTCATTGCGGGGCCTTTTGCTTGAACGGGAAATGACGATAACTCAATCGGACTCATCGGCCGAACCATGGCTGCTGTCGCCGAAGTGCAGCCCATGTTTGCGTAACTTGTCGTGCAAGGTCTTGCGTGGAATGCCCAAGGCTTCGGCCAGGCTGCGCACCGAGCTGTGGGGGCGGGCCAGTTCGGCGGCGATCAGGGTTTTCTCGAAGTTTTCCACCTGCTCGCTCAAGCCGCCACTGACCACTTCCACCGGTGCGCCGGGGCTGCCGTCGGGCGCGCTGTTGTCCAGGGCCAGTTCCAGGCCCAGGGCAAAACGTTCGGCGGCGTTCTGCAGTTCCCGCACATTGCCCGGCCAACTGTGGCGCAGCAGCAGCGCCCGTTGTGCCGGTTGCAATTCATGGGGCGGCAGCCCGTGGCGAGCGCTGGCTTCATCGGCAAAATGCTGGAACAGCATCAGCGCATCCTCCCCCCGTTCACGCAATGGCGGTATGCGCAGCGGCGCGACGTTCAGGCGGTAATACAGGTCGGCGCGAAAACGCCCCTGGTCGGCGGCCTGGCGCAGGTCTTCCTTGGTCGCGGCTATGATGCGGATATCCAGCGGGATCTGTTGATTGCCCCCCAGCCGCTCCACCACGCGCTCCTGCAGCAGGCGCAGCAGCTTGACCTGGACATCCAGGCTCATGCTTTCAATTTCATCCAGGAACAGCGTACCGCCGTTGGCGAATTCGAATTTGCCGATGCGGCGCTTCTGCGCGCCGGTAAAAGCGCCGGGTTCGTGGCCGAACAGCTCGCTTTCCACCACCGACTCGGCCAGGGCCCCGGCGTTGATCGCCACGAAGGGGCCGTTGCGCCGGCCTGAAAGATCGTGCAATGCACGGGCGACCACTTCCTTGCCGGCACCGGTTTCACCGAGGATCAGCACGTCGGCGCGGGTGGCGGCCAGTGCACCGATCTGCTCGCGCAGGCGCAACATGGGTGTCGATTTGCCGACCAGGCGGGCGCTGAGTTCATGGCGATCGCTCAGGGCAAGGCGCAGGCTGCGGTTGTCCAGCACCAGTCGGCGCAGGGCCAGGGCCCGGCGTACGCTGTCGAGCAGGTGATCGCTGGCGAAAGGTTTTTCCAGGAAGTCATAGGCTCCGGCGCGCATCGCCTGCACCGCCAGTGGCACGTCGCCGTGGCCGGTGATCAGCAGTACCGGCAGCTCCGGGTCCTGGGCGTGGAGTTCGCCCAGCAGTTCGAGGCCATCCATGCCCGGCATGCGAATATCGCTGACCACCACGCCCGGCCAGTCACGGGGCAGTTGCGCGGCCACACCCTTGGCTTCGGCCAGGGGCAGGATTTTCAGGCCGGCCAGGTCGAGGGTCTGGCTCAGGGCCTGACGCAAATGGGGATCGTCGTCGATCAGCACCACCTCAATCCGGTTGTCGATGGTCATACACTTCGGTCCTCGGACGGTTGCAGGCTCACCCCGGGGGCGCCGGCTCGCAGTTTCAGGGTAATCAGGGCGCCGCCTTCCTTGTGGTTGGCGAACGACAGTTCGCCGCCAAAGGCGCGCATCAGGGTGTCGCAGATCGCCAGCCCCAGGCCGAGGCCCTGGGTGCGGGTCTTGGTGGTGTAGAAGGGTTCGCCGGCGCGGCCCAGGGCTTCCATGCAAAACCCGGGGCCGTTATCGCGGATGTACAGGTTGACGCCGGTTTCGGTGGCCTGGGCACTGAGCCAGAGTTTGCGCGGTGGGCCTTTCTCGGTGAGCGCATCGAGGGCGTTGGCCAGCAGGTTGCCGAGCACCTGGCGCAAGCGGGTTTCGCCGGCCTCGACCCACAGCGTGGCGGCCGGCAAGTCGCGGATCAGTTCCACTTCCATGCTGCGTCGGCGTTTGGCGAGCAGCGCCAGGGCGTCGTCCAGCGCCGGTTGCAGGGCGACGCTTTCCGGCGCATGTCGGTCGCGGCGGGCGAAGGCGCGCAGGTGGGCGATGATCGAGGCCATGCGCCCGGTCAGTTCGCTGATCAGCTTGAGGTTGCCCCGGGCGTCTTCGGTGCGTTGGTGGTCGAGCAAAATCTCGGCGTTTTCCGCGTAGCTGCGAATCGCTGCCAGCGGTTGGTTGAGTTCGTGGCTGATGCTCGCCGACATGGTGCCCAGGGCTGACAGCTTGCCGGCCTGCACCAGGTCATCCTGGGCGCGGACCAACTCCTGCTGAGCCTGTTCGCGCTCCAGCACTTCCTGCTTCAGCCGTCGGTTCAGTCCTTCCAGGTCGCTGGTGCGCTCGGCCACCCGGCCTTCCAATTCATGACGGGCCTTGGCTTCGAAGGCGATTCGATCCAGGTAATGACGCCGGCGTTGCATCATCAACCCGAGCAACAACATCAAGACCAGCAACGCCGCGCCACCGATGGCGACCACGGTGCGCACCGGACGATCAATCAGCGTGCGCGGGGCGAGAATGCTCACGCTCCAGCCGGTTTCCTCGATGGACTGGGTCTGGGGCAGCCAGGCGTTGGCGTCCAGGTTCAGCGGCTTGGGATCGCGGGTCGGATACGGTTGTACCGCGCTGATGGCCTCGCGCTCGGCGTCACTCAAGGGCCGGGTCGCGCGAAATCGCCACTCTTGTCGCGACGTGAGGATGACCACGCCGTTGTGGTCGGTCACCAGCAATTGTTCGGGAGTCTTGCCCCACAGGCTTTCGGTGTGGTCGAGGTCGACCTTGACCACCAGCACGCCGATGACTTTTTCGCGGTCGCGCACGGCGGCGGCAAAGAAATAACCACGTTTGGCCGATGTCGTGCCCAGGCCGAAGAAGCGGCCCAGGCGTCCGGCCATGGCTTCGATGAAGTACGGCCGGAAGGCGAAATTGCGTCCGACGAAACTGTCGTGTTTGTCCCAGTTCGACGCGGCCAGGGTCTTGCCGGAAGGGTCCATCAGGTACATGACTTCGGCGCCGGTCTGGGCGCTGATATTTTTCAGCAGCCGGTTGGCGTTGCCTTGAGTCACGCCATCGTCCGGCGCCGACAACGCGGAACGCAAGGCCGGCAGGTCGCCGAGAATCTGTGGCAGCACCTCATAACGGTGCAGCGTGCCCAGCAGGTTGGCGACGTAGAGGTCCAGGGTCTGGCGGTTCTGACCGGCCAACTCGCTGCGGTAATAACGTTCGGCCAGGTGCTCCAACGGCCACAGCAACGGCGCCAGGCACAGCGCGAGCAAGGCCAGGCTGCGCCAACGGGGTCTGCGGGGAAGGGTGGAATTCATGAGCCTCGGACGCCTGTGGTGACAGGCGTATTATGCCTAGTTGCCTTGCAAATACTATTTGTAAGGCAGTACTAGGTTTGTCCGGCAAGGCACTGCTGCAACGCACTTCGCCAGTCCGGTTGGCTCACCCCCCACTCCTTGAACAGGCGCGTGCAATCCAGGCGCGAGTTAAGTGGCCGCGGGGCTGGAGTCGGATAGGCGCTGGATTCAATGGGCTCCAGCAGCGCACACGGTTTGTGCCGATCGAGCAGGTTTTCGCCGATGGCCTGGGCGAAACCGAACCAGGACGTCTCGCCCCGGGCTGTCAGATGATAGGTGCCCCAGGCGCCGGGTTGGCCGGCCTGCCAGCGCTCGATCAGTTGCGCGGTGCTGTCGGCAATGGTGCCGGCCCAGGTCGGTGCGCCGACCTGGTCGGCGACCACCCGCAGCTGCGGTTTTTCCTGCAACAGGCGCTGCATGGTCAACAGGAAGTTGCGACCCTCGGTGGAGTACACCCAGCTGGTGCGCAGAATCAGGTGCTGGCCGCCAGCCTGGCGGATGGCATTCTCGCCGGCCAGTTTGCTGCGTCCGTAGACACTCAGCGGGTTGGGCGTGTCGTCTTCGGTGTAGGGGGCCGGCTTGAGGCCATCGAAGACGTAGTCGGTGGAGTAATGAATCAGCGGGACGCCCAGCGCAACCGCTGCCTGGGCCAGGATGCCCGGTGCCGTGGCATTGATGGCGAACGCCCGCTCCGGTTCACTTTCGGCCTGGTCGACGGCCGTGTGGGCGGCGGCATTGATGATCAGGCCGGGCTTGAGGGCTTCGATGGGCGCGCGCAGGGAATCCGGTTGTGCCAGATCGAGCTGGTCGCTGCCGCGTACGATCAACTCGCCCAGGCCGCTCAGGCGCGATTGGAGCGCCCGTGAAACCTGGCCATTCTGGCCGATGATCAGGATACGCAAGGGGGCACTCATGGGAACAGGTCTGCCTCGTGCAGGGCCTTGCCATTCTGATCCTTGGCCGAGAGGATCGGCGCGCCTTCGAACTCCCAATCGATGGCCAACTGCGGATCGTCCCAGCGAATGCAGCGCTCGGCCGAGGGTGCGTAGTAATCAGTGGTCTTGTAGAGGAAGTCCGCTGATTCGCTCAGTACGACGAAACCGTGGGCAAACCCTGGCGGGACCCACATTTGCCGATGGTTCTGCGCCGACAGGCGTACGCTGGCCCATTGGCCGAAGGTCGGCGAGCTGCGGCGGATGTCCACCGCGACATCCAGCACTTCCCCCGCCGTGACGCGCACAAGCTTTCCCTGGGCTTGTTCGATCTGGTAGTGCAGGCCCCGCAGCACGCCCCTGGTGGAGCGTGAATGATTGTCCTGGACGAACTGCAGGGTGCAGCCAGTCGCTTCGGCAAACGCCCGGGCATTGAAGCTTTCGTAGAAAAAACCCCGGTCGTCGCCAAAGACTTTCGGTTCGATGACCAGGACGTCTGGCAAGCGAGTGGCGATGACCTTCATCGTGTTTCTCCGGCGATGTTAAACAAGTACTGGCCGTAGCCGGTCTTGCCAAAATACTGGGCACGCTCGAGGACGTGCTCGCGGCTGACCCAGCCTTGCTGGTAGGCAATTTCTTCCAGGCATGCCACTTTCAGGCCTTGGCGATGTTCGATGGTCTGCACGTATTGCGAGGCTTCCAGCAGGCTGTCGTGGGTGCCGGTGTCCAGCCAGGCGAAACCACGACCGAAGCGCTCGACGTGCAGGTCGCCGCGTTGCAGGTAGGCATTGTTGACGTCGGTGATTTCCAGTTCGCCGCGCTTGGACGGCTTGATGGCCTTGGCGATCTTGATCACGTCGTTATCGTAGAAATACAGGCCGGTCACCGCGTAGCTGGATTTGGGCGCGGTGGGTTTCTCTTCGATGGATATCGCCCGTCCTTCTGTATCGAAGTCGATCACGCCAAAACGCTCAGGGTCCTTGACCCAGTAGCCGAACACCGTCGCGCCACTCTGCCGGTTGACGGCGGTCTGCAATTGTTCGCCAAAATGCTGGCCGTGGAAAATGTTGTCGCCCAGGATCAGGCACACCGAGTCGCTGCCAATGAATTGCTCGCCGATCAGGAACGCTTGGGCCAGGCCATCGGGCGACGGCTGCTCGGCGTAGCTGAACTGCACGCCAAACTGTTGGCCGTCGCCCAGCAGATTGCGGTATTGCGGCAGGTCCTGCGGGGTGGAAATCACCAGGATGTCCTTGATGCCGGCGAGCATCAGCACCGAGATCGGGTAATAGATCATCGGCTTGTCATAAACCGGCAATAGCTGTTTGGAAACGCCGAGGGTAATCGGGTGCAAGCGTGTGCCGGAACCGCCGGCCAGAATAATGCCTTTCATTACGCAATCGTATCCTTGTTGTCGAGCGAGCCCAGGCGCTCGCCCTGATAGCTGCCGTCCTGGACACGTTGGCACCACAGCAGGTTTTCGAGGTACCACTGCACGGTCTTGCGCAGCCCGGTCTCGAAGGTTTCTTGAGGCGTCCAGCCCAGTTCCCGTTCGATCTTGCTGGCGTCGATGGCATAGCGCAGGTCGTGGCCGGGGCGATCCTGGACGAAGCTGATCAGGTCGGCATAGTGCTCGACCCCTTCGGGTTTGCGTGGCGCCAGTTCTTCGAGCAACGCGCAGATACTGCGCACCACGTCGATGTTTTTCTGCTCGTTGTGGCCGCCAATGTTGTAAGTCTCACCGACCGCGCCTTCTGTAACGACCTTGAGCAGTGCACGGGCATGGTCTTCGACGAACAGCCAGTCGCGCACTTGCTGGCCGTTGCCATAGACCGGCAATGGCTTACCGGCCAGTGCGTTGAGAATCACCAGTGGAATCAGCTTCTCGGGGAAGTGAAACGGCCCGTAGTTGTTCGAGCAGTTAGTCAACAGCACGGGCAAGCCATAGGTGCGTTGCCAGGCGCGGACCAGGTGGTCGGACGCCGCCTTGCTCGCCGAGTACGGTGAGCTTGGGGCGTAGGCGGTGGTTTCGGTGAACAGGTCATCCACACCGTGCAGGTCGCCATACACTTCGTCGGTGGAAATGTGGTGGAAGCGAAACGCGCGCTTCTGCGGCTCGGGCAGGGTCTGCCAATAGGCTCGAGTGGCTTCCAGCAGGCTGTAGGTGCCCACGATATTGGTCTGGATGAAGTCCGCCGGGCCATCAATGGAGCGGTCTACATGGGACTCGGCCGCCAGATGCATGATGGCGTCAGGCTTGAATCGCGCCAGCACTGCACTGACGGTTGATTGATCGACGATATCCGCTTGGACGAATTCGTAGCGACTGTCGTGATCGATGCTGCTCAGCGATTCGAGATTGCCAGCATAGGTCAGCTTGTCGAGGTTCAGGACCTGGTGCCCGGTATCAAGAATCAAGTGCCGTATGAGAGCCGAGCCGATGAAGCCGGCACCGCCAGTGATGAGAATGCGCATCCAGTAAGCCTTTTGGACCAGAGAGTAGAGCGATAAGAGCATAGCTTGTAGGCATGGCGGGGGCGGCGCAAGGGGGATATTGCTGCGTCGACAGGCGACCAGCGCAAGAATGAACCTGTGCGTTGGGATAAATCCTCTCACCGCAGGCCCAATACCAGGGTGCGTAAGTAAGAGGGGTTGCTTATCCCACGACTCAGTGGCGTGATAGTCATCCGATCAAAACCACCTCAGGGGTCGTTGTATGCCACTCACTACGTTGGTTCACCGTGCCAGTTTGCCAAGCCCACAGATCAGCGCCGAGCAGGCGTTGGTGCTGTTGCGCTTGAATTACGGACTCAGCGGTGACCTGCGACCCCTTGGCAGCAACCAGGACCTCAACTACCGCGTCGACAGCGAGCGCGGGCGCTTTGTGCTGAAAATTTGCCATGGCGACTACGCCGTCCAGGAGCTCCAGGCCCAACACGCTGCCCTCAAGCTGTTGGCCGGGCACGGCGCGGTGAAGGTGCCGCGGGTGATTACCGCCAGCAACGGCCAGGACCTGCTGACATTGGACGTCGACGGGCAAGCGGTCCATATGCGACTGCTTGAGTACATCGACGGCCAGTCCCTCACGCAGCTCAAGCACTTGCCGCCTGAGCTGGTGACCGGCCTGGGTCGCCTGTGCGCGGAAATGGACCTGGCCCTGGCGACATTCGACCACCCAGGCCTGGAGCGTACCCTGCAATGGGACGCGCGCCACGCCCCTGCCTTGGTCGATCACCTGTTGCCGGTCATCGACGACGATCAACGGCGACAGCTGATCGCCGAGGTTGCGCAACAGGCCGAGCGTCGTTTGCAGCCGCTCAAGGCCAGCCTGCCGGTGCAGGCGATCCATATGGACATCACCGATGACAACGTGGTCTGGCAGCGCGATGCCCAGCGCCAATGGCAATTGCAGGGCGTCATCGATTTCGGCGACCTGATCCGCACCTGGCGCATCACTGACTTGTCGGTGACGTGCGCGGCCCTGCTGCACCACGCCGACGGCGACCCGTTCTTCATCTTGCCGGCGATCAAGGCCTACCAGGCGGTCAACCCCTTGCAACGCGAAGAACTGTTGGCGCTGTGGCCACTGATCGTGGCGCGCGCCGCGGTATTGGTGCTCAGCGGTGAGCAGCAGGTTTCCATCGACCCGGACAACCAATACAGCCGTGACAACCTGGCCCATGAGTGGGAGATTTTCCGGGTCGCCCACTCGGTGCCCTTCGAGTTGATGGAAGCGGCGATTCTCAGCGCCGTCGGCCACAGCCTGCCGCCCATCGCCAGCGAAGGCTTTGCGCCGCTGTTGCCGACCCTGGTGGGGCGTGAGTTCGCGCTGATTGACCTGGGTGTACTGAGCCCGCATTTCGAGGCCGGCAATTGGGAGCAGCCGGGGATCGACCAACGCCTGCTGAGTGAGGCCGCGGGCGTTCATGGCCTGGCCGCCAGTCGCTATGGGCAGTACCGGTTATCCCGCACTCGGCCGGACAGCGCCGTCGAACCCGATACTTATCCACTGCACGTGGAGTTGAGCGTTCCTCGGGGGACGCCGCTCGAATCCCCGTTCGCTGGGGTCGTGCACAAGACGGCCGACGGCCTGTTGCAACTGGACAGCGCGCAGTTGAGCGTGCGGCTGTGGGGCGTGACGTCGCCGCTGCATTCCGGCGCGGCACTGGTCAAGGGGCAGGTGCTGGGCGAAGTGACGGGGCCGTTGCGGGTCCAGTTGTGTAGGGGCGCCCAGGTGAGTCCACCGCTGTTCTGCGCGCCCTCCAGGGCACTGGCCTGGCAGGCGCTGTGTCCTTCGCCGGCGGTGCTGCTGGGACTGGCTTGCGATGCCGAACCGGAGATCGATCCCGAGTTGCTGCTGGCCCGTCGCGATGCGAGCTTTGCCCGTTCGCAGAAGCACTATTACGTCGATCCGCCGCGTATCGAGCGCGGCTGGCGCAATCACCTGATCGACATGCAGGGCCGCTCCTACCTGGACATGCTCAACAATGTCGCGGTGCTGGGCCACGGCCATCCACGCATGGCGGCAGTGGCTGCCCGGCAGTGGTCGCTGCTCAATACCAACTCGCGTTTCCACTATGCGGCGGTTGCCGAATTTTCCGAGCGCCTGCTGGCGCTGTCGCCGTCCAACATGGATCGGGTGTTCCTGGTCAATAGCGGCACCGAGGCCAACGACCTGGCGATCCGCCTGGCCTGGGCCTACAGCGGCGGGCGGGACATGCTCAGCGTATTGGAGGCCTATCACGGCTGGTCGGTGGCGGCCGATGCGGTCTCGACGTCCATCGCCGACAACCCCCAGGCCCTGAGCAGCCGCCCGGACTGGGTGCATCCGGTGACTGCCCCGAACACCTATCGCGGCGAATTCCGTGGCCCCCACACTGCGCCGGACTACGTGCGCAGCGTCGAACATAACCTGGCGAAAATCGCCGAAAACAAGCGCCAGCTCGCCGGTTTCATCTGCGAACCGGTGTACGGCAACGCTGGTGGGATTGCGCTGCCGCCCGGTTACCTGAAGCAGGTCTATGCGATGGTGCGCGAGCGCGGTGGGGTCTGCATCGCCGACGAAGTACAGGTCGGTTACGGGCGCATGGGCGAGTTTTTCTGGGGCTTTGAAGAGCAAGGCGTGGTGCCGGACATCATCACCATGGCCAAGGGCATGGGCAACGGCCAGCCGCTTGGCGCGGTCATTACCCGCCGGGAGATCGCCGAGGCGCTGGAAGCCGAGGGGTATTTCTTTTCGTCGGCCGGAGGCAGTCCGGTCAGTTGCCAGATCGGCATGGCGGTGCTGGATGTCATGGAAGAAGAGAATCTCTGGGAAAACGCCCGGGTGGTGGGCGGGCACTTCAAGGCGCGGCTGGAGGCCTTGATCGACCGCTATCCATTGGTCGGCGCGGTGCATGGCTCCGGGTTCTACCTGGGCGTGGAACTGATCCGCGACCGCGACACGTTGGAGCCGGCCACTGAAGAAACCACGGCGCTGTGCAACCGTCTGCGAACGTTGGGGATTTTCATGCAGCCGACCGGCGATTACCTGAACATCCTCAAGATCAAGCCGCCGATGGTCACCACGCGCCAGAGCGTGGATTTCTTCGTCGATATGCTGGTGAAGGTCTTGGACGAGGGGCTGTAACTAATCTGGAACGCCAAGCTGTTCCCCTGTGGGAGCGAGCTTGCTCGCGATGGACGGTGCCCAAGCCAATATTGATTTGGCTGACCCAACGCTATCGCGAGCAAGCTCGCTCCCACAGGGTTTTGCGGTTTTTTAAATCGATTTTTGTCGATGTTTGGCGCTATTTTTTGATGGGTGCTAGTTTTTCTGGCTTTATTAGTCGATATTTATCGTTTATAAAGTTGCCGCTGCCCATCGCCCAGGAGATGACCCATGACAACGTTGCACAGCACTCCCCGCGCGGATGGTTTCCACATGCCTGCCGAGTGGGCGACCCAGACCCAGGTCTGGATGATCTGGCCCGAGCGTCCGGACAACTGGCGCCTGGGCGGCAAGCCCGCGCAGGCCGCTCACGTAGCCGTCGCCAAGGCCATCGCCCGTTTTGAACCGGTGACCGTGGCGGTGTCTGCGGCCCAATATGAAAATGCCCGGGCGCGTCTCGACGTGCCGAATATCCGCTTGGTGGAAATGTCCAGCGACGACGCCTGGGTTCGCGACACAGGGCCGACGTTCATCATCAATGACAACGGCGCAGTGCGCGGTGTCGATTGGGATTTCAACGCCTGGGGCGGTTTCGACGGTGGCCTGTATGCGCCGTGGAACCGTGATGCGCAAGTGGCCGGCAAGATCCTCGAGATCGAGCGCAGCCCGCGTTATCGCACCGAAGGTTTTGTGCTCGAGGGCGGCTCGATCCACGTGGATGGTGAAGGCACCCTGATCACTACCGAAGAGTGCCTGCTCAACCGCAATCGCAACCCGCACTTGAGCCGCGAAGAGATCGAGGCGGTGCTCAGCGCGCAGTTGGCGGTGGACAAGATCATCTGGCTGCCGGACGGTCTGTTCAATGACGAAACCGATGGCCATGTGGATAACTTCTGCTGCTACGTGCGGCCGGGTGAAGTGCTGCTTGCCTGGACCGACGACCCGCAAGACCCGAACTACACCCGTTGCCACGCGGCGATGAACGTGCTGCAAAACAGCACTGACGCCAAGGGACGCCCATTCACAGTGCACAAAATGCCGATTCCGGGGCCGTTGTACGCCACCGAGGAAGAATGTGCCGGCGTCGATGCGGTGGAAGGTTCCCAGGAGCGCAACCCAACCGTGCGGCTGGCCGGTTCTTATGTGAATTTCCTGATCGTCAACGGCGGCATCATCGCCCCAAGTTTTGACGATCCGCTGGACGCACCGGCCAGGGATATCCTGCAGAACCTGTTCCCGCAGCACGAAGTGGTCATGGTGCCAGGACGTGAACTGTTACTGGGGGGCGGCAATATCCATTGCCTTACTCAACAGCAACCTGCACCGCGGGCAAAATGAGTGGCGATGTAACAGCTGGGTTTTATCGAACGCGTCGGCTCTAAGTCGGCGGTTTTGGATCCATCCTGGCAAGCCCGCGGCCCAATTGGGTCGTGGGTTTTTTTGTGTCTGTTTATAGCTGTCATGGATACGTTGGCATAGCTCTTGTATCAGTGTTCCGGCAGTTTCGGGGAGCGGAACTGCGTTGTTTTGTCATAAACCTTGGATAAATTGGCCGCTCATCAACCAGGAGAGGGCGCTGGAATGAATATGACAAGCGAGCGCACATGCCATCCCTTGGCCGTTAATGGTGAGTCGCTTCAAGCCTTGGCGCAGTGGTTGAAGTCCAACGGAACGCGTCAGATCAGAGAACCTGATCCGCGCCGGATGATCGTTGAACGTTACCCCGTTGGCTTGTTCAGCGAGGCAGAGCTGGAAGCGTTGTGGGATGTGATGCAAGGATAGAATTCGACGGATTGATAAAAAGCGCTGGCCGGGATGGCAGCGCTTTTTTTGTGTCCGCTGGCTTTCGAATTCACACAAATCCCTGTGGGAGCGAGCTTGCTCGCGATAGCGGTGGATCAACAACACTGCTGTTGACTGACACACTGCCATCGCGAGCAAGCTCGCTCCCACAAGGGGTGGTGTTCAGATTCAGTGGGAATTCGACCGATCCGCGAAATAGATTGAAAGCCATTCCAGCGTTTTTCCGCAGCCCTCCCGAGGCTACCCTGCTGTCATCGAATCCTGACGGCTAGCGGAGTTCCCATGACCACCCTTCACTACATCTACGACCCGCTGTGCGGCTGGTGCTACGGCGCCAAGCCGCTGGTGCAGGCCGCCCGAAGCGTATTGCCGGTGATTGCCCATGGCGGCGGCATGATGACCGGTGCCAATCGCCAGCAGGTCTCGCCACAATTGCGCAATTACGTGATGCCCCACGACCGGCGCATCGCCGAATATTCCGGACAGCCATTTGGCGAGGCCTATTTCGAAGGTTTGCTGCGTGACCACAGCGCCGTGTTCGATTCGGCGCCGCCGACCGCCGCCATCCTCGCTGCCGAAGAGCTCGGCGGCCACGGCCTGGAATTGCTCGGGCGCCTGCAAACCGCGCACTACGTCGAAGGCCGGCGCATCGCTGACGAAGCCGTCCTGCTGGAGCTCGCTCAATCCATTGGCCTGCCGGCCCAGGCGTTCCTGGCGGCGTTGCGCGCGGTTGACGTGCAGGGGCATATCAAGGCCAGTCGTACCTTGCTGGCCCAGGTCGGCGGCCAGGGTTTCCCGACCTTTGCCCTGGAGCAGGACGGCCAGTTCACGCTGATCGACATCGGCCCTTGGCTCGGCAAACCCGAGGCATTCGCCCAATGGCTGACGCAAGTCTTGCCGGAGCAGGCCTCTACGCCATCGTCGGCCTGCGGTCTGGATGGTTGTTCGTTTTGATCGATTCTTAGATGTTTTTCGCCTAATTACAGACGATTCACGAAATTGACACACCGTTGAGGGCGAGACTAGGATTCGTCCTACGCCTGTGGCTAACAGCCATGACTCTTAAATAATAAAAAGGCCCGACACGATCATTCGTGGGCGGGCCTTTTCATTATTTTCAGGAGCAAGAGTCCGAAAAAGAGCGCAAAAGCGCCATTTCGGTTGCCCGCCGCAGTGCGTATCAACCCGTACAAGGAAAATAATCATGTTGAACAAGCGCATTAGTTTGATCGCACTGGGGATCTTGAGCACGACACACGCCATGGCCAACGACCAGGCTGAGTCCAAAGGGTTCGTTGAAGACAGCAGCTTGAAAGTGCTGTTGCGCAACGCTTATATCAACCGCGACTACAAAGATGGCAACGAAGACAAGGCCGAATGGGGCCAGGCGGCCATAGGTACCTTCTCGTCCGGTTTCACCCAGGGCACCGTGGGTGTCGGTGTGGATGCGTTCGGCCTGTACGCGCTGCGTCTGGACGGTGGTAAAGGCCGCAGCGGTGCGGGCGGCATCGACTTCTTCAAGCAAGGCGACAGCGGCAACGCGGCCGATGATCTGTCCAAGTTCGGCGCAGCGGTCAAGTTCCGGGTCTCCAACACCGTGCTGGCCTACGGCGACCAGATGCCGGCCCTGCCGGTGCTCAGCTATGACAACTCGCGCCTGCTGCCGGAAAGCTACACCGGTACGCTGATCACCTCCAAGGAGATCAAGGGCCTGGAACTCAATGCCGGCCGCTTCACCGCCGAATCGCGCAAGAGCGCCGAAGGCCGCGACAGCGGTGGCCTGAAGTCGATCAACGTCTTGGGCGGCAGCTATCAGTTCACCGAGCAGTTCAAGGCTTCGCTCTACGCTTCGGATGTCGAGGACGTATTGAAGAAGCAATACGTGAACGCCAACTATGTGTTCCCGCTGGCCAAGGATCAGTCCCTGACCCTGGATTTCAACGGCTATCGCACCAAGCTGGATAACAGCTACGTTCGTGAAAACAACGTCACCGGCGATGACAACAAGATCTGGAGCCTGGCTGCCACCTTCGCCACAGGCCCGCACAGCTTCACGCTCGCCCACCAGCGCAGCACCGGCGACAGCAACCTGGGTTATGCCTACGGCGGCTATCAGCGCGAGCAGAATCGGGTGGGTGATGGTGGTAACACGATCTACCTGGCCAACTCCTACTGGTCCGACTTCAACGCTGAAGACGAACGCAGCTGGCAGTTGGGCTATGGCCTGGACTTCACCACCTTCGGCGTGCCGGGCCTGACCTATAACGTCGCTTATGTGCGTGGCGACAACATCACCACCTCTACCAGCGAAGGCGGTACCGAGCGCGAGATCTTCAACCAGTTCAAGTACGTGGTCCAGAGCGGCCCGGCCAAGGACTTGAGCGTAAGGTTGCGCAGTTCCGTGCTGCGGGTGTCGCAGAAGTCCAGCGAGTACAACGTCAGCGGCAATGAGCTGCGGGTGTTCGTGGATTACCCGATCAACGTCTTCTGATGCCTGATCGCGTTGTAAGTGGATAAAACCGTGGCGAGGGGGCTTGCTCCCTCGCCATGCCTGAAGTGAATAGCGTTGCGGCCTCAAACTCGGGTGCTTTTGGCTTTTAACGCAAAAAACAACGCTGGAACCGCCTGTTTTCCCGAGCAAAAGTCGTACTAATGCGGCTTTATCCGCCGTTTCAAGCACCGCTTGAAATGCCTCAAATACTTTCTCATGGACGTAAATCCTGCACCTACTAGATTAGGCCGCTCAATGCAGCGGAGACCTATGAAAAATGATCGTTCTGAACAGGGAAGTGGGCGAAGCGCTAAGACGTGACAAATACGTCAACGTTCGCGGTGGGGACTTCAACCTCTACGGTCATTTCGGCGATTTTGTCCGGCTGACCAAAAGCTGGGAAAACATGGAGCCCGACAGTTACTACGGCCAGGCCGAGTCAGGCATGCGTTTTCGCCGCTACAGCGACTTCGAATACAACCCTACGACCCGTGAGCTCACGCAGCTCGAACACCGGGCCTACATTCAGTCCAAGGCCAACAACAGCTATGTCGGTGGACTGGAGCGACACTTCCAGGACTTCTCCAACGAAGTGATCAATTCGCCGGTGATGCGCAGCCTGATCGACACGGACTTCGAGGTTTACAAGAACGTCCTGCCACAGGAACTGCACGATGAAATCTGGCAGTGCCAGATCCATCAGATCCGCATCGAGATCAAGCCGGGCAAACAACTGGAAATCACCCCCGAAGGGATTCACTGCGACGGCTATCCGTTCAGCGGCGTGCACTTCTGGGGCCGTCAGAATGTGGCGGGTGCGGAAAGCCGCTTGTACAGCGCCCAGGAAGAACAGCTGGCGGCGACGACCTACGAGGACATCCTCGACACCACGTTCTTCCTTGATCGTGACATGCGCCATTACGTGACCCCGGCGCGCAACACCCATAGCCATGACATGGCGTACCGGCAGATCCTGGCCATCTCCTTCTCGCGGCCCGGGACCGCTTTCGACATTGTTCGCTGAACGGCTCGAACCCATGGACGACCCGGCGCAGCAGGTCCTGTTGCGCCGGACCATGGTCCGGGACGCCGAGCGACTGGAGCGGTTTTTTCGCGGTTTCGACGAAGTGTCGTTCTGCGAGTGGCAGGACGCGCGATTCTTGCGCGGTGTGTTATTGCAGGAAACCACCACCGCCTACCTGGCCATCGATGCGAGCGGTGAAGTGGTGGGCGCGGTGATCGGCGGCATGCTCGGTACCCGTGGCACCATCAATCACTTGGCGGTCAGCCCGCAGCATCGCACCAAAGGCCTGGGCCAGCGACTGGTCGAAGCCGCATCGGCTGACATGAAGCGGGTCGGCGTGCTGCGCATGTTCCTTTTCGTCGACGATGCTAATCTGGCCGGCAAGCGCTTCTGGGCGGCCCAGGGCTTCTGTGAGCCCCGGGGTGAAATCACCTTCGAGAGGGATTTATGAACAAGACTTCCAGCCAGCCGCTGGCGGTCGAACCACAAGCCTCGCGTACCTTTGCTGAAGCCAGTCCGGTGGTAGCGGGTTATTTCACGGTTTCGTTTGTGTTCGGTCTGATGGCGGTCAACGCCGGGTTGCCCTTGTGGTTGCCGGTGGCGATGTGCCTGTTCGTTTACGCGGGCGCTTCGCAATTCGCGGCGCTGGCGTTGATTTCCAGCGGCGCGTCGCTGACCACCATCGTGCTCACCACGTTCCTGATCAATGCCCGGCACATGCTGATGTCGGTCTACATGGCCAAGGCCCTGCGTGCGCTGGGGCTCAGCCGTTTAGAGCGCTGGTGCTACGCGGCGGGGCTGACGGATGAGTCGTTCGCGTTCCACAGCGTCAAGCTCGGCAGCGGGGCGCCGGTGAGCGTGCGCTATCTGGTCGGCTTCAACCTGTTCTGCCATACATCCTGGGTGCTCGGAGGCTTGCTGGGCGCCGTGTGTGCGCAGTACGCGGCGCACCTCATCAAATACCAGCTCGACTATGCCCTGACGGCGATGATGCTCTATGTGCTGGTTTCGTTGTGCAACACCCGCAACAAACTGATCGCAGCCCTGGCGGCTGTCGTCTGCATGGGCGGGCTGAGCCTGCTGGGCAGCTCGCCGTTCAATGTCTTCATTGCCACGTTCGTTGGCTGCGGGGTGGGTGTATGCCTGACCAAACGTTCCTGATTCTGGTCGTGGTCCTGATGATGGCCGTGACCTTCCTGCCACGCGCCCTGCCGCTGCAGATCAATACCGAACACTGGCCGCCCTTCGTCGCCCGCGCCCTGGAATACCTGCCAGTGGCGATCGTCGCTGCCATCAGCCTGACTCCCTTGTTGATCAAGGATCAGCGGATACAACTCGACCGCCCTGAGTTTTATGCCGCGATTCCGACGCTGTTATGTGCGTATTTCAGCCGCAACCTGTTTCTCAGTGTGGCGGTGGGCACGGCGGCGTACATCGCGCTCGGTTCGTTCCTGTAGCGTCAGGTCCACCACATCGTGCAGTGCCTGGCCGGACAACTCCGGATTGTTCACCGCCAGGCGGACCTCTAGGAAGTCCTCGAAATCCGGGAAAATCGCCAGGCCGTTGCGCAACGCGGCTTCCCGGGACACCAGCCCCAAGCCATCGAGCTGAGTGATCAACGACAACGTCAGCGTCTCACTGCAGGAATACACCATGCGCTGGCTCGAGCCGTACTCGCCCAGGCCGGCGTCGAGAAAGCGCAGGAAACTGTGGGAATACGGACATTCTTCTGCCGGACGCACCTGAAACTTGTCACCGAGCAGGCCAAGGGAATCGTCTGCGTCGCCACAATGGGCGCCGACCACCCGCACCTGCACATCGGGCATGGTGATGCTGGTAAAACCGCCCTGTTGCTGGCCGATCAGGATCGCCAGGTCAAAATCTTCATTCCTGAGCTTGCTCAGGTTCTCCATCGACTCGGCGTAGCTGAATTCCAGCTGATACTGGGGGAACACAGCGATCAACCGGTCGATCATTCGCCGGTTGAACTCTGCCGGCAGGGTGGTATTGAGCGCCACTCTGAGCGTGCGCTGTCGCGGGGTCTTGAGCGCCGCGACTTTCTCCTCCAACTGCCGGGTGGCAACCAGCACCTGATCCATGAAGGGGGTCAGTTCCGAGCCTTGGCTCGTCAACGTCAGGCCCTTGTTCGAGCGCCGGAACAACCGGAAACCGAACTGTTCCTCGACCTTGTTCAACTGCGCCGCCAACGCTTGCACCGTGAGGCACGAATGCTCGGCCGCTGCCGACAACGAGCCGGTCTGCACGATACGCATGAGGTTGCGTAGGGTTCTGCTATCCATGAGGTAATGCCCTCTGCTTAAGTGGGCTCGCTATTGTTGTGCACCTGATCCGGGCCAGGCAGTGCATGCGGGCTATCATCATGCACCTTGCCACGGTTGTCGCGATTTTGTGCCGAAAAGCGCTGAGATGCGATGGTTGGAGCTTATGCGGGATTTGGGGATTTTGCCCAGTCGGTGCTGGCCGGGATCAGTTAGCAGGGTCATAGGTGGACTGTCTTGCGAAAAATCCTGCGTGAGTTTTACGCCCGACCCTGGTTACGTTTGTTGACTTGGGAAGTCATGCCGAATTGTTCAAATAGGGGATCTGTTGAGTCCACTTGCGAATAAAAACTTAAAAATAATCCACATCTGTACTATCCTTTAAGCACCACCCCGCGACAAAGGAGCCCAAACCCATGGCGACTTCCTCCATTACCCTCAACGCACAGCAACAATTGGATTCCCCGGATGCGGGTCGAGTCGCGTTGAAGTTTTTCTTCAACCTCATGGCGCTCTGGGGCTGCAGCGTCGAGCAGCAGCGAACATTGTTGGGCAAGGTGGGGAACACGACCTTCTACAAATACAAACAATTGCCGGAAAACGTGAAGCTGCCTCGCGATACGCTCGAGCGCATTTCCTACCTCATGGGTATTCACAAGGCGCTGAGTATTATCTTCAGCAACAGCCGGGACCGTGCTTATCAATGGGTCAGCAGCCCCAACACCGCGGCACCGTTCAACGGCCAGTCGGCGCTGTCCTACATGCTGACAGGGCGGGTGGTGGACATCGCCGATGTGCGGCGATACCTCGACGGAGTGCGCGGTTAATGGTGCCACCACTGGCGGACCCGCAATGGAAACGGGCCTATCGGATCGTCAACAGCAGCTTCCCGCCGATTTCGCTGTTTGAAGACGTACTCGACGCGGAAGACCTGCCCACGGCCTACGCTCTGGAAGCGTTGACCAACGATCGGCTGATGGAACAAGCCGGCGTGCTGTCCCGGGTACGCCCCGAAGACCGCATTTCCGGGCCCGGCTCCTCGCCGGTGATGGCGGCGTTTACCCACATCGGCAAAAGCAGCCGCTTCAGCGACGGCACCTTCGGTGTCTACTACGCGGCCAGCAGCCAGGAAGCCGCCATCGCCGAGACCTGCTATCACCAGGCGCGATTCCTTGGCGCGACCAACGAGCCGGACCTGGAGTTGACCATGCGCACCTACGTCAACAAGGTCGTCAAGCCCCTGCACGACATCCGCCACGACTACCCCCACCTCCACAACCCGGACCCCACCGCCTACGGCCCGTCCCAAGTGTTTGCCCGGCAGCTGCGTGAAACCCTGTCCTGGGGGCTGCTGTACAACAGCGTCCGCCTGCCCGGCCACGAATGCGTGGCCGCGTTTCGCCCGCCGGCTGTTTCGATTCCGACGCAGGGCAAGCACATTCGGTACGTCTGGAGTGCCCAGAAGCGGGAGATTTCGTTTGTGTTTGAGGTGAGCGAGGTGTGAGTCAGGTTTCTACGGCGTTTTATGGCTGGGCAATAATTATTGCCCAGCCATAATTTTCAACAATTCGTGATTATTGAAATCAGAGGTTGCCACGCAGCCAACAGGAGCAAGCCTCGTCACAGAAGCGCAGTCGATTGATCAAATCTTGAACTGCTGCACCGAAGCCTGCATCGACCCTGCCGCATTGTTCAATTGATCCGCTGTTTGCGTCAGGGTGTGAATCGAGCGGGTGTTCTCGCGGGACTGCTCGGCAATCGACTCCACCCGCTGAGCCATCTCATCACTGGCCTTGGACTGCTCGGCAATGGTGTGGGAAATTTCCTCCACCACTTCGGCCGCATGCCGGGCACCGGTGCGGATTTCGCTGATGGACACCCCGGCCTGCTGGGCCAGGTTGACGCCTTCGTCCACACGGCTGACGCACGCCTGCATGTTCGCCACCGCGTCCCGGGCGCTGGACTGGATGCGCTCGATCATCGCGGTGATTTCCTGGGTGGACTGCGTGGTGCGCGCCGCCAGGTTGCGCACCTCGTCGGCCACCACCGCAAAACCACGCCCCGCCTCACCGGCACGGGCGGCTTCGATGGCGGCGTTGAGGGCCAGCAAATTGGTCTGCTCGGCGATGCTCTTGATCACCTGGATGATGGAATGAATGTCCTCGGACGATGCGTCCAGTGCCGTGATCTTGCTGGACGACTGGTTGACCACTTCAGCGATCCGGTTCATGCCCTCCACCACCCCGAGAATCACCTGGCCACCGCTGCTCGCCAAATGTTCGGACTGCGCGGAAATCGTCCGGGCGCTGTCGGCGTGCTGATGGATCTGGCTGATGTTCGCTATCATCTGCTCCATGCTTGCCGCCATGCTAGTCGCGCTCTGGGCCTGCTGATCGGCGCTGGACACAATCTGCCGCGCCGTATCGCCCAGGTGCCGGGACGTGCCGTGCAACTCATCGCTCTGACCGCGGATAGTGGCGATCATCTGCCGCAGATTGGTCTGCATCTGCTCGATCACACCTTGCAACTGACCCAGCTCATCCTTGCTCTGGGCCCCCATCGAGCGCTGCAAGTCCCCTTGGGAAATCGCCTGGGTATTGAGGATGATCTTGTTCAGCGGCGTAAGTACCGCCTTGAGCAGGCTCCACGACAACAGCGCCAGCGCCACACAAGTGGCCAACAAGGTAACGATCAGCCAGGTTTGCGAGGTTTGAATGCTGCTGTCCTGATGCTCGCGGGACGACTGCGCCTGGTTCTCGATCAGTTCGCTCACCGCCTCGTTGCGTTCCTCCAGCGCTGAAAACGCCTTGTCGAACTCTGCGCGCAACGCATGGCCGTCCTGGGAACCACTCAGTGCCTTGCCGATTATTTGCTTGGCTTTGTCGATATAGGTTTCGACCTGTGGTTTGAGCTCGCCAATCGCCTTGGCGACATCCCCTGGCAACTTGGCCTCGGCGTTTTCGGCGATGACCTTGCGCATCCGCTGCGTATGCTCATCGAATGCCTCCGTCACCTCCTTGGCCGCCTGAGTGTCCCCCGGTGCCACCAGCAATGCAGCCAACACATCGGCACGAATGGCGTCGTGCATCATGTCCGCCTCCATGTGCTTGCGCATGGCCGAAATACTGGTCTCGTTCTGCACCAGGGCCTCGGTCATGGAGTGATAACCCCACAACCCGATACCGCCGAGCAATAGCGCAAAAGAAAGACTGACCAACCCCGAGCCTATGATCTTGGTGCGGATCTTCATGCTTACTGCTCCTGGAGCGGAGAATTCTGGGAAAGTGTAGTCGAGTGCCGGCGGAGCCTTGGGACGGGCCAGGCTCCTATTTGGGTATCGGCGGGGTAAATGATTAGATGAATACGCCGCAGACTGTCTGGACAGGAGGCAGGGTCGAGGGAGTTTTTCTCGCGAGGGTGCGAAGCAAGCGCCTACGCCTTCGCCACGATCTCGTCCCACGCTGTGGGGGTGGGGAATAGCTCGCTCAGAAAACCCACAAACGCTTTAACGTTAGGGCTTCCCCGACGGCTTTCAGGCCACAAGGCGGTGATGGAGAAACGGTCGACGGCGAACTGTGGAAAGAGCGGCTTCAGTTCTCCCCGGGCAACATAGGGCGCTGCGACATAAGTGGGTGAAATGCCGATGCCACCGCCCGCTGCGAGCACCGCGGCAACCGCATCGCTCGCGTCGATGACGATGGCTGCGTCGGGTGCGATCTCCACCATTCGGTCCCCCACGCTAAATGGCCAGCGCAGCGCTTGACCCGAACTCTGGTAGCGAAAATTCACGCAGTCATGGTCGGCCAGATCACTGAGTTCCAGCGGCGTGCCGCGTTTGGCTAGATAGGCTGGCGAGGCAAAAGCGCAAATTCGATGCGGTCCCAGCGTACGAGAAATGAGTCGCGAATCGGCCAGATCGCCCACGCGCACGGCCACATCGATGCCTTGTTCAACGATGTCCGAAAACTGATCGCCCAAGCGCAAGTCGATGGCGAGCTTGGGGTAGCGCTCGCGAAACCTGGGAATCGCCGGCGCCAATATGTTCAATCCGATAGGCGGTGGCGCTGTCACTTTCAAGATGCCGGAGGGCTCAGCGCGCGAGGCCGCTGCGGCCTGCTCAATGTCCTCCACCTCGCGCAGAATCCGCAGCGCCCGTTCGTACAGATCCCGTCCTTCAGCTGTCAGGGTGAGCGAGCGGGTGGTGCGGTTGAACAAACTCAGCTCGAAATGCTGCTCCAGGCGTTGCACGCTCTTGCTGATGGCGGACGGCGACACTGATAAATCGCGCGCTGCAGCGGTATAACTGCCCAAAGAGGCCGCTCGGGCAAAGGCAATGAGACCGGTAAGGCGGTCCAACCCTATTTGTTCCTTCATGGCATCAGTAAAGCGACTTCCGCCCTAATTATCAATGTTGTATCGAGCCTTTAGTCTTTGCCCATCGACGCCATCAAGGCGTTCAAGGAGAGAGACCATGAGCCATTTCACTGCTACCCAAAACGCATTGACCCAACCGCTTCCAGCCCAACTGGACGGCCGCACCGTGGTGATTTTCGGCGGCACGTCCGGCATCGGTTTAGCCGCCGCGACTCAGGCCAAAGCTGCCGGGGCATTCGTGACCGTGATCGGTTCCAACGCCGAGCGTGCCGAGCAGGCTGCCCTGGAACACGGGCTCGCCGGCTGGCGTGTTGCTGATGTCACCCATAGCGAGGCTATCTACACCGCCTTGGCGGACATCCCGCACGTGGATCATTTGGTTCTACTCGCCGGCACATTTGTGGGTGGTAAGGTGCTGGATGCTGAAATCGATCACCTGCGCCGGGCGTTCGAAGAGCGGATGTGGGCTTCTGTGCACGCCATTCGCGCGCTCGGGGATCGTTTGTCCAAGGACGGCTCCATCACCTTTATCTCTGGCTGCTTGGCCGACCGGCCCAATGCGCACGGCACTGCTGTGCTCGCTGCTGCTTCGGCCGCGATGGAAGCATTGGCACGTGGCCTGACCCTCGAACTGGCGCCTGTTCGCGTCAACACCCTGTCTCCAGGCCCGATCGATACGCCCATTTTCAGCAAAGCCCTGGGTGAAGGGCGCGATGCGTATGTTCGTGCGTGGGCACAAGCGTTGCCATTGCATCGTGTGGGTACTGCTGCTGAAGCAGGTGCGGCTACCGTTTTTCTGATGACCAACACGTTTATGAACGGCGCCACGTTGAACATTGATGGTGGGGCTCGGTTGGTCTGACTGGTACGAGAAGGGGTTAGGCCAGGGCCTCTACCGAGGGGGCAACGAGGGCGATATTTCGAGGCCATTTAGAAATGAGTAGAAAATATTATTTTCAGGTGTGGACGCTTGTTGAACGCTATCGTGGCCCGATCCAAGACCCCAGATAGGCCATGCCAAGTTTGGCTCTACTCAATCAGCATTGGTTACCTATCGCGAACGGTATCATAGTGTAATACCATGAATAGCAAGCAACTCAGCACCCTAAAGGCCGTCTTCTCGAAGCCCACTCCGGCGACATTGGAATGGGCTCGCATCGAATCGCTGTTTGGTGCCGCGGGCGCCAAGACCATTGAAGGCAATGGGTCGCGAGTACGGTTTGAACTGAATGGTGTGGTCGGTACCTTCCACCGGCCACACCCCGATAAAGAAGCAAAGCCCTATCAGGTTCGTGATGCTCGGGCTTTCCTTGAACTAGCAGGCGTTACCCCATGAACGTGATGAGTTACCAGGGCTATGCAGCCCGAATCGAATACAGCGAAGAGGACGGCCTGTTTGTAGGCCATATCGCAGGCATTAAAGATGTTGTTGGCTTCCATGGAGAGTCGGTTCAGGAGTTGCGAGCTGCGTTTGAGGAGGCAGTTGTCGATTACCTCGACACTTGCGCCAAGCTCGGCCGTGCTCCACAGAAACCCTACTCAGGAAAGCTGAGCCTACGACTGGCTCCGGCTCTTCATGCCACAGTGGCTGCCAAGGCAGAGTTGGCTCACAAGAGCATCAATCAGTGGGTTTCCGACGTTCTGGATCGCGAAGTCCACGCCTGATCCTGGCACCAAAACGGGGACTGACTAGATTGATTCAGTGTTTGTCCGTAACCCCGTGGCGAGGGAGCTTGCTCCCGCTGGGCTGCGAAGCGCCCTTTTTTTAATCCGCTCCCGCAAATGAAATTCAATGCTGCCCCGCTCGGAGCAGCATTGCACAGCGACTCTTAAGCAGAATTACTCCCCGGCGCCTCCAGCACCTTCACCACATCATCGATGACGGCCTTGCTCATATCCTGCAAATAACACGACGCCCAGGCATACCGATCCGTGCCGCGAATCATCGCCGCGTTCTCGGCCAGGACCTTGGCAACGTGGAGCAGGTCGGAGGCGTGGGACAGGGCTTCGCCGATGGGTATGCCGCTGTTGACGCGGAATAGCGGGCGGTCGGAGTGGTAGGAGAAGGGGGTTAGGCCTGGGGTTTTGAGGTCTTTGGGATGGGTCATCGCGCACCTCCATTTGCTAATTGGCGGCAGGTGGTGACTAGCAAAGCGATAAAGCGAGACTGCAGCAGATCCAAGGCATGCATCGATAAACTCCCATATCAAATGAGAGCTGCCACGTTCGTTCTCAGGCGAATGGGTGGCAGCTGTGCGCAGGCTGAGAAACCGGAGATACAGGAACCCGGCAGACCCGAAGGTCTCCCACGCACAGCCGCCATTGCACGGAATGAGCAATCAGGGTCTGTCCCCGTTTCCCCCCTAAATAGACTGCCATGCCCAAATAGATATGCAGCGCGTCTTTTGACAGTCCGGTTGCCGACACAATGGCGAGCTTGATGCTTTGCGAGGTTGAGTATCCATATCAATTCCTCCTCTCTGCGCCATTGCCAGGCTTACGCTAGACCCCATTGCTGTTGATCTTTCCAATCATTTGGAAATCCCATGAGTAGCAGATGATCCACTTTCTGCTGATCCATGATTTCGGCCAGGCGGAGCTTCCACTGGCTGTCTGGGCTGATCAAGTCGGTTAGGTAGGCCAGCATCGTCAATACAACGTACAGCCGCTGCTTGGGCTGAGGCCGGTCGGCGGGAGCCGTTGGGATGACCCATTCTTTAGGTAAGGATGGTCGAATCGAGAGCTCCCGGTTCCATAGCCGTGAGTGGTGGGCACAGCAGTTTCGAATGAAGGTCAGCGTGTGAAGCCAGGAGGCCAATACTTCGAAGGGCAGGCTGAATCGGGTGGCGATAGCTTTCTTATCGGCGCTTCTGCCTATGGCATTGAAGAGGGTAGATACCGTCCCAAGGCTGAGTTCTTCCAGGACTGCCCAAGCGGGCGGCAGCTCAGGGTGGGCATAGGTTGCACCGTAATATCGGAAGTAGTTGTCACGCATGCGGTTTTCGATCCGCTGTTGCTGGAGCCCATCGGTCTGTCGGCCCTTTTTGATGCGGTCGATATCACGTCTGAGTTTGCTGCCCTCCTTATTCATTTGCTCCCGCAACGGACGCAACAGATCGGGGTGTGAGTATGACGAGGAGAAGACTGACGCGTCAGCTATCCAGTCAGGCCCGTATTTTGGACACATATGATTGCTGATGGTCGCTCGTATGGCGACTTCGACACGTTCGATGGCATCCATGGTGATGCGCCGCAACGAACCATCGAAGCGGTAGATGTCGACGATTGCCTTCAGTGTGCTGCCTGGCTTGAACGTGTGTTCAGGGTCTGGCTCCTGAAAGGGGCGCATGTAGGGACTCAGGCGAAACAGCGTGACCACTTCGAGAAAACGCATGGCCCGATCATCGTTGGCGATGTGCAAGCCTCGTTGTTTCAGCAGTTCCAATTGCTGTTCTACGCTGAGGGCCGGTTTGTCGAAGGGCCTCATGTAGTTTTCTCCAGGCAAAAAAAACCCGCACGATTTGAGCTTGCTGACTGGGTCAACCTAGGCTTGGCGGGTGTGTTGGGGTGCATTATAGGTAGGTGTAAGAGACCGTCAACGTTGCACTGACGTGAAATTGTAACGAGTAGACGCGCGAGTAAAGCTTGGTCTGTCGATGCTGATAAGGCAGTGCTGGACTTTATCCAGCTTCTAGGAGGTTTAAACCTCCCAGAAGCAACAAAGCCCTCGCATTTCTGCGAGGGCTTCGTCTTGTATGGTGCGGCACCAGACGAACGGTATGTTTCGGCGAGAGTAGGTTTTTCGGGCATCTGGAGTTCGCTGGAAAATTCGGCGTACCCCAACTAGTAACTATAAATAAATCAGCTAGTTATGGCTTTCAGTGGAGTCGAATCGGGGATTTTTAAGGTGTCGGCACGTTGTTGGCCTGCACGTAAAATATCCAGAGCGGCATACGGCGAAATGCCCTTCGCTTGGGTCGAACTTGGCGATCAGAATGAATTCCTCGGGGTGGCAGTCATGTTTGCCTGTTGGGTGATCGTCTGGCCATTGTTCGAGTGTGAGTTGCCGCAGTATTCCGAGAAGCTCAATTCCTGGATTGGATCGCTCAGGTAAGAACGCAGCTGAGCAGATAGGCTCTCGCCTGCTTTTCAAAAAGCCAGACCGGCACTGCGGCGAATGAAGACCTGCATCGTTGACGAACTTCGTCACCCCTCCGACTGCTGGGCTTTGATGGTCTTTGCGAGGCTGCCTACCGGCGCTTGACTGGTGAGTGGCCGGCTCAGGGAATGCTCTGCTTTTGATAGGTGAGCCAGTAAAAGCGAACGGGGTATGTCTCCGACCGGAAACGGGCAGAGGTAAAGACCTGAGCTGTCAAAGGGCACGATTTCGCCCAACTCTTGCTTAGCGAGCCGGTCATTTTGGGTGAGGTGTGTCGTAGGATTGCAGGTAACCAATCAAGGAAGTTGAAAATGAGTGCGGATGAAAGGAGCGTGAAGCTCCATCAAAGCGCAAGCACTGAATCTGCGAACTTTGACCGATTTGTCCTTGGCGCCACAATGGCAGCCTGCGCCTACCTTGCGCAGACAATGCCATTCGGCCCCATTGGCGTTAACGTGCCCACGATGTACCTGGCGACCCTGTTCATGATGGCACTGAGCGCAGTATTCGGCTTCCTCCGGATTGAGTCGACAATCTCAACCATGAACGCCAACTCAAGCTATTTGCACATGATTGAGATGGGCCAGTTAAACGACTTCTCAATGCGCCAAATGGCGAGAAATGCAGTTGATAAGGTTGCCGACCGTACTAAGACGATGTATGTGCTGCGAAATTACACGATGCTGTTTTCGTTTGTCAGTTACGTCGTAACAAAGGTGTATGCCACGTACCCCGCGTGACGTCCCATGCTCCCACAGTGACCACTGTTAACAGGCAGTCAGGCTGATCTCGAGCATCTATTAACTGGTGACATCGCGCCACTTCAAGCCAACCAACGAGAACAGAATGACCACAGAAACACATACATCAGTCCGTTTAACACTTTTCAAGCATAGCGCTGGGTCATTCTTGGCAGCCTTAGATGAGGCTGTACGGACCGGACACATGGTTGACACCTGTGCGGGGACATAGTGGACACATTATGCACTGTAGTCAGGGGTATTCACGTCGAAGGTCCGTAGGAAGTGATGGCAGAAGTAGACGTCAAACAAGCCATCGCTTTCAGCGTTAGGGCGTATTGCGATGTGCTGTCCAACCAGTCCTTTGGCGATGCTGAAGTAGCGTTTCTGAAAGCGAAACCGACTGTGATAAACCTTGGCCAACACATCATCCGGGCCATATTCAAAGTCTGACAGTTGCTGCGGATACGCCCAGGGGCTGCTCCGATAGCGGTCCATAGGCACCTTGTAGCCCAGCGCCTGATGCGGGCGTTGTAGGTTATAAACCTCACGCCATTGATCAAAAGCCGATTGAGCGTCCATCAGTGTGGAAAAGTGACGTCCATTGAGCACTTCTGCTTTGAGTGAACGATGGAAACGCTCGAGCTTTCCATTGGTTTGAGGGTGTCGAGGACGGCTGAAGCTGATCCGAATTCCCAGCCGAATCAGCCAGATACTCAGCTCTGTAATTTCTCCTGGATTGCGTGGCGAACCCCAGGGCGGGCCGTTATCAACGTTGATACGAGCCGGCAAGCCATAGCGCTGGAAAACCTCAATCATCTTCTCCTTCACCGTGGCTCCCCGTTCGTTGTCACAAGCCTGAATGGCCAGGCTGAACCGAGAGTGGTCGTCCAGCAGGGTCAGGGGGTGGCATCGACCTTGTTGCAGCGCGAAATGCCCTTTGAAATCCATCTGCCAAAGATCATTAGGCGCGTCGTGTTCAAACCGCAGCGTCGCCGCTTGTTCTTTCTGAGACGGTTGAATCAGGCCATGCCGGTGCAAGACATTGGTAACGGTACTTGGAGCGATACGCCTTTCCAACAGGCTGCTAATGGTGCGTCCGCCCCATGCTGGATGGGCCTGCCTAAGGGCGATGACTTGTGCTTCCAAAGCGGCCGGGGTCAGTTTGGGGCTGGTCGCTGGTCTGCGGGATTTTTCTTGCAGACCAGACTGGCCCTGCGCTTCGTAGCGTTCGATCCACTTGTACGCTGTTTGCGGGCTGATACCGAATCGTCGGCACAGCTCACGTTTATTGCTGCCGGGTTGCCGTGCTAAGGCAACGAATTCTTCTTTCAGGCTCATGGTGTCTCTCGTAGTCCAGGGCATGATGGTTTTCCGGCGAAATTAGCTCGCTGGAAAGTGTCCACCATGTCCCCGCACACCCGTCAACCATGTGTCCGGTCCGTACAATGAGGCCCAAATCCCCCACGGGCCCATCCATATGTTTTCAACCACTCCCCAAGGTTCGGGACTGGTTGAAGCGATCACTGCCCTATCAGAAGCTATGCCTTGGAATGCCATAGCGAAGGTTGCGGTTGCGTGGATTGAGGCAAGAAAAAGCCGAGAAATAATCATTCATACAGAGACCGGTGAATCGATCCAGGCAAAAGGCTATTCGGCTTCTGAAGTTCAAAAGCTCCTGCAAAAATCTACGAACGTTATCGTCATCGATACGCAGCCTGTCGATCAACCATTGGGCCAAAAGGGCGTTAATGGCTGAATGCTCGATTGCGCCGTAGTTCTGGCGACCATGCGCGGTGACCACTCTGGTAACCACCAAAAGTAACCACCCCGCCTGGTTACCATCCATCAAAGGGATCTCCGTCTCCAAGTCGCCCGTCGCCCACCAACCTTGACAGCTGTTAACAGGGTGACGAATTGGTCAGTACCGCCAATAGCATTCAAACCACAGCCAGCAACATTAAATACCTAGGCGACGCCGCTCATCATCTGACAATGGATTTGTTAGCGCTTCACGATATGCCGCTTCGCACTTGTTGAAGAAAGAACGGTGAAATACTTGGAGCGCAACTCCGACCATCGCACCGTACCTAACCCAAAATATATAGCGAACCGCGCCTAGCGTAAGTGAACTTCGGAAGCTTGTAGGAAGCTTTGTTTTTGAATCTACAGGCACGATAAGCCCCCCGTGCCCAGCATACTTGTGCTCACCGAACTGTCCATAGAAGGTTTCATACGTTGGATCTGCGTCAATTTGCAAAAATACGGTATTCCTATCTGCTCGGCCTAGGGCGAATTCGCTTACAGCTAATGGGCGCGGGCCACCCGACTCTGCAACGTGACAACACAGGAGTTTGGCAAAGTAGCGGAATACGTTGAGATACGGTGCGGAGTGCAGATCATATTGTGGCAAGCTGAATACTGATTCCGGAGCCTTTCCTTGCGAAAGCAACTCGGAGACCAAGGCGTGAAACCGGTCAAACTCGTGATCAGGAGCTTGGGTGTGAGTGCTGTTACAGGAGGCGCACATGCGAGCCGAGAAATGAAAAGCGTGGGACTTCGGACCTTGCGCGCTACGAGGAGTGCTTGTGCCATCAAAACTGCCGATGACCATAGAATCTTTCCCAAAGATCTTTCGCAAAGCAGAAGCTTTTATCTTGTGTTCTCCCGTGAGGGATGCAGAGGAGCCACACAGGCAACAGCGGTCAGCTTGGTATGGTTCGAAAAAAATCCCCATCGGAAGGCACCTTACGATCTAGAGATATTTGGAGTTGTCGAAGACTCAAGCCGCCCACTAGAAGGCGCCATGATAGCCTCAGTGGGAGCATTTGAAACTTGTCCCGTAACTGGCAGCAGAGACGAATCACCAACTCCTTGAGCTCACTTTAGTACGTTTCTCGGTAATCACTCTTGCGGCGACTCGCCGGTATTACCCTCGATTCCCGCTCAGCCACCCTCCACGATCCGATGTCAGGTTTTGTCAGGCTCATCGCGCCGATCCGATGTAAAGTTTTGATAAGTCGCTGGCTCTGACCAGATCGGCCGGTATCCACGCTGGTATCCACGGTTTGGGTAAATCCGGCGCAGATACCATGGGTGGTGACCATGTGCTGTGACCACCACTGGTGACCGCTCTCTCTGGTCACTGACGCATCAAATCCCCTTTGTAGAAACAACCCCATGGAAGGCTGGCGCTAAGCGCCTATCGGGTGTTTTCGCGCAGTGCTTCGCGCACGTCCGTCGCGCACCTGGCCAATGCGCGAAACCGTCCCCTGTCAAAGTTTCACGCAGACCTTCACGCAGTGTCTTCACGCACCTGAACTGCGTGAACTCTCTGTGGGAGCGAGCGACACGACGCTGGTACGCAGCAAGGTACGCACTCGCCGATGCGTACCGGCCGAAAGTTCGCACCCGAGGTTCGCAACCACTAACGCGCGAACCAAGGCCGCCCGCCTGTGATCAAAAGATATGGTTGCTACGCACTGGTTTCCACTGCGGTTTCCATCAGAATCAGGCTTTTCGACTGGAAACCTGGCAGTCGGCTAGCATATTTTCGGGTACCGCGCAGATAGCGTTTACCCCCATTGGGGAAACACCCATGATTGAGCTCGAGAACCTTCAGAGAAAATTAAATGCCAAGCATCGTTTGGGGCCGACACCCTCAGGAGGCCTACGACAATCCCTACGAGCACGAAGCTCAGCGACAATTCCTCCGAGAGTGCGATGCCCTGCTCCGTGAATTGATAAAACGTCTCAGGCCTCACACGCTCAAATATCACCGTGACGAGCAGTCCCTACAGAAAGCGACCTGGCTGCTCACAATGGATTTACTGGCGTCGTTGCTGGATTGCGTCGCCTTACTGACGGAAACACGACACCGGCCAGTGGCACGTGTTTTCCGTGACGCGGTGGAAGCAATCGACGTGATGCGTTTTTTGCATTCCCAATCCCCTAAGGCGGCCTCGGCCTTAAAACATTGGTACGGGAACGAAACCATCAAACATGGCGAGGTGCGGAAACTAATCGAAGAATTAGACGGCGTGGAAGCGGCCACTGAACGTAGAGTTTTTTACCAAGAGCTTTCCAAGTTCACCCATCGTACCTATCGGGCACTTCTCCACAGTGTTTCTCTCGGTCGAGACGATCTCATGGTTCACGACAGCCACGGTTCCGGCCATCTGGTACTGCCACAAACCATTGCTGCGTATATGGCCGTGCTAGGGGACATAACTATTCAGGCGAGTGGGAGCGTCAGCTCTACCGGACTGCTTTCCACCGATGAGGTGGTGGAAGCCTGGGGTGCCGCTTTAGAGAGTCATACAGTTCCTCGACGCTTCGCGATGCGAGTAAGCTCAGGCGCCCCCTCTTCGACCACGCTTTGACGGAATGTGAGACAGCCATGAGACGCCAACCCGCGGCGGGTTGGCGTCTGAGGCTTTATCCATGCGTGGGGCCGTCAAACAAGCAAGCTTGGTCATCTCATACCCCCGACAGACCCCAGACGGATTCTGGACAGGCTCTGGACGGTCTACGCAGCGGCAGGTCGGTCGACTCCGCCAGAGAGCCGCAACCAGCATGGGCGGAGGCAGATCGGGCAGCAGGCCGGATAGCCCCCTCGTCCAGAAAACGGGAAAGGTCCACGACTGTGATTGTGAGGATGGTGAGCCACGCAGACATCAAGGAAAGCGACCCCAAAATCCTTGACGTAGCCTTGAGGAAATTTTTGACAGGTTTAGACGGATTTCTCCGGCCCCACCACCGGTTGGCACGCTGAAAGCCGCGCAAAGCAAAGCTTCTCGAGCATTCGCCCGGCTTTGCCAGCACCAGCCTCGTCAAAAATCCTGGAGGATGCCGTCAAGGTAAATACTTCAGCATTTGGCAGCCCCTATGAGCGTCGATGCCGGCGCCCCAGAGATCTCGAGAAAGGATTCGCCGAACCGAAATCCAGCGTCTAGCATCAGATCCAGCGATCAGACGTCTCGAGGCGCCAGGCGATTCAGGTCGAATTGTCAAATACAGATGGGACAGTCAGTACATGGAAGTTTCTACTACAATTTTTTAAAAGACCCGGGTACGGAGGGAAGGTTGATGCCAAATGGCTTTCATCACCCCAATCATCGTAGGATGGGTAGCGCCGTGACATCAGAAAAAAAAATTCGACAGCCTATCCGAGACGGATTTCATGAAAAAACAGAACCTGACACTACCAGTGGTGTCATATGTGTTGTAGAGTCACCGCCGCGATTGAGGACTTACGTTCGCGCAAGGCGAACGTCAGATGCCGCGAAATGCGGGTGATTCTCGAAAGTTTGGGATTCACCATCAAGGAGGGTCGAGCGAACCACAAAATCGTTTTTCACGACGGAATACAGAGTTTTTTGTCGACGAGTTACGACTGTGGGCATGGAAAGGACGCCCTCATCAAGCCCGTTTACGTGGGCAAGGTGGCTAGGGTTCTGAGTGATCACACCAGAGACCTTGTGGAATATTTGGAGAAAATGAAATGATCGACGCAAGCAGCTACTCCATTGAAATTCGGAAAGGGAATTTTGAGGGCGAGATTTGCTTCCAGGCTCGAGTTAAAGAAATACCGTATTTAGAGGAGTACGCCGACTCCTATGAAGATGCTTATGCATTGGTGATTGACAGCATTGAAACGACCGCGATGCAAATGGCTGAAAAAGGCAAAACAATGCCAGAGCCGCTAGCGATGGTTGAAGATTACAGCGGGAGAGTAACTCTGCGGCTTCCGAGAACTCTACATCGTTATCTGTCACATTGTGCTGAAAATGAAGATGTTAGTCTCAACGCCTTATTAGTTTCGGTTCTCGCAGATTTCCGTGGCTTTGACGTTGCTCATGATCTTTCAAGTAAAGACTACTATCAAGCAACAGCAATGAAATACAGAACTTTGATCGGCCCTGTAGAACACAAAGTTACACGACAATCCAATCTAAGAATTGTCGCCAGTAATGCTTATCAGCCGGCACAAGTAGCATGAACAAAGAAGCACTGCAGAGAGCTATAGCAAGCCTAAAATTTGTAGATATATTTATAAACGAATCCACCTCTAAACTAGCCGAAGGATTTGACCCTAAGTTCGACGCAAGAACTGAAACTCTTATTTTTCAAACGAAAAACTTAGTAACCTCCTCCGCGGTTATCGAGGGAGGCGATGATGAGGATTCGTTTACTTTGTTCAGAGTCACCTCAGAACTCGGAATAAGAATTTTTTGTAAAGACGACGAAAAAACAGATCCGGATGAGCCGGATGTACTAGCGATGATAGAAGCAACGATGCATGCTGACTATGAGATATCGGATAAATCCATCACAGAGGATCAGCCAGCATTGGATGAGTTTGCGCTAAACAACGTTTCATACCATGTCTGGCCTTATTGGCGTGAATATGTAACATCACAATTGATGCGTATGAATATGCCGAAAGTCGTCTTGCCAATGTTTTTACGACCTTCCAATCAAGACTAAGCCTCGCAAATGCGGGGTTTTTTTTTGCTATATCTACGTTAAATACGACTTGCAGTGAAATGCAGAGTGCTGAGCATGGCGCATCAAGAAAATATCTTCTTAACCTGCCAAAAACGTCACTGTACTCGATTTAGAAGGCGGCCACACTCGCACATGAGAGCATCTAATATGGAGAGCCGCAGATGGTTTTTTGCAGTTTGTGCGAGATCGAATTGACGTCTGAGAATGACTCTAGAGAGCACCTCATCCCCAATAGCATCGGCGGCCGAAGAAAAATCAAAGGCTTTTTGTGCAAAAACTGTAATAGCACTACAGGTGAAGAGTGGGATACGGAGCTCAGCAAGCAATTGAATCCGTTATGCCTAATATTTTTCATTCAAAGAGAAAGAGGGAGCCCTCCCTCCCAGACATTTAAGACTACAGAAGGTAGATCTCTAACACTTCACAGCAAGGGCGGCCTGTCACCCGCCAAAGTAAGCTTTGAAGAGGCGACAGTTGACGGAAAGACGAGTATTAAAATCCTTGCCCGAGATATCAAAGAGGCAAAATCAATCTTAAGAGGCGTAAAAAACAAACATCCGACCATAGATATAGAACAATTGGTTTCCGGCCTATTACCCACGGAGGAATATCTTTCCGGGATGCTGGAATTTGACCTCGCGTTTGGTGGCCCCAAATCCGGAAAGTCGCTCGTTAAATCGGCACTGGGCTTGGCACACAGCGCAGGCGTTGCGTCTAGCTGTTGCGAGCAAGCTATCGAGTACCTTCGCCGCGATGGCAACCCTTGCTTCGGTTATTATAATGAGCTGGATTTAGTAGAAAATCGTCCACTTAATACCCCGTTGCACTGCGTGGCCATCCAGGGTGACCCCGACTCCGGGCTGCTTCTGGGTTATGTGGAATACTTTGGTATACAGCGAATGGTTGTGTGCCTTTCTGAAAACTATACAGGGAGTAAAATTTCCAAGAGTTATGCGATAGACCCAGTCACAGGTACCGAGCTGAGCGTAAATGTCCGTATACCGTTGAACCTGGAGGATGTCTATGCAGCATACAATTACGAGAAATATGACCCTATCAAAATGCAACAGTGTTTTGAAGCAGTGATGCCCGTTGCATTAGCAATGTCAGAAACCAGAGAAAGAGATCGGGCTATATCTGAAACCGTTAAGTTTTCATTTAAAAACTGTGGGGCAAATGAAGGCGAACTGATAACTGACGACCAGTACAAAAAAATTTTGCCGACTGATGGCAGAAAAGCTGGCGCCTTATCTGTTAAGACATAAACAGCCGTAGAGCATTCAACATCGAAAGCACGGGGTAGCAGTCCCGGCGAACAACACCCGAGGATTGAGAAGTGTCCGTTATAGACTGTGATTATCTACCTGCCGACAAGTTGGCGTTTCCGCCGGAACTGGCGCTGCTGATTGTCAGGAAGGCCAGCGCAATGGCGGCGGCATTCGAGGAGCAGGCGCTCGACCAGCTAACCAAGGATGCCCGGCGAGCACTCTCCCAAGGCACGGAGCCTCGGCGAGTCATCAGGGAGATGCGCTTGTAGATGGCCAAGCAAACTTTCGGGATACCGGGAGTTCTCCAGCACCTGCCCTACCAAAAGGGGAGGCCAGGTCAGACCGTCTGTGTTTTGTAGCGAGAGGAGCAGCTAGGGAGTTGGCAATAGGCATGCCTGGATGGCAACTTCTTGAAGTAACGTGATATCTAAACTCTGCAGGGCGCAATCTTGCATTTGGCGGGTAATGGCATCTTCAATCGTACACACCGGTTTGACCACGCCTTGAAATCTTTTCTGTAGCATTTGCACTGCGTTGAGCTCATAAAACTCGTTGAGGCAAACCCAGGTGTTTGTCCGCAAGTAGCAGCATCCCGGCGGCAAATAGAAATTGTGAAAGCGATCAGTTGGCTGACACCCAAATGTCAGGCCTCGGCCATGCTGCCTGGATGTTGTTTTAGCCACGATCGTAATCGACTCATTGCTTCCCAGAACAACGAAAAGCTTTTCTCCTGTCTCACCATCATGAAAATGAAAGTTCTCATCGAAAAAAACTGACCCTGGCGTCATCCAAGATGCTCCAACAGTTCTTTTCGCTCTGCAGCTATCCTCATAACCTCTGCAGCCTCCTGAGAACGCACAGCTAACTCATACGGAATCGGCTTCTGGTGTCCACCCGGCTGACTGTAAACCTTATCCCAAGGGAGATTCTCTAAGTGAGTGGCCTCAACCATATCGTCTGAAAGGGAGGCTTTGTACCGATCTGCAAGCCGCTTCATATGCGCCAACTCACGCTTCGTGAAATGCCTATCAGAGAATTCAATCTGTGGGGTGACCGTAAGCATCGTCTGCCGACCGCCACGGATAGGCGTTTCTTTAAAATGGAGAGCTTCAGCCAAATCCGGCTGAGGCGTCTCAATCTCAGCAAACAAATCTACAGGTACTGGGCCCATCGGCCATGCGGAATAAGTTAGGCCGGTTACGCTTCGCCCGGTATCACGAAAATGCTCGAAATCTAAAAAATAGAGCAGCTTGAAAAGCTTCACCTTTCCGCAATTTTTAGTATTTTTGACGAAAAAAATGATCGACTGGATCAATTTTTCGCGATCGTGCGTGATGAGCATTTAGAGCCTCCATTTCACTGGAGCTTATCATATGGGGTCAAAATTCAACTGACCAAGCTACCAATGGCACCTCTGGAGCATTGCAGCCAAAGTAAACAGCAGACTACCTACCCGTAAACTGACGTTATCGCTCAAAGAGCGTCCTTTCCCCCTCATTGACGAAACACCACGTGAATGACCACTACCCTGATTCGAGGTGGTGATGGCGCCAAGTGTAGGTGATTTGAATTGGCTTGTTGCGCGAATGACTGACGAGGGTGGAATCACCAGTCCTTTAAAGAAACGGGGAACGAACGGGGAAAATTTCTGCTAACGGAAGTCTAAAACGAAAAATGCCCACCGTAAGGTGAGCCTAAGTCGTTGTTCTATATGGTGCCGGCACCAGACGAACGGTATGTTTCGGCGAGAGTAGGTTTTTCGGGCATCTGGAGTTCGCTGGAAAATTCGGCGTACCCCAACTAGTAACTATAAACAAATCAGCTAGTTATGGCGTTCGGTGGAATCGAACTCGGGATTTTTTAGATGTCAGCACGTTGTCGGTCTGCAAGTAATTCAGAGCCGCATACGGAATGGTAAACCTCCTGAATTCGAACGTTGTTGATCATCCCCTCCGTCGAGAATAGGTAGGAATCCGCCAAAAGCTGCCGTGGCGACAGGCAGCAGACGGCCAATAGCGGTCGCCCAACTGCTTCACCCTCGCTTAAGGACTAGCCAAAGTGATATACCGCGCTTGGGTCTAAGCATTACACAAACAGGCAGTCTTATGATGCGATTCTCAATTTATAGCGGATTGGTTTTGGTGGGCTACTCGGCGCTCGCTTACGGAGATCCCCCGATGGGCGTTGTTTTCGGTCAATTCGAACCTGCCGATGGGTACGCAGCTATCCAGAACCAGTGCTCCACGAACCATCATGACCAGACCGTTCTGGATCTTTCTGTTCAGACCAAAGCGGGTCTTGTCATTCCATGTGCGGGTCTGGCCATCCTGGATTACTCCGAAGAGCTCGCGCCACCGTGCATCGAAGTGAACATTTTCGGCATTCCACATCCGCACTATGGCGAGCTGTTTCCTCACCACGTCACCCTGTATGAGCGTCAATTCAGCTAATTGAAATGTCCCGCCGATGTCCGCTTCGGGTAGTGGACTCAACCGGCCAAGAGCGGTCATTCAGCCTGTCTTACATTGGATTCCGAGTTTCGCATCTACGATGCGCTCATACGCGATTCGATGCCAAGTGTAGCGACGTCCTACGTGATCACTGACGAACTCGCATGCTTGGTGGACGTTGCTGTCGCACGGCTATGCAAACGCGAACAGCAACAGCATATGTGCGACAGGATCTGGCTCTATTACGGAGCCAAGCATCCTGGGGTCGCATTGGAAAGCAGCGGGGTGTGAGCGAAGGAAAGGTGCGCGAGCTAATCAAGATAGGGGCTCCCTGGATCGATTGTGTTCTAGAATTGATGAGAGAAGCTGCATAAAAAGGAGTTGTCCATATGGGGTAGCTCTGTTTTCATGGCACGTTGTTAAGCTTTTTCAGCGCGACACCACAGGAAATGCCCGGCGATTGCCGGGCTTTTGTCAATGGCGAGCGCCTGAAGACCCGTCAGCTTTTAGCCAGGCAATGAAGGCCCCATGGAAGAAAAAGAATCGATCCAGTTGGTGATTGAGTCAGAGCAAGATGCGATAAATCTGATTGAACTTGCTCTCAATGGCGAATTTAAAGATAAGGATGTTTCTTTTGATTTTCAGGGTTGGCCGAGCCTGGATATTAATATCAAAGGCGAGCGATACCACAGCACTTTGCCTGTTGGCGTGATGAAAGGACTGGTTGAATATCAAGGAGTGCTCAATCGAGCATACGCACTCGTATCTGAAAATGAATCTGCAAAGTCGATTTCTGACTCCGAGAGAAAAGACCTCGAAGTGGTATTTCAGGTATCTCAAGGAAGTTCCGAAATTGTAGGTGCTATCGCCGAGCAATTCGGTACATTAGCGGAGCAAGCAATGCTAACCATGTCAGGCGATGAACTTGTCATAACTATTCTTGGGCTGGGATTGATTTTCGGTTTGTCGAAGGTTGCTTTAGCAAAATTTAAAATTAATGGTGAGCTCAAGGCTGAAAAGCAGCGGCTCGATTACGCCGAAAACATTGTAGAAAAAAATGTAACTCTCAGCAAGGTGAACTCAGATCTCAGCAAAGCCTTGGTTACAGTAGTCAAGGGCGCTTACGACGCAGACCATTTGAGTTTGGGAAGCATAGATTTGGATGAAGAAGAAATCAAAAGCATAACGCAGCGTACCAGATCTTCCACTGAGAAAATTAGAATCGACGACCTCTTTCTAGTGAAAAAGTTAGAAACTGCGGCTAATCGTTGGAAGTTGGTTTTTCAGCATCCTAGTTACGGCCTCATAAATGTTGTTCTTTATAAGAGTCAAGAGGCCGAGCGGGTGTTAGATGAAATTCAGCATGCATTTCGCTCTGAGACGGCCGTGCATCTTTATATGCTCGGCGCCTTTAAAGGTAAGAAACTCATTTCCGCTGCCGTTGTAGGCTCGCCAACTTTAGGTCTTTTGTACGAAGATGATGAAGCATAAATAAAACTTTTTCCAAATGAAGCCCGTCTATTGCGGGCTTTTCATGTATACCTTCCTGCATAGGAAGCTTTTTAGTTGACAAGCATAACTACAGAAAAAACCAGCTTTCTGGTCTATGCTTCTTGCTTTTCATCGCGACCATGGTTCGGCTGATTGCATGGGCTTCGCGGTGAGTAATCTACGTAATCTGTACGAAGCACCCGATGCCCAGTAGAGTTTCTGGTGAATGAGTTTTCAAAAAAAAGGAACCTCATTTAGTTCAGATAGACTGACTTTTACGCTCAAGCCAAACTTTTCGTTCACATCATTTACTAGATCGACAAACCAAGCGGGAGCTTTCGGGGATACCAAAACTTCTTCTATGAGTACTTCAAGATTACATTTTACTATTTTCCCCAAGTCTTGAGTTCCATAGTCACTAAGCAGCGCCCTGACTTCTCTTTCATGCTCGAAGGATTTTCGTTTTCGCCAAAAAGCATCATTAACTCCCGCATAGCTATTTTTCAGGTCTATATACTTGATGCGACCAATTGCTATCGATGGATCCCGGTCTAGGGATAAATATAGGCTTTGATAAGAGGTTCGGACTGCCACAGCGTTTGCAAGGAATGTGGAGTAGAGGCGCCACATTGCTTCAGACTCATGTTCGCTCTCGTGCCAACAGCTTACGAATGTTCTCTTCTTATGATTTTCACCGCCTACTTCCAAATCACGAAGAAGCTTTTGTGCTTGTTCTTCTACGTCGGCATCAGAAAGTTTACACTCAACTCCATCTGGTGGATTTCTGATTGCCGATCGAAAGAATTCCAAATAATGCGAATCCCATCCGTCCTTCCTTTTTTTGAGTCCCTTAGCGCCCTCGAATATGTCCTCAAAGCAGTCAGTGCGAGTGAAGTACAGGCCGCGCGATGAAAGTAAACTTACATATTTAGTGAAGTCCATATACCGCCACAGCTTACTTGACGGTTCCGGCACGACATATGGGCGCTGTGAAAATACATTTCGTACGGCCGTCTCTTTAAGCTGATCTTTGCAACCGTCGCAGACATACAGAGGGGTGTCGTCGAACCCATAGCCAAGATGGGAAGTATCGCCCGCAGTAAAAGCGTAGTCGCACGATACGCAACTGCCATGACTTTCAAATTTCAGACGACGAAGCTCCAAAGTAAATCTGTTCGTCATTATTTGCATAGCAATCTCGTTAGCTTGGGTAAAGCCACCTCTCTGTATAGCGGTGAGTGGCTGTAAGTTTGATATAAATTCAATTCTCGGGGTAATTAATTTTTTGTATTCACCAGCCAGTATCGCCCTCGAGCCGGTATAGCTTTGGCTCCTTTTTTAAGGCGGTGTGTTCGTCTATTACAACATCCTCTCTTCTGGTTGTTGGCGGATTATGCAGCGAGGAAAATATGCTAAAGACCCCCTTTCCTGGCTTTTTTTTATTTACCTTTAATTTTCCGCTACGAAGAAGCTGAACTGTTTTTTTACGCTGCGCATCTGAGCGTTCTTTTTCTAGGACGCGTCGTTTCTCTGCTTTCGCGAGATCTCTTTCTCGCTCTTGATTTCGATTATTTTCGCCGGTATTTCGTGCTTTCTTTCTCATGAATTTCGAAGCGCCTCCATGAACTTCTTTTTTCAAGTGTTGCGGCCTTTTACGCAGCTACGTGAACTACCTTGCAACACCCACTGCCAAGCAAGCACCGATCTAGCAGATGGGATGTGCCAGACTACATCGGGTCGACAATGCCTTTCAAGAAGCTTACAGGCGCCGGTGTGCGCAGAAGGGGGGCTAATCTTTTGCTGGCCGGCAAATCCGGGGCGAAGGCGATCGGCATGTGTCCGTTTCTGGCCGTTTTCTGACCTTCGTTTAGAGGTTGAACTGCCAGGATTTTCCTAAGCGATGAGTGAGTAATTGCATGGTCAGCAAATAGTAATAGCGCGTCGATTGAGTGTGCTGGTTTAGGTGGTGATTCAAAAACCACGCAAGGTGTTTTCTCTGCCAAGTCCATGGATTGTCGCGTTGCCAGCGCTCAGCGATCGCTGTTTGGATGGCCTTCGCCTGACGCAGGTGGCGTTGGCGCGTGGTATGCGACCCGGTTAGGACGCCCGCCAGGAACAGATCCATATCGAATGCCGTGCTCATGCGCGACCACCAATGTAAGCGGCCACCACGACGATACGGTTGTGCCCCAGCTCATAGCTGATTTGTACTCGGGCTTCCTGATCGAGACGTCGGTCGAGTTGATAGCAATGGCCACCGTTGATGGGGGCGGGATGGTGGGTGATTTGCTCATAGCGTTCGCACGCATAGGCTGCCCGCAATTCGTGGAAGCCTTTGAGGTTGTACTGATGGAGGATGTCCCGTGCAGGACGGACGATTCCCCGTTGGAAATCGAGGTAGGTTTCGTTCGGTGCAAGTAGGTTGCGGCTACCGTCGGGTGAGACCTGTTCGGCGAATTTCAGCGCCTCGCGAATATGATCATCCGCCCTGATCCAGCGAGGTGCCGAGGCACCTGAGCGGCCCCCCTTGGTGCCATCCTGGATGTTGATCTTGCCGTATTGTTCGGCCTCACGTTTTAAGCGCGGAAGGTCGGCCAAAATGGCCTCACGTAAGCGCATGCCGGTGGCTCGCGCTAATTGAGCGATGGCCGCGGCACGCGGCTGCTGGTGTGCGCAAAGCACCTCTACAACCCTCTTCACATGTTCGCGGTCTTGGCCTTGCGGCACCGAACGACGAACACTGGTGCGCCGCATTCCTAGCGCCTTGCTCGGACTCGGTACTTTCACATACTGATCACCGCGAAGCGCTGCCAGGGTCCGATTGATGCTGGACAATCGGTTTTGCGCAGTGGCGATGGCGAGATCGCTGCGCTCAACCAGGTGACGCAGATGCTCCGCGTAATCCAGCAAGGTCTGCCGATCTATCTGCCGTGCATCATTAATTCCCGGGCCGTCCTCCGACCGACACCAGCGCACGAACGTCTGCCAACGATCACTGTGTGCTTTGACCGTCCCGTAATGCCCACCGCCAAACAGGTCTTTCAGTGCCTGCGGCCCGGCATAGCTCAATTGCCGGCCATAGCCAAAGTTCCGCCCATCCCGTTTACCTACCAGTACCATGATCGAACGCCTCTCGAAGCCAACTCTTAAAACCTTCCCCACGTCATCCCGCCACGAATGTTGAGTGTTATCAGGGATCAAGGCCCCTGCGACCTGTGAGGGTTGTCCACTAACGCGGGACTGGCGGCTCTTTACGACCGGGAGCTTGGGCATCTCATGATCTGGCCTCCTGAGCACTTCCGAGGAAGTGGGCGGGTGGAGGCTGCGCTGGCTGACGAGACCGACGCCGCGAGATCTTGAGTCAGGTGAAGGCAGTGAGGCGATGACCGGGGCATACCTGACTGTCAGTCAGGTGCAGTCCATTCCGTGGACTGCGGCACCGTCATCGGCATCGCTGTTGCTGGTGACTTCGGTTTTGTCACGCCGATTGTCACGAGGTGGGATGCCGCAAAGCCTTGTACGAGTTGGGCTGCAGCAGCGGTTGGAGCGCCCGTCTCTTTCCAGAAGAAAGAGACGGGCGCAGGTTGGCTCAATGAAATGGCCAAGCGGATAGGTTGCTGCAGGGCAGCTATGAAAGGGGGAAGTTGCCGCAGTGGGCACATTGGTAAAAGTAGGCATCCATCACATCGCTGTGACCGTGCGAGCCGCCGGACGCTAATCGCACTTTGGGAGAACCACCACCGTGTGGCGTAGCCTTAAAGGTTCTGGCTACCTGGGTTGCTGTCAAAGACAGCGCTTTGCCCGATCTTTTCTACGCCTGTGGATAATTTTGGTCAAGGCTCGAATTTTCGGGAATTCTGCGGCTGTGGATGAAATTATCCACCGGTGGAAATCTATGGTTTTCCACAGACAATTTGCGTGGGCTTTAGATTTTTTAAATGAGGTCCATCCAAGCAGGGCGGCTTTGCAGCCCCGCTTGGATGGACCCGCGTGGAAGGGCGGACAACGGTGATCTCACAGGCTTACCCACGTTTGGATGCGCCACGGCTATTTTGTAGGGCCGTGATGTTGTCGCCGACTGGGTGAGCGAATTCGTGTGGCGTCACATGCCCATGGCGGTTGGCGTCGATGTAGTTGCTCCACCACGCCATGATCAGCCGGCGCTGCTCCAGAAATTCAGCTTTGTGGATATACGCGGCGCGCACGCGGTTGCGTTCCTTGTGGCTCATTTGTCTTTCGATGGCTGCGTCGGTCCATAACCCGGACTCCAGCAGAGCGCTACAGGCCATGGTCCTGAAGCCGTGGCCGCACACGTCCTTGCTGGTGTCATAGCCGACGTTACGGAGCATGGTGTTCACCGTATTCTCGGACATGGGCTTCCAGTACTTGTGGTCGCCCGGTAGCACCAACTCTGAAAAGCGACTGAGGCTTCGCAGGCGCTCCAGTATTTCGATGACCTGCGGCGATAGCGGAACCATTTGAATGTCGCCGTTCATCTTGGTCCCACGTGTGGAGTTGCGTACCCCTTCAATCGGTGCGCGCGTATCGGGAATTTCCCACATGGCGCGTTGGAGGTCGAACTCACTCCATCGAGCGAAGCGCAGTTCGCTGGAGCGGACGAATACATGCAGAGTCAGTAGCACAGCAAGGCGCGTTAGCTCGCGGCCGTTGTAGTTGTCGATACGGTGTAGCAATTCGGGTAGGCGGTTGAGGGATAGGGCCGGACGATGGATTGTGCGTGGCGCGTGAATCGAGCCTGCCAGATCCAGTGCAGGATTCATGGTGATCTGCCGAGCCCTTTTGGCCCCGCGCATGATGGTGGATAAGTAGTTCTGTACCCTTAACGCCACATCCATGGTGCCGCGTTCCTTGATGCGCTGGGTGATCTCTAGCAGGTCGTGGGTATCGAGTTCAGCGATGGGTCGTTGGCCGATCAGAGGGAAGACGTGAGTGCGCAGTCGGCTCATTACGGTTTTTGCGTGGCCTTCGGTCCAGCGGCGGGACATGTCGGCGTGCCACTCCAGGGCAACGGTTTCGAAAAGCAGTGCCGCACGCTGGGCCACGATCTTGGCCTTCTTCTTTTCTTCCATTGGGTCGAGGTTGTCGAGCAGCAACGCCTTGGCTTCGTCTCGCTTACGTCGTGCGACGGAAAGGGTAACGATGGGGTAATTGCCGATGATGAGCGTGCCTTCCTTGCCGCTGGGCTTGGTGTACTTCAAGCGCCAGGTCTTTACGCCATTGGGTTTGACGAAAAGGTACATGCCGCCGCCGTCGAACAGTTTGTAGGCGCGTTCGCGGGTTTTGGCCGTGCGGCATTGCAGGTCGCTGAGGGGGATCGCTAGACGTGGCATAGGGGTACGCGCTCCTGACCGGGAAATCGCAGTACCCCTAACATACCCTCGGGGAAGGGGGATTTTGTTGGATCCCGACGGAGGGTTCTGGAACGAAAAAACCCGCCAAAGGGCGGGTTTTCGGGGCTTCCAGAGCATTCGGTGGAATGCAGTGGAGCCTAATGTGGTGCCGGCACCAGGAGTCGAACCCGGGACCTACTGATTACAAGTCAGTTGCTCTACCAACTGAGCTATACCGGCGTGTGGGCGACGATTATAGCGATTGGGTGCGTTCTGTAAACCCCTGAATTCTGACTATTTTTGCACGACCCATGCTCAAGCGCGGCGCAGCAGGGCGCGCATTTTCTGCAAGGCTCGCCACGCACGACTGTTTTGCATGGCCTGGAGTTGGGCTTCGGCCTGTTCAGCCCGTTGCAGGGCGGCGCTGAGCTGTTGGTCTGCGTCGTCGATGGGGTGGCTGAATTTGTGGCCTTTGCAGAGTTGGAAACCGTCGAGGTTGCACGGGGGGATGTCGAAGGCGGGTTTGAGGGCCAGGTGTTCTTCGGCGAGGTAGTAGGTGTTGATGCCGTCGAACAGGATGGACTGGTAGCCGGCACCGGTCACCAGGGTTTCCCAGGTCTGGTCACGGGCCCATGGGGTTTCGATGAGGATGATCCAGGGGCGCCAGCGGCTGAAGTCCATGCCGCGCAGGACGGTTTCCTCGTGGCCTTCGACGTCGATTTTCAGGAAGTGGATGGGGCGGTCCTGGGCGTATTGCTCGCAGATGGAGGCCAGGGTGCGGGATTGGACGGTCTGGTTGCGCACGTCCATGCCAGCGTCGCGGTGTTGTTGGGCGACGCTGGCCTCTACTGTGGATAAGCCGGTGTCGGCGATGGTGTAGAAGGTCAGGCTTTCGGCGTTTTCGCCGGCCACGCATTGCAGGTTGATGTCGTGGGGGCGTTGTTGGCAGAGGGCGTCGTAGTAAGCCGGTACCGGTTCGATGTTGATGCCGCGCCAGCCACGATCGTAGAACGCTCGGGTGACCGAATCATCTGTCGGATGGTTGGCGCCGACGTCGAGGTAAAAGCCGTTTTCCACCGATTGAAGGGCGCGCCACAGGCGTATGTCTTCGAAGTTCTGTGCGTAGGAAATGAACGTCACGGCCAGTCCTTGAGTGTGTCGGCATTGTGTCAATCACGATACGTTTGGCTGTTGTATAGCACGGGCGCGGTGGACGCAATTACTGGCGCGGGGCAGCACTGAATTCGGCGGTTATGTCGTTTTGCTTAGACGCTTATGCACAACGGGCAGGATGAGGCGGATGGAACCTTGCGGTTTTGTGACCGCTTTCGCGTTTTGTCGCAAATCCCTGTTTTCATGGTTTTTTATCCATATGAACAAAAAATGACCAATGTTGAATCGGTCAGGAAATCGCGAATTTCTTGGATCCAGGTTTATTTCATCAACAGAGTTATCCACAGGGTGTTTCGTCTCAGCAACGCTCTGCCAGCAACATCAGATTGCGCGGCGTAAGCGGTGTTTCGCAGAAGGTGCCAAGGCGAACCTCGTAGCCTTTTTGACTGAGGAACAGCGCCCGATCCAGTACCAGCCAAAGCTCCAGTGGCCGCCGGAAAAGGCCTCGCAACAACTCCAGGTTGCGCACTTCGGCCAGGCGCTGATGGCCTGCTGCTTCCAAGGCGAGCCAATCCGGCGTGCCGACTGTGGATAAGTCTTTCAGGGCCGCCAGATCGATGCAGTATTGGGCGAAGGATTTTTCCAGCCAGGTGCTGGGCAGTGAGGGGGTGGGTAGGTAGTCGTCGCACTCTCTGATGTGCCGTTGCAGCAGGTCGAAGCCCAGGCGCCGGGCCATGGACTGGTCTCGTTGTCTTCTGACGCGGGCGCCAGCGGTGACGGTTTCGGTCAGCGGCAGGCTGAGATCATCGAGCGACAGCTGTAGGACAGAGCCCTTGGCGGCGTCGGACAGTGCTTGATAACGCTCGGTGTTGATGCGGTTGTAACAGCACGGTGCGATAGCCAGTTGTGCACAACCAGCGGCGCTGGCCAGTTGCATCAAGCGCACATGCAGGTCGCCGCAGGCGTGCAGGGCCACAGGCGTGTGTCCGGGGTGGAGCGCCTGGGTTGCGTCCGCCGCCAGCACGTCTTGTTGCAGATGTGTGGCGGGCAGGCGATGGCGCAGGCTCAGTTGTTGGCCGCTGGCGACCAGTGCGGGGTCGTATTCCAGGCAGGTCAGTTGCTGCTCACCGTGCAGCAGGCGTCGACCGAGGTGGCCTTTGCCGGCGCACCAATCCAGCCAATGGGTCGGTTGGGTGGTGAAGTGCAGGCGGCTGGCGAAGGCTTCGATCTGCTGCCACTTGCGTCCGGGCACGTCGACGTTGAGGCGATGGCTTGGTGCCTCAAGCGTGCTGGCCGGCAATTCTGCGACAGCGCTCAATGCACGGGAGATAGCGGCCAATTCGGGGAATGGAGCTGGCGCGTGTTCCATCAACCACGGCTGATGATGGTCGTTTTCCGCGGCCTCCAGAGAACGCTGGCGTAGCCATTGGGACAATTCCGGGTGGGACGTTTCCCAAGGCAGTTGCAGATGGGTGAACGGACGCGGTTTCCACAGTGCCTGGTGCGCCGTGAGAAAAGTATCCAGCGCCGTGAAGCGGGCGAGTAGAGCCTCGCCCGTCAGCACGCCACTGTCAGCGCCCTTGGCAGGCATCGATGCGCAACCGGCGCTCCAGCTGCTTGAAGCCTTGCACCAGGACGAAGGACATCAACAGATAGAACATGCCGGCCGCGAAGAAGATTTCCACCGGCATATAGGTTCGGGCAATGATGGTACGGGCCATGCCGGTGAGTTCCAGCAAGGTCACTGTGCTCGCCAAGGCGCTTGCCTTGAGCATCAGGATCACTTCGTTGCTGTAGGCCGGGAGGCCGATGCGCGCGGCGCGGGGCAGCATGATGTAGAGCAGTGCCTTGGGCCGCGACATGCCCAGGGCCCGCGCGGCTTCGATCTCGCCACGGGGGATGGCCTGGATCGCACCGCGCAGGATCTCGGCGATGTAGGCAGCGGTGTGCAGGGTCATGGTGGCCGTGGCGCACCAGAACGGATCTCGCAGGTACGGCCACATTGCACTGCTGCGCACGGCATCGAACTGCGCCAGACCGTAGTAGACCAAAAACAGTTGCACCAGCAGCGGCGTGCCACGGAAAAAGAAGATGTAGGCGTAGGGAAACGCCCGCACGTACCACAGGCGCGAAGAGCGGGCGATGCCCAGTGGAATCGCCAGCAGCAGGCCGGCGATCACGGCGATGGCCACCAGCTCCAGGGTCAGTGTCGCGCCCTGGGCCAGCTTCGGCAGCCACTTGATGATGACGTCCCAGTTCATTGGGTACTCCTGGTAAATCCACGGGCGGCGCGTCGTTCCAGCAGATGCATGCCGATCATGGCGAGCACTGTCAGGCCCAGATACATGAATGCTGCGACCATATAGAAGGTGAACGGTTGTTTGGACACGGTCACGCCGATTTGCGCATGGCGCATGATCTCTTCCAGGCCGATTACCGAGACCAGCGCGGTGTCCTTCATCAGGATCATGAACAGGTTGCCCAGGCCTGGCAGGGCGATGCGCCACATCTGCGGCATGATCAACCGGGTGAAGATCCGCCACTTCGACAGGCCCAGGGCTACGCCGGCCTCACGGTGGCCCTTGGGGATCGCCAGGATCGCGCCGCGAAACACTTCCGTGGCGTAGGCGCCAAAGCACAGGCCCAGGGCAATGACCCCGGCGGCAAAGGCGTCGAGGGCGAGGTCCGGTTTGCCGAAATACTCACCCAGGGCACGCATCAGGTTGACGGTGCCGAAATAGATCAACAGCACCCAGAGTAATTCCGGGATGCCGCGAACCAGTGTCGAATAGGTGCCACCCAGCCATTGCAGCGGCTTGTACGGCGAGGTCTTGGCCAAGGCGCCGAGCAGGCCGAGCCCCAGCCCCAGGCAGAGGGCTGTGAGCGCCAGTTTGACGGTCATCAGCGCGCCGGCGGCGAGCGCCGGGCCGAATCCGTAGAGATCGATCATCATGGGTAAGAGTTCATATCGCGGCAGGCTTTGCTAAGGGCCGGCGTTGCCAGGGAACAGCGCCGGCCAGGCACGTCAGTATCAATAGATGCTGAACGGGAAGTACTTGTCGTTGATCTTTTTATAGGTGCCGTCGGCAATGATTTCCTTGAGGGCGGCGTTCAGCTTGTTGCGCAGCTCGTCGTTACCCTTGCGCACCGCAATGGCGATCTTGTCGCCTTCCACCACCGGGTCGCCCTTGAATTCGTAAGCACGGCCAGCTTCGGTTTTCAGCCAGTCGTAGTTCACGTATTTGTCCGCCAGGATCGCGTCGACGCGACCGGAGGTCAGGTCCAGGTAGGCGTTTTCCTGGGTGTCGTAGAGCTTGGCGGTGATATCGCTGCCCAGTTCGTCTTCCAGCCAGGTACCGGCGAGGGTAGAGCGCTGTGCCCCGATGACCTTGCCTTTGAGAGATTCTTTATCGACTTTGAAATCGACGTTTTTCGGTGCGATGAATTGCAATTTGTTGGAGTAGTACGGGTCGGTGAAGTCCACGGCTTGCTTGCGCTCGTCGTTGACCGACAGCGAAGAAATCAGGAAGTCGAACTTCTGGGCCAACAGGGCGGGAATGATGCCGTCCCAGTCGGAGGTGACCACTTCGCATTCGACTTTCATCTTGGCGCAAAGGGCATCGCCGATGTCTTTATCGAACCCCACGACCTGGCCGCTGGCGTCCTTGTTGTTGAACGGAGGATAGGCCGCTTCGATGCCCATCTTCAGTTTGTCGGCCGCCATGGCGCTGGCCGAAAAGACCAGGCTGGCCGCTGCGGCCAGGAGGAATTTCTTGTAGGTCTGCATGTGTACTGCTCCGTTAGCGGTTGCTGGACATGAATTGTTTGCAGCGCGCCGAAAGCGGGTTCTCGAAGACCTGCTGTGGCGATCCTTGCTCCTCGACCAGGCCTTGATGAAGGAACACGACTTCGCTGGAAACCTGACGGGCGAACCCCATTTCATGGGTGACCAGCAGCATGGTGCGTCCTTCTTCGGCCAGGGCGCGGATCACACTAAGTACTTCCTGGACCATTTCCGGGTCAAGGGCGGAGGTGGGTTCGTCGAACAGAATCACCTTGGGCTGCATCGCCAGTGTGCGGGCGATGGCGGCGCGTTGTTGCTGGCCGCCGGACAGTTCGGCCGGGTAGGCGTGGCGCTTGTCGGCGATACCGACCTTGGCCAGCAGGGCTTCGGCCACTTCGACGGCTTCGGCCTTGCTCTGGCCAAGCACCCGGCGCGGCGCTTCGATGATGTTATCGAGCACGCTCATGTGCGGCCAAAGGTTGAAGTTCTGGAAGACAAAACCGATCTCGCTGCGCATGCGGTTGATCTGTTTGCCGTCGGCGGCCACCAGTTCACCGTTCTTTGCGGCCTTGAGCTTGAGCTCTTCGCCGGCCACCAGGATCTGGCCCTGGTTGGGGTTTTCCAGCAGGTTGATGCAGCGCAGGAATGTGGATTTGCCGGACCCGGAGGATCCGAGGATCGAGATCACATCGCCGTCGCGGGCGGTCAGCGAGACGCCTTTGAGCACCTCCAGCTGTCCGTAGCGTTTGTGCAGGTTGCGGATTTCAAGCGCGGGCGTGGCCTGGGCCATGTGCGGTCCTCATGGTATGTGCTCCCTTGCTGTTGGCTGCCTTCCTTGGCGAGGCGGCCAAGCTAGCATGCGTCCGAATGGCCGCCAACAGCGCTACGGGCGGTAAACCGGTGATGTGCGGCAGGTTGTCGCATCGGCGCAGCAGACTGTCGCGCCATCAACAACCTAACGGCCGTTTGAACCTGGTTTACCGGTGAAAAGTCCGGGGAGTCGCGTAAAAAAAGGCGCGATGGTGCCAGCTTTGGGCGGGGGTTGGAAGGGTTAAACGGATGAGCGTTGCCGCGATCAAAAGTCTGTTGGGTTATTCGGGCGCGTCCCACAGTATTTTGAGAACCTCTCTGAAGCTGACCCATGCAATTTTGAAATCCGCCTGCACTTCAGGGCTATGAAGCCAATGCTTCGCTGCTTCCTGATCGATATCGTCAGCCCAACTTCGGTAAGCGATCAGGGTATTTTCGACCAGGTTTTGGACTGCCATGGCCTCGTTTTCGGCATTTTGACTGTCCAGAAGCTCGGGCTGTTCATCCGTCATCGCAATGAGTAATCCGAGCATCCTGACCATCATGTCGATGCGCCCCGTCTTTTCTTCGGCGTCTTGCATCTCATAAAACAGTGACAGGAAATCTCCGGGGCGTTCTTCGAATTCGTCTTGCAGGGCATCCAGGAAATACGGATCGTCGTATTCGGGAAGATCAAACGTGACAGCAGGCTTGGTACGGCTGACGCGTATTTGCTTGGCTTTTGCTTTTGCACGCTTGGCGCGTTTTTTGTTGCTTGTTCGCGGAGGCCATGGGTGTGGTCCCGTTATTTGTAGTGGAAGTTAGATATTGGCATCGAGCATGAACTCGATCCATTGGAATCAGTTAAAGGCATAGGGCAATGAAGGGGCATGTAAATGGTATATGCCGGTTGTGCGATGGGTTCGTCCTAGTCAATAGTCCCAATCGATCTAAACCTTAACCCGCTACGGTGCTCCAAAAAGAACTCATGTGAGTTGTTTCCAGAACCTGGAGTCCTCGCCATGAAGCTCATTCATTATCTTATATTACCTTTCATCGCCATCAGCATCCTGCTGTTCCCCATCGCCCTCAACGCCACCAACCTCGCGCCCATAGACAACGCAGGCGTGCAGGTCCAACCCATGCAGCAGAACGGCATCACTTATCTGTCGGGCGGTATCGGTGAGGACGAAGCCCGGGCCATTGGGCAGGCCCAGGGCTACAACCTGCACATGACATTCGCGGTCGGCCCGGAAAACAAATACATCCCGGATGTGGAGGTCGTCATCCAGAACGCGTCGGGGCAAACGCTGCTGACGCTGACTGAGGCCGGACCGCTGGTTTATGTGCAACTGCCGCCGGGCAAGTACAGCGTGGTGGCGACGCGCAAAGGTGAGGCGCGGCGCGACACTGCTGAGATAGGCAGCGGGGCCGCGCGCAACCTGGTGTTCCATTGGAACGGTGACGAATAACCGGCCGGCTTATTCGCTGGCGGGTTCTTCCATCGACTGGCGATACCGATCCAGCGCCTCGCTGAAGTCCTTGATGAACTCCGGTGTGCTGAGCCAGCGCTGGGCGGTCTCGCGGTCCATTTCATCGACCCACATGCGGTAGTCCACCAGCATGTCGGCGGCCAGGTTGGTCGCTGCCATGCTTTCGTTTTCGGCGTTTTTCAGGTCGAGCAGGCCTGGGCGTTCGATGATCATCTCGCTCAGGGACGCGAGCAGCGTGTCGAGCATTTCACTGCGGCTGATGGCCTCGGCTTCGCGCAGCTTGGCGAACAGTTCCAGCACGTAGACCGGTGGTTGGGCGGTGGCGTGGGCCGGGTCGCCATACATTGGGATCGATTTGCGCCCGGTCATGCGGATCTGCTTGGCTTTGTCTTTGGCGCGCTTGGCGCGTTTTTGCTGCTTGTTCAGTGAGGCCATTGGGCTTCGGTTTCCAATTCGTTAGGGGACGGTGCCCGGCTCAGTCGATTTTCGGCACGGTAAAGCGGAATTCGCTGCCCTGGCCTGGCTGGCTTTCGGCGTGCAGTTTACCGCCATGGGCCTGGACAATCCCCTTGGAAATGTACAACCCCAGCCCGGTGCCGTTCGGGTTGCCTTCCTTGGTCGTCCAGTAGCGCTCGAAAACATGAGGCAACTGCTCTGGCGCGATCCCTTCACCAGTGTCCCGAACGCTGAACACGATCTCATCGCCGACTGACATCGCACTGATGCCCACGGTGCCTTGTTGCGGTGTGAACTTGATGGCGTTGCCAATCAGGTTCGACAGCACTTGGAACAGCCGCTCGGGGTCGGCATTGATCCTCAGGTTGGGTTCGGCATGGAAGGAAATGTCGATGGCCTTGGCAGTGGCCAGCGGCGTCAGCAGCGAGCAGGCGTCTTCGAATATCTGGCTGACGTCCATCGGCTGGGGATTGATGGTGTAGCGTCCGGCATCGATGCGCGAGGTGTCGAGCAGGTCTTCCAGCAGCGCGTTCATGCGGCTGGTGGCCTGTTGCATGGTGTCGATGGCTGAAGAGATTCGCTTGGAACTGTGGGAACCGTCGGAGCTGAAGGCCTTTCGCATCATGCCGCAGAGCATGGAAATGACCGTCATCGGGCTGCGCAGGTCATGGGACACCACGGCCACCAGTTCATCGCGGGCCTGCACGGCCTGGCGCTCCTTGCGCACCTGTCGGGCCAGATCGTTTTCCAGGGCCGAGCGCCGCAGGTCGTTGGCGGCGAACAGATCGCCATGGGTCCATTTGGTGCTGATGCCGGCCATTTCGACTTTCCAGATCTCGAAAGACGTCCGGGGCCGCAGGCGCAGGCCGGTCTCGCTGTTTTCCAGGTCCAGGGGTTTTTGCGGGTCGCCGCTCCATTGGAGGGTTTGTTTCACCTCGGGACGGAACCACAGCACGCCGTTTTCCACTGGCTTGGGCAGGTGGATCGCCAGCACGCCGCTCGCCACGTCCTGATAAGCCTGGGCAGGCGCGAAGTCGCTGCTCAGGTTGTGGTGGGATAACACCGGTTTGCCGGTTTCCAGGATCCATTTGTGCAGCTCGCGGATCTGTTCCGGTTCCGGGCACTGGCCGTGGCGGTGCAGCTTGTTGTCTTCGAAAATCGCCACGCCGCTGGCGCCGGTCAGGTCCATGAGCCGTTGTGGCTCATGGGACAGGCCATCGAAGACGTTTTCGCTGGACTCGGCCATGACGGTGGCGAGGACCTGGAGGTCTTCCAGCTTGGCGTCCCGTTGCCGGTTCAGTTCCAGGGCCTGCATGGCGCTGATCTGCAACGACAGCACCTGGCCGATGGTCTGGCAGGCCATGCGCATCTCATGGGGGACCAGCAGCGGCTGGCGATTGCCGCAACTGATCAACCCCCACAGGCGTTCGCCTTCCATCAGCGAGATGCTCATGGAGGACAGCACGCCCATGTTTTTCATGTATTGGCGGTGGATCGGCGAGACGCTGCGCAGCGTGGCAAAACTCAGGTCCAGGGGCGCCTGGGCGTCGGGCCGCAGTTCCGGGACCAGTGGCACCGGCGCGTAGTCGGCGTTGGGGATGATCCGCAGCCAGTTGGTGCGATACAGCTCGCGGGCCTGTTCGGGAATATCCGAGGCCGGGAAAAACAGGCCCTTGTAGAGCTCCATCGACGGCGCGCTGGCCTCGGCGATCACCTGGCCGTGGCCTTCTTCCTCGAAGCGGTAGATCAGTACCCGGTCGTAACCGGTCATGGCCTGGATTTCCCGCACGCTGATTTCGTACAGGGCCTGGAGGGTTTTCGCACTTTGCAGGCGTTGCAGCATGCGGCCCAGGTTGGCCTCGCCGCTGACGCCTTCAGGGCGATAGTCGCTCAGGTGTTGCTCCAGCTCGACGATCAGGGCGCCCTGATGGCGATGCACCAAGGCGTCAAAGCGCTGCTGGTTCACGACAATGGCCACGGGCACGTTGTCGCTTTCCGGGGCGGCGCGACAGGCGACCAGGATCGCCTCGGCCTGTTCCAGCCCCAACAGTGCGTCCAGCGTCTGGCCCAACAGCCTGTGGGGATCCTGACCCATCAATTGCAAGGCGTTGGCGCTGACCTGACGGATCACGAAATCGGGTTCGGACAGCATCAACAGCACACCATGAGGCTGGATGGCCCCGGGGAAGCGAATCGGTTCATCTGCGCAATTGGCCAGCAGCTCTTCGAAGGCTTCCTGGTTTTCCGGGGTCATAACAGTACCTTTTGGCTGTCCAGCCAGTGTTCGAAATGAGTGAACGTCGCCTTGGCGGCGCTTGTGACTTCGAGCGTCTGGGTCTCGCCAAGGTTCCTGTCGTCCAGGTACTGAAGGAAATCCTTCCAGCGTCGGCCGGTGAGTTCGCCATACACATTGAGAAAGGCAGCACCGCTGCAAGCATCGAGACCGAGCTGCTCGGCCACCCTGCGCCGCAGGATCTGCCCGCCGAGAGTCGCACCTTCCAACACATAGGAAACGCCGAGGGCGGCGGCCCGGGAGTCGATACGCGGCAGCGCCTGGCAGGTGGGCAATGCCTCGATAGCGGTTTCATCCAGGCCCAGTGCCGTGAGGTCGGCCCGCAATACCGGAAGTTTGATGCGCAGGGACTGGTCCAACCCGGCCGGAATCAGTGCCAGCACATGTAGCCGTTGTTCCAGCGGTTGATAAAAACCGTAGTAGGCCGCCATCAGGCGTCGGTACAGATCCAGGTCCAACTGTGGCGAGAAAAACGGCAGGCGTTTTTCCAGTGCGACGTGCAGTTCAGCGGTTTCGGTCCGCAATGCCTGGATCAGAGAAGGGTGGGGCGCGGCCGGTGACATGCAGGATGAAGCTCGTTGACTGAAGCATTGCTGGAAAAAAAGCGCGCCAATCTTACATGGGTTTTTTGAGTGTGCGCTCATCAGGTTGGCCTTCACTTCTTCAAGTCGCGGTACCCGATTGCCGCCCCTCTTCAAGTCGCGCCTGTTCGCGATCCAGCTCGTACAAAGCACTTGAGCAGGTAGTTGTAGAAGACCAGGTCGATGTAGAAGTCTTTGCTTTCGGTGCTGATGCGCTGTTGGCGGGCGACAAAGGCGAAGCCTTTTCCCAGTTCCAGAAGGAAGCCTTGTAGCTGGTCGATCAGGGCTTGTTCGAGGTCGGTTTCCAGCGGCATGCCGGTATTGGGCAATTCTAGGAACTCAAGGACCACGGGATCCCTGACGATGTCCCTGGGACCGAAATCCAGCTTCTCAAGATTGGCGGCCGCTTCCTGCTCTACCGCAGGCCGGTCGTGGCTTGCCAGGAGACGTTCGTAATAGAACGTGCCGATCTGTCGTTCCAAGGCGCGGGTGGACCAGTTTTGAGTGACGGCTTCGTTCATGTACCAACGGCGTGCATTCGCATTTTCGACGCGTGGCAGCGTTCGATAGTGAGTCCAGCTCAATTCGTGACGCAGTGCGTCACAGATTGGAAGCGCCTGATAAAAGAGGCGCATGTAGCGCAAATTTGAGAGGAAAAATAGCTGATTGACGCGGGATGGGTATGACGCCGTCCCATGTTGGTTGACCTTGGCTTGTAGGAACTATTCCCGCAGCCTGTCAGCCACCGCGAACCCCTTCGCCACAAAGCGCTTGGCGGGTGACAGTCAGACCTTGCCTTGCGCCAGTGCCTGGGATGCAGCCACATAATCGGCCTGGAATTGCTTGCTTTCCACCCAATCCAGCGCGGTCTGTTCATCCACACCGGTGGTCAAGCGGCGGTATTCGATCAATGCGGTAAAGATGAAGTCGGTCGCTTCTTCCTCACCTTCCTGCTCCAGCACCAGCTCCAGCAGTGGATGCCCCAGGAAGGCGATGCACATGGCCTGCTGGCTGATCTTTTCGGCAGCGCCCATGAGTTGGAACATCTCCGTCAGGTCCACGGTTTCCAGATCGATGCGCTCGTCGTTCGGGTCGAGGAAATCGTTCGGCGCAGCAGCACGCTTGGTACGGTTCTGCTTGGCTTTCGCCTTGGCGCGCTGGCTGCGCTTCTGCTGTTTGTTCGCCGATGACATAGTCGGATTCCTGATGGATAAGGCTATCTATCCTACAGCTTCAGCGGGAGTGCTTCGAATCTCAATCCACTACGAAGAGCGTAGCCCCCGATGAAGTGGAGGATCGATGGGGCTCGGCCTGGTCGGCTACCTGGTAGCTCATGCCGGGTTTGAGCAAAAATTGCCGGCCATCTTCAAGTTCAGTATTGAGCTCGCCCTTGAGGCAAAACAGGATGTGGCCCTTGGTGCACCAATGGTCGGCCAGGTACCCCGGCGTATATTCCACCATCCGCACGCGAATGTTCCCGAACTGTTGGGTGCGCCAATAAGCGATTCCGGTGATGCCTGTGTGCTCGGTGGGTTCGATGGTTGACCAATCGGTGGTGCCAAAGGGGATGCCGGTGATGTCCATGTCGACTCGCTTGCTGGAGGGGAGCGGACGAATGTAGCCGAGTCGATAAGGCGGAGGAAGAAAATCCCGGACAATAAAAAACCCCGATCAATTTCTTGATCGGGGTTTTCGGTATTTGGTGCCCAGAGACGGAATCGAACCGCCGACACGGGGATTTTCAATCCCCTGCTCTACCGACTGAGCTATCTGGGCAACGGGGCGCATTAAACGGGTTTTTCAGGGGGGCGTCAAGCAAGTTTTCAAAAAATATTTAACTATTACCGTCGCTTACGATCCGCCCCCGTACTGAACAGCTTATTCGGACGGCGGTACGTAGCCTTCGGCCTTGGCGTAATCTTCGCCGGAAAAGTACTTGTCCATCTCGCCCTGAAGGTATTTGCGATCTTCAGCGTTCATCATGTTCAGGCGTTTTTCATTGATCAGCAGGGTCTGGTGTTTCTGCCAGTCGGCCCAGGCCTTGGCCGAGACGTGGTCGTAGATGTCCTGGCCCTTGGCGCCCGGGAAGGGTGCACGTTCCAGGCCTTCCAGTTCTTCTTTGTACTTGCGGCACATGATGGTGCGGGTCATTGCAACTCTCCTGCGTTCATTACGGCAGCCGCGCGTTCGAGCAAGGTTTTGACCGGGGCGGCAAGGCCCAGGCGCGGCGGGGTGGCGAGGTTATACCAGAGCCAGTCGGCCTCGGCCACGTGATGGCCGGTTTCCCGGACCCGGACCAGCCAGGGTTCGATCGCCAACTGGAAGTGGCTGAAGGTGTGCACCAGGCTTGGCATTTCCTGTTGGCTGCCCAACTCCAGCGAGTGTTGCAGGGCCAGATGCTGCAGGTCGTCGAGGTCGTCAAGTTCCGGCAGGCTCCACAGACCGCCCCACAGCCCCGTGGAAGGGCGACGGTAAAGCAGGATCGCGCCTTCGTGGTTTGCCAGCATCGGCATCAAGGTGCGCTTCTTGGGCACTTCCTTGCGAGGCTTGGGAATCGGGTAGCGGGTTTCCAGGCCCAGCATGTGGGCCTCGCAGCCTTGCTTCAGCGGGCAGAGCAGGCAACTGGGCTTGCTACGGGTACAGAGCGTGGCGCCCAGGTCCATCATCGCCTGGGTGTAGGCGTTGACGCGGTCCTGTGGCGTGAAGCGCTCGGCGGTGGCCCACAGCTGTTTCGCAACCTTGGGTTCGCCTGGGTAGCCTTCCTGGGCGGTGAAGCGCGCCAGTACCCGCTTGACGTTGCCATCGAGAATCGGCGCCCGCAGGCCCATGCTGATGCTGGCAATGGCACCGGCGGTGGACAGGCCGATCCCCGGCAACTCGGTGAGTTTTTCCACGTCCCGGGGAAATTCGCCGCCGTACTGCTCGACGACGATTTTCGCGGTTTTCTGCAAGTTGCGCGCACGGGTGTAATAGCCCAGCCCGGTCCACAGGTGCAGCACTTCGTCCTCCGGCGCGGCGGCCAGGGCTTGAACGGTGGGCAGCGAGGCCATGAACCGGTCGAAGTAGTTGAGCACGGTACTGACCTGGGTCTGCTGCAACATGATTTCCGAGACCCACACCCGATAGGGCGAGATGGCTTGTTGCCAGGGCAAATCGTGGCGCCCGTGGCGGTCGAACCAGTCCAGTACGGCGGTGGAAAACTGCTCGGCTCTCATCGCTTGAACAGCCCCTTGAGTGCATCTTTGAGTTCGGGGCTGACCTTGTCGCCCAGCTTCTCATCAATCTTGTCGCCGAGACGGTCACCGGCCAGTTTCGCCGCGACCTTGCCCAGCCCGTCGTTGTCCAGGCGGCAGGCCTTGGCGCCCAGTTCCAGCGGGCCGCGGCAGCGCAATGGCCATTCGACGTCGACGTAGCGTTCATTGACCTGGCAGGCCGGGTCGGGCATGTCGCTCTTGTCGCCTTCGACGATGACGCCGACGCGATAGTCCATGCCCAGTACCCGCAGGTCGATGTCGCCGTTGCCGTTGACGGTCATGCCGGGGATGCGGACTTTCAGGTCCGGGTTGTTGGCAACGCCATTGTTGAAGGTGAGATTGCCGTTGAGTTGCTGGAACGGCGTGTCCTTGCCCCGGGGTTCGCCGCTGAGGGTCTTGCGATTGAGGGTGGCGATGCCTTTGCACAATTGCTGTTCGAGGTTGGCATTGAGCAGCACGCCATCGTTGATGACGAACCCGGCGGTGCCGTTGAGGCTGTCGATCAGGGCTTTCTGGCTATTGCCGCTGGCGGTGATCGCGCTGTTGACGGTGACCAGGCCTTTGACCGGCGGATTCTTGCCTTGGCTTTCGATGATCTTCTCGGCAGGGACCCGGTTGATGCGCGTTTGCAGGCTCAGTTGCGGCGTAGGCTGGCGCACGTCCAGGGTGCCCTTGGTTTCGAAGTTACCGCTGTACAGGTCGCCTCGCAGGTTCTCCAGGGTCAGCAGGCCGCCCCGGCCGGTGGCCTTGAGCGCAGCGTTCTGGATCGGCAGTTTATCGAGAGTCAGTTGCCCGAAGGTCAGGTCGGCATCGAGGTCCAGCTTGCTCAGGCGTTCCACTGGAAACAGTCGATCGTTACTCCAGGCGCCCTGGGTCGGGGCGCTTGGCAGCGGTGTACTGCCGGCACCGACCATGGCGCTGGCTTCGGTGTTGCTGACTTCGGCCTCACGGGCCGCCTTGGAACTGTCGGCTTCGGCGGACTTTGGCGCCAGGTAACGGTCGACGTTGAACGTGTCGGCCTTGAGCTGCGCACGCAGGGACTGCTTGGCAAAGTCCTCCACGGCAATACGACCGCTGAAGTTGCTGTCGTCCACTTTCATGTTGATGTCGTTGAACTCGACACTGGTTGGCGTACCGGCAATGCGGCTGGACAGCTCTACTTTGCTCAGGCTGCCTTCGGCCATGGCTGGGAGTTTCTGGCCAACGCTGTCGACGAACTTCGCCAAGTCGAACTGGGCGATGGACACGCCGCCATTCAACTGCGGAGTCTTGTCGAGGTCGTTGACCTTCAGTTCACCCAGGGCGCGCAGTTGATTGAGCGACAGTTTGATGCCGGTCCATTCGGCGACGTTTGCGGCTTTGTCCAGGAACAGTTGGCCTTGGGCGGCGAAGTTCAGGGTCTTGCCCTGCAAGGGGTCGCCAGTGGCTTCGCCGGACAGTTTCAGGTCTTCGAACTTGTAGCGCTTCAAGGCACGTTCGAAGCGCAGTTCACCCGTCACTTCGGTGCGTACGCGTACGGCCGGCTGGTTGCTGGACAGGAATGCGGTCAGGGTGACCGGAATGTTGGTGGAGTCATGGACCGGGCCGGTGCTCAGTTGAATGCTCTCGGCCGTGAACAGCTTGCCGGTCTGCTCGTCGGTGTATTCGACCCGGGCGTTGTTCACGGTCAGGCTGTCGATATCCAGTCGGGTCGGCTGGGCAGGTTTTTCTGCCGGGGTGCTGACAGGTGGGGTCGGTTGTTCAGCCGGCACGGGTGCCGGCGCGTTCGCCGTCGACGCAGAGGCCGGCACCTTGCCGATGTCTTCCCAGTTGCCGTGCCCGCTCTTGTCACGGTTGAGCCGCAGGTTCAGGCCTTCGACCCGCACATCGCTCATTTGTACTTCCCGGCGCAGCAGCGGTATTACCCGGACCGAAAGGCCGAGCATCTGCAGGTCGGCGAAAGGCTGGGTCGGACTGGCCAAGGTAGCGACGCTGGCGTCGTGCAACTCAAGGCCCAGCCACGGAAACAGGCTCCAGCCGATGTCGCCATTGAGGGTCAGCTCGATGTGGGCCTTGTCGCGGGCTATCTGGCGGATCTCTTCTTTGTAGTCGTTGGGATCGAACAGGTGGGTCAGGGCAAAGCCCAGGGCCACAATGATCAGCAACAGCCCGAGAAGTACCAGACCCAGGATTTTGCCGAACGCTTTCATGGGCGAATCCTTGTAGGTTGAGTTCAAAATTTAGCCGGGAGTATAACGCTGTGGGTTGGTGGTGGTGCGTTAGGACCGCAAATCCACTGTGGGAGCGAGCTTGCTCGCGATAACGGTGTGACAATCAATGAAGGTGTTGCGTGTGCGACCGCCATCGCGAGCAAGCTCGCCCCACAGTGGTTTCTAATCCTGGACCAGCATCAGTCCCAGCTTGGCCGCCAGCGCCTGGGCTTGCAGATGCCCGGCTGGGGCCAACAAGTGCAGCTCGGCACCGTTTAGCGCGGCCATTCGCCGGGCTTCGCTCACCAGCCGTTCAGCCACGCCACGGCGACGGGTAACGTTTCGTACGCACAGGTGGGACAAGCGCCAGGCGTTCTGGTGCCGTTGCAGGCGTGCTGCACCAAGCAGTCGGTCATTGAAGCGTGCCGCGATCAGCGAGCCTTCCTCGAGGCATTGCGCGATCAATTGCTTGGCATCGCTAAACGGTTCGAACAGCCAGGCCGGGGCATCCCGGTAGATTTTCTGCAGGTCCTGCTGGTCTTGGCAGGTGGCTTCGTTCAGGTGCTCGACGACGATGGGCATACGGATTCCTGAAAAATAAACGGTTCACGGCCTACAGAAAGTCAGTAATGGCGCGATAAGACAGATGAAACGAAAAAGGTGATATCACTTTGACTCTTCTGTAACGATCAAATGGTAACCTTTGCCTGTTCGCCCGTCTTTCTGCGACGTAATGTCGCACTAATATGGAGCCTTACCAGAAAATACAGTCATGCCTGCGTGCAATGAAGGCTGACGGTGATGCGTGACTGGCGAACCATTCTAATAACTGGGGGATACACAAATGAGCACGAGCATCACGGCCGGCGGCGTCGCCGACCAGCCTGCGTTCCTCTCCAAGGAGCGCATCATCGCCAAGCCCGGTTTCAACCGGTGGCTGGTTCCACCGGCCGCACTGGCCATTCATCTCTGCATCGGCATGGCCTACGGCTTCTCGGTGTTCTGGCTGCCACTGTCCAAAGCCTTGGGTGTCACCAAGCCTGTGGCCTGTGCACCGGATATGAGCTTCATCTCGCAAGTCTTTTCGTCCCAATGTGACTGGCCGATCTCGATGCTCGGTTGGATCTACACCCTGTTCTTCATCTTTCTGGGTTGCTCGGCAGCCATCTGGGGCGGCTGGCTGGAACACGCCGGGCCACGCAAGGCCGGCGTTGTATCGGCATTGTGCTGGTGCGGTGGCCTGCTGATTTCCGCGCTGGGTATCTATACCCACCAGATCTGGCTGATGTGGGTCGGTTCCGGGGTGATCGGTGGTATCGGCCTTGGCCTGGGCTACATCTCCCCGGTGTCGACCCTGATCAAGTGGTTCCCGGACAAGCGTGGCATGGCCACCGGCATGGCGATCATGGGCTTCGGCGGCGGTGCGATGGTCGGTGCTCCGCTGGCTGCGGCGCTGATGAGCCATTTCGCTTCGCCAACCGGCGTGGGCGTATGGCAGAGCTTCCTGGTCATGGCCGCGATCTACTTCGTGTTCATGATCGGTGGCGCCTTGTCGTACCGCGTTCCGCCAACCGGCTGGAAGCCTGAAGGCTGGACCCCGGCACCGAAGAAAGCCGCGAACGCGATGATCACCCATCGCCACGTTCATGTGAACGTTGCCTGGAAAACCCCGCAGTTCCGTCTGGTATGGCTGGTGCTGTGCCTGAACGTATCCGCCGGTATCGGCATTCTCGGCATGGCTTCGCCACTGTTGCAGGAAGTGTTCGGCGGCAAGTTGCTCGGCAATGACCTGCCTTTCGGTCAGTTGGACGCCGTGCAACTGGGCCAGATCGCGGCCATCGCCGCTGGTTTCACCGGTCTGCTGAGCCTGTTCAACATCGGCGGCCGGTTCTTCTGGGCATCCTTCTCGGATTACCTGGGTCGTAAAAACACCTATTTCGTGTTCTTCGCCCTGGGCTTTGCCCTGTACGCGCTGATCCCGAACCTGGGTCACCTGGGCAGCGTCGCGCTGTTCGTGGCGGCGTTCTGCATCATCCTGTCGATGTACGGCGGCGGTTTCGCCACTGTGCCGGCCTACCTGGCGGACCTGTTCGGTACGCAAATGGTCGGCGCGATCCACGGTCGTCTGCTGACTGCCTGGGCAGCGGCGGGCGTGCTGGGTCCGGTACTGGTGAACTACCTGCGTGAATATCAACTGAGCATCGGCGTTGAACGTGCCGCGGCCTATGACATCACCTTGTACATCCTCGCCGGCCTGCTGGTGCTGGGCTTCCTGTGCAACCTGCTGGTCCGTCCGGTCGCCGACAAGTACTTCATGACCGACGCCGAACTGGCCGCCGAACAGGCGCTGGGCCATGACAAAGGCGCCGACAGCACCACTTCGCTGGAGTGGAAAGCTGCGCCGGGCACCAAGCCCCTGGCGATCGCCGCCTGGCTGGTGGTGGGCATTCCATTGGCGTGGGGTGTGTGGGTGACCCTGCAGAAGACGGCGGTGTTGTTCCACTAAGACCGTTGCCCTGACCATCAGGTGAGGGCAAACCTTGTGGGAGCGAGCTTGCTCGCGATGAGGGTGTGTCAGTCGACATCATGGTCGGCTGACCCACCGCTATCGCGAGCAAGCTCGCTCCCACATTTGTTTTATGTGTGGTGAAAGCTTGTATGGACATGTCTATCGCCGACAACCCGTCAGGGATATCACCTCCCGTGTTTCTGTTTGCCGCTCGCGCCCCTATAATGGCTGCCTTTTTCGCCCAATGATTTTGCGGAGCTGGTGATGGCCGAACGTAAGGCGTCTGTCGAGCGCGACACTCTGGAAACCCAGATCAAAGCCTCGATCAACCTGGATGGCACCGGAAAGGCCCGGTTTGATATCGGCGTGCCTTTTCTTGAGCACATGCTGGACCAGATCGCCCGTCACGGGCTGATCGACCTGGACATCGTCAGCAAGGGCGACCTGCATATCGACGACCACCACACGGTGGAAGATGTCGGTATCACCTTGGGCCAGGCCTTTACCAAAGCCATCGGCGACAAGAAGGGCATCCGTCGCTACGGCCATGCCTACGTGCCGCTTGATGAAGCGCTGTCGCGCGTGGTCATCGACTTCTCCGGCCGTCCGGGCCTGCAGATGCATGTGCCGTACACCCGTGCCACCGTCGGCGGCTTCGACGTTGACCTGTTCCAGGAATTTTTCCAGGGCTTCGTCAACCACGCCAACGTGACCCTGCACATCGACAACCTGCGCGGGCACAACACCCACCACCAGATCGAAACCGTGTTCAAGGCTTTCGGCCGCGCGCTGCGCATGGCCGTCGAGCTCGATGACCGCATGGCCGGCCAGATGCCTTCCACCAAGGGCGTCCTGTAATGCAGACGGTCGCGGTTATCGACTACGGCATGGGCAACCTGCACTCGGTGGCCAAGGCCCTCGAGCACGTGGGTGCCGGCAAGGTGCTGATCACCAGCGATGCCGACGTGATTCGCGAAGCCGACCGGGTGGTGTTTCCCGGCGTCGGTGCGATTCGTGATTGCATGGCCGAGATTCGTCGCCTGGGCTTCGACAAGCTGGTGCACGAAGTCAGCCAGGACCGTCCGTTCCTGGGCATCTGCGTGGGCATGCAAGCCTTGCTCGAGCACAGCGAAGAGAACGACGGCGTCGATTGCATTGCCATGTTTCCAGGCCAGGTGAAGTTTTTCGGCAAGGGCCTGCATGAAGACGGCGAGCACCTGAAAGTCCCGCACATGGGCTGGAACGAAGTGAAGCAGACGGTGGATCACCCGCTGTGGCACAACATCCCGGACCTGGCGCGCTTCTACTTCGTGCACAGCTACTACATCGCCGCCGGTAATGCGCGGCAGGTAGTGGGCAGCGGTCACTATGGCGTCGATTTCGCCGCGGCCCTGGCCGATGGCTCGCGCTTCGCCGTGCAGTTCCACCCCGAGAAGAGCCATACCCATGGCCTGCAACTGTTGCAGAACTTCGCAGCGTGGGACGGGCGCTGGTAATGGCCCGCAAGAAACCGCCGATCCTCACCCTCACGTCCGAGCAGGAGAGTGAAGCGAACCGCAAGATCCAGCGGTTCATGGAGGACCGTTTCGAGCTGGACCTGGGCTCGTTCGAAGCGGCGGAAATTCTTGACCTGTTTACCCGCGAAATTGCTCCGCATTATTACAACAGGGCGATTTTCGATGTGCAGACGCACCTTAAAGAAAGGTTCGAAAGCATTGAAAGCGACTTGTGGGCGCTCGAGAAAAACTGATTTTCGAGCCAAGCTGAATATTCGTATTTGAAGGTTTGCCAGATGCTGATTATCCCCGCTATCGATCTCAAGGACGGCGCTTGCGTACGTCTGCGTCAGGGCCGCATGGAAGACTCCACGGTGTTTTCCGATGACCCGGTGAGCATGGCCGCCAAGTGGGTGGAGGGCGGCTGCCGTCGCCTGCATCTGGTCGACCTGAACGGCGCCTTCGAAGGACAACCGGTCAATGGCGAAGTGGTCACGGCCATTGCCAAGCGCTACCCGAACCTGCCGATCCAGATCGGCGGCGGCATTCGTTCGCTGGAAACCATCGAGCACTACGTCAAGGCTGGCGTGAGCTACGTGATCATCGGCACCAAAGCCGTGAAGGAGCCCGAGTTCGTTGCCGAAGCCTGCCGCGCTTTCCCGGGCAAGGTCATCGTTGGCCTGGACGCAAAAGACGGTTTCGTCGCCACTGACGGTTGGGCTGAAGTCAGCACCGTACAGGTGATCGACCTGGCCAAGCGTTTCGAAGCCGACGGTGTGTCTGCCATCGTCTACACCGACATCGCCAAAGACGGCATGATGCAGGGCTGCAACGTTCCGTTCACCGCCGCCCTGGCCGCCGCGACGAAGATCCCGGTCATCGCTTCCGGTGGCATCCATAACCTGGGTGACATCAAGGCACTGCTCGACGCCAAGGCGCCGGGCATCATCGGTGCGATCACCGGTCGCGCGATCTACGAAGGCACCCTGGACGTCGCCGAGGCCCAGGCCTTCTGCGATACCTATAAAGGCTGAGGACTCACCATGGCGCTGGCCAAACGCATCATCCCTTGCCTGGACGTGGACAACGGCCGGGTGGTCAAGGGCGTCAAGTTCGAGAACATCCGTGATGCCGGCGACCCGGTGGAAATCGCCCGTCGCTACGACGAACAGGGTGCGGACGAGATCACCTTCCTCGACATCACGGCCAGCGTCGATGGCCGTGATACCACGCTCCATACCGTCGAGCGCATGGCCAGCCAGGTATTCATCCCGCTGACCGTGGGCGGTGGCGTGCGCACCGTGCAGGACATCCGCAACCTGCTCAATGCCGGTGCCGACAAGGTGTCGATCAACACTGCGGCGGTGTTCAACCCGGAATTCGTCGGTGAAGCGGCCCAGCACTTCGGTTCGCAGTGCATCGTCGTGGCCATCGACGCGAAGAAGGTCTCCGGCCCGGGCGAAACCCCGCGCTGGGAAATCTTCACCCACGGCGGCCGCAAACCCACGGGCCTCGATGCCGTGGAGTGGGCGAAGAAGATGGAAGGCCTGGGTGCCGGTGAAATCCTGCTGACCAGCATGGACCAGGACGGCATGAAAAACGGCTTCGACCTCGGTGTCACCCGCGCCATCAGCGATGCCCTGGGTATCCCGGTGATCGCTTCCGGCGGCGTCGGCAACCTGCAACACCTGGCCGACGGCATCCTGGAAGGCCATGCCAGCGCGGTGCTGGCGGCGAGCATTTTCCACTTTGGCGAATACACCGTGCCGGAAGCCAAGGCCTACATGGCGCATCGCGGTATCTGCATTCGCTGATCGCTGGACACCATGGCGGGCCCAAGGCACTCTTGGGCACACCATGGATTGCGGTAGCCAGACATGCTCAAACGCCTCGTTCTTGCCTTTGCCGGTGTCACGCTGCTGCTCGCAGGCACCGTCCGCGCCGCTGATACATCGCTGGTGTTGCTGACGGAAAATTTCCCACCGTACAACATGGCCAAGAACGGCAAGAACTTCGCTCAGGACGAGAACATCCATGGCATTGCCGTGGACATCGTCCGCGAAGTCTTCAAGCGTGCCGATATTTCCTACAGCCTGACACTGCGTTTCCCCTGGGAGCGGATCTACAAACTCGCCTTGGAAAACCCTGGCTACGGTGTTTTTGTCATGGCGCGGTTGCCGGAGCGTGAAAAGCTTTTCAAATGGGTTGGCCCCATCGGTCCGGATGATTGGATCATGCTCGCCAAGGCCGACAGCAAGATCGCCCTAGGTTCGCTGGAGCAGGCGCGCCAATACAAGGTCGGGGCCTACAAGGGCGACGCGATTGCCGAGACATTGGCCAAGCAAGGGCTGAACCCGATTGTCGTGTTGCGCGATCAGGACAACGCCAAAAAACTGGTCAACGGCCAGATCGATCTGTGGGCCACCGGCGATCCTGCCGGGCGTTACCTGGCGCGTCAGGAGGGGGTGACCGATCTCAAGACCGTGCTGCGCTTCAACAGTGCCGAGTTGTACCTGGCCTTGAACAAGGACGTGCCTGACGACGTGGTTGCCCGGCTTCAAAAGGCCCTGGATGAATTGCGCAAGGAAGGTGAAGTGGACGCGATCATGGCGCGGTATCTCTGAAGGTTGCGCCAGCCGGGTCGCCGCTACCGATAAACCCCATCCTTCCCATGCCCGACCATCGCCCGATTGCTGCGCAGGCTGATCATCGACTTGATGTCGATCCATTCGACGCCCTGTGCCTTGAGCTTGGGTAGCTCGCGTTCGAGCACGGCCAGGGTCTGTGGGTAGGGGTGGCCGATCATTACGGCCGAGCCTTGCTGGCGGGCCAGGTCGATAGCGGTCTGGAGCTGGCGGGCGATGGCCGCTTCGGTGCGCTCGTCGTCCAGGAACACGTCCCGCGACACGCTGGCGAGGCCGATCTTCTGCGCCTCGGCGGCGGCGACGGTCTGGGCGCTGGTGCGGCTGTCGACGAAAAATTTGTGTCGCTGCTGCAAGTTCGCCATCAGCCAGGCCATGGCCTGGGGTTGGGCGGTCATGCGGCTGCCCATGTGGTTGTTGATCCCGCTGGTATAAGGCACGGCAGCGAACGCGGCGTCGAGGCGCTTGCCCAGTTCTTCGATGGGCAGCTCCGGATGCCAGGCGAACGGCCCGGTGGCCGGGTCCATGGGCATGTGCAGCATGACCAGTTTGCCGGCACGATGGGCTTCGCGGGCGAATTCGGCGGCGTGGGGCGTGTCAGGCATGATCGCGGTGGTGACCGGGCCGGGGAGGGCCAGTACCCGGCGATCCCGGGGCAGGTTTTGCCCCAGGTCGTCGATGATCAGGCTCAGGTAGGCCTTGTGCGGTGGAGCGGGTGAAGCGGCGGGCGCAGCAAAGGCAGTGCCCGCCAGGCAGCACAACAGGCCGAGGATGAAGCGCCGGCCCATCTCAGCGGCCGGAAGTGATGTTCAACCCTTTGAGCAGGCTCAGGGCCTGGGCCAACTGGTAGTCGTCATCCTGTGGCATTGGCTTGGCCTTGCCACCGGAACCGGTCGGTTTGTCGGCGCCACCGTTGCCATTGCCCAGGTGACCTTGCAGGTCGGCTTCCTTGAAGTATTCGCCGTCCTGTTCGTTGGTGATCTTGGCCTTGCGCACCTCGATGTCCGGGACGATGCCCTGGGCCTGGATGGAGCGACCGTTGGGCGTGAAGTACAGCGCGGTGGTGATCTTCAGGGCGCGGTCGTTGTTCAGTGGCAATACGGTTTGCACCGAGCCTTTGCCGAAACTGGTGGTGCCCATGACCACGCCACGCTTCTGGTCCTGCAGGGCGCCGGCGACGATTTCCGATGCCGAGGCGCTGCCACCGTTGATCAGCACCACCAATGGCACGGCTTCGCTCAGGTCGTTGCCGGTGGCCGAGAAGCGCAGCTCGGAATTGGCGATGCGGCCCTTGGTGTAGACGATCAGGCCCTTGGTGATGAAGTGATCCACCACTTCCACCGCCGATTGCAGCACGCCGCCGGGGTTGTTGCGCAGGTCCAGGACCAGGCCGTTGAGCTTCTTGCCGTTGTCCTTGCGCATCTTGGCCAGGGCCTTGGCGACTTCTTCGCCGGTCTTGACCTGGAATTGGGTGATGCGGATGTAACCGTAGCCCGACTCCAGCAGCTGGCTCTTCACACTCTTGACCTGGATGACTGCCCGCGTGAGGGTCACGTCGAACGGCGTGCCACCGTCGCGCACCAGGGTCAGGGTGATCTTCTGGCCGATCTTGCCGCGCATCTTGTCCACGGCTTCGGTCATGCTCTGGCCGCGCGTCGGCTGGCCGTTGATCTTGACGATGAAGTCACCGGCCTGGATGCCGGCCTTGGAAGCAGGCGTGTCGTCGATCGGCGAAACCACTTTGACGAAACCGTCTTCGCTGCCGACCTCGATGCCCAGGCCGCCGAATTCGCCGCTGGTGCTTTCCTGCAGCTCGGCAAAATCCTCCGGCCCCAGGTAGGCCGAATGCGGATCAAGGTTGCTGAGCATGCCTTTGATGGCGTTCTCCAGCAGTACTTTGTCGTCCACCGGTTCGACATAGGCGGCCTTGATCCGGTCCATGACCTCGGCAAAGGTGCGCAGTTCGTCCAGCGGCAGCGGGGCCTTGGTGGTCGCGGCTGTGGCGGCGGGTGCCGACGGGGCCGGTTCGGCGGCGAAAGCCAGGGGCGCACCGATCACCAGGGCGATCGTCAGGGCCAGCGAGGTAAGGCGGGACAAATGCAGCATGTCGAACGAACTCCTTAATAGGATGGGCGCGCTTATCCTTGCGCACGACACCATTGGGCCGGGTCACTGGGGCGACCCTGCTGACGAATAGCGAAATACAGTGCTGGCGTATCCTGCCCGCCACTGTTGCCGACCGTGGAGATGGACTCACCGGCCTTGACCACATCCCCCGCGGACTTGAGCAGCGTCTGGTTGTGGCCGTACAGGCTCAAATAACCGTTGCCGTGATCCAGGATCACCAGCAGGCCGGCGCCGCGCAGCCAGTCGGCGAAGACCACGCGCCCGCCATGCACGGCATGCACCTGGCTGCCGGCGGAGGCGCTGATCATCACGCCGTCCCACTTGGTGCGGGTGTCGTCGCCGCGGGTTTCACCGAAGCGCGCAAGCAGTCGACCATTGACCGGCCATGGAAGTTTGCCCCGCGCCGACGCAAAAGCGCCGCCGAAGGTTTCGCCATCACTGGAAACCAGCGCGCCGGGGCTTGATTTCACCGGCTTGCGCGGCGCGTCGCCGGCATCTGCGTCGGCCTGGGCTTCACGCAAACGCTTTTTTTCGGCTTCCTGCTGGGCGATCAGCGCTTTCTGGCGCGCTTCTTCTGCCTCTCGGGCCTGGCGGGCCAGGGTTTCTTCGATGGTTTTCAATACATTGGCCAGTTCGGCCTGGTCCTGCTCGCGGGCCTTGAGCTTGCTGTCGCGAGCCTTCACGTCGTCATTGAGCTTGGCCAGGGCCACCTGGCGTTCCTTGCGTACCTTCTCGAGTTCTTCGCGCTGGGTGTCGAGGCTGCTTTTCTGCACCAGCAACTGGGCTTGCTGCAGTTCGATGTCTTTTTCGACATTGGCCAGTTGGCGCAGGGTTTCGTTGAAGTTCTTGAGCTGTTCCAGGCGGGCCTGGCTCAGGTAATCGTAATAAGTCAGGGTGCGGGCGAATTTCTCGGGATTCTGCTGGTTGAGCAGCAGCTTGAGGTATTCCTGGCGACCGTTCTGGTAGGCGGCCCGGGCCTGGATGGCGATCAGCTTTTGCTGTTCAGTGCGCGCGCTCTGGAGTTTTTTTTTCTCTCCATCGAGTCGTTGCAGCTCGGATTCGCTTTTCTTCAGCTCTTTTTGCAGGGCGTCGACCTGTTTCTCCAGATTGCCCATCTCGGTCTCGGTGCCGCGCAGGTCTTTCTGCACGCTGGATTTCTCTTCCTGCAACTTGCCCAGCAGTTTTTTCAGCTCGGCAATGTCCTGGCGCGTGGCTTCCAACTGTTGTTGGGTTTGCGCGCGCTCGTCGGCAAAGGCCGGTTGGAGCAAGCAGGTCAGAGCGAGGGCTATCAGGACGCGAAGCATAGAGGCGGGCGACACCAGGGAAAGGGACGGCCTAGTATGCCCGCCCCACGCTGCAAAAAAAACGCCCATTTGGGGCTGTGTGATAACTGGAGCGGTGCAGGGCACTTATTTCCCGCCAAACCCCTGTGGGAGCAAAGCCTGCTCGCGATGACGTCAGCACATCCAACGAAAATGTAGATTGTCAGATTGCTATCGCGAGCAAGCTTTGCTCCCACAGGGTTTGCGGTGATTGATGGATCAATCAGACCAGGATCGACGTCCCGGTCATCTCCGCCGGCTTCTCCATGCCCAGCAACATCAGCATGGTCGGTGCCACGTCAGCCAGCACGCCACCGTCACGGACCTTGAAGTTGCGCTTGCCGACATAGATGAACGGCACCGGCTCGGTAGTGTGGGCGGTGTGGGCCTGGCCGGTGGATTCGTCGGACATCTGCTCGACGTTGCCGTGGTCGGCCGTGATCAGTGCTTCGCCGCCGACCTTTTCCAGGGCCTCGACGATGCGGCCAACGCAGGTGTCCAGGCATTCCACGGCCTTGACCGCCGCCTCGAACACGCCGCTGTGGCCCACCATGTCACCGTTGGCGTAGTTGACCACGATCACGTCGTAACGCTGGTTTTCAATGGCCTCGACGATGCGGTCGGTCACTTCCGGCGCGCTCATCTCCGGTTGCAGGTCGTAGGTGGCGACTTTGGGCGAGGGGATCAGGATGCGTTCTTCGCCCGGGAAGGGTTCTTCACGGCCGCCGGAGAAAAAGAACGTCACGTGGGCGTACTTTTCGGTCTCGGCGATGCGCAGTTGGGTCTTGCCATTCTTCGCCAGGTAGTCGCCCAGCACGTTTTCCAGGCTGCCGGCGGCGAAGGCCGATGGCGCGGGGATGCTGGCGGCGTATTGGGTCAGCATCACGAAGCCGGCCAGTTTCGGCTGGCGAGCGCGTTCGAATTCCTTGAAGTCGTCTTCGACAAACACGCGGGTCAGTTCGCGAGCGCGGTCGGCGCGGAAGTTCATGAACACCACGGCATCGCCGTCCTCGACCTTGACCGGTTCGCCGATGGTGGTGGCCTTGACGAATTCGTCGCTTTCACCACGCTCGTAGGCGGCTTGCAGGCCTTCCTGGGCGGTGGCGGCATTGAATTCGGCGCTGCCGTCGACGATCAGGTTGTAGGCCTGGGACACGCGGTCCCAGCGGTTGTCACGGTCCATGGCGTAATAGCGGCCGATGAGGCTGGCGATGCGCCCCTTGCCGAGTGCCTGGAATGCTGCGTCCAGGAGTTCGATCGACGACGTGGCACTTTTCGGTGGCGTGTCGCGGCCATCGAGGAACGCGTGCAGGTAGATCTGCTCGGCGCCGCGCTTGAAGGCCAGTTCGGCCATGGCGATCAGGTGGTCCTGGTGGCTGTGCACGCCACCGTCGGACAGCAGGCCCATGAAGTGCACGGCCTTGCCGGCGGCCACGGCTTTATCCACGGCGGCGCAGATGGTCGGGTTTTCGAAGAACTCACCGTCGCGGATCGATTTGGTCACGCGGGTGAAGTCCTGATACACCACGCGGCCTGCGCCGAGGTTCATGTGGCCGACTTCGGAGTTGCCCATCTGCCCGTCCGGCAGGCCGACGTCCATGCCGCTGCCGGAGATCAGGCCGTTGGGCACGGTGGCCCACAAACGGTCCAGCACAGGCTTGTTGGCCGAATACACGGCGTTGGATTCGTGGCTTTCACTGTGACCGAAGCCGTCGAGAATCATCAGGACCAAAGGTTTAGGCGTGGTAGTCATGGAATCCACTCGTGGCGGGTTAAAAGAAGACGATGGAAAAGGGACGGGCAGTTTAAAGGTAAGTTCCGACGGCGTCACCGCCGGGCGGGGTTTGGCCGGCCTTGTGTGCTGTGTATACTGGCCGACATTTTAACGCCCTGGAACCTCCTTCGATGGTTGCTCACCTGATTGAATTTGCCACTAACCACTACATTCTCGTCGGTATCTTCGTCGTACTGCTGGCGTTGCTGGTAGCCCATACGATGCAGGGTGGCGGTCGCAGCCTCAGTACCGCCGAGCTGACGGCGCTGGTCAACAAGGATGCCGGCGTGGTGGTGGACATCCGCCCGAGCAAGGATTACGCCGCCGGCCACATTGTCGGGGCGGTGAATATTCCCCAGGACAAACTGATCGCCCGCATCGGCGAGCTGGAAAAACACAAGGCCAAGACACTGATCCTGGTAGATGCCCAAGGCCAGCACGCCGGCACCCACGCCCGCGAGCTGATGAAATCCGGTTTCACCGCCGCCAAGCTGTCCGGCGGTGTTGCGAGCTGGAAAGCCGACAATCTGCCCCTGGTGAAGTGAAATGTCCCACGTCGTTGTCTATTCCAGCGATTACTGCCCCTATTGTTCCCGAGCCAAGTTCCTGCTCCAGAACAAAGGCGTGGCCTTCGAAGAGATCAAGGTCGACGGCAAGCCGCAACTGCGCGCCCAAATGGCCCAGAAGGCCGGGCGCACGTCCGTGCCGCAGATCTGGATCGGCAGCACCCACGTGGGCGGTTGCGATGATCTGTTCGCCCTGGAGCGCGCCGGTAAGCTCGACGCACTGCTCAAGGCCTGAATTTCCCACTGACAAGAACCTGAAAGTAAGAAGGATCTGCGATGACTGACCAACAGAACACAGCTGCCAGCGAAGACGAAGCCGCACCGCAATTCTCCTTGCAGCGCATTTATGTACGTGACCTGTCCTTCGAAGCCCCGAAAAGCCCGGCGATCTTTCGCCAGCAGTGGGAGCCGAGCGTAGGCCTGGACCTGAACACTCGCCAGAAAGCCCTGGAAGATGACTTCCATGAAGTGGTGTTGACCCTGTCGGTTACCGTGAAAAACGGTGACGAAGTGGCGTTCATCGCCGAAGTGCAACAGGCCGGGATCTTCCTGATCAGGAACCTGGATGCCGCTTCGATGAGCCACACCCTCGGTGCGTTCTGCCCGAACATCCTGTTCCCTTACGCCCGCGAAACCCTGGACAGCCTGGTGACCCGCGGTTCGTTCCCGGCCCTGATGCTGGCCCCGGTGAACTTCGATGCCCTGTATGCGCAAGAACTGCAGCGCATGCAGCAAGAAGGCGGCGCGACCGTTCAGTAAGCGGCGTCGCTTCTGTTCGCAAGGCACAAAACTTGTGGGAGCGAGCCCTGTGGGAGCCGAGCTTGCTCGCGATGAACGATGACGCGGTTTTGCAGTTGAACCGTGTCGACCTCATCGCGAGCAAGCTCGGCTCCCACAGGCTCGCTCCCACAGGTGTTTCTGGCTGACAGGCAGGGCTCAGGCGAAGCCGTTCTGCCGCCACGCCTCATAAACCGCCACCGCCACGGTATTGGACAGGTTCAGGCTGCGGCAGCCTTCGCGCATCGGCAGGCGCAGGCGCTGATCGGCGGGCAGGGCGTCCAGCACCTCGGCCGGCAGGCCACGGCTTTCCGGGCCGAACAGGAACGCATCACCGGCGACGAAGCTGGCGTCATGGAACGGCCGCGAACCCTTGGTGGTAAAGGCGAACAGGCGCGGATGCCCGAGGCTTTCCAGACAGCTGGCAAGGTCGGCGTGACGCTGCAAGGTGGCATACTCGTGATAGTCGAGACCGGCACGGCGCAGGCGCTTGTCGTCCATGTCGAAGCCCAGCGGTTCGATCAAATGCAGGTGGCAGCCGCTGTTGGCGCACAACCTGATGACATTGCCGGTATTCGGCGGAATTTCCGGTTGAAAAAGGATGACGTGAAACATGCACGGCTCCGCAGATGAAGATGAGCGGCATTCTACGCTGCAAACCGACCGACGTTCGAAGCTAATGCCTCGGGTGATGGGCTCGTTGGCGATCTTCGGCATGATGGTCGGATTGATGATCGGACGCCTGACCACGCCCGAACCGAGCGTGCTGCAGCAGGTCGAGGTGATTGACGGTGGGGTGGTGACCTGGTTCAACACCGAACCCAAGCTGCACGGGGAAGTCATCGACGGCTCGGTGGCGCTGTTGTTCGAAGCGCAAGGGCGATCGCAGAACGGCCAGTTAAAGCTCAACGGCAAGGACGTGAACTGGCGGGTGCGGTTGAGTGACAAGGGGTTGTTGCTGACGCTGGTGGCGGCGCGTCCGTTGCGCGGGGCGTGGACCTCCAGCGAGGTCGATGACCGCTGGCGGCTGGAGGTCCGTCTCCAGGAGCAATAAAAGAGGGAATCCCCGGCCTGCCTGTACCAAGGTCCCCAAAACGGGAGGGCTTACCGCGAAGGTCCAGCCCTGGTGTAAAGAAGGGAAACCTTGACCTGCCTGTATCAAGGCCCCCAAAACAGTGGGCTCGATGAGCCCGGTATAAAAGAGGGGAATCCCCGGCCTGCCTGTACCAAGGTCCCCGAAACTGGGTAGTGATTGAGTTATTGCAGGGGGCGTGCCAGTTTTGAATGGCTTGTCACAAAAACACTGCTGGCGATGCTGAAAGCCCCGTATTCCGGGGCTTTTGTTTTTGTTTGTGCGGTTTTTTTCGAACTGGATCGATTGGTTTTGGCTCGTTGTGCATGCGCAATTGCGGTTCGCAGTGCATTGATGCGGTGCACACAGTCCTTTAAAAAGCATCGTCGGATCGCCGCCCGGAGCAAGCTCGCTCCCACAGGGGATCTGCGGTGAACACAAATTTTGTGCCTGATGCAGAACCATTGTGGGAGCGAGCTTGCTCGCGATTGGCCTTCAAGATCAGCGAAGGGTTAAAGGCCGATCAGCCCTCATCCCCGTCATCATCATCCCCACCGTCGACCTTCATCCCCAATTCCTTGATCTTGCGGGTCAAGGTATTACGGCCCCAACCCAGCAGCACCGCGGCGTCGCGGCGGCGGCCGGCGGTGTGCTTGAGGGCGGTTTCGATCATGATTCGCTCGAAACTCGGCACCGCGCTGTCCAGCAGGCTCGACTGGCCACGGGACAGGGCCTGGTCGGCCCACTGGCGCAGGGCTTGCTCCCAGTTGGTCACCGGAGCCGAATCCTGCGGCAGGCTCAACAGCTCTGGCGGCAGGTCGCTGATGTGCACTTCGCGACCCGAAGCCATTACCGTGATCCAGCGGCAGGTGTTCTCCAGCTGACGCACGTTGCCCGGCCACGGCAGGTTCTTGAGGTATTCCTCGGTTTCGCTCTTGAGCAGCTTGGGCTCGACCGCCAGTTCCTGGGCCGCGCGGCTGAGGAAGTGCCTGGCCAGGGTCGGGATGTCTTCGCGACGGTCCGCCAGGCGCGGGATATGAATGCGGATCACGTTCAGGCGGTGGAACAAGTCCTCACGGAATTTGCCGGCGTGAACCAGGGTTTCCAGGTTCTGGTGGGTCGCGGCGATGATGCGCACGTCCACCTTGACCGGCGTATGCCCGCCCACCCGATAGAACTCGCCATCGGCCAGTACGCGCAGCAAGCGCGTCTGGGTGTCCGCCGGCATGTCGCCGATTTCATCGAGGAACAACGTGCCGCCGTCGGCTTGCTCGAAGCGCCCGCGCCGCAGGTTGGCCGCGCCGGTGAACGCACCTTTTTCGTGGCCGAACAGCTCGGACTCCATCAGGTCCTTGGGAATCGCAGCCATGTTCAGCGCGATGAACGGCGATGCCGCCCGTGGACTGTGACGGTGCAGGGCGTGGGCCACCAATTCTTTGCCGGTGCCCGACTCGCCGTTGATCAGCACGGTGATGTTGGAGTGGCTCAGGCGCCCGATGGCGCGAAACACTTCCTGCATCGCCGGCGCTTCACCGATGATTTCCGGGGTGCGGGCCAGGGCTGGCACCTCTTCCATGCCCTGTTGTTCCTGGGCATGTTGATTGGCGCGCTTGACCAGCGACACGGCTTCATCGACGTCGAATGGCTTGGGCAGGTATTCGAAAGCGCCGCCCTGGTAGGACGCCACGGCGCTGTCCAGGTCGGAATGGGCGGTCATGATGATCACCGGCAGCCGTGGATGCTGTTCGCGAATCCGCGCCAGCAGGTCCAGGCCGCTGGCGCCAGGCATGCGGATGTCGGAGATGATGACGTCCGGTTGCTGACGCGCCAGGCGACTCATTACTCCATCGGCGCTGTCGAAGCTCTGGGTGGTCATGCCTTCCTGTTGCAAGGCTTTTTCCAGGACCCAACGGATAGAACGGTCGTCATCGACGATCCACACGGTTTCACTACGGCTCATGTCGATGTGGCTCCTTGTTCCAGTGGCAGGAAGATCGAGAAGGTGGTGTGGCCGGGGTGGCTTTCACACTCGATCAAGCCCTGATGCTGACTGATGATGTTCTGGGTAATGGCCAGGCCCAGCCCGGTACCGTCCGGACGGCCGCTGACCATGGGAAAAAAGATGGTTTCCTGCAGCTCGGCAGGGATGCCCGGGCCGTTGTCGATGATTTCGATCTTGGTCACCAGGCGATGGCGCACATGGCCGATGGTGAACTGGCGCATGGCGCGGGTACGCAGGCTGATGCGCCCCAGGCGCAGCTCGTTCTGGCTGCTGATGGCTTGCATCGCGTTACGCACAATGTTCAGCACGGCCTGGATCATCTGCTCGCGGTCGATCAAGACATCGGGAATGCTCGGGTCATAGTCGCGCACCAACGTGATGCAGCCTTGGCTTTCGGCTTCCACCAGGCTGCTGACGCGCTCCAGCACCTCATGGACGTTGCACATCGCCAGCGATGGCAGCTTGTTCGAGCCGAGCATGCGGTCCACCAGGTTCCGCAGGCGGTCGGCTTCTTCAATGATGACGTTGGTGTAGTCCTTGAGGTTTTCTTCCGGCAGTTCGCGGGCGAGCAACTGCGCCGCGCCACGAATCCCGCCGAGGGGGTTCTTGATCTCGTGGGCCAGGCCGCGCACCAGCATCTTGCTGGTTTCCTGCTTGGACAATTGCGCTTCTTCCTTGGTGATACGCAGCAAGCGATCACGCGGGTGGACTTCCAGCAACAGCAGGGTGGCGCCGTTGTTCAGGATTGGCGTAACCGCGTAGTCCACGGTCAGGGTCTGGCCGGTCAGCGCGGTCAGCATCGCTTCGCGCTTGGTGAACGGATGGGCCTGTTCCACCGCCTGGCGCAAGGAGTTGAGTGCTTCGGCGGACTCGGTGAACAACTCGCTGATGAACTGTCCGTGGCTGCGCTGGCCACTGACGGCCAGGAGCATCTCGGCCGCCGGGTTCATGTACTCGAGGCGCAGTTCGGCGTCGAGCAGGATGGTCGCGGTGGTGAGGTTGTCGAGCAGCAAGCGGTGTAGTGCGTCGCTAATGGTCATCAGGACCTCTTTTGGAGCGTAGCAACTTGGGACCGGTCCCAAATTGCGCGCGCGATTAATGCGCTGTTACGAGGAAAATGCAAAAACCAAACCAAGGCTCCGAAAAGAAGCGTTTAGAGCCTCAAAAGGGTGTTTTTCGCCCAGTTGCGTGGCGTTCTGCCAGCTTTTTCGGGTACTTTCGAACCAAAATGGGTTTGGAAACTGAGTAGCGTGCAATGGTTTGCACCAATATAGTGCGCCAACCTGAACGGCATCAGAAGAACGGCAGGATGCTGCTTTTTTCTTCTTCAGGCTTTTCGGCGAGGGGGCACTCGGGGCGTTGACCGTAATCGGTCGCGGCGCAGGGTTTGATGCGGCGCTTTTGCGCCAGGGACATGCGTTGCATATGGAAGGGCTGGTTGGCGGTGCGTTCGACGATGCGGTCCTGCTCATCGAGGATTTCTACCGCCAGTTGATGGGTGCCTCGATCGATGTTGCTCAAGGCAAACACCGGGCTCGGCCCCGGCGCGCCTGTTGGCTGGCCGTCGAGCAACAGGCGATAGCGGTGGCCTTTTTTCAGGCCGGGTTCGCTGGTGACGCTGACGATCAGTTCGCCTGCGGTGCTGCGTATCGTCGCGTCCGGCTCAGGTATCAACAGCCGGAGCATTTCGTAATGAAACAGGGGCTCGGGCCGGGCTTCGGGCATGGGCGCCGAGGTTGTGCCCGGGGGCGGCGTCGGCATCCGGTTGCCGGGTGGCAGTTGGACTTTCTTCGCATTGCCGGGGCGCGGCTGATCGGTGAAGACGCGATTACCCTGGGCATCGATGTAGGTGTAGACCTGCGCCACCCCAGGCAGCGCCGCCAGCGCCAGGCTAAGCGCGAGCAGCCAGCGGATCATGGCTGGTGCACCCGCTGCACGGTGAACGTGACGGTCTTGCTTTGTTGCACGAGGGTGTCCCCGTCGATGACTTGAACCGCCAGGCTGTGCTCGCCCCGATCGATGTTCACCAATTGCAGGCGTGGCACGTTGGACGGCTGGCCGTAGGGTTGGCCGTCCAGCAATAGCTGGAACAGATGCGGGCTCTGCAGGCGCGGTTGCGCTCGGACGCCAACGGTGAAGGTGCCATTGTTGGCGCGCAGGGCCTCGTCGGTGGGGATGTCCGTCAGTACCAATGTTTCGTAGGCATTGCGCGGCTCGTCGCTGTTGGCGGGGGCTGGCGGTGTGTTCGGGCTGGCTGGGGATTGGCGTTCGATACTGTTGAGCGGCGGCAACTCCACCGTCTGGGCTGGTACGCCTTGGGGCGGCTGGTTGCTGTAGGCGGTGTTGCCGTCGGCGTCGGTGTACTTGTAGATCTGCGCGGCGGCGGGCAGTGCCAACAACAGGATGATTGGAAAACCACGACCCATGGAAAATCGACCGAAAACTAAAAGTGATGGGTTGCAGCATAGGTCAGGGAGGGTGATTGACCCAAGTTGTTGCACATAACCCCTGTGGGAGCGAGCTTGCTCGCGATAGCGGTATGTCAGTCACTGAGATGTTGGCTGAGCCGGCCCCTTCGCGAGCAAGCCCGCTCCCACAGGGGATCAGCTGTGAACACAAATCTTGTGCCCGATGCAGAACCACTGTGGGAGCGAGCCTGCTCGCGAAAGCGGTGTGTCAGACGCTGAGATGTTGAATGTAAAGGCCTCATCGCGAGCAGGCTCGCTCCCACAAGGGGAGGTGGGGTGCCTCAGGATTTTGTGGAGATACACAGCTCTCCGGTCGCTCGGATCAGGGCGAGGCGGTGCACCGGGTGCTGCTTGTTGTGGTGGGTGGCCCGGGCCAGCCATTGCGGGCACTGCGGGTCGGTGCGGTAGGGGGCGAAATCGGCCAGTTGTTGCAGCAGGCGTTTTTGCAGTCGATCGAGTTGCGGGCGGATCTGTCCCACCAGGTCCGGGCGTGGGAGGTCCGGGGCCTTGCCTTCCAGGGCCCAGTCGGACAGGTTGATGTACTGCACCATTTTGTTGGCTTCTATCTGGGCGGCGAAAAACGCTTCCACGGTTTCGCCACTCAGCTTGTAGGCCGGTGCCTGGGCAACGGCGGCAGCAATGACTTCACGCTCGCGCTGACGGTCTTCTACCGGTTTATGGCTGTCCCATTTGCTCAACGCCACTTGATCGCCAAGGGCCAGGCGTTCGCCAATGGCGTTAAGCAACGGGGTAAGGGCCTCAGGGGCGGGAGCCGAGGCGGCTTCGGCGGTGGAGGCCAGCAGTGCGGCAGACAGGGCAAGGCAGAGCTTGAAGCGCAAAGTCATGGGCAATCTCGTCTTCTATGGGGGAGCGACGAGGCATCATGCACGTAACCTGCGCCCATAAAAAAGGCCTCCCGAAGGAGGCCTCTCTTTATTCACGCCGTGCGTGGCGGCGTTTACTGGATCAGCAGCTGTAGTACAGCTCGTATTCCAGTGGGTGTACAAAGGTGCGAACCTTGATTTCTTCTTCGCTTTTCAGTGCGATGTAAGCGTCGATGAAGTCATCGCTGAATACGCCGCCCTTGGTCAGGAAGGCACGGCCCTTGTCCAGCTCTTCCAGGGCTTCTTTCAGGCTGCCACACACCTGTGGGATTTCCTTGGCCTCTTCAGGCGGCAGGTCATACAGGTTTTTGTCAGCGGCATCGCCAGGGTGGATCTTGTTCTGGATACCGTCCAGACCGGCCATCATCAGTGCAGCGAAGGCCAGGTACGGGTTGGCAGCCGGATCCGGGAAGCGTGCTTCGATACGGCGGGCTTTAGGGCTGTTCACGTAAGGAATACGGATCGAGGCGGAACGGTTGCGAGCCGAGTAGGCCAGCATGACCGGGGCTTCGAAGCCTGGTACCAGACGCTTGTAGGAGTTGGTCGACGGGTTGGTGAAGCCGTTCAGGGCCTTACCGTGCTTGATGATACCGCCGATGAAGTACAGGGCGGTGTCCGACAGGCCGGCATAGCCTTCGCCTGCGAAGGTGTTCTTGCCGTCTTTGGAGATCGACATGTGAACGTGCATGCCCGAACCGTTGTCGCCGTACAGTGGCTTCGGCATGAAGGTCGCGGTGCGACCGTAGGCGTCGGCAACGTTGTGTACGCAGTACTTCAGGGTCTGGACTTCGTCAGCCTTCTTGACCAGCGTGTTGAACTTCACGCCGATTTCGTTCTGGCCGGCAGTTGCCACTTCGTGGTGGTGAACTTCGACGGTCTGGCCCATCTCTTCCAGTGCGTTGCACATGGAGGTACGGATCTCGTGGTCGTGGTCGAACGGTGGAACCGGGAAGTAGCCGCCCTTGATGCCTGGACGGTGGCCTTTGTTGCCGCCTTCCACGTCCTGGTCGGACATCCACGAACCTTGTTCGGAGAAGATCTTGAACATGGAGCCGGAGATATCGGACTTGAATTTGACCGAGTCGAAGATGAAGAACTCAGGCTCAGGACCGAAGAAAGCGGTATCACCGATACCGGTGGACTTCAGGTATTCCTCGGCGCGGTGGGCGATGGCGCGTGGGTCGCGGTCATAGCCTTGCATGGTCGAAGGTTCGATGATGTCGCAGACCAGGATCAGGGTCGGCTCTTCGGTGAACGGGTCCAGGACGGCAGTTTCGTCGTCCGGCATCAGGATCATGTCGGAGGCTTCGATGCCTTTCCAGCCGGAGATGGAGGAACCGTCGAACATTTTCCCGATTTCAAAGAATTCGTCGTCCAGCGCATCACGGGCCGGCATGGTCACGTGATGTTGAGTACCTTTGGTGTCAGTGAAGCGCAGATCAATCCACTTGACGTCATGATCTTTGATGAGTTGAACCGACTTCGACATATGTCCTCCGGGTGGCTTCGGGCGGGTAGTGGAGTGCCCTTAGATATGGGTGATGCCGGCGCGAATACTCTGCCATGGCAACCTGCCTCACAAGGGAGCAAATTGCATGCCAGTGCCCCAGCATGGGTTTTTTGCACCAAATCCACGCTTTTAAAGGCGTAAATCAAAGATTGTCAGACAATAACGCACTGCAATGTGGCGTCGTCAATCGATAATGACCTGTTTTGGTGCATGTAAAACCATCTGCACATAAACTGGTTAAACCTTGAGCAATTTCCGCTATAATCCGCGCCCCCCTTTTTCGGCTGGCCGTTCGCGCGCTGTTTTCATGAAACTAATCGTAAAAGTCTTCCCCGAGATCACCATCAAGAGCCGCCCGGTACGGATGCGTTTCATCCGCCAGTTGGCCAAGAACATCCGTGCCGTGCTCCGAGACCTGGACCCGGCCGTGGTGGTGAATGGCGTGTGGGACAACCTCGAGCTGGAAACCCGTGTCAGCGAACCCAAGGTCCTGAAGGAAATGACCGAGCGCCTGAGCTGCATGCCGGGCATCGCGCATTTCCTGCAAGTCGATGAATACCCGCTGGGGGATTTCGATGACATCCTCGCCAAGTGCATGCTCCATTATGGTGATGCCCTGGCCGGCAAGATTTTTTCGGTGCGCTGCAAGCGTGCCGGCAAGCACCCGTTCAGTTCGATGGATGTGGAGAAGTATGTCGGCAGCCAGTTGCGTCGACAGTGCGGCGCGGCCGGTATTTCGCTGAAAGACCCGCAGATCGAAGTGCGCATCGAAATTCGCGACCAGCGGCTGTTCGTGATCCACAGCCAGCACAACAGCATCGGCGGTTATCCGCTGGGTTCGCTGGAGCAGACCCTGGTGCTGATGTCCGGCGGTTTCGACTCCACGGTGGCCGCTTACCAGATCATGCGTCGCGGCTTGATGAGCCATTTCTGCTTCTTCAACCTCGGCGGGCGTGCCCATGAACTGGGCGTGATGGAAGTGGCGCACTTCATCTGGAAGAAGTACGGCAGCTCCCAACGCGTGTTATTTGTGAGTGTGCCGTTCGAAGAAGTCCTGGGCGAGATTCTCGGCAAAGTCGATAACAGTCATATGGGCGTCATTTTGAAGCGTATGATGTTGCGCGCCGCTTCACGAATTGCCGACCGCCTGCAAATCGATGCGCTGGTGACCGGCGAGGCGATCTCCCAGGTGTCGAGCCAGACGCTGCCGAACCTGTCGGTGATCGACTGCGTGACCGAGAAACTGGTCTTGCGGCCGCTGATTGCCAGCCACAAGCAGGACATCATCGACCAGGCCAATGAAATCGGCACCGCCGAGTTTGCCCGGCACATGCCGGAATACTGCGGCGTCATCTCGGTCAATCCGAAGACGGCGGCCAAGCGCGGGCGGGTGGAACACGAAGAGAAAGAATTCGACATGGCGGTGCTCGAGCGTGCGCTCGAAAACGCCAGGCTGGTGCCAATCGATCGAGTCATCGATGAGTTGGGCCAGGACATTCAGATTGAAGAAGTCGGCGAAGCGCTGGCCGGTCAGATCATCATCGACATCCGTCACCCGGACGACGCTGAAGACGACCCGCTGAGTATCGCCGGCATCGAGGTAAAAACGATGCCGTTCTATGCCGTGAACGCGCGTTTCAAGGAACTGGACCCTACTCGCCAGTACCTGCTGTATTGCGACAAAGGCGTGATGAGTCGCCTGCATGCCCACCATTTGCTCAGTGAGGGGCATGCCAATGTGCGCGTTTATCGACCGAGCTAAGTGCCCGGGGCTGTTTGCCTGTGGCCTGCGTCACCGGCCCCCCGACGCCGCCGACAGGCTGTAACGGCCTTGTCGGACTCAACGTAAATCGCTGCCACGACCTGTCAGCACACCGAATCCTCTGATCGAGATACACAAGTGATCGAAAATCTACGCAACATCGCCATCATTGCTCACGTTGACCATGGTAAGACCACCCTGGTAGACAAACTCTTGCGTCAATCCGGCACTCTGGAGCGCAACGAGCTCAACGACGAGCGCGTGATGGACTCCAACGACCAGGAAAAAGAGCGTGGTATTACCATCCTGGCGAAAAACACCGCCATCAACTGGAATGGCTACCACATCAACATCGTGGACACCCCGGGCCACGCCGACTTCGGTGGTGAAGTAGAGCGCGTGATGTCGATGGTTGACTCCGTGCTGCTGCTGGTTGATGCCCAGGACGGCCCTATGCCGCAAACCCGCTTCGTGACCAAGAAGGCTTTCGAAGCCGGCCTGCGTCCGATCGTGGTCATCAACAAGGTTGACCGTCCAGGCGCGCGTCCGGACTGGGTTCTGGACCAGATCTTCGACCTGTTCGACAACCTGGGTGCCACCGAAGAACAGCTGGACTTCAAAGTCGTCTACGCCTCGGCCCTGAACGGCATTGCCGGTCTGGACCACACCGCCATGGCTGAAGACATGACCCCGCTGTACCAGTCGATCGTCGACGACGTACCAGCGCCGAAAGTCGACCGTGACGGCCCGTTCCAGATGCAGATCTCGGCACTGGACTACAACAGCTTCCTGGGTGTTATCGGTGTTGGCCGTATCGCCCGTGGTCGCATCAAGCCGAACACCCCGGTGGTTGCCATCGACGCCGACGGCAAGAAGCGCAACGGTCGTATCCTCAAGCTGATGGGTCACCACGGCCTGCACCGCATCGACGTTGAAGAAGCAGCTGCCGGCGACATCGTCTGCATCAGCGGCTTCGAGCAACTGTTCATCTCCGACACCCTGTGCGACCCACTGAACGTCGAAGCGATGAAGCCGTTGACCGTCGACGAGCCAACCGTTTCCATGACCTTCCAGGTCAACGACTCGCCATTCTGCGGTAAAGAAGGCAAGTTCGTGACCAGCCGTAACATCAAGGAGCGCCTGGACAAAGAGCTGCTCTACAACGTTGCCCTGCGCGTTGAAGAAGGCGACTCGGCCGACAAGTTCAAGGTCTCCGGCCGTGGTGAGCTGCACCTCTCGGTGCTGATCGAAACCATGCGTCGCGAAGGCTTCGAAATGGGTGTGGGCCGTCCTGAAGTGATCATCCGCATGGTTGATGGCGTCAAGCACGAACCGTACGAAAACGTGACCATCGACCTGCCGGAAGAATCCCAGGGCGCGATCATGGAGCAAATGGGCCTGCGTAAGGGCGACCTGACCAACATGGTTCCGGATGGCAAGGGCCGTGTGCGCCTTGAGTACAACATCCCGGCTCGTGGCCTGATCGGTTTCCGTAACGAGTTCCTGACCCTGACCTCCGGTGGCGGCATCCTGACTTCGATCTTCGATCGTTACGACGTGATGAAGTCCGGCGACATGTCCGGCCGTCAGAACGGTGTCCTGGTATCGGTTGCGACCGGCAAGGCACTGACCTACTCGCTGGAAACCCTGCAAGCGCGCGGCAAGCTGTTCGTCGAGCACGGCCAGGATATCTACGAAGGTCAAATCGTTGGCTTGAACAGCCGCGACAACGACCTGGGCGTGAACCCAACCAAAGGCAAGAAGCTCGACAACATGCGTGCTTCGGGCAAGGACGAAACCATCGCCCTGGTTCCGCCGGTCAAGTTCACCCTGGAGCAAGCGCTGGAGTTCGTGCAGGAAGACGAACTGTGTGAAGTGACGCCTAAGTCGATTCGCCTGCGTAAGAAAATCCTTGGCGAAAGCGAGCGTACCCGCGCTGCCAAGAAAAGCGGCAACTGAGTTTCGACTTAGTTAGCAGCTAAAAAAACGCCCCCGGTCGTGAGATCGGGGGCGTTTTTTTATGCCTGGGGTTTGTGTGTCGCTTGTCAGGGCTCTATCGCGAGCAGGCTCGCTCCCACAGTGGATCTTCAGTGGATACAGACCTCGTGTGGGAGCGAGCTTGCTCGCGATAACGGTGGTTCAGACACAGCTGAACCATCAGTCGATCAGAATTTGTCCAACGTCCGTGGATTACGCTCGCGCTCCACTTCCTTGGGCTTGTAGGCGCAATACCCCGGCCGTGGTCCAACCCGCGGATGGTTGCGGCAGGTGTCCGGGCGTTTCTCGTAAATGGTGCACAACCGGCTCTTGCGGTCCAGATAAAGGCAATCGTTGTTGCTCATGCGCTGGAGCGTGAAGATTTCCGACTTCTGGTTGTAGCGCTCGACGATCCCTTCCTTTTGCAGGCGCTTGGCGATGTTCTTCGGCGGGTCGCCCAGTTCGAACTCATCGACGATGCCGATGCGGATCAGGTCCTTGATCTTGACCTCCACCGGCAGCGTGCAGCAGCTCGACACACAGGAACCGCACATCGGGGCGGAGTACTTGGCCCAGGTATCGAGTCGGTCGATCTCCGCGGCGGCGATCAGGTTGGGCTTCATCATCACGGTTTACCAGCATGCATCAGGGCGCGCGATCATACCGGGACTGGTGAAATTTTGAACGACCATCCGCCAGTTTTTTTTCATCCCGGCCAAACCCGCCCGGATCGGCACGGCCCCTGCATTCATTCGGGCATCCGGCAATTCCATGGCGACGATTCTCCGACACTCGGGGAAATCCACCGAACCAAGAGCCTGTACCGTCTGTCAGACCGTCTAGGCTCAGACAATTCCATGCTCGTTCGAGGTCTTATCAATGACTCAAGAACCACTTGTTCGCGAAGCTGAAGTTGCCGCATTTCGCGACGCCGTGTTGACCAAACTCACTTATGCCGTTGGCAAGGACCCGGATCATGCGTTTGATCACGACTGGTTCGAAGCTATCGCCCTCGCCGCCCGCGACCACATGGTCGATCACTGGATGGACCACACGCGACAGATCTACCGCAAGGGCCAGAAGCGCGTCTATTACCTCTCCCTGGAATTCCTCATCGGTCGCTTGCTCTACGACAGCCTGAGCAACCTCGGCCTGCTGGACACGGCGCGCGAGGCGCTGACCGAACTGGGCGTGGATCTGGAGCGCATTCGTCTGCTCGAGCCGGATGCAGCATTGGGCAACGGCGGTCTTGGCCGCTTGGCCGCGTGTTTCATGGAAAGCATGTCGACCCTGGGCATCGCCGGCCATGGCTATGGCATCCGTTATGAACACGGCCTGTTCCGCCAGGCGATTGTCGATGGCTGGCAGCAGGAGCAGACCGAGCACTGGCTGGACTTCGGCAATCCGTGGGAGTTCGAGCGGCCGGAAGTGGTCTACCCGATCGGCTTTGGCGGCAGCGTCGAGACCGTCACCGATGAGGCGGGTAAAACCCGGCAAGTCTGGTCCCCGGCCGAAACCGTGCGGGCGATTGCCTATGACACGCCGGTGGTAGGCTGGCGCGGTGCCAGCGTCAATACCCTGCGCCTGTGGCGCGCCCGAGCCGTGGAAGACCTTCACCTGGAACGCTTCAATGCCGGCGACCACTTGGGTGCGGTAGCGGAAGTGGCCCGGGCCGAAAGTATTTCCCGCGTGCTGTACCCGGCCGACAGCACCGAGGCTGGCCAGGAACTGCGCCTGCGCCAGGAATACTTCTTCGTGGCCGCCTCGCTCCAAGACCTGCTGCGCCGTCATCGCAACATGCACACCTCGGTGCTGACCCTGGGCGACCATGCGGCGATCCAGCTCAACGACACTCACCCGTCCATTGCCGTGGCCGAGCTGATGCGGCAACTGGTGGACGTTTACGACGTGGCTTGGGACGCGGCCTGGCAGATCACCCAGGACACGCTGTCCTACACCAACCACACGCTGCTGCCTGAAGCCCTGGAAACCTGGCCGGTGGGGCTGATGGAGCGCATGTTGCCCCGGCACATGCAGATCATTTATCTGATCAATGCCCAGCACATCGATTCGCTACGGGCCAAGGGCGTGCACGATTTCGATGTGCTGCGCTCGGTTTCGCTGATCGAAGAGGACAACGGCCGCCGGGTGCGCATGGGTAACCTGGCGTTCCTCGGTTCCCATAGCGTCAACGGCGTGTCCGGGTTGCATACCCAACTGATGCGCAGCACGGTGTTTTCCGAGCTGCACAAGCTCTATCCGGATCGGATCAACAACAAGACCAACGGCATCACCTTCCGCCGCTGGTTGTTCCAGGCCAACTCCGAATTGACCTCGATGATGGTCGATGCCCTCGGCCCAAGCGTGCTCGACAACCCCGAGGAGCGCTTGATCGAACTGGAACCGTTTGCCGACAAGCCGGCGTTTCGCAAGCAGTTCGCCGAGCAGCGCCTGCACAGCAAGAAGGCCCTTGCTTACTTGATCCACGAGCGGCTGGGGATTGCCGTGAACCCGGCGGCGATGTTCGACGTGCAGGTCAAGCGAATCCACGAGTACAAGCGCCAGTTGCTCAACCTGATGCACACCGTGGCGCTGTACCAGGCGATCCGCGCCGAGCCGGAAGTGGACTGGGTGCCGCGGGTGAAGATCTTCGCCGGCAAGGCCGCCGCCAGTTATCACCAGGCCAAGCTCATCATCAAGCTGACCAACGACATCGCCCGGGTGGTGAACAACGACCCGACCGTACGTGGCTTGCTCAAAGTGGTGTTCCTGCCCAACTACAACGTCAGCCTGGCCGAAAGCATCATTCCGGCGGCGGACCTGTCGGAGCAGATCTCCACGGCCGGTTTCGAGGCGTCGGGCACCAGCAACATGAAGTTCGGCCTCAACGGCGCGCTGACCATCGGTACCATGGACGGCGCCAACGTGGAGATGCATGAGCGCGTCGGCGGTGAGCACATGTTCATCTTCGGCCTGACCGCCGAGCAGGTGGAGGCCCGCAAGCAAAACGGTGAGTTCAGCGCCGCGCCGGACATCGCCGCGTCCCATCGGCTCAATGATGTGCTGCAGGCGATTCGTGGCGGGGTGTTCTCGCCGGATGATCCGATGCGCTACGCCGGGCTCGTGGACTCGTTGGTGGACTACGACCGCTTCCTGGTCTGCGCCGACTTCGACTCGTACTGGAACGCCCAGGCCAAGGTCGAAGAGCGTTGGCACGACTCCAAGCAATGGTGGCGTTCGGCGGTGCTCAACACCGCGCGCATGGGCTGGTTCTCTTCGGACCGGACCATCCGTGAATACGCGACCGACATCTGGAAAGCCCTGGAGTAGCATTTGCTGTAAGAAATGTGAGCGAAGCCCAACGGCGGTTGGGCTTCGTCGATATACTAGGCGCCAGTTTCGCCGGGCTGTGTGGCCGGGCTCAGCACTGGAAGTGCCAACAATCCAATGTGGGAGCGAGCTGTGTAGGAGCAAGGCTTGCCCGCGATGAAAACGCCGCGGTCTCTTGAGGACCGCAGCGCCTGGATCGCGAGCAAGCTTTGCTCCTACACAGCTCGCTCCCACAGGGTTTGGGGGTTTCCACTAGACTGAGTCAAGCACCGCATCACCCCGGTTACGCCCGCAACGGGCCGCTTAGGGATATCGACCATGCAATGGATCTTGACGCTGTTGGGCCTGGCACTCGGCTGGGTGGTGGACGAGTCGTTTGCCGATGCGCTGATAGGCGCGCTGGTGGGGCTTGGCATCGCCCAGGCGTTTCGATTGGGGCGCCTGGGTAGCCAGGCGGCCAAGCAACAGATCTTGTTGCAAGAGGCCCAGCAGAGCTTGCTCACGTTGGAAGCCCGTCTGACGGTTCTCGAACGCGGCAAGGTGGCCGAATCGAGTGATTCGGCGCCAGCGCCCGAGGTTGTCGTGCCCCAGGCTGCGAAGCCCGAGACGCGCACCGAGCCAGAGCTTGTCTGGGAATTGCCGCCAGACCTCGAACCCGTTCCCGCGATGGCCACCCAGGCCAGCCAACCGTTGCCCGATGACGTTTGGAAACCCGCGCCAACCACTTCCAGTCGGCGTGCCGAGCGCGACTTCGCGCCGCTGCCCCTGGAGCCGATGCCCTTGGAACCGAGGGTTTCGAAACCCGCGGCCCCCCGTGGCCCGAATCTGTTCGACCGCGCCGTGATTGGCGCGCGCAACTGGCTGTTCGGCGGCAACACGGTGCTGCGGGTCGGCGTGGTGCTGTTGTTTCTCGGCCTGGCGTTTTTGCTGCGCTATGCCACCGAAGGCATGGTGGTGCCGATCGAGTTGCGTTACGCCGGCGTCGCGGCCAGCGCGTTGGGCCTGTTGGGCCTGGGCTGGTGGTTGCGCCAACGCAACAGCAACTATGCGCTTATGCTCCAGGGCACCGGGATCGCGGTGCTGTACCTGACAGTGTTCGCGGCCATGCGCCTGCATCCGTTGCTCGACTCCAAGGCGGCCCTGGGCTTGCTGGTCGCGGTGACGGTGTTCTCGGCAATCCTGGCGATTACCCAGAACGCCTTGGGCCTGGCCGCGGCTGCGGCGCTGGGCGGGTTTGCCGCGCCGATCCTGACCTCCACCGGCAGTGGCAATCACGTCGCGCTGTTCAGCTATTTCATCCTGCTCAACGCCGGCATCCTCGCGATTGCCTGGTTCAAGGCCTGGCGCCTGCTCAACCTGATCGGCTTTGTCGGCACCTTCGGCATCGGTTTCGCCTGGGGCATGCGCTCCTACACACCGGAACTGCTCTGGAGCACCGAACCGTTCCTGATCCTGTTCTTCCTCATCTACCTGGCGATTGGCTTGCTGTTCACCCGGCGCAAGTTGCTGGAAATGAGCGATGCTCCCGAAGACGCCAGCCGCGATGCGCTATTGCACTGGTCGGCGCGCAAGGGCGATTACGTGGACGGCACCATGCTGTTCGGCCCGCCGCTGGTGGGCTTCGGCTTGCAGTTCGCGTTGGTGCAGCATTTTGAGTTCGCCGCTGCGTTCAGCGCCCTGGCCCTGGGCATGATCTACATGGGCCTGGCGCGGGTATTGATGGGCGGTCGCGCCCTGTTGCTGGCGGAAACCTGCCTTGCCCTGGGGGTGATTTTTGCCAGCCTGGCGATCCCCTTGGGGCTCGACGCCCGCTGGACCGCAGCGGCGTGGGCCGTGGAAGGCGCGGGGATCTTCTGGCTGGGCCTGCGCCAGCAGCGCCCATTCGCCCGGGCTTTTGCCTTGTTGCTGCAATTGGGCTCGGCACTGGCGTTCGTCAGCAAATTGCGTATCGGCGACGGCAGCCTGCTCGATGGTTCAGCGCTGGGCGCGTTGATGCTCGGCGGCGCCTTGCTGTTCACCTTCTACCAACTGCACAAGGCTGAACCTGAACACAGCGCCAATTGGGAGCGCCGAGGCCTGCCGGTGCTGGCTGTGCTGGGGTTGAGTTTCCTCTATCTGCTGGCACCGCTGTTCTTCTTCACCCACGGCACCGCCATTGCCTGGGCTCTGGCTGGATTGGCAACGCTGTTTGTTGGCCTGCGCCTGCAGTCGCGCAGTTTCCTGTTCAGCGCATTTGGGGTGCAATTGCTTGGCGGCGCGCTGTTCCTGCTGCGCTTGCAAGGCGCCGAGGGGGATTCGGCGGCGGTGTTCAGCGCGGGCTGGAGCGGCTTGCTCAGCGCCTCGCTGATCGGCCTGGCGTTGATTGGCGGCATGTTGCTGGCGGCGCGTGACGACATGGTGCGCAACGATGTCCGGTTGCTGCGCGGCTTGTCGGTGGTGTTGCTGGCGGGGCTGGTGCTGATCAACCTTGCGGTGCTGTTCGTCCTGCCGTGGCAAACGGCGAGCGGTGTGTGGGCGGCCAGCGGCTTGTTGATCATCTGGCTGAGCCTGTACCTGAAACAGCGCGTGAGTTTTGTCTTCGGCCTGCTGCTGCAACTGCTGGGCGGTGCGGCATTCCTGACGGCGGGGCCGGCGCTGTTGGGGCCGCTCAACGCCGAGGATCTGCGACCGCTGGCCCACAGCGGCTTCTGGACGCCGCTGGTGCTGGGGCTCGCAGCCCTGGTGGGCGCATGGCGCCTGCGACGGGCGCACGCGGCGCGGGAACTCGAGGTCTTGAGCTTGCAGCGCCTGTCCGAGCTGCTGCTGATCTGGGGCGCCGGTTGGTGGGCGCTGGCGTGGGTCAGCGAAGTATTGCGCTTTGCCCCGGCAAACCTGCAGGGCAGTTGGCTGCTGCTGGTTGCGGTGATCAGCGTGGCGGTGTGGACAGTCTTGGCGCAGCGCTTGAAATGGCCGGCGCTGGGGCTGCTGTGTACTTTGTTGATTCCGGCGGCGGGCTGCGTGCTGGTGGCAACAGGACACAGCCACTATCACCCGGCCGCGAATTTCGGCTGGCTAGCCTGGCTGGCGGTATTTGCCGTGCATTTCCTTTCTCTCAAGCGCCTGGCGCCGATGCTGCCGGCCCCGGCGCGCAGTACGGCCCATGTGCTCGGTTGCTGGTTGCTGATGGCGGTGTTGATGCTGGAGTTGCGTTACGGCCTGCTGTTGCTGTCCGAGCAGTACAACGCCTGGCGCTGGCTGGCCTGGGCGATCCTGCCAGGCCTTTACCTGGTGCTGATGGCCACGCCGCGTGCCTTGCCGTGGCCGGTATCGGCCCAACCGCGCGAGTACCGTGTCTACGCGGCGGCGCCGATGGCGTTGTTGATGCTCGGTTGGTTCTGGCTGACCAACACCTTCAGCGATGGCAACTCAGAGCCGCTGCCTTATGTGCCGTTGCTCAATCCCTTGGAGCTGGGCCTGCTGTTCGCCTTGTTCGGTATCTATGTGTGGGCCCGCAATGCCGTGGAGCAATCGACGAACCGTTGGAATCGCGTCGGGCACATCGCTCAGTTGATCGCCGGTGTGTCGCTGTTCGCGTTCTTCACCGCCCTGGTGATGCGCAGTGCCCACCAGTGGATGGGGGTGCCATACGAGCTGGACGCGCTGCTCGAGTCGATGTTCGTGCAGGCCGGGTTGTCCATTGTCTGGACCCTGATCGCCCTGGGGCTGATGATCGGTGGGCATTTGCGCCACCGTCGTGAAGTGTGGCTGATCGGCGCGGCGTTGATCGCGGTGGTCGTGGCCAAGCTGTTCTTTGTCGAATTGAGTAACCGTGGCGGTCTGGCGCGGATTGTTTCGTTTATCGGTGTAGGCGTGTTGCTGTTGGTAGTGGGCTATTTTGCGCCGCTGCCGCCCAAGCGCCCGGAGACGGTCGTGCAGGATGAGCCGCCTATGCCTGTCAGTGAGGGAGTGTCGTCTTGAGTCGCAAGTTGAGTCGGATCGGGCTGGGCGTGGTGGGGTTATGGGCGGCATTGTCGGCCGTGGCCCAGGAGCAACCGACGGATTTTGCCCATCAGGTGCCAATGGCCTTGAGCGGCGAGGGGCCGTGGTATCGCCTCCCGTTGCCCCTGGACGTGCAGTTGCAGGCGCGACAGACCGACCTGAGCGATCTGCGGGTCTTCAACGCGGCCGGCCAGGCCCAGGCCTACGCCCTGGTGCGCGAGTCGGCCCAGAGCCGGGAAAACCGCACCCTCACCGACGTGAAGTGGTTCCCGCTGTACAACGCCGCCGATGACAATGAGCGCGCGCCCAGTGTGCGGGTGCAATCGAATGCCAACGGCACCTTGGTGGAAGTCCAACCCTCCAGCCGGCTCGAAGCTGGGGAGGAGGAGCTGCGTGGCTGGCTGCTGGATGCCAGCGCGATCAAGGCACCGTTGCAGCAGTTGGTGCTCGACTGGACCAGTGAGCGCGACGGTTTCCAGCGGTTTACCATCGAAGCCAGTGACGACTTGCAACACTGGCAGTCGTGGGGCGAAGGCCAGGTGGCGCGCTTGACCTTTGCCGATGAGCGAGTCGAGCAGCATGAAGTGAGCTTGCCGGGGCAATCGGCGCGTTACTTGCGGTTGTTGTGGGATTCGCCGTCCTCCGCGCCGATCCTGACCTCGGCCCAGTTGCAAAGCGCCAGCCGCGAAAGCTTGCCGTTGCCACTGGCCTGGTCGCAGCCATTGGCCGGCAGCACCGTGAAGGCCGGTGAATACACCTGGCAGTTGCCCATGGGGCTGAACATCGAGCAGGTGCAGGTCGAGCTGAGCCAGGCCAACAGCCTGGCGCCGGTGACCTTGGCCGGTCGCCGTGAAAGCAGCCATCCGTGGCAGCCGCTGGGCAGTGGTTTGCTCTATCGCCTGACCCAGAACGGCCAGGATGTGTTGCAAAACCAATTGCAACTGTCCGGCCAGACCGTACAGCAATTGAAATTGACCGTGGACGAGCGTGGCGGCGGTCTGGGCAGCGAAGCCCCGGCCCTGCGCTTTGCCGTGCGTCCGACCCAGGTGGTGTTCCTGGCGCGTGGCGAAGGACCTTACAGCCTGGCCCTGGGCAGCGCGACAGTGAAAGCGGCCAGCTTGCCCTTGACCACGCTGGTGCCCGATTACAAACCGTCGCGCCTGGCAACGCTGGGTACGGCGACCGTGAACGGCGCGGCCACGTCGACCCCGGCTGCGGCCACGGCAACCACGCCTGCGACGGTCGATACCAATTGGAAGAAGATCGGCTTGTGGGCGGTGCTGCTGCTCAGCGTGCTGTTCCTCGCGGCGATGGCGTTCAGCCTGCTGCGCAAGCCGCCGGTCAAGAGTTGAGGTGATTCATCGCGAGCAAGCTCGCTCCCACAATAGGCCACGTTCGTCGCAGCAACTCGGTCAACTGTGGGAGCGAGCTTGCTCGCGATAGCGTTCTCTCAACCAACAGAAATACCCAAGCGAACCGCTACCCCGTGAACTCAATCCTCCATTCCCCGTCTCATAGGAGGAATTAAGTCCCGACTCGCGCTAAACTGCGCTGGTTTTTCCGCCCCCTATTCTTCGGAGCCGTCCATGTCCCGCGTTACCTTGAGTCGCTATTTGATTGAGCAGACCCGCAGCAACAACACCCCTGCCGATCTGCGCTTTTTGATCGAAGTGGTGGCGCGTGCATGCAAGGAAATCAGCCACGCCGTCTCCAAAGGCGCGCTGGGTGGTGTCCTGGGCAGCATGGGCACCGAAAACGTGCAGGGCGAAGTGCAGAAGAAGCTCGACGTGCTGTCCAACGAAATCCTGCTCGAAGCCAACGAATGGGGCGGTCACCTGGCCGGCATGGCGTCCGAGGAAATGGACAATGCCTACCAGATCCCGGGCAAATACCCCAAGGGTGCCTACCTGCTGGTATTCGACCCACTGGACGGTTCGTCGAACATCGACATTAACGCACCGGTTGGCACCATCTTCTCGGTACTGCGTTGCCCGAACGAATACCTGAGCCAGAACGAAGCCTTGAATGAAAAGGCCTTCCTGCAGCCAGGCACCGAGCAGGTCGCAGCCGGTTATGCCATCTACGGCCCTCAGACCATGCTGGTGCTGACCCTGGGCGACGGCGTCAAGGGCTTTACCCTGGACCGCGAGATGGGCAGCTTCGTATTGACCCACGAAGACATCACCATTCCTGAAACCACCCAGGAATTCGCCATCAACATGTCCAACCAGCGTCACTGGGAAGCTCCGGTAAAACGCTACGTCGAAGAGTTGCTGGCGGGCGAAGAAGGTCCGCTGAAGAAGAACTACAACATGCGCTGGGTCGCCGCGATGGTTGCCGATGTGCACCGTATCCTGACCCGTGGCGGTCTGTTCATGTACCCGCGCGACAGCCGTGAGCCGTCCAAGCCGGGCAAACTGCGTCTGATGTACGAAGCCAACCCGATGTCGTTCCTGGTGGAACAGGCGGGCGGCGCTTCCACCGACGGCCATCAGCGTATCCTCGATATCAAGCCCGACGGCCTGCACCAGCGCGTGGCGGTGTTCCTCGGCTCGAAGGAAGAAGTGGCGCGCGCCACGGCCTACCACAAGGAGTAAATCATGGCCGAGCCCTGGCAGCCGTTGCTCGATTGGTGGTTTGGTTCAGCCAAGACACCGGACGAGATATCGGCTGACAGAGGCAAGCTGTGGTTCGGCAAACGCCATGATCGCCAGGCCAACGAGCGCTTTGGCGATCAGGTCGAGCTGGCACTGGCCGGCGGATTGACCGACTGGGCGCAACGCCCGGAAGGTTGGCTGGCCCTGGTGCTGCTACTCGACCAACTCCCGCGAATGATCTTTCGCGACACCCCCAAGGCCTTCTCCGGCGACCTGCGTGCCCAAGCGCTGGTAGCCCAGGGCATGGCTGCGGGTTTCGACCGGCAACTCAAACCGATCCAACGCGTATTCATCTACCTCGTGCTCGAACACTGCGAAAACCTCGCGGTGCAGAACGAGGCCGTGTCGCGGTTTATCGACCTGGTGCGAGAACAACCAGAGGCGCAACGGGCGGTGTTCGAAGACAACCTGGATTATGCCGAACGGCATCAGAAGATCATTGCCCGGTTTGGGCGCTTTCCCCATCGCAATGCGGTGTTGGGGCGCGAGTCTACGGCTGAGGAAGTGGAATTCTTGAACAGGCCTGGGTCCAGGTTCTGATTTTGCTGTGAGGCTGATACCGTCTTCGCGAGCAGGCTCGCTCCCACACTGGATTTTCGTTGAGCGCAAAATGTGCGTCCGCTGAAGTTCTAATGTGGGAGCGAGCCTGCTCGCGAAGAGGCCGCAAAAGCACTAGATCCGGAAACTACCCACCAACTGCTTCAACCGCGCCGCCTGCTGCTCCAGGTCGGCACAGGCCCGCAAGGTGGCTTGCAGGTTTTCCACGCCTTCCTGGTTCAGGGTGTTGATCTCGGTGATGTCGACGTTGATCGACTCCACCACGGCGGTCTGTTCTTCGGTGGCGGTGGCCACGGACTGGTTCATGCCGTCGATTTCACCAATACGCTGGGTCACGCTGCCCAGGCGTTCGCCGGCCTGGTTGGCGATGCCGACGCTGCTTTCGCTCTGGCGCTGGCTGTCGGTCATGGTCAGTACCGCTTCCCGGGCGCCAACTTGCAGTTCTTCGATCATCTTCTGCACTTGCTGCGCCGAATCCTGGGTGCGGTGGGCCAGGTTGCGCACTTCATCGGCCACCACCGCGAAGCCGCGCCCGGCTTCACCGGCACGGGCCGCTTCGATGGCGGCGTTAAGGGCGAGCAGGTTGGTCTGCTGGGAAATGCTGGTGATCACCTCAAGAATCTGGCCGATGTTCACCGTGTTGCTGTTCAAGGTTTCGATGTTGCCGCACGAATCGCTGATCTTGGCCGACAACTGTTGCATGGCCGCGATGGTTTTATCCACCACTTGTTGGCCATCTTCAGCCAGGCTGCGCGCATCGCTGGAATGTTGCGAGGCGAGGGCGGCGTTCTGGGCGATTTCCTGGGCGGCGGCACCGAGCTGATTGATGGCCGCGGCCACGCTGCTGGTGCGCGAAGCCTGCTGGTCGGAATTGAACATCGACGAGTTGGACGCGCTGACCACGCGCAGGGCGACTTCGTTGACCTGGCCGGTGGCCGAGGCCACTTCACGGATCGAGGTATGAATGCGTTCGACAAAGCGGTTGAACGAAGTCCCCAGCGCGCCGAATTCGTCGTGGCCGTGGATGACCAGGCGCCGGGTCAGGTCGCCTTCGCCTTCGGCGATGTCGTGCATGGCGCGGCCCATGGTCAGCAGCGGCTGCATCAGCACGCGGATCAACATGCCGAGCAGGGCGATGATGAATACCACGGCAATGACCATGGCGATCAGCGCCGACGTACGGAACTCACTGAGCATCGCCAGCGCGGTGTCCTTGTCGAGCACCAGCGCCACGTACCAGTCGGCTCCCGGCACGCCGTTGACGTGGGTGAAGGAGATGAATTGGGTCTTGCCGTCGAGGTCGACTTCTTTCACGCCCGGGCTGATTTGAGGCGCGCCGTTAGGGTAGGCCTCGGCCAGGGTCTTGAGCACGCGCTTGCTGTCGGGGTGGATCAGGATCTTGCCGTCGGCACTGACGATGAACGCGTGGCCGTGGCCGCCGAAGTTCAGCGAGTTGATGATGGCGCTGACGCTGGACAGGTCGATGTCCGCACCGGCCACGCCGATCATCTGGTTCTGGTGCTGCACCGGGGTGGCGACGGTAATCACCAGCTTGCCCGACGAGGCGGCGATGTAGGGTTCGGTGACGATGGTTTGCTGTGCGCTGTTGGCGGCCTTGTACCAGCCACGGGCACGCGGGTCGTAATCGGCGGCGCGATTGCCGGCCGGTACCGAGAACATCACGCCGTCGGTGCCACCAAAATAACTGAGCTGGAAATTGCTGGTGTAGGCCGGCAGGCCTACGGCGCGCTTGAGGCTGTCGGCACTGCTGCCGTCCACGGCAATCTGCTGGGCCAGCGATTGCAGCAACTGGATGCGGCCGTCGACCCACGTCTGGATGTTGCGGCTGGTCAGGCTGCCGAGTTCCTGCATGGAGGTTTCGGTGCTGGCATTCAAGCTCTGGCGTTGACGATAGTCGTTGAACAGGATGAAACAGGCGAATGCAACGGCCACCACGAGGGCGGCAGCCAGCAGGATTTTATGGCTGAATTTCATGTTTCTGGTCATTAATAACACTACCGCGGAGGGACGGGTCAGGACGGGCTGTCAATTTGCCATAACGCATTGGTTTGCGCTGTTTCTTTTTATCGGCGTGCCAGACCGCCCCATCAGCGGTAGCGGTTCAATTCCGACGAAATGCACGACGCTGTCACAAAGTGAGTGTTTCACCGATGAAACACCTGCCCAGACCCAATAAATACCGGGGGTGTAGGGGAACCAGATAGGGGTTTTCTCTTCTAAGCTTCTGGTTGGCACCTGCCACCCCCCTTCCGTTCCAGGAGTTACACCATGTCGCTGCGATCTATCGCCTTGTTGTTTGTGTGTGTCGTATTGACTGCATGCAGCAAGGTCAACCAGGAAAACTACTCGAAGCTGTCGGCTGGCATGCCCAAGTCCGAAGTCGAAACGTTACTGGGGAAACCGACCGATTGTTCAGGCGCGCTCGGCATGTCCAGCTGCACCTGGGGCGACCAGAAAAGCTTTATCAGCGTGCAGTACGCCGGTGACAAAGTGTTGATGTTTTCCGGCCAAGGCCTGAAGTAAACCGGGGATGGTGGCCAGTATGGTTAGTTCTGTCAGTCAACTTCGGCGCCAGAAGCCCCTAGCTTGCGTTGCTGCTCCTCGCCATAGCGGGCTATGACTCGTCGCAGCGCCTTGGCTAGAGGCTTCTGGCATCCGAATTTGAACTGACGAACTAACCATGCTGGCCACAGTGCCCGCGGGAGAAAAATAATGATGCGGTTAGTTTTTGTGCTTTTGGCTGGCCTGATTTTGGCTGGCTGTGCCACTTCTGGCGAAGATCCGCTGGCACCCAAGACGGTCAACAGCGTCAATCTCAAGCGCTACCAAGGGACCTGGTATGAGTTGGCCCGCCTGCCCATGTATTTCCAGCGCAATTGCGCGCAATCGGAAGCTCACTACACCCTCAAGCCAGACGGCAACGTGGGAGTGCTCAATCGCTGCCTGACCTCGGACTGGCAGTGGGAAGAAGCCAGGGGCACCGCCACGCCGCAGGTGCCGGGCAAGACCGACAAGCTCTGGGTCGAGTTCGACAACTGGTTTTCGCGGATAGTGCCGGGCGTGGCGAAAGGGCAATACTGGGTGTTGTACGTCAGCGATGACTACAAGACCGCCATCGTCGGCGACCCAAGCCGTCGCTACATGTGGCTGCTGTCCCGTACACCGACCGTCAATAGCGTCGTGCGCGAGGAGCTGCTGAGCAAGGCACGCCAGCAGGGCTACGACACCACGCGCCTGATCTGGCGCGCGTCTGATCGACAGATGGCCAAGACCTCGAACTGACTGTCACCCGAAAACCGAAGTGGGAGCGAGCTTGCTCGCGATAGCGGACTTTCAGTCAACATGTATGTTGAAGGTAAAGGCCCTATCGCGAGCAAGCTCGCTCCCACAGGGTTGATTGGGTCAGCCTAAAAGTTCGCGCAGTACCTGGGTAAACGCCCGGGCGCTTTGCTCTTCGCCGGCATGCCGCCCATCGCGCACCACCCACCGACCGCCGACCATCACATCGCGCACCTGGCGATCGCCGCCGGCAAACAGCCAGCGATTGAGGATGCCGTCGCCCTGGGCCGTGGCCAGGTACGGGTCGCTGCCATCGAGCACCAGCCAGTCGGCGCGCTTGCCGATTTCGAGGGCACCGATCGGTTGTCCCAGGGCCTGGGCACCGCCTTCCAGCGCCGCATCGAACAAGGTGCGACCGACCATCGGCTGATCCGCCCGATACAAGCGGTTGCGCCGTTGATCCCGCAGGCGCTGGCCATATTCCAGCCAGCGCAATTCTTCGACCACGCTCAGCGATACATGGCTGTCAGAGCCGATCCCCAGGCGCCCGCCCTGGGCGAGGAAATCCACGGCCGGGAAAATCCCGTCCCCCAGGTTGGCTTCGGTGGTCAGGCACAGGCCGGCAATCGCCCGGCTCCTGGCCATGAGGCTGACTTCCTGGGCGTTGGCGTGGGTGGCGTGGACCAGGCACCAGCGCTGGTCGACTTCGGTGTTTTCGTACAGCCATTGCAGCGGACGGGCGCCGCTCCAGCTCAGGCAATCGTCGACTTCCTTCTGCTGTTCGGCAATGTGAATGTGCACCGGGCACTCGCGGTCACTGGCGGCCAGCACATCCTGGATCTGCCCGGGCGTCACGGCACGCAGCGAGTGGAAGCACAGACCCAGCGCCTGGGACGGCTGCCCGGCCAGGACCGGCTGCAAGCGCGACTGAAGCTTCAAGTAGTTTTCGGTGCTGTTGATGAACCGGCGCTGCCCGTCATTGGGCGCCTGGCCGCCAAAACCGGAGTGGCTGTAGAGCACCGGCAGCAGCGTCAGGCCGATGCCGGCGGCGCTGGCGGCGTGGCTGATGCGCAGGGCCAGCTCCGCCGGGTCGGCGTAGGGCGTGCCATCGATGTCGTGGTGCACATAGTGGAATTCGGCGACCGAGGTGTAGCCGGCCTTGAGCATTTCGATGTACAGCTGGCGGGCAATGATGCCGAGTTGGTCGGGACTGATTTTTCCGACGAGGCGGTACATCAAGTCGCGCCAGGTCCAGAAACTGTCGTTGGGATTGCCTGCCACTTCCGCCAGCCCGGCCATGGCCCGTTGGAAGGCATGGGAGTGCAGGTTCGGCATACCCGGCAACAGCGGACCGCCCAGCCGTTCGGCGCCGTCTGCGTGGGAACCGGCCTGGATATGGGTCAGGACGCCTTCGGCATCGACCTCAAGACGTACATCATGGGCCCATCCACTAGGCAGCAGCGCGCGTTCGGCAAAGAAGGCGGACATGGTTCAACCTCATCGTGCGTAATTTGTATATACATATACAGACGTTTGCCTGGCCGGTAAACTCCGGCAAGCTAGCAACCTTATCCGCAGAACAGGGAACCGCCGTGCCGACTCCGCCTGCCAAACAGCCGCTGGCCGCAAACATGGGTGACAGTCCGGCACCCCTGTACGCCCGCGTCAAACAGATGATCACCCAGCAGATCGACAGTGGAAACTGGCCGCCGCATTACCGCGTGCCGTCGGAAAGCGAACTGGTCAGCCAACTGGGCTTCAGTCGCATGACCATCAACCGTGCGCTGCGGGAAATGACCGCCGACGGCCTGTTGGTGCGCATGCAGGGTGTCGGCACCTTCGTGGCCGAGCCCAAGAGCCAGTCCGCGTTGTTCGAAGTGCATAACATCGCCGACGAAATCGCCTCCCGTGGCCATCGCCACACTTGCAAGGTCATTACCCTGGAAGAAGAGGCGGCCGGTTCCGAGCGGGCCCTGGCCCTGGATATGCGCGAAGGCCAGAAAGTGTTCCATTCGCTGATCGTGCATTTCGAGAATGACATCCCCGTGCAAATCGAGGACCGTTTCGTCAACGCGCTGGTGGCGCCGGACTACCTCAAGCAGGACTTCACCGTGCAAACGCCCTACGCCTATCTGAACCAGGTCGCGCCGCTGACCGAGGGCGAGCATGTGGTCGAGGCGATCCTGGCCGAGCCGAGTGAATGCAAGTTGTTGCAGATCGAAAGGGGCGAGCCGTGCCTGTTGATTCGCCGCCGCACCTGGTCCGGGCGCCAGCCGGTGACCGCCGCCCGTTTGATTCATCCGGGGTCCCGCCACAGTCTGGAAGGGCGCTTTCATAAATGAGCCATTTGAAGATTTTACGCGCGGCAGACTACCCACGCATGCCGTGGAAAAACGGTGGCGGCAGCACCGAAGAAATCACTCGCGATGCCGGCACCGGCCTGGAAGGTTTCGGCTGGCGCCTGTCGATTGCCGACATTGGTGAGTCGGGCGGCTTCTCCACCTTCGCCGGTTACGAGCGGGTCATCAGTGTCTTGCAGGGGAGCGGCATGACACTGAACGTCGATGGCCAAGTCACGCGGGCTTTGCATCCGCTGGACCCTTTTACGTTCAGCGGCGAGAGCCATGTGTTCTGCACACTGCTGGGCGGACCGATTCGTGATTTCAACCTGATCTACGCACCGCAGCGTTACCGCGCGCGGTTGCAGTGGTTGGGCGGCCAGCAGCGGTTTTTCAGTGACGCGCAAACGGTACTGGTGTTCAGTGCCGCCCCGGGACTGGCTATCAAGGTCGGTGAGTCCGCCGTTGATTTGGGCCTCTACGACTGTTTGCAACTGAGCAGTAACACCGGGTTGGTGGATGTCTCCACTCACGGTCAATGCTGCGTGATTGAGCTGACGGCCCGCTAATTTCAGCTTCTTGAGTACCCTGTGGGAGCAAGCCTTGCTCCCACAGATAAACACCCTCGCCACAAGGTGCCTGCCTGCTGTTTCTTCTGCGCACCAACTTGTTACCGAATGCCCCAGCGTGGCGCAACACCACGCTTCTGTGACCCTCCGATTTCCCCCTCGAAAACTCTCTTGAAAAATTTCATGCCGCTCAGCAGCCCTTAAATCACAAGGCTTTCAGCCAATTCCCCAGCCGTTTCTGAATATCGCCTCCAACAAGTTGGCCGCTTGATTGCATATGCTTGTACATACAAGTAAAGACGTATGCGTATGAGTCGCCGATATTCAACGCAACGTTCGCTAAATCGCTGCCCACTGCCCGGGCTGGTCTGGATTGATCGCTGAGGAGTTTTTGCTGTGACCGACGCTACCCGCAAACCCGAAAAATACCGTGACGTTGAAATCCGTGCCCCTCGCGGTAACACGCTGACCGCCAAGAGCTGGCTGACTGAAGCACCGCTGCGCATGTTGATGAACAACCTCGACCCGGAAGTGGCCGAGAACCCCAAGGAACTGGTGGTCTACGGTGGCATTGGCCGCGCGGCGCGCAACTGGGAGTGCTACGACAAGATCGTCGAAAGCCTGACCAACCTGAACGACGACGAAACCCTGCTGGTGCAATCCGGCAAGCCGGTGGGCGTGTTCAAGACCCACAGCAACGCTCCTCGCGTGCTGATCGCCAACTCCAACCTGGTGCCGCACTGGGCCAGTTGGGAGCACTTCAACGAACTCGACGCCAAGGGCCTGGCCATGTACGGCCAGATGACCGCCGGCAGCTGGATCTACATTGGCAGCCAGGGCATCGTGCAAGGCACTTATGAAACCTTCGTCGAGGCCGGTCGCCAGCACTACGACTCCAACCTCAAGGGTCGCTGGGTCCTGACCGCCGGCCTGGGCGGCATGGGCGGTGCGCAGCCCTTGGCCGCTACCTTGGCCGGTGCGTGCTCGCTGAACATCGAATGCCAACAGGTGAGCATCGATTTCCGCCTGAAAACCCGCTACGTCGACGAGCAAGCCAAGGACCTCGACGACGCCCTGGCGCGCATCGAGAAATACACTGCCGAAGGTAAGGCGATTTCCATCGCGCTGTGTGGGAACGCTGCCGAGATCCTGCCGGAAATGGTCCGTCGTGGTGTGCGCCCAGACATGGTCACCGACCAGACCAGCGCCCACGACCCACTCAACGGCTACCTGCCGGCCGGTTGGACCTGGGACGAATATCGTGCCCGCGCCAAGACCGAACCCGCCGCCGTGGTGAAGGCCGCCAAGCAATCGATGGCCGTCCACGTCAAAGCCATGCTGGCCTTCCAGAAAATGGGCGTGCCGACCTTCGACTACGGCAACAACATCCGCCAGATGGCCCAGGAAGAGGGCGTCGAAAATGCCTTCGACTTCCCTGGTTTCGTCCCGGCCTATATCCGTCCGCTGTTCTGCCGCGGTATCGGCCCGTTCCGCTGGGCTGCGCTGTCCGGTGATCCGCAGGACATCTACAAGACCGACGCCAAGGTCAAGGAATTGATCCCTGACGACGCCCACCTGCACAACTGGCTGGACATGGCCCGCGAGCGCATCAGCTTCCAGGGCTTGCCGGCACGTATCTGCTGGGTTGGCCTGGGCCAACGCGCCAAGCTGGGCCTGGCGTTCAACGAGATGGTGCGCAGCGGCGAATTGTCGGCCCCGATCGTGATCGGCCGCGACCACCTGGACTCTGGTTCCGTGGCCAGCCCCAACCGTGAAACCGAATCCATGCAGGACGGTTCCGATGCGGTTTCCGACTGGCCGTTGCTCAACGCCTTGCTCAACACCGCGAGCGGCGCGACCTGGGTTTCGCTGCACCACGGTGGCGGCGTCGGCATGGGCTTCTCGCAGCACTCGGGCATGGTGATCGTCTGCGACGGTACCGACGAAGCGGCCGAGCGCATTGCCCGCGTGCTGCACAACGATCCGGCCACGGGCGTGATGCGTCATGCCGATGCCGGTTACCAGATCGCCATCGATTGCGCCAAGGAACAGGGGCTGAACCTGCCGATGATTACCGGCAAATAAACCCGGGCCCCCCTGTGGGAGCGAGCTTGCTCGCGATAGCGGTGGATCAGTACCGGTTCCGTCTACTGACACGCCCTCATCGCGAGCAAGCTCGCTCCCACAGGAGTGCGGCGCAATTGAATTGCAGAACAATCCACAGAGGTTGAACCATGGCTGTCACCAGCACACGTGCAAGCAGCAAGCCGTTGATCGAGAAACGTTCGATCGACTACATCCCGGAAACGGAGAGACACGGCCGATTGTTGAGCCAGTTCACCCTCTGGATGGGGGCCAACCTGCAAATCACGGCAATTGTCACCGGCGCATTGGCGGTGGTGCTTGGCGGTGATGTGTTCTGGTCGTTGATCGGTTTGCTGATCGGCCAACTGCTCGGCGGTGGCGTCATGGCGTTGCATGCCGCGCAAGGGCCCAAGCTTGGCCTGCCGCAGATGATCTCCAGCCGGGTGCAGTTTGGTGTGTATGGCGCGGCCATCCCGATCGTGCTGGTGTGCCTGATGTACCTGGGTTTCACCGCAACGGGAACCGTGCTTTCCGGCCAGGCGCTGGGCCAGTTGTTTGGTGTCAGCGACAGTGTCGGCATCCTCATTTTCGCCAGCGTCATCGTACTGGTCACGGTGCTCGGTTATCGGGTGATTCACTTCATTGGCCGTGTCGCCAGCATCCTTGGTGTGATCGCCTTTGTTTACCTGTTCTCTCGTCTGATGAGCCAGACGGACGTTGGCGCACTCTTGCAAATCCGCCATTTCAGCTGGAGCAGTTTCCTGCTTGCGGTGTCGCTCGCGGCGTCCTGGCAGATCGCCTTCGGCCCCTACGTGGCGGACTATTCGCGTTACCTGCCGAGCAAGACTTCTTCGGTGAAAACCTTTTTTGCCGCGGGCGCCGGTTCAGTCATCGGCGCACAGGTGGCGATGATCCTCGGCGTGTTTGCCGCGGCCTCGGCCAATGGGCAATTCGCCGGTCACGAAGTGGCCTACATCGTGGGCCTGGGGGGCACCGGTGCCACCGCCGCGCTGCTGTATTTCAGCATCGCGTTCGGCAAGGTCACCATCTCCACGCTGAACTCCTACGGCAGCTTCATGTGCATCGCGACCATCATCAGCGGTTTTCGTGGTCACCTGAACGTAACGCGCTTGCAGCGTCTGGTCTTCGTGCTGGTCATCGTCGGCGCTGCGACGCTGATCGCGCTGCTCGGCCAGCACTCGTTCCTCGGCGCGTTCAAGTCCTTCATCCTGTTCTTGCTGGCGTTCTTTACGCCTTGGAGCGCGATCAACCTGGTGGACTACTACTGCATCACCCGCGAGCGCTATGACGTGCCGGCACTGGCCGACCCGAACGGTCGCTACGGTCGTTGGAACGCCCTCGGCATCAGCGTCTATGTCTTCGGCGTACTGGTTCAACTGCCGTTTATCGCCACCAAGTTCTATACCGGTCCGCTGGTGGCAGCCATGGGCGGTGTGGATATTTCCTGGATCATCGGTCTGGTGGTTCCGGCGGCGCTGTATTACGTCGTCGCCAAGAAGTGGCACAGCGCTGTACCCGATCAATTGATCCTGCCAATCGAGCAGGACACGGTTGACGCACAACCGAGCAGGGCGGGCCGCATTCAAGCGGTCTGATGGGACGTTGACAGGGCTGGATGCCTCTTGACTGCCGTAAGCCAATCCAACTGATTAGGAGCGTCACATAATGAAGTCGAACAAGACCCTGCTGACCACATTGCTTTCCATGGGCCTGCTGGCCAGCGCTGGCGCCACACAAGCGGCGGGTTGGTGCGAGTCGGGTAAACCGGTGAAGTTCGCCGGCCTGAACTGGGAAAGCGCCATGTTGCTGACCGACGTCCTGCAAGTGGTGCTGGAAAAAGGCTACGACTGCAAGACCGACAGCCTGCCAGGCAACTCCATCACCATGGAGAACGCCCTGAGCAGCAACGACATCCAGGTGTTTGCCGAAGAGTGGGTCGGCCGCAGTGAAGTCTGGAACAAGGCCGAGAAGGCCGGCAAGGTAGTCGGCGTCGGTGCCCCGGTCGTGGGTGCCATCGAAGGCTGGTACGTGCCGCGCTACGTGGTGGAAGGCGACGCCAAGCGCAAGCTCGAAGCCAAGGCACCAGGACTGAAGAACATCGCTGACCTGGGCCAGTACGCCGCCGTGTTCAAGGACCCGGAAGAACCGTCCAAGGGCCGCTTCTATAACTGCCCGGCCGGCTGGACCTGCGAGCTGGACAACAGCGAAATGCTGAAAAGCTATGGCCTGGAAAAAACCTACACCAACTTCCGTCCAGGTACCGGCCCAGCGCTGGATGCGGCGGTGCTGTCGAGCTACAAGCGAGGCGAGCCGATCCTGTTCTACTACTGGTCGCCAACGCCGCTGATGGGCCAGGTGGACCTGGTGAAACTGGAAGAAAAACCGGGCGTGGATAAAAGCGTGAGCATCAAGGTCGGCCTGTCCAAGACCTTCCACGACGAGGCACCTGAATTGGTGACGGTGCTGGAAAAGGTCAACCTGCCGATCGATATCCTGAACCAGAACCTCGGGCGCATGGCCAAGGAACGAATCGAGTCGCCGAAACTGGCGAAGATCTTCCTGAAGGAACATCCTGAAGTCTGGCACGCCTGGGTAAGCGAAGACGCTGCCAAGAAAATCGACGCGGCTCTGTAGGTCGAATACTTCCCGGCCAACCGTGGGGCTGGCCGGGACGTTCACCGCATCCACTTGATCGAGAGTCTCTTATGTTTCCCGAAAGCTTTACCTTCTCCATTGCCGATTGGGTCAACGGTTGGGTCGACTCCCTGGTGACCAATTATGGCGATGTGTTCCGGCACATCTCCGACACCCTGCTGTGGGCCATCGTCAATCTCGAAGGCCTGCTGCGCATGGCGCCCTGGTGGCTGATGCTGGCTATCGTCGGTGGCATCGCCTGGCACGCCACCCGCAAGGTCGTCGCCACGGCGGTGATCGTCGGCCTGCTGTTTCTGGTGGGCGCGGTGGGCCTGTGGGACAAGCTGATGCAGACCCTCGCGCTGATGCTGGTGGCGACGCTGATCTCGGTGTTGATCGGCATTCCGCTGGGCATTCTCTCGGCACGCAGCAATCGCCTGCGTTCGGTGCTGATGCCGTTGCTGGACATCATGCAGACCATGCCGAGCTTCGTGTACCTGATTCCGGTGTTGATGCTGTTCGGCCTGGGCAAGGTCCCGGCGATTTTCGCCACGGTGATCTACGCTGCGCCGCCACTGATTCGCCTGACTGACCTTGGCATCCGCCAGGTGGACGGCGAAGTGATGGAAGCCATCAACGCCTTCGGCGCCAACCGCTGGCAACAGCTGTTCGGCGTGCAACTGCCCCTGGCCCTGCCGAGCATCATGGCCGGGATCAACCAGACCACCATGATGGCCCTGTCGATGGTGGTCATCGCCTCGATGATCGGCGCCCGTGGCCTGGGTGAAGACGTGCTGGTGGGCATCCAGACCCTCAACGTCGGACGCGGCCTGGAAGCCGGGCTGGCGATCGTGATTCTCGCCGTGGTCATCGACCGCATTACCCAGGCCTATGGTCGTCCTCGGCACGAGGTGAGCAAATGAGCAACGCAGCCATCAGCAAGATCGAAGTCAAGAATGTCTTCAAGATTTTCGGCAATCGCTCCAAGGAGGCCCTGGAGCTGATCCGCCAGAACAAGACCAAGGACCAGGTGCTGGCCGAAACCGGCTGCGTGGTCGGCGTTAACGACTTGTCGCTGAGCATCGGCACCGGTGAGATTTTCGTGATCATGGGCCTGTCCGGTTCCGGCAAGTCCACGTTGGTGCGCCATTTCAACCGGCTGATCGACCCTACCAGCGGCGCGATCCTGGTGGACGGCGAAGACATCCTGCAACTGGACATGGACGCCTTGCGCGAATTTCGCCGACACAAGATCAGCATGGTGTTCCAGAGCTTCGGCCTGCTGCCCCACAAGAGCGTGCTGGACAACGTCGCCTATGGCTTGAAAGTGCGCGGCGAGAGCAAGCAGGTGTGCGCCGAGCGGGCGTTGCACTGGATCGATACCGTGGGCCTGAAGGGCTACGAGAACAAATACCCGCACCAGCTCTCTGGTGGCATGCGCCAGCGCGTCGGCCTGGCCCGGGCCTTGGCGGCGGACACCGACATCATCCTGATGGACGAAGCCTTCAGCGCCCTCGACCCACTGATCCGCGCGGAGATGCAGGACCAGTTGCTGGAACTGCAAAAGACCCTGCACAAGACCATCGTGTTCATCACCCACGACCTCGACGAGGCCGTGCGCATTGGCAACCGCATTGCGATCCTCAAGGACGGCAAGCTGATCCAGGTCGGCACGCCTCGGGAGATCCTGCACTCGCCGGCGGATGAGTATGTCGATCGGTTTGTGCAACGGCGGGCGGCGGTGGTGTAAGACCGGACTCCGTTGTGGAGAGGGGATTTACCTGTGGGAGCAAAGCTTGCTCGCGATGCAGACGCCTCGGTTCCAAAGAGACCGCGTTGTTTTTATCGCGGGCAAGCCTTGCTCCCACAGATAAATCCCCACGCCACAAATGTTATTGGCAACTTTAATGTGCATGAGGCTTTAAATGTCCCAGGCTGAAAAAATCGTAATCACAGGCGCCCCGTTGCGTTGGCAGGATGTCGTCGCCGTCGCCCGCTTTGGCGCTGTGCTCGAGCTATCGACTGAGACCTGGGCGCGGATCGACAACGCCCAGGCCATCGTCCAGCGTATCGTCGCAAGCGGCGAGCGCGCCTATGGCGTCAATACCGGCCTGGGGGCCTTGTGCAATGTTTCGCTCAAGGACGAACAACTCAGCCAACTGTCGCGCAACACCTTGCTCAGCCATGCCTGTGGCGTTGGTGCGCCGCTTTCTGATGAGCAGACCCGGGCGATTATCTGCGCCGCTATCCTCAACTACAGCCAAGGCAAGTCCGGCATCCATCGCCGGGTAGTCGAAGCGCTGCTGGCGCTGCTCAATCGCGGCATCACACCGCAAGTGCCGTCCCAGGGTTCGGTGGGTTACCTGACCCACATGGCCCACATCGGCATCGCGTTGCTGGGCGTCGGCCAGGTCAGCTATCGCGGGCAGATAATCCCGGCGCAACAGGCCCTGGCCGCAGAGGGTTTGCAACCGGTGCAACTGGGGGCCAAGGACGGTCTGTGCCTGGTCAACGGCACGCCGTGCATGACCGGTCTGAGCTGCCTGGCCCTGGCCGATGCGACGCGGTTGGTGCAATGGGCCGACGTGATCGGCGCCATGAGTTTCGAGGCCCAGCGCGGGCAGATTGCCGCGTTCGATGCCGACGTCATCGCCCTCAAGCCACACCCGGGCATGCAGCAGGTCGGGAGCAATTTGCGAGCACTGCTCGACGGCAGCGAAGTCATCGCCGCGAGCCTGGGCATTCGCACCCAGGACGCCTTGAGCATCCGCTCGATTCCCCAGGTGCACGGCGCGGCTCGCGACCAGTTGGCCCACGCCCGGCAACAGATCGAAACCGAACTCAACGCGGTGACCGATAATCCACTGCTGCTGGGTACGCCGGAGAGCTTCCGGGTCATGTCCCAGGCCAATCCCCACGGCCAGTCGGTGGCGCTGGCGGCAGATCTGCTGGCGATTGCCATGGCTGAGATCGGCTCCATCGCCGAGCGTCGCCTCGACCGCTTGATCAACCCCCACGTCAGCGGCCTGCCGGCCTTCCTGGTGGCCAACCCCGGGGTGAACTCGGGGATGATGATCGTGCAATACGTCGCCGCGTCGCTGTGCGCGGAAAACAAGCAACTGGCGCAACCGGCGGTGCTCGACAATTTCGTCACCTCCGGGTTGCAGGAAGACCATCTGAGCATGGGCACCAACGCGGCCCTGAAGCTGCACCGGGCGCTGGAAAACTGCACGCAGATCCTCGCCATCGAATACCTGCTGGCGGCCCAGGCCTTTGAGTTTCTCAAGGCCCAGCGTTTCGGCGCCGGCACCGACATTGCCTGGAAACTGCTGCGCGAACGCGTCCCGGCCTATGACCAGGACCGCTGGCTGGCGCCGGACATCGCCAGTGCCGCCGGCCTGCTCAAAGACCCGAATGTGTTGCACAGCGTATTACCGAATTTGAATTGATCAAAAAAGCGCCAGCGTGCCAAGGCACCTCTTGCCCACAAGGCATCGCCCAAAAAGCGAAGGTGACGGATAACGGAACATTCCGGAGCGACTGGCGGGTGAAAACAAAACTCTCAAAAGGAGCATTACATGACTGCCTTAAACCTGATTCCCGGCCAATTGAGCCTGGCTCAATTGCGTGACATCTATCAGCAACCCGTGACCTTGAGTCTCGACGCCAGCGCGTCGGCGCAGATCGAAGCCAGTGTTGCCTGCGTTGAGCAGATCCTTGCCGAGAACCGCACCGCCTACGGCATCAACACCGGTTTCGGCCTGCTGGCCTCGACCCGTATCGCCAGCGAAGACCTGGAAAACCTGCAGCGCTCCCTGGTGCTGTCCCATGCCGCCGGGGTGGGCGAGCCAATAAGCGATGCGCTGGTGCGGCTGGTCATGGTGCTCAAGGTCAACAGCCTGAGCCGGGGTTTTTCCGGCATCCGTCGGCAGGTGATCGATGCGCTGATTGCGCTGATCAATGCCGAGGTCTACCCGCACATTCCGCTCAAGGGTTCGGTCGGTGCGTCCGGTGACCTGGCGCCACTGGCCCACATGTCCCTGGTGCTGCTGGGCGAAGGCAAGGCCCGCTACAAGGGCGAATGGCTGCCGGCCGTCGAGGCGCTGAAAGTGGCTGGCCTCGCGCCGCTGACCCTGGCCGCCAAGGAAGGCCTGGCGCTGCTCAACGGCACCCAGGTCTCCACCGCGTTTGCCTTGCGTGGCCTGTTCGAAGGCGAAGACCTGTTTGCCGGTGCCCTGGCCCTGGGCGGCCTCACGGTGGAAGCGGTGCTCGGCTCGCGTTCGCCATTCGATGCACGCATCCATGCCGCCCGTGGCCAGAAAGGCCAGATCGACGCCGCCGCTGCCTACCGCGATCTGCTGGGCGAGCGCAGCGAAGTTTCCGATTCGCACCAGAACTGCGATAAGGTCCAGGACCCGTACTCCCTGCGCTGCCAACCGCAGGTGATGGGCGCCTGCCTGACCCAGTTCCGCCAGGCCGCCGAGGTGCTGGTGATCGAGGCCAACGCGGTGTCGGATAACCCGCTGGTGTTCGCCGCCGAGGGCGACGTGATTTCCGGCGGCAACTTCCACGCCGAACCGGTGGCGATGGCGGCCGACAACATGGCCTTGGCGATTGCCGAGATTGGCTCCCTGAGCGAGCGACGCATTTCGTTGATGATGGACAAGCACATGTCGCAACTGCCGCCGTTCCTCGTCGCCAATGGCGGAGTGAACTCCGGCTTCATGATCGCCCAGGTCACCGCTGCGGCCCTGGCCAGTGAAAACAAGGCGCTGTCCCATCCCCATTCGGTGGACAGCCTGCCGACGTCGGCGAACCAGGAAGACCACGTTTCCATGGCCCCGGCTGCCGGCAAGCGTCTGTGGGAAATGGCCGAGAACACCCGTGGGATCCTCGCGGTGGAATGGCTCGCGGCTTGCCAGGGGCTGGACCTGCGCGGCGGCTTGAAGACCTCCGCGAAGCTGGAGCGGGCCCGTGGCCTGCTGCGTGCACAAGTGCCGTTTTATGAGAAGGACCGCTTCTTTGCGCCGGACATCAATGCGGCCAGTGAATTGCTGGCGAGTCGGTGCCTGAACGAATTGGTCACGGCGCAGTTGTTGCCGAGCCTGTAAGGGCCTCATCGCGAGCGAGCTCGCTCCCACACTTATTTGGGGTACACCCTGACCCTTGTGGGAGCGAGCTTGCTCGCGATTCGATTATGAATGCGACGAGGAAACCGGGATGAAAACCCTCTGGCAAAACTGCCACGCCGCCACCATGGCCCAGGGCGTCTACTCGATCATCGAAGACGCCGCCATCGTTACCCTGGGCGAGCACATCCAATGGATCGGCCCGCGTGCCGAATTGCCGACGGGTGATTACCCGGCGGTCAACGACCTCAAGGGCGCCTGGGTCACCCCGGGGCTGATCGACTGTCACACCCACACGGTATTTGGCGGCAACCGTAGCGGTGAGTTCGAGCAGCGTCTGCAAGGCGTCAGCTATGCCGAGATCGCCGCCGCCGGTGGCGGCATCGCCAGCACCGTGCGCGCCACCCGCGCCGCTAGTGAAGACGAACTGTTCGCCAGCGCCGCCAAACGCCTGGGAAGCCTGATGCGCGACGGCGTGACCACGGTGGAAATCAAATCCGGCTACGGCCTGGACCTGGCCAGCGAGCGCAAGATCCTGCGGGTCATCCGCCGCCTCGGCGCCGAGTTGCCGGTCAGCGTGCGCAGCACCTGCCTGGCGGCCCACGCCTTGCCACCGGAATACAAGGATCGCGCCGACGACTACATCGAGCACATCTGCACCGAGATGCTTCCGGCCCTGGCGGCCGAAGGACTGGTGGATGCGGTGGATGCCTTTTGCGAATACCTGGCGTTTTCCCCGGCGCAGGTCGAGCGGGTGTTTATCACCGCGCAACAACTGGGGCTGCCAGTGAAGCTGCACGCCGAGCAGTTGTCGTCGCTGCACGGTTCAAGCCTGGCGGCGCGTTACCAGGCGCTGTCGGCCGATCACCTGGAATTCATGACCGAGGACGATGCCAAGGCCATGGCCGAATCCGGCACCGTGGCAGTGCTGTTGCCGGGCGCGTTTTATTTCCTGCGCGAAACCCAATTGCCGCCCATGGAAGCCCTGCGCAAGCACGGTGTGAAAATCGCCGTGGCCAGCGACCTCAACCCCGGCACCTCGCCGGCGTTGTCGTTGCGCCTGATGTTGAACATGGCCTGCACCTGTTTCCGGATGACCCCGGAAGAGGCCCTGGCGGGGGCGACGATTCATGCGGCCCAGGCCTTGGGCATGGTGCAAACCCACGGTTCGCTGGAAGCCGGCAAGGTCGCGGATTTTGTCGCCTGGCACATCGACCGCCCGGCCGACCTGGCGTACTGGCTCGGTGGCGATCTGGAAAAACGCGTCGTGCGCCACGGCGTGGAAATCGATTGAGGAGAATGGTTGTGGAGAAGGTCCTGAATTTCAAGCAAGGGCGCGTGCCGCTGTTGATCAGCATGCCTCACGCCGGCCTGCGCCTGACCCCGGCGGTACAGGCCGGGTTGATCCCCGAGGCCCAGAGCCTGCCAGACACCGACTGGCACATCCCAAGGCTCTACGAGTTCGCCGCCGAACTGGGCGCCAGCACCCTGGCCGCGGAGTACTCGCGGTTCGTCGTCGACCTGAACCGCCCCTCCGATGACAAGCCGATGTACGTCGGCGCCACCACCGGTTTGTACCCGGCGACGCTGTTCGATGGCGTGCCGCTGTTTCGCGAAGGGCTGGAACCGTCGGCCGAGGAGCGGGCGATGTATCTGCAACAGGTCTGGATGCCTTACCACCAGGCGCTGCAGCAGGAACTGGCGCGGCTCAAGGCCGAGTTTGGCTATGCCTTGCTGTTCGATGCCCATTCGATCCGTTCGGTGATCCCGCACCTGTTCGACGGCAAGCTGCCGGACTTCAACCTCGGCACGTTCAACGGTGCCAGTTGCGACCCGACCCCGGCCAGCCAGCTCGAAGCCATCTGCGCCCGTCACGGTCAGTTCACTCATGTGCTCAACGGGCGGTTCAAGGGCGGACACATCACCCGGCACTACGGCAACCCGGCCGAAGACATCCACGCGGTGCAACTGGAACTGTGCCAGAGCACCTATATGGAAGAGTTCGAACCGTTCAACTATCGCGCTGATTTGGCGGCGCCGACTCAGGTGGTGCTCAGGGAATTGCTGGAAGGCTTCCTGGCGTGGGGACGGCAGGCTTACAAGAAATAAAGATCTAGCCATGACTTCTGTGGCGAGGGGACTTATCTGTGGGAGCAAAGCTTGCTCGCGATACAGGCGCCGCTGTTTCAGAGAGACCGCGTTGTTTTCATCGCGGGCAAGCCTTGCTCCCAGAGTCTCCCTCGCCACAAGTTTATGTACTCTGGTTCCTTGGAATGGGAACTGTCGCCATTGTGCAAAACCGAGTCGCCACAGTTCATCTTCAGCCCCTCGGCGCTGCGTAATGTTTTGGGCACGGTGCAGCAAGACACCGACCTACAATAATCCGCTGCCGCACGAGACCTTCCCGATGAAAAGACTGTTCAAACGCTGTCTGTCGATCCTCTGCGGTACCACCCTCTTGAGCGTCGGGGCGATGGCCGCCGAGCCGGCGTCGTGCCAGACCGTGCGCATGGGCGTGGTCAACTGGACTGACGTGATCGCCACCAGCGGCATGGCCGATGTGTTGCTCTCCGGGCTGGGCTACGACAGCAAGCAGACCAGCGCCGTGCAGCAGATCATCTTCGCCGGCATCCGCGATAAGCGTCTCGATATTTTCCTGGGCTACTGGAAGCCGGCGATGGACAAGAACATCGCGCCGTTTCTGGCGGCCAACCAAGTGAAGGTATTGGACAAGCCGAGCCTGGCCGACGCCCAGGCCACCCTGGCTGTTCCAGATTACGTGGCGGCGGCGGGGCTCAAGACCTTCGCCGACATTGCCCGGTTCAAGGATCAACTGGGCGGCAAGATCTACGGGATCGAGCCGGGCAGCGGTGCCAACACCACCATCAAGACCCTGATTGAAACCAACCACTTCGGCCTCAAGGACTTCAAGCTGATCGAATCCGGCGAGGCGGGCATGCTGGCCGCGGTGCAACGGGCGGTGAATCGCAAGGAGTTCGTGGTCTTCGTCGGCTGGACCCCACACCCGATGAACATCAACATGAACATCACCTACCTGACCGGCAGCGAGGATGTCTATGGCCCGAACGAAGGCGCCGCGACCGTCTCCACCGTCACCGCGCCGGACTATGCCCAGCGCTGCCCGAACGTGAACCGCTTGCTGGAAAACCTCACTTTCACCGCCGCCCAGGAAAGCCAGTTGATGGTGCCGATCATGGAGCGCAAGACGCCCCAGGACGTCGCCCGGCAATGGTTGCGCGATCATCCCGAGGATTTGCAGAAGTGGCTGGCCGGAGTCACCAGCTTCGACGGCAAGGATGGCGTGGCGGCGGTGCAGGCCAGTCTCAAGAATTGACCTGCCTGGCTGTGGCGGGGTGATTTATCTGTGGTGGCTCCCACATTTCAATAGGTGGTGTTCTTCATGGCCTCATATCCACTCTCAGAACAGATGTCAGCCTTCATCGACAGAACCCTGAGCTTCACCAGCCCGGACGACAGCCTCGCCAGTTCGCGCCAGGCCTACAGCCAAATGTGCCGGGCGTTCACCCCGGCATGCCCGCCAACACTGGCCATCGAGGATTTCGAGTTGGCCGGTGTGGCTGCGCGCGCCTATCACCCACGGGGCGCCGCGCCACCCACCGGCTGGCCGTGCATCCTTTATCTGCACGGCGGTGGTTGGGTGGTGGGGGACCTGGACTCCCATGACTTCATCTGCATGGAGCTGGCGGCTGCCCTTGGTGTGCTGGTGGTGGCGGTGGATTATCGGCTGGCCCCAGAGCATCCGTTTCCAGCCGGGTTGGACGATTGCCTCGCCGTGTGGCGTCATCTGGCAGCCGCGCCCTTTGCCATCGACCCGCGTCGCCGGCTGGTGGTCGGAGACAGTGCCGGCGGCAATCTCGCCGCTGCGTTATGCCTGGCCTTGCGTGATGCCGGGCAAGCGCTGCCCCGGGCCCAGGTGCTGATCTATCCGGCGCTCGGTGGCCTGGCAACGCTACCCTCGCGCCGCGAATGTGCCGACGCGCCGCTGTTGAGCAGCAGCGACCTGGACAGTTATCACACCCTCTACCTGAACGGCGCCCAACCGTCCCTCCTCGCCATGCCGTTGCTCGCCGATCATCTGGACGGTCTTCCACCAGCGCTGATTGTCGTGGCGCAATGGGACCCGCTGCGCGACGACGGTGTCCTTTATAGCGAGCGGCTGAACGCCGCAGGGGTAGCCTCTGTGTTGTACATGGGCGAAGGGTTGGTCCACGGCTGCCTGCGCGGTCGGGGGCAGGTGCCGGAGGTCGATCGGCTGTATCGCACGCTGCTGGCGTACCTGGCTGACATGCTTTGACTGCGCAGGGGACATGCTCATTAAGGTAATTCGGGTTTATGATGCCGGACGGCAGACTAAATAGACGTCCCTACAGGGATGACTCGACCCCTTACGGAGCGCGCAATGCAGACTTTGTACCCGCAGATCAAACCCCATGCCCGGCACGATCTGGCTGTCGATGACACCCACACGCTCTATGTCGATGAAAGCGGTTCCCCGGAAGGCCTGCCGGTGGTGTTCATTCACGGCGGCCCGGGTGCTGGCTGCGATGCACAGAGCCGCCGCTACTTCGATCCGAACCTGTACCGCATCGTCACTTTCGACCAGCGCGGCTGCGGTCGGTCCACCCCCCATGCGAGCCTTGAGAACAACACCACCTGGGATCTGGTCGAAGACCTGGAGCGCATCCGCAAGCACCTGGGTATCGAGAAGTGGGTGCTGTTTGGCGGTTCCTGGGGCTCGACCCTGGCCCTGGCCTACGCCCAGACTCATCCAGAGCGGGTACACGGCTTGATCCTGCGTGGGATCTTTCTCTGCCGGCCGCAGGAAATCGAATGGTTCTACCAGGCCGGCGCCAGTCGCCTGTTCCCCGACTATTGGCAGGACTACATCGCACCGATCCCGTTGGACGAGCGCGACGACCTGCTCAGCGCTTTCCACAAGCGCCTGACCGGCAACGATCAGATCGCCCAGATGCACGCGGCCAAGGCCTGGTCCACCTGGGAAGGTCGCACCGCGACCCTGCGTCCGAACCCACTGGTGGTCGATCGCTTCTCCGAGCCGCAGCGGGCGCTGTCGATCGCCCGGATCGAATGCCACTACTTCACCAACAACGCTTTCCTCGAACCCAACCAGTTGATTCGCGACATGGGCAAGATCGCCCATTTGCCGGGCGTCATCGTGCATGGCCGCTACGACGTCATCTGCCCGCTGGACAATGCCTGGGAGCTGCATCAGAACTGGCCCAACAGCGAACTGCAGGTGATTCGCGACGCTGGTCACGCCGCTTCGGAGCCGGGGATCACCGACGCACTGGTTCGCGCCGCTGCGCAAATGGCCCGGCGCCTGCTCGACCTGCCGCCTGAAGAAGCATGAAGGGGCTGTTGCAACGAGTTCGCTGCGCGCGGGTCGAAGTATCAGGCGAGATCATTGGCGCCGTGGATCAGGGCTTGCTGGTGTTGGTGGCTGTCGAGCCCGGGGATACCCGGGCCAGCGCCGACAAACTCCTGCATAAGCTGCTTAACTATCGAGTGTTCAGCGACGCCGACGGCAAGATGAACCTGTCCCTGGCGGATGTCGGTGGTGGGTTGCTGCTGGTGTCGCAGTTCACCTTGGCGGCCGACACCAAAAGTGGTTTGCGCCCGAGTTTTTCGACAGCCGCACCTCCGGCCCTGGGAGAAGAGTTGTTCAACTATTTGCTCACCCAGGCGAAACAGGTGCATGGCACTGTGGCATCAGGTAGATTCGGCGCCGACATGCAAGTGCATTTGGTCAATGATGGCCCGGTAACCTTCCTGTTACAGGTCTGAAAGCGTTTGAAACATCTTTTCGGGCCTGTTTCGAGGCAAAACTGGGAGTTTTCTCGATAAATACTTTGCTACCCCTGATGCGTTGTCACGCGGGCTACTAGATAATCGCGCGCTACGGGGGATCAGCGTTCGCTGGTCCATTTGACTTAGGTAGAGACTTGTCCTGGACCGTTTGGGGAATCATTTTGTCCCATCGGAGTCGGAACAATGCTCGCCAACTTGGCAAGAGTGGTCCGCAGGAACGGTTTTTCAGTGCCGTTACCGTGCAGATACTTTATCTGGCCGTTGGTTTTTTGATCAGTTTTCGGCGAGGGTTGCTCGTGATTGTTAGTCCCTGTAATGCACCAAAAATGACTGCCAAACGGTTGAGAAGCGCCCTGGTAACGGGCTCGGCTCTGTTGTGCCTGTTCGGCGCGGGCCAACTGTGGGCATTCAGCCTGGATGATGTATCGGCGAAGGCTCAAGAACTGGCCGGGCAAAAATACGAAGCCCCGCGCAGTAATCTGCCGAACGAATTCCGCGAAATGAAATTCGCTGACTATCAAAAAATCCGTTTCCGCACCGAAAAAGCCGAATGGGCCGACCAGAAGACACCGTTCAGGCTGTCCTTCTATCACCAGGGTATGCATTTCGACACACCGGTGAAGATCAACGAAATCACCGCGACCACCGTCGAAGAGATCAAGTACGACCCGTCGCGCTTTGATTTCGACGATGTGAAATTCGATCCCAAGGCCACTGAACAGCTGGGTTACGCGGGTTTTCGCGTGTTGTACCCGATCAACAAGGCTGACAAGCAGGACGAGATCATGACCATGCTGGGCGCGAGTTATTTCCGCGTCATTGGCAAGGGCCAGACCTACGGTTTGTCCGCCCGCGGCATGGCCATCGACACCGCGTTGCCATCGGGTGAAGAATTCCCGCGCTTTCGCGAGTTCTGGATCCAACGTCCGAAGCCGACCGACAAGCACCTGGTGATCTTCGCCCTGCTGGATTCGCCACGCGCCACTGGCGCTTATCGCCTGACCTTGCGTCCGGGCACCGACACCGTGGTCGACGTGAAGTCGCGCATGTTCCTGCGTGACCGCGTGACCAAGCTGGGTGTGGCTCCATTGACCAGCATGTACCTGTTCGGCGCCAACCAACCGTCCAAAGTGCTGAACTACCGTCGCGAACTGCACGACTCCAGTGGCCTGTCGATCCATGCCGGTAACGGCGAGTGGATCTGGCGTCCGCTGAACAACCCGAAACACCTGGCCGTGAGCAACTTCTCGGTAGAGAACCCGCGTGGTTTCGGCCTGTTGCAACGTGGGCGCGACTTCAGCCATTACGAAGACCTGGACGACCGCTACGACAAGCGTCCAAGTGCCTGGATCGAACCGAAAGGCGATTGGGGCAAGGGCTCCGTGGACCTGGTAGAAATTCCGACCGCCGACGAAACCAACGACAATATCGTTGCCTTCTGGAGCCCGGAAAAACTGCCTGAGCCAGGCCAGCCGCTGGACTTCAGCTATCGCCTGCACTGGACCCTCGACGAAGCCAGCCTGCACTCGCCGGACAGCGCCTGGGTCCAGCAGACCCTGCGTTCCACCGGTGACGTGAAACAGTCCAACCTGATCCGTCAGCCGGACGGCAGCGTGGCCTACCTGGTGGATTTCGAAGGTCCGTCCCTGCAAGCCCTGCCGGAAGACGCCGATGTGCGTAGCCAGGTAAGCGTCGGCGAAAACGGCGAGATCGTCGAGAATAGCGTGCGCTACAACCCTGAAACCAAGGGCTGGCGCTTGACCCTGCGGTTGAAGATCAAGGATTCGAAACAGGCCACCGAAATGCGTGCGGCGCTGGTCCGTCCATTGACGCCTGTCGAAGCCCCGGCCACCGCGCACTCCGTGACCACGACCCTGGCCAAGGCCGACAAAGTCGCCCGCCAGCAGACCGAAAAAGAGCTCGCGAACGAAAAAGCGAAAGACGAAGCCAAGGCCGTCAAGGCGGCAGACGCCGCTGTTGAACCGACCCCAACCCAGCAGGAACCGGAACCGACTGAACAAGTCTTGACCGAGACCTGGAGCTATCAGTTGCCAGCCGATGAGTAATACTTCAGTACAGCCAGAGACGCTCAGCGAGTACCTGGCCCATTTGCCCATGACCGACGAGCAGCGCGCCGAACTGGCGGGCTGCAAGTCCTTCAGCGAATTGCACGAACGCCTGTCGTCTTCGACCTTCGACGAGCCCGCCGAGGCGGCGCAAGCCTCGGTGGGCCGCCGGCTGACCCTGAGCACCGCCGAAGAGCTCGAAGACGCCGAGATGCTGGGGCTCGACACCAGCGGTCGGGTGTGCCTGAAAGCCACGCCGCCGATTCGTCGGACCAAGGTCGTACCGGAGCCATGGCGCACCAATATCCTGGTGCGTGGCTGGCGGCGCCTGACCGGTCGTACCAACCCGCCGAAGCCGCCCAAGGATGAGCGCGTGTTGCCGCATGCACGCTGGCGTACCGTGGGCTCGACCCGTCGCTACATCCTGCTGATATTGATGCTCGGCCAGACCATCGTCGCTGGCTGGTACATGAAAGGCATCATGCCGTACCAGGGCTGGTCGTTCGTGGACCTGGAAGAAGTCCTGCACCAACCGCTGTTGCAGACCGCCACGCAAGTGCTGCCGTATGCGCTGCAAACCAGCATCCTGATTCTGTTCGGGATCCTGTTCTGCTGGGTCTCGGCAGGCTTCTGGACAGCGTTGATGGGCTTTCTCGAATTGCTCACCGGTCACGACAAGTACCGCATTTCCGGTGCCAGCGCCGGCAACGAGCCAATTCCCAAGGACGCCCGCACAGCGCTGGTGATGCCGATCTGCAACGAAGACGTGCCACGGGTATTCGCCGGTTTGCGCGCAACCTTCGAGTCGGTGGCCGCCACCGGTGACCTGGATCGTTTCGACTTCTTCGTGCTCAGCGACAGTAACGAAACCGATATCTGCGTGGCCGAACAACAGGCCTGGCTCGACGTCTGCCGTGAAGCCGGTGGTTTCGGCAAGATCTTCTATCGCCGCCGTCGCCGTCGCGTGAAGCGCAAGAGCGGCAACCTCGACGACTTCTGCCGTCGTTGGGGCAGCGACTACAAGTACATGGTCGTGCTCGACGCCGACAGCGTCATGAGCGGTACGTGCCTGACCAGCCTGGTGCGCCTGATGGAAGCCACGCCGGACGCCGGCATCATCCAGACCGCGCCACGGGCCTCGGGCATGGACACGCTGTATGCGCGCATGCAGCAGTTCGCCACCCGGGTATACGGTCCGCTGTTCACCGCCGGCCTGCACTTCTGGCAGTTGGGTGAATCCCACTACTGGGGCCACAACGCGATCATTCGCATGAAACCGTTCATCGAGCACTGCGCCCTGGCGCCGCTGCCCGGTAAAGGCGCGTTCGCCGGTGCCATCCTGTCCCACGACTTCGTCGAAGCTGCGCTGATGCGCCGTGCCGGCTGGGGCGTGTGGATTGCCTATGACTTGCCGGGCAGCTACGAAGAGCTGCCGCCGAACCTGCTGGACGAACTCAAGCGTGACCGTCGCTGGTGCCACGGTAACCTGATGAACTTCCGGCTGTTCCTGGTCAAGGGCATGCACCCGGTGCACCGTGCGGTGTTCCTGACCGGCGTGATGTCCTACCTGTCGGCGCCACTGTGGTTCTTCTTCCTGGTGCTCTCCACGGCGCTGCTGGCGGTGAACACGTTGATGGAGCCGCAGTACTTCCTCGAGCCGCGCCAGCTCTATCCGTTGTGGCCACAATGGCACCCGGAAAAGGCCATCGCCCTGTTCTCCACCACCATCGTGCTGCTGTTCCTGCCCAAGCTGCTGAGTATCGTGCTGATCTGGGCCAAGGGTGCGAAGGAGTTCGGTGGCAAGTTCAAGGTGACGCTGTCGATGCTCCTGGAGATGTTGTTCTCCATGCTGCTGGCGCCAGTGCGGATGATTTTCCACACCCGTTTCGTGCTCGCCGCATTCCTGGGCTGGGCTGCAACCTGGAACTCGCCACAACGTGACGACGACTCCACGCCGTGGAGCGAAGCGGTCAAGCGCCACGGTCCGCAAACCTTGCTGGGCTTCTTCTGGGCCTTGCTGGTGATCTGGCTGAACCCGAGCTTCCTGTGGTGGCTGGTGCCGATTGTCGGTTCGCTGATGCTGTCGATTCCGGTATCGGTGATTTCCAGCCGCGTGGGCCTGGGCTTGAAGTCCCGTGATGAAAGCCTGTTCCTGATCCCTGAGGAATACGCACCGCCACAGGAACTGCTGTCGACGGATCAGTACACCCATGAAAACCGTTGGCATGCGCTCAAAGACGGTTTCATCCGGGCGGTGGTCGATCCGCAACAGAACGCCTTGGCGTATGCGTTGGCAACCTCGCGTCACGGCAAGGCCGAGCCGATCGAATGGCTGCGGGTCGAACGTGTTCGTCACGCCTTGAAGGCCGGCCCTGCCGGTCTCAGCAACGCCGAGCGACTGGCTCTGCTGAGCGACCCGGTGGCCCTGTCCCGCCTGCATGAGCAGGTCTGGAGCGAGGGTCATCCCGAGTGGCTGGCGGCGTGGCGCGAATCAATCAACGCTGATCCTCATGCACCGTTGTTACCGCTTCAGCCGTTGAGCGCACAGCCTCAAGTGGCCTGATACTGATACGCAAAAAGCCCCGCTTCTGAAAGGAAGCGGGGCTTTTTGTTGGGCGCTATTTCAGTATTTGAACGCTATCCGCGGCGAGGTCAGGACTGTGTATTGACGTTGTCCAGTACCCGATTCGCCAACAAACCACTCAGCTCGATCAGTTGTTGAATACCAAGGGCAATATGGCGTCGCGAGCCTTTCAGGTCGAATGCAAGGTCGCTGACCATGGCATTGGCTGAGGCCAGGTTTTCGCTGAGGTTGGCCAACAGGCTTTCGGTGTCGATGCCGTCGACGACGGTGAAGAGCTGGCCCGGCGGCTGTTTATCTTCGGGGTTGGGTTGTTTGGGCTTCAGGTAGTAATCGAGCGCGCGGTCGGTGGCTTCCTGGAGTTTCTTGGGGTCGGTTTCTGGTTCTGGTGGATTGGGTGTGATCTTGTGCATGGTTGACGCTCCTAGGGTAATGGAGCCGCCAGATATCGCTGCTAAACGAGAATGGGTGGCGACTGTACGCGGGTTAGCAGACCGGGACCCTAGAACCCGGCAGACCCGAAGGTCTCCCACGCACAACCGCCATGACATAGATGCGCAGGTGCTGAAGCCTGCTCACGCATGTGGAGAGCGTACGTCTAGGATTGTCCAGGCTGCTAAACCCGATCGCTGAACTGACAGCGACCCGCAAACGTTAGAGCCCAGGGCCAAGGCGCACAAGCCGGCGGATTCTGGCGTAGTTGTAGGCAATGGCGCAAGGCTCCGTAGCCTTGGGATGACGGATTGTGGGGCTCAGGTATTTTTGTATGTATATCCGTTATTTAGGTAACGGCTGCTTACGGTTCCGCTCTTACAGCGGCTCACTTTTGAGAAGCGCAAAAGTAAGCAAAACGCTCATGCCCCACCACTCGGCACCTCGCCTAGGCTCGGTGTGCCCTCACTCCGGCATTGCTCCGTGGGCCCGCCGCGAAGGGCCATCCATGGCCCAGCGCGGCTATCCCGGCATCCATGCCGGGATGCCCACTCCACAATGCCTGCGTTCGGCCATCGTGGTTAACGGGGCACCCGAGATCAACGTCCACCGCGAGGCGGCCTAGTAGCCGACCTGGCTCTCCCGGTCGTACACCCATCAGATCTGTTTGAGCCGGACCTGTGGGAGCAAAGCTTGCTCGCGAGGCGGCTTTGCAGCCGGCCTATTTCTTCCGGTCGTACTCCGATCCCATTGTTGGAGCGAGCTTGCTCGCGAAGGCGGCAGCACATTCAGCATGGATGCAAGCAGACCCACCGCCATCGCGAGCAAGCTCGGCTCCCACAGGGATCGGCGGTGGACGCTGATTTTATAAACGACCAAAAAACTATGTGGGAGCGAGCTTGCTCGCGAAGGCGGCGGCACATTCAGCATTGATGCAAGCAGACCCACCGCCATCGCGAGCAAGCTCGGCTCCCACAGGGATCGGCGGTGGACGCTGATTTTATAAACGACCAAAAACATATGTGGGAGCGAGCTTGCTCGCGAAGGCGGCAGCACATTCAGCATTGATGCAAGCAGACCACCGCCATCGCGAGCAAGCTCGGCTCCCACAGGGATCGGCGGTGGACACTGATCTTATAAACGACCAAAAACCTATGTGGGAGCGAGCTTGCTCGCGAAGGCGGCGGCACATTCAGCATTGATGCAAGCAGACCCACCGCCATCGCGAGCAAGCTCGGTTCCCACAGGGATCGGCGGTGGACGCTGATTTTATAAACGACCAAAAACCTATGTGGGAGCGGGCTTGCTCGCGAAGGTGGCGGCACATTCAGCATTGATGCAAGCAGACCCACCGCTATCGCGAGCAAGCTTTGCTCCCACAGAGGGAACTGTGCCGAACATAAATTTCTTGCCCACTGAAGATCCAGTGTGGGAGCGGGCTTGCCCGCGAAGAGGCAGGCAGATCCAACATCAATACAAGCTGACCCACCGCTATCGCGAGCAAGCTTTACTCCCACAGAGGGAACTGTGCCGAACACAAGTTTCTTGCCCACTGAAGATCCAGTGTGGGAGCGGGCTTGCCCGCGAAGAGGCCGGCACATCCAACATCCAGGCAAGCTGACCCGCCGCTTTCGCGAGCAAGCTTTGCTCCCCACAGGGATCGGCGGTGGACGCTGATTTTATAAACGACCAAAAACCTATGTGGGAGCGAGCTTGCTCGCGAAGGCGGTGGGGCAGTCAGTATTGATGTTGCCTGACAGACCGCTATCGCGAGCAAGCTTTGCTCCCACAGATCTAACGGGTGTACGACCGGGAGAGCCAGGTCGGCTGTTAGGCCGCCTCGTGGTGGACGTTGATCTCGGGTGCCCCGTTAACCACGATGGCCGAACGCAGGCATGCCGAGCCTAGGCGAGGCACCGCGTGGTGGGGCAAAAGCGCTTTGGTTACTTTCGACTGGGCCGGCTTCCGGGCTTTTCGAAAGTGACCCGCTGTAAGAGCGGAACCGTCAGCAGCCGTTACCTAAATAACGGATATACACACGACACCAATACCCAAATCAAACCCGGAACCGCCCCACCAACGTCTGCAAATGCACCCCCAACCGCGCCAATTCAGCGCTCGAAGCGGCAGTCTCTTCACTGGACGACGCCGTTTGCTCTGACACATCACGCACATTCAGCACGCTACGGTTGATCTCCTCCGCCACAGCACTCTGCTGCTCCGCCGCAGCGGCGATCTGCTGGTTCATCGCCTGGATCGCCGAGACGGTACGGGTGATGTTTTCCAACGACCCGCCGGCGCGACGGGTCAGCTCGACGCTGCTGTCAGTCAGGCTGCGGCTGTTGTCCAGGGTCGCCGCGACCTGTTCAGTACCCGATTGCAGGCCAAGGATCAGCTCTTCGATTTCTTCGGTGGACTTCTGGGTACGCTGGGCCAGGCTGCGGACTTCATCGGCGACTACCGCAAACCCACGCCCGGCTTCACCGGCCCGGGCTGCCTCGATGGCGGCGTTGAGGGCCAGCAGGTTGGTTTGCTGGGCGACGGACTTGATCACATCCAGCACACTGCCGATCTTGTCGCTTTCTCGCTTCAGCTCGCCCATGGCGGTGGTGGAATTACCCACTTCGAGTGCCAGGCGCTCGATCTGGGCAATCGCTTCGCCGACGACTTTATCGCCCTCGCGTGCCTGGGCATCGGCGGCGGCGGCCGCTTCGGAAGCCTCTTCGGCGTTGCTTGCCACTTCCTGCACCGTGGCGGTCATTTCGTGCATGGCGGTGGCGACCTGGTCGGTTTCCGCTTTCTGGCTGTTGACCCCGGCGCTGGTCTGCTCGGTGACGGACGAAAGCTGTTCGGCGGCGCTGGCGATCTGCGTGACGCCGTCGCTGATGCCACCGATCAATTGCCGTAGACCCACGGTCATGTTCTGCATGGCGCGCTGTAGCTGGCCCAGTTCGTCGCGGCGCTCGGAGGTGAGGTTGTGAGTCAGGTCACCTGCCGCCACACGTTCGGCGATCTTGAGGGTCTGGCCCAGAGGGCCGACGATCTGCCGGGTGATGACCAGGGCAGCGACGACACCGAACAGCAAAGCGAGCACGGCAGCCGCTACCAGGAAGGTCTTGGCCTCGGTTGCGTCACGGTCGCGCACGGCGGTCTGGGAGACGGTCAGTTTTTGGCTGGCATCGATCAATACGTCGCCTTGCTCTGCCATGCGCTTGAGGGCCGCGGCGTTGTCGATCTGGGAGTCGCGGAACTGGCTGACCGCTGAGCGATAGACATTGATCGAGTCGCTGGCCTGTTGCAGGTTGGCTGCATGTTCTTCAGGCAATTGCTCTGGCAAACGTGCGAGAAGTTTGAGAGCATTGTCGACGGCCTCAAGGGCCGGTTGCTGGGCTTCGCTCTTGCCGCTGTAGGTGTAGCCGCGAACCTGATAGCGCGCTTGCTGGACCGCTTTGCTCAGGGTCACGATGCTGTTGAACTGGGCGACGCTGTCGCCTTGCAGCAACGACTTCTCTACTTCAGCGATGCGAGCCACGGCATTGTCTGCACTGGCACCGAGTTTGCTGCGGGCATCTTCTCGGCTGGCGGTGGCGCGGGTCATCTCGGCGAAGGCTTTTTTGTACTCGGCCACGGCGGCCAATTGTTTATCGATCAGGGCTACATCGGCCGGTTGCTCTATCAGTTGGCGGGCGGTCTTCAGCCCGGCGTCGAGCTTGCCAATCAGGTCGTTGACTTGCTGGGGGCCGTTCTCGCCCCGCGAGGTGTCGTAGTTCATGCGTGCCAGGCGCAAGTCCTTGGTCAAATCGTTCAGGCTGGCAATGAACCCCAGCTTGTCGCCACGGCTGATCACGTTACCCAGGCCGGTCCAGCCCGTGAAGGCGATTATCACGGTCAGGAACAGCACCAGGCCGAAGCCGAAACCGAGTTTGCGATTAACGCCTACATTACCTAGCCATCGGAACATGCTGTTACTCCCTGCAGCGCTGAGTTTATGTGCTGGGAGCTATATCGACCGGTTGGAAGGGATCTGTAGAGAATAGATCTCACAGTAGTGGCCACGTCGCGCCCAAGCGGGAGCAATCTCTGGCCACGGGTTTTATACCTGCCCTCTGGTTAGACCTTGAAGCGACCTACCAGCGTCTGCAAATGAACCCCCAACCGTGCCAGTTCGGCGCTGGAGGCGGCGGTTTCTTCGCTGGAGGAGGCGGTTTGTTCGGAGACATCGCGAACGTTCACGACGCTGCGGTTGATCTCTTCGGCCACGGCGCTCTGCTGCTCGGCCGCAGCGGCGATCTGTTGGTTCATCGACTGGATCGCCGAGACCGTACGGGTAATGTTTTCCAGCGAACCACCGGCACGGCGGGTCAGTTCGACGCTGCTGTCGGTCAGGCTACGGCTGTTGTCCAGGGTGGTCGCGACCTGTTCGGTGCCCGATTGCAGGCCCAGGATCAGCTCTTCGATTTCTTCGGTGGACTTCTGGGTGCGCTGGGCCAGGCTGCGTACCTCGTCGGCCACCACCGCAAAACCACGTCCGGCTTCACCGGCCCGGGCTGCCTCGATGGCGGCGTTGAGGGCCAGCAGGTTGGTTTGCTGGGCCACGGACTTGATCACGTCCAGCACGCTGCCGATCTTGTCGCTCTCGCGCTTGAGGTGGCCCATGGCTTCGGTGGAGTTGCCCACTTCCTTGGACAGGCGTTCGATCTGGGCGATGGCTTCGCCGACCACTTTTTCGCCTTCGCGAGCCTGCTGGTCAGCGGCAACTGCCGCTTCGGAGGCTTCCTCGGCATTGCGCGCCACTTCCTGCACGGTGGCGGTCATTTCGTGCATCGCAGTGGCGACCTGATCGGTTTCCACTTTCTGGCTGTTGACCCCGGCGCTGGTCTGCTCGGTGACGGCCGAGAGCTGTTCGGCGGCGCTGGCGATTTGCGTGACGCCGTCGCTGATACCCCCGATCAGTTGCCGCAGGCTGATCACCATTCGCTGCAGGCTGCCTTGCAGTTGACCCATGTCGTCGCGGCGGGTGACCACCAGGTTATGGCTCAAGTCGCCGGAGGCGACACGTTCGAGGGCTACCAGGGTCTGTTGCAGTGGACCGACGATCTGCCGGGTGATGATCCAGGCAGCCAGCAGGCCAAATGCCAGTGCCAGGATGGTGACGATGATCAGCGTTTCTTTCGCTTGAGCCGTTTCCTGGTCGCGTTTCTCGATCTGCGAGGTGGTCAAATGATTGTTCAGTTCATGCAAACGGCTGTCCTGGTCGGCCATTTTCTTGAGGGCCGAAGCACTGGCGACCTGTGAGTCGCGGAACTGGCTGACGGCAGCGCGATAAGCCTTCATCGATTCAGAAGCTTGTTGCAGGTTGGCGGCGTGTTGTTCCGGCAGTTTGCCCGGCAGGCTTTCAAGGTTTTTCAAGACGTTTTCGATGGCATCCAGTGCCGGTTGCTCTGCATCGGCCTTGCCGCTGTAGGTGTAGCCGCGGACCTGGTAGCGCGCCTGCTGGATCAGTTTGCTCTGCTCAACCACAGCGTTGAATTGAGCAACGCTGTCACCTTGGCGCAAGGCATTTTCGACTTCTGTCACCTTGGCCACGGCGTTGTCGGCGTTGGCGCCAAGCTTGGAGCGGGCCGATTCGCGGTTCTGTGTCGCCTGGGTCAGGTCGGCAAAGGCGCGTTTGTACTCATCGAGGATAGCCAACTGCTGATTGAGCAACTCCTGGTCTGCCGGACGTACAAACCGTTTGAGGGCGGCTTGGATGCTGTCCTGAAGCTTGCCCAGGAACTCGCTGACGACTGCTGGTCCTTGTTCGCCGCGCCGCATCTCATACTCGAGACTGGAGATTCGCAAATCCTTGGCCAACTCATTGAGGCTGGCGATGGACGCCTGTTTATCCGCGCGGCTGATCACGCTGCTCAGGCTGTTCCAGCCCGCGAAGGTGCTCAGGAGGGTCATGAGCAGCACCAGGCCAAAACCGAAACCCAGTTTGCGATTGACACTTACGTTTCCCAGCTTTTCGGTTAGCCAACTGAACATGCTGATACTCCCTCGAACCTTTTATAGGTCTTATGAGGAGAGTATCGACCATGTGACGGGGATCTGTAGAAAATAGGGCGGGGGATATCCGTGGTGAGGACGCTTGCCCACGCCCGGCGGCGAAACCGTTGCCAGTCCGAACGCCGTTGACGGCCGATTCGCGCTCGAACGGGAGCAAGGCCCCTCGCTACGGGGCTGTGCTCGCCGCTTTTTCGGTGTTTAGACTTTGAAGCGTCCCACCAGTGTCTGCAAATGAACCCCCAACCGTGCCAGTTCGGCGCTGGAGGCGGCGGTTTCTTCGCTGGAGGAGGCGGTTTGTTCGGAGACATCGCGAACGTTCACGACGCTGCGATTGATCTCTTCGGCCACGGCGCTCTGCTGCTCGGCCGCAGCGGCGATCTGCTGGTTCATCGACTGGATCGCCGAGACCGTGCGGGTGATGTTTTCCAGCGAACCACCGGCACGGCGGGTCAGTTCGACGCTGCTGTCGGTCAGGTTGCGGCTGTTGTCCAGGGTGGTGGCGACCTGTTCGGTGCCCGATTGCAGGTTGCCGATCAGTGCTTCGATTTCTTCGGTGGACTTCTGGGTACGCTGGGCCAAGCCACGCACCTCGTCGGCCACTACTGCGAAACCACGCCCGGCTTCACCGGCACGGGCCGCCTCGATGGCCGCATTGAGGGCCAGCAGGTTGGTTTGCTGGGCGACGGACTTGATCACGTCCAACACGCTGCCGATCTTGTCGCTCTCGCGCTTGAGATGACCCATGGCTTCGGTGGAATTGCCCATTTCCTTGGACAGGCGTTCGATTTGGGCGATGGCTTCACCCACCACTTTTTCGCCTTCGCGAGCCTGCTGGTCCGCGGCGACCGTCGCTTCGCAGGCCTCTTCGGCATTGCGCGCCACTTCCTGCACCGTAGCGGTCATTTCGTGCATGGCGGTGGCGACCTGGTCGGTTTCCACTTTCTGTTTGTTGACCCCGGCGCTGGTCTGCTCGGTGACGGCCGAGAGCTGTTCGGCGGCACTGGCGATTTGCGTGACACTGTCGCTGATGCCGCCGATCAATTGCCGCAGGCCCACGGTCATGCTCTGTATGGCGCGTTGCAGTTGGCCCAGTTCGTCGCGGCGCTCGGCGCTGAGGTTGTGGGTCAAGTCACCTGCCGCCACGCGTTCGGCGACCTTGAGCGTCTGCTCCAATGGTATGACGATCTGCCGGGTGATCGCCATGGCAGCGATCACGCCGAACAGCAGGGCCAACGCGGCGGCCGAGACCAGTAACGTGTTGGCTTTGGTCGCATCATGGTCGCGCACGACTGTCTGGGACAGCGTGAGGTCTCGACTGGCCCCGCGTAGCACAACCCCCAGGTCGGACATGCGTTTGATGGCGGCAGCGCTGGCGGTCTGGGCTTCACGGAACTGGTTGACCGCGGCACGATAGGTCTTGAACGACTCGCCGGCCTGTTGCAGGTTGGCGGCGTGTTCATCGGGCAGTCGGGCCGGCAGGCTGCCGAGGGCTTTCAACGCGTTATCGATGGCATCCAGGGCTGGCTGCTCGGCGTCGGTCTCAACGCTGTAGGTATAACCGCGAACCTGATAGCGGGCTTGCTGGATGGCCTTGCTCAGGCTGACCACACTGTCGAGTTGAGCAGCGTTGTCGCTTTGCCGTATGGCGGTTTCAACGCTGGTGACTCGGGCCACGGCGTTATCGGCACTGGCGCCCAGTTTGCTGCGCGCATCCTCACGACTGGCCATGGCTCGGACCAATTCGGCGAGAGCAACCTTGTAATCGGCGACAGCGGCCAGTTGTTTGTCGACGATCGCCACATCGGCTGGCTGTTCGATCGATTGACGGGCGGTCTGGAGCCCTGGCTCCAGTTTGCCGATCAGATCGTTGATTTCCCCCGAACCCTTTTCACCCCGGGTCGAGTAATAGTCCATGCGCGCGGAGCGCAGGTCCTTGGTCAGGTCGTTCAGGCTGGCGATGAGCCCGAGTGTGTCGCCGCGTGCAATCACATTGCCTAGGCCGGTCCATCCGGTGAAGGCAATCATCAAGGTTAAGAGCAGCACCAGACCGAAGCCGAAGCCGAGTTTGCGATTAACGCCTACGTTACCTAGCCATTGGAACATGCTGATACTCCCTTGAAGGGCGGAACTGCTTTGTACAAAGCGCTATCGGCCCATAAAGGGGGAGCAGGAGAAATGAGTTAGATGCGTTTGGAATACGGTGGCAAACCAACGGGATCAGAACAGTCGTGCAAGCAGCGCCGTCACCGCAGTCTCGACCCGCAGGATCCGCTCGCCCAGTTGCACCGGTTGCAGGCCGGCCTTGGCCAACAGGTCGATCTCGTAGGGAATCCAGCCGCCTTCCGGGCCGATGGCCAGTGTCACCGGTTCTGTCAGCGCGCGAGGGCAGGGTGGGTAGTTGCCAGGGTGACCGACCAGGCCCAAGGTGCCGTCGGTCATGGCCGGCAGGCGGTCTTCGACGAAGGGCTTGAAGCGTTTTTCGATGATGATTTCCGGCAGCACGCTGTCCCGGGCTTGTTCCAGGCCCAGGATCAGTTGCTCGCGGATGGCCTCGGGTTCGAGAAACGGCGTCTGCCAAAAGCTCTTTTCCACGCGATAGCTGTTGACCAGCACCACGCGCGGCACGCCCATGGTGGCGACGGTCTGGAACACCCGCCGAAGCATTTTCGGACGTGGCAGGGCGAGCACCAGGGTCAGCGGCAACTTGGCCGGTGGAGGCTGGTCGAGGGTCACTTGCAGTTCGGCCTCGCGGGCTTCCAGGCGCAGCACCTGGGCGGTGCCCATCAGCCCCCCGATGCGCCCGACGCGCAGGCTGTCACCGACGGCGCTGCGATGGACTTCCTGCATGTGGGTCAACCGGCGATCGCTCAGGACCACGCGGTCAGGCCCGATGAAGTCGGCCTCTTCGAGCAGCAGCAGGTTCACGCTTGGGTCGCTGGCGGCTGGTCGTTGTGGTCATCGACCGGTTGTTCCTCGGGCTCTTCTTCCCGGCGCTTGCGCACCAGGCCACCGAACAGGATGCCGATCTCGAACAGTAGCCACATCGGCACCGCGAGCAGGGTCTGGGAGAAGATGTCCGGCGGGGTCAGGATCATGCCGACCACGAAGCAGCCGATGATCACGTAGGGGCGGATCTTCTTCAAATAGGCCACGTCGACCACGCCAATCCACACCAGCAGCACCACGGCCACGGGGATTTCGAACGCCACGCCGAAGGCGAAGAACAGCGTCATGACGAAATCCAGGTAGCTGCTGATGTCGGTCATCATTTCCACGCCCGCCGGGGTGGCGGCGGCGAAGAACTTGAAGATCAGCGGGAACACCAGGTAATAGGCGAAGGCCATGCCGGTGTAGAACAGCAGGATACTGGACACCAGCAGCGGCACGGCGATGCGCTTTTCATGCTTGTACAGGCCCGGTGCGATGAAGCCCCAGATCTGGTGCAGGATCACCGGAATCGCCAGGAACAGCGAGACCATCATCGTCAGCTTCAGAGGCGTCAGGAACGGCGACGACACGTCGGTGGCGATCATTGTCGCGCCTACCGGCAGGTACTGGCGCAGTGGCGTGGAGACGAAGGTGTAGATCTGCTGGGTGAAGGAAAACAGCCCGGCGAAGATAATGAAAATCGCCGCGACGCAACGCAGCAGACGGGTGCGCAACTCGGTGAGGTGCGATACCAGCGGCATCGGCTGGTCGTTCTCTGGGATATCGCTCATGGGGCTCGCGGCGGCAAAGTAGGGTCGTTAGGCGCAGGGACAGCAGGGGGCGCTGTATCCATTACCGTCGGTGTCACTGGCGCCGGTTCAGTCACTGACCTCGCACCATCCACCGGCGCCTGGGGCGCAATCGTCGGTTCGGCCACGGGCTGAACCGGCGTCGGTTCCTGTTGGGTCGGCGTGAAGATTTTCCGCGCTTCCTGCTCCAGGGACAGAATATGTTCGTTGTGAAGTTGCCGACGGATGTCATCGGCACCGATCTCACGTTCAACTTCCTGTTTGATCGCATTGAAGCTGCGCTTCAGGCGGCCGATCCACAGACCGGCGGTGCGCGCAGCACCCGGCAGGCGCTCGGGGCCCAGTACCAGAAGGGCGACGAGGCCGACGAGCAGCAGTTCAGTGAAGCTGATCCCAAACATTAGTCAGTGCTCACGAGTCTTTGCGGACGGGCTCTTCGACTTTCTGGGCCTGCACGTCGATGGTGTGCGGCGCATTCACAGGCTGGCTGGCCTGGGGGTGTACCGGTTGGGTCGGCTGCGCGGGTTGGCCAGGAGCCGCCGACGGGTCGGCCGGTTTTTCGTCATCGTTCATGGCCTTGCGAAAGCCCTTGATCGACTCACCGACATCGGTGCCGAGGTTTTTCAGTTTCTTGGTACCGAACACCAGCACCACGACGACCAGGATGACGATCCAGTGTTTCCAGTCAAAAATACCCATGGAGCTATTCCTCTCAAAAGTTGATCAGGCGGACGGGCGCGAGGCTTTCTCGACGTGCCCGGACAGACCGAAGCGACGGTCCAGTTCATCCAGTACGGCCTGCGGATGCTGCCCCAGTTGGGCCAGCATGACCAGGCTGTGGAACCACAGGTCGGCGGTCTCGTAGATCACGTCGCTGCAATCGCCACTGATGGCGGCGTCCTTGGCGGCGATGATGGTCTCGACCGACTCTTCGCCGACTTTCTCCAGAATCTTGTTCAAGCCCTTGTGGTACAGGCTGGCGACATAGGAGCTGTCGGCCGCGGCGCCCTTGCGCTCTTCCAGCACCTGGGCCAGGCGGGTCAGGGTGTCACTCATGGGTATGTCCTGAATAAATGGCATGCGGGTCCTTGAGCACCGGGTCGACGGTTTTCCAGTCGCCGTTCTCGAAGACGCGATAGAAGCAGCTTTGACGGCCGGTGTGGCAGGCAATCTCACCGACTTGCTCGACCATCAGGATGATGACGTCGCCGTCGCAGTCCAGGCGCATCTCATGCAGGTGCTGCACGTGCCCGGACTCTTCACCTTTGCGCCACAGCTTGCCACGGGAACGTGACCAATAGATGGCGCGGTTCTCGGCGGCGGTCAGGGCCAGCGCTTCGCGGTTCATCCAGGCCATCATCAATACGCGCCCGGTCTTGTGGTCCTGGGCGATGGCCGGCACCAGGCCGTCAGCGTCCCATTTGATCTCGTCCTGCCAGTTTTTCATCTTTGACTCCGACCATGGGCCGCGCACCTGACGTCGGCGGGCCCAGCGTTGAAACAGTGTGCCAGTGCGAACCGGTGCTGGCTATCGGCGAACGACCAGATACAGACCGACCACCATCATGATACCGGCGGGCCAGTGACCCAGTTGGCTCAGCGGCCCGCCGGTCGCCAGCACTGCGCCGCCTCCCAGGTGAGCGGCGCCCAGCAGGCGCAACAGCCAGTCGTCCTTGCGTCGGTGCCACGGGGGCGCCGGGTCGTGGGCGTGGGGCTGGGACATGCGTTCGAGCAGGTCGCGGGTCATGTTGGCCAGGTGCGGGAGCTGCTCGAACTGGCTCTGCACGTTGCCCAGCAAGGTTTTGGGACTGACGCGCTCGCGCATCCAGCGTTCGAGGAACGGCTGGGCGGTGTTCCACAGGTCGAGCTCCGGGTACAACTGGCGGCCAAGGCCTTCGATGTTCAACAGGGTTTTCTGCAGCAGCACCAGCTGTGGCTGGACTTCCATGTTGAAGCGCCGCGCGGTCTGGAACAGGCGCATCAGCACCTGGCCGAAGGAAATATCTTTTAACGGTTTTTCGAAGATCGGTTCGCACACGGTGCGGATCGCCGCTTCGAACTCGTTGAGCTTGGTCTCGGCCGGCACCCAGCCCGAATCGATGTGCAGTTGCGCGACGCGACGGTAGTCACGCTTGAAGAAGGCGAACAGGTTGCGGGCCAGATAGTCCTGGTCTTCTGGTGTCAGGCTACCGACGATGCCGCAGTCAATAGCGATGTACTGCGGGCTCCACGGCTGCACCGTGCTGACGAAGATGTTGCCCGGGTGCATGTCGGCATGGAAGAAGCTGTCGCGAAACACCTGGGTGAAGAAGATTTCCACGCCGCGTTCGGCGAGCATCTTCATGTCGGTGCGCTGGTCGGCCAGGGTCGCCAGGTCGGTGACCTGAATGCCGTAGATGCGCTCCATCACCAATACTTTCGGCCGGCACCAGTCCCAATAGACTTGCGGCACATACAGCAGCGGCGAACCTTCGAAGTTGCGGCGCAGCTGGCTGGCGTTGGCGGCCTCGCGCAGCAGGTCGAGTTCGTCGTAGATGGTTTTCTCGTAGTCCTGGACCACGTCCACCGGGTGCAGCAGGCGGGCATCGGCCGACAACCGCTCGGCGGCGCGGGCGAGGATGAACAGCCACGCCAGGTCCTGGGCAATGATCGGCTTGAGGCCCGGGCGGATGACCTTGACCACCACTTCTTCGCCGCTCTTGAGTTGTGCGGCGTGAACCTGGGCGACGGAGGCCGAGGCCAGGGGCTCGACGTCGAAGCGGCTGAAGACTTCGCTGATCTTCTTGCCCAGTTGTTCCTCGATCAGCGCCACCGACACCTTGGAATCGAACGGCGGCACGCGGTCTTGCAGGCGCATCAGTTCATCGGCGATGTCTTCGGGCAACAGGTCGCGACGGGTCGAAAGGATCTGCCCGAACTTGATGAAAATCGGCCCCAGGTCCTGCAAGGCCAGGCGCAAGCGCGCACCGCGACTCAGGTCCAGCGTTCGCCGGGGAAACCAGCGCCACGGCAGCACGAAGCGCAGGGCCAGGAGAAACCAGGGCAGCGGCAGGGCGAACAGCAGGTCATCGAGGCGGTAGCGGATCACGACGCGCTGGATGCGCAACAAACGGCGGACGGCAAGCAGCTTCATGCGTTATCGCTTGGTTTCAAGGGATCGGGAAAGGCGCTCGAAACGCGCCTCGAGACGTTCCAGGTCAAGTTTGATCTGGTCCAGTTCATTAAAACGGGCTTGTGCTTCGCGTTGGCCTACGAGGGTACGCGATTCTTCGGCCAGGTATTCACTCAGATTCTGCCCCAGGCTGGCGAACCCCTGCCGATACCAGCGGCTGCGGCTGCGCAAATGGCCGCTGAGCAATTGGGTCGCCACCGGACCGATCCAGCGGGACACTTCGTATTCCCAGTCCAGCTCCAGGTCCTGGAGAATCGCCGCCAGCTCCAGCAGTACGCCGCTGTCGCCGTCGAGCTCCACGTCGGGGCTGTGCAGCACCGCGGTCTTGTCCTTGCCCAGGGCCAGGTTCAGCAGGCTCGACGCCGGGGCGCGCAGCGTGCAGTCGGCCTCGGCCTCCCAATGCGCGGCGAGCATCAGGCCTTCGTCGCTGGGCAGGATGAACAACCGCAGCGCCGGGCTGCGACAGTCCACGGCAATCACCTTGCCACTCAAGTGCGCCAGGCGCGCGAGCGCCGTGCTGTCCAGGCGCAGCACCCGGTTGAGGCCGAGTTCGACGCTGGCGAGCAGGCCGGTGAGCAGCATCAGGGTTTGATACCGCGGTGCAGGGCGACGATGCCTGCGGTCATGTTGTGGTAGGTCACGCGGTCGAAACCGGCCTCGACCATCATCGACTTCAGGGTTTCCTGGTTCGGGTGCATGCGGATCGATTCGGCCAGGTAGCGATAGCTTTCCGAGTCGTTGGTGATCAGCTTGCCCATCAGCGGCATGAAGGCGAACGAGTAGGCGTCATAGGCCTTGGACATCAGCGCGTTGGTCGGCTTGGAGAACTCCAGCACCAGCAGGCGGCCACCGGGCTTGAGCACCCGCAGCATCGAGCGCAGGGCATCTTCCTTGTGGGTGACGTTGCGCAGGCCGAAGGCGATGGTCACGCAGTCGAAATGGTTGTCGGGGAACGGCAGCTTTTCAGCGTCGGCCTGGACGAACTCGACGTTGCCGGCCACACCCAGGTCCAGCAGGCGGTCGCGACCGACCTTGAGCATGGATTCGTTGATGTCGGCCAGGACCACCTGGCCGGTCGGCCCGACGATGTGGGAAAACTTCTTCGTCAGGTCGCCCGTGCCGCCAGCGATGTCCAGCACGCGATTGCCGCTGCGCACGCCCGACAGTTCTATCGCGAAACGCTTCCACAGGCGGTGCATGCCGCCCGAGAGCAAGTCGTTCATCAAGTCATACTTGGCGGCTACGGAGTGGAAAACCTCAGCGACTTTTTCCGCTTTCTGGCTTTCCGGCACGTTCTTGAAGCCGAAGTGAGTGGTGGGTTCGGCATCGCTGCCTTTGCGCTGATCAGTCATATCGCGGTCACCAAAAAAGAATGCGGGACATTCTAATCCCGGTGGAGGGCTTTGTCTTGGCAAGGCTGAAGGTAAGATGGGCTACCGCCGGGACGTTTTGACGCAGCCAGGGTCTGAAACGTTCAGGCAAGTCCCGATAAAACAGGAGTCACCCGATGGCCCGTATAACTGTTGAGCGTGCCCATGGCCTGGGCAAGGAAGTGGCGCGAGAGAAAGCCGACAAGCTGGCGCAGAAGTTGTCCGACAGCTATGGCCTGGAGCCGCAGTGGGAGGGCGACACCCTGAAACTCAAGCGTTCCGGGGTAAAGGGCGAAGTGCATGTGGGCGACGACTCGATCCGCGTCGACGTGGAGCTGGGCATGTTGATGTCGGCCATGAGCGGCACGATCAAGACGGAAATCGAAAAGGCGTTGGATAAGGCGTTGGCTTGATTGATTGAAAGGGTGGGTGGAATGCATGACTCAAGTTCACCACCTGTCCACCTGTGGGAGCGAGCTTGCTCGCGATAGCGGCGAGTCATTCAACATCAATGTTGCTGGTCCACCGCAATCGCGAGCAAGCTCGCTCCCACATGGGAAGTCATCGCCCTCAGGTTTTGTGTCAGTTGTTAGGGTGCCCTTTCTAATTATTCTCACTACTTTGTGCCTGAGCCCGTCCATGTGCGGGCAGTTCCTCAAACCTTTTTTCGAGTGAGGTGCACCATGGCCAAAGTTATTCTGAAGAAAAAAACCGACGTTGAATCTTCCACGCTCAGCGACGTGAAAACGTACGCGCGCAAGATCTGGCTGGCGGGCCTGGGCGCCTACACGAAGGTCGGCCAGGAAGGCAGCGAGTACTTTCAGGAGTTGGTAAAGGCTGGCGAAGTTATTGAAACCAAAGGCAAAAAGAAAATTGCCGGAAAACTTGAAGCGGCCAACAGCGAATTGATTGAAGCCAAGAGCGACGTCAATACTTTCAAGGCCCGGGTTGAAGTACAACTCGATAAAGTCGAGAAGGTATTCGATGCCCGTGTTGCAAGTGCCTTGAATCGTATCGGCATTCCGTCTAAACATGACGTTGAGACACTCTCTGCTAAGCTCGATGAGCTGACAGCATTGCTCGAACGTGTCGCGCGTAAACATTAAGGAGAACGGGATGGCTGGCAAAAAAATCACAGAAAAAGAGGGCAGCTCGTGGGCCGGGAAGATTGAAAAGTATTCCCGCAAAATCTGGCTTGCTGGTTTAGGCGTGTACTCGAAGATCGACACTGACGGCAGCAAGCTCTTCGAGTCCCTGGTTAAGGACGGCGAAAAGGCCGAAAAACTCACCAAGACGGCAGTCGGCAAACAAGTCGATGCAGCCAAGGACTCTGCCGAGTCCGCCAAGTCGCGAATCGGCGGCGTGAAGGATCGTGCACTGGGCAAATGGGACGAACTGGAAGGGGCTTTCGACAAGCGCCTGAACAGTGCGATCTCGCGCCTGGGTGTGCCGAGCCGTAATGAAGTCAAGGCACTGCACAGCAAGGTCGACACCCTGACCAAGCAGATCGAAAAACTCACCGGCGCCAAGGTCGCACCGGTGGCGACCAAGACTGCAGCGGCCAAGCCGGCTGCTAAAACGGCGGCCAAGCCACTGGTCAAGGCTGCGGCGAAACCCGCTGCCAAACCTGCGGCGAAAGCAGCGGCCAAGCCCGCGGCTAAAACTGCTGCGGCCAAGCCTGCTGCCAAGGCGGCGGCCAAACCGGTAGCGGCCAAACCTGCGGCCAAAGCGGCAGCCAAGCCTGCGGCCAAACCTGCGGCTAAACCCGCGGCTAAAACGGCAGCTGCCAAACCGGCAGCGAAACCCGCCGCCAAGCCTGCGGCAAAAGCGGCGGCCAAACCTGCTGCGGCGAAAAAACCGGCCGTGAAAAAACCGGCCGCGCCGAAAGCCGCTGCACCGAAGGCGCCGACCGCAGCCGCCAAACCGGCGACCCCGACGAGCCCGGCGAACTCCGCCGCCGCTCCGACCCCGGTCGCCACGCCAACTCCAGCGCCGGCTCCATCGACGCCTACCACCCAGTCCTGATTCTGCGGGACATGCAAAAACGCCCGGCCTGTGAAGGTCGGGCGCTCGTTCCCACGCTCCCGCGTGGGAATGCCTCCGGGGACGCTCTGCGTTCCGCTGTTTGGGACGCGGAGCGTCCCGGGCTGCATCCCCACGCGGAGCGTGGGGACGAGCGTCACACTGGGTTACTCGTGTTCTTCCAGGTAGCGCAACGCCAGTTGCTCAGTCGCGACCTTGGTCGCGGGCGGCAGGTGTGGGGCGACCAGCATCATGATCTGGTAGACCACCAGCCGAACCTCGCCCTCGCGGTCCAGGATCCGCTGGTAGTCCAGGGAGAACAGCAAGGTCATGGTGATCTGCTCCACCAGTTGCCCCAGGGCCTGGGTATCGCTGACCAGCAATCCCTGGGCCTTGAGCTGTGCCAGCAGTGAGGCGAGGGTGCGCTTCAGGGCATTGAGTAACTGACGGATGCCCTTGGCCAGCTTCGGCAGGCGCCCAGCCAGGTTCGACAGGTCCTGGAACAGAAAGCGGTACTGCGCCAGGCGCTCGACGATCAAGTGCAGGAACAGCCAGTAGTCTTCCGGCGCCAACTGCACGTCCGCCGGAGGGTCCAGCAGCGGCGCCAGTTCGCCCTGGAATCGCTCGAACAGCCCGAGGATCAGCGGTTCCTTGCCATGAAAGTGGTAATAGAGGTTGCCCGGGCTGATGCCCATTTCGTTGGCAATTTCCATGGTGGAGACGTTCGGTTCGCCCTTTTCGTTGAACAATTGCAGGGCACATTCAAGGATGCGGTCGCGGGTTTTCATCCGGTCTTCTTAATGATCAAGTCATGCCACGGCCAATCGCCTGGCCGTGGGGTAAGGCCTTCAGCGCACGCGAACATAGGTGCCGGGAGCTGCGTCCAGAGGCGGGTAGTTCGCATTGCCCAAGGTCATCTGGGTTTCGTGCTGGGCGCCGGAACGCTCCTGGATCCAGCCCAGCCATGGGGTCCACCAACTGCCTTCGACGTGCTTGGCGTCGTAGTACCAGGCCCGTGGGTCGCTGCTCAATTTTGCGCTTTCGATGAAGTTGGCCTTGGGGTTGCCCGGCGGGTTGAGGATGCTCTGGACATGGCCGCTGTTGGAAAGCACGAAGCGTTTTTCGCCACCCAGCAACAGGGTCGAGCGATACACCGCGTCCCACGGCGTGATGTGGTCATTGATGCCGCCCACACTGAAGCTGTCCACCGTCACTTTCTGCAGGTCGATGGGCGTGCCGCACACTTCCAGGCCGCCGGGATGGGTCAGCGGGTTGTGCTTGAAGAAGTCCAGCAGGTCGCCGTGGTAAGCCGCCGGGAGGCGGGTGCAGTCGTTGTTCCAGTAGAGGATGTCGAAGGCCGGCGGCTCCTTGCCCAGCAGGTAGTTGTTGATGAAGTAAGTCCAGATCAGATCGTTGGGGCGCATCCAGGCGAACACCCGGGCCAGGTCGCGGCCATCGAGGATGCCTTTCTGATAGGAGCGGCGCTTGGCGGCTTCGAGGGTCTGCTCGTCGATGAACAGCGAGGCCTGGCTGTCGATCTGGCTGTCCAGCAGGCTCACCAGGTACGTGGCACTGGCGACCCGACGCAACTGGCGCTTGGCTTGCAGGTGGCCTTGCAGGGCGGCGATGGTCATGCCCCCGGCACAGGCACCCATCAGGTTGACCTCGCGGGCGCCGGTGATCGCCCGGCAGACGTTCATGGCTTCTTCCACGGCCTCGACATAGCTGGACAGGCCCCATTCTCGGTGGCGTACGTCGGGGTTGCGCCAACTGATGATGAAGACCTGCAAACCGTTTTTCAGGGCGTACTGGACGAAGCTGTTGGAAGGGCTCAGGTCGAAAATGTAGAACTTGTTGATCTGCGGCGGCACGATCAGCAACGGCTTGGCGTATTGCTTTTCACTCATGGACCGGTACTGGATCAGCTCGAGCAATTCGTTGCGAAACACCACCGCGCCGGGAGTGGTCGCCAGGGTCTTGCCGACTTCAAAGGCATGGGGGGTGGCTTGTCGCGGCAACCCATCGTTGTGCAGCAGATCGTCCACCAGATGGCTGAGGCCTCGAACCAGGCTGGTGCCGCCGGAGTTGAACAGCTCCTTGACCGCCAGCGGGTTGAGCAAGGTGTTGGACGGTGAAACGGCGTCGTTGAGCAGGGCGAAGGCGAAGTGGGCGCGGGCGCGGTCATCCTGGCTCATGGTGCTTTCGTCGATCCAGCTCGTCACCTGCTTCTGCCAGCTCAGGTAGGCCTGCAGGCTGCGGCGGTAGAACGGATTGAGCTGCCAGGTGGGGTCGGCGAAACGCTGGTCGTTGGGGTTGGTGGGGTGCAGGGTCTCGCCCAGCAGCACTCGGCCCAGTTGACCGCCCAGCTTCAACGCGTGCCGGGCACTGTGCACCGGGTTGCGCAAGCCGTGTACGGCAACGCTGCGCAAGGTGGACAGCAGGTCCCTGCCACGCAGGCCGGTGACCGCACTTTGTGCGTTGATGAAGCTGGCAGGGGCGGGCATGGAACCCTTCGCCGGTTTGTCGCGCATGAGTCAACTCCTTCGTCATCAGGCTAAAAACAAACACACCGAACCAGACAACATAGTCGCTGTTTCGGGTCGCTGCGCGGTCCGGCGTCCTGCCAGGCGCTAATGGGCGGTTTCAGCCGCCCAGTGGTGAGGGGTGCGGATGCATCACCGCACGCTGACGTTCTTCCTCCAGGAATTTCATGATGATCGGCGCCACCGCCTCGGCCCGAGTGATCAGGAACAGATGGCCGTCATCGATGATGTGCAATTGGGCGTTGGGAATGCGCCAGGCCAGCATGCGCATGTTGATCAGCGGGATCAGCGGGTCGTCGTCGCCGGCCAGCACCAGGGTCGGCTGGTGGATCTTGTGCAGCCAGTGGATGCTGGTCCAGCCCAGCCCGGCGAACAGTTGCCAGTAATAACCGAGCTTGCCCGCCGAACGAACCTTGGCCGCATGGCTGGCCGCCAGGCTCGGGTCGCGACGGAACGAACCGCCGTAGATCAGCGGTGCGATACGCATCACATGGGACGGTTGAATGTAGCGCCGGGGGCTGGCCATCATCCACAGCACCTTTGGTTTGCCCGGCACCATCACCGCCCCGGCCGCCGTGGCCGCCAGCACCAGCTTCTTGCAGCGCTCGGGGTAGTCATAGGCAAACTGCTGGGCCAGGGCGCCCCCCCAGGACACGCCGATCACATTGACCTGCCCGTAGTCCAGGTAATCGAGCATTCGCGCGGTGAGTTTGGCCAGGCCAGGAAAGCGATACGGCCGGTTGGGTGTCGATGAACCGCCGACACCGGGTACGTCAAAGGCGATGACTTCCAGATCCGGGTCCAGGGCCTGGATGAACGGGAACACCAGCTCGAGGTTGGCGCCGATGCCGTTGAAAATCAGCAGCGGCGTCAAGTGAGGCTTGCCGGGACGTACCGCGGTGCGCAAGGTCTGGCCATCCAGATCGACGGTACGGAAGATGTACGGTTGCGGCATGCTTCAAGCCCTGTGGGTTGGGTCGCTGTCTTTCATTTTCCCCGATCCCCTGTGGGAGCGAGCTTGCTCGCGATTGCGATGTGTCAGCACATACAGGTGTTGAATGTGCCGCCGTCATCGCGAGCAAGCTCGCTCCCACATGGGATCTGCTGTGAACATGAGTTTTATGTTCGCCAGCGCTGTGGGCCTTGCATTCAGTGTCGGCTGGCGGGATGTATTCGTGAGCAAGCCCACTCCCGCGCCAGACGAGTTGCATCCATTACCGCTCATGCACATAAGTGCCGGGCGCCGCTTCACCGGCCGGGTAGGCCTTGTTGCCCAGCACGGTCGGGGCTTTTTTCAGTTTGCCCGAGCGCTCGGCCTGCCAGGCCTGCCAATGCAACCACCAGGAGTCGGTGTGCTTGGTTGAATTCTCCTGCCAGTCCTCGGCCTTGGCCGGCATGTCATCACTGGTCATGTAGCGCGACTTGGGGTTGCCTGGTGGGTTGAGGATGCTCTGGATATGCCCGCTGCTCGACAGCACGAACTCCACCTTGCCGCCAAACAGCTGCGCCGACTTGTAGCAGGACTTCCATGGCGTGATGTGGTCGTTGGTGCCGGCCAGGGAGTAGATGTCGGCGGTGACCTGCTTGAGATCGATGGGCGTGCCGCACACTTCCAGTGCATTGGGACGGATCAGTGGATTGTTCTTGAACATTTCGATGAGGTCGCCGTGGAACGCCGCCGGCAGCCGCGTGGTGTCGTTGTTCCAGAACAGGATGTCGAACACGGGCGGCTCGTTGCCCAGCAGGTAATTGTTGACCCAGTAGTTCCAGATCAGGTCGTTGGGGCGCATCCAGGCGAACACCTTGGCCATGTCGCGACCTTCGAGTACACCGGCCTGGTAGGAGTGGCGCTTGGCCGCTTCCAGGGTCTGCTCGTCGACGAACAGCGCCACGTCGGTGTCCAGGGTGGTGTCGAGCACGCTGACCAGCAGGGTCAGCGCATTGACCTTTTTCTCGCCGAGGGCGGCGTAATGGCCCAGCAGCGCGGTGCAGGTGATGCCGCCCGAGCAGGCGCCGAGCATGTTTATGTCCTTGCTGCCGGTGATGGCCGTGACCACGTCCACCGCCTCCTTGAGCGCCTCGATGTAGGTCGACAGGCCCCACTCGCGCTGCTCCTTGGTGGGGTTGCGCCAACTGATGACGAAGGTCTGCACGTTGCTGCGCAGGCAGAAGCGCGCCAGGCTCTTGTCCGGGCTCAGGTCGAATACGTAGAACTTGTTGATTTGTGGCGGCACCACCAGCAGCGGTCGCTCGTGGACCTGCTCGGTGATGGGCCGGTAGTGGATCAGCTCCAGCACGTCGTTGCGAAACACCACGGCGCCTTCGGTCACGCCCAGGCTCTTGCCGACCTCGAACGCACCCATGTTGACCTGGCTCGGCATCCCGCCGTTGTGCACCAGGTCCTTGGCCAGGTGGGACAGGCCATCCAACAGGCTCTTGCCGCCGGTTTCGAAGAAGCGCTTGACTGCCGCGGGGTTGGCCGCCGAGTTGGTCGGGGCCATGGCTTCGGTCATCAGGTTGATCACGAAATGCCCGCGGCTGATGTCCGCGGGCGAGAGGTTGCTGTCATCGATCCAGGCGTGCAGCTCCTTGCGCCACGCCAGATAGGTTTGGAGGTAACGTTTGTAGAGGGGGTTCTGGCTCCACGCCGGGTCAGCGAAGCGACGGTCGTCGCCGGCCGGTTGCAGTTCGGATTTACCGAACAGGACATTCTTGAGTTCGACGCCGAAATGGGCGACGTGCTTGACGCTGTGCAGCGGTTGCTTGATGGCCTGGGTCAGCACCATGCGGGCAGAGGCCAGCAGATCTTTTCTGCGCAAGCCGACGACGGGATTCAACCCCAGGGTATTTTCCGAGGCTTGATACTTCAGGTCATCGTTGTTCTTGTTGCTCATCTACGACGCTCCATTGTCCTTCAGACGAGTACCCGGATCGTGTGCCGCAAGCCACACAGCCAATACCAGGTACGCTGCTCGGGTGACCGTTAATTCCGCATCGAGGGCCAATGAGGAAACGTATGCCAGGAACTTGTCGGTTCCTTTGCAGGGAACTTGCCAGCTCCATTGGTTACCCGAGTTTAATTTTTTTCGCAAGCAGGCCAGTCATTGACGTTGCCGCGCGGGCATTCAAGCAGATGAGTCTAGAAAATTCGCCCTAAAGCGCCAGCCCTTGAGCTAGAGCATCAGCTTGACGACGGACTCGTTCGGATCGCGGGTTTTTCCGGCGGCCTTGAGTTCGCCAAGATAATCGTTCCACAAGTCTTCCTGACGCACCGCCAGCTGGTAGAGATAGTCCCAGGTGAACAGCCCGCTGTCGTGGCCGTCGTCGAAGGTCAGTTTCAGTGCGTACTGGCCGGCCGGTTCGACCTTTGTCAGGGCAACGTTGAGCTTGCCATATTGCAGGATGGGTTTGCCGTGGCCCTGGACCTCGGCGGAAGGCGAGTGCACCCGCAGGAACTCGGCGGGCAGGTGATACTCCTCGTCCGGCGCGTATTTGAGCGTCAGGGTCTTGGAGGCTTTGTGCAGGTTGATGGCGGTGGGGAGTTTGGTCATGGCCTGTGATCCGTCTCGGAAGGACATCTTGATCTATAAAACGACACCGTCAAATGTGGGAGCGGGCTGTGTGGGAGCAAGGCTTGCCCGCGATGAAAACGCCGCGGTCTCTTGAGGACCGCAGCGCCTGGATCGCGAGCAAGCTTTGCTCCCACATAGCCCGCTCCCACAGGTCCGCGTTTTCCTGTAATTGTGGGTTACAGGATATACCGCGACAGGTCTTCGTTCTGCGCCAGCTCGCCCAGGTGACTGTTGACGTACTCGGCGTCGATGAGGATCGGCGCTTCGTTGTGGGCGCTGGCCAGGTCGCCGGCGCTGAACGAGACTTCCTCGAGCAAGCGTTCGAGCAGCGTGTGCAGGCGACGGGCACCGATGTTCTCGGTCTTCTCGTTGACCTGCCAGGCGATCTGGGCCAGACGCTTGATGCCTTCGGGGGTGAACTCGATGTTCAGGCCTTCGGTCTTGAGCAGCGCGCAATACTGTTCGGTCAGCGACGCGTGGGGCTCGCTGAGGATGCGCTCGAAGTCTTCCGGCGTCAGCGCCTTGAGCTCGACACGGATCGGCAGGCGACCCTGCAGCTCCGGCACCAGGTCGCTCGGCTTGCTCAGGTGGAACGCCCCGGAGGCGATGAACAGGATGTGGTCGGTCTTGACCATGCCCAGCTTGGTGTTGACCGTGCAGCCTTCGATCAGCGGCAGCAGGTCGCGTTGTACACCTTCGCGGGACACATCGGCGCCGCCGACATTGCCGCGCTTGGCGACCTTGTCGATTTCGTCGATGAACACGATGCCATGCTGCTCGACTGCCTCCAGCGCCTTGGCCTTCAACTCTTCTTCGTTGACTAGGCGACCGGCTTCCTCATCGCGCACCAGTTTCAGCGCTTCCTTGACCTTGAGCTTGCGGTTTTTCTTCTTGCCCTTGCCCATGTTGGCGAACAGGCTCTGCAGCTGGTTGGTCATCTCTTCCATGCCTGGCGGCGCGGAAATATCGACGCCGGCCATTTCGGCCACTTCGATCTCGATTTCCTTGTCGTCCAGCTGGCCTTCGCGCAGGCGCTTGCGGAACAGTTGACGGGTGTTGGAGTCCTGGGTCGCGGCGGCGTCGGCGCTGAAGCCCATGCGCGCCGGTGGCAGCAGGGCGTCGAGGATGCGCTCTTCGGCGGCGTCTTCGGCGCGATGGCGGACCTTGGTGATTTCCTGTTCGCGCAGCAGCTTGATGGCGGCATCGGCCAGGTCACGGATGATCGACTCGACGTCGCGGCCAACATAGCCGACTTCGGTGAACTTGGTGGCTTCGACCTTGATGAACGGCGCGTTGGCGAGTTTGGCCAGGCGACGGGCGATCTCGGTTTTACCGACACCGGTCGGGCCGATCATCAGGATGTTCTTGGGGGTCACTTCGACGCGCAGTTCTTCGGGCAGTTGCATCCGGCGCCAGCGGTTACGCAGGGCGATGGCGACGGCGCGCTTGGCATCGTCCTGGCCGATGATATGGCGGTTGAGTTCGTGGACGATTTCGCGGGGAGTCATGGACATAATAATGGGTGGTCCTCAAGCAAGAATGGGCCGTGGCGTGGTTCGCCTGGACAGGCTTATTCCGCGAGGTCCTGCTCCTCAATGGTCTGGGTGTGGTTGGTGAAGACGCAGATGTCGCCGGCAATGCCCAGGGCTGTCTCGACGATCTCACGGGCCGACAGGTCGGTTTTTTTCAGCAGGGCGCTGGCCGCAGCCTGGGCGTAGGCTCCGCCGGAACCCATGGCGATCAGGCCATCCTCGGGCTCAACGACGTCGCCGTTGCCGGTGATAATCAGGGAGGCGTCCTTGTTGGCGACCGCGAGCATGGCTTCGAGGCGGCTCAGGGAGCGGTCGGTACGCCATTCCTTGGCCAGTTCCACGGCGGCACGGACCAGATGACCCTGGTGCTTCTCAAGCTGGCCTTCGAAACGTTCGAACAAGGTGAAGGCGTCGGCAGTGGCCCCGGCGAAACCGGCGATGACTTCGCCGTGATACAGGCGGCGGACTTTCTTCGCGTTGCCTTTCATCACGGTGTTGCCCAGTGAAACCTGGCCGTCGCCGCCCATGACGACTTTGCCATGACGGCGGACTGAAACGATGGTGGTCAAGGGAGAGTCTCCACGCAGCGGGGCGAAAATGCCCGGATGGAACTCATATGGGGGTGGCGCGGGGTTTTTCAACTGCGGGGGTGCAGAGGGGACGAGCGGCCCCCCGATGATCGTTCCCATGCTCCGCGTGGGAACGCCTCAAGGGACGCTCCGCGTCCAGTGACGCGGAGCGTCACGGGCTGCATTTCCACGCAGAGCATGGGAACGATCGGTGTACCTAGCGGCTCTGGCGTTGTTGTAACAACAGATTGCTGAAACCGCTGCCAGCCAGTTGCTTCTGGGCCTTGGTCAGTTCCTCGCGGTTGCTGAACGGCCCGACCAGTACCCGGTACCAGGTTTCGTCCTTCACGGTGCCGGACTCCACCGACACGGACTGGCCCAGCAGAATGATCTGCGCCCGGACCTTGTCGGCGTCGGCTTCCTTGCGGAACGAACCGGCCTGCAGGAAGAACTTCGTCACCGGCGCGGCTTTCTGCACCGGAGGGGCCGGCGGTGGCGTGATGCCGGCCAGGGCCGCCTGGGCGCGAGCGGTGTCGATCTTCGCCGCTTCGGCCGGGGTCACCGGCGTGGTGGGCACTTGCGGCGTCGGCAGGGTTTTCTCCGGCACGGCATCGGGCGGCACGATGACTTCCGATTCCGGCAGCAAGGTGTAGAAGTCGTACTTCGGCTTCACCGGTTGCGTCGGGCTCGGCGGGGTCTTGTTGGCCTCGGCGATCCGCGTGGCTTTCTGCTGCTCTTGCCGGACGCGCTTGACGTCATCGCCCTGGCCCGGCTCCAGCTTCATCAGAAACACAATGAAAGCGCCGACGGTCAGGCCGATGGCCATCCACAACCAGCCCGGAATCGGTTTTTTGGCTGGAGGCTGGTAACGACTGGCGCCGCGTTTGGGTGCAGGTTTTTTCTTGGCGGCCAACTTACATGCGCTCCAGGGTTTCCAGGCCCAGCAGTTCCAGGCCTTGCTTGAGCGTACGCCCGGTCAGCGCGGCGAGGCGCAGGCGGCTCTGCATTTGCTCTGGGGTTTGCGCGTTGAGGATCGGGCAGTTCTCGTAGAAGCTGGAGAACAGGCCGGCGACATCGTACAGGTAGGCGCACAGGGTGTGCGGCGTGCCCTTGTCGGCGACGTTGTTCAACACTTCACCGAACTGCGCCAGCTTCGCCGCCAGCTCCTGTTCGTGAGGGGCCTCAAGCACAATCTGGCCGTCCACTTCATTGAAGCTCTTGCCGAGCTTGCGGAACACCCCCGCCACGCGGGTGTAGGCGTACAGCAGGTACGGCGCGGTGTTGCCTTCGAAGTTGAGCATCAGGTCGAAGTTGAAGCTGTAGTCGCTGGTGCGGTGCTTGGACAGGTCGGCGTATTTCACCGCGTCGATGCCCACGACCTTGGCGATCTTGCGCAGTTCGTCCTCGGCCAGCTCGGGGTTCTTGCCCTTGACCAGGGTGTAGGCGCGGTCCTGGGCTTCGGTCAGCAGGTCGATCAGCTTCACCGTGCCGCCATCGCGGGTCTTGAACGGGCGGCCGTCGGCGCCGTTCATGGTGCCGAAGCCCATGTGCTCCATCTCCATTGGACGGGTCACGAAACCGGCCAGGCGCGCGACTTCGAACACTTGCTGGAAGTGCAGGGCCTGGCGCTGGTCGACGAAGTACAGCACCCGATCGGCCTTGAGCACGCTGTTACGGTAGCGCACGGCTGCCAGGTCGGTGGTGGCGTAGAGGTAGCCACCGTCGGCCTTGACGATGATCACCGGCAGCGGCTCGCCATCGGCGGTCTTGAACTGGTCGAGGAACACGCACTGGGCGCCGTTGCTTTCCACCAGCATGCCCTTGGCCTTGAGGTCGTTGACCACGTTGATCAGGTCGTCGTTGTAGGCGCTTTCGCCCATCACGTCGGCCATGGTCAATTTGACGTTCAGCAACTCGTAGATTTTCTGGCAGTGGGACAGGGAGATGTCCTTGAACTTGCTCCACAGCGCCAGGCACTCGGCATCGCCGGCCTGCAGCTTGACCACCAGGCCCCGGGCACGGTCGGCGAACTCGGGCGACTCGTCGAAGCGTTGCTTGGCGGCGCGGTAGAAGTTCTCCAGGTCCGACAGTTCGTCGCTGGTAATGGGGTTTTCCTGCAGGTAGGCCATCAGCATGCCGAACTGGGTGCCCCAGTCGCCCACGTGGTTCTGGCGGATCACCGTGTCGCCGAGAAACTCCAGGACCCGGGCCACGCCGTCGCCGATGATGGTCGAGCGCAGGTGGCCGACGTGCATTTCCTTGGCCAGGTTGGGGGCCGAGAGGTCGACCACGGTGCGCTGCAACGGACCGGCCTTGCGTACGCCAATGCGCTCGTCAGCCAGGGCCGCGTCCAGGCGCGAAGCCAGGGCCTGTGTGTTCTGGAAGAAGTTGATGAACCCGGGGCCGGCAATGTCGGCCTTGCTGACGTTCTCGTCGGTCGGCAGGGCGGCGATGATTTTCTCCGCCAGGTCCCGGGGCTTCATGCCGGCCGGCTTGGCGAGCATCATCGCGATGTTGCTGGCGAAGTCGCCGTGGGTCTTGTCGCGGGTGTTTTCGACCTGAATCGCCGGCGACAGGCCTTCTGGCAGCACACCTTCAGTGACGAGTTGGGCGATGGCTTGCTGGATGAGCTGGCGAATGGTGTCTTTCATGGTCTTCTCTTTCAACCGCAGGCGCGGCGGCGCTTCGATGCGCTGGTGGAAAAACTGGGCATTATCCGTGGCGAAGACGGGCTTGCCAACTGTAGCGGGTCGGTTGGGGATGTGTGGTGACTATTCGAGCGTCATCGCGAGCAGGCTCGCTCCCACATTGGAATGCGATTCCCTGTGGGAGCGAGCCTGCTCGCGATGACGATGTCTGAATCAATACAAATCCACCGGATCCACATCCAGCGACCAGCGCACCGCCCGCCCGCTGGGCATCTGTTCCAGTACCAGCAGCCAGGCGCTCAGCAGTCGATGCAGCGGCGCCCGGGCATTGGCCTGCAATAAAAGCTGCGCGCGATAGCGCCCGGCCCGCCGTTCCATCGGCGCCGGCACCGGGCCCAAGAGTTCGATGCCGGTGAGGTTCTGCTCCGCCAGCAAGCGCTCTGCCTCGCTGCAGGCCTCATCGAGAAAGCCTTCGGCTTGCCCCGGCTTGTGGGCTTCGGCCCGCAACAGCGCCAGGTGGGCAAAAGGTGGGAGGCCGGCGCTGCGGCGTTCGCTCAAGGCCTGCTCGGCGAAGGCGAAATAACCTTGTTCGGTCAGTTGGATCAGCAACGGGTGATCGGCCAGGTGGGTCTGGATGATCACTTTACCCGGCTCCTCGGCCCGCCCGGCCCGGCCTGCGACCTGGACGATCAACTGCGCCATGCGCTCGCTGGCGCGGAAGTCACCGGAAAACAGTCCGCCATCGGCGTCGAGGATCGACACCAGCGTGACCCGTGGGAAGTGGTGTCCCTTGGCGAGCATCTGCGTGCCCACCAGGATGCACGGCTGGCCCTTCTGGATCGTGGCGAACAACTGGTTCATCGCGTCCTTGCGCGAAGTGCTGTCGCGATCCACCCGCAGTACCGGGTAATCGGGGAACAGGATGCCCAGCCGTTCTTCTGCGCGTTCGGTGCCGGCGCCGACCGGGCGCAAGTCCACTTTGCCGCACTGCGGGCAGTGCCTTGGCACGCGCTCGACGTGGCCACAATGGTGGCAGCGCAGCTCGCCATGGCGTTGATGCACGGTCATCCGCGCATCGCAGCGTTCGCAGCCGGACATCCAGCCGCAGTCGTGGCACAACAGCGTCGGAGCGAAACCGCGGCGATTGAGGAACACCAGGACCTGTTGCCCGGCAGCCAGGGTCTGGCCGATGGCTTGCTGCATCGGTCCCGAAATACCGCTGTCCAGCGGGCGACTTTTCACGTCCAGGCGCAGGAAACGCGGTTGCTTGGCGCCGCCGGCCCGCTCATTGAGGCGCAGCAGGCCGTAGCGGCCGGTATAGGCGTTGTGCAGGCTTTCCAGCGATGGCGTGGCCGAGCCGAGGACGATCGGGATGTTTTCCTGGCGGGCGCGCACCAATGCCAGGTCGCGGGCGTGATAGCGCAGGCCTTCTTGCTGTTTATAAGAACCGTCGTGTTCTTCGTCGATGATGATAAGGCCAGGGTTCTTCATCGGAGTGAACAGGGCCGACCGGGTGCCGATGATGATGTCGGCCTCGCCGTCACGGGCGGCGAGCCAGGCTTCCAGGCGTTCGCGGTCGTTGACCGCCGAGTGCACCAGGGCGATCCGGGCGTTGAAGCGCTGTTCGAAGCGCGCCAGGGTTTGTGGGCCGAGGTTGATTTCCGGAATCAGTACCAGCGCCTGCTTGCCGGCCTCCAGGGTCTGGCGGATCAGTTGCAGGTAGACCTCGGTCTTGCCGCTGCCGGTGACACCTGCCAGCAGAAAGGCGTGATAACTGTCGAAACCTGCGCGAATCGCTTCGCAAGCGGCCCGCTGTTCGGCGTTGAGCGGCAGTTCCGGCTGGGCCAGCCAATGTTCATGGCGGGCGCCGGGGGCGTGCCTGCGCACTTCCACCTGAACCAGGTCCTTGGCCAGCAACAGGTCGAGGCTGTCCTTGCTGAGCATCAGTTTGCTCAACAATTGATGCGCCACGCCGTGGGGATGTTGGGCCAGGGTCGCCAAGGCCTCGCGCTGGCGCGGGGCGCGGGCGATGCGTGGATCGTCCAGCGAGGCGCCGGGCGCCACCGACCAGAACCGCTCCTGGCGCGCCTCGGCCGGTTCGCCCTGGCGCAGCAGCACCGGCAGCGCCCAACTCAGGGTGTCGCCGAGGCTGTGCTGGTAATACTGGGACGTCCACAGGCACAACTTGAACAGCGCGGCGGGCAGTGGTGGCGTGGCATCGAGCAGGGCCAGGGCTGGTTTGAGCTTGTCGACCGGGACCTCGCTGTGGTCGGTGACCTCCACCAGGATACCGATCATCTCCCGCCGGCCGAACGGCACCCGCAGGCGCATGCCCGGGTGCAACTGGGCGCGCAGGACCCCGGCCGGGGCGCGGTAGTCGAACAGGCGGCGCAGGGGCGAAGGCAGGGCGAGGCGCAGGATGGCGTCGGGCACGCGGGGGATCTCGATAGGCGGACAAATTCGCAAGGCTGAGCACGATTCAATGTGGGAGCGAGCTTGCTCGCGATGGCGGTGGTTCAGTGACGGTGATGTCGACTGTGCTGTCGCAATCGCGAGCAAGCTCGCTCCCACAGGGATTGTGCTTGAGGCCGGGAGCCTAGCAGACGGTTGGTACAAGTCATAGCTTGCGTGATTGATGTTGTCTGGTAGAATCCGCGGCCTAATTACGTGCGGTATTCAACAATAGTGTTGGGTGGCGGCACGCTAGCCTGAGGAAAACAGCATGAAAACCGATATCCATCCGGAATACCCAGTAATTGCCGTAACCTGCAGCTGCGGCAACAAGTTCGAAACGCGTTCGACCTACGGCAAAGCCCTGGCGATCGACGTTTGCAACGAATGCCACCCGTTCTACACCGGCAAGCAAAAGACTCTGGATACCGGCGGCCGTGTTCAGAAGTTCGCCGATCGTTTCGGTGCTTTCGGCAAAGTTACTCCAAAAGCCTGAGGCTGATCATTTTGGATGGTCGTCTCGACCGCTCCAGACTGATGAAAAAGGCGCCCCTTGTGGGCGCCTTTTTTGTGTCTGCGATTTGGCTCTGTGGCGCCCAGGCGTCCTGTCCTTCGCCGGGTAACCTGCCCCAGGTGGCGGTGCAACGGGTGGTGGATGGCGATACCTTGTACTTGGAGGATGGCCGGCGCATTCGGATGATTGGGCTCAATAGTCCGGAACTGGGCAAGCGAGGCCGCGCCGACGAACCATTCGCCGTGGCGGCGCGTCAGCGACTCGAGGCCTTGGTAGCCGCCAGCGATGGCCGAGTGGGCGTGTTGCCTGGCAAGGATGATCGGGATGATTACGGTCGCACGCTGGCCCATGTCTACAACGCCCAGGGCGAGAACCTCGAGGAGCGTTTGATTGCCGAGGGGCTGGGGTTTCTGGTGGCGGTCGCGCCGAACGTCGACCTGGTCAGTTGTCAGCAAGTGGCCGAACGTCATGCGCGGCAAGCTGGATCCGGTCTCTGGAAAAAATCGCCCGTCGTGCGAGCGGAGCAAATCAATGCGCCCGGTTTCGTGCTGATGAGCGCACGTGTCGAAAACGTGCAGCGCAATCGCGGTGGCATCTGGATTGAATTGCAGGGGTCGGTTGTCTTGCACATTGCACCTGGTGTGCAGAGGCGTTTCGACGCCTCGGCCCTGAAGCGGTTAAAGGGCCGAAAAATCGAGGCCCGTGGCTGGGTCGTCGACCGCGCCCGGCGTGGTGGCCACAAGGCCGGGCAGGCGCGATGGATGTTGCCGCTGACCGATCCAGCCATGCTGCAAACGGTCTTGTAAGAAAAAATTGTAGACATTTTATCAGTGGATTGTATGCATGTGGCCCTTGTGTTTCGCGGCTCTTGGCCCAAAGTCGTAGGGCAGGGCGCTTGACAGCAGTGACTGGTCAGTCTTGTGGGGACTTTGCGAGGCGCGTATCCTCGGCGGTCCGTCTGTCCAACACAGTAAAAGCGGAATGCCCACATGTCTGATCTGAAAACTGCCGCTCTCGAATATCACGCTAATCCTCGTCCAGGGAAGCTGAGTGTCGAGCTCACCAAGGCCACCGCTACTGCTCGCGACTTGTCGCTGGCCTACAGCCCCGGCGTAGCCGAACCAGTCCGCGAAATCGCTCGCGACCCTGAACTGGCCTACAAATACACCGGTAAAGGCAACCTGGTTGCAGTCATTTCCGATGGCACCGCGATTCTCGGCCTGGGTAACCTCGGCCCATTGGCTTCCAAGCCAGTCATGGAAGGCAAGGGCGTGCTGTTCAAGCGCTTCGCCGGTATCGACGTATTCGACATCGAAGTCGATTCCGAGAGCCCGCAAGCCTTCATCGACACCGTCAAGCGCATCTCCATCACCTTTGGCGGCATCAACCTGGAAGACATCAAGGCACCAGAGTGCTTCGAGATCGAGCGCGCCCTGATCGAACAGTGCGACATTCCGGTATTCCACGATGACCAGCACGGCACCGCGATCGTCACCGCGGCCGGCATGATCAACGCCCTGGAAATCGCCGGCAAGACCCTGCCGGAAGCCAAGATCGTCTGCCTCGGCGCTGGCGCTGCGGCCATCTCCTGCATGAAGTTGCTGGTGAGCATGGGTGCCAAGATCGAAAACATCTTTATGGTCGACCGTACCGGCGTGATCCACTCCGGCCGTGACGACCTGAACCAGTACAAGGCCGTGTTTGCCCACACGACCGAGAAGCGCTCCCTGGCGGACGCGCTGGACGGTGCCGACGTGTTTGTTGGCCTGTCGGGTCCGAACCTGCTGAGCGCGGAAAACCTGCTGCGCATGGCGCCGAACCCAATCGTGTTCGCTTGCTCGAACCCGGATCCGGAAATCGCCCCGGAACTGGCTCACGCAACTCGTAACGACGTGATCATGGCCACCGGCCGTTCGGACTACCCGAACCAGGTCAACAACGTACTGGGCTTCCCGTTCATCTTCCGCGGTGCCCTGGACGTTCGCGCCAAGCGCATCAACGAAGAAATGAAAGTCGCGGCCGCCAACGCCCTGCGCGAACTGGCCAAGCTGCCGGTGCCTCAGGAAGTGTGCGACGCCTACGGCGGCATCAAGCTGGAATTCGGTCGTGAGTACATCATCCCGAAACCAATGGACGCCCGTCTGATCACCCTGATCTCCGACGCCGTGGCCAAGGCCGCCATCGAGACTGGCGTGGCCACCCTGCCGTATCCGAAGAACTACCCGCTCAAGAGCGTGGATGATGTGTTCAACGGCTAAGCCGTTGTAGCGCTTCAAAAAAAGCCCCGGCTCCTGTGAGTCGGGGCTTTTTTGTGCCAGCCGGTTTTGTGTGACCACTGCAGAATCCCTGTGGGAGCGAGCTTGTTCGCGATTACGGTCGGGCATTCAACATCGATGCAAGCTGAGCTGCCGCCATCGCGAGCAAGCTCTGCTCCCACAGGGATGTATGTTGATCGTTCCCACGCTCCGCGTGGGAATGTAGCCTGGGACGCTCCGCGTTCCATCAAGAGCCGAACGCGGAGCGTCCGTAGAGGCATTCCCACGCGGAGCGTGGGAACGATCAACACAAAAAAAGCCCCGCACTTCTTCCGAAGGCGGGGCTTTTGGGGTGGGGCCCGGTCAGAACAGATCGATCGGCGCCGCCTCGTCCGCCGGCAGCGGGCTACCCGGTGCGACGCCGTTGCCCAGCTCGTTGGCCGACGGTGGCGTGTCTTCGCTCTTGAACAGTTCGAAGTACGCACCCGGGGTGCCCGGTGTAGCGGCGCGGCCACTGACCGGGTCGACCCGCAGGCTGAGGATGCCTTCCGGTTCCGGCTGGGTGTGAGGCGGTTTGTCCTTGAGGGCGGCGCCCATGTAGCTCATCCAGATCGGCAACGCCACGGTGCCGCCGAACTCGCGGCGACCCAGGCTTTCGGGTTGGTCGAAACCGGTCCAGACGGTGGTCACGTAGTCGGCGTTGTAGCCGGAGAACCAGGCGTCCTTGGATTCGTTGGTGGTACCGGTCTTGCCCGCCAGGTCCGTGCGGCCCAGGGCCAGGGCGCGACGGCCGGTGCCGAGCTTGATCACGTCCTGCAGCATGCTGTTGAGGATGTAAGTGGTGCGGCCATCGACAATGCGTTCCGCGATGGCGGGCGCCTGGGGCAGGCCCGGGGCCGTGGTGGCTTCGCCCGGTGTCGCATTGACCGTAAACGTCTCAGTGGATGGTGCGGCGACGCCATCGCTGGCCTGCTCACCCGTGGGGACGCGTGGCGGGTTGGCGACGAACAGCGTCTCGCCGTTGCGGCTTTCGATCTTGTCGATGATGTACGGGGTGATCTTGTACCCGCCGTTGGCGAACGTACTCCAGCCGGTGGCGATTTCCATCGGCGTCAAGGTCGCGGTGCCCAGGGCCAGGGACAGGTTGCGCGGCAGGTCCTGCTTGTTGAAGCCGAACTTGCTGATGTAGTCGATGGTGCGGTCCACGCCCAATGCCTGCAGCAGGCGGATCGAGACCAGGTTGCGGGATTTGTACAGCGCCTCACGCAAGCGAATCGGGCCGAGGAACGTATTGGTGTCGTTCTTCGGTCGCCAGACCTTGTCCAGGTATTCATCGACGAACACGATCGGTGCGTCGTTCACCAGGCTGGCGGCGGTGTAGCCGTTATCCAGGGCGGCGCTGTAGACGAACGGCTTGAAGCTCGAGCCCGGTTGGCGCTTGGCCTGCAACGCGCGGTTGTAATTGCTTTGCTCGAAGGCGAAGCCACCCACCAACGAACGGATGGCACCGTCCTGCGGGTCGAGGGACACCAGGGCGCCCTGGGCGGCCGGGATCTGGCTGAACTTGAGAGTGTTGTCCGCCTGGCGCTGGACACGGACCAGGTCGCCGACCTGGGCAACGTCGGACGGTTGCCGTGGGTTGGCGCCCATGCTGTTGGTATTGAGGAACGGCCGGGCCCATTTCATGGTGTCCCAGGCCACATGTTCTTCCTGCTCGCCGTTACGGGTCAGCACCTTGATGCCGTCCTTGTCCGCCGACGTGACAATCGCCGGCTCCAGGCTGCTGATGGTGCGCTGCTTGGTCAGCTCCAGGGCCCAGGCTTCCTTGGTCTTGCCCGGCAGGCGTGATTCAGGGCCACGGTAGCCGTGGCGCTGGTCGTAGGTCATCAGGCCCTCGTGCAGCGCGGTGTTGGCCATTTCCTGCAAGTTGCTCGGCACCGTGGTGGTCACCCGGAAACCTTCGGTGTAAGCGTCGCTGCCATAGCGCCCGACCATCTCGGCACGGGCCATCTCGGCGATATACGGGGCGTTCACTTCCGGGGTCGGTACGTGATAGCTGGCGTTCAGCGGCTCATTGATCGCGGCGGTGTAGTCGGCCTCGCTGATCTTGCCGAGCTTGTACATGCGCCCCAGGATCCAGTCGCGACGCTCCTTGCTGCGCGCCGGGTTGGCCAGCGGGTTGAAGCGCGAGGGTGCCTTGGGCAGGCCGGCGATCATCGCCATCTGTGCCAGGCTCACGTCGCGGATCGACTTGCCGTAATACACCTGTGCCGCCGCCTCGATGCCGTAGGCGCGGTTGCCCAGGTAAATCTTGTTCACGTACAGCTCGAGGATTTCATCCTTGGTCAGCTGCCGCTCGATTTGCAGGGCCAGGAGGATCTCGGTGGTCTTGCGCGAGAAGCTGCGCTCGCTGGTCAGGAAGAAGTTCTTGGCCACCTGCATGGTGATGGTGCTGCCGCCGGACTGGATATGCCCGCTCTTGACCAGTTGGCTGGCGGCGCGCATCAGGCTGCCCGGGTCGACGCCGTAGTGATTGGCGAAGTTATCGTCTTCAGCACTTAGTAACGCATTGATGAAATTGGGGGGAATGTCGGCGAAACGGATCGGCGTGCGGCGCATTTCGCCAAATTCGGCGATCAACTTGTTGTCGCTGCTGTACACCCGCAAAGGAATCTGCAACTGAATACTTCTCAGCGCCTCCACGGACGGCAATCCCGGACTAAGGTAAAGAAAGGCACCGCTCAGGCCCAAGAGCAGTCCGCAGAAAACGGCGACGATGGACCATCCGAAAAATTTCAGCAGACGAATCAAGGCTTTTGGATATCCAGGCAAAGAATGAAAAAGGCGCCAGGTGCAGGGATGGACCCGTGCTTGCAACAAAGCGAAAAAAAACGCTGGGCATTATAAGCATTTTTTTTCGTCGGGAATGCCATCCGGACGTCCGTCGGACCGGTGTGATTGAACGCAATGCATATTAGAGAGTCCGTAACTCACGGATAGTCATAGGGAATTGGTAGTGCTACGACTCTTCAATAAAAAAGCCCATGCGCTTCTGGGGATCGACATCAGTTCGACGTCGGTGAAGCTGCTGGAGTTGAGCCGCCAGGGCGATCGATACCGCGTCGAGTCCTACGCGGTCGAACCGTTGCCAGCCAACGCTGTGGTCGAGAAGAACATCGCCGAGCTCGAAGGGGTGGGGCAGGCGTTGTCGCGCCTGTTGGCCAAGGCCAAGACGCCCTTGCGTAGCGTGGCGGTGGCGGTGGCGGGTTCAGCGGTGATCACCAAGACCATCGAGATGGACGCCGGCCTGTCCGACGATGACATGGAAAACCAGCTCAAGATCGAGGCCGATCAATACATCCCCTATCCCCTGGATGAGGTGGCCATCGATTTCGAAGTGATGGGTGTTTCGCCACGCAGTGCCGAGCGCGTCGAAGTGCTGCTGGCGGCGTGCCGCAAGGAAAACGTCGAGGTCCGCGAGGCCGCATTGGCGCTCGCCGGGCTGACGGCCCGGGTGGTCGATGTGGAGGCTTATGCGCTGGAGCGTGCTTTTGGCCTGCTCGCCACGCAACTGGCTGCCTCCCAGGAACGGCTGACTGTGGCGGTCGTCGATATCGGCGCCACCATGACCACCCTCAGCGTGCTGCACAACGGGCGCATCATCTATACCCGCGAACAATTGTTCGGCGGCCGCCAACTGACCGAGGAGATCCAGCGCCGCTATGGCCTGACACCCGAGCAGGCTGGCCAGGCAAAGAAGCAGGGTGGCCTGCCGGACGACTATCTCAGCGAAGTGCTGCAACCTTTTCGCGAGGCTCTGGTACAGCAGGTCTCGCGGTCCTTGCAGTTCTTCTTCGCCTCGGGCCAGTACAGTGCGGTGGACCACATTCTGCTGGCCGGGGGCACGGCTTCGGTCGCCGGCCTGGATCGGCTGATCGAGCAGCGCCTGGGCACGCCGACCCAGGTGGCCAACCCGTTTACCAACATGGCCCTGAGCAGCAAGGTCAATGCCGGCGCCCTGGCCGGTGATGCGCCGGCACTGATGATTGCCTGTGGGCTGGCCCTCAGGAGTTTTGACTGATGGCACGGATCAACCTGCTTCCCTGGCGCGAAGAGCTGCGTGAAGAACGGCGTAAACGCTTTTTGCTGGCCTTGGTGGGGGCGCTGATCGGCGCGGTCGGCGTGGTCCTGGTCGCGGTCCGCTACATTGACAGCGCCATCGACCGCCAGGTCGCTCGCAATAGCCATCTTTCCGAGCAGATCGCCGTGCTGGACGAGCGCATCAAGCAGATCAGCGAATTGAAGGCTCGTCGCCAGCAATTGCTGGAGCGCATGCGCATCATCCAGGACTTGCAAGGTAACCGGCCGGTCAGTGGGCGCATCTTCGACCAATTGGTGCGGACCTTGCCGGACGGGGTGTATTTCACCGAAGTGAAGATGGAAGACCGGACGCTCTCGATCAAGGGGGCCGCGGAATCGAACAACCGGGTCTCGGACCTGATGCGCAACCTGGACTCGTCGGACCTGTTCGACACGCCCAGCCTGACGGAGGTCAAGGCCACCACCGCTGGGCAGCTCGACCAGGCCAATGTCTTCCAGCTGACGGTACGCCAGACTCGCCCGGCCGATGCGGAGGACGCCCAATGAAACCGGGGGAGTGGTTCGACGCACTGCGCAAGATCGATCTCAGTGACCTGGACACCAACAACATCGGTTCCTGGCCCGCGCCGATCAAATGGCTGGCGGGTGTCCTGCTGGTGGTCCTGGTGCTGGGGCTGGGCTATAACTTTGCCTTGAGTGACCTGGAGAACCAGTTGCAGCAGGTGCGCGAGGAAGAAAACACCCTCAAGGCGCAATTCGCGGGCAAGGCCCACATGGCCGCGAACCTGGAGCGCTACACCGAGCAGATGAAGCAGATGGAAACGTCTTTTGGTGTGCTGTTGCGGCAATTGCCCAGCGATACTGAAGTGCCGGGCCTGCTGGAGGACATTACTCGCACCGGCCTGGGCAGCGGCCTGGAGTTCGAGGAAATCAAGCTGCTGCCGGAGGTCACCCAGCCGTTCTACATCGAGTTGCCGATCCAGATCACCGTGACCGGCGGCTACCACGACCTGGCGACGTTCGTCAGTGGGGTGGCGGGGCTGCCGCGGATTGTCACGCTGCACGACTTCGAGATCGCACCGATGGAGCCCGAGGCCGGCGCGAAGCTGCGCATGAGCATCCAGGCCAAGACCTACCGGTACAACGAGCAGGAGGCGCAACCATGAGGCCGGTGTGTCGCATCTGCCTGCTGGCAGGCCTGGTCGCGCTGGCGGGCTGCGGTAACGACAACGGTTTCAGTGATTTGGACGCCTACATGAACGAAGTGCGCCTGCGGCCACCCGGCAAGATCGAGCCGACGCCGACGTTCAGACCCTACGAAACCTTTACCTACAGTGCCGCCAACCTGCGCAGCCCGTTTTCCCGGCAGGTCCGGGTGGACCAGGCCGAACGGCAGCGGGGCTCGCGCAACGTCCGGCCCGACCCGAACCGGGTCAAACAGTATCTGGAAGGCTTCAACATCGAGCAGTTTGAAATGGTCGGTACGATCTCCAACGTCAGTGGCTCCTTCGCGCTCCTGCGGGGCGCGGGCGGGGTGCACCGGCTCAAGGTCGGTGACTATCTGGGACGCAACGACGGGCGGATCGTCAACATCAGTGCCACCCAGGTCGATGTGGTCGAAATCGTTCCCGATGGCGAGGGTGCCTGGCTGGAGCGACCACGGACCATTCCTTTGAAAGAGCATTCATAGTGGAACTCGAACAATGAACAGGTTTTTTTCAGCCCTCGGTATTTCGCTATGGATAGCGCTGTTGTCGCCGATGGTTCTCGGGGCCAGCCTGAAGACGTTGGATGTGGCGGCGTTGCCGGGGGACCGTGTCGAGTTGAAGCTCTCCTTCGACGGGCCGCCGCCGTCACCCCGGGGCTACACCACCGAACAACCGGCGCGGATTGCGCTGGACCTGCCGGGCGTGACCAATCAACTTTCCAGCAAGCGCCGCGACCTGGGCGGGGGCAATGCACGCAGCGCCACTGTGGTCGAGGCTGGGGATCGTACTCGGTTGATCATCGGCCTTACCCAGCTGGCGCCGTATGACACCCGGATCGAAGGTAACAACCTGTTCGTGGTGGTTGGCAAGGGCGCCGCCCTGAAGAGCACTGCCCCGAAGAACTCCACCACCCAGGCCCCGCGCCCGGCGGTTGCCAGCGCTGCGCCTGCGAGGGCCAGTGCGCCGGTGGGCAAGGCGATCCGTGGGGTGGACTTCCAGCGCGGGACCCAGGGCGAAGGCAACGTGGTGATCGACCTGTCTGATCCGTCCATTGCCCCGGACATCCAGGAGCGCGAAGGCAAGATCATCCTCAATTTCGCCAGGACCCAGTTGCCCGAGCCGCTGCGGGTGCGCCTGGACGTCAAGGACTTCGCCACCCCGGTGCAATTCGTCAATGCCAGCGCCGGCAGCGACCGGGCGACCATCAGCATCGAACCCAGCGGCACCTTCGACTACTCGACCTACCAGACCGACAACAAGCTCACCGTCAGCGTCCGGCCCATGACCGTCGACGACCTGCAAAAACGCAACGCCGACCGCGCGGCCTACAGTGGCGAGAAGCTCTCGCTCAACTTCCAGGACATCGAGGTGCGTTCGGTCCTGCAACTGATTGCCGATTTTACCAACCTGAACCTCGTGGCCAGCGACACGGTGCAGGGTGGCATCACCCTGCGGTTGCAGAATGTGCCCTGGGACCAGGCGCTCGACCTGGTGCTCAAGACCAAGGGGTTGGACAAGCGCAAGGTCGGCAACGTGCTGTTGGTGGCTCCGGCCGATGAAATTGCCGCTCGTGAGCGCCAGGAACTGGAGTCGCAGAAGCAGATTGCCGACTTGGCGCCGCTGCGGCGTGAGCTGTTGCAGGTCAACTATGCGAAGGCGACGGACATCGCCAAGCTGTTCCAGTCGGTGACCAGTGCCGAGGCCAAAGCCGATGAGCGCGGCACGATCACGGTCGATGAGCGGACCAACAACATCATTGCCTACCAGACCCAGGACCGTCTCGACGAACTGCGCCGGATCGTGGCGCAACTGGATATTCCGGTGCGCCAGGTGATGATCGAGGCGCGGATTGTCGAAGCCAACGTCGACTACGACAAAAGCCTGGGTGTGCGCTGGGGCGGTTCGGTTCAAAACAAGGGCAACTGGAGCTCCTCGGGGGTTACCACGGGCGATTCCACCACCGTTGGCACGCCGGGTAGCACCAGCACCAACCAGCCGTTCGTCGACCTGGGTGCCTCGGGCAATACCTCGGGCATCGGCATTGCCTTCATCACCGACAACGTATTGCTGGACCTTGAGCTGACGGCCATGGAGAAAACCGGCAACGGGGAGATCGTCTCCCAGCCCAAGGTGGTGACGTCCGACAAGGAGACGGCAAAGATCCTCAAGGGCACGGAAATTCCTTATCAGGAAGCCAGCTCCAGCGGCGCTACGTCGGTGTCGTTCAAGGAGGCTTCGCTGTCGCTGGAGGTGACCCCGCAGATCACTCCAGACAACCGGATCATCATGGAGGTCAAGGTCACCAAGGATGAGCCGGACTACCTGAACAAGGTGAATGATGTACCGCCGATCAAGAAAAACGAGGTCAATGCCAAGGTCCTGGTCAATGATGGCGAGACCATTGTGATTGGCGGGGTTTTCTCAAATACTCAGAGCAAGGTTGTAGATAAGGTGCCATTTCTTGGCGATGTGCCGTATCTTGGCCGCCTTTTCCGGCGTGATGTGGTTTCGGATAGCAAATCCGAGCTGCTGGTGTTCCTCACTCCGCGTATCATGAATAACCAGGCGATTGCTGTGAGTCGTTGATTCTGTGCGAAATTTGATTCTTGTTGGGCCGATGGGCGCTGGAAAAAGCACCATCGGCCGTTTGCTGGCCAAAGAGCTGCGCCTGCCGTTCAAAGATTCCGACAAGGAAATTGAATTGCGCACGGGTGCCAATATCCCATGGATTTTCGACAAGGAAGGCGAACCGGGCTTTCGTGACCGTGAGCAGGCGATGATCGCCGAGCTGTGCGCGTTCGATGGCGTGGTGCTCGCCACCGGTGGCGGCGCGGTGATGCGCGAAGCCAATCGTCGGGCGCTGCATGCCGGCGGACGAGTGGTCTATCTGCATGCTTCTGTCGAGCAGCAGGTGGGTCGCACCGCTCGGGATCGCAACCGCCCGTTGTTGCGCACCGCCGACCCGGCCAAGACCCTGCGCGACCTCCTGGAGCTGCGTGATCCGCTGTATCGGGAGATCGCCGACCTGGTGGTGGAAACCGACGAGCGGCCGCCGCGGATGGTGGTGCTGGACATTCTCGATCGCCTTCAGCAACTGCCTCCCCGTTAATGCGCCTGGCGAAATGCGCTATCCTCGACGTCCCGTCATGGCCCGCCTGGGGCGTGGCGGATGGCCATTAACTGGCGTCAGAACAAGCACCGTGGACTTTCGTTAATTGCAGGCAGGACGCCTGATTCCATCTTCACTGTGGGGACACATGCAGACACTTAAGGTCGACCTGGGCGAGCGCAGCTACCCGATTCATATTGGCGAAGGCTTGCTGGACCAGCCCGAACTGCTGGCGCCGCATATCGCCGGGCGGCAAGTGGCGATCATTTCCAATGAAACCGTCGCGCCCCTGTATCTGGAACGTCTGACCCGCAGCCTGTCGGCCTTCTCGGTCATTTCCGTGGTATTGCCCGACGGCGAAGCCTTCAAGAACTGGGAAACCCTGCAACTTATTTTCGATGGCCTGCTGACTGCGCGCCACGATCGCCGCACCACGGTGGTTGCCTTGGGTGGCGGTGTGATCGGCGACATGGCCGGTTTTGCAGCCGCCTGCTATCAGCGCGGCGTCGATTTCATCCAGATCCCCACCACGCTGCTGTCGCAGGTCGACTCGTCGGTGGGCGGCAAGACCGGGATCAACCATCCGCTGGGCAAGAACATGGTAGGTGCTTTCTATCAGCCCAACGTGGTGCTGATCGACACCGCCACCCTCAATACCTTGCCGGCTCGCGAACTGTCTGCGGGGCTGGCGGAAGTCATCAAGTACGGGCTGATCTGCGACGAGCCGTTCCTGGGCTGGCTCGAGGAGAACGTCGACCGCCTGCGGGCACTGGATCAAGTGGCCCTGACCTACGCCATCGAACGCTCCTGCGCCGCCAAGGCTGCCGTGGTGGGGGCCGATGAGCGTGAGTCGGGGGTGCGCGCCACCCTCAACTTGGGGCACACCTTCGGCCATGCCATCGAAACCCACATGGGCTATGGTGTCTGGCTGCACGGTGAAGCGGTTGCGGCCGGTACGGTCATGGCCCTGGAGATGTCTGCGCGCCTGGGCTGGATCAGCGAACAGGAGCGTGATCGCGGTATTCGTCTGTTCCAGCGCGCCGGGTTGCCGGTGGTTCCGCCCGAGGAAATGAGCGAGGCGGATTTTCTTGAACACATGGCAATCGACAAAAAAGTGATCGACGGTCGTCTGCGTCTGGTGCTGCTGCGCCACATGGGCGAAGCGGTGGTGACCGACGATTATCCGAAAGAAGTTCTACAGGCCACGCTGGGAGCGGACTACCGCGCCCTGGCTCAGCTTAAAGGTTAATAAGATCCGATGACTAGTTTGCATGCCGACGAGGCTTTCCTCGGCCATTTCCAATTGAGTCATGACCCTTTTGCACCGCGGGTCCCGGGCTTCAAGTTCTTCCCTGCTCAGCGCAAACCGGTACTGGGCCAGTTGCATCACCTGGCGCGCTACAGCCAGTTGCTGCTGGTGGTCACCGGTCCCCAGGGCAGCGGCAAGACCTTGCTGCGCCAGGCCCTAGTGGCCAGCACCAACAAGCAGTCCGTGCAAAGCGTGGTGGTATCGGCCCGTGGCGCCGGCGATGCAGCCGGTATATTGCGTCAGGTGGCCCAGGCGCTGAACGTCGCGCAGGCCGAAGTCGGTGCAATTCTCGATCAGATCGTGCAACTGGCGCTGACCGGGCAGGAAGTCTATCTGCTGGTGGACGATGCCGAGCAACTCGACGAGTCGGCCCTCGAGGCCCTGCTGGCCTTGGCGGCCGGTGCGCCGGAGGGTCGCCCTCATGTGTTCCTGTTCGGCGAGTCGTCGCTGATCGCTGATCTGGACCAATTGAACCTTGAGGAAGAGCGCTTCCACGTCATCGAGCTGGCGCCCTACACCGAGGAAGAAACGCGTGAATACCTGGCCCAGCGTCTTGAGGGTGCGGGCCGGGGTATCGAACTTTTTACCGCCGATCAGATCTCTGAGATTCACGAAAGCGCCGACGGTTGGCCTGGCAACATCAACCAGGTCGCCCGCGATGCTCTGATCGAAGTCATGATTGCCAGCCGCTCAGCGGTGAAGCGTCCAAGTATGGGGTTCAACATGCCGAAGAAACACGTATTGGCAATTTCCGCCGTCGTCGTGGTCGCGGTTGCCGCCGCCTGGCTGATGCCGGGTCGCACCAAGGCACCCACCACGGGTGCCCCTGCCAACGAACAGGCGCAACTGCCTCTCGGCCAGGGGACGCCGCAACCCAACGGTGGTGCGCCGGCAGTGGAATTCGCCGGCAACACTCAGCCGATGCCACTGCCGCTGGTCGGCCAGTCGCAACCGGTCATGCGCGGTCCGCTGGCTGAAGCGGCCGGTGGCATCACCGAAGGCGACGACGGCGCAGCGCCACCGGTCGACGACAGCAGCGACGTGCCGCCGACCGTGACCACCACCGCACCGCCTGTGGGCGTGCCCGCCGGTCCTGCCCCGACGCCTGCCCCGGCCGCCAAGCCGACTCCGGCGCCCACCCAGGTGGCCACCGCCAAGCCTGCCCCGGTTCCAACGCCTGCCAAGCCGGCGGCGCCAGCACCCGCAGCCAAGCCTGCTGCTCCGGCCAAGGCCACGGGCGGTAGCTGGTACGCTGGCCAGGCACCGGGCAACTACGTAGTGCAGATCCTCGGCACCAGTTCCGAAGCCGCGGCACAGAACTTCGTCAAGGAGCAGGGCGGCGAGTACCGCTATTTCAAGAAAGTCCTCAATGGCAAGCCGCTGTATGTCATCACCTATGGCAGCTTTGCCAACCGTGATGCAGCCGTTTCCGCCATCAAGGCCTTGCCAGCGAAGGTTCAGGCTGGTAAACCTTGGCCTCGCACTGTCGCCAGCGTCCAACAGGAACTGGCAGCAACTCGCTGAAGATTCGGCGGCCTTACCCAGGCCGCCTCTCCCGGCAACCTCAAAATTTCCGCAGGGGCGGGCGACCTTTCAGGCCGCGCGCCTTGTGGTGTCTGCGTCACAGTAGTGTTTGAGTCGTAGCGGTCGAACCCAAAAAAGTTTTGACTAGCACAGCATATAGCTTTAAACCTTTCACAAATGCGACATGGATTTGCGACAGTTCGTCGTCAAATTTGTGAGCCTCTGTGTCGGTGTGTACAATGACCTCCCTTTTGCCCCCGCAAAGCTGGCGTACGTTCGGCGCGGCATGCAACTGGTTGAATTGAAAAGAAATTTGCCTCGATTAGAGGCAGCCTGGTGAGAAAGTGTCTATGAAAGCAGGTCTGTACCAACCAGATGAATTCAAGGATAACTGCGGTTTCGGCCTGATAGCTCATATGCAGGGCGAGCCCAGCCACACCCTTTTGCAAACGGCCATTGAGGCCCTGACCTGCATGACCCACCGTGGTGGGATCAACGCCGACGGCAAGACCGGCGACGGTTGTGGCTTGCTGATTCAAAAACCCGACGAGTTCCTGCGTGCCATTGCCCAGGAAACGTTTGGCGTGACCCTGCCCAAGCAGTACGCCGTGGGCATGGTGTTCTTCAACCAGGATCCGGTGAAGGCCCAAGCGGCTCGCGAGAACATGAATCGCGAGATCCTGGCCGCCGGCCTGCAACTGGTAGGCTGGCGCAAAGTGCCGATCGACACCAGTGTCCTCGGCCGTCTGGCGCTCGAGCGCCTGCCGCAGATCGAACAGGTGTTCATCGCCGGCGACGGCCTGAGCGACCAGGACATGTCGATCAAGCTGTTCAGTTCCCGTCGTCGTTCGTCCGTGGCCAATGCCGCCGACACCGATCACTACATCTGCAGCTTTTCCCACAAGACCATTATCTACAAAGGCCTGATGATGCCGGCGGACCTCACCGCCTTCTATCCGGACCTGAGCGACGAGCGCCTGAAAACCGCGATCTGCGTGTTCCACCAGCGCTTCTCCACCAACACCCTGCCGAAATGGCCGCTGGCCCAGCCATTCCGCTTCCTCGCCCACAACGGCGAGATCAACACCATCACCGGCAACCGCAACTGGGCCGTGGCCCGTCGCACCAAGTTCGCCAACGACCTGATGCCCGACCTTGAAGAACTCGGCCCGCTGGTCAACCGCGTGGGCTCGGACTCCTCGAGCATGGACAACATGCTGGAACTGATGGTGACCGGTGGTATCGACCTGTTCCGTGGCGTGCGCATGCTCGTGCCGCCAGCATGGCAGAACGTCGAGACCATGGACCCGGACCTGCGCGCGTTCTACGAATACAACTCCATGCACATGGAACCGTGGGATGGCCCGGCCGGTATCGTCATGACCGACGGTCGCTACGCCGTGTGCCTGCTGGACCGTAACGGCCTGCGTCCGGCGCGTTGGGTCACCACCACCAACGGGTTCATCACCCTGGCGTCGGAAATCGGCGTCTGGAACTATCAGCCTGAAGACGTCATCGCCAAGGGCCGCGTAGGCCCGGGCCAGATCTTTGCCGTGGACACCGAGACCGGCCAGATCCTCGACACCGACGCCATCGACAACCGCCTCAAGTCCCGTCATCCGTACAAACAATGGCTGCGCAAGAATGCCCTGCGCATCCAGGCGACCATGGAAGACAACGACCACGGCTCGGCTTTCTACGACGTCGACCAGCTCAAGCAGTACATGAAGATGTACCAGGTGACGTTCGAAGAGCGTGACCAGGTGCTGCGTCCGCTCGGCGAGCAGGGTTACGAAGCGGTCGGCTCCATGGGTGATGATACGCCGATGGCCGTGCTGTCGCAGCGCGTGCGTACGCCGTACGACTATTTCCGCCAGCAGTTCGCCCAGGTGACCAACCCACCGATCGACCCACTGCGCGAAGCGATCGTGATGTCCCTGGAAATCTGCCTCGGTGCCGAGCGCAACATTTTCCAGGAGTCGCCGGAACACGCCTCGCGGGTGATCCTCAGCTCGCCGGTCATTTCCCCGGCCAAGTGGCGCTCGTTGACCAACCTCGACCGCCCGGGTTTTGCGCGCCAGGTCATCGACCTGAACTATGACGAAAGCGTCGGCCTGGAAGCGGCGATCCGCAACGTTGCCGATCAGGCTGAAGAAGCCGCGCGCGCCGGTCGTACCCAGATCGTGCTGAGCGACCGTCACATCGCGCCGGGCAAGCTGCCGATCCATGCCTCGCTGGCCACCGGCGCGGTGCACCATCGCCTGACCGAAAAAGGCCTGCGCTGCGACTCCAACATCCTGGTGGAAACCGCCACCGCCCGCGATCCGCATCACTTCGCGGTGCTGATCGGTTTCGGTGCCTCGGCGGTGTATCCGTTCCTGGCCTATGAAGTGCTGGGCGACCTGATCCGTACCGGTGAAGTGCTGGGCGACCTCTACGAGGTGTTCAAGAACTACCGCAAGGGCATCACCAAGGGGCTGCTCAAGATCCTGTCGAAGATGGGTATCTCGACCATCGCCTCGTACCGTGGCGCGCAACTGTTCGAGGCCATCGGCCTGTCGGAAGAAGTCTGCGAGCTGAGCTTCCGTGGCGTGCCGAGCCGCATCAAAGGTGCGCGTTTCGTCGACATCGAAGCCGAACAGAAAGCCCTGGCGGCCGAAGCCTGGAGCCCGCGCAAGCCGATCCAGCAAGGCGGCCTGTTGAAGTTCGTCCATGGTGGCGAGTACCACGCCTATAACCCGGACGTGGTCAGCACCTTGCAAGCCGCCGTGCAGCAGGGCGACTACAGCAAGTTCAAGGAATACACCTCGCTGGTGGACAACCGTCCGGTGTCGATGATTCGCGACCTGCTCAAGGTCAAGACCCTCGACACGCCGCTGGACATCAGTGAAATAGAGCCGCTGGAATCGGTGCTCAAGCGCTTCGATTCGGCCGGTATTTCCCTGGGCGCCTTGTCCCCGGAAGCCCACGAAGCCCTGGCCGAAGCCATGAACCGCCTCGGTGCGCGTTCCAACTCCGGTGAAGGCGGCGAAGACCCGGCGCGCTACGGCACCATCAAGAGTTCGAAAATCAAGCAGGTGGCAACCGGCCGCTTCGGTGTGACGCCGGAATACCTGGTCAACGCTGAAGTGCTGCAGATCAAGGTTGCCCAGGGCGCCAAGCCCGGCGAAGGCGGCCAGTTGCCCGGCGGCAAGGTCAACGGCCTGATCGCCAAGCTGCGCTACGCGGTACCTGGCGTGACCCTGATCTCGCCACCGCCGCACCACGACATCTACTCGATCGAAGACTTGTCGCAACTGATCTTCGACCTCAAGCAGGTGAACCCGAAGGCGCTGGTCTCGGTGAAACTGGTGGCGGAAGCGGGCGTTGGCACCATCGCGGCCGGCGTGGCCAAGGCCTATGCCGACCTGATCACCATCTCCGGCTACGACGGCGGCACCGGCGCATCGCCGCTGACCTCGATCAAGTACGCTGGCGCGCCGTGGGAACTGGGCCTGGCTGAAACCCACCAGACCCTGCGCGGCAACGATTTGCGCGGCAAGGTCCGGGTGCAGACCGACGGTGGCCTGAAAACCGGCCTGGACGTGATCAAGGCCGCCATCCTCGGCGCCGAGAGCTTCGGCTTCGGTACCGCGCCGATGATCGCCCTGGGCTGCAAATACCTGCGCATCTGCCACCTGAACAACTGCGCCACCGGCGTGGCGACCCAGAACGACAAGCTGCGCAAGGACCACTACATCGGTACCGTCGACATGGTGGTGAACTTCTTCACCTACGTGGCCGAAGAGACCCGTGAGTGGTTGGCGAAGCTGGGCGTGCGCTCGCTTGAAGAGCTGATCGGCCGTACCGATCTGCTGGAAGTGATCGAAGGCCAGACCGCCAAGCAGCAACACCTGGACCTGACCCCGTTGTTGGGCAGCGATCTCATTCCGGCAGACAAGCCACAGTTCTGCCAGGTCGACCGCAACCCGCCGTTCGACAAGGGGGAGCTGGCCGAGAAGATGGTTGACATGGCCGCTGCGGCGATCAACGACCTGAGCGGTGCCGAGTTCGACCTGGACATCTGCAACTGCGACCGTTCCATCGGCGCACGGATCTCCGGCGAAATCGCGCGCAAGCACGGCAACCAGGGCATGGCCAAGGTGCCGGTCACCTTCCGCTTCAAAGGCACCGCAGGCCAGAGCTTCGGCGTCTGGAACGCCGGTGGCCTGAACATGTACCTGGAAGGCGATGCCAACGACTACGTGGGCAAGGGCATGACCGGTGGCAAGCTGGTCATCGTTCCGCCCAAGGGCAGCGTCTACAAGACCCAGGACAGTGCCATCATCGGCAACACCTGCCTCTACGGCGCCACGGGCGGCAAGCTGTTCGCCGCCGGCACCGCAGGCGAGCGTTTTGCCGTGCGTAACTCCGGGGCCCACACTGTGGTGGAAGGCACCGGCGATCACTGCTGCGAGTACATGACCGGTGGTTTTGTCTGCGTGCTGGGCAAGACCGGTTATAACTTCGGCTCTGGCATGACCGGCGGTTTCGCCTACGTGCTCGACCAGGACAACACCTTCGTTGACCGGGTCAACCACGAACTGGTGGAAATCCAGCGGATCAGCGGCGAGGCGATGGAAGCCTATCGCAGCCACCTGCAAAACGTGCTGAACGAGTACGTCGCGGAAACCGACAGCGAGTGGGGTCGTGAACTCGCCGAGAACCTCGATGACTACTTGCGCCGTTTCTGGCTGGTCAAGCCCAAGGCTGCCAACCTGAAATCGTTGCTTTCCAGCACTCGTGCCAACCCGCAGTGATATGCGCCTGAAGAGTTTGATGAGGTTTTAACAATGGCTGAACGTCTGAATAACGACTTCCAGTTCATCGATGTCGGGCGCAAGGATCCGAAGAAGAAACTGTTGCGTCAACGCAAGAAAGAGTTCGTGGAAATCTACGAACCTTTCAAACCCCAGCAGTCGGCCGACCAGGCCCACCGCTGCCTGGGCTGCGGTAACCCGTATTGCGAGTGGAAGTGCCCGGTGCACAACTTCATTCCCAACTGGCTGAAACTGGTGGCCGAGGGCAACATCCTCCAGGCCGCCGAGCTGTCCCACCAGACCAACACCCTGCCGGAAGTCTGCGGCCGGGTGTGCCCGCAGGATCGTCTGTGCGAAGGTGCGTGCACCCTCAACGACGGTTTTGGCGCGGTGACCATCGGTTCGGTGGAGAAGTACATCACCGACACCGCGTTTGCCATGGGCTGGCGTCCGGACATGTCCAAGGTCAAGCCGACCGGCAAGCGCGTGGCGATCATCGGTGCCGGCCCGGCGGGCCTGGGCTGTGCCGATGTGCTGGTGCGTGGTGGCGTGACCCCGGTGGTGTTCGACAAGAACCCGGAAATCGGCGGTCTGCTGACCTTTGGCATTCCCGAGTTCAAGCTGGAAAAGACTGTGCTGAGCAATCGTCGCGAAGTCTTCACCGGCATGGGCATCGAGTTCCGCCTGAACACCGAGGTGGGCAAGGACGTGACCATGGAGCAACTGCTCGAAGAATACGATGCGGTATTCATGGGCATGGGCACCTACACCTACATGAAGGGCGGCTTTGCCGGTGAGGACCTGCCAGGTGTCTACGACGCACTCGACTTCCTGATCGCCAACGTCAACCGCAACCTGGGCTTTGAAAAGTCGCCGGAAGATTTCGTCGACATGAAAGGCAAGAAGGTCGTGGTACTCGGCGGTGGCGACACGGCGATGGACTGCAACCGCACCTCGATTCGCCAGGGCGCCAAGTCGGTGACCTGTGCCTACCGTCGTGACGAAGCCAACATGCCCGGTTCGCGTAAAGAGGTGAAGAACGCCAAGGAAGAAGGCGTGAAGTTCCTCTACAACCGCCAACCGATCGCCATTGTCGGTGAAGACAAGGTCGAAGGCGTGAAGGTGGTCGAGACCCGTCTCGGCGAACCGGACGCCCGTGGCCGCCGCAGCCCCGAGCCGATTCCCGGTTCCGAAGAGATCATCCCGGCCGACGCCGTGGTCATCGCCTTCGGCTTCCGCCCAAGCCCGGCGCCGTGGTTCGAGCAGTTCAGCATCCAGACCGATAGCCAGGGCCGCGTCGTGGCCCCAGAGCAGGGCCAGTACAAGCACCAGACCAGCAACCCGAAGATCTTCGCCGGTGGCGACATGGTCCGGGGTTCCGACCTGGTGGTGACGGCGATCTTCGAAGGCCGCAATGCGGCGGAAGGGATCCTGGATTACCTGCAAGTCTGATCAAGCGACACCAAACCCTGTGGGCGAGCTTTGTGGGAGCAAAGCTTGCTCGCGATCCAGGCGCCTCGGTACTCAAGAGACCGCGGTGTCTTCATCGCGGGCAAGCCTTGCTCCCACAAAAAAAGCTCCCACAGTTGTTTTGTGGTGCTGCTGAACTTCATTGCACCGCGACAAATTGCCCCGATAGATAAAAGGCACGGCTCTTGCCGTGCCTTTTGCCTCGCGCTCTGAGAAAATGCCCGCACTTTTTTTCCGGATGCCGACATGACTGCCCTGAAGAACGACCGTTTCCTTCGCGCCCTGCTCAAGCAACCCGTAGACGTCACCCCGGTGTGGATGATGCGCCAGGCTGGTCGCTACCTGCCGGAGTACCGCGCCAGCCGCGCCAAGGCCGGTGACTTCATGAGCCTGTGCATGAACCCCCAGTTCGCCTGCGAAGTGACGATGCAGCCGCTGGATCGGTATCCGCAGCTGGACGCGGCCATCCTGTTCTCCGACATCCTGACCATTCCCGATGCCATGGGCCAAGGCCTGTACTTCGAGACCGGCGAAGGTCCGCGCTTCAAGAAAGTCATCAGCACCCTGGCCGACATCGAGGCCCTGCCGATCCCAGATCCGCAGAAAGACCTGGGCTACGTCATGGACGCAGTCAGCACCATTCGCCGTGAACTCAACGGTCGCGTGCCACTGATCGGCTTCTCCGGCAGCCCATGGACCCTGGCCACCTACATGGTCGAAGGCGGCTCGTCGAAGGACTTCCGCAAGACCAAGGCGATGCTCTACGACAACCCGCAGGCCATGCACCTGTTGCTGGACAAACTGGCCCAGTCGGTCACGTCCTACCTCAACGGCCAGATCCTGGCCGGTGCGCAAGCGGTACAGATCTTCGATACCTGGGGCGGCAACCTGTCGGCGGCGGCGTACCAGGAGTTCTCCCTGGCCTACATGCGCAAGATTGTCAGCGGCCTGATCCGCGAGCACGAGGGGCGCAAAGTCCCGGTGATCCTGTTCACCAAGAACGGCGGCCTGTGGCTGGAAAGCATCGCCGATGCCGGCGCCGACGCTCTGGGCCTGGATTGGACCTGCGACATTGGCAACGCTCGCGAGCGCGTCGGTCACAAGGTCGCTCTGCAAGGCAACATGGACCCGACCGTGCTCTACGCCAAGCCTGACGCCATTCGTGCTGAAGTCGGGCGTATCCTGGCCAGCTACGGCAGCGGCAGCGGCCACGTGTTCAACCTAGGCCATGGCATTACCCCGGAAGTCGACCCCGAACACGCCGGTGCCTTCCTGCGGGCGGTGCATGAGTTGTCGGCGCAATATCACGTCTGATTGCAACCCTGTCACCCAGCCTGTCCGGCCTCGTGTCGGACAGGCTTTTTATTGCCCGGTCGTTGATGTTTCCGGCGCCTGCGCCACCCAGCGGGAGCAAGCTCCCTCGCCACAAAGGGTCCACGCTGTCCCTGGTTGGGTCGTGAAGTCGTGATGGCTTAAACCTGCACATTTCCCGGCAGCAACGGTAATTTCGCCAGCTTCACCGCCACCCACAATGCGACCACCAGCAAGCCACCGATGAACAAGCCGACACCGTTCCACCCACCCAGGTGCCAGGCCACGCCGCCCGCCGTACCCGCAACGCTGGATCCGGCGTAATAGCTGAACAGATAAAGTGACGAAGCCTGGCCCTTGGCCTTGAGGGCGCGGCGGCCGATCCAACTGCTGGCGACCGAGTGGGCGCCGAAGAAACCGAAGGTGAACACCAGCATGCCCAGCACTACCAGCCACAGCGGGGTGGCCATGGTCAGCGTGAGGCCGGCCAGCATCAGTGCAATGGTCGCCCAGAGCATTTTGCGTCGGCCGAGCCTGTCCGCCAGTGCACCGACTTTTGCCGAGCTGTAGATGCCCGACAGGTACACCACCGACAGCAACCCGACAAAGGCCTGGTCCAAGTGATAAGGCTCGGCCAGCAGGCGGTAGCCGATGTAGTTGAACAGCGTCACGAACGCGCCCATCAATACGAAAGCTTCAAGAAACAGCAGCGGCAAGCCGGCGTCGCGAAAGTGCATGGTGAAGCCGTCCAGCAGGCTGCGCGGGTGCAGCGAACGAGGACGGAAGTTGCGTGACTCAGGCAGGATTCTCCAGAACACCGCTGCCGCGATCAGCGCCAGGCCGCCAATCACCAGCATCGCGGTGTGCCAGCTGACAAAGTCGATCAAGACCCCGGTGATCAGGCGTCCGCACATGCCGCCGATGGCGTTGCCGGCGATGTACAACCCCATCGCCAGGCCGATGTGCTTGGGATGGATTTCTTCGCTCAAATACGTCATCGCGACCGCTGCCAACCCGCTCAACGACAGCCCCACCAAGGCACGTAGCAGCAATACACCCTGCCAGGTCGGCATCATGGCGCTGGCAATCGTACACGCCGAGGCGGCGAACAGCGCCGCGACCATCACCGACTTGCGCCCGATGCGGTCGGAAATCGGGCCGGTGATCAACAGGCCGATGGCGAGCAGGCCGGTCGCCACTGACAGGATCAGGCTGCTCTGCGCCGCGTTGATGGAAAATTCCTTGGACAACAGCGGCATCATCGGTTGCACGCAATACAGCAGGGCAAAGGTCGCAAAGCCACCGCTGAACAGCGCCAGCACCGTGCGCATGAACATCGGCGTGCCCTTCTCGATATAGATGTCCTTGAGTTCGGCGACGACATCATCCTGCACACGCGGCGGGATTTCATGGGTCAGTGGAGCGACAGCAGTTTTCACGGTGGACCTCGCAAGGGCACGTTCTGGCAGGCAATGAAAAAAGCATATAGCCGGCTAATGATTCTATCCAATATATTGTTCGACCTGTTTAAGACGTTATACGACCTATTGGATTGCCCATGGAATTGCGACACCTGCGTTACTTCATCGCCGTTGCCGAAGAACTGCATTTCGGCCGTGCCGCGCTGGCCCTGGGCATCTCCCAGCCGCCCTTGAGCCAGCAGATCCAGGCGCTGGAGCAGGAGATTGGCGCACGGTTGTTCGAGCGTACCAATCGTCGGGTCGAATTGAGCGAGGCCGGGCGGTTGTTCCTTGAAGAAGCGCGACGGGTATTGGTCCAGGTCGATAAAGCCGCTGACGTCGCCCGCCGCGCCCAACTGGGGGAGTTGGGCGAGCTGAAAATCGGCTTCACCTCCTCGGCGCCTTTCAACTCCACCATCCCCCAGGCGATTTTTTCATTCCGGCAACGCTTCCCGGCGGTGCACCTGAACCTGCGGGAAATGAGCAGTACCCAAGTGGCCGACGCACTGGTGGATGAAGAGATCGAGGTGGGCATCATGCGACCCTTGCCGTTGCCCGACTCCTTGGTGGAAATCGAACTCAGCCGCGAACCGCTGGTAGCCGTGCTCAGTGCCAAGCATCCCCTGGCCCAGGGCAATGAAGACGGCCTGTTCCTCTCGGCCTTGGCCCAGGAGCCGTTCGTGTTCTTCCCCCGCAGCTACGGCAGCGGCCTCTATGCCCAGCTCCTGAACCTGGCCCGCGACGCCGGCTTCAGCCCGCACTTCGCCCAGGAAGCCGGCGAAGCCATGACCATCATCGGCTTGGTGGCGGCGGGGCTGGGTGTCTCGGTATTGCCGGCGTCTTACCAGCGCATGCGTATCGATGGGGTGGTGTATCGACCGCTACTCGATCCGGCAGCGGTGTCGGCGGTGTGGCTGGTCCAGCGCAAGGACCAGCGTTCGCCGATGGCGAAGGCGTTTGTGGCGTTGTTGACAGGTAATACCGAGTAGCGGGTCAAGCGGAAAAACGCCTGTGGGAGCGAGCTTGATCGCGATGCAGATATTGGATGTGCCGACGCCATCGCGAGCAAGCTCGCTCCCACCCTTGATCGTCGGTGGTCGCAGAACCTTCAATCACCGCAAATCTCCTGTGGGAGCGAGCTTGCTCGCGTTAGCGGTGCATCAGCCACCAAAGATGTTGGACGTGCCTACGCCTTCTGGGCTCTCTATCTCAATCCCCCCAGACGGTCGCCGGTTTGTTTACGTGATAATTATAGAAACCCTGGAGTGTCCACGTATCGCCCTGGCGTTCGAACGCGGCGCGCCACAAGCCCCGGCCACCTCCTGGAACCAGTCGAGCCATGTCGTACCAGTAATACTGATTGATTTTCTTCGTCGTCACCCTGCCAGCACGAATGTCATCCATGATTTCTACTACTTTCGCCCTGGCTGTTTCAGGGAAGTTATCGTAGGACATTTGCGTGTCCGCCAGTGGGCTGGTATCGACCATGAACTTGTCGGCCGCAGGCGACGGAACCGCTGAAGTAGGTGGCGTGGTTGGAGGTCGGATGCCGGTCACCCTGTTTGTCCGGGCCTGTGTCACGACCTCGATGTCGAACGCATCATAGCGGGATAAGTTTCGGGTGAATTTTGTAATCTCCTCTTCGGTAACAACCATCATCCTGCGTTGCGACTTGCCTTTGTTGGCGATGATGTAAGGGATTTCATGTTGCCTGATTTCTGTCAGTAGCCCGAGTCTGTTTCTGCGGCGCATTTCCGTACTGAAGGCATTGATGAATTTTCTTTTGTATTCGTCTTGGCGTTCGGCGGCGTTAACGTATCTTCTCCTGGCGGCCTCTACATCCGGGCCGCTCCCTGGGAATAGCGGTTCCAGCTCGGCGAGGAGTTTGGCTTGTGCGACTTCCAATATTTCGGTATGGGTATCTGCAATATTACGGACGGCGTCTCGCTTTTTTCCTCGTTCGGGGGTGATCGCTAGAAATACAGCCCCGGTGACGTTATCTGGCAATATGGTGATGGCCGTATTGAACTCACCTCGGTGATTGAACAGCTTTGGACCAAGTATTTCTATCTTGTCAAATATCAGTATTTGTTGGGCGGCTGTAAGGTTGAAGCCATCACCTCTTGATTCGATGACTTTGGTCGCAGTATCGACGTGCATCCATATGTTGATTTTATGCTTCATGTTTGCGTGGGGAATTACCTGCGTTTGATAGAGGGAGGTTATTTGTGCGCGATAAGAATCCAAGTCGCGCATGCCAACATCCTCCATGCTCTCATGGAGTATTCGTACAACCAGCTCATCAGGCATTGAATCAACAAGATTCTTTACGGTGTTGACCAATTCAACGGAGGGCCTGCGTTGGTCCGCCAAAGCACCTTCCAGCAATATGTTGCATCGCTTCTGTTGCAGGGTCTCTGGAGATCGACCGATCAGACTCTGTAAAGCCCCGCCACCCAGCAACCGCTGTCGTGCTTCAACCTGCCAACTGCCGTTTTTCCAGGTCACCGTCCGCTGGTTTGTACGGTTGTTAGGCGCGTAGATAATCCGTTCGCCTCCCTGAATCGCCGATTTGTAGAAGTACTTTCCTATGGTCAGGTAACCCTGCCCGCTGGTGTCCCTGTACCGATTGCGGCCTTCGGGGATCAACCCCTTGCTGTCAAAGCCCCTGAGGTGAAAAGCCTCCAACTCCGGATCCGGCATGCGGGGCAGGGAGGACAGCGCCGGGCGTGCCTGATGACGCCTTGCACGCGCCATGATCAGATCCTGCCCGGCTTCGGCGATGACCTCGCCCAGTCCGCTGATAAAATCACGTGTCCACTGGCTGAAGTGACCGTCTTCGACATCGATTGCCGCCACCGCCGTCCCTCCGGCCATCGTTGGCAGGATCGCACGTCCCAGTATTCCGCCCAGCCGGCCCGCAGGCGCCATCGACATCGCCCCGGTCAACAACATGACGCCGTTTCTGCGCCCCTCCCGCGCGGCTGCGCTGTCGCGTTCGGCGTTGGTCACCGTCAACATGTCCGCGGTTTTCATCGCGTGGGTTATTTGCGTTTCATACAGTGCTTGGAGCAAGTTCCCTCCAACCACGGGCGAGGAGATTTTCGTCGCAAAGTCGTTCTGTGCCCTGGTCCTCGCCCAGACGAAAGCCGACTGTGTGACTTTTCTTATCTTCTCCTCGAACGTCAGCTTTTCCGAGGCCGGCACCATGCTGGCAAGCTGTACGGCCTGCTCCAGCAGCGGCAGTTGCGAAATGAGCCAGCGGGTCATTTGTGGCGTGGCAGTGAGCGTCTGCGCCAAGGTGCTTTCCAACGTTCGACCGCTGGCCGCATCCACGTCCCTGAACACCTTGCCGTCCGGTGCTCCCGGCGTGTACAGCGTCAGCGACGGGCGGCTCGACACGGTTTTCACCCCAAACGCCAGTATCGACCTGAGCACGCTGTTGCCCCACTGCAGTTGACGGACCACCACGTCGTGCCCGTTGACCTTGGCGCGCCGATCCGGTGTCGGACTGTCCAACGCTGCCAGCACCAGGTTCAGTCCGATACTGTCCTTGTCGTGCCTCAGGTCGCCCGAGATATGGGCGGTCCACGCCTGGGCCCGTATCTGTTGCGCTTTCAGGGTCATCCATTGCGCTTGTGATTGGCGGGCGGCGAGTTGCACATCGGTCGCCAGCCGGGTGCCGATGTCTGCCCGCTCGATGGTCTCTATAATCTGCGCAAAGCTCAGCGGCCCGACGACGCTAGGCTGAGCGGCGTTGCGTTCGTCCTGGGTCAGGTTGGACATCGCCCACTCGGTCATGGAACGGCGGTCATCCATGACCCCCCTCACGCCACCTTGCGAAACCCCGGACCCGAACGGTGAGGCGCCCGTTGGTGCATGCGGGTCAGTCAGTTGTTTTCTGATACTCAGCGACACATCTTCAGGGTCGGCTGGCGGGTATTTCTCCCCGATGAAGCCGGCGAGCAGGCGACGGGTCCGCTCCCGAAGCGCCTGCGCGGTGGCCAGCGTCACCGGGTCCGCTGGGGGCGGTGTATCGACCAGGCTGCTGTGCAGGGCCTGCGCCGCCCGCCACCATGCCAGGCGGTCGTCACCGGTGATGTGGGGGAGGTCGTGCAGCCAGTCATTCAAGTTTTTCAGGTTCAGCCGCAGCTCGCGCTCGTCCATGGCGCCCGCCAGGTCCAGCTTATCGCCGATGTCCGCCGCGGCATCCAGCCTGCTCACCCAGGCGGCGATTTCCTCTTCCTCGGTCGGGCCGTTCAACAAGGTATTGCTCACGGCTGCTTTCTGCACCGCCCGCAAATCGCTGACCAAATGAACAAGGAAATTCCCTGCTATTGGTGCGGTGTCCAACCGGTCCTCAACGTTATCGTCCTCCATCAGGCTGGCCTTCAGTTCCGTCAGGCTGCCATGCACCTCCAGCGGATGACCCGGACGGTACAGCACGGCGTCCGCCGAATGATCGGTATGGTCGGGCCGTGTCAGCACGACGGCACCCGGCACCGGCAGGCTGAATCCCCAACCTTGGAGAGTGAGGCTCAGGTTGAAAACCCCGGGTCTGGTGGCCTGCGCCGCCAGATGGTCTGTCACTGCCTTGTGCATTGCCTGGCTCAGCGTTGTATCCAGCAAATGAAGATCCGCTTGTACCTGCAGTTGCGTGCCCAGTTCTTCCGCCAGCCAGTCACCGACGTTGCGGCCTCGGGTGAAATCGGCCGGTTTACTCCAGAAGTCGTCCAGGACCCGCGCCAGCAGCCGTTCATAAGACGCTGGCGTGGTGTTCAGCAGGCGTTTGATTTCCTCCTTTGCTTCACGACTGTTCAGGGCGCTGGGCACTTGGGTGATGTTGTCTTTCGTCACGACAACCTCGAGGTTGTCGATTTCGAGGAAAAACTCACGGGTATTCATCTGACCGGCAACGGCGCGCCAGAAAAGGGTCTCGAGGAAAACGATATCTTTCACTGTCCGCCGGGACATCGGCCCGTCGGGGACTCGTTTCGAAGGGGGGATAGGCTCCTCTTGCAGCGTGCACACCGACAACGTTTCGACGGCCATGGTGCCCGCCAAGGCGGGGAAGGTTCTTTTGAACCAGTAGTCCAGATGCTGTCTCGTGGCCGTCGAGGGCCAGGGAACGGCACTGTTCAAGCGGATCATGTGCTGCTGCGAGGTCGTGAGCCGGCTTGTCAGTAGGGCGCTGGCGTCAGTGACGCTATCGGCCTGCGGAAGGTTGAAAGACGGTATGGGGGCGGTATCTTCCTGCATGTGCTCTTCCTGAGAGTTTTTCGGAAGGGCAACCTATTGAAGGCAGGCGACGATAGGGTGGTAGATAGATACCGCACATACAAAGGAAGGTGCTGTACGAGCGCCTGTGACAAAGCGAATTTGACTGATTGTTTATTGTGCAAGAAAGGTCAGGATAGCGTCGCGGGTAGCCTGCGGTTGTTCTTCCAATACCCAATGTCCGGTATTGACCAGTATTAATGAGTGCGGTTGCGTAGCAATGTGCAAGGCCTGCTCGGCCAAGGTTTTACCTCTCGAATTGTCGCCGCCGATGGTGAGCAGCGGAACCGTCAACTTATTCTGGGCAAAAGCCAGGTTGTCATTCACATCATGCTCTACCCAGGCCGAATAAAGCTTGAATGCCGCCTCCATGCGCCCAGGTCGGGAGTAGTCCTCCACCAGCGCCTGGCGCACCTCTTCACGTACCGTACCGTTGCCCGCGAAGACAAAATTATCAAAAAACATGTCCAGGTAGGTTTTCTCCTGCCTCTGGATCATGGACAGGGCCGTTTTACCAAAAAAGCGAAAGTGCCATTTACTTGCCACGCCCGCTTCAATATTTCCGTTGTAAGCGGTTTCCCATCCAGGGATGCCAGGAATGAATCCATCCATCAAGATGATATGTTTGGTTTCATCGGAGTAAAGCGCGCCGTAGGCATAGGCAATGATTAAACCCATGTCGTGACCAATAATATCGACCTGCTTGATGTTCAGGAGGGATACCAGTTGGTGTAGGTCATGCGCCATGCTTTTTTTGTCATAGCCACCTGTTGAAATATCAGTTTCGCCAGCACCGCGATAATCAGGAACGATCGGGGTAAAACCAGCACGCACCAATGGCCCCATCAACGTCTCCCAGCTGCGCCAACTTCCCGGAAACCCATGCACCAGCAAAACCGGGTGTTCGCCATTACCGCTCATAAGATAGTGAAGGCGAATGCCATTCACCTGCGCATGGGCGCGGGTAAATAGCACACCGTCCACAACAATGCCGCCTTGTTCCAAGGAGGGCGATGTGGCGTGGCGTTGAGAAGACACGGCTGTGACGCCTGACCAGGCGATCGTATTCATCAATTTTTTATCCATTTTTGAAACCGGGTTTAAACATCTGAAAATGGAAAGGCAATTTTTCAAGTGGTTAAAGCCTGATGGGATCCGGAACCCCACCGATACTGTCGAAGATGACAGTTCCGACAAACGGCAAAAACAGGATTGGACTGTCAGATTCCTCTTGGCTGTAGGAAAGTGCGCATTTTCTTTTCCGAAATTTCCTGTTCGCTCCTAATGCCGTGCTGCCGGGATTGCGACTTGCTAGCGCTGCAACGTCTTATTCATTGCTCCGAAATTCGTCCGGCTTAGCGTTCAGTCCAAAGGCCAACGGATAACGTCCCTTGAACAGGAGCCTTAGTAATGAATGAACTCTTGCTGTCCCCATACACCAACGAAGTCTCTGCTGAATACCTCCGCCATTTGGACGACTTGTACTTGGAGCAACGGCAACTCGACGGTTACAGCAAAGAAGTCGTGGCATGGATTAATCGACAAAAGGCGCACGTCCAGGCTCATCCTCCCATCGCTATTTACCGAGTGGCCACCGAGGGCAGCCAGACGCGTAACGGCGGAACGATCCAGCAAGTGTCATCGTCGTTGACGTTCACCCTGGATAATGGCTGGAAAGTACGAGCCGCGCAGAAAGGCGATCAGGTTGTGTATGCCGATGGCACCACGGCACGGATCATAACCGCCGCCGGGGAAGCCAACAGCAACATCGCACTGGTCGGCAGCCGCCTGAGCAATGGCGACGAGATCATCAATACACTTCAGAGACGTTTCCTGATCATCGTGCGTGAAGGTGTGCCGATGGCAGAGGATTTTTTGCCTGCTCTCAGGCTGGCGGATGTTCATCACCTGCACTCGAATGCGATGAAGGAGAACATCCAATGAACAGGGGTTACTTCATCGGCCAGGGTGACAAGACCACGTGCGGTGGGAAAGTGCTGGATGGCGATGGCAAGGTGAACATGTTTGGCCTGCAGCATGCCCGCGAAGGTGACCGCGTCTCTTGTGGAAAGGACGGGAACACCTATCAGATCAGGGGCGGTATCGGGCACATGGTCAGCCATGGCAGGCATATGGCCGGCACCCTGGATAGCCACGTACCTGCCCCTGCAAAGCACGACTGATCCCCTCGGTATTCTGGGTCACCTACAAAAATGCAGACCCCGCACCGCAAGCCAGCCGAGTCGCTCAACTGGCTTGACGTCCCTGTGGGAGCTGCCGAAGGCTCGGGCCGCGTTCGGACGATCTTTTGATCTTTCGCTTGGGACTCAAGTGTCTGGGGAAAGATCGCAGCCTCGTTGCACTCGACAGCTCCTACACAGTTCCTATACCCCAGCGGGGACTTCAAAAGGTGCTTTTTTATTGCACCTTCGCCAAATCCCCTTTCAACGCAACACCCGCCATGATCGCGCCGGCGTGGCATTCGTAGGTGGTGGGGTCCTTGCGTTCGTTGCTCTTGTAGAAGCTGACGATGTTGGTGACGGCATTGGCGCCGGCGTTCTTGGCGGCTTGGTGCAGGCTGATCAGGGCCGATTGCAGGACCCATTCGCAGGCTACTTCATCGGATTTGTTGAAGGCGTTGGTTTTCTTGTTGGTCACCGCCCCTGGGCTGACCACGGTGACGTTGCCGGCCGGTTTGTTGCCGGCCAGGTAGAACTTCACGCTGCCGTCGATCTTGCCGGTGCGGATGGCTTCGGCGACGACTTTGTCGAACGGCAGGAACAGCGCGGTATCACGGGCCTGGCTGAGGCTTGGCAGGGTGCTGAGCAACAGGGCGGCGGTCACGGCGATTTTCTTCAACGACATCATGGTCTCCTTGACGAGGGGTAACAGGGTTTTGAATCCGATTCAGTGCCAGCGGCGGAAAATCAGCGAGGTGTTGACCCCACCAAAGGCGAAGTTGTTGTTCATCACGTATTCGTTGCTCATCGACCTGAACTCGTTACGCAGGTAATCGAGCTTGCCGCATTGGGGATCAACCTCATCGAGGTTGAAGGTGTGCACGTAGAGGTCGCGGTTCATCATTTCGATGCTGAACCAGGACTCCAGCGCGCCGCAGGCGCCCAGGGTGTGACCGAGGAAACTCTTCTGCGAGCTGATGGGCATGTGTTCGCCAAACAGGCTGCTGGTGGCCAGGGTTTCGGCGATGTCACCTTGTTCGGTGGCGGTGCCGTGGCCGTTGACGTAGCCGATGGCCGAGGGTTCGAGGCCGGCATCTTCCAGGGCCAGTTCCATGGCCCGGCGCATGGTGAGCAGTTCGGGGCGGGTGGCGTGCTGGCCGTCGGCGTTGCTGCCAAAGCCGACGATCTCGGCATGGATCCGCGCGCCGCGTGCCAACGCATGTTCCAGTTCTTCAAGCACGAGCATGCCGGCGCCTTCACCGATCACCAGGCCGTCGCGGTCCTTGTCGTAGGGGCGCGGGCTGGTTTGCGGTGCTTCGTTTTTCAGGCTGGTGGCGTAGAGCGCATCGAACACCATCGCTTCGGTCGGGCACAGCTCTTCGGCGCCACCGGCAAGCATCAACGGCAGGCGCCCGAATTTGATGGCCTCGTAGGCATAGCCGATGCCATGGCTGCCGCTGGTGCAGGCGCTGGAGGTGGGGATCAGGCGCCCGGTCAAGCCGAAGAAGATGCTGATGTTGGCCGCCGTGGTGTGGGGCATCATTCGCACGTAGGAGTTGGCGTTCAACCCTTCGGCCACGCTGTTGAGCAGCATGTTGCCAAAGGCCTTGATCTCGTCGGTGCTGCCGGTGGACGAACCGCAGGACACGCCCATGCGCCCGTCCTTGATCGACTCGTCGCCCAGCAGGCCGGCGTCGGCCAGGGCCTGTTCCGCCGACGCAACCGCCAGGCGCGAAACCCGGCCCATGCTGCGCAGTTGCTTGCGGGTCCAGTGGGCGGGGACCTGGAAGTCATCGATGGGCCCGGCCAGGCGGGTGTTAAGTTCGGTGAAACGGTCCCACTCATCCATGCGCCGGATGCCGCTGCGGTTGGCGGCGAAGTTGGCGGCGATGGTTTCCCAGTCGCTGCCTATGGAGGTGATACCGGCCATGCCGGTGACGACGACGCGCTTCATCAGCACAAGCCTCCGTTGACGGCCAGGACCTGCCGGGTGATGTAGCCGGCTTCGGCGGACATCAGGAAATTCACCGCACCCGCCACTTCTTCCGGGGTGCCCATGCGCTGGGCGGGGATCATTTTCATCAGTTCTTCCACGGGTACGTTTTCATCGAGCATGGCGGTGTCGATCAGGCCTGGCGCGACGCAATTGACGGTGATCTTGCGCTTGCCCAGCTCGATTGCCAACGCCTTGGCCGCGCCGATCAACCCGGCCTTCGAGGCGCTGTAGTTGACCTGGCCGCGATTGCCGATCAGCCCGGAAACCGAGGTGATGCAGACGATCCTCCCGGCGGCGCGACGACGGATCATCGGCATCATCACCGGATGCAGCACGTTATAGAAACCGTCGAGGTTGGTGCGCATCACCACATCCCAGTCGTCTTCGCTCAGGGCCGGGAAGGCACCATCGCGGGTCAGGCCGGCGTTGAGCACCACGCCGTAATAGGCGCCGTGGGTTTCGACATCGGCTTCGAGAATGGCCTTGCACGCGGCCCGGTCGGCCACGTCGAATTGCAGCACCCGGGCGTTGCGGCCCAGGGCCTGGATTTGCGCCTGGACCGTCTCGGCCTCGGCGCGGCCGCTGCGGCAGTGCAGCACGATGTCGTGCCCGGCCTGGGCCAGGCGCAGGGCGATGGCGCGGCCGATGCCACGGCTGGAGCCGGTGACCAGTACGGATTCAGTCATGACGGGTTTCCTGTTGCGGACGGTTCATGAAGGTAATGGGCGGCCTGGGGCGGACGGAATACGTTGAGCCGGGCCGAGGCATGGATGCCGGGGGCGTGGATGTGACATTCGAACACGCCCATGCCGTTGTCGTCTTCCAGGGAGCGCACGCCGTGGATGGTCAGCTCGACGCCGGCGGGAAAACACTCGACGTTGCATTCGAACTTGCGGGTGCCGAGCAAAAAGCCCAGGGCCACGGCATCACCCCGTTGGCGTGCATGGCAACCGGCAAACGCCGCGACGCTTTGAGCCATCAGCTCGATGCCGACCCAGGCCGGCAGCGCGCCGTCGTCGCGGTTGAACAAACCGCCGGGCTTGACGGTGGCGTGGGTATGGATCTGTTCGTCATCGAACGACAGGATCCGGTCGATGAGGATCATGTCGCCGGCATGGGGCAGCAGTTCGGCGAGCGGCCAGTCAATCATGGGGCGTCTCCGATAATCAGGCTGACGTTGTTGCCGCCGAATGCAAATGAATTGCTCATCAGGCGGCGCGGGGTGACCGGGTTCAGGTGGGTGCCGGCGGTGACCCAGTCCAGCGCCGGCAGGGCCGGATCGGCCTGGCCGTCCCAGACATGCGGCGGCAGGGCCAGGGCGGTGTTTTCTGCGCTCAGGGCCAACCAGCAGAATGCCGCTTCCAGTGCCCCGGCCGCGCCGAGAGTATGGCCGGTCATGGGCTTGGTGGACGAGCAGGGCACGCCCGCTGGAAACAGCCCGGCCACCGCCTGGCTTTCCATGGCGTCATTGTGTTGCGTGGCGGTGCCGTGCAGGTTCAGGTAGTCGATCTGGCTGGCCTCGAGGCCAGCGCAACGCAGGGCTTTTTCCATGGCCTGGCGGGCGCCGCGACCACTGGGTTCAGGTGCGGAAATATGGTGGGCATCGGAACTGGCACCGTCACCGAGCAAGGCAATCGGTGTCCCGTCACCTGGCGTCTTGCTCATGAGGAACAGCACGGCTGCTTCGCCAATGTTGATGCCGCTGCGGTTCACTGAAAACGGATTGCAGCGTTCGTTCGACACCGCTTCCAGTGCGGAAAAACCGTTGAGGGTCAGTTTGCACAGGCTGTCCACGCCACCACATAGCACGGCATCGCACAGGCCCAGGTCCAGCAGGCGCCGGGCGCTCATCAAGGCGCGGGCGCTGGAGGTGCAGGCCGTGGAAATCACGTAGGACGGACCGCTCAGGCCGAGCCAGTCGGAAAGAAAGTTGGCCGGCGCGCTGAGTTCCTGTTGCTGGTAGTCGTAGCCGTCGGGGAAGTGTTGCTCGCGCAGGTAATGGGCAATGCCCTGGCTGGCCTCATCGATCCCCGAAGTGCTGGTGCCCAACACGATGCCGATGCGGGCGCGACCGTAGGCCTGGATGGCCTGGTCGATCTCGGCGCGAATCTGCAGCCCGGCTTCCAGCAGCAGCTGATTGTTGCGGCTGCGGTGCGCCAACAGGGTTGGGGGGATGGGGGCGAGTTCACCCGGCACCGCGGCAACCGGTAATGCACGTTCGGCGACCCAGCCGTCCTTGATACGCACGCCCGAACAGTCGCCGGCAAACAGGTTGTGCGCGACGGTGTGCTTGTCGCGGCCCAGGGCACAGATCACCCCGAGGGCATTCAAATAGGCGGTCATGGGGCGTTCTCGGTCAACGGTGTGATGCGGTAGCGGGGGCCTTGGGGCAGGCTCATTTCAAAATCCAGCGGCTGCGTGTAGCGCACCTGCCAGCGGGAATCGAGGGTCCGTTGCGACGCTTGTTGCCGGGCGGTCGGGTAGTTGCCCGGCAGTTCGGCTTCGGGGGTCAGGGCGAACAACAGCGCGGCGAACAACTCCCGGGCTTCGGCATTGGGCGGCAGCAGACCGTCGGCCTGCCACTGGCCAGCGACCAGGCGCTGGCGGGCCACGGGAATGCCCAGCGGGTCCATCATCGACCAACGGATGCCGGCGTCTTCGCGCTGGATCACCAGCAGCCAGTCCTGGCGTTGGCCGGCCAATGTCCGCTCGATGTGCAGTTGCATCGGCAAGGCCAGGGTTGGCGTGCGCTCGGGCAGCGGCGCATGGCTGGCGCAGGCACTGAGCAGCAACAGGCAGCCGACAAGCAGGGCACGATTCATCCGATGGCCCCTTCGACGGGCTTGCGAGCCACCACATTGACCAGGGTTTCCTCGCGCTCGCCGAACGGTTTGGCGCGGCGCAGGCCAAAACGCTCCAGCAAGCCGAAGTCCTTGGCGCGGCTCCACCACAGGTACGGGTAGGAGATGTTGCGGGCTTCGAACTGGAAGCCTTGCTCGCGGATCATCTCCAGGTACTGCGCGGCACTTTTCTGTACGTGCATGGGATGGCGGAACAGCCAGCGAATCACCCAGGTGTCGATGTAGGCTTCGGTGGATTCGGCGAACATCAAATAGCCGCCGGGCTTGAGTACGCGATAGAACTCGGCGAGGGCTTTCTCCTGCTCCACCAGGTGATGGAAGGTCTGGTGGCAGAACAACAGGTCGACGCTGGCATCGGGCACCGCCAAGGTCGCGCAGTCGCTGCCGATCAGTTCCACGGCCATGCCTTGGCGTGCGGCTTCCTCCCGGCTCAGGTCCAGGCTGTGAGGGTCGGCATCCACGCCGATCAGGCGCTGTGGCGCGAACACCTGGCGCAGGTACTGGAATGATTTGCCCTGACCGCAGCCAGCGTCGAGCAGCACCGGGTTGCTCGGCAGCGGGGTGCTGAACAGGCTGCGCAGGTCGTTGATCGCCACGCGCAACACATGGTGCTGCCAGGTGTGGCTGCGCAGGAACCAGAAGCCGAAGCGGGTCTCTTCGACGTAGTTGTCGCTCAGGTAGCTCATGGTTGCTGACTCATGGCGCCGGGCTCGCGCAGATTTCCGAGAGCATGCGCAGGCGCCGCTTGGGTTCGCTGACAAACGGATTGCGCTGATCCCAGGCGTAGCCTGCCAGGATCGAGCTGATCATGCGGCGGATGTCGTCCGAACCTTCGGTGTAGAAAATCACGTCCTGGAAGGTGCCGGCGTACCAGCCCTCGACATAGCAGCGGAAGGTGTCGACGCCGCGCTTGAGCGGCTCGGCGAACTCGCTTTGCCAATCCACGCTTTCACCTTGCAACTGCCGGTGGAGCACAGCGGCGGCCATGCTCGCCGAGCGCATGGCAATGGTCACGCCGGAGGAAAACACCGGGTCGAGGAATTCCGCAGCGTTGCCCAGCAGGGCGAAGCCTTGGCCGTGCAGGGTCTTGACGTTGGCCGAGTAGCCGCCGATGGTCCGCGCCGGGGTATCCCACACGGCGTTCTGCAGCACGCCGGCCAGGCTTGGGGTTTCATCGATGAAACTGCGCAGGCAGGCATCGAGGTCGTCGGTGCGGCCGGCGAAATGTTCCGCCGCCGCGACCACGCCCACCGAGCAGCGCCCGCCGCTGAACGGAATGGTCCAGAACCACACGTCGCGTTTGCTCGGGTGGGTGGTGATCAGGATCTTTTCTCGATCGAACGCCGGGGCGTCGATGCGATCCTCGATGTGCGTGAACACCGCCTGGCGCACCGGGAAATTCGACGGTGCTTCAAGGTCCAGCAGGCGCGGCAGAACACGGCCATAGCCGCTGGCATCGAGCACGAAGTCGGCCTCGACGCAGTACTCGCTGCCATCTTCGCGCTGCACGCCCAGTCGTGGCTTGGCGAGGCTGAAGTCGGCGCTGGTGATCGCTTGGCCGTAGCGGATCTCCACGCCTTGCAGGGCGGCCTGGTCGGCCAGCAACTTGTCGAAGTCGGCGCGTTGTACCTGGAAGGTCGTGGGTTTGCCATTGCTGAAGGTATCGCCGAAATCGAAGGCGCTGTAGCGCTCGCCCCAGGCAAATGCGGCGCCGTTCTTGCGCTGGAACCCGGCGGCATTCACCGCGTCGAGCATGCCGGCTTCTTCGACGAAATCCAGGCAATGGGACAACAGGCTCTCACCGATGGAGAACCGGGGGAAATGCTGGCGCTCGATGACCAGCACATCGTGGCCCTTGCGCTTGAGCAGCGCGGCTGCGATGGCGCCGGAAGGGCCTGCGCCGATGATGACGACCTGTCGACGTTCCATTTCAACTGTTGGCACTGGAGCTCCTGGCCGGGACGGCAATCGAGGGAATACGGTGGAAACCGGTCACGGCCGGCAGCAATGTGGCGATCAGTCCCATCAGCATCAGCGTGAAGTACAACGCGGGGCTGATGAGCTGTTGTTGCAAGAGCAGATTGAGGAAGACGATTTCACTCAAGCCGCGAATGTTCAGCAGGACACTTTCGCGCCAGCGACTGGCGCCGGCGAATGACGCGGCGGCCCAACCCAGGCCCAGCCAGTTGCCCAGCAGTTTGCTGGCAATGGGCAACAGCAGCAACGCCGTCAATTGCACCCAGTCGAGGCTGCTCATGGCGCTGTGCACGTCGATCTGCACAATGCCGAACGTGAGGATCAGCGGGATCGCCAGGTATGTCTGCAAGCCCTGCATCCAGGCGATATTGAGCGGCAGCCTCAAGGGCACTTTGAGCGCGGCCATGCACAGCAGATAACCAATGCCGACGATCAGTGCATTGAGCCGGTAGTGCTCGGCCACCACCAGCAGGGCAAAGAACACACCGCTGTACAACAATGGCTGGCGCAGGCCAACCAGGCGCAACAGCAACGGCACACAGGCGCCGGCCAACGGCAACAGCAGGCTGCCCAGGTGGAGGCTGCCCTGGGCCAGGCCGAACAGGCTCCAGCAGGCCAGGTCGATCAGGATCGCCGTTTGCACCAGTCGCCGGGTGGCGGCGGGTGGGTAGTCGATGTGACGCAGGTACAGGTACAGCACCGGGATCGCCGTGATCGCAAACAGCAGTCCCACCGCCAGGGAGCTGATCCAGGGCTGGGGCGGCAGCAGCCAGAACGCTGTCGCCAGACCGCAGGCGAATGGAACGACGAAGCTTGGCAGGGCGATTTTCACGCTCTGGCGGTCCAGGCGCAGGTCGATCACGTCGCTGAGGATGTGCCCCAGCAACAGCGCGAACGCGAGGCTGTAGAGGTTCTTCAGCCACACCGGCGATACCAGTTGTACGCCGCTGAGTTGCCAGCCCGGTTCGATCCAGAAATACATCAGCAGCGGCAGGCCGAAGGTCGCCAGCAACAACTGGCTGACAATTGGGATCAACCCGAAGCGAGCGCCCAGGCGTGTGGCGACTGCGAACAGCCCCAGGGCCATGAGCCAGAACAGCAGGGTCATCATTGGGCGGGCTCCGCGACCGTCGCCGCGTGGGCTTGATGTCCCGCCCACGGCGCCAACATGAAGCTGAAGGCCAGCCCCAGGCTCACCGCCAGGCCGAAGTTGCTCACCGCCGGTGTGCTGGACAGCGCCAGCAGGCCGAACGACAGCCAGGTGGTGACCGCCGCCAGGAACGTGCCCAGCAGGCTCACGGCGGCACCGCCGATCTGCTCGCGCATCAGGATCGCGTAGTCGACGCCGATGGCCGTCACCAGCAACAGGCCGAACAGGCTGAACAAGGTCAGTGGCTGTCCCAGCCAGCCGAGGCTCGCCAGGCTGCACAGTGCGGCCAGCAACGGCAATGCCACGATGCGCAAGGCGCCGCCGACACCAAACGGCCAGATCAGCACCAGCACAATCAGCACGCAGGAGGCCAGTTTCAACTCGGCGGCGCTGACCTGCGTGGCGGCGAAGACTCGGTTCAGGTCGCCCAGGCGATCCACCAGTTGTACGCCTGGCAGATCCACCGCCTGTACCCGCAGCAGCGTCGCATCGTTCAAACCTTGCAAGCTGACCACCGCCGCAACGCCTTGCGCTGTTGGTCCGAGCCAGAGTGTGCGATACGGCTCGGCCAACGGACCGACCAGCGCGGCGTCAATGTCGGTCACTGGCAGGGCCTGTAATTGCTCCAGCTCTGCTTGCAGCGCAGCGACCGGGACGCCCAGGTCCAGCAGCGGTTGCCAGAAGGCTGGCAAGCGGGCCAGGGCCTCACGCACTTTCTGCTGTTCGGCGGGCGGACTGACCAGTTGGTTCAGCGACAGGTAGCCCTGGAGCTTTTCCAGGCCGATCAACTGATCCAGCCGCTCGTTGAGGGCGGTCTGGCGCTCCAGCAGTTGGGATTGATCGTCGGCGCGGATCAGGAAGAACTGACTGGTGGGCTGGAAACCGGTGATGCGCGCGATGTCGCGGGCTTCGTCGGTAAGGTGCTGGGGCGTGCCGATCCACTGGCGGATGTCGTTTTTCGTGGTCAGGTGCCAGAGCCCACCCGCGCAGAACGTCAGCAACAACATCAGCAGGACCGGCGTGCGTACCCGTTTCAGCAGGGCTTCGCGGGCCTTGAGCAGGTATTGGCAGACCTGGAGCGGCCATTGGGCGGGGCGCAACTCTGCGCCCTTGAGCAGCGCCGGCAGCAGGCAGACGGCGCTCAGGTAGGCGCCCACCAGCCCGGCGGCGGAAAAAATCGCGATCTGGGTCAGGGCCGGGAACGGCGTCCAGGCCAGGGCCAGGTAGCCGATGCAGGTGGTCACAAGGCTCAGGCTCAGCCCCGGCAGGGTCAGGCGCAAGGCCGGCCAGCTGCGCCAGGGCTTCAGGCTCCAGCTCTTGGACAGGTAGTGCAGCGGGTAGTCCACGGCTACGCCAATCAGGCTGGAACCCAGGACCAGGGTCATGACATGCATGCGGCCAAACAAGGCCACGCAGGCCACCGCGCCAAACAGCACGCCCACCAGCACCGGCACGAACGCCAGCCATACGCGCAGGCGCCGGAAGGCCAGCAACAGCAGCAGCAAGATGCCGACGGTCGCGCCACCGCCGACCCAGGTGATTTCCCGGGACGCCTGTTGCTGGCCGCTGGCGGCGTACAGCAGGCCGCTGGCCGCCAGCAGTTGACCTTGGGCCTGGTTCGCCTGGTCGCGGCTGCGTTGCAGCAGCTCGGCCACTTGCAGCGGCAGGTTCATGTCGAAGGCGTTGCCCTGGGCGCGGGCCCGCAGCATCACCCAGCTTTTACCGTCGGCATCGGCGACCAACGCACCGCTGCCGATGTCGAACTTTATCGCGCCGCGCTGTGGCTGGCTGTTCTGGATGCGCCCGGTCAGGCCCAGCCAGTCGTCCTGGTTCGGCACCAGGCTGAAGCCGCTGAACGGATCGAACAGAGCCTGCACCCGTTGTTGGATGAATGCCTGGGGCTGCTCGATCAATTGCTCCCGGTCCGCCGCCGAGAGCATCGCCAGCCTCCCGTTGAGCAATTGCGCGCGCAGCGCCGGCAAGTCGGCCTGCAACGTCCATTGCACCTTGTCGAACAGACCGCTGGCCTGCCATTGCTCGCCGAGGGTTTGCGCCAGGGCGATGGCTTGCTGGCGATCGGTGTGACCGACCAGCACCAGCACTTCGCGGTTGAGCGGCTCCTGCATGCGTTGTTCGGCGATGAGCTCCAGGGCATCGGGCGACGTGCCCGGCACCAGCTCCATGAGATTGGCCGACAGCGGCGCGCCGTTACGCCATTGCCAACCGGCGAGCGCGAGCACTGCCAGCAGCAGGATCAGAAACAGCCGGGGCAGCATCCGTTCACTCGGCAAAATCATGTTGCTCCGCTTCGCTCAAGGGTTGTGCGCTGTTGCTGTCCTGCATGCGCAGCACGGTACTGTCGCCTTGGGTTTCCAGCAGTTCGATGCGCTGCACCAGTTCGCCGCCGTCGATGTTGATCTGGTTGAAAACCTGTTTGAGCAGCACCGACCGCGGGGTCAGGGTGAGCTTCCATTGTTGCGGCTCGCCCGACAGGCTCAGTTCGAAATCCCGTTGCAGGCCTGTGCTGTCTCCTTGCAATACCGCCAGGAACAAGCGGTTCTGCTCGGCGCCGGCGCTCTTGTTCGGCAGCATCTGCCAGGCGTTACCGTCTCGCCGGGCGATGCCCTGGGCGGTGATGCGGTAGTCCTGTTGCAGCGGGGTTTGCAGCAGCCACAGCAGCCCGTGGTTTTTCGCCAGCACGAAGCGTCCCTTGCTGGTGAGGGGCTGGGGCAGGGCGCGCAGGTGTTTTTCCTGGATGAACTGCCCGTGGATCACTTCCGGGCGGGCCAGTTGGTCGCTCAACTGTTGCAAGTCGAACGCCTGGGCCACGGGTGCCAGGCAGCACAGCAACAGCCAGGCTGACAGGCGCTTCATGGCAGTTTCCTTTCCACGGCTTCGACAAAGACCCGGGGCGAGGCCAGCAGCATTTCGCGACTGGCGAGGTCCACGGCCACTTGCACCGAACTGGCACGGGTCAAGCGGTCGCCGGTGGTTGCGTCGCTGATCAGGTAATTGATCTTCAGCCGGTTTTCCCACTCCACCAGGCTGGCGCGCACGGTCAGGGCCTGGCCGAACATGGCGCTGCGCACGTAGCGCAGTTGCAGGTCGATGATCGGCCATGCGTGGCCGGATTCGAGCATGTCGTTGTAGTTGTGGCCGATCAGGTCGAGCAAGGCGCAGCGGGCCACTTCCAGGTATTTGACGTAGTGGCCGTGCCAGACCACGTTCATCGAATCGACATCGAAAAATGGCACCACGACCTGCGTGTCGACGTGCAAGACACCTTGGTTACGCATGCAGCCTCCAGTGTTGGTTGGCGATGCGTTGCAGGCACAGGCGCAGTTCACCTTCCAGGGCGCGGTCCTCGATCACTGGCGGGAAATCCTCGGCCAGTTGCTCGTGCATGGCGGCCAGGGCCGGTGGCAGTGGGCGGGCGTCTTCGGCACGGCTGCGCAGCCACACGCCCTGGTTGGCGGCCAGCAAGGTGGCGGCGGCGACTTGTTCGGTCAGCTCCAGTACGCGGATGGCGTCGCGGGCGGCGATGGTGCCCATGCTCACCTTGTCCTGGTTGTGGCACTCGGTGGAACGCGAGAACACGCTGGCCGGCATGGTGTTTTTCAGGGCTTCGGCGGTCCAGGCACTGGTGCCGATCTGCACGGCCTTGAAGCCATGGTTGAGCATCGCCCGGTCGGCGCTGGCGCCGGACAGGTTGCTTGGCAGGCCATGGTTGTAGCGCTCGTCCACCAGCAGCGCGAGCTGGCGGTCCAGCAAGTCGGCGACGTTGGCCACCAGGTTCTTCAGGCTGTCCATGGCGAAGGCGATATGCCCGCCGTAGAAATGCCCGCCGTGCAGCACGCGCTCGGCTTCGGCGTCGATGATCGGGTTGTCGTTGGCACTGTTGAGTTCGGTTTCGATGAACGCGCGCAGCCAGCCCAGGCTGTCGGCCAATACCCCAAGCACATGGGGCGCGCAGCGCAGGGAATAGCGGTCCTGCAGGCGATGCAGCGGCGCGGTTGGAGCGTCGATCGCCAGGTCCTTGCGCAGCCACGCGGCGACTTGCATCTGCCCCGGGTGCGGCTTGGCGGCGAACAGGCGTTCGTCGAAGTGTTCCGGGTTGCCTTGCAGGGCGACGACGTTCAGCGCGGTGATGCGCGTCGCCAGTTGCAGCAGGTAGTCGGCGCGGGCGAAGGCCAGGCAGGCCAGGCCGGTCATCACGGCGGTGCCGTTCATCAGCGCCAGGGCCTCCTTGGGCCGCAGCACCAGCGGGGTCCAGTCCAGTTCGCGGTGCACATCGGCGGCCAGGCGCCGTTCGCCACGGAACATCACTTCCCGCTCGCCCGACAGCGTTGCGGCAACGTAGGACAGCGGCGTCAGGTCACCGCTGGCGCCCACCGAGCCTTCTTCCGGAATCAGCGGCAGGATGTCGTGTTCGAGAAAGGCCTGCAGGCGTTCCAGCAGTTCCACCCGCACCCCCGACACGCCGTGGCACAGCGACTGCAGACGCGCCGCCAGCACCGCACGGGTGGCCTGGGCGTCGAGCAGCTTGCCCAGGCCGCAGCCGTGGAACGTGTACAGGTGACGCGGCAGGGCCTCGACGTGGTGCAACGGCACGGCCACCACGCAGGAGTCGCCGTAACCGGTGGTCACGCCGTAGATAACGCCTTCCTTGTCCAGCAAGGAATCGAGGAATTGCGCACCCTTGGCGATGCGCTGGCGGAACGCCGGGTCATCCTGCAACTGCGTCGGTGCCTGACGGTTGGCCAGGGCCAGCACATCTTCGATGCGCAAGGGGCGTTCGCCGAAGGTTACCGGCTCAAGAGTGGGCATCGTCATCGGTCTTCCAGAAAGGGTAAAAGTTGAACCACTGTTGGGGGGCCTGGAGGCAGTATTGCGCCAGACGCTCGGCATAGCGGCCAGCCCAGTGGGCGATCACTTGCTCGCGGTCGTTGCGTTTCCACACCACGGCATCGGCGAAAGGTTCGAGGGTGACGCGATAGCGCCCCTCGTGCTTGAGGCACATCAGCAGGTTGACCGGGCATTTCAGCAGGCCGGCCAGTAGCCAGGGGCCCTGGGGAAAGGCGGCCGGGTGGCCCATGAAGTCCACGGTCACGCTGCGCCCGCCGTGCAGCGGTACGCGGTCGCCGGCAATTGCCAGCCACTCGCCGCGCTCCAGGCGTTCGCTCAACTGCAACATGATCACCGGGTCCAGCTCGCTGACCTGGATCAGCCGCAGATGCGTGGCACCGGCTTCGCCCAGCAAACGGTTGAACTGCTCGGCGTGCTTGGTGTGCACCAGCACGTTCATGGTCACTTTCTCGCCTAGCTCGGCCAGGGCCCGGCACATTTCCAGGTTGCCCAGGTGCGCGCCCACCAGCATTTGCCCGCGGGTGTCTCGCAAGTGATTGCGCAGCAGCGCCTTATCGACGATTTCGATCTGGTCGATGCTCAGCTTGCCGTTCCAGACGTCGAGCTTGTCCAGCAGGGAGTCGGCAAAGGCCATGAACTGCCCGAACACCCGCCAGCGGGTCGGGCGCAGCTCGGGACGTGCGCTCCAGTCGGCCAGGCGCTGCTGATATTGCCAGGCCGCCTGGCGCGCGCTGCGGCCGAAAATGAAGAAGTACAGGACGATGCCGTACAGCACCGGGGTCAGCAAGCGCCGGCCGAGCACCTTGGCGGCGACTGCGGTGAGTTTCATCAGCCAGAAACTGCCGCGCTCCTGGCGGTCGGCCCAATGTTGCTTGTCTTGCTGAAGGCTCATGCCCGCCACCGTCGCCAGAGAATCAGGGGAAAGCGCACGAGCATGCCGAAGAACAACCGGGTGTGCATGCTGGAAATCAGCACGTTGTCGTGGAACAGGCGAAAGTGCGAGACCCCGTCCTGGGGGTAGTGGACCCGCGTGTGCAGCCAGTGCATCGGCTGATTGCGCCAGGCCAGGCGCACGAGGATGTCCGAATCGAAATCCATGCGCTTGCCGATATTGGCCGAGTCGATCAGCGCCAGGGTCGGTGCCAGCGGATAGACCCGAAAGCCGCACATGGAGTCGCGGATTTGCAAGGACAGGCTGTTGATCCAGACCATCACGTGGGTCAGGTAGCGCGCGTACAGGCGACCTTTCGGCACGCTGGCGTCGTAGCGCGGATAACCACAGATCACCGCGTCCGGGTGGGCACGGGATTGTTCGATGAAGACTTTCACGTCGCCTAGATCGTGCTGCCCGTCGGCGTCCACCTGCAAGGCGTGGCTGAAACCCAGGCGCGAAGCCTCGCGCAGGCCGGTCATTACCGCGCCGCCCTTGCCCTGGTTGACCGCCAGCCTGACCAGATGAACCCGCTCGCCCTCGGCCAGCCGATCGAGCACGGCGGCACACGCCGGGCTGCTGGCGTCATCCACCAGCACGCAGGGCAGGCCGTTGGCGAGCAACGCTTGGACCACCGCCGAGATGGCGGTTTCATGGTTGTAGACCGGTATGACGGCGCAGGGGTTATGCATGCTCATCCCTTTCCCCCAGCACAATCCGCCCGCTGGAGCAGGCCGCCGTGTCATTGCGGTAGGCGAAGTACAGCTTGCCGCGCTCGCGGTCGAAGCGCAGGTGCAGTTGGATTTCATCGCCGGGGCGCACCAGTTGCTGGAATTTCAGCACTTCCATGCCGACGAACCGGGGCGGCAGGTCCAGCAATTGACGGCCCAGGCTCAAGGCCCAATCGACCTGCACCACGCCCGGCAGTACCGGCGCGGTGGGGAAGTGGCCGCTGAAGTACGCCAGGTCTGGCGGCACGACCAGTTGCAGGCTCCACTCACCGTCGGTTTCGACGTGTTCCAACACTTCGGGAGCCTTGGGCCGTGGCGCCATCAGCAGCGCCTCGACTTCGGCCTGGGGCAGCTTGCCCTGGGCGTTGAGCGGCAACTGCCGCAACCAGCGCCAGCGCCGTGGCAGGGCGAGGGTTTCGCAATGTTCGCTCAGGTGCCGGCGCAGGCCTTCGGTAACGGCGCGCCGGCCCTGGTTGCGCAAGGCTCGCAGGCCGGCGTCGCTCAGCACCAGCAGTGCGCCGAGGGAGGCGCGGTTCTCCTGCACCACCCCCAGCCGCGCTTCGCTGACCCAGTCGTGGGCCACCAGCGCTTGTTCGAGCATCGGCAGGGAGATGCGTTTTTCTTCGAGCTTGACGATACGGTCCAGTCGCCCGAGCAACTCAAAGCGCCCATCTTCGGCGATTCGTGCCGCGTCGGCGGTGTGTTCCACATGCCCGGCCGGCAGATAGGGCGACGCGATCAGCAAGGCGCCGTCGCTGTCCTGGCTCAGTTCGACGTCGGCAAAGGGTTGCCACAATCCGCTGCCCTGGCGCCAGGCGATGCCGCCGGTTTCCGAACTGCCGAAAATTTCCGTCGGCCATTGCCCCAGGCGCTGCTGCAAGCTTTGCGCTGCCTCGGGGGGCAAGGCGCCGCCAGAGGAGAACACCCGGCGCACGCAGCTCAAGGCCGGCCAATCGAGGTTGTCGCCCATGCGCTTGAGCAGTGCCGGGCTGGCGACCCAGGCGAAGGTCGGTTGCTCGCGGCTGGCGCGTTGCAGGTCTTCCGGGAAGGCCAATTGCCGACGCACGAACGCACGCCCGGCGCACAGCGGCCACAGCACCCGGAACAGCAACCCGTAGATGTGCTGGGTAGCAACGCTGCCGATCATGCAGGCCGGGCCCAGGTCGGCGCCCCACAGGTGTTCCAGGGCCTGGACCTCGTTGCTTAACTGGCGCAGGGTTTTCTCGATGCGCTTGGGCTCGCCGCTGGAGCCGGAGGTGCACAGGCTCAGCCAGCAGTGATCGAGGTCCAGTTCGGCGGCGTCCATCGGCGCCTGTTGCAAGTTGCCGGGATGTGTATCGCCGGGCTGGTCGGTCAGCCACAGGTCCACGTCCGCCGCCCAGCGCTGGCGTGTCTGCGCTTGCAGGTCGGCCGGAAGCAGGACTCGGACCCCGGCGCGCCAGGCACCGAGCAGGGCGACGGCGAGGTCGGCGGCATCTTCCAGGTGCACCGCCACATGCCGCACGCCCCGAGCTTGCAGGCCAGCCGCCAGGCGCAACGCCGCGTCCCGCAGTTGCGAGTGATTCAGCGCCGGATCGACCGCAACGGCGCGTTCCGGCTGAGCCTTGAGCAGCATCTGCTCAAGTGTTATCCAATTCATGGGCGGCCTCTTACCCGTTGTCGTATGAGCCATTCAATGGCAAACAGCAGCCCCATCAATCCGTAGGAAATCAGGCCGGTGTACAACATCCACCAGCTCAGCGGCGCCCAGAGGGTCAGGGCGGCGGCGAGCAAACCGTTACATAGGAAAAACACACTCCAGGCCACCGTGACCTGGCGCGTATACACCACCGCCTTGGCCGGCAGCTGCGGTTCGCGCAGGCGGGCCAGGCGTTCGATCATCGGCGGGCCGTATTTCAGGCTCAGCACGAACAGCCCGAACATGAACGCGCTGATCAGCACCGGGTACCAGCGCAGCAGGAGCGGGCTGTCGAACAGCGCGAGCAATATACAAAACACGATTGCCGTGGCCGCCATCCAGCGGCTGCCGGCCCCACCCTTGCCAAGCAACGCCCGGGCCAGCCACAGGCTACCCAGCAGCAGCCCGAACTGCCACGGGGCGAAGTGCTCCATGCCGAAATACACCGCAAAGGGGTAGAGCAGGCCCGCCAGCAGCAAGCCGAGGCCAATCAGCCGGGTCATGCGGCCGGTTGAACCAGTCGATAAACTGCCTCGACCACGTCATTGACGGTGCGCACCGACTTGAATTCTTCGGCGGCGATTTTCTTGCCGGTCTGGCGCTTGATGTGGTCGATCAGGTCGACCGCGTCGATGCTGTCGATTTCCAGGTCCTGGTACAGGTTCGATTCCAGCGTCACACGCTCAGGGTCCAGCTCGAAAAGCTCGACCAGAGCATCGCGCAGGGTGTGGAAAATATCGTCACGAGTTTGCATGATCCGGTCTCAGGGGCGTTTTGCAGTGACGAAGGCCGCAAGGCTTGCCACATTGCTGAAATGGTTACGGGTGTCCTTGGCGTCGGCGTCTATCTTGATGCCGTACTTCTTCTGGATCGCCAGGCCTAGTTCCAGGGCATCCACAGAGTCCAGGCCCAAGCCTTCGCCGAACAGGGTCTGATGGTCGCCGATGTCATCGACTTCAATGTCTTCCAGGCCGAGCGCTTCGATGATCAGCTGTTTGATGTCACGGTGCAGATCGCTCATCTTCGGCGAGCTCCTTGATGTAATAGTGATGCAGAAAATCGTTGAGCCTGCGCGAAGCCTGGGGTGGCGGGCCGAGCGCGGCGAACGCCTGTGGGTCTATATCGGCCCCGACGTGAAAACTGAAGTGCACGCGGCGCTGGGGGATGCGATACCAGGGTTCAGCCTTGGTCAGGGTCGTGGGGCAGACCTTGATCGTGACGGGTGTGAGGATTTTCGCACCCCGCAGGGCGATGGCCGCCGCCCCCCGATGAAAGGCCGGCACCTGGCCTGGCTGGGTGCGCGTCCCTTCGGGGAAGACGATCAGCGTCTGGCCCTCTTGCAGGGCGTCGCTGGCGGCATCGAGCATGTCCATGCTGCCGTCGTTGCTGATGTATTGGGTCGAATGCAACGGGCCCCGGGTAAAGGGGTTGTCCCAGAGGCTTTGCTTGACCACGCAGTTGGCGTCGCGCACCAGCCCGATCAGGAACACCACGTCGATCAGCGACGGGTGGTTGGCAATGATCATCTGCCCGGGGCGCCCGAGTCGTTCGGCGCCATCGATTTTGTAGGTGAGCACGCCGGTGCGGGCCATGAACCGGATAAAGAACCAGAACAACCGCCCGACCGTGCGGCGCGCCCTTTGGCGGTGGGCCTGGGCATCGCCGGGCCACCAGGCCAGCAGCGGGAACACCAGCAAACGCAGGCACAGCCCGCCCAGCCCGAACAGGGCGAAGCTTGCAGCGGTCGCGATCAGGCGCCAGTAATAGGCGTCTCGATGTTTCCCGGTCACCGGTTGCGTTGCCAGGTCCATACACGATTCTTCCAGGCATGTTGGCAGGTGGTTTTGTCGTCCAGCAGCGTACGCAATAGATCCAGGGCATGGGGCCAGTCGCTGCCCGGCGATTGGCCGGCCTGCGCGCACAGGTCCAGTTGCCAGTCATCGCCCGGGGTCAGCAGCAGGCCCATGGCATAGGGAAACGGCACGTCATCGACCCACGGTGCATAGACTTGCGGAGGTTGTTCTTCGGTGATCACCAGCAGCACCGCAGGCGACCCTTCGTTCAACAGCGCGACGGCCTCCAGCACGCCGTGTTCCAGGCCATCGCCAGTGGCGGCCAGGGCGGTCATTTCGCTGGTTTCGCCGCGCATGATCGACCACAGGCCAATCACCGCGTTGTGCACCGACAGACTGAATTGGGTCGGCGACAAAGGCTGGTCGGCTGCCAGGTCCTTGAGAATCTCAAAAGTGCGCGGGGTTTCGCCGTGGCGGGAAATAAAGACCAACGGTAGGTCCGGCCGGCCCTCGGCCAGCGGCCAGCCAACACTGAAGGCCATCCGCGCCAGGCGGCTGAGGCGCCGGCGCTGCATGGCCGGCAGGAACGAAACGTCAGGGGCGGCATCGCTGGCCGGCAATACGACCGGCTGTCGGCTCCATGCCTGCCAATCGTCCACGCTTTCGAGCCCAGGGGCCCATGCGCGCCATTGGGCGATATTGAAATTGATCACAAAAATTCATCCCACCCCTGCGGGCTTTTATTGTCACGGTTCAGTGGCTTGACCCGCGTCCATCCCTGCATGGTCTTGAGACCCAAGTGGCGCGCATTATCCCGGTGCGACTGGCTTGTAGCAAATATTGGTTACATTTTGCCCAACGAAATGTACGAGTTGGTCCGCTCAAGGCCAGGCTTGGACCATTGTCGCGATCATCATGAGCCTGTCTGTCGGTTGTTTCTGTCACGGTCTGGACGAATTGACGCCTGAATCGTTGGAAAAGCCACTGTTGCTTGTAGTCCTTCTACGCAGAAGGTAGCTAAGCGGTGTCGCTGCCTACTACACTCGGGAATCTTTGATACACGGAGGTTTTGACATGCGGCGTGTGGTGTTCAATCAGAAAGGTGGCGTGGGCAAATCCAGTATCGCCTGCAATCTGGCGGCAGTGAGCGCCAGCGAAGGCTATCGCACGCTGTTGGTGGACCTGGATGCCCAGGCCAACTCCACTCAATACCTGACTGGTTTGACCGGCGATGACATTCCCATGGGCATTGCCGACTTCTTCAAGCAAACCCTGTCGTCCGGGCCGTTCTCGAAAAAGAACAAGGTGGATATCTACGAAACGCCGTTCGACAACCTGCACGTGATCACCGCCACGGCGGAGCTGACGGATCTGCAGCCCAAGCTTGAGGCCAAGCACAAGATCAACAAGCTGCGCAAACTGCTTGAAGAGCTGGAGGAAGATTACGACCGGATTTACCTGGACACCCCGCCCGCACTGAATTTCTATGCGGTTTCAGCATTGATCGCCGCCGATCGGGTACTGATCCCCTTCGACTGCGACAGCTTCTCCAGGCAGGCGCTGTATGGCCTGCTGGCGGAAATCGAAGAGCTCAAGGACGACCATAACGAAGGCCTGGAAGTCGAAGGCATCGTGGTCAACCAGTTCCAGGCCCGGGCCAGCCTGCCGCAGCAGATTCTCGACGAACTGATCGCCGAAGGGCTGCCGGTATTGCCGGTGTACCTGAGCAGTTCGGTGCGCATGCGCGAATCCCACCAGGCCAGCCTGCCGCTGATCCACCTCGACCCACGGCACAAGCTGACCTTGCAGTTCATGGAGCTGCATAGCCTGCTGGAAAGCGCCTGATCTGGCCTGTGTAAAACCAATGTGGGAGCAACTGTGTGGGAGCAAGGCTTGCCCGCGATGAAAACGCCGCGGTCTCTTGAGGACCGCAGCGCCTGGATCGCGAGCAAGCTTTGCTCCCACAAAGCCCGCTCCCGCATGAGCGATTTGATTCAAATCCCCTGGCTGCGCAACCAAGCCATCAACTGCGGCAACGGCAGCGCCCCACTCTGGCGCGCCACTTCCCGGCCGTTCTTGAACAGGATCAGGCTGGGAATCGAGCGGATTCCCAGCTGCGCCGATAATTGCTGGTTGGCCTCGCTGTCGAGCTTGGCCAAGCGGCATTTGCCCGACAGCTGCGTAGCGGCTTGTTCGAACACGGGCGCGAAGGACTTGCACGGCCCACACCAATCGGCCCATACATCCACCAGCAATGGCAGGTCGCCTTTGATCTGGCTGGCGTAGTCGCCTTGCTTGAGTTCGAACGGTTTGCTCAATAACACCTGGGCCTTGCAGCGCCCGCACTTGGGCTGGTCGCCCAGGCGTTCGGCGGGTATGCGATTGAGCCCGTTGCAATGGGGGCAGGGGATCAGCATCAGGTCAGTCTCCAGAAAATCATGGGTACAGATTGAACACTATATAGAAACCACCACAAAAACTTGTGGGAGCGAGCTCGCTCCCACAGGGGTAAATCGGTGTGGCTGTTATTTGGCGTTGGTCAGCGTGTTGTAGCTGGTCATCAGGTTGCGGTAGTCCGGGATGTGGTTGGAGAACAAGGTCGCCAGCCCTTCCACGTCGTTGCGCCAGTCGCGGTGCAGTTCACAAGCCAGGCCGAACCAGGTCATCAACTGAGCACCCGAGGACGACATGCGGTCCCAGGCCGATTGACGGGTCAGTTCGTTGAACGTGCCGGACGCATCGGTAACCACGAACACGTCGAAACCTTCGGCCAGGGCCGACAGTGCCGGGAAGGCCACGCAGACTTCAGTAACCACACCAGCGATGATCAGTTGCTTCTTGCCGGTGGCCTTGATGGCTTTGACGAAATCTTCGTTGTCCCAGGCGTTGATCTGGCCGGGGCGAGCGATGTACGGCGCGTCCGGGAACAGGCTCTTGAGCTCGGGCATCAACGGGCCGTTGGGGCCGGTTTCGAAGCTGGTGGTGAGGATGGTCGGCAGCTGGAAGTACTTCGCCAGATCGGCCAGGGCCAGCACGTTGTTCTTGAAACGGTCCGGGTCGATGTCGCGCACCAGGGACAGCAGGCCGGCTTGATGGTCCACCAGCAGGACGGCGGCGTTATCTTTGTCGAGACGGTTGTAGGAAGTGGTCATGGCGTAGTCCTCATTAAGTTTTGGTTGCCGAAGGTGTCGGCGTGGTTAAGGTTTTCAATGTCGGTGTAGCGATGTTCGGTGACTCATCCGGTCGAAGCGCCCCGGCTTCAACCCGTGTTGCGTTTCGATGGGTGTAGATTAAAACTGGCACCTTTGATGCGCTAGACTGCAAAAATCCGCCTTAGCGTTCTATTTGGAGAACGATCATCGAAGACCTCAACACGCTTTACTACTTCACCCAGGTGGTCGAGCACCGTGGGTTCGCCGCTGCGGGCCGGGCGCTGGACATGCCAAAGTCCAAGCTCAGCCGGCGTATCGCCCAGTTGGAAGATCGGCTCGGGGTACGCTTGCTCCATCGCACCAGCCGCCACTGCACATTGACGGAGATCGGCCAGGCCTATTACCAGCGCTGCCTGGCGATGCGGGTCGAAGCCGAGAGTGCAGCGGAAGTGATCGAGCGCAATCGCTCCGAGCCCCAAGGGCTGGTGCGCATCAGTTGCCCGACGGCACTGCTCAACAGTTGGGTCGGGCCGATGCTGACCCGCTATATGCTCAAGTATCCGCGGGTGGAGTTGTTCATCGAGAGCACCAACCGCCGGGTGGACCTGATCCATGAAGGGTTCGATATCGCCTTGCGGGTACGCTTTCCGCCGCTGGAAAACACCGACATGGTCATGAAAGTGCTGAGCAACAGTACCCAGTGCCTGGTGGGCAGTCCGGCTTACCTGGAGCGCTTGTCTTCACCGGCTTCCCCGGCAGACCTCAACGGCTTGCCCAGCGTGCATTGGGGCGCGGCGCAGCGTGAATACCAGTGGGAATTGTTCGGCCCGGACGGCACCCGTGCGCTGATCCGCCATGAACCGCGCATGGTCACCGACGACCTGCTCGCCCTGCGTCACGCCGTGCTGGCCGGCATTGGCATTGCCCATCTGCCCACCGTGGTGGTCCGCGAAGACATAGCGGCCGGCCGGCTGGTGGAGCTGGTGCCGGGCTGGACACCCAAGTGCGGGATCGTCCATGCGATCTTTGCTTCACGACGCGGGTTGCTGCCGTCGGTGCGTACGCTGATTGATTTTCTGGCCGAGGAATTCAGTCAGAGTGATATGGCGTAGGGCAGACTCCCTTGAGTGAGCGTGCTTCTGTGGGAGCTGAGCTTGCTCGCGATGAACGATAACGCGGTCTTCCGGTAGGTCGAGGGTGCCTTCATCGCGAGCAAGCTCAGCTCTCACAGGCTGTTCACCGACCTTCCTTCCGGGGTTCGCCAAAGTTATCCAAGGCTGCCATTCATCAGGTGCGCCGCACTGAAAAGGTGTCACGGCCTCAAAAAGACACCACGTACCTGCTTGCAATCTCAGGAGGTCCCATGAGCCATCCTCAAGACCCAGCCACTCCCCAGGCAGTGGACAACCCCAACGACGACGGCTTCGTCCTCGGCACCGCCGGTCGCGACGAAGACCCCAACGCCGCCCCTTCTTATGCCATCGATCGCCGCCACGACCGGGATGAACTGACCCCTGAAGACGCCCGCGGCTTGCCCGGCTACCCGGAGGAGAAGCCCGCGGCCAAACCCAAGGAGAAGGGGGTTGAAGAGGCAGAGCCGGGGATCGAGACGCCTGAGCAGGGGAACGATAAGGTTGGATGAGCAGGACTCATATCTGCTCACATTTCTTACCGAGGCCTAAAGCTTTTGGCGATTAGGCTGGAAACCAGCAAGAGCTAACCATTTGTCTAACTGGCGCTATCGCAATTTGCGATGCGCCAGATTTGTGTTTAACTTCCCCATAGCAAAATGCGATAAGGACGTTGCATGCATGTGATCACTGAGAAACGCATTTGGGAGGCCAAGGATAAATGGCCACATTCAGCGAATGCGTTGGATCAATGGTATCGGCTGATCAAGCGCAATAGTCCGGCTGATTTCGCGGCGATGAAATCCATATTTCCGGCAACCGATAAGGTCGGTCCGCTGCATGTGTTTGACATCGGTGGAAACAAGTTGCGGCTGATTGCGGTGATTCGATACCGAGCGCAGCGTCTGTATATCAAATGCGTGCTTGACCATCGGGAATACGACAGAGGCAAGTGGAAGGAGGAAAAGGGATGAGTGCACTGATCGAACAAGTCGCCGCCCATTGGGAGTTTGTGTCGCCCCTGCTGCGTAAGCCCAGGAGCGAAGAGGATTACGACCGGTTGGTTGCAGCGCTCGATGAATTGTTGGAGTTGGTTGGCGAAGAAGAAGCCCATCCGCTGATGAGCCTGGTGGACATCATCGGTGAATGGATCGAGGCCTGGGATCATCAACACCGGCCGATGCCCAAGGCCACTGGTGTTGAGGCGCTTCGTTATCTGATGCGCGAACACGGTTTGAGCCAGAGCGATTTGCCGGGCATAGGCGCCCAGTCGGTGGTATCGGAGATATTGAGCGGCAAGCGCCAGCTCAATTTAAGGCAGATCCGCTGGTTGGCGGAGCGCTTCGGCGTATCGGTTGAGACCTTTATTTGATGGCTTGGCGCGCTAACTGTGGCGAGGGAGTGGCCGCCGCGTCTTCGACGCTGCGCTGTCGCGCAGGGAACTAGAGCGACATCCACGAGGTATCTGTTTTTGATCGTTCCCACGCTCTGCGTGGGAATGCATCCCGTGACGCTCTGCGTCACACCCCAGAAGCGGAACGCGGAGCGTCCCTGGCGACATTCCCACGCAGGAGCGTGGGAACGATCAATATGTGTTTTCAGCCTTAAAAATCACATGGTTGCAATTTGTTCCATGAGAGCCTGCTCCCGCTCGGCTCTGTAGGAGCTGCCGAAGGCAGCGATCTTTTGATCTTTCGCTTGGGATTCAAGTGTCTGGGGAAAGATCGCAGCCTCGTTGCACTCGACAGCTCCTACAACGCTGCCCAGCGGGAGCAAGCTCCCTCGTCACAGGGTCATGTGTTTGGCGGCAAGGGTTACGACGAGCAACTGATCTCCAGATGCTTGCCCCACTCCGGCGGACGTTGCGCGTAGCTGTCCATGCCGGGTTGTTCCTCGAACGGCTTGCTCAGCACCGTGTGCAGGCGGCGGACTTCTTCGTAGTCGCCGGATTCGGCGGCGTCGATGGCTTTCTGCGCCAGGTAGTTGCGCAGCACATACAGCGGGTTCACCGCGTGCATCCGGGCGCGGCGCTGGTCTTGCTCGACAGCGCCGTCGCGGTTGACGCGGGCGATGTAAAGCTCGCCCCAGGCATCGAATCCCTTGAGGTCGACGAAGTCATCGCGCAGGGTGGCGATGGCTTGCTCGGGGGCTTGGTCGCCCAGCCGGCGGAAGAACAGGCTGTAGTCGACGCCGCTGTTCTGCATCAATTGCAGCAGGCGCTCCAGCAGTTTCTGGTCATCCTCCTCGGCGCGGGTCAGGCCGAGGCGGCGGCGCATCAGGTCCAGGTAGTGGGCCTGGTATAGCGGCAAGTACAGGCCAAGGGTCTCACGCAGGGCTTCGACGCTGATGAACGGCGTCAAGGCCTGGGCCAGGGCGCTGAGGTTCCACTGGCCGATGGGCACCTGGTTGCTGAACGAGTAGCGGCCCTGGTCATCGGAGTGGTTGCAGATGAAGTTGGCGTCGAAGTCGTCGAGGAAGGCGAACGGCCCGAAGTCGAAGGTGATGCCCAGGATCGACATGTTGTCGGTGTTCATCACGCCGTGGCAGAAACCGTAAGCCTGCCATTTGGCAATCAGCTCGGCGTTGCGCTCGACGATCTCGCGGAACATCGCCAGGTACGGCTCCGGTTGTTCACGGCACTCGGCAAAGTGCAGGTTCAACACGTGCTCGGCGAGGGCCGCATGCAGCTCGGGTTTCTTGGTGTAGTAGAAATATTCGAAATGCCCGAAGCGTACGTGGCTGGGTGCCAGGCGCAGCACCATGGCGGCGCGCTCCTGCTTTTCGCGCCACACCGGGGTGTCGGAGCCGATCACGCACAAGGCGCGGGTAGTGGGGATGCCCAGGGCGTGCAGGGCTTCGGAGGCGAGGAATTCGCGGATAGAGGAGCGCAGCACCGCGCGCCCGTCGCCCATCCGTGAGAACGGCGTCTGGCCGGCGCCCTTGAGGTGCAGGTCCCAGTGTTCGCCGGCCTCGTTGTACACCTCGCCCAGCAGCAGCCCGCGGCCATCGCCCAGTTGCGGGTTGTAGTGACCGAACTGATGCCCCGAATACACCATCGCCCGGGGCTCGGTTTCGGCCCAGAGCTTGTGGCCGCCAAAGATCTCGGCAAACAGCGGTGCCTCGGCTTCCACCGGGTCCAGGTCCAGCAGTGCCATGGCGGCCGGGCTGGCGACGACCAGCCGCGGATTGTCGATGGGCTCGGGCAGCACGTGGGTCGATAAACCGTCGCCCAGGCGGGCGAAGCGGTTATCGAAGGTCAAGGTTTCCAGCGTTTTCATGGCCGTCTCCGGCGCGCCGCCCTCAGGCAGCGCGCATCAGTCGAGTGTGTCTTGCGGCGGCTCGGGCACCGGTTTGATGTTGGCTACGGTCGAGGGCACGGGCGTGAGGGTCTTTTTATCAGGCTCGGCGGGCACCAGTTTGTATTCCTGGCCTTGCAGGTTCTTCAGATAGATTTCCATCTGCCGGAAGGAGATGTTGATGTGCTCCTTCTTGAACTCACGGTTGATGAACCGGTTGATCTCGTCCAATACCGGGTTGCGGTCGCCGAGGTCGCGCACGTGCATGCGCAGCTCATGGTCCAGGGTGCTTTCACCGAAGTTGAGGAAGTACACGATCGGTTCCGGTTCCTTCAGCACACGTGGGTTCTCGCGGGCGGCCTTGAGCAGCAATTCGCGCACCCGGTCCAGGTCCGAACCGTAGTCCACGCCCAGTTTCAGGGTTACCCGGGTGACGGTGTCGGTCAGCGACCAGTTGATCAGTTGCCCGGTGATGAAGGTCTTGTTCGGGACGATGATGTCCTTGCGGTCGAAGTCGGTGATGGTGGTCGCCCGAATGCGGATCTTGCTGACCGTGCCCGACAGGTTGCCGATGGTGATGGTGTCGCCGATGCGCACCGGACGCTCGAACAGGATCATGATGCCGGAGATGAAGTTGGCGAAGATCTCCTGCATGCCGAAGCCCAGGCCCACCGACAGCGCGGCCACCAGCCATTGCAGTTTGTCCCAGCTCACACCCAGGGTGGACAGGGTGGTGACGAAACCGACGCCGGCGATCACATAGGACAGCAGCGTGGTGGTGGCATAGGCACTGCCCTGGGCCAGGTTCAGTTTCGACAGCACGAACACTTCCAGCAGGCCCGGCAGGTTGCGCGCCAGGGCGAAGGTGATGCCGATGATGATCAGCGCCCCGAGCATGTCACCGATGCTGATGGGCACCATGCTCATGTTCGCGCCAGTGCCGCTGGTGTATTCGTAGAGAGTGATGTTGTCCAGGTACGAGAACACGCTGATCAGGTCCGACCAGACCCAGTACAGCGCGGCGATGAAACCGCCCAGCAGCGCCAGGCGAATCAGGCGCAGGGACTGCTCGTTGACCTTTTCGATGTCCAGGGTCGGTTCCTCGACCACCGCTTCGCCGTCGCCGGCCTCCTTGGCGGCCTGGCGCTTGGCCAGGGCACGCTGGTAGGCCAGGCGCCGCGCCGCGACCGACAGGCCGCGGACGAAGGTGGCCTCGATCACCAGCCAGAACATCAGCAGGTACAGGGTGTTGATCAACCGGTCGCTGAGCTTCAGCGCGGTGTAGTAGTAGCCGAAGCACACCGCCACGAACAGCGCGATCGGCAGGGCGGTGAACAGCACCCCGACCGCCTTGCGGAACAGCGAGGTGTTCTTGTGTGTAGGGCTGCTCAGCAGCAGGCGGCTGAGCAACCACGCCATCAACGCGTAGCAGGTCAGCACCACCGGCATGCCCAGCACGTCGTCGGCCAGGGCCGAGGGTTGCAGTTCGGCCACGGCCACCACGGCTACCAGCGCCAGCACCACCAGCCCGAGGCGGCGGATCCAGCCCTGGAGGAATTCGACCTGGGGTTTCTCCCAGCGGAAATGCAATTCGGCCACGCCGCCGGGGGCCAGTACTCGATAGGCCGTGTAGAACACCAGCCAGGCTTGGCCGATCTGCAGCAGCGCCGCGCCGAGGTTGGCGTTCTGGCCACGAGCGTCGATCTGCAGGGCGTAGCCGCACAGGGCCAGCGCCAACGCCAACGGCATCGCCAGGAGAATATTGATCAGGATCGCCTGGGGCGTGTGCCATTGGCTGTCGCGCTTGAAGTGGCCAACGTCCTGGTGAACCTTGTTCAGTCGGGCATAGAGACTCTTGCGCCGCCACAGCAACGCACCGATCAGCAGCGCCAGGGGCAGGAACAGCAACGGCCGTTGGGTCAGGCCATCGGCCAGCTCACTGAGGCTCGAAGCCCAGGGCAGTGAGTCGATCTGTTTCTCCAGGCGCAGCGGCACGCCGCGCATCCAGTCGAAATCCAATGGTTTGTTGCTGGGGATCCAGAACATCTGCTCTTCAAGGGTCTCGCGCAGGTTTTGCGCGGTGCTGAGCAGTTGTTTCTGGTTGAGCTGCAGGGTGATGGATTCGTTGAGCACTGCGCTCAATTCGCGGTTCAGGCGTTCCAGCAGGTCGACGCGGGTCAGAGCCAGTTCCAGCAAGGTCTTGCGCAGTTGCGGTGTGGCTTGCTCCGACGGCTGGGAGGCCAGCAGGCTGTCGACATAGGCGCTGGGATTGTTCAGCAGCTCGCGCTGTTGGCTGACTTCGAACTGGTACAGGCGGATGTCGGCGATCTGGTCGGCCAGGTTCTGGTCCAGCTTCAGGCGCGGCAGGGTCTGGCGTTGCTTGTAGAGGATCTTGGAGAGCAGCAGGCTGCCCTTGAGCACGCTGATCTGCTCGTCCAGGGCGGCGTCGGTCTGGGTGACGCTGTCCAACAGTTGCTTGGTCTGCAGGTTCTGCTGGGTGACCTCGTTGAGGCGGTCGGTGCTCTTGAGCAGGTAGTCGGAGAGCTTCAGGTTGGCCGCGCTTTCGGTTGCCAGCAGGCTGCTGCCGCCGGCCTTCTGGGCTTCGATGGATTGCTGGGTCACCGTTTCCTGGGACTGGGCCAGGCGCTTCTGGTTGATCAGGTTTTGCAGGTCCTGGATTTCCTGCTCCGTGCGGGCGATTTTTTCCATCAGCAAATCGTGCTGACCGTTGCCCAGGTCCTGCAGTTGGCTGTTGCCGGCCAGCTCCTGGCGGCGCAGCGGAATCAGCGCATTGAGCGCCGCCAGCTCGGCGTTGAGCTGGTCGCGCTGCTCGGCGCTCAGGGTTTTGCCAGCGTCTCGGCCGGCCTTGAGGATGGCGTTGATCTGCTGGATGCGGGTCTGGCTGTTGGAGATTTCCGCCTGGGCCCGCTCGGGGCGGGTCTGGGCGGTGATGATCAGACTGTTGGCGTCAGCCAGGGCTTTTTGCAGGTCACCCTGCTGGGTGGAGCGATCCGTGAGCATTTGCTCGAGCTGGGGAATCGGCAGGTTGGCGTAGCGTTGCGCCACCGGCACCACCGTGGTGCCCTTGAGCCGCGCCAGTTCGCGCTGGTTCTCGATGTTCTGCTTGGGCGCAGTGGCCAGTTGCTGTTTGAGCGCCTGCAGCTTCTGTTCGTAGTCGGCCTTGTTGCTGAGCTGGGTCAGCGTGTTCTGCAAGATCGCCTGCAGGGCTTTCTGCTCGGCTTCCGGCAGTTTGCGGTCGGCGATTTTGTCCAGGCTGGACTGCACTGAAGCGCTGGCGGGAAGGTCAGCGGCTTGCAGTGTGCAGACGGAGAGACTCAGGCCCAGCAGGGCGATGGCGAAAAAGGAGCGCAGGGTAGGCATAAAGACCGGTCGAGCAAGTGAGAGTGGGAGCAGTTTAGAGGAACAAGCCGGGACCCGGGCGACTTCCTTCGGGGAATCTGACGCCCACTTTGGCGATCTTGTTCCCGTCCATGACCGCGACGGTCCATAGGGTGTTGTTCCAATCCACCTGGTCGCCGACTACCGGCGCACCGCCGACCTTCTGGGCAATGAAGCGGCCCAGGGACATGTCGGGATCGATGCCGTCCAGCTTCAGTCCGTACAGCGCCGCAACCGCGGCCAGCTGGGCGTCTCCTTCGAGTACGAAGTCGCCGAAGAAACGCAGATCCAGGCCCCGTTGCGGCGCCTGGCTGAACAGTTTTCCCAGGGCCGGCAAGTCGTGTTCATGGCCGATAACACACAGTAAATCACCGACTTCCAGCACGGTACTACCCGACGGATGGAGCAATTGCTGGCCACGAAACAGGGCGGCGATGCGCGTGCCGTTCGGCATTTTCAGGTCCCGCAGGGGCGAGCCGATGCACCATTTTTCCGCGCCCAGGCGATAGATGAACAACTCCCACTCGCTGGTGACATGGACTTCCAGCGCCGCCCGGGAAATCGGCAGCGGCTCGGGCGGGACGGTCACGTGCAGCAACTTGGCGACCCACGGCAGGCTGGTGCCCTGCACCAACAGCGAGACCAGCACGATAAAGAACGCCAGGTTGAAATAGAGCTGGGCGTGGGGCAGGCCAGCCATCAACGGGAACACCGCCAGGATGATCGGCACCGCGCCGCGCAGGCCGACCCAGGAGATAAAAGCTTTTTCGCGACCGTGGAACGCCTTGAATGGCAGCAGGCCGACCACGACCGACAGCGGACGTGCAAACAGAATCATCCACAATGCCAGGCCCAGGGCGGGCAGGGCGATGGGCAGCAGGTCGTGGGGGGTGACCAGCAACCCCAGCACCAGGAACATGCCGATCTGTGCCAGCCAGGCCATGCCATCGAGCATATGCAGGATGCCGTGGCGACTGCGCACCGGGCGGTTGCCGATCACCAGGCCGCACAGATACACCGCCAGGAAGCCGCTGCCGTGCAGGGCGTTGGTCAAGGCGAATACCGCCAGGCCGCCGCTGATGACCAGGATCGGGTACAGGCCGTTGGCCAGGTTGATGCGATTGACCAGTTGCAGCATCAGCCAGCCGCCGCCCAGGCCAAGCACCGCGCCGATGCCAAACTCGCGCACCAGATGCCCCAGCAGGCTCCAATGCAGGCCGGTTTCGCCGCTGGCGAGCATACCGATCAGGGTAACGGTCAGGAACACCGCCATGGGGTCGTTGCTGCCGGACTCGATCTCGAGGGTGGCGCTGACCCGTTCGTTCAGGCCCTTGCCGCCCAGCAGCGAGAACACCGCCGCGGCATCGGTGGAACCGACGATGGCGCCGATCAGCAGCCCCTGGATCAGGTTCAGGTTGAACAGCCACGCCGCCGCCAGGCCGGTCAGCCCGGTGGTGATCAATACACCGACGGTGGCCAGCGACAACGCCGGCCACAGTGCGACGCGAAAGCTCGACACCCGCGTGCGCAGGCCACCGTCCAACAGGATGACGGCCAATGCGAGGTTGCCGACCAGGTAGGCCGTGGCGTAGTTATCGAAAAGAATACCGGCGCCGTCGACACCGGCCACCATGCCCACGGCCAGGATGATCACCAGGATCGGGATGCCCAGGCGGGACGAAAGAGAACTCACCAGAATGCTCGCACCTACCAGCAACGCGCCGATCAAGAACAGGCTGTTGATGGTCGTCGCAGTCAAAGGCGTTACTCCGGGAAAACTGAAGGGCGGGCACAGGCTGACCATGCAGTCTGCGTGCCAGCGATTCTAACCTGTTGAAATGTGATGCTGTCAAAAAAGGTTGGGAGGGAGGGGGGCTGATCGGTCCCACGCGGAGCGTGGGACCGATCATCAGGGGTTAAAGGCTGAACCGCCCAACCATGCTGTTCAGATCCACGGCCAGGCGCGACAGTTCGGCACTGGCGGCGCTGGTCTGGTTGGCGCCGGTGGCCGATTGCACCGACAGGTCGCGGATGTTCACCAGGTTGCGGTCCACTTCACGGGCCACCTGGGCCTGTTCTTCGGCGGCACTGGCGATCACCAGGTTGCGTTCGTTGATCTCGACGATGGCGGTGTTGATCGTGTCCAGGGACATGCCGGCACCGCGGGCGATGTTCAGCGTCGACTCCGCGCGTTCGGTGCTGTTGCGCATCGAATCCACAGCGTGTTCGGTGCCGCTCTGGATGCTGCCGATCATGCGCTCGATCTCGCTGGTCGACTGTTGGGTGCGGTGGGCCAGGGCGCGGACTTCGTCGGCGACCACGGCAAAACCACGACCAGCCTCACCGGCACGGGCGGCTTCGATGGCGGCGTTCAGCGCCAACAGGTTGGTCTGGTCGGCCAGGCCGCGGATCACGTCCAGCACCTTGCCGATGTCACGGGACTCATCGGCCAGGTTGCCGATCAAGGCGGCAGTGCTTTGCACATCGGCGCTCATGCGTTCGATGGCGCTGACGGTTTCCTGTACCAGGTCGCGACCATCGCCTGCGGAGGTGGTGGCGTTTTTCGAGGCTTCGGAGGTGCTCACCGCATTGCGCGCGACTTCTTCCACGGCGCTGGTCATTTCGTTGACCGCGGTGGCGGCCTGCTCGATTTCGTTGTTCTGCTGGGTCAGGCCACGAGCACTTTCGTCGGTGACGGCGTTGAGCTCTTCGGCCGCCGACGCAAGCTGTGTGGCCGACCCTGAGATCCGCTGCAAAGTGTCGCGCAGTTTTTCCTGCATGGTCGACATCGCCCGCAGCAGGCGACCGGCTTCGTCGCTGCCATCGACGACAATCGGGCGGGTCAGGTTGCCCTTGGCGATTTCCTCGGCGGCATCCAGCGCGTTGGCAATCGGCTTGGTGATGCTGTTGGTCAGCAGCCAGGCGAACAACAGGGTCAGGCCGGTGGCGATGACCAGCAGCGCGACGACCCAGTTGAAGGCCGTTGAATATTGCTGTGCCGCACCCTGATTGAAGGCCTCGGCTTGTTGGTTATTGAGATCCAGCAGACGGTTGAGAGCCGCGTTGATGGCTTCGGAGTTGCTCAGCAGTTCGGTGTTGAGCAGGGCCCGCAGTTCATCGGTCTGATTGTTGCGCGACAGGGTTTTCATCCGCTCTTCGAGCTGACGGTATTGCCCCAGCAGTTGCACATATTGATCGTAGGCGGCCCGTTCGTCCGGGGCGCTGATGAGTTTCTCGTACGTGAGCTGGGCAGCGCGGATCTGCTGGTTGCGTTGATCGAGCAGATCGAAGGTTTTCTGCTGGGTGTCCGGCTCGCGATTGGTCAGCAAGCGATAGGACAGCACGCGCAGCCGCAGGGTGAGTTGGGTGAACTCGTTCAGTGCCTTGATGCTAGGCACGCTGTTCTGGGTGATGCTTTCGCCGGATGCGCGAATGGTGCTCATCTGGGTCAGGGCAAACACCCCGAGGGCCAGCATCAGGGCGCCGATCAGGGCAAACCCCAGAAACGCCCGCGGCGCGATGTTCATATTACGTAGGGACATGGAAAGTACCGGAAGTAGCCGCGTCCGTGCGGGGCTGTGACTGGTGTTACCTGACTTATCGGTCATACGACTAAAGTCTTGAGTGACATGCGTGCTTTTGTCACAGAGCAAAGGCTGCGGTGCGACGAAGGGTCGGAACCAGATTCCCCATTTGCAGTCTCTAAAACTCGCCGCAAAGCCCTGCTACCCCGTAAAGCGTGGTATTGGCAGTGACTTTTCTTTATCGTACGCGCCCCTTGAAAATGCCTGGAAATCAATATGTTGGAAACATCCCTCAGCCAGTTGGAGCAACTGGTCAATGACCTGGTGCAACAGAACCGTCACCTCACCGGCCTGAACGAAACCCTGGGCGCGGAGCTTGCCAAGGTCAAGGATGAAAACGAAAGCCTGCAACTGAGCCTGATGGAACAGGAAGAACTGCACGGCACCACCGCCGCCCGCATCCAGGCCCTGATCGAGCGCGCCAGCGCCGGGCCTGTCAGCGCATGAAGCACGGCGCCGATGGGGTGACAGTCATCTCGATCCTGGGAGAGGACTATTCAATCAAGGCGCCGGCCGGGCAGGAACAGGCCCTGCTGGACGCCGCTTCGATGCTCAAGGCCGCACTGGCCGACACGAAAAGGAAATACCCGACGCTGATCGGTGATCGCCTGTTGGTATTGGCGGCCATGAACTTGTGTTCGCAGCAGATGGAAATGCAGAAACAACATCAAGCGGAACTCGACCGTTACCAAGAGCAAGTCAGCGCCACGGTCGATGTGATTGCCAAGACGATCCAGCAGGCCTGAAACCGCCAGTTAGGGTTGACTGTGGGAGCGAGCTTGCTCGCGAAGGCGGTATGTCAGTTGCAATTGATTTGCCTGATCCACCGCCTTCGCGAGCAAGCCCGCTCCCACAGTGGATGGTGGTGAACGCAGATGTCGTGTTCACTTGGAACCCCCTGTGGGAGCGAGCCTGCTCGCGATGGGATTCAGCCCCGCTGCATGATCCGGCTCAGAACCACTCATCCCGCATCCCCAGGCACGTATCATCCCGCGCCTCAAGAATCGCCAGCTCATGATGACAACCCGGCACTTCCCAGGTCAGGAAGTAGCGCGCCGCTTGCAGCTTGCCTTTATAGAAGTCGCTGTCTGCGGTATCCCCCTTGGCCAGGCCTTCCTCGGCACGAATCGCCTGTTCCAGCCAGCGCCAGCCGATCACCATGTGCCCAAATACCTTCAGGTACAGCGCCGAGTTGGCGAGGCTGCTGTTGACCTTGCCCTGGGCCAGGTCCGTCAGCAGGCCGAGGGTGACCGTTTGCAGGCGCGCCACCAGCGCTTCCAGCGGCTGGCGCAACGGTGTCAGTGATGCGTGCGCCTGGGCGCGTTCAGTGGTGTTGGCCACCAGGCGGATCAATTGCTTGAGCCCGGCACCGCCGTTCTGCGCCAGTTTGCGCCCCAGCAGGTCCAGGGACTGGATGCCGTGGGTGCCTTCATGGATCGGGTTCAGGCGGTTGTCGCGGTAATACTGCTCCACCGGGTATTCGCGGGTGTAGCCGTGGCCCCCCAGAATCTGGATCGCCAGCTCGTTGGCCTTCAGGCAGAACTCCGAGGGCCAGGATTTGACGATCGGGGTCAGCAAATCCAGCAGCTCATGGGCGCGCCGACGCTCGGCTTCGCTTTCCAGGGTGGTGGTGTCGTCGAACAAGCGCGCGGCGTACAGGCCCAGGTCAAACGAGCCTTCAACGTAGGCCTTCTGGGTCAGCAGCATGCGGCGCACGTCGGCGTGCTGGATGATCGCCACGGGGGCGGTGGTCGGGTCCTTGCTGTCGGGCACCCGGCCCTGCGGGCGTTCGCGGGCGTATTCCAGGGAATACAGGTAGCCGGCGTAACCCAGCATCACCGCACCCATGCCGACGCCGATCCGCGCCTCGTTCATCATCTGGAACATGTAGCTCAGGCCGTGGTGCGGTTTGCCTACGAGGTAACCGACACATTCGCCGTTGTCGCCGAAGTTCAACGCGGTGGAGGTGGTGCCACGCCAGCCCATCTTGTGGAACAGCCCGGCCAGCAGCACGTCGTTACGCGGGCCGAGGCTGCCGTCGTCGTTGACCAGGAATTTGGGCACGATAAACAACGAAATGCCCTTCACGCCCGGCGGCGCGTCCGGCAGTTTCGCCAGGACCATGTGCACGATGTTTTCCGACAACGGATGATCGCCGCCGGAAATGAAGATCTTGTTGCCCTTGAGTCGATAGGTGCCGTCGGATGCAGGCTCCGCGCGCGTACGAATATCCGACAGCGAAGAGCCTGCATGGGGCTCGGTCAGGGCCATGGTGCCGAAGAAACGGCCGTCGATCATCGGTTGCAGGAAGCGTTGCTTCTGCTCCTCGCTGCCGAAGCTTTCGATCAGGTTCGCCGCGCCCATGGTCAGGAACGGATAAGAGGTCGAGGCGGCGTTGGCCGATTGGAAATGCGCGAAGCAGGCCTGGGACAGCAACGTCGGCAGTTGCATGCCGCCCGCCTCGAAGCTGCGTGCTGCGTTGAGAAAACCCGCCTCGAGGAAGGCATCCACCGCCGGTTTTACCTCGGGAATCAGAATCGCCTCGCCGTTCTCGTAGCGCGGTTCGTTTTCATCGTTCTTGCGGTTGTGCGGCGCGAAAAATTTCTCGGCGATGCTGCGGGCCGTACCGATGGCGGCGTCGAAGGTTTCGCGATTGTGCTCGGCAAACCGCTCGCGCTGAGTCAGGCCCTCGGCATCGAGGACTTCATACAGCTCGAAAGCCAGATTGCGGGAACTGAGCAGCGTCTCGGACATGGCGGCTTACCTTTTTTTGGGGTGGGCCGAGTCTAGGCGTGGGAATGGAGGCTGAACAGGATGATTGATGACAGTGATGCAGAGGTGCGGGCGACACTAATCCCAATGTGGGAGTGGGCTTTGTGGGAGCAAGGCTTGCCCGCGATGAAAACGCCGCGGTCTCTTGAGGGCCGCAGCGCCTGGATCGCGAGCAAGCCTTGCTCCCACAAAGCTCGCTCCCACAGGGATTTCCTCCCACAGGGATTTCCTACTACCAGGCACCCATTGCAGGTGCCTGGTTTACAGCGGTTTAGCCGATAGTCATCAGGCTGGCATTACCACCCGCGGCGGCGGTGTTGACGCTCAACGCTCGCTCGATCACCAGGCGCTCCAGCGCCACGCTGGTTTCGCCCTGGGACAGGCCATGGACCCCGACGATGGCGCCGGCGCGCTTGGCAACCTGCTGGCAGACGCTGCGCAGTTGATCCGAATCGCCGTGGTGCAGGACCGCGTCGAACAGCACCTCGTCTTTGTTCCAGTCGGCAACCCGTTGGATGCGTGCCTGAATCTCCTTCGGCAAGCGTGCGAACAAAGCCTTGCTGGTGTCGGTTTCCGGCCACACGGCCGAGCCGCCCACGGCCAGTACGGCCGCCAGTTGTGTCAGCAGGTCGCCTTCCACGTCGGCCAGGCACAACACGTGCTCGCGCGGCAGGATGGCGTAGCTGTTGCGCTCGCCAGTCGGGCCGGTCAGGGTCCGGGTAATACCGCTCTGCGACTGGGCCGCGAACTGCACGCACAGGGCGCTCAGCTCGGCGAGCTTCTGGCTGTCGGCCCAGGCTTGCAGTGCGGTCAGCGGTTTGCTCATGGCGTCGCGTAAACGCAGGTCTGGCGCTGTCAGGGCGTCGCCACGGACGAAGGATTGCTGGATCGCATCGGTAGGACGTGTCGACAGCAGGCGGTACAGGTACAGCGGACCACCGGCCTTGGGACCGGTGCCCGACAGGCCTTCGCCGCCAAACGGCTGCACGCCGACCACAGCACCGACAATGTTGCGGTTCACGTAGACGTTGCCCGCATGCACATTGTCGATGACCTTGGCGATGGTCTCGTCGATGCGCGTGTGCACGCCCAGGGTCAGGCCGTAGCCGGAAGCGTTGATCTGGTTGATCAACTGATCCAGTTCCTTGCGCTTGTAGCGCACCACGTGCAACACCGGGCCGAAGATTTCGCGCTGCAGCTCGTCGAAGCTTTCCAGCTCGATCAGGGTTGGCATGACAAAGGTGCCGCGCTTGCACTCGTCGCTGTCGGCGATTGCCATCTGGTACACGGTGCGACCTTTGTCGCGCATGGCCTGGATGTGTTTCTCGATGCCGGCCTTGGCTTCGGCGTCGATCACTGGGCCGATGTCCACGGACAGACGCTCAGGGTTGCCGAGGCGCGATTCGGCCATGGCGCCCTTGAGCATTTCGATGACGCGGTCGGCGGAATCTTCCTGCAGGCACAGGACCCGCAGGGCCGAGCAACGCTGGCCGGCACTGTCGAAGGCTGACGACACCACGTCGATGACCACTTGTTCGGTCAGCGCCGAGGAGTCGACGATCATGGCGTTCTGGCCGCCGGTTTCGGCGATCAGCGGGATCGGACGGCCCTGGTTGTCCAGGCGACCGGCGATGTTGCGTTGCAGCAGGCGAGCGACTTCGGTGGAGCCGGTGAACATTACGCCTTTGACTCGCTCGTCACCCACCAGGCGGGCGCCGACGGTTTCGCCGCGACCCGGCAGCAGTTGCAGCACGCCTTCCGGAATGCCGGCTTCGAGCATCAGGCGCACAGCCTGGGCAGCCACCAATGGCGTCTGCTCGGCGGGCTTGGCCAAGACCGGGTTGCCGGCGGCCAGGGCAGCGGCGACCTGGCCGCTGAAAATCGCCAGCGGGAAGTTCCACGGGCTGATGCAGACCACCGGACCCAGTGGGCGGTGGGCATCGTTGGTGAAATCGTTGCGCGCCTGCACCGCGTAGTAGCGCAGGAAATCCACGGCTTCACGCACTTCGGCAATGGCGTTGGCGAAGGTCTTGCCAGCTTCGCGGGCCAGCAGGCCCATCAGCGGCTGGATCTCGCCTTCCATCAGGTCAGCGGCACGTTCGAGGATCGCGGCGCGCTCGGCTGGCGGCGTGGCTTGCCAGATCGGTGCGGCGTTGAGGGCGCACTGGATGGCGTTGTCGACGTCGGCGACCGTGGCTTCCTGCACATGGCCAACCACGTCGCGGTGATCGGACGGGTTCAGTACGGGGGCCGGGGTTTCTTCGCTGGCGGCACAGCCGAGCATCGGCACGGCTTTCCAATCGTTATGGGCAGTGGCAAGCAGGGCGCAGGACAGCGACGCCAAGCGATGTTCGTTGGCCAGGTCGATGCCGCTGGAGTTGGCGCGGTCGCTGCCATACAGGTCGCGCGGCAGTGGGATGCGCGGGTGCGGCAGGCCGAAACCGCCTTCCAGCGTCGCCATTTGCTCGATGCTGGCCACTGGATCGGCCACCAGCTCCTGAATCGAGATGGACTGGTCGGCGATACGGTTGACGAACGAAGTGTTCGCGCCGTTTTCCAGCAGGCGACGTACCAGGTACGCCAGCAGTGTTTCGTGAGTGCCGACCGGAGCGTACACACGGCACGGACGGTTCAGCTTGCCTTCGGAAACCTTGCCTACAACCTGTTCGTACAGTGGTTCACCCATGCCGTGCAGGCACTGGAATTCGTACTGGCCCGGATAATAGTTCTGACCGGCGATGTGGTAGATGGCTGCCAGGGTATGGGCGTTGTGCGTGGCGAACTGCGGGTAGATGACTTCCGGCACCGACAGCAACTTGCGGGCGCAAGCGATGTAGGACACGTCGGTGTACACCTTGCGGGTATAGACCGGATAGCCTTCCAGGCCTTCGACCTGGGCGCGCTTGATCTCGCTGTCCCAGTACGCGCCTTTTACCAGGCGAATCATCAACCGGTGGCGGCTACGGCGGGCCAGGTCGATGACGTAGTCGATCACGTATGGGCAACGCTTCTGGTAGGCCTGGATCACGAAACCGATGCCGTTCCAGCCGGTCAGTTGCGGCTCGAAGCACAGACGCTCCAGCAGATCCAGCGACAGCTCAAGGCGGTCGGCTTCTTCGGCGTCGATGTTCAGGCCGATGTCGTATTGCTTGGCCAGCAGGGTCAGCGACAGCAGGCGCGGGTACAGCTCGTCCATGACGCGCTCGTACTGGGCACGGCTGTAACGTGGGTGCAGGGCGGACAGCTTGATGGAAATGCCCGGGCCTTCATAAATCCCGCGACCATGGGACGCTTTGCCGATCGAATGGATGGCTTGTTCGTACGAGGCCAGGTACTTCTGCGCATCATGTTCGGTGAGTGCGGCTTCACCCAGCATGTCGTAGGAATAGCGGAAGCCTTTGGCTTCGAACTTGCTCGCGTTGGCCAGGGCCTCGGCGATGGTTTCGCCGGTGACGAACTGCTCGCCCATCAGACGCATGGCCATGTCGACGCCCTTGCGGATCATCGGCTCGCCGCTCTTGCCGATGATGCGGCTCAGGGAGGAGGTCAGGCCCGCTTCGTTATGGGTGGCGACCAGTTTGCCGGTCAGCAGCAGGCCCCAAGTGGCGGCGTTGACGAACAGCGACGGGCTGTTGCCCAAGTGTGGCTGCCAGTTGCCGGTGCTGATCTTGTCGCGGATCAGCGCGTCACGGGTGCCTTTGTCCGGGATGCGCAGCAGTGCCTCAGCCAGGCACATCAGTGCTACACCTTCCTGGGACGACAGGGAAAATTCCTGCAGCAAACCCTGAACGATACCGGCACGGCCGCCGGCACTTTTCTGATTACGCAGTTTTTCCGCAATCGAAGCAGCCAGCTTATTGGTGGCTTCGGCCATTTGCGCCGGCAGGCGGGCCTGCTCGATCAGCATCGGCACCACTTCGGGTTCCGGGCGACGGTAGGCGGCCGTGATGGAGGCGCGCAGGACCGATTGCGGCAGGATGCTCTCGGCAAATTCGAGGAAGCACTGGTGAGCATGGTCGACCTGTACATCGCCGGCATCATCGCTGTCGGTGCGAGGTGAACCGTTCAGCTCGGTCAGGGTTGCACCACCCTCGAGTTTTTCCAGGTAATTGAAAATTGCCTGCTTGATCAGCCAGTGCGGCGTGCGATCAATCGAGGTTGCGGCCGCCTTGAGGCGTTCGCGGGTCGGGTCATCGAGTTTGACCCCAAGGGTGGTGGTAGCCATATTTTTATCCTCATGTTTACCACGTATCGCGTGGCATCAGCTGGCGGCAAGATTAGCTGCGGGATGATTGAGGTGCAACCGGGTGCAACCCTTTTTTTCTCGAAATGACAGGCAGCTCATCCGGAAGCGAATGTTGCCCCGTGAATCCTGCACCGGCTTAGTGCTTTGGCTTCTAGCTGAGCGCTGGGAGCTGCACTAAAAGGGAGCAAAAAACACAGATTTTGCGATAAAACCGATCAGGTGCAACTTATTCGAGCGAAACTGGTTGCACCTTATTTGATTTGTTGAATAGCATTCGCGGCCAAGGTGCAACCGGTTAAAAACCGAGGGGCATCGGCTGATGGCTTTCCTGGGGAAACATCAGTCATAAATTCGCGGGACTGCAAATCGTCGCTACAACGTCTGTGTTGTCGACGCTTTAAACTGCCACCGCTACATAAAAACAAAGCCAGGGCGTAACTCATGAGTGTAAGTAATCCCACCTTGATCACTTTCGTGATCTACATCGCAGCCATGGTCCTGATCGGTCTGATGGCTTACCGCTCCACCAACAACCTTTCCGATTACATCCTGGGCGGTCGTAGCCTGGGCAGCGTCGTGACGGCACTGTCTGCCGGTGCTTCCGACATGAGCGGCTGGTTGTTGATGGGTTTGCCCGGTGCAATCTACATGTCCGGCCTGTCGGAAAGCTGGATCGCCATCGGCCTGATCGCCGGTGCCTACCTGAACTGGTTGTTCGTGGCTGGTCGCCTGCGGGTACAGACCGAGCACAACGGTGACGCACTGACGCTGCCGGACTACTTCTCCAGCCGTTTCGAAGACAAGAGCGGCGTGCTGCGGATCATCTCTGCGGTGGTGATCCTGGTGTTCTTCACCATCTACTGTGCTTCCGGCATCGTGGCCGGCGCCCGTCTGTTCGAAAGCACCTTCGGCATGTCCTATGAGACCGCGCTGTGGGCCGGTGCTGCAGCGACCATCGCCTACACCTTCGTCGGTGGTTTCCTGGCCGTGAGCTGGACCGACACCGTACAAGCCACCCTGATGATCTTTGCGTTGATCCTCACGCCGATCATTGTGCTGCTGGCTACCGGTGGTGTGGACACCACGTTCCTGGCCATTGAAGCAAAAGATCCTACTTCGTTCGATATGCTGAAAAACACCACCTTCATCGGCGTGATCTCGCTGATGGGCTGGGGCCTGGGTTACTTCGGCCAACCGCACATCCTGGCGCGCTTCATGGCGGCGGATTCGGTCAAGTCGATCGCCAATGCCCGGCGCATTTCCATGACCTGGATGATCCTCTGCCTGGGCGGCACCGTGGCTGTCGGCTTCTTCGGTATCGCTTACTTCTCGGCACACCCAGACGTGGCCGGTCCGGTGACCGAAAACCCTGAGCGCGTGTTCATCGAGCTGGCGAAGATCCTGTTCAACCCATGGGTTGCCGGTGTGTTGCTGTCGGCGATCCTGGCGGCGGTCATGAGTACCCTGAGCTGCCAGTTGCTGGTGTGCTCCAGCGCCCTGACCGAAGACTTCTACAAGACTTTCCTGCGCAAGGGCGCTTCCCAGTTGGAACTCGTCTGGGTCGGCCGCGCCATGGTGCTGTTGGTGGCGTTGATCGCCATCGCCCTGGCCGCCAACCCGGAAAACCGTGTACTGGGCCTGGTGAGCTACGCCTGGGCCGGTTTCGGTGCCGCCTTCGGCCCGGTTGTCCTGATCTCCGTGATCTGGAAGAACATGACCCGCAATGGCGCGCTCGCCGGCATCCTGGTGGGTGCAATCACCGTGATTGTCTGGAAGCATTTCGCCTTGCTGGGCCTGTACGAAATCATCCCGGGCTTCATCTTCGCCAGCCTGGCCATCTACATTGTCAGCAAGATGGGCTCGCCTACCGCGGGTATGCTGCAGCGCTTCGACGCGGCGGAAAAAGATTTTCGCCTGAACCAGTAAGGCCTTCGGCGAGGCCTTGATGGCTCGCAGGGCGACTTGCATAAAAACGGCCCGTCTCCAATGGAGGCGGGCCGTTTTTTTCATGGGCTCAGTCCGGGTTGGCGTCAGGCTGGTTGAGAAAGATCAACACGCCCAGGATCGCCATATAGAACCTGAATGCAGCGTCCTGGCCATTCCAGATTTCTGATTGCCACATCAGGAACCACTCGCCACCGACGACCATGAAACCAAAGAACCAGACGAAGAAGCCCACCGTCAGACCGGCAACGGCCCAGCGCTTGGCGCGGGCGAAAACCGCGGCCTCGGCCTGGCGTGCCAGCCACAGCTCCAGTGCGCCGTAGCCCAGCAACCCTGCCGTCATCGCTTCGCCGAGAATAATCAGCCAATAGGCCCCGTGCCACATCCACGGTTGATTGATAGCCCGATACCGGGCGGCATTGTCGGGAAAGGTGGTATCCATACTCAGTACGTGATGGACGAAATTGAAGTTGGAGCTGTAGTCCGTGATGTTATTGAACACGGTCAGGAAGGCGAATGCGGCGAGCGCCAGGGTCATTGCGATCTTTGCGTAACGTGTCGTCATCTCGTGCGTCCTTTGCTTTTTTTGCGACCAGCGCACGTTATCACGGCTGTCACGGCGCCGAGATCCGTCGTGTTGCAAGAAACGGCTGATTCATTCGTGGGACGGTTGCGGTTGGCTACGATGCCACGCGTGTCTATCGGAAAATGCATCGCATCTTGCCGCTTTTGGCTCATCGGCTGTAAGGCAAATCTGTTTTTCCTGACCTCCAATCCACTCCCCCTATCGCTCGTGCAGAATCGCCCGCTTCCATTTCGCAGAGGCACATCGGATGTTCCCGCCTGCCAACCAACCGCGTTTCACGCTGACGCTCGACAGCGGGCCGAATGAACTCAAGGTGCTCGAGTTCAAGGGTAAGGAAGCCATCAGCCAGCCCTATCGCTTTGATCTGGAACTGATCAGCGAGCGGTCTGACCTGGCGCTGGAAGAGCTCCTGCATCGCCAGGCATTTCTGGGGTTCGATGATTGGGGCAGTGGCGTACACGGTCAGGTCTATAGCGTGGCCCAGGGGGATTCGGGCAAACGCCTGACCCGTTATCAGATCAGCCTGGTGCCTCGCCTGGCCTACTTGCGCCATCGCATCAACCAGCGGATTTTCCAGCACCTGAGCGTGCCCGATATCGTCGCCCAGGTGTTGAAGGAGCACGGGATCCTGGCGGATGCCTGCCAGTTCACGCTTGGCGGGCAATACCCCGAGCGCGAGTATTGCGTGCAGTATGGCGAAAGCGACCTGGCCTTCATCGAGCGGATCTGCGCCGAAGTCGGCATCCATTATCACTTCAGGCATCGCCCTGACGGTCATCTGCTGGTGTTCGGTGACGACCAGACGGTGTTTCCGCGCCTGCCTGAGTCGACGCTATACCTGCCGGACAGCGGCATGGCCGTCGACGAGCCGGCCATCAAGCGCCTGGCGGTGCGGCTCCAGACCCGTACCACTGCCGTGACGTTGCGCGATTACGACTTCCGCAGGCCCGGTTTGTTACTGCAAACCCACCTCGACAATCGACAGCGCCCTGTGCTCGAGGACTATCACTATCCCGGCGGTTTCTGCGCCCGTGACGACGGCAAGCATCTGACCCGACGCGCCCTTGAGCGCCACGGCGCCGACCACTGCGTGGCAGAAGGCGGCAGCGATGAAAGCGCCTTCGTCAGCGGACACTTCATGCGGATCAAGGAACATCCGCGGGAACCGTGGAATGATCTCTGGCTCCTGACGCAGATCGACCATCATGGCCGCCAACCGCAGGTGCTGGAAGAAACGGCCGGCGCCGGCCCGGATGAATTCCAGGGCTACAAAAACACCTTTCTCGCCACGCCATGGGACGTGTTCTTTCGGCCACCCCTGCATCACGAAAAGCCCCGTGCCCATGGTTATCAGTCGGCGGTGGTGACCGGGCCGGTGGACAGCGAGATCCATTGCGATGAATTCGGACGGGTCAAGGTGCAACTGGTCTGGGATCGCGACGGTCAATGCGACGAGCATTCCAGTTGCTGGCTGCGCGTGGCCTCCGGTTGGGCTCACGATCGCTATGGCGCCGTGATGATCCCCCGGGTCGGGATGGAAGTCCTGGTGGGGTTCATCGATGGCGACGTGGACAAGCCGATGGTCGTCGGATGCCTGCCCAACGGCGCCAACCCGGTGCCGCTGGACCTGCCTGCGGACAAGACCCGCAGCGTGTTGCGCAGCCTGAGCAGCCCGGGCGGGGGAGGCTACAACGAATTGCGCATCGAGGATCGCAAGGGCGCCGAGGAGATCTACCTGCGGGCCCAGCGCAACTGGACCCAACATGTGCTGCATGACCAGCGGGTGCAGGTCGATCACGAGCGCAGCATCGTTGTCACCGGTACGGCACGGCACGAGCTCAAGGCCGATGAGCAGCGCCTTACCCACGGTCAACGCCGGGCAGAAGTGCGGCAGGACGATCATCTGCTGGTGAGCGGCGAGCGGCATATTCGTGTCACCAGCCAGGTCCTGAGTGCCAGCCAGCAGTTTCATGTCAGCGCCGGCCAGCAAGTGGTCTTGGACGGGGGCGCGAGCGTGACCCTTCAGGCCGGCGGACATTGGATCAACATCGGCGCTGGCGGGATTTTCAGCAGTGTACCCATCGAGGTCGGTGGGGCGCCGATGGCGGTCATGAGCGCGGCGTCCGGCTCTCCAGGCGGCGCCGAGAAGCTGGTCGCTGCGACGGCACCTGCGCTTTCCCTTGCGCAGATTCTCAGTTTCCAAGGTTCGGCGCCGTTCTGCGAGGAGTGTGAGCGTTGCAGAAGCGGCGCCTGCGCAGCGCCGCTGGCCTTTCGCAAACCTGTCGATCTCCGGGGGCGTGCATGAACAGCGATCAATCTCCTCGCGCCTGGCTTGAGGACTACCCCTTGCGGGCCTCCGAGCAACTTTTCGCCATTTTCAGCAATGCCAGTAGCGCCGGGGCGTTGTCGGCCTGGAGGCGCTCGATGAACTCGACAGCCAGCCCGATCTGGGCCGATACACCGTACGCCGAGTGGGAAGCGGTCATGCCCTATGTAGGGCTGGTCAGCGCAGACAGTGAATTGCTTGATTGGATCGCCGCCACCGACGCCCTCGATTGGGGCTGGCTGGCGGTTTCGTGTGTGAGCCAGGAAACCCTTGCGGAACACTTGCGAGGGCTCACACAGGTGCTGTTGCCCGATGGCAAGCCGGTCTTCCTGCGTTTTTGGGATGGGCGCTTCATGCGGCCTATCCTGCAATCGACGGCGGTGGAGGCCGGGCAACTCTTGCCGGTCATCAAGCGCTGCCTGATCAACGGGCAATCCCTTGAGGTCGTGGGAAATGTCCAGCGGCAGGCCCAGGCTTTTCCCTGGTGGCAAGTGCCCGTCGCGCTGTTGGACGCAATGGCCGAGGGCCCGACGGACTGTCTGCTGGACAACGTGCTCACTTGGCTGGGTGAAGAGCATCCGCATGTGTTCGAGCGGGTCGACGGCAGCGTCCTGCACTGCAAAGTTGCCCACTTTCTTGAGCGATCGGCGGCGGTTGAGGCGAAAATGGTGCCATTGCAGGCGTATTTGCTGCGAGAGCTGGGCTGATGGTGGCCTGTCCGCTGGGCTGCGAACCCCTGACGTCCGACGCGCTTCAAGGTAAACTCGTCGCCCTTCGCAGGAGCCGCCATGAATTATCGCCACGCCTTCCACGCCGGCAATCACGCCGATGTGTTCAAACACCTGACCTTGACCCGCCTCATCGCCTTGATGTCGCGCAAGGAGCAGCCCTTCGCCTACCTCGATACCCATGCGGGTATAGGGTTGTACGACTTGCAGGGTGACCAGGCCAACCGTACCGGTGAGTACCTGGAAGGCATTGCGCGGTTGTGGGGCGAGAGCGATCTGCCGCCGCTGACCGCCGATTACATGAAGGTGCTGCACGAGATGAACCCGGACGGGCAGTTGCGCTACTACCCGGGCTCGCCGGAGTTGGCGCGGCGCCTGACCCGTTCGCAGGACCGTGTGCTGCTCAATGAGAAACACCCTGAAGACGGCGTGTTGCTCAAGGACAACATGAAAGGCGACCGTCGCGTGGCGGTCCACCTGGGTGAGGGCTGGCATGTGCCGCGGGCGCTGCTGCCGGTGGCAGAGAAGCGTGCCCTGATGCTGATCGATCCGCCTTTCGAACAGCTGGACGAGATGCAGCGCTGCGCCGCCTCCCTCAAGGAGGCCATTGGCCGGATGCGCCAGACGGTGGCGGCGATCTGGTACCCGGTGAAGGACCAGCGGATGTTGCGCCGCTTCTACCAGGACCTGGCCGGCACGGGCGCGCCAAAGCTGTTGCGGGTGGAACTGTTGGTGCACCCATTGGCGACGCCCAACAGCCTGAACGGTTCCGGCCTGGCGATTGCCAACCCGCCGTGGGGGCTGGAGGAAGAGTTGCGTGAACTGCTGCCGTGGCTGTCGAAAAAGCTGGGGCAGACCCAGGGTGGGTGGCAGATGGATTGGTTGATCGCTGAGAGCTGATGCATCGATGGCGCCTGGAAAGGCGCCATCGCGAGCAAGCTCGCTCCCACATGGGTTGTGGGGTGTTCACAGAGCTGCAACTGACAAAAATCCCTGTGGGAGCTGAGCTTGCTCGCGATGGCATCGCCTTGGTCTATCGGATGCACCGAGGGTTTGCATCGCGGGCAAGCCTTGCTCCCACAAGCTCAGCTCCCACATGGGTTGTGGGGTGTTCACAGAGCTGCAACTGACAAAAATCCCTGTGGGAGCTGAGCTTGCTCGCGATGGCATCGCCTTGGTCTATCGGATGCACCGAGGGTTTGCATCGCGGGCAAGCCTTGCTCCCACAAGCTCAGCTCCCACATGGGTTGTGGGGTGTTCACAGAGCTGCAACTGACAAAAATCCCTGTGGGAGCTGATCTTGCTCGCGATGGCATCGCCTTGGTCTATCGGGTGCACCGAGGGTTTGCATCGCGGGCAAGCCTTGCTCCCACAAGCTCAGCTCCCACATGGGTTGTGGGGTGTTCACAGAGCTGCAACTGACAAAAATCCCTGTGGGAGCTGAGCTTGCTCGCGATGGCATCGCCTTGGTCTATCAGATGCACCGAGGTGTTTGCATCGCGGGCAAGCCTTGCTCCCACAAGCTCAGCTCCCACATGGGTTGTGGGGTGTTCACAGAGCTGCAACTGACAAAAATCCCTGTGGGAGCTGAGCTTGCTCGCGATGGCATCGCCTTGGTCTATCAGATGCACCGAGGTGTTTGCATCGCGGGCAAGCCTTGCTCCCACAAGCTCAGCTCCCACATGGGTTGTGGGGTATTCACAGAGCTGCAACTGACAAAAATCCCTGTGGGAGCTGAGCTTGCTCGCGATGGCATCGCCTTGGTCTATCAGATGCACCGAGGTGTTTGCATCGCGGGCAAGCCTTGCTCCCACAAGCTCAGCTCCCACACTGGGTCTGGGGTGTAAAGGTCAGATCGGGCAGGTCACGCCCGTACCGCCAATCCCGCAATAGCCTTCAGGGTTTTTCGCCAGGTACTGCTGGTGGTAGGCCTCGGCGAAGTAAAACGTCGGTGCTTCTTCGATTTCGGTCGTGATGGTGCCTTTGCCTGCCTTGGTCAACTCGGCCTGGAATACTTGCTCGCTGTGTTTGGCCGCCGCCAGTTGAGCCGGGTTGGTGGCATAGATCACCGAACGGTACTGGGTGCCAATGTCATTCCCCTGGCGCATGCCCTGGGTCGGGTTGTGCAGTTCCCAGAACATTTTCAGAAGCTGCTCGTAGCTGACTTTTGCCGGTTCATAGACCACCAGTACCACTTCACTGTGGCCGGTCAGCCCCGAACAGACTTCTTCATACGTCGGGTTCGGCGTGAAGCCACCGGCGTAACCCACCGCTGTACTGACCACGCCTTCGTGCTGCCAGAACTTGCGCTCTGCACCCCAGAAGCAGCCGAGGCCGAAGATCGCGAAATCCACGTCCATGGCAAACGGGCCCAGCAGCGGCGCGTCGTGGACGAAGTGTTTTTCCGGCACGGTCATTGGGGTTTCACGGCCAGGCAGGGCTTGTTCTTGAGTAGGGAGCACGTTTTTGTTCACCAGGATTTCCGAGCGCAAGACCATTTATCAGTCCTCTCAGTCAGATTGAGTTGAGCGAAATAGACCGTCAGTGTGCCCAATGCCGATTCGTTAAGAAAGCGACAACCGTGGCGAGGGGATAGACGTAGGGGGGGCTACGGCCGTCAGACGAGCGGCCCGCGGGGGTAGCGCTTGAGCTTTTCGATCAGCTCGGCGCCGGGGATCGGCCGGTCGAACAGGTAGCCCTGGCCGACATCACAGCGGTGGCGTCGCAGAAACGCCAGTTGCTGGGCGGTTTCGATGCCTTCGGCCACGACCTTGAGTTTCAGGTTGTGGGCCATGGCGATCACCGCCGAGGTGATTTCCATGTCGTCCTGGTTGTCCGGGATTTCGTGGATGAAGCTGCGATCGATCTTGATGATGTCGATCGGGAATTTCTTCAGGTAACTGAGCGACGAATAACCGGTGCCGAAGTCGTCCATGGCCAGGGTCAACCCCAAGCGCTTGAGCTGGTCGAGCTGCAAGTGGGTGTCTTCGGTGGCTTCCAGCAACAGGCCTTCGGTCAGCTCCAGTTCCAGCAGCCGGGCCGGCAGTTGTTCTTCCTTGAGGATGCTGGCGATGGAGGCGACCAGGTCCGGGTCGGAAAACTGCTTGGGTGACAGATTGATCGCCACTTGCAGGTTACCCAGGCCGGCTGCGGTCAGCTGTTTGCTCATGCGGCAAGCCTGGCGGGCGATCCATTTGCCGATGGGAATGATCAGGCCGGTTTCTTCGGCCACGCTGATGAACTGGTCCGGGCGGATCATGCCCTTTTCCGGATGGTTCCAGCGCAGCAACGCCTCCATGCCCAGCAGGCGACCGCTGCGCAGGCACAACTTGGGCTGGTAGAACACGTCCAGTTCGTTCTGGGTCAAGGCGCGGCGCAGGTTGTTTTCCACGAACAGCTTGTAGCTGGCCTCGGCATTCAGTGCTTCGGTGAACACCTGGACCTGGTGCTTGCCGTTGGCCTTGGCCTTGTGCAGGGCGAGGCCGGCGTTGCGCATCAGGGTCTGCGGATCGCGGCCGTGCAGCGGCGCGCAGGCCAGGCCGACGGAGCCGGTCACGCTGATCAACTGGTTATCGACGAACATCGGCTTGTCGAGGGTCATCAGCAACTGACTGGCGATCTGCTGCCCGGCTTCCAGGCTCGTGTCGTCCAGCAGGACCGCGAATTCGTTACTGGCGAATCGCGCCAGGCTGCCGCTGGGGCTCAAGCTGTTGCGCAGGCGCCGGGCCAGGCTGATCAGCAGTTTGTCACCGGTCTGGTGGCCGAGGCTGTCGTTGATGCGCTTGAAGTTGTCGATGTCCACCAGCAGCAGGCTGATGGGCGAATCACTGTCCCGGGCGAAGCGTTCATCGAGGTTGCGAATGAACGCCGGACGGTTGCCCAGGTTGGTCAGGTTGTCGGTGTACGCCAGGCGCTCGATGCGCTGCTGGGCCAGCTTGGTCTGGGTAATGTCTTCGTAGATGCCGATGTAGTGGGTCAGCTCGCGGTTATCGCCGTAGACCTTGGAAATCGACAACTGGCCCCAGTAGGGCTCCAGGTTCTTGCGCCGACTCTTGAACTCACCCTGCCAACTGTTGCTCTGGGCCAGCGCCGAGGGTGCGTCGAACAGCAGCTCGCTGAGATTCTCCAGGGCTGGCAGTTCGGAGAGGCGCTGGCCGTGGACTTCCTCGGTGGTGTACTGGGTGATCGCGGTGAAGCTCGGGTTGACGTACTCCACCACACCGTCGCAATTGACCAGCAGGAACGCGTTGGCGCTCTGTTCCACGGCGCGCTGGAACAAGTGCAGGGCGCTGGTGGCGGTGCGTCGGTTGTGGTTGTTGATGACCTGGGCGAACTGGTCCGCCAGCTCGCCGGCAAAAGCGATTTCATCCGACTGCCAGGCGCGGGTGACGCCCACTTGCTCCAGGCACAGCACGCCCACCACCTGGCCGTCGATACGCACGCTGGCGTCGAGAATGGCATTGACGTCACGGGCGCGCAGGCTCTCGGCCATTTCCCGGGTGCGCGGGTCGCGCATCGCATTGTGGGCGTCAATGGCGCGGCAGGTCTGCAGCGCCTCCATGTAGTCGGGAAAGTCGTTGGCATCGATCACCGCAGGCAGGAAATACGCCTGGGACGCGCGGTTGTAGGCGGAAATCGGTACCAGTTTGCCATCGTCCAGGTTCCAGAGGCTGGCGCAGTCGATCTGGTAAATGTCGCAGGCGCTGCGGGTGATGAGTTCGGCGGCTTCGAGCAGGGAGTTGTTGGCGCTGTAGCGCTGACGGGTCAGCAGCAGGATCAGGTCCTGTTGGGCGCGTACCCGGTCCAGGTGCTGGAGCTGCTCTTGCTGGGCGCGCTGGTTCAGTTCCAGGGCGATCTGCAGGCGTGAATTCTGGGTTTCCAGGTCCAGGGCCGGCATAGAGGGTTCGCCCTGCAACAAATTGTCCACCGCCAGCAGGTAGCCGCGCAACAGATGACGATTGTGTTGCTTATAGGCTTCACCCGTCTCCAGCACGTTCATCGGGCCCTTGGCGGTGTGGAGCGTGTAGCGAATCTGGTAATGCGCGGCCTGGGCCAATTGTTGCTGGATGGCGTCGTGCAACTGATAGCGTGCTTCGGGTTCCATCAAGCTGGCGTAGGGCGAACTGACCAGCGAGCACAGCTCTACCGCCGGCAGGCCGAAGTATCGCTCGCAGTTGGGATCGAGGAACAACAGCGCCCAGCTTGCTTCATTCAGCCGTTCGAAACGCAGCATACCGAGCCGCGAGGGCACCGGTAACTGCGTCACTACCTCGGCCGCCATACGGCTGGCGGCATCGGGTTGGCTTTTCATGGGGAAACTCGCTTCGAAAATGCTGATCGCGCCGGGCTGACGCCCTCGTTATTACGGATTGGCGCAAGGTTGCATCATTGCGGCACTGGCTGACAAGAGACATGAAGGCCAAGTGCTATAAACCTTTTATCGGCCGACGAGAGGATTTCTCCAGTCGCCGACCGATCAGAGGGCGTGGAAGATCATTGCAGTGGGATATCGACGGTCTGCAAAGGGTTGCCGTCCCGGTCGTGGAAGGTGACTTGAAGGCTCTGGGCCGTGACCTGCAGATGGGCGAAGTTGTCCTGGCTCACCACTTTGCTGGTCAGTTCATAGCGGTACTCACCGCTTTGGGTACGGGCCATGGGCCTGTGGAAAATAAAATCCGAGGCTTTCGCAAAAGGCAGCAATTTACTGTTGTAGAACGGCGAGGAAACCACGGTGTTGACCTCGAAATCAGGATCCTCGCTGTGACGCAGGCGGCTGGTCATGGAGCCGTGGACATCGCCCGAGACGAAAACCACGTTTTTGATCCGATGGCGACGTATGGTTTCCAGCAGGCGCAGGCGTTGTTCCGGGAAGGCCTGCCAGGCGTCACCGTCATCGTGCTTGCTGTCAGGGAAGAACATGACGCTGGTCACGACGAGTTTGACCCGGGCGGGGCTGTCGATGAGCCATTGGAGCAGGGACTGTTCCTGCTCCTCGTCGAGGATGCGCCGGTCATTCGCCGACAGGTTGCGTTGCGTCCGGCTGTCGGTGACGAACCATTGGATATCGCCGTGGGTGAAGGTGTACCAGTAGCGGGTTAACGACTTGTTCAATGTCCCGTCGCTCGACAGTTCGTGGGCGGGCCCATGGCTGGCCTGATAAAGCCCATAAGCGCCCATGGCATTGGCGTATAGAACATCGTCGTTAGCGGTTTTCCTGGCGGGCCAGTTGTCTTCGATCTCATGGTCGTCAAGGATCATGTAGGTCGGGACGCCAGACATCAGTTTCCGGATATGTGGCTGGCTAAATACCGATCGGTATCTGAAAAGGATGTTCTGATAGGTTTGGTCCGGTCCGATGACATTCAGGTCATCCAGATAAACCTGGTCGCCGGTCATCAATATCGCGCTGATCGGTGGGTCGGCCTGCGCCACGATGCGGTTGATGCCGGCAAAGGTGCGGTCCCCAAGCCCCGGTAGCAACGGGGTGCCGGCGGCGATTCGCAAGTAGCGGCAAGAGCCCACGATATAAGCGCGTGGTGCGTCGGTTTTGCTGGCCGGCGTGCGTAAGCAGTAGGTGTTCCCGGGCCATTGCAGCGGCAGTTCCTGGACGGTTTCCACGGTATGGGTCGGGCTCAAGGGGCTGAACCAGCCGGCCTGGTACTCGTAGGCGGTATCGGGTTGAAGGCCTTTCAACACGATGACATCGGACATGTCGCGGTAGGCCTTCAAATGGACAAAATGCCCTTTCGACCAGCGTGTATCGCCTTGGCGCCGGTGGCGAATACCGGCGAATACCCGGTTGTTGCCGCGATCGCCGCGCAGGAATATCCGCGCGTGGTCCGTTGTCGTGTGGCCGACGATGGGGCCAACGGTAGGTTTGAACATATTCGAATCCATTCGAAGTTTTAGTAGTGGGGGCAAGCATCAAGTTGCCTTGGCGGTCTTGATGCTAAAGCCCGGCGCGCCATAAATATCGATAGGGAAGGGGGCGCAGGTTGTGGGTAATGACTAACAGGGGGTGTAGTCATTTAAAACTTGCGGGGTAGGAAAATGCCGGGGTTGCCTGACAGACCGCCATCGCGAGCAGGCTCCCACAGGGGGAGAGATGCCAGTTTAAAGTGCTGTGCAGCGCCAAAAATCTATTGTGGGAGCGAGCCTGCTCGCGATGGGGCCGGCACAGCCAACATCCATGCACCTGGCCTGAATTCCAGGCAAAAAAAGCCCCGCCAAACGGACGGGGTTGAGGTACGAGCGTGGCGCTCGGAAAAACAGTGCTCCGAATGGCCCTCCGCAAGGGAGGGCCGCTCGGTGTTACAGCAGGATGGTGCGGATGTCGCCCAGCAGGTCGCTCAGACGCTTGGTGAAGCGTGCAGCGGCGGCGCCGTTGATCACACGGTGATCGTAGGACAGCGACAGTGGCAGCATCAGCTTCGGCTGGAAGGCTTTACCGTCCCAGACCGGCTGGATGGTGGCCTTGGAAACACCCAGGATCGCCACTTCCGGCGCGTTGACGATCGGCGTGAAGCCGGTGCCGCCAATGTGGCCGAGACTGGAGATGGTGAAGCAGGCGCCTTGCATGTCGTCGGCGGTGAGCTTCTTGTTCCGGGCTTTTTCGGCCAGGGCAGCGGCTTCGGCAGCCAGTTGCAGCAGGCTCTTCTGGTCGACGTTGCGGATGACCGGTACCAGCAGGCCTTCCGGGGTGTCGACGGCAAAGCCGATGTGCACGTATTTCTTGCGGATCACAGCCTTGCCACTCGGGGCCAGGGAGGCGTTGAAGTCCGGCAGTTCCTTGAGCAGGTGCGCACAGGCCTTGAGCAGCAGCGGCAGCACGGTCAGCTTGACGCCGGCCTTTTCCGCCACGGCCTTCTGCGCAACGCGGAAAGCTTCCAGCTCGGTGATGTCGGCCTGGTCGAACTGAGTCACGTGCGGAATGTTCAGCCAGCTGCGATGCAGGCTCGACGCGCCGATCTGCATCAGGCGAGTCATGGCCACTTCTTCGGTTTCGCCGAAGCGGCTGAAATCCACCGCCGGGATCGGCGGAATGCCTGCGCCGCCAGCAGCGCCTTCGGCTGGTGCGTTCTTGGCCTTCTGCATCATGGCCTTGACGTAGGCTTGCACGTCTTCTTTCAGCACGCGACCGTGAGGGCCGCTTGGGCCGACGGCGGACAGCTCGACACCGAATTCACGGGCCAGCTGACGCACCGCAGGGCCGGCGTGCACCTTGGCACCGCTTGGCGCAGGCGCGGCGGCAACCGGAGCAGCCTCGGCCTCGGCCTTGGCGGCTGGCGCGGCAGCCGGAGCCGGAGCGGCTTCAGCTTTGGCGGCAGGCGCTGCGGCTTGGGCGGGCGCGGCAGGTGCGGCGGCACCGGCTACTTTCAGCTTGAGGATGAAATCGCCTGTGCCCACTTCATCTTCCAGCTTGACCGCGATGCTTTCCACCACGCCGGCAGCCGGCGATGGGATTTCCATGCTGGCCTTGTCGGATTCCAGGGTGATCAGCGACTGGTCGGCTTCGACGGTGTCGCCAACCTTGACCAGCACTTCGATGATCTTGGCCTTGCCCGACGAGCCGATGTCCGGGACATGAATGTCCTGGACCGTGGCAGCGGCAGGCGCAGCAGCTGGCGCGGGAGCCGCTTCGGCAGCCGGTGCGGCGGCAGGCTTTTCAGCCGCGGCCGGGGCAGCAGCAGGGGCGGGCGCTTCAGGCGCCGCAGCGGCGCCCTCGACTTCCAGCTCCAGCAGTTCGTCGCCTTCTTTCAGGCGGTCGCCCAGCTTCACTTTCAGGCTCTTGATGACACCGGCCTTCGGCGCAGGCACTTCCATGCTGGCCTTGTCCGATTCAAGCGTCAGGATGCTCTGGTCGGCTTCGATACGGTCGCCGACCTTCACAAACAGTTCAATTACTTCACCTTCACCGCTGCCGATGTCAGGTACGCGAATGAGTTCGCTCACGAAAATTCTCCTCAGCAGTCCAGTGGGTTGCGTTTTTCCGGATCGATGCCGAACTTGGCGATGGCTTCGGCCACCACTTTAGGTTCGATATCGCCACGGTCAGCCAGGGCTTCCAGGGCTGCCAACACAACGAACTTACGGTCGACTTCGAAGAAGTGACGCAGCTTCTTGCGGCTGTCGCTACGGCCGAAACCGTCGGTGCCCAGCACTTTGAATTCCTTGGAAGGAACCCACTGGCGGATCTGCTCGGCGAACAGCTTCATGTAGTCGGTGGACGCGATGACCGGACCTTTGCGGCCGTTCAGGCATTCTTCGACGTAGCTCAGCTTTGGCTTCTGGCCAGGGTGCAGGCGGTTGCTGCGCTCTACGGCCAGGCCGTCGCGACGCAGTTCGTTGAAGCTGGTGACGCTCCAGACGTCGGCGCCGACGTTGAACTCTTCACGCAGGATCTTCGCTGCCTCACGCACTTCGCGCAGGATGGTGCCCGAGCCCATCAGTTGGACGTGGTGCGCCGCTTCGCGGGTGTCTTCCTCGAGCAGGTACATGCCCTTGACGATGCCTGCCTCGACACCGGCCGGCATGGCTGGCTGCTGGTAGGATTCGTTCATCACAGTGATGTAGTAGAAGACGTCCTGTTGCTCTTCGGTCATCTTCTTCATGCCGTCCTGGATGATCACCGCCAGCTCGTAGCCGTAGGTCGGATCATAGGTGCGGCAGTTCGGGATGGTCCCGGCCAGCATGTGGCTGTGGCCGTCTTCGTGCTGCAGGCCTTCACCGTTGAGCGTGGTCCGGCCCGCGGTACCGCCGATCAGGAAGCCACGGGTACGGCTGTCGCCGGCCGCCCAGGCCAGGTCGCCGATACGCTGGAAGCCGAACATCGAGTAGAAGATGTAGAACGGCAGCATCGGCTGGTTGTGGCTGGAGTACGAAGTACCGGCGGCAATGAAGGAGCTCATGGCGCCCGCTTCGTTGATGCCTTCTTCGAGGATCTGGCCCTTCTTGTCTTCGCGGTAGAACATCACCTGGTCTTTATCGACTGGCTCGTAGAGCTGGCCGACGGACGAGTAGATGCCCAACTGACGGAACATGCCTTCCATACCGAAGGTACGGGCTTCGTCCGGGATGATCGGAACGATGCGCTGGCCAATTTCCTTGTCCTTGACCAGTTGCGCGAGGATCCGCACGAAGGCCATGGTGGTGGAGATTTCACGGTCGCCCGAGCCGTCCAGGATCGCCTTGAGGGTTTCCAGTGGCGGGGTCGGAACGCTGAAGCTCTTGGCGCGACGCTGCGGCACGAAACCGCCCAGTGCGGCACGGCGCTCGGCCAGGTAACGGGCTTCGGCGCTGCCTTCTTCGGGCTTGAAGAACGGCAGGTTTTCCAGCTCGCTGTCCTTGACCGGAATGTCGAAGCGGTCGCGGAACAACTTCAGGCTGTCGACATCGACTTTCTTGGTGTTGTGCGCGGTGTTCTTCGCTTCGCCGGCGCCGGTGCCATAACCCTTGATGGTCTTGGCCAGGATAACGGTTGGCTGCTCTTTGTGGTTGACCGCCTGGTGGTACGCCGCGTAGACCTTGTACGGGTCGTGGCCGCCACGGTTGAGCTTCCAGATCTCGTCGTCGGACAAGTCGGCAACCATGGCCTTGAGTTCAGGCGAGTTGAAGAAGTGCTCGCGGACGAACGCGCCGTCCTTGGCCTTGTAGTTCTGGTATTCGCCGTCGATGACTTCGTCCATGCGGCGTTGCAGGATGCCGTCGACGTCCTTGGCCAGCAGTGGGTCCCAGAAGCGGCCCCAGATGACTTTGTTGACGTTCCATTGGGCGCCACGGAACACGCCTTCGAGTTCCTGGATGATCTTGGCGTTGCCGCGAACCGGGCCGTCGAGGCGCTGCAGGTTGCAGTTGATGACAAAGATCAGGTTGTCCAGCTTCTCGCGGCCGGCCAGGGAGATTGCGCCCAGGGATTCCGGCTCGTCGCACTCGCCGTCACCCATGAAGCACCAGACTTTCTGCTTGCCTGGCTGGATGAAGCCACGGGCTTCCAGGTACTTCATGAAGCGTGCCTGGTAGATCGCCTGGATCGGGCCCAGGCCCATGGAAACGGTCGGGAACTGCCAGAAGTCCGGCATCAGCCAAGGGTGCGGGTACGAAGACAGGCCGTTGCCGTCCACTTCCTGGCGGAAGTTGTTCATCTGGTCTTCGGAAATACGGCCTTCCATGAACGCACGGGCGTAGACGCCTGGCGATGCGTGCCCCTGGAAGTAGATCAGGTCGCCGCCGTGTTCGTCGGTCGGGGCCTGGAAGAAGTAGTTGAAGCCGATGTCATACAGCGTCGCGCTGGAGGCGAAGCTGGAGATGTGACCGCCCAGGTCAGAATCTTTCAGGTTGGTACGCATGACCATGGCCAACGCGTTCCAGCGTACCAGCGAGCGAATGCGGCGTTCCATGAACAGGTCGCCAGGCATGCGTGCTTCGTGGGTAACGGGGATCGTGTTGCGGTACGGCGTGGTGATGGCGTAGGGCAGTTGCGAACCGCTGCGGGTTGCGAGTTCGCCCATACGGGTCATCAGATAATGAGCACGGTCTTCGCCTTCTTTGTCGAGAACCGATTCCAGGGCGTCCAGCCATTCCTGGGTTTCGACGGGATCGAGGTCTTGCATGGCTTGCTCCAGGGCGGAAAGGCTACCAGAATCGGTTGCCTGAGTTTGCGACTGGCCTTGTGGGCAGACGATATAAATTCTTGGATTGCCGAAGGTTGTTTCGGCGGCGTGTAGTTTTACTACAAATCGTCGGCCGTTTCAGCCTTTCGAATGTATAGACGAGTAGTAAAACTACACATGAGCGGCTTATGGCCCCTCGTTTCGTTGTGAGAATAATCGTTACTGTTGGTCTTTAGCCAACTCGAACAGGTAAAAACTTGATGCCGGCTGCCAATAAAATCAGATTTTCAGCTATTTATCATCTTTGTTCGACAGTCGATCAGGTAGTGTCTTTCGAAAAAACACTACATCCAGCCTCCCCCGCGCCGATCAAGGATAGACCATGAGCCTGCCCTCGCTTGCCCCAATACTGGAAACGGTACCGGCCATTCTCCAGTCATTGGTCAGTCGTGCCGAGCAGTCGTTCCGTGCGGTGGTCGCCTTGCTCGACGACGATCACGGGCTATCGGCCTGGACCCCGCAGCGCTGGGAGGCGTTCAACCGTATTGCCGCTGCCAGCGACTTTGTCATCGAGCAGAGTCTCCGTGACCCGGTGATGCTGCTGGAGCTGGTGCGCAGCGGCGAACTGGACCGCAGCCTGGCGCCCGGAGAAATGTGCGCGCAGATCGGTGCCGCCGTGCAGGCCGCCGAGACTGAAGAAGAACTGGGCCGCGTCCTGCGCCGCCAGCGCACCCGCCAGCAGGTACGGATCATCTGGCGCGACCTGACCCGCCAGGCCGACCTGGTCCAGACCTGCCGCGACCTCTCGGACATGGCCGACACCTGCATCGACCAGGCGTATCAATGGTTGTACCGGCGCCTCAGCCAGCAATTCGGCGTACCCACCGGACGGCGCAGCGGCGAGCCGCAGCAGATGGTCATCCTGGGCATGGGCAAGCTGGGTGCCGTGGAGCTGAACCTGTCGTCGGACATCGACCTGATCTTCGCCTACCCCGAGGGCGGCGAAACCGTTGGCGTCAAGCGACCGCTGGATAACCAGGAGTTTTTCATCCGTGTCGGCCAGCGCCTGATCAAGGCCCTGGACCCTATGACCGTCGACGGTTTTGTGTTCCGCGTCGACATGCGCCTGCGCCCCTACGGCTCGGCCGGGGCGCTGGTGCTGAGCTTCAATGCCCTGGAGCAGTATTACCAGGACCAGGGCCGCGACTGGGAACGCTACGCCATGATCAAGGCGCGCGTGGTGGCGGGTGACCAGGTGGCGGGTGCGCAATTGCTCGACATGCTGCGCCCGTTCGTCTATCGCCGTTACCTGGATTTTTCCGCCATCGAAGCGCTGCGCACCATGAAACAACTGATCCAGCAGGAGGTGCGGCGCAAGGGCATGGCCGACAACATCAAGCTGGGCTCGGGCGGCATTCGTGAGGTGGAGTTCATTGCCCAGGCGTTCCAGTTGATCCACGGCGGTCGCGACCTGAGCTTGCAGCAGCGTCCGCTGCTCAAGGTGCTGGGGACTCTGGAAGGCCAGGGCTATCTGCCGGCCAAGGTGATCGACGAGCTGCGCCAGGGTTATGAATTCCTGCGTTATACCGAACATGCGATCCAGGCGATTGCCGACCGCCAGACCCAGATGTTGCCGGACAACCCGCAGGACCAGGCGCGCATTGCGTTCATGCTGGGTTTTGCCGACTGGTCGGCCTTTCACGAGCAATTGATGTACTGGCGCGGGCGTGTGGCCTGGCATTTCGGCCAGGTCATCGCCGACCCTGATGAAGAGGCGGGTGGCGAAAGCGAAGTGGTGGTGGGTGGCGAATGGTTGCCATTGTGGGAAGACAGCCAGGATGAAGAGGCGGCGTGTCGTCAGTTGGAAGAGGGCGGCTTCGTCGATGCACCCAAAGCCCTCAAGGCCTTGGCCGCCCTGCGCGGCAGCCCGCAACTGCGCGCCATGCAGCGCCTGGGGCGCGAGCGTCTGGACGCCTTCATCCCGCGTCTGCTGGCCCAGGCCGTGGAACATGCCGATCCGGACCTGGTGCTGGAGCGGGTGCTGCCTTTGGTGGAGGCGGTGGCCCGCCGTTCGGCCTACCTGGTGCTGTTGACGGAAAACCCCGGCGCCCTGCGTCGTTTGCTGACGTTGTGCGCGGCGAGCCCGTGGATTGCTGAACAAATCACCCGTTTCCCCTTGCTGCTCGATGAATTGCTCAATGAGGGCCGGCTGTTCAAGCCGCCCTTGGCACCGGAGTTGGCGGCGGAGTTGCGAGAGCGCCTGACGCGCATCCCCGAGGATGACCTTGAGCAACAAATGGAGGCGCTGCGGCATTTCAAGCTGGCGCACCGCCTGCGGGTGGCCGCCTCGGAAATCGCCGGCAGCCTGCCGCTGATGAAAGTCAGCGATTACCTGACCTGGCTGGCCGAGGCGATTCTCGAACAAGTGCTGGCCCTGGCCTGGCGCCAGACGGCCGCCAAGCACGGCGTGCCATTGCGCACCGATGGCAGCTTGTGCGATCCGGGCTTCATTATTGTCGGTTATGGGAAAGTCGGCGGCCTGGAATTGGGGCATGGTTCCGACCTGGACCTGGTGTTCATCCACGATGGCGATCCTCAGGCGGAAACCGACGGCCCGAAACCCATTGACGGTGCACAGTTCTTCACCCGGCTCGGCCAGCGGATCATTCACCTGCTGACTGCCCAGACCAACTCCGGGCAGCTGTATGAAGTGGATATGCGCCTGCGGCCATCCGGGGCGTCGGGGTTGCTGGTCAGTTCACTCGGGGCGTTTGCCCGTTACCAGGAGAACGAAGCCTGGACCTGGGAGCATCAGGCGTTGGTGCGGGCGCGGGTGTTGGTGGGCAGCCAGGACGTGGGCCAGGCGTTCGAGAAGGTCCGCGCCCTGGTGTTGGGACGCAAGCGTGACTTGCCGACCCTGCGTCAGGAGGTGAGCGAGATGCGTGCCAAGATGCGCGACAACCTTGGCAGCAAGGCCACCGCCGCCGGGACCGCGCCGAATGCCTTCGAGGCGACGGCGCCCTTCGACCTCAAGCAGGATGCCGGAGGTATCGTCGATATTGAATTTATGGTGCAATACGCGGCCCTGGCGTGGTCCGAGGAACACCCGTCGCTGGTGCGCTACACCGATAACATCCGCATTCTGGACGGGTTGCAGGAGGTCGGGCTGATGCCGGCCGAAGATGCCACGCTGTTGCGCGAAGCCTACAAAGCCTACCGCTCCGCCGCCCACCGCCAGGCCTTGCAGAAAGATGCCGGGGTGATCGCAGGCGACCAGTTCGTGGATGAGCGTCGGCAGGTACTGCGGATCTGGCGGGAGCTGGGGCTGAGCTGAAGATTTAAATGTGGGAGCGAGCTTGCTCGCGATGACGGAGTGTCAGGCGACATTGATGTTGAGTGTGCCGGCCTCATCGCGAGCAAGCTCGCTCCCACAGTGGATTTGCGGTGTTGCACCGTGCTGAAGACATATACAGACCCCTTGTGGAAGCGAGCTTGCTCGCGATAGCGGAGTGTCAGGCAACATTGATGCTGGATGTGCCGGCCTCTTCGCGAGCAAGCCCGCTTCCACAGTAGATGGGTGGTGTGTTGTAGATTAGGGCAACAGGCAACGACCTAAGCCACAGTGATTCTCGAGGCGGGGAGGCGTAGGCCTCCCCGTATCGTTTTTGGAAAGCACATGAATATTCTGATCGTTGGGCCCAGCTGGGTCGGTGACATGGTGATGGCGCAGACACTGTTCCAGTGTCTGAAGCAGCGTCATCCGCAGTGCGAAATCGACGTCCTGGCCCCCGAGTGGAGCCGGCCGATCCTTGAGCGTATGCCCGAGGTACGCAAGGCCTTGAGCTTCCCGCTCGGCCACGGCGTGCTGGAGCTGGCGACCCGCCGGCGCATTGGCAAATCCCTGGCCGGTCAGTACGACCAGGCGATCCTGTTGCCCAATTCGTTGAAATCGGCACTGGTGCCGTTCTTCGCTGGCATCCCCAAGCGCACCGGCTGGCGTGGCGAGTTTCGCTACGGCCTGCTCAACGACGTGCGCACGCTGGACAAAGAACGTTATCCGCTGATGATCGAGCGCTTCATGGCCCTGGCCTACGAGCCTGGGACCGAGTTGCCCAAGCCGTATCCACGACCGAGCCTGCAGATCGACCCGGTCACCCGCGAAGCAGCGCTGGCCAAGTTCGGCCTGAGCCTGGACCGTCCGGTATTGGCCCTGTGTCCGGGCGCCGAGTTCGGTGAGTCCAAGCGCTGGCCGGCCGAGCATTACGCCCAGGTTGCCGAGGCGAAGATTCGCGAAGGCTGGCAGGTCTGGCTGTTCGGCTCGAAAAAAGATCACCCGGTGGGGGAAGACATCCGCTCGCGGCTGATCCCGGGCCTTCGGGAAGAGTCGGTAAACCTCAGCGGCGACACCTCCCTGGCCGAGGCCATCGACCTGCTGTCCTGCGCCGATTCGGTGGTCTCCAACGACTCCGGCCTGATGCACGTGGCCGCGGCCCTGAACCGCCCATTGGTGGCGGTCTACGGTTCCACCTCGCCGGGCTTCACGCCACCGCTGGCCGACAAGGTCGAAGTCGTGCGCCTGGGCATCGAGTGCAGTCCGTGCTTCGACCGCACCTGTCGCTTCGGTCATTACAATTGCTTGCGCCAGCTCATGCCGTCGTCGGTGAACGAGGCCCTGGAGCGTCTGCAGGGCACACCCGTGGAGGTTCGGTAACTTGCGGGTATTGCTGATCAAGACCTCTTCGCTGGGGGATGTGGTCCACACCTTGCCGGCGCTGACCGACGCGGCGCGGGCGATTCCTGGCATCAAGTTCGATTGGGTGGTGGAAGAAGGCTTCGCCGAAATCCCCACCTGGCACCCGGCCGTGGGCAAAGTCATTCCGGTAGCGATCCGTCGCTGGCGCAAGAACCTCTGGCAAACCATCAAGAGTGGCGAATGGCGACGCTTCAAGCAGAGCGTGCGCGCCGAAAAGTACGACCTGGTCATCGACGCCCAAGGCCTGCTGAAAAGTGCCTGGCTGACCCGTTACGTCAAGGCCCCGGTGGCCGGTCTGGATAAAAATTCGGCGCGTGAACCCCTGGCGGCGCGCTTTTATTCCCGGCGCCTGGCGGTGGCTCGCGGTCAGCATGCGGTCGAGCGCGTACGGCAGCTATTTGCCCTGGCGCTGGGCTATGACTTGCCGCAGACGCTGGGTAGCTATGGCCTCAACGTCGACCAATTGGTGGAATTGCCACGCCCCTATCCCTACGTGGTGTTCCTGCACGGCACGACCTGGGAGTCCAAGCATTGGCCCGAGCTCTACTGGCGCCAGCTCACCGAACGCATGGGGCAGTTCGGCGTGGTGGTAAAACTGCCGTGGGGCAACCCCGCCGAGAAGGCCCGGGCCGAACGCATCGCCAACGGGTTGCGCAACGCCCTGGTGCTGCCGAAGCTGAACCTCGGCGGGATGGGCAAGGTGCTTGCCGGTGCCCAGGCCTGTGTGGCGGTGGACACCGGTCTCGGTCATCTGGCCGCGGCCCTGGACGTACCGACCATTTCGCTGCTCGGCCCGACCAATCCGGTGCTGACCGGCGCCTACGGCAAGGGCCAGATTCACCTTGCCAGTGATTTCCCTTGCGCGCCGTGCATGCAGAAACAATGCACTTACCCGCCGACCGCCGAAGATGCCCGGCGGTTTGACCTGAAACGCGAGCAGCCCCTGTGCTTCACGCGTCTGAACCCCGAGCGTGTTGCCAGCCACCTGAGCACGTTATTGGCTGAGGAGCCGCGCTGATGCAATTGGCTTTTGTCCTTTATAAGTACTTCCCCTTCGGTGGCCTGCAGCGTGACTTCATGCGCATCGCCCTGGAGTGCCAGCGACGCGGTCACCAGATCCGCGTCTACACGCTGATCTGGGAAGGCGACGTGCCGCCCGGCTTCGAAGTGCTGGTGGCGCCGGTCAAGGCGCTGTTCAATCATCGCCGCAACGAGAAGCTCAGCGCGTGGATGGAGGCCGACCTGGCCAAGCGCCCGGTGGACCGTTTGATCGGCTTCAACAAAATGCCCGGCCTGGACGTGTACTACGCCGCCGACGGCTGCTTCGAAGACAAGGCGCAGAACCTGCGCAATTCGCTGTACCGGCGCTGGGGCCGCTACCGGCATTTCGCCGAGTACGAGCGGGCAGTGTTCGCCAAGGACGCCAAGACCGACGTGCTGATGATTTCCGAAGTCCAGCAGCCACTGTTCATCAAGCACTACGGCACGCCGCTCGAGCGCTTTCACCTGCTGCCACCGGGCATCGCCCAGGACCGGCGGCGGCCCGCCGACGCCGACCAGATCCGTACGGCGTTCCGGGCCGAATTCGAGCTGGCCGATGACGACCTGCTGCTGGTGCAGATCGGTTCCGGGTTCAAGACCAAGGGCGTGGATCGCAGTCTCAAGGCCCTGGCCGCGCTGCCCGCCGAATTGAGAAAACGCACTCGGCTGTTTGTAATCGGCCAGGACGACCCCAAGGTATTCCAACTGCAGAGCGCCGCACTGGGGCTCGGTGACAACGTGCGGTTCCTCAAGGGCCGCAGTGACATCCCGCGTTTCCTGCTGGGCGCCGACCTGTTGATCCATCCGGCGTACAACGAGAACACCGGCACCGTACTGCTCGAAGCGCTGGTGGCCGGGTTGCCGGTGCTGGTCAGCGCAGTGTGTGGGTACGCTCATTACATCGCGGAGGCCGACAGTGGCCTGGTGCTGGACGAGCCGTTTGAACAAGCGCAACTCACCGAGTACCTGGGTCGCATGTTGAACGATGCCGATGCCCGGGCGGCCTGGAGCCGCAACGGTCTGGCCTTCGCCGAGACGGCCGACCTCTACAGCATGCCGCAGCACGCGGCCGATGTGATTTTGGCGGAGCACGCACAATGAAGTTGATGCTGGCCGAACCGTTCAAGAGCCTTTGGGCCGGGCGCGATGCGTTCGCCGAAGTCGAGGCGCTCAAGGGCGAGGTCTATCGCGAACTGGAAGCCCGGCGCACCTTGCGCACGGAGGTGGACGGTCGTGGATTTTTCGTGAAGATCCATCGCGGCATCGGTTGGGGCGAGATCTTCAAGAACCTGTTCACCGCCAAGCTGCCGGTACTCGGCGCAGGTCAGGAATGGAAAGCGATCCAGCGTTTGCAGGAAGTCGGCGTGCCGACCATGACCGCTGTTGCGTACGGCGAGAAGGGCAGCAACCCGGCAGACCAGCACTCGTTCATCGTCACCGAAGAGCTGGCGCCGACCGTCAGCCTCGAAGACTTCAGCATCGACTGGGTCAAGCAGCCGCCGCAACCGGCACTCAAGCGTGCCCTGATCGCCGAAGTGGCGCGCATGACCGGCATGATGCACCGCGCCGGGGTCAACCATCGTGACTGCTACATCTGCCACTTCCTGCTGCACACCGACAAGCCGGTGACACCTGCCGATTTCAAACTTTCGGTGATCGACCTGCACCGCGCCCAGACCCGTCCAGCCATTACCACTCGCTGGCGCAACAAGGACCTGGCGGCGCTGTATTTCTCGGCGCTGGACATCGGCTTGACCCGCCGCGACAAGCTGCGTTTCCTCAAGGGCTATTTCCAGCAGCCATTGCGCCGGATCCTCGCCGAAGAGGCGTCGTTGCTGGCCTGGCTCGAAGGCAAGGCCAACAAGCTGTATGCCCGCAAGCAGCGATACGGGGACGCGCTCTGATGTCAGGCTGGAAACTGGAACCGGCCTACGCCGATCTGGCGCAGGATTTCGGCAGCCTCGAGGCGGTGTTCGCGTTGCAAGGGGAGCGTTTGACCCGTGATCCGTTGTCGGAGGTGATCCGGGTGCAGCGCAATGGCGTGAATTACTACGTCAAGCGCTACGTCGGGGCCGGCAAAGGCTTGCGGCGTTACCTGGGCAAACCCCGGGTCAAGTCCGAATGGCAGAACCTCAAGCGCTTCGCCAAATGGGGCATTCCCACCGCCGAAGTCGTGGGCTGGGGCTTGGAGCGAAGCGGCGCGACCTATGCCCGTGGCGCGCTGATCACCCGCGAGCTGCCGCATACCGAAGACCTTTCGGCCCTGGCCGACCGTCGCGATCCAAGGCTGGCCGACCGGGCCTGGGTCGAAGGGGTGAGCCGGCAACTGGCCGGTTACACACGGACCATGCACGAGCAGCGCTTCACCCATAATGATCTGAAATGGCGCAACCTGCTGGTCGATGACCAGGCGAAGCTGTTCCTGATCGACTGCCCGAACGGCGACTTCTGGCGCGGCTTCTGGCTCAAGTACCGTATTACCAAGGATTTGGCATGCCTGGACAAGGTGGCCAAGTATCACTTGTCGGCCACGCAGCGCCTGCGGTTCTACCTGCAATACCGCCAGCGCGACCGGCTCGATGCGTGCGACAAGAAACGCATCCGTCACGTGGTGAGATTTTTCGAGGGGCGTGAATGACTGATTTTCTGGCCGCTGAAGACCAGGCGTTGTTGCAACGTCATGGCCTGGACAGCTTCGAGGCCTTGTGGACGCGGCAACTGGACGCGGTGGACGAACCCAACACCTCGGGTGACGGCTGGAGCAGTGTGTTCCGGTTGGACCTGGAGGGGCAGGGTTATTACCTCAAGCGCCAGAGCAATTACCTGACCCGGACCTTGTCCCACCCGTTTGGCGAGCCAAGCTTCTCCCGGGAGTTTCGCAACATCAGCCGCTATCGCCAGTTGGGCATTCCGGCCCTGCAAGCGGTGTTCTATGGTCAGCGCAAGGTGAACGGCGAGGTGCGGGCGGTCCTGCTGACCCGTGCCCTGGACGGCTGGGATGACCTGGATTCACTGGTGCAGCGTTGGTCGAGCCTGACGGCGGCGCAGCGCACCACCATCCTCAACGCCTGCGGTTTGCTGGCGCGGCGCCTGCACGGCATGCATCAGGTGCACGGTTGCTTCTATCCAAAACACATCTTCCTGCAAGCCACCGCCGACGGCTATCAGGCGCAATTGATCGACCTGGAAAAGACCCGGCCGCTATTGTTCGGCCTGCGTGATCGGGTCAAGGACCTGGAGCCTTTGCTGCGGCGCGCCTCTGTCTGGAGTGATGCCGATGTGCGCCAGTTGCTGTCCAGTTATCTGGACCAGCCGCTCGACAGTGGGCTGGTCGACCGCTGGATGACCCGTCTGAACGCTCGGCGCAGCCATAAGGAAGCCCGTTGATGCATCTGTCCGAATTGAAGAATGCCGGCCGCATCCCCAGCCTGCCCATGAGCCTGGAACTGGCCGATGCCGCCGGCCCGGCGAAGTTGCAACTGCTTTCGCTGTTACGGGTGTTGCCGGGGCAGCGTTACGTCGGCGCGGGCGTCTGGCGTGGCCGGCCGGTATTGGCCAAATTATTGGTGGGCAACAAGGCCGCCCGGCATTTCCAGCGGGAACTGCAAGGCGTTCGCCTGCTGGCAGAGCAGGGGCTGACCACGCCGTTGTTGCTGGCCGATGGACTGAAAGAGGGTGAAGGCGGCTGGTTGTTGTTCGAATTGCTCGAAGACGCCGAGAGCCTGGGGGATGCCTGGAAACAGGTCGAACACCTGCCATTGCTGGCCGACGAACAGACGGCGGTGCTGGCCGAAGCCCTGGGCGCTATCGCGCAATTGCACAGCAAAGGCCTGTGGCAGGAAGACTTGCACCTGGACAATCTGCTGCGTCACGACGGCAAGCTCTATTTGATCGACGGCGCCGGCATCCGCGCTGAAACCCCAGGGCAGCCGCTGTCGCGGCAGAAAGTATTGGAGAACCTTGGGGTGTTTTTCGCCCAGCTTCCCAAAGCCCTCCAGCCGTTCAATGAAGAGCTGTTGGTGCATTACCTGCTGGGCAACGCCGAACACGCGCTGCCCATGGAAGCGCTGCAAAAACAGATCGACAAAGTGCAAGCCTGGCGCCTGAAGGATTTCCTCGCGAAAGTCGGGCGCGAATGCAGCCTGTTCAGCGTGCAGCGCGGGGCCTTTGGCCTGCGGGCGATCCGCCGTGATGAAGAAGCGGCCATGATACCGGTGCTGGAGCAGGCCGATGCATTGCTCGACCAGGGCCACCTGTACAAGACCGGCGGCGCGGCCAGTGTTGGCAAAGTCGAGGCGAACGGTCGCACCTTGGTGATCAAGCGCTACAACATCAAGAACTTCGCCCATTGGCTCAAGCGCTTCTGGCGCCCGAGTCGCGCCTGGCATTCCTGGCGCGAAGGCCATCGCCTGGCCTTTCTCGGCATCGCTACGCCCAAGCCCCTGGCGCTGCTGGAAAAGCGTTTCCTGTGGCTGCGCCGCGGCGCTTACCTGGTAACCGAATACCTGGCGGGGCCGGACATCATCGAGCGCTTCGGCCCTTACGTGCAAAACGGTGACGCCCCCGAGGCGGAATTGCTGGCGCTGGATCGCTTGTTCGCCGACCTCATCCGTGAACGTATCAGCCACGGCGACTTCAAGGGCCACAACCTGTTCTGGCAGCACGACCGCTGGGCGCTGATCGACCTCGACTCGATGTGCCAACACCGCACCCACGCCAGCTTCGCCCAGGCCTACGCCCGGGATCGCGCGCGGTTCATGCGCAATTGGCCACAGGACAGTGCGCTGTATCGGGTGATTGATCAGCGGGTGCCCAAAACAGTCGATAGCGCCTCGTCCACCCTATGAACCACAAGTGAAGACCCAGCTGTTCACTTGAGGTCGCCGATGCATCCTCGCCACGGACTGCATAGACCTTCAGGTCGAGAAGCGGGGGCGGATTCAGGTGTGAAATGCACTGCCGCCTTCGCGAGCAAGCTCCCACACTGGGATTGGGTTCATCTGGGAGGACCAGGTCGGCTGACAGGCCGCCTCGCGAGCAAGCTTTGCTCCCTCAGATCTGACAGGTGTACGACCAGGAGAGCCAGGTCGGCCGTTAGGCCGCCTCGCGGTGGACGTTGATCTCGGCGCCCCGTTAACCGCGATGGCCGAACGCGGGCATGCCGAGCCTAGGCGAGGCGCCGAGTGGTGGGGCAAAGCGCTTTTGGTTACTTTTGGCTGGTCCGGCTCCCGGCTCTTCCAAAAGTGACCCGCTGTAAGAGCGGAGCCGTAAGCAGCCGTTACCGAAGAGACGGATATACACCCCACCCCACCCCACCCCATTCCATCCAAAAAAAGACCGTCGCAAGGTACTTCAATGTATTTCAAAAAATGTAGGAGTCTTCTACTCCATGAAAATAAAAAATCTACAGTAAAAGAATAATACCCGTTCCCTGCGTCGCGCTGAGTCAATCTTTGGTAAGGACTGTTAGGTTCCCATTGAGCGTTTTTAACGTCATAGGCGGTAAGTTGCACCCACAAATTATAGTATCCCGCTTTAATTTTTACTGTTCCGTCCCCATGATCTTGCACTTCAAAACTAATCGCCGAGCTGCCGTCTGCGGCGCCTCGTGATGACATTACTCCCCCCCCATCACCTGTTGTGGCTAATACAAGATCGCGTTCAATTGCATTGGTTTTCAAAGGGCTCGCCACTGTCAAAGTTGACAGTGGCGACAAGCAGTTGCTTGAGTTATACAGAGTTATTGATTATTCCGTTGGGCTCTGTTTTTTTGTGTGCCCAGCGCTAGCTGTCGGAATGGATCATATGGCCGTATAGGCTGTCTTTTATTTGTCTTTTGCGGATGTTCAGATACTGCATGGGGGCAGGCATCGCTCGTTGTCGAAAGTGTGTACAAGCGTTTACGTGCCCACAAAACACGACCGGTCGATGTGTTCAAGGTTAAAAATCTTTAGCGCCGTGAGCGTCAATGAGTGCCCGAGCGACAGTGCTCAACAAGCTCCCACTCACTGCTAGAGGTTTAAGGGCGCTTTTAAGCTATAATCCCGCCCTTTAGCTGCCCCGTGCCCCAGGTACGCGGCACATCAATTTTTCGAGGCGCTTGTCGCCCGTATGCAGACATAAGAGGCTAGACCCCTGTGGCATTGACGATTCTTGGCCTGTCCGGCGCCCTTAGCCATGATCCTTCCGCAGCGCTGTACATTGACGGCAAGCTGATCGCGGCGGCCGAGGAAGAGCGCTTCGTACGCGATAAACATGCAAAGAACCGCATGCCTTACGAGTCGGCGAAGTTCTGCCTGGAGCAGGCCGGCATCAAGCCTTCCGACGTCGATGTGGTGGCGATCCCCTTCGCCCCGATCAGCCTGTTCGGCGAGGCGCGCTGGCACTACGCCAAGCGCTACTGGTATGCCCCGGACCGGGCCCTCGACGCGATCCTGATGGGCAACCGTCGCTACAAGCGCTATCGCCGCAAGATCGTCTGGTGCCTGGAGCAACTGGGCTTCGATCCGAAAAAGATCAAGATCGAGCCGGTCGAGCATCACCTGGCCCACGCCTCCAGCGCCTACCACTGCTCGGGCTTCCAGGAGAAAACCGCAATCCTGGGCATCGACGGCAAGGGCGAATACGCCACGACCTTCTTTGGTTATGGCGAAAACGGCAAGATCCACAAGATCAAGGAGTTCTTCGACCCGGACTCCCTGGGCGGCCTGTACGGCGCGATCACCGAGTTCCTGGGCTTTGAAATGCTCGATGGTGAGTTCAAGGTCATGGGCATGGCGCCCTACGGCGATGCCACCAAGTACGATTTCTCGCGCCTGGCCTCTTTTGAAAATGGCGAACTGGTGATCAACACCGACTACGCCAACGTGATCGGCCTGCGTCGCTATAAAGAGAAGGGCAAGGGCTTCTACTTCTCGCCGAAGCTGATCGAATGGCTCGGCCCGAAACGTGAAGGCGACATCGCCGATGAGCCGTACATTCACTACGCGGCGAGCATGCAAGCGCTGTTCGAGAAGCTCGCGCTGCAAATGATCGATCATTACCTGGGCGACGTGCTCAAGGAAACCGGCAAGCTGGCCTTCGCCGGCGGCTGTGCGTTGAACGTCAAGTTGAACCAGAAAATCATCGCCCGTGACGACGTCAAGGAGCTGTTCGTGCAACCGGCTTCCGGCGACGCCGGTACTGCCGTGGGTGCGGCTGCTTATGTGTCCCACGCCCGTGGCGTGCCAGTAGAGAAGATGGAACACGTCTACCTCGGCCCGGCCTACAGCAACGAAGACGTGATCGCTGCGTGCGCCCGTCATCCGAGCAAGCCTGCGTGGCGCAAGATCGACAACACCCCTGAGCGCATCGCCAAGATCATGGTCGACGGCAACCCGGTGGCCTGGTTCCAGGGGCGCATGGAGTTTGGCCCGCGAGCCTTGGGCGGTCGTTCGATCATCGGTTGCCCAAGCGCCAGCGGCGTGGCAGATCGGATCAACGAACAGATCAAGTTCCGCGAACGCTGGAGGCCTTTCTGCCCGTCGATGCTCGACACCGTTGCGCCGCAGATGATCAAGGTCGACCACCCGGCGCCATTCATGACCTTCACCTTCGAAGTGGCCGAAGAATGGAAAACCCGCGTGCCGGAAGTCGTCCATGAAGACGGTACTTCCCGGGCCCAGGTGCTCAAGCGCGAATACAACCCGCGCTACTACGACATGATGAAGGCCCTGGAAGTGCTGACCGGCAACGGCGTGTCGCTGAACACCTCGCTCAACCGTCGTGGCGAACCGATGATCTGCTCGCCGACCGATGCGCTGAACATGTTCTTCGGTTCCGATCTGCAATACTTGATCATGGAAGACATCCTGGTGGTCAAAGACGGCGTGGACGCTTATGACACGCTCGGCTGAGCGACATGTGCTGCAGTTCTGCCACGGTTATGACGGGCCGTTCCTGGACTGCGCCCGTCAGTACGCCAGCCTGTTCGCGGGCACTGGCTATCGCGTGACCACGGTGTTTCTCACCGGGGCGGCGGACGCGCAAGTTGCCGCCGCTTGTGCCTCGGACGAGGTGCTGTTCATGGAGTACCGCTCCAGCGCCATTCGTGGCCTGAAGCTGGGCGCCATCAGCGACCTGCGCAAGATTGCCGCCTCGCGCAATTTCAGTTTCTGCATTGCCCATCGCTTCAAGCCGATCTACATCGCCCTGCTCGGCACTCGCCTGCCGGTGATCGGCGTTCATCATGCCTTCGGTGACTACAAGCGGCGTACCCGCCGGCTGTTCGCCCATGTTTTTCGTAAACGCCTGAGCCTGCTCGGGGTTTCCGATGCGGTGCGTGACGACATGCGCCGCTGCCTGCCGAAATGGCCGGCGGCCCGGATCCAGACTCTCTACAACCGCATCGACCTCGATGTCACGCAGGCCAGCCTGGTTTCTCGGGAGGAGGCGCGGCACACCCTGGGGCTGGACGCACATGCCTGGATTGTCGGCAATGTCGGCCGCCTGCACCCGGACAAGGACCAGGCCACCTTGTTGCGTGGTTTTGCTACGGCGTTGGCATATCTGCCGGCCAACAGCCAGTTGGCGATTCTCGGTGAGGGGCGTCGGGAGCCGGAGCTGCGGGCGTTGGCGCTGAAGCTAGGCATCGCCGACCGCGTGCTGTTGCTCGGCCAGGTGCCCGAGGCGCGTCGTTATTTCCGCGCGTTCGATGTGTTCGCCCTGAGTTCCGACCATGAGCCGTTTGGCATGGTGCTGCTCGAAGCCATGGCCGCCGGTGTACCGTTGCTGGCTACTGCTTGCGGTGGTGCCAAGGAAGTGGTCGAAGGCGTCGGCATCCTGTTTCCGCTCGGTGACGCCGAGCACATGGCTCAGGGGCTGCAACACCTGGCGGCCATGGACGATCTGCAGCGTCGCCAATGCGCCGAGCTGATGCTCGACCGCTTGCGCGAGCGCTTCTCTGATCGCGCCGTACGCGAGGCATTCTGGCGTTTGCCCCAAGTCAACGAACTGGCGCCGAGGGCCTGAATGTTCAATCGATTCCAAGGCTGGCGTGAGCGCGGCTGGACAGCCGTAGACGCGTCGATTTATGCCCAGGCCTGGCAGCGTTTTGGCGGCAGTGTGGCCACCCATCCCCTGGTGGTCGAGCGCCTGGCGGCCCTGGCCGGGATTCCCGTGCGTTATCTGGCGTTCGAGCAGAACGGTGAACTCAAGGCGGCCATACCGACCTGGGGCCGCGACCTGGCGTTGTCCAAGGACGTGCTCAAGCGCAGCGGCAAGAAGGGCTTGTTCGATCTGGGTAATGCCGAGCTGATCCTGCCGGCGGCGCCCGATGCGCAAGCACCGTTGCGTCATCGTGGACGTTACCTGTCGGCCCTCAACGAGGGGCGTTTCAGTGGCTTGAAGTTGCAGCAGGAACAATTGGCCATGGCCCGCACGCCGGAAGAGCTGTCCAAGAAGTTTCGCTACAACCAGCGCCGTGAGCTGCGCTTGCTGGAAGAGGCGGGCGGGGTGGTGCGGCCGGTCGACGAGTTTTCCAGTGCCGAGCTGGCTTCGATCTACTGCGACCTGTTCCTGCGTCGCTGGGGCTTTGCGGCCACCGGTGCCGAGCGCATGGGCGAGGTGATCGAGTTGCTGCGCGAATGGCTGATCGGTTCGGTGATCTTCCTCAACGATGCGCCGATTGCCATCCAATTGGTGTATCGCGTCGAAGCGCCCGAGTGGATCAGCGTCGAGTACATCAACGGTGGTGTCGACCCACAGACTCGCGAATTCAGCCCCGGTAGCGTGTTGAGCTTCCTCAACACCCAGAGCGCCTGGGAACATGCCCGTGCCGCCGGCAAACCGTTACGTTTTTCGTTCGGTCGGGCGGACCGGGAGTACAAGGACCGTTGGTGCAACCCCGTGCCGGTGTTTACCGTATGAATCCACCGATCAGTCGCAAGCAACAGTTGCTCAAGCGCCACCGTCGCAACAAGCGCGTGGGGCTGCTGCTCGCCCTCATCGCACTGGTCTTGCTGGGGGTGGCAGTGGCCTGGTGGTTGCCCCTGGTGTTGGCGGTGCTGGGCTGGATCGCCCATGAGGCGTGGTTCGCCGATCATCTGTTCTATTCGCCCAGGGATGATTACCAGTACAGCTTCCCGCCGTTCACCCAGCAACCCAAGGTGCACCTCAATGCCGGGCGGCTGCGGCTGGACGAAGGCGTGATTCTGGACGATGGCGCGACGTTGATTCTCGCGTTGCGGGTCAAGAGCACCTGGCTGGGGCGCTTCATCGACCCGGTTGTCGAAATGTTGGGCGGTGAAAGGGACCTGCAAACTTTCGAGCGCGGGGTCAACGGCCTGCGCTATCTCAATCTCAGCGAGCAGGGCCCGGCGTTGTCCCGAGGTGAGCTGCGCCTGCGCGGGCGCCATTGCCGTTTGCTGGGCGAGCCGACGCTATGGTCCTTCACGTCGCCGCAAGTGCAGCGCCAGCGGGTGATGGTCATCGCTCCCCATGCCGACGATGCGGAGCTGGCCGCCTACGGCTTGTACAGCCAGGCTGACGAAGCCTGGATCGTCACGCTGACCGCCGGTGAAATCGAAGCCGAACATTATCGACAGATGGGCTTGGACCGCGTTGAAGCTGCGCGGCTCAAGGGCCGTTTGCGCGCCTGGGACAGCATTGCCGTACCGCGTTGGGCGGGAGTGCCTGAAGCGCACTGTGTGCAGTTGGGTTACTTCTGCCTGCAACTGGCCGCCATGCAAGCGGCGCCGAGCCAACCCCAAGGTTCTCGCGAGGCTGACCTGAGCGATACCCGGCTGTTCCGTCAGTTGAACCCGTTCCTCCTGCCCGGCGATGCCGACGGCGCGCCGACCTGGGACAACCTGTTGGCGGACCTGCGCGAACTGCTGCTCAAGGCGCGCCCGGAGGTCATTGTGTTGCCGCATCCGACCCTTGATCCGCACCCCGACCATCTCTGCGCCCATCATGCCGTCCTGCAAGCCCTCGAAGGCCTGGAATGGCAGCCGACCACGCTGTTGGGCTACGCCAATCACTTGCACGACAACGATCGTTGGCCCATGGGCAATACCGGAGAAGGCGTGGCATTGCCGCCGGTCTTCGATCCAGGTCAGTTGATGCAACCCCTGAGCTTGCCTTTGTCATTGGCAGCCCAGCGGGACAAGGCCATGGCCTTGGGAATGATGCATGACCTGCAACCGCCTGCGCCTTTGAAGCGCCGGTTGAGGCGGTGGATACAGTATGTCCTGACCCGTAGAGTGGGGTCTGTTTATGGCGAGAACGATTTTTTCCGCAAAGCGGTCAGGCGTCACGAGCTCCTCTGGCTGCTGACACCTGCGAAGCACAGGTAACACATAAATGACGCATAACCACCTCCAGCGTCCTTCGTCCTTGGTGAATGTGAGCTTGCTGTGATCAATCCATGCCCGCGTATTCTTTTTATCATTCCGTATTTCGGACGCTGGCCGTTCTGGATGCCATTGTTTCTCGAAAGTTGCCGGCGTAATGCTGATATTGATTGGCTGTTGTTCAGTGACTGCGGTGTTCCGGAAAATCTTCCACCGAACGTGACGGTCGAAAGCACCACGTTCGAGGCGTATTGCCAGCTGGTTTCCCGGCGATTGGAGATCGAATTCAGGCCGAAACAGCCCTACAAGCTGTGTGATATCAAGCCTGCCCTCGGGTACATTCATGTCGATCGTCTCGACGGCTATGACTTTTGGGCTTTTGGCGATATCGACCTGGTGTACGGTGATCTTCGGCAGTATTTCACCGCTGAACGCCTGGCCAGCCATGACGTGTTTTCCACCCATGAGCGACGTGTCGCTGGCCATTTGTGCTTGATACGCAACAGCGCCCGTGCGCGTGAAGTGTTCAAGCTGATCAAACACTGGAAAGAACGTTTTACCGATGATCGGCACCACGCGTTGGACGAAGGGGCGTTCAGCCGTATTTTCCTGTGGCGCAAGAATTTTCCCGAGCCGCTGTTTACCCTGGTGGGTAAATTCAATCCATGGCGTCGACGCAGTGAGTTCACAGAAGCGTTCAGCACGCCGGGTGGTTGCATAAAGTGGCATGACGGTTCGGAGAATTTCCCCCTTCGCTGGTACTGGCGTAATGGTCGTCTGACGAATGATCGGGATGGGGACCGCCTTTTCCCTTATTTTCATTTCGTCTGCTGGAAGCGCAACGAGTGGTCGGCCCTGCCCGAGCCAGATCCTGCCGGGATACAACGGCTGGCGACATCGCCTGCCTGGATGATTGATGCGGCGGGTTTGCACCAAGGAGAATTATGAGTCAGCGGTTGAAGGTGCTGCAGCTGCAGCCGGATTACAACGTTAAGCAGCATGATTTCGCCGATCTTGCGGAACAGATCGTCAAGGCCCTGCCCAGTGAGCGCTACGAGGTGACAGCGGCTTTTTTGCGTGGTCGCCCGGGGCCTGGCGAAGCCGTCAGTCGGGCAGACCGTTCGGTTTATTTCGAGTTTTCCGACAAGGCGCTCAAGGGAATGCGCCTTCGAGCGATGTGGCAGTTGTACCAGTTCTGTCGCCGGGAAAAATTCGATGTTGTCGTGTGCAATCGTTTCAAGCCCGTCAACATGATGTTGCAGCTCAATCGATGGCTGAAAATCCCGCTGTGCATCGGCATTTCCCACGGGTTCGGGGAATATGACCGGTTTTATCGTCGCCGCCAGACGCAGCGGCTGGTGGATCGCCACTGGCGGTTTGTCGGCGTGTCGCCGGCCGTCAAGCAGTATCTGCTGGACTGTCGTTGCGGTTTTACCGATTCCAATACCTACGCCATCACCAACGCCATTGATATCCAACAGGCTGAAGCCTTGCAGCACCCGCGAGAGCGCGCCCGTGAACTGTTGGGTATCAGCCCTTCGGTGAGGCTGATTGGTGCCTTGGGTCGGTTGGTTCCGGTCAAGGGGCACACATACCTGCTGCAAGCCTTTGCCGCGCTCAAGGACAAATACCCTACGGCCCAACTGGCGATCATTGGCACCGGACGGGAAGAGTCCCGGCTGGCGGCGCAGATCGATCAGTTGGGGCTGAGGGATCGCGCCCACCTGTTGGGCTTCAAGGAGAACGCTCTGCAATACGTGAGGGCATTCGATATCTGGACCATGCCCTCCCTGGCCGAAGGCTTGGGCCTGGCGCTGCTGGAAGGCATGAGTGGACATCTGCCGGTGATCGCTTCGGACGTACCGGCCATGTTGCCATTGATTGAGGGGGCCGGAGGCCTGGCGGTAACACCCGCCGATGTGCCGAGCCTGATAACGGCACTCGACACCTACCTGGGGCTTTCGGACTCCGAGCTCAAGGCCTGTGGCGAGCGAGCCTATCGATACCTTGTCGAGCAGCACGATATCGAAGTATTCCGTCGGCAATACCTTGAGCTGATCGAGACCGGCCTGAATGAAGCCAAAAAGGAGCAGTCATGAGTGCCGCGCAACCTGTTGTAAGCGTGATCATCGCGTCTTATAACCATGGCCGATACATTGAGGAATGCATCCTCAGTGTCCTGGGGCAGACCTATCCGAACATAGAGCTGCTGGTCATCGATGATGGCTCCACTGATGACAGTGTCGAACGTATCCAGCGCTTGCAGGCGGTGCATGGCTTCGACTTTCGGGTCCAGCAGAACCAGGGGCTGACCAATACGCTTAACGAAGCAGTCGCCCGCTGCAGTGGCAGCTTGATTGTGCCGTTTGGTTCCGACGACATTATGCTGCCCGAGCGGATTGCCGTTCAGGTGGCCTACATGGACGGCAAGCCCGAGGTCGGTATCTGTGCGGGTAATATCGAACTGATCGATGCCGACGGGAATCTTTTTCCCGAGAGTCGTCAGAACCGCGAGGTACCCTTCCGGCGACTGGATTTCGAAGACATGTTCATGGAGCGCAAACCCTACCCGCCGGCACCGACCCTGATGATTCGTCGCGAGGCGCTGGAGAAGGTAGGTGGGTTCGATCCGCAGATTCGCCTGGAAGACCTGTTGATCGAGCTGAAAGTGACCCGGGCCGGTTATTTTATCGATGGCCTGAGCGTCTTGATGGCGCGCTATCGCAAGCACGCAACCAACTCCTACAAGAACCATCGGTTCATGACCGACAGTATTCTGCGCACCTATGCCTTGTTCAGCGATCATCCGCTTTATGACCAGGTACGCTATAAGTTTCTCAATTCCATGTTCCTGAAAACGTCCAACCGCGACCACACGTTCGCCCGTGAATTATTGGCGCAGATTCCCTTCAGGGCCTGGAATAAAAAAACCTGGCGGGGCTTGGGTCGGCTGTTTTTCTGCCCGCTGGAAAAACACTGAAGCCCGACCACCTTTGGCGGAAAAATCCAGGCCGCTACATTCGGTATCGAAGAGCGGCCTGCGCTAAAAGTCTGGGATTCGAGGGGGCATCATGCCCGGGCTGGGTTGCTTCCCGACAAAATACGCTTTTGCAGGTTATCGACGGCCGGTTTTGAGGCAACCTTGGCGTAACCGTCAAGCAGCGCCTCAAGATGTTGTTCGAAAAGCCAGCCGTAATCTTCCTTATAACGCTGCATGTGGCGCAGATTGCGCTGGCGAAGCGCGATCCTGAGGGACGACGGATAGAGATGCAGGTCGGCGACATCGATCAGGCCGAATTCACCGTTTTCCAGCACCAGCACATTGCCCAGATGCAGTGAGCGAAAGTAAACACCTCGCTCGTGCAGTTGCGCCATGAACTTACCAAAGCCTTCGACCAGGGCGTGGCGCTGCGCGGGCGTAGAAGTATCTTGCAGCGCCTGGCGCAAGGTTATCCCTGGGAGGGGAACGTAGTGCACCGCGCTGCTGCCGTCGTTCAGATGGTACACGTGGCGGATTGTCGGGCTCGGTATTCCCAGGTTTTGCAATTGTTGGCTGTGCACCGCAAAGCGCTCGGAATAAGGATTGAAGCCGCCCGAGGTGTACCAGCGGCGTGCGCGAAACAGCTTGAGAAAATCTCCCCCCTCCAGGCGCAGGACTTTTGGTCCCAGACCGTCGGATTCGATCACTTGGGCGCCTGAGGCAAGGCTGTCCAGGGCTTGCGGTGTCAGCCGTTGCACAGGCGTGACCAGCAAGCGCCTGGCGCGATAATTGATGCTCAAGGCGGCGATCAGGGCCAGGGGGATCCACAGCAGGAACCAATGTTCCTTCGGCCGGGAAAGAATGCCGCCACCTTCAGTCAGCCCCGCTGCCATGCCGTATACCAGCCAGGTGGAAGCGACCACCAACAAGGGCTGGACCCGATAACGCCAGCTGCTCAGCAAGCTCCAGGCCTGGAAAAAGATCCATGGAACAAAGCCAATAATCCCGACGTAGTACAGGACGCCGAGGGCAAAGTTATGAGGCTCCGCCAGCATGTAGCCGATGCCTGGATCCACCTCCAGGTCGGCGCCGTAGCCGTGACCGATCCAGGGATGCTCGGCTATCGCCTGCAAGATGATCTGCCAGATCTCGAAGCGGTACGAGTCCCCGCGGGCGAGGATCATCTCGTAAAACAATACGCCTGTGACGCCGCCGCCAATGATCAGGAGACTGAACAAGGCAAGCGAACGACGATTCCAGCAAAGGACGCCTATCCAGATGGCGGCGGCGCACAATGCGACCAAGGGGGTCCGTGAGCCGGTAGCGACGACTGCGGTGAACATGACCAGTGCCGCAGGGACGGTCAGCCAGAAAATATGGCGATTTTTCCAGAGCATGCTCAGGCTTAACCAGTAGACGCAGAAAAAGCCGTACAGGTGTGAGGCGAGCAGTGGATTGTCGAAGGCGCCGCCGCCAATCAGGCGCATTTCCGGCTGATATATCTGGGCAAACGCATATAAGTTGTAGAGCGTGGCGATCAGGGCGACCGTTGCCGCGCAAAACAGTAGAGGATGCAGCAGGTCGCTACGATAGCGCACCAACAGGTAACAGCCGACGAACAAGAACACGGTATGCAATGCGGTTTTGATCGGGCGTGCGATATTTTCGGCCTCGGGTGCCCACGACAGGCTGATCAGCGCCCAGCCCGCGAATATCAAGAGGGCGACGAAAACCGGCTCGCGGATCAGTTCCTTCAACGCGCTCGGCCTCAGGCACACGGCTATGAGGGCGGGGATGCTGAACAAACCGTAGAACAATTTATGGTGCTGGCTGCGCCCCGGCAGAAAGAACAAGGCGCACAGCAGCAGCAAGAAGCCAAGCGGAAGAATCCATTGGCAGATGAAGTCGAAAACTCTATTGGACGTGGCGAGGTGCTTGGATAACATGCTTAGGAATTCATTCCTGAAATCGGTTGGCCATTCAAGGTGATGGCTTTTGGGTGTTTTGCAGACGCGTAACAATAACAGCCTTAGCGGTTTGCCAGAACACCGAAGAAGCTGTGTTAAAGTCAGCCTCCTTTTTATCGATATTCGCGTGATATGGCCGACTCCAGTCTTCCCGCAAGCCCTTCGAGCTTGAAAATCTATTTCCGCCTGCTTGGCTACGTGAAGCCCTATATCGGCTTGTTCGGGCTGAGTATCATCGGGTTCCTGATTTTCGCTTCCACCCAGCCGATGCTCGGCTACATCCTCAAGTATTTCGTCGACGGCCTCTCCAATCCGAACGCGGTGCTGTTTCCGACGGTCCCTTACCTGCGTGACCTGCAGTTGCTACAGGCCGTGCCGCTGCTGATCATCGTCATTGCTGCCTGGCAGGGATTGGGTTCGTACCTGGGCAATTATTTCCTGGCCAGGGTTTCGCTAGGGTTGGTACATGACTTACGGGTGCAGTTGTTCAACAACCTGCTGACCCTGCCCAACCGCTATTTCGACAAACATAACTCGGGTCACCTGATTTCCCGTATCACGTTTAACGTGACCATGGTGACGGGGGCGGCAACGGATGCGATCAAGGTCGTTATCCGTGAAGGCATGACCGTGATCTTCCTGTTCGCGTCACTGTTGTTCATGAACTGGCGCCTGACCCTGGTGATGGTGGCGATCCTGCCATTGATCGCGCTCATGGTCCGTACCGCGAGCAAGAAATTCCGCAAGCAAAGCAAGAAAATCCAGGTTGCGATGGGCGACGTGACGCATGTCGCCTCCGAGACCATCCAGAGTTATCGCGTCGTGCGCAGTTTCGGTGGCGAGGTCTACGAGCAGAAACGCTTCCTCCAGGCCAGCCAGGGCAATACCGACAAGCAGTTGCGCATGACTCGTACCGGTGCGATCTACACGCCGGTGTTGCAACTGGTGATTTACAGCGCCATGGCGGTGCTGATGTTCCTCGTCTTGTATTTGCGTGGAGATGCTTCGGCGGGCGACATGGTGGCCTACATTACCTTGGCCGGTTTGCTGCCCAAGCCGATTCGCCAGCTGTCGGAAGTCAGTTCCACCATCCAGAAAGGCGTGGCGGGGGCCGAAAGCATCTTTGAGCAGTTGGATGTCAAGCCGGAAACCGATACCGGTACCATCGAGCGTGATGCTGTCAGCGGGCGGTTGGACGTGCGCCATCTGAGCTTCACCTACCCGGATACCGACCGGCAGGTACTGAACGACATCAGCTTCTCTGTCGAGCCTGGGCAGATGGTTGCATTGGTGGGGCGTTCGGGCAGTGGTAAATCGACCCTGGCTAATCTGATTCCGCGTTTCTACCACCATGACGAAGGCGAGATACTGCTCGATGGTGTTGAGATCGAACAGTACAAGCTATTGAATCTGCGCCGTCATATTGCCCAGGTGACCCAGCATGTAACGTTGTTCAGCGACACGGTGGCCAACAATATCGCTTATGGCGACCTGGCCGGTGCGCCGCGAGTCGATATCGAGAAAGCGGCTCAAGACGCCTATGCCATGGACTTCATCAGGCAGCTGCCTCAAGGCCTGGACACTCAGGTCGGGGAAAACGGCGTGTTGCTCTCCGGCGGCCAACGCCAGCGCCTGGCCATTGCCAGGGCCTTGTTGAAAAACGCCCCGCTGTTGATTCTGGACGAGGCGACTTCCGCACTGGATACCGAGTCCGAACGACACATCCAGGCTGCGCTGGACCAGGTGATGAAAGGCCGTACGACCCTGGTGATAGCCCACCGTCTTTCGACCATCGAAAAAGCCGATCTGATCCTGGTGATGGATCAGGGGCGCATTGTCGAGCGCGGGACCCATGGCGAACTCCTGGCGCAGAATGGTTATTACGCACGCCTGAATGCCATGGGGCTGGACGCTCCGGCCCAGGATATCGCCTGAATACAAGTGGAACCTGCGGGGCTGGGCCGGCTCAGCCCCCAAAGGCATTTGTAACAAGGTCGATACCCATATTGACCAATCCACCATAAATCTACGACTCGCGCTTGGTAAGGTTCTGGCCACAGGACTTTCCTGGACTCACCTCTGTCATCGAGGGGGCACCCTCTCGCGCGAGTACTTGAATGCTGCAACGTTATCTCTGGAAGCTACTGCCCAAGTCGCAGCGCTCCTTTCTATTGGGGCGCCTGTCGGTTGTCGACCGACAGGTCGTGAACAAATCGATGTCGGCCAATTGCCGTTTCCCCGAAGCTTTCGCCCAGCGCGGCTGCCTGTTCATCCATGTGCCCAAATGCGCCGGCAGCAGTATTTGCGTGGGGCTTTTCGATGGCTACAGCCCGGGTCACCTGCCGTTGTATTGGTACGAAGAGCAGTTCGCAAAGCAGTACGCCGCCAGTTTCAAGTTTGCCTTTGTTCGTGATCCGCTGGAACGTGCATATTCGGCCTATGCTTTCCTGCGTGGCAACACCTTGGGGCCGCGGGATCTTGCGGCCCAGAGACTGGTTGGCCAATACCGCGACTTCGATGATTTCGTCGCGCGTTGGCTGCATCCGGAGAACATCACCCGGCAAATGCATTTCGCTGCCCAGACGGACTTCCTTACCGACTCCCTCGGCCACCTGGCGATGGACTTCATCGGTTATCAGGAATACCTCGGTCGGGACTTTCAGCGAATATGCGAGCATCTGGGGCTGGCCGCGACGTTGCCTCATGTGAACCGCACCCGGCAGCGCGCTGCGGTGCCGGTAAGGGAAATCTGCTCGGTACGGACCCGTCGGCTGGTGCGGCGGGTGTACCAACGTGACTACGAGATGCTTGGTTATGAATGAAACGTCAAAGGTATCGATGCAACAGGTGCAGATTCGTCCTTGTGCGCAGGCGCTCACGCCCGAGGATCGGGCCGCCATCAAAGCCCAGCGCCCCCGCTGTATCTGGCTGACCGGGCTGTCGGGGGCGGGCAAGTCGACACTGGCCAATGCCCTGGAAGTCCAGCTCAACCAGATGGGCCTGCACACGGCCCTGCTCGATGGCGACAACCTGCGCCAGGGGTTGTGCCGGGGCCTGGGCATGGATGCCGAGGCCCGCAAGGAAAATATCCGTCGCATTGCCGAAGTGGCGCGCTTGATGATCGACGCCGGCCTGATCGTCATCGTTGCCGCCATCTCACCGTTTCGCGCTGACCGGGAAGCGGCCCGACAGCTGTTCCCCGAGGGCACCTTCGTGGAGGTTTATGTGAGTACCCCTTTCGGTGTCTGTGCCCAGCGTGACCCGAAGGGGCTGTACCGCGAAGCCCTTGCCGGGCGGATCAAGAACTTCACCGGGCTCGACAGTCCCTACGAGGCGCCGCTTGCGCCGGACTGTGAGATCAACACCAGCGAGGTGGATCTGGCCCAGGCTTGTGCGCGACTAACGGCGTTGCTGCAAATCTGATCGAGCACACATCCTGGCTTCGCGTTGCAGCCATGGACAAGCCTTCGTTCGCCCTGTGCTAATATCCCCGCCCTGTTCATTTTGTATGTGGGATGCTCCATGAAGTTGTCCATGCCGCGATTCGATCAAGCCCCTGTATTGGTGGTCGGCGATGTCATGCTCGACCGCTATTGGCATGGCGGTACCTCACGGATTTCCCCTGAGGCGCCGGTACCGGTAGTCAAGGTCGAACACATCGAGGATCGCCCCGGTGGTGCCGCCAACGTTGCCCTGAACATCGCCGCCCTCGGCGCGCCGGCTTCCCTGGTGGGCGTAACTGGCGACGACGAGGCTGCCGACAGCCTGACCAACAGTCTCAAGGGCGCCGGCGTGCGTGCGATATTCCAGCGCATCGCGCACCAGCCGACCATCGTCAAGCTGCGGGTCATGAGCCGTCACCAGCAACTGCTGCGCATCGACTTCGAAGAACCTTTCGCCACCGATCCCCTGGCCCTCGGTGCCGAGGTCGACAACCTGCTTGAAGGCATCAAGGTGCTGGTGTTGTCGGACTATGGCAAAGGCGCGTTGAAAAACCACCAGTCGCTGATCCAGGCCGCTCGTGCCCGTGGCATTCCGGTCCTGGCCGATCCCAAGGGCAAGGATTTCTCCATCTACCGTGGTGCCAGCCTGATCACGCCGAATCTCAGTGAATTCGAAACCATCGTTGGTGGTTGTGCCGATGAGCACGAACTGGTGAGCAAAGGCGCGCAACTGATGCAAGACCTCGACCTTGGCGCCTTGCTGGTAACCCGTGGCGAGCATGGCATGACCCTGTTGCGCCCCGATCACCCTGCGTTACACCTGCCGGCCCGTGCCCGTGAAGTGTTCGACGTGACGGGTGCTGGCGACACCGTGATTTCCACCCTGGCCGCGGCGATTGCTGCAGGCGAGGAATTGCCCCATGCGGTCGCCCTGGCGAACCTGGCGGCAGGCATTGTCGTCGGCAAGCTCGGCACGGCAGCTATCAGCGCCCCCGAGCTGCGTCGCGCCATCCAGCGCGAGGAAGGCTCCGAGCGAGGCGTGCTGGGCCTGGAGCAACTGCTGCTGGCCGTTGACGACGCCCGTGCCCACAACGAAAGAATCGTCTTCACCAACGGTTGCTTCGACATTCTGCACGCGGGCCACGTGACCTACCTCGAGCAGGCCAGGGCCCAAGGCGATCGCCTGATCGTCGCGGTCAATGACGATGCATCCGTGAGCCGTCTCAAAGGGCCAGGGCGTCCGATCAACAGCGTCGACCGGCGCATGGCGGTCCTGGCCGGCCTGGGTGCGGTGGACTGGGTAATCAGCTTCAGCGAGGGAACGCCGGAAAACCTGCTGCGCCAGGTCAAGCCGGATGTGCTGGTCAAGGGCGGTGACTACGGGATTGATCAGGTCGTGGGTGCGGACATCGTCACGGCCTACGGCGGTACAGTGAAGGTGTTGGGGCTGGTGGCAAATAGTTCGACGACGGCGATTGTCGAGAAGATTCGCAGCCGTTGAAGGGATCATTTTGTATTCCAGAGAAGGCCTTATATGGCAAGCGTTGCCTTTGCGGCCTGAGCTTGCTCATGGGGCCAGCTCGTTTCGTTTCGTGGTTAGTTAACTTATGAAAATCATGCTTCTGGTTATGGATGAACAGCGTGTGATCCTTGATCGATTGTATGCAGTCGTGCGAGAGAATTGCGACGACTGCACAATCTATCGCTTGAGTAAGCCGCAGCAAATGAAACTTGGCAAGTTCCTGGCCTCGGTCAATTATGAAGATTTCGATCGGGTGGTGATTTTTTCGCGGGTCAAGCGCCTGGCACCGCAATTGAGCGTATTGAAGTGTATTCCGGGGCTGATCTTCCTGGAGCACGACGCTTATCAGAACTACATGCCTGAAAGTAAATATCAGGGCGTTTACTCGCGTCTGTACCGTCGTTTGCCCAGTTGCCGCGCCTTGGTGTCAGGGGCTGTGGTGGCTCGCCGGATGCAAGCCGAGAACATCGATGCGGTGTTCGTCTCCAAAGGTTATGACGAACAGATGCTGCGCAATACCGACAGTGTCCGCGATATCCCCATTGGTTTTCTCGGCAGTCTCAAGAGCACTGAATATGCTCAACGCAAAGCGCTGCTTGAATCCCTGGTACAACGCACCGGCATGCTCGTGACACGCACCCAATCGGGGCGCGAGTATCTGGAGACACTCAACCGCATCAAGATCTTTGTCAGCGCCGACCTGGGAATGGGGGAGTTCATGATCAAAAACTTCGAGGCCATGGCCTGCGGTTGCGTGTTATTGGCCTGGAGTCAGGGCGAGGAAGATCGACTGCTGGGCTTTGAGGACATGGAAAACACCGTTTTCTATCGTTCCGAGGACGAGGCGGTGCAGAAGCTCGAGCTGCTGCAGCGTGATCCGGAACTGGCCGCGCGGATCGCCCGCAATGGCCAAGCCTTCGCCGAGAGCCGCTATTCTTTTGCGCGTGTCGGGCGGGCCCTGGCCGAGGAAATCCAGCGTGAAATGCGCCCCTGGCAAGCCCCTTCGGTATTCACTCGCGGATGGGTCAAGCTGCGTTATGGCATGAATGTGCCGGGGTAAACGACATGGCGGATCGTGTACCTCAAATCAATGATGAGATGGCGCTCGATAGATTGCCGGGCGGTCATCAATCGCTGGCGGAGGCGTTGCCCCAGGCGTTGAAGGACTGTTTGGGAAGAGCGTCACGGGTGGTGCTGGTGGCGAATAATCCAGCGATCACTGCGGCCGATTTCCAGGCGCTCGATATCGGCAGTGACGACGTGGTCGTGACCTTCAATACCTGCGTGAAGTCGGCACTGCTCAGCCCGCGCAGCGTTAATGTGTTCGTCCATGGCTTTAATGCCCCCGACGCTTATTTCTTCGGCCTGCCTTACAACGCCGAGGTCCAGCGATTGTTCGACCAGCCCGACGCACGCTGCTTCACAATGTTGGTGGGGTGCACCGGGGATATGTCGCCACTGCCGGGCGTGGCCTTGTTTTGGGAACGCATTCCATTACCGCCTTTGTGGAACTATCCGGTCAACAGGGAGGGTGGCAAGCGCTATGTCGGTCCTTCGACGGGCTTCAATGCACTGGTGCTGTTCGATTGGTTGCGCGGCCATGCCGGTTATACCTATCAAATCATGACCCTGGGTTTTTCCAACGAGGCGGGAAAGTTCTGGAGCGGGCACGCTTGGGAATATGAGCGGCAATGGCTGCTCGAGGCCGATGTGAGTGTTGTGCCGTTGCAACGCTGCCGTTGGTGGCAAAGGTGGTTTCGTCGCCCTTGAGTCGCATTGGCAAGTTGAGCCATTTGATGCGATGCCGCCGGGCAATTCTTTTTTACGACAAGGGCAGGACGCGTGTTGAAAGTTGCGCTGGCTTTTTTTGGTATTCCGAGAAACTCGGAAATCTGTTTTCCCTCTATTCAAGAGAACGTCCTGGCACAGATTCCTGCCGGGAGCGAAGTACAGTGTTTTTATCATCTGTACAAAATCGATGAAATCCGCAATCCGCGCTCGGGGGAGCAAGGTGAACTGAAAGCGGACAACTATGCGCCGTTCAGCACCATGACCGGTCGCCTCGACTCTACCGAGGGAGTCCTGGAACGCTGGGACTTCGAGCGGGTCAAGTCCTTGGGCGATACCTGGGGAGATGAGCATGCTTCGCTCAGAAATCTGATCTACCAGCTCAATTCCCTGAATGCCGTTACGGCCATGATGGAACCGTTTGATCCGGATTTCGTCGTGTTTGTGCGCCCTGACAATTTCTACCACACAGCGCTTCCGGCATATGTGTTCGCTCATCCTGATGCACGCAGATTGAATGCCTACATCCCGGACTGGCAATGGTGGGGGGGCTTGAACGACCGTTTCGCTATTTGCGGGCGTGATGCCTACCGAGCCTATGGCAAGCGTATCGAACGTATTTTCGATTTTTGCGAGGCAACGGGTAGGCAACTGCATTCCGAGCGGCTGCTCAAATACGCATTGCAACAAGCACAGGTGAAGGTTTGCACCCTGCCGACCACGGCGTCACGGGTGCGAATCGATGGCGCCTTCGCCGAAGAGTCTTTCTCGCCCAAGCGTGGCATGGGTAAGCGCGAGAATCGCTATTTCCATCTGTTTGCACGGTGGCGAACCTATCTGGATAAGCGGCGTTCCAGTTGACGCTATTTGTGTAGCGTCCCGCGAACCATGCGCATCAGGCCCATGGCTTTCTTGTGCAAGGTGGTCAGGCCTTGGCGACGAGGCGTGTGCACTTCCAAGCCTTGTTTCACCAGCCAATCCTTCCAGCGGATGCGTTCGTCGCGGACCACCCAGCCCTCTTGGCTGGCGAAGCTTTCGGCCAGGTGCAGGCCTCGGGTGCTGGCCGCAATCAGTTGATCACGTTTAAGCGTATAGAGCTCACCAATCGGCTTGCCATCTTCAAGCGGCATCAGGTACAGATCGGGCCGTTTGCGATCCAGGCGCGCGACCAACTGGTCGCCTTCCAGACGCTCATCGACGTGAAACAGGCTCAGGGACTTGGCTTCCTTGGGCACATCCAGACGCAAGTCATAAATCAGTTGCAGCGATGCCGTCGGCAGGTGCACATAGGCCCGTGGTCGCTCGATCAGTTGCAGGTTGGCGCTGCGCACCGGGCGGGCCGATCCCGAGAGTGGCGTCAGCCGAAACGGCAAGGCTTCGCGGTAATGCAGGGCCGTGGCGTAGGGGGCCGGCAGCCAGGTGTCGTTGAAACGCCCTCCGAGCCAGCCTTCCGGGGTTTCCAGCAGGCATTCTTCGGCAATTTCGCTGATGGCGGTGAGCAGCGGCAGGTTCAGCTCGTGGGCCGGGACGTAGCCGGAAATCAGCTTGAGCACCACATCGCCGCGATCCTGCCGGCGCTGGCGCACCAGTACCCAATAGTCGCGGTTCTGCCAATGCAGGGTCAGGCGCACGGAAACGCCCAGGTTTGCCAACTCCAGGGAAAAACGCTCGGTATCGGCCACGGCTACCGGGCGGCGGCGCTGCAAGGTCTGGGCGAAATTCAGCGGCATCCCGACGCTCTGGTAAGTCAGGCCTTCGGGTGTCGCTTCGACGAACAGGGGCAGGGTCTTGAAGTTGCTGGGATTCTTTCTGATGAGCGTACGCGGCATGTCGGCTCCTTCCTTAAGGCCGCGTAGGGCGGCGTCAGTTTTTACGCAGGACCTTGGCTACGGTCGCGACGTTATGGGCGAGGTGCAGCGGATTGATGGTGCCGACAATAGCACTGGCGACACCAGGATGCTCAAACAACAGTTCGAAGCTGGCGCGAACCGGGTCTACCCCGGGGCTCAGGCAGACGTGACCACTGGCCAGGGCTTTCTTCACCAGGATCGCTTTGCCGTGTTCGCTGGCGTATTCAATGACAGCCTTTTCGTTTCGTTCGTTCAGATTGTAGGTGACCATCGCACAATCGCCTTGCTCCAGGGCTTTCAAGCCACCGTCGACGGTCTTGCCGGAAAAACCGAAGCCGCCGATCTTGCCCTCGCGCTTGAGCGCCGCCAGGGTCGGGTAGACCTCGCTGTCGTTGAGGATCGCCAGGTCGTTGCCATCCGAATGTACCAGGACCAGGTCGATATAGTCGGTTTCCAGGCGCTTGAGGCTGCGTTCCACCGAAAATCGGGTATGGGCGGCACTGAAGTCGTGGCGCGATTGGCCGTCGCTGAATTCTTCGCCGACCTTGCTGACAATCACCCAGTCCTGGCGTTGGCCGCGCAGCAGCGGGCCGAGGCGCTCTTCGCTGCGGCCATAGGCCGGCGCGGTGTCGATCAGGTTGATACCCAGGTCGCGCGCCAGTTTGAGCAACATGCGCGCTTCGTCGTCATCGGGGATCTGAAAGCCGTTGGGGTATTTGACGCCTTGGTCGCGACCGAGCTTGACGGTGCCCAGGCCCAGGGGGGAGACCCGCGGGCCGTCATGGCCCAGGGGGCGATAGAGGTCATGCAGGGTCGGTTGGCTCATGGCAGCAGTTGCTCCCAGGCAGGGACGCCCATGGGCGGCTTCGGCAGGTCCGGCAGTGGGGCCGGGTGGCTTGGCTGGATACCATCGCGTTGCAGGGCATTGACCACCCGATCGGCGAAGTCCGGCGCCAGGGCCAATTTAGTCGGCCAGCCCACCAGCAGGCGATCCTGTTCGGCGAGGAAGGCGTTGTCCGGGCGGGTCAGGCCTGACTGCAACGGTTCGGCGCGGTCAACCCGCAGCGTGGCCCATTGCGCGGTGCTCAGGTCAATCCAAGGCAACAATTGGCCGAGTTCTTTCTGGGCGGCGGCGATCTGCGCGGCAGGCTCGCGGGTCACGCCATCACCTTCGGCCAGATCGCCACCCACGTACCAGACCCATTGGCCATCGGCCGCCGGGTGGGTGGTCACGGTGACGCGCGGCTTCGGTCCGCCGCCCAGACAATGGGCGTAGAGGGGCTTGAGGCTGGGGCCCTTGACCAGGACCATGTGCAACGGTCGGCGCTGCATGGCTGGCTGGTCCAGGCCCAGGGCGCTGAGCAGGTCGGCGGTGCCGCCCCCGGCGCTGAGGACAATGCGCTGGGCACGAATCTCGCGGCCATCGACCTTGAGTCCGATCAGCTCGCCACCTTCGCGCAGCGGTTCGATGTGCTGCCCGGCCAGCAAGCTGTCGCCGGCCAGTTCCGCCAGGCGCGCGATCACACTCGGCACGTCCACCACCAGCTCGGCCAGGCGATAGACCTTGCCCTTGAAGCGCTTGTCTTGCAGGGCCGGTGGCAACTGATCGCCCTTGACCTGATCGATCCGCCCGCGCACGGCCTTGCTGGCAAAGAAACTGGTGAGGTTGCCGGCCAGGGTGCCGGGGGACCAGAGGTAATGGGCATCGGACAGCATGCGCACGCCGGACAGGTCCAGCTCACCTTCACCTTTCAGGGCCTCACGCCAGCGACGCGGCATGTCGGCGATGGCTTCCGAGGCACCGGTCAGGGCGCCGTGCAGGGCGTACTTGGCGCCGCCATGGATGATGCCCTGGGATTTGACACTCTGCCCGCCGCCGAGGCTGGCGCTTTCCACCAGCACGGTCGAAAAACCCTGGCGACGCAGGCGTGCATTCAGCCAGAGGCCGGCGACGCCTGCGCCGACAATCAGAATGTCGGTGGAAATAACGGATGGCATGAGCGACCTCAATGTTCAAGACGAGGGCGCAGTATACAGACTCGATGCAGAGGGAATTTGTTGGCGATCAACCTGTGGGAGCAAAGCTTGCTCGCGATACAGGCAACTTGATTTCTTTAAGACCGCAGAGCCGTCATCGCGGGCAAGCCTTGCTCCCACACAAGCCTTGTTCCCATAGTTTCTGACTCTTGTTAGTGCCCGGCAGTCTTGGAAAAGAGTTGGATCACGACAACCCCGAGAACAATCAACGCCATCCCCAGCATCGCCGGCACGTCCAGTTTCTGCCCGTAGATGAACAGCGCCGCCACACTGACCATGACGATCCCCAGCCCGGCCCAGACCGCATAGGCCACGCCCACCGGTACGGTGCGCACCACCAGCGTCAGCATCCAGAATGCGGTGCCGTAGCCGACGATGACCAGCAGCAAAGGCAGAGGTGTGCTCAGGCCCTTGATCGCTTTCATTGAAACGGTGGCGATGACTTCGGCGCAGATGGCGATGGCCAGGTAGTAGTAGGCGTTCATGAGCGGTTCCTCTTCGACGGTTGCGTCTTTCGATGGGGCCATTCTAGAGATGGGGCAGATGCGGTAAAGTCATTACCTATCTGTAATGGAGATAGGTTGAGCCATGAACGTACAGTGGAACCTGGAGCAATTGCGGCTATTTGTCGGGGTCGCCGAGAAACGTTCGTTTTCAGCCGTGGCCCGGGATCAGCGCAAGGCCCAATCGGCCATCAGCAGTGCGATTGCGTTGCTGGAGACGGATTTGGGCGTGAGCCTGTTCGAGCGCAGCAGCGGTCGTCAGCCCAGGCTCACCGACGCTGGCGAAGCCTTGCTTGAAGAGGCCAGGGAAGTGCTGCGTCAGTGCGAGCGTCTCAATGGCCGGGCCCTGGCCCTGATGCGCGGGCAGGAAGCGTCGCTGCGCCTGGCCCAGGACGAAGCCATGCCCTATCAGCCGGTCATCGACAGCCTGGCGGCCCTGGCCGAGCAATTCCCCACCCTCGAAGTGCAACTGGCCAGCGCCGCCCAAGGCGATGTGGCGCGCAAACTGGTGGAGCGCCGCGCCGACCTCGGCTTGCTGTTCTATCACGACCAGATCCCCGAGGCGCTGGAGCGCCGGGTGCTGGGCAGCGTCGAGATGGTGACGGTGTGCGGCAGGGGCCACCCACTGGCGAACCATGCTTATGTGACCTGCCGGGAAATGGCCCGGCATCGCCAGTTGTTGATGGCGACCCAGTCCAGTGTCTATCCCGGCAGTGAGCAGGCCAGCCCGCAGGTCTGGCGGGCCGACAGTTTCTATGTGCTGGCCGAATGGCTGAGGAGTGGCCTGGGCTGGGCCTGGTTGCCTCGGCATGTGGTGCAATACCCGGCGTACCTGGGCGACATGGTCGAACTCAGCAGCGAATGGACCCCGCCGGCCCTGGTGGTGGAACTGGTCTGGCGCCGCGACGAACCCCTGGGCCCGGCCGCGCGTTGGCTGGCGGAACGTTTTGCCGTGCAGTTGCAGGCGATTGGCTGAAAAACCGATAAACTCCGCCGCCATGAACAGAACTCTCTATAGCGCGTTGTTTTACCTGGGGCTGCCACTGGTAGCGATTCGGCTGTGGTTGCGGGCCCGCAAGGCGCCGGCTTATGCCCGGCGCATTGGCGAGCGGTTCTCCTGGGGGCTGCCGGTCATGGTGCCTGGGGGCATCTGGGTCCACGCGGTGTCGGTGGGCGAGAGCATCGCCGCCGCGCCAATGATCCGCGCCTTGCTGCAACGTTATCCACAGCTGCCGATCACGGTCACGTGCATGACGCCCACCGGTTCGGAGCGGATCCAGGCGTTGTTCGCCAACGAGCCGCGCATCCAGCATTGCTATTTGCCTTACGACTTGCCCTGCGCCGCCAAGCGTTTTCTCGACCGGGTCCGGCCGTCCCTGGCGGTGATCATGGAAACCGAGCTGTGGCCCAACCATATTCACCAATGCGCCAGGCGCGGCATTCCCGTGGCCCTGGCCAACGCGCGGTTGTCGGAGCGCTCGGCGCGGGGCTATGGGCGCTTTCCCAAGCTCACCCGGCCCATGCTCGCCGAGATGAGCCTGTTCGCCGTACAGACCGAAGCCGAAGCCGAGCGTTTTCGCCAATTGGGCGCGCGGGCGGAAACCGTCGAAGTCACCGGTTCCATCAAGTTCGACCTGACCATCGACCCGCAACTGCTCGAAGACGCCAGCGCCTTGCGCCGCCAGTGGCAGGCAACCGAGCGCCCGGTGTGGATCGCCGCCAGTACCCATGAAGGCGAGGACGAAGTGGTGCTGGCCGCCCACCGTCGGTTGCTCGAGAGTTATCCCGATGCGTTGCTGATCCTGGTGCCGCGTCATCCCGAGCGCTTCGACGCAGTGCACCAACTGTGTGTAAGCGAAGGGTTGGCCACGGTGCGGCGCTCCAGCGGCCAGTCCGTGACCGCGCAGGCTTCGGTGTTGCTCGGTGACACCATGGGTGAATTGCTGTTTCTCTATGCGTTGGCCGACAGCGCGTTTGTCGGTGGCAGCCTGGTGCCCAACGGTGGGCACAACCTGCTCGAGCCGGCGGCGCTGGCGAAACCGGTGCTCAGCGGGCCGCACTTGTTCAACTTCCTCGAAATAGCCGCGCAACTGCACGCTGCCGGTGCGCTGGCGGAAGTGGACGATGCCGAAAGCCTGGCCCTGGCGGTACAGCGCCTGTTCGAACTGCCCCGCGATGCCCAGCGTATGGCCGAGGCGGGGTTGAAGGTGATGCGCAGCAACCAGGGCGCATTGCAGCGATTGCTGGAGGGGTTGGGGCGGTTGCTCGCCAGACAGTGATCATTCCCACGCAGAGCGCGGGAATGATCGGCACTTAATTACTGCGTCGGCCGTGAGCGCAATTGCGCCGCTGCCGCTTGCGCCAGGTCCGGCGGCAGGAAGTCGCGGTCCGGGTTGTAGTCGGGCTTGAGGTAGCGCGACAGGTCCTGCAGGTCCGCTGGGCTCAACGTTCCGGCCGCCTGCTTGAGACGCAGGTTGTCGAGGATGTAGTCGTAGCGGGCGTTGTTGTAGTTGCGCACCGAGGTGTACAGCTGACGCTGGGCGTCGAGCACATCAACGATGTTGCGGGTGCCCACCTGGTAGCCGATTTCCGTGGCTTCCACCGCGCTCTGGTTGGAGATGATCGACTGGCGCCGGGCCTGGACCTGTTCCACGTCGGTGTTTACCGCGCGGTGCAGGTTGCGGGTGTTTTCCACCACCTGCCGGCGCAGGCCTTCGCGTTGCTGCTCGGTCTGGGTGAGCTGCGAGTAGGACTCACGCACTTGGGAGCTGGTCAGTCCGCCGCTGTAGATCGGGATGCTCAGTTGCAGGCCGATGGTGCGTTGCTCGGCATCGCCGCCATAACGCTGGCCTGTGGGGTTCGGGTTGGTGAAGCCGAGGCCGTCGTTGTCGCCTTTTTTGTACTGGGCTATCGCATCGAGGGTCGGCGCATGGCCAGCCTTGCGTTGGCGCAGGGTGTCCTCGGCGGCATCGACGGCGTAGTTGCTGGCCAGCAGGTTCAGGTTCTGCTTGGCCGCCGTGTCGACCCAGGCTTTGGCATCGTTCGGTGTCGGCGGCAGGATCGGCAGGGTGTGGACGATGCCCTGGAGCGAGTTGTACTGGCGGTTGGTCAGGGTGATCAAGGCTTCGAAGGCATCGTCGACCTGGCGCTGGGCGAGGATCCGGTTGGCCCGTGCTGTGTCGTAGCTGGCCTGGGATTGCAGCACGTCGGTCTTGTCCGACAGGCCTACGTCGAAGCGTTCGTTGGATTGGTCGAGCTGGCGCTTGAACGCGGCCTCCTCGGCCTTGGTCGAGGCCAGGTTGTCCTGGCTGCGCAGCACGTTGAAGTAGCTCTCGGCGCTTTGCAGGATCATGTTCTGTTCAGTGGCCGACAGTTGCAGCGACGCTTGTTCGTCGACGGACTTTGCCGCCTGGAGCTGGAACCAGCGGTCGGCGCGGAAAATCGGCTGGGACAGCGTCGCCTGGTAAACCGTGGAGCTGCGGGTGGCGGTCATCGCCGGCTGGTCAAGCTCGGTACGCGTGTTGTTCAGGTCGGCGCCGGCCGAAAGGTTGGGCAACAACCCGGCGCGAGCCTGGGGTACCACTTCCTTCTGGGCGCCATACTGGGCGCGGGCCGCGGCCAGGTCGGCGTTGTTGTCCACCGCTTCCTGATACACGCTCACCAGATCGGTTTTGGTGGTCAGGGGCGCTTCGGCAGCCCATGCCATTGCGTTGGACGCACAAGACACGGCAAGGGCCAGTGAAAGTTTGCGCAGCATGAGGCTATCCCTGCTTTATAAAATGAGAGTTCACGAATGAGAGTGCGCATATCGATGTGCGCGGCGTAGCGAGTGTAGTTGCGCCTGCGCGCGGCAACAATCCTGTATATGCGCCATTCATCACGCCTTTTGCCCTGGTGATGGCGTTCTCTCGTGGTTGTGTCTAGACTGGCCGGGTTCTTGTCGGGGTGCCTTGCTATGAGGCTGAGATCGAATAATTTCGGATCCCGTTGAACCTGATCAGGTTAGCGCCTGCGTAGGGAACAAGATTTCTCGTCACCCGGCGAGTCCTCTTGTGCTTCGTCCGGGATGTTGTTCGACCATCGACTTTCGATCTTCGAACATGCTCGAGCAGCAAGCACAGCGTCCGCACTTTCGTGCTGGGACGCGTCCATTCGTTACAGGTTCGCTCCGACAAAAATCCACTGCCTGGATGTGTGTCTGGAGAGCCCGTGATGACGACAAAATCAAAAAACGCGACCAACCTGAGTGAATCGGCCCAGGTCGATCAGCAATCGGTTCAGCCCTTTACCCGCTCGCAAAAAATCTATGTCCAAGGCAGCCGCCCGGATATCCGCGTGCCCATGCGCGAAATCAGCCTCGACGTGACCCCCACCGACTTCGGCGGCGAAATCAACGCGCCGGTCGTGGTGTACGACACCTCGGGCCCCTACACCGACCCGAACGTGATCATCGACGTGCGCAAAGGCCTGGCCGATGTGCGCTCTTCGTGGATCGAAGCCCGTGGCGACACCGAGCGCCTGGCGGGCCTGAGCTCCAGCTTCGGCCAGGAACGCCTGGCCGATCCCGAGCTGACCAAGCTACGCTTCGCCCACGTGAACAACCCGCGTCGCGCCAAGCCGGGTGCCAACGTCAGCCAGATGCACTACGCGCGCAAAGGCATCATCACCGCCGAGATGGAATACGTCGCCATCCGCGAAAACATGAAGCTGGAAGTCGCCCGCGCCGCTGGCCTGCTGGACCAGCAACACGCCGGCCACAGCTTCGGCGCCAGCGTGCCGAAAGTCATTACCCCGGAATTCGTGCGTGACGAAATCGCCCGTGGTCGCGCGATCATCCCGGCCAACATCAACCACACCGAACTGGAACCGATGATCATCGGCCGTAACTTCCTGGTGAAGATCAACGGCAACATCGGCAACAGCGCGTTGGGTTCGTCCATCGAAGAAGAAGTGGCGAAGCTGACCTGGGGCATCCGTTGGGGTTCGGACACGGTCATGGACCTGTCCACCGGCAAGCACATCCATGAAACCCGCGAGTGGATCATCCGCAACTCGCCGGTACCGATCGGCACTGTGCCAATCTACCAGGCCCTGGAAAAAGTCGGCGGCGCGGCCGAAGACCTGACTTGGGAGCTGTTTCGCGACACGCTGATCGAACAGGCCGAGCAGGGCGTCGATTACTTCACCATCCACGCCGGCGTGTTGCTGCGCTATGTGCCGATGACCGCCAAGCGCGTCACCGGTATCGTCAGCCGTGGTGGTTCGATCATGGCCAAGTGGTGCCTGGCGCACCACAAAGAGAACTTCCTCTACACCCACTTCGAAGACATCTGCGAAATCATGAAGGCCTACGACGTCAGCTTCTCGCTGGGCGATGGCCTGCGTCCGGGCTCGATTGCCGACGCCAACGACGAAGCGCAGTTCGGTGAGCTGGAAACCCTCGGCGAGCTGACCAAGATCGCCTGGAAGCACGACGTGCAATGCATGATCGAAGGCCCCGGCCATGTGCCGATGCAACTGATCAAAGAGAACATGGACAAGCAGCTCGAGTGCTGCGACGAGGCGCCGTTCTACACCCTCGGCCCGCTGACCACCGACATTGCGCCGGGCTACGACCACATCACCTCCGGCATCGGTGCGGCGATGATCGGCTGGTTCGGTTGCGCGATGCTCTGCTACGTCACGCCGAAGGAACACCTCGGCTTGCCGAACAAGGATGACGTGAAGACCGGGATCATCACCTACAAGATCGCCGCCCACGCCGCCGACCTTGCCAAGGGCCACCCGGGCGCGCAGATCCGTGACAACGCCTTGAGCAAGGCGCGTTTCGAGTTCCGTTGGGAGGACCAGTTCAACCTCGGCCTGGACCCGGACACCGCCCGCTCGTACCACGACGAAACCCTGCCCAAGGACTCGGCCAAGGTCGCGCATTTCTGCTCGATGTGCGGGCCGAAGTTCTGCTCGATGAAAATCACCCAGGAAGTGCGCGAGTACGCGGCCAACCAACGCATCGAGGCTGTGGACGTGGACGTTGCCCAGGGCTTGGCGGAGCAGGCAGAGCGGTTCAAGAAGGAAGGTAGTCAGCTTTACAAGAAAGTCTGATTTGAGCTGATGGGGGCGGTGTTTTCACCGCCCCCATCGCGAGCAAGCTCGCTCCCACAGTGGGTTTCTGTTGTTCACAAGATTTGTGTTCGCAGCAGGCCCCCTGTGGGAGCGAGCTTGCTCGCGATAGCGGCCCCCAAAACAACAAATATCCCTCTGAGACAACAACCCTTGAACATCCAACCCAGCACCTACTCCCCAGACACCGCCGTGCCCCTGGACAAGCGCGTCTTCGGCGCCCGCGATCTGTTTTCCCTGTGGTTCTCCCTGGGCATCGGCCTGATGGTCTTGCAGGTCGGCGCCTTGCTCGCGCCGGGCCTGGGCTTGAGTGGTTCGTTGCTGGCGATTTTCCTCGGTACGCTGGTGGGCGTCCTGCTGCTGGCGGCCGTCGGCGTGATCGGCAGCGACACCGGCCTGTCGGCCATGGCCGCGCTCAAGCTCAGCCTTGGCGGCAAGGGCGCGAGCGTGCCGGCGGTGTTGAACCTGCTGCAGCTGATCGGCTGGGGCTCGTTCGAAATCATCGTCATGCGTGACGCCGCCAGCCTGCTCGGTGCCCGAGCCTTCAGCGAAGGCAGCCTGGGCTCCAACCCACTGCTGTGGACGCTGTTCTTCGGCGCCCTGGCGACCCTGCTCGCGGTCAGCGGGCCGTTGACGTTCGTGCGCAAGGTCCTGCGCAAGTGGGGCATCTGGCTGCTGCTGGCGGCGTGTATCTGGTTGACCTGGAATCTGTTTGCCAAGGCCGACCTGGCAGCGCTGTGGGCCCAGGCGGGCGACGGCTCGATGCCGTTGGCGGTGGGGTTTGATATCGCCATTGCGATGCCGCTGTCGTGGTTGCCGCTGATCGCCGACTACTCGCGTTTCGGCAAACGCGCCAAAAATGTGTTTGGCGGCACCGCGTTGGGGTTCTTCATCGGTAACTTCTGGCTGATGAGCCTGGGCGTGGCCTACACCCTGGCGTTCGCGCCAAGCGGTGAAGTCAATGCGCTGCTGCTGGCCCTGGCGGGCGCCGGGTTGGGCATTCCGTTGCTGCTGATTCTGCTGGATGAGTCGGAAAACGCCTTCGCCGACATTCACTCGGCGGCGGTCTCCAGTGGCATGTTGTCGGGGCTGAAGGTCGAGCACCTGGCCTTGGCGATCGGCGTACTCTGCACCTTGATCGCCTGCTTCGCGCCGTTGGCGCAATACCAGAACTTCCTGTTGCTGATCGGCTCGGTGTTCGCACCGCTGTTCGGCGTGGTGCTGGTGGACCACTTCATCCTGCGCAAACGCAGCAGCCAAGTGGTGTCAGCCGCGTTGCGCTGGCCGGCCCTGTTGGCCTGGTTGGGTGGGGTGAGCACTTATCACTTGCTGGCCAACTTCTATCCGGACATCGGCGCAACCCTGCCGTCGCTGATCCTGGCAGGGTTGCTGCAACTGTTGCTGGGCCGGGCTTTCAGCTACGGCCGGGGAACAGCTCGGGCTTGAGGATGCCATTGAGGCGTGGGTAAGCGATCTTCAATTCGATGTGGCCCAGGGCGTATGGCGCGATGGTGCTCACTTCGTACTTGAGGATCACCCCGCCGTAGGTCAGCGCCACGTGTGGGGTTTTCTGGAAGGACCACTGTTTCAGGAACTCGGGTTCCTGATCCAGCTTGGTGCTGATCAGCCAACTGTTGTGGGCGACCTGGGCGGCTTTCCAGAACGCTTCTTCCTGGCCCGGCAGGAGCATGTCCGACAGTGTCAGCACCTTGTGTTGCTGGCGCGAATAGTTGATGAAGCCACGGCCCGGCGTACCGTGGGCGCCGCCGGTGTCCAGGTAGCTGGACAATTCGATGATCACCAGGCCGTCATGTTGCTCACGTACCTTGGCCTGCAAATAGCTGCTGTTGCGGGGCGTGGCGTTGCGCAGGAACTGCTCGCGATAGGCGGCAAGCGTCGGCGCAACCGGGGCGTCCGGGGTGGTGCGGGTCATTTGCAGCAGGCGTTTTTCGACGATGCCGTCCAGGGCCGGCTCGGTGGGGAAGTGCAGGGTATCGATGTTCACCAACGGGCAGTCGGCACTGGCGCAACCTTGTTGCAGTTGTTCCGACGCATCGCGGGTGGTTTCCAGCGGTGCGCGGTAATTGGGTTGGAACAGGCTTTGGCAAGCGCCCAGGGTCAGGGCAATGGCGGCCACGGAGGCAGTTTTGAAAAGCGACATGGGCGTCCTTCATGGAACAGGGAAAGGCGAAAAGTTACCCGCTTCGACTGCCAGCAGGACAATCAGTTCGCCACTAAGCTCATTAGAGTTCTTTCACCTTCTGCCGTCCATCCCGATGAGTGGAAAGGGGCTGCATCAAAGGGTACGGGCGCGTTAGGATGGCGCGAAGCCGAGGTTGGAACCTCGTATTGATCCATTGCACACGAGGATTGTCATGACCGATTTCGCCAACGCCGCACCGAGCACCGTGGACATCGTCAAGCGCGAGAGCTGCTTCCAGGGTTTCTACAAACTCGACCGTGTGCACTTGCGTCACGAATTGTTTGCCGGTGGCATGAGCCGCGAAATCAGCCGTGAATTGTTCGTGCGCCATGACGCGGTGTGCGTGTTGCCCTACGACCCGCAGCGCGATGAAGTGGTGTTGATCGAGCAGTTTCGCGTCGGCGCCATGGACAAGATCGCCAACCCTTGGCTGGTGGAATTGGTGGCCGGCCTGATCGACAAGGACGAACAACCGGAAGAAGTTGCTCATCGTGAAGCGCAGGAGGAAGCTGGGCTTGCCTTCGCTGCGCTTTGGCCGATGACCAAGTATTTTCCATCCCCGGGCGGCAGCGATGAATTCGTCCATTTGTACCTGGGGCGTTGCGACAGCACGGGGGCGGGCGGGCTGCATGGCCTGGTGGAAGAGGCGGAAGATATCCGCGTCAAGGTCTGGTCTTTCGAAGATGCCCTGCAAGCTGTGCGCGACGGACAAATCTGCAATGCACCGAGCATCATCGCCCTGCAATGGCTGGCCTTGAACCGCGAGGAAGTGAGGGGGCTATGGTCCTGAACAAGCTGCGCGATCGCTATCGCGTCGATCTGGTGGGGTTGCAGGCCGCCTGCGAGGCCAACTACGCCCGCCTGATGCGCTTGTTGCCGGACATGCGCAACGATCCGGCGCCGCGGCGTATCGCCGTGACCCACGGCGACCAGATGCTGGGCGTGCTGGCTCTGGAAGTGTTGCAGACTTGCCCCTACACCACCACGCTGCAAGTGCGCCAGGAGCACAGCCTGCCCTGGCTGCCGGTGCCGCAGCTGGAGGTCCAGGTCTATCACGATGCGCGCATGGCCGAAGTCGTCAGCGCTGAACATGCACGACGCTTTCGCGGCATCTATCCTTACCCCAATGCGTCAATGCACCAGCCGGATGAAAAAGCCCAGTTGAACCTGTTCCTGGGCGAGTGGCTGAGTCATTGCCTGGCGCTGGGCCACGAGTTCGAAGTCGTTCGGTAGTTGTGAACCGGTTCCGGTTCGCGGGTTTCCCCTTTCGATCATCCCCCAGCATAATTGCGGCTTCATGCAACGGCGTGACTGCGCCTGGGAGAGAGCGATTTGCCGAGCGTATCCAGCTTGACCACTGCCGATGCGGCGTTGCTGGTCCAACTGTCTGACAGCCATTTGTTCGCCGAGGCCGATGCCTCGTTGCTGGGCATGAATACCCGTGACAGTTTGTGGGCGGTCATTGATTTGGTGCTCAAGCAGCAGCCGGACATTGACCTGATGCTCGCCACCGGGGATCTGTCCCAGGACGGCACGCTGGAGTCCTACGCGGCGTTTCGGCAATTGACTGCGCGAATCGATGCGCCGGCGCGGTGGATTCCCGGCAACCATGATGAGCCGCAGGTGATGCTTGAGGCGGCGGTCAAGAGCACGTTGCTCAATCCGGTGGTGGACATTGGCAACTGGCGGGTGACGATGCTGGATTCCGCCGTGCCTGGTTCGGTGCCGGGTTTTTTGGCCGAGGAGCAGTTGATTCTGTTGGCCAATGCCTTGAGCGAGGCGCCGGAGCGGCATCACTTGGTGTGCCTGCATCATCATCCTGTTTCGATTGGGTGTGCGTGGATGGAGCCGATTGGGTTGCGTAATCCTGAGGCGCTGTTTGCGGTGTTGGATCGGTTTCCTCAGGTGCGGGCGGTGTTGTGGGGGCATGTGCACCAGGAGGTTGACCGGATGCGCGAGGGGGTTCGTTTGTTGGCTTCGCCTTCGACCTGTATTCAGTTTGAGCCGGGGAGTGAGGATTTTGCGGTGGGCTCGCAGGCGCCGGGGTATCGGTGGTTGCGGTTGTTGCCGGATGGGCGGTTGGAGACGGGGGTTGAGCGGGTGGTTGGGTTTGCGTTTACCCCTGACTATGGCTCCAACGGTTACTGAGGACGAGGCGGCCTGACAGCCGGCCCGTCTCTCCCGGTTGTACACCCATCAGATCTGTTTGAGCAGGACCTGTGGGAGCAAAGCTTGCTCGCGAGGCGGCCTGATAGCCGACCTGATTCTCCGGTCATACCCCGATCCAATTGTGTGGGCTTGCTCGCGAAGACGGCGGTACATTCAGCATGGATGCAAGCAGACCCACCGCCATCGCGAGCAAGCTTTGCTCCCACAGGGATCGGCGGTGGACACTGATCTTATAAACAGCCAAAAACCTGTGTGGGAGCGAGCTTGCTCGCGATGGCGGCTGACAGCCGACCAGGGTTTGTGGGAATGGTCGGACATCCTTCCTGGTTCAAGCAGATTTTTCCGACGAGCTCTGGCGGTTGCTGGGTGGGAAGGGCTGTCGCTAACCTTTTCCCGTCGCTGAAAGTTCAGCGGCCGGGCCTGGAAACCCGAAAGTAGGAGGGCGTTATTTCAATCCTAGTGGAGCGCCAACATGTCTGAAGATAACTCTGGGCCAACAAAAAAAGATTCCATTTCTCCCGAAGCCAGCCAGATTCCCCCGATACTCGATGAAGCCGCCAAGCGCGCCATCGACCATTATCTTGACCCCAAACCTCAAGCCAAAAAGAAAAAGCCCTCAGGTCAACTGTTCACCGTCGTGGAAGGCGTCGACACCGAAAGCCTGCTGGCCAACCTCAGCGAAACCCTGGCCTCAGCCGATGCCATGGTCAGCGACCTTGCCTTCGACCTGAAAGGCTCGCGACGCCATGTTGCCCTTGGCATTCAGCAACTGATCGAGCTGGGCGCTTTATTGGCGAATCGGATGCTGGACAACGTCAATACACAATCCTGACCACACCGCGCGCAGAGGCGAGCAAGATCGCTCCCACAATTGGACCGGAGTACGACCGGGAGAGCCAGGACGGCTGTAAGGCCGCCTCGCGAGCAAGCTTTGCTCCCACAGATCTGATGGGTGTACGACTGGAAGAACCAGGTCGGCTACTAGGCCGCCTTGTGGTGGACGTTGATCTCGGCGCCCCGTTAACCACGATGGCCGAACGCAGGCATTGTGGAGTGGGCAACCCGGCATGGATGCCGGGTTAGCCGCGCTGGGCCCAGAGTGTGTAAAAACAGAAAAAACATCGTCGGCACGTAGTGCCGACAGGTGTTGGCCAACTGATTAAAACCTGAAGGGTTCCTGTAGCTCCAAGCGGCCCCTACGAACGCTAGCAAGGCTTCATAGCTTGATTAACGGGGCAAAACGGCAGGCTTTCAGGCCGCCAGCGCCTTCATCAGACCCTGCGCACCAAGGATTTTCATCACTCTTTTCCAATTGTAAGCGAGCACATTCAAGCTCATTTCAGTGCTGACCCCAGCCAGCCGCCGTGTCAGAAAATGCGTCGCTCCCATCCATTGCTTCAGCGTCCCGAAGGGGTGCTCGACCGTTCGCTTGCGGATGTTCATCATCTGCGGCTCATTGTTCAGCCGGGCCTGCATTTCCTCCAGTAACGCCTCATGTTCCCAGCGCCGAATTTTTCGCTCTCTGGCCGGTGTGCATTGCGCCTTTATCGAACAGGCTCGGCAGTTGGAGTGCCAGTAAACGTCCAGCTTCTTGCCCTTGTCGACGTAAGAGTTGCGCCAGATCAGCACTTGCTTGGCGGGGCAGACGTAGACATCTTTGTCTGCGTCGTAAACAAACTCGTCATTGCCGAAACGGCCATCAAATTTGGCCCGCGAGCTCAGTGTTTTCGGCACATAAGCTGTGATCCCTGCCTCGTGACAGGCCAGGATTTCTACGCTTTTGTAATACCCTCGGTCCGCCACCACCGACAACGATTCGATTTGCATCGCCTCACGGGCCTGCTGGGCCATCGAGCTAAGCTGATCACGGTCGTGACCGACATTGGTCACCTCGTGCGCAACGATCAAATGGTGTTTGGTATCGACTGCTGTCTGCACGTTGTAGCCCACGATGCCATGACCGCTCGTCATCATCATCGAGCGCGCGTCCGGGTCGGTTAGCGAGATCTGTTTGTCCGGCGATGCTTCAAGCTGTATTTCAATCGCTTGGAGTGCCTTCATCTGCTCCTTCAATTTGGCGATTTTCTCTTCCAGGCCGCCTTTGGGCCCTGAAGACTTGGGCTCTTCCCGATCAGCCTCATCCAGCGCCTTCAGATAACGGGCAATGCTTGACTCGATGTCTTCCATCCGGCGCTTCAGCTTGGCGCTGGTAAAATTGCGGTCGCGGTTGTTCACCGCCTTGAATTTACTGCCGTCGATGGCAACGAAATGCTCCGAGAAAAGCCCAAGTTGTTGACACAGCACGACGAACTGCCGACAGACTCCTCGAATGGCCTTTCCGTTGTCTTTGCGGAAGTTGGCGATGGTCTTGAAATCCGGCATCAGGCGACCGGTCAGCCACATCAGCTCGACGTTGCGCTGCGCCTCGCGCTCAAGGCGCCGGCTTGAATGGATACGGTTGAGATAGCCGTAGATGTAGATCTTCAGCATGACTGCAGGGTGGTAAGCCGGTCGGCCCGTTTTAGCGGGGACAGCGCTGTCAAAACCCAAGCTGATCAGGTCGAGCTCATCCACGAAGACATCGACAACGCGCACCGGATTGGTGTCGCTGACGTAGTCGTCCAAGCTCTCGGGGAGCAAGGTAGTTTGATCTCGGTGTTCACCTTGGATGAAGCGTTTCATGGGCAGCCCTTGCGATGAAGTCCTGGGGAATCATAGCAAGGGTTGGCTTCGGGGTTTTTACACACTCTGGGCCATGGATGGCCCTTCGCGGCGGGCCCACGGAGCAAATGCCTTCGTTCAGGCACACCGAGCCTAGGCGAGGTGCCGAGTGGTGGGGCAAGCCTTTTTTGCTTACTTTTTTTGGCGTTTGAAAAAAAGTGAGCCGCCGTCAGGGCGGAACCCTAAGTGGCCGTTACCGCAGAAATGGATATGTACTCAGTTAAGCCGCCATCGCGAGCAAGCTTTGCTCCCACAGGTGCTGTGATCGACGATTCATGGGAGGCAACAACACGGTCAAATCCCCCCCAATCACCGCAATCTCCCTGTAAACTCCGGCTTTTGCCCAACACCCAGGGAGTCGGCAATGTCGGGTTCGATCCTTTATATCCATGGCTTCAACAGCGCCCCGGCGTCGACCAAGGCCTGTCAATTGACCGAGGTGATGGCACGCCTGGGCCTGAGCGACCAGTTGCAGGTGCCCGCCTTGCATCACCACCCCCGCCAGGCCATCGGTCAGTTGGAGCAGGCGATTACAGAACTGGGGCGCCCGCTGCTGGTCGGCAGCTCGCTCGGCGGCTACTATGCGACTCACTTGGCCGAGCGCCACGGCCTCAAGGCCCTGTTGGTCAACCCTGCCGTCAGCCCACATCGGATGTTTGACGGTTACCTGGGCACGCAAAAGAATTTGTACACCGACGAAACCTGGGAATTGACCCACGACCACGTCACGGCCCTGGCCGAACTGCAAGTGCCGGCGCCCCGGGATCCGCAGCGGTTTCAGGTATGGTTGCAAACCGGTGACGAAACGCTGGATTATCGCCACGCCCAACAGTATTACCGCGCCTGTGCCTTGCGCATCCAGGCCGGCGGCGACCACAGTTTCCAAGGGTTTGCCCAGCAGTTGCCGGCGCTGTTGAGTTTTGCCGGCATTGGCGCCGATTTGTACCAGGCGATCGACTTCACGTCGCTGTGAGCCCATCGCCCCTTTTTCATTGAACACTGACGACGAGACCCCATGGCCACTCCCAGCGCTAGCTCTTATAACGCAGACGCCATCGAAGTCCTCTCGGGCCTCGACCCGGTGCGCAAGCGCCCCGGCATGTACACCGACACCAGTCGGCCGAACCATCTCGCCCAGGAAGTCATCGACAACAGTGTCGACGAAGCCTTGGCCGGGCACGCTCGTTCGGTGCAGGTCATCCTGCACGCCGATCACTCGCTGGAAGTCAGCGATGATGGCCGCGGCATGCCGGTGGACATTCACCCCGAAGAGGGTGTGTCGGGCGTCGAGCTGATCCTCACCAAGCTCCACGCCGGCGGCAAGTTTTCCAACAAGAACTACCAGTTCTCCGGCGGTCTGCACGGGGTGGGTATTTCCGTGGTCAACGCCTTGTCGACCCAGGTGCGGGTGCGGGTCAAGCGTGACGGCAACGAATACCAGATGACCTTCGCCGACGGCTACAAGGCCACCGAGCTGGAAGTGGTCGGCACCGTCGGCAAACGCAACACCGGGACCAGCGTGTATTTCGCTCCGGACCCGAAGTATTTCGATTCGCCGAAGTTTTCCGTCAGCCGCCTCAAGCATGTGCTCAAGGCCAAGGCCGTGCTGTGCCCGGGGTTGCTGGTCAGTTTCGAGGACAAGGCCACTGGCGAGAAAGTCGAGTGGCATTACGAAGACGGCCTGCGTTCTTACCTGGTGGACGCGGTCAACGATTTCGAGCGCCTGCCCAACGAGCCGTTCTGCGGCAGCCTGGCTGGTAACAAGGAAGCCGTGGACTGGGCGCTGTTATGGCTGCCCGAAGGCGGCGAAAGCGTCCAGGAAAGCTACGTCAACCTGATCCCCACGGCCCAGGGCGGCACCCACGTCAACGGGTTGCGCCAGGGTTTGCTCGATGCCATGCGCGAGTTCTGCGAGTTCCGCAATCTGCTGCCCCGTGGCGTGAAGCTGGCGCCGGAAGACGTCTGGGAGCGCATCGCCTTCGTGCTGTCGATGAAGATGCAGGAACCGCAATTCTCCGGCCAGACCAAGGAGCGCCTGTCGTCCCGTGAGGCGGCGGCGTTTGTCTCCGGGGTGGTCAAGGATGCGTTCAGCCTGTGGCTCAACGCCAACCCGGAAACCGGCCTGGCCCTGGCAGAGTTGGCAATCAATAACGCCGGCCGCCGCCTCAAGGCCAGCAAGAAGGTCGAGCGCAAGCGCATCACCCAGGGCCCGGCATTGCCGGGCAAGCTCGCCGATTGCGCCGGGCAGGACCCGATGCGTTCCGAGCTGTTCCTGGTGGAAGGTGACTCCGCCGGCGGCTCGGCCAAGCAGGCGCGGGACAAGGAGTTCCAGGCGATCCTGCCGCTGCGAGGCAAGATCCTCAACACCTGGGAAGTGGACGGCAGCGAAGTGCTGGCCAGCCAGGAAGTGCATAACATCGCGGTGGCCATCGGTGTCGACCCGGGCGCCGCGGACATGAGCCAGCTGCGCTACGGCAAGATCTGCATCCTCGCCGACGCCGACTCCGACGGCCTGCACATCGCCACGTTGCTCTGCGCTTTGTTCGTCCAGCATTTCCGCCCGCTGGTGGACGCCGGCCACGTTTATGTGGCGATGCCGCCGCTGTACCGCATCGACCTGGGCAAGGAAATCTACTACGCCCTGGACGAGGCCGAGCGCGACGGCATTCTCGATCGCCTGGTGGCCGAGAAGAAACGCGGCAAGCCGCAGGTCACTCGATTCAAAGGCCTGGGCGAGATGAACCCGCCGCAACTGCGTGAAACCACCATGGATCCGAACACCCGCCGTCTGGTGCAGTTGACCCTGGATGATTTCGAAGCGACCTCGGAGATGATGGACATGCTACTGGCGAAGAAACGCGCCGGCGATCGCAAGTCCTGGCTCGAATCCAAAGGGGACCTGGCCGAGGTGCTGGCCTGATGCGCAACGGTTTCGCCCTGGCGTTGTTGCTGTGGGCGGGGGTTGTGGTCGCAGGGCCTGCACCGGAGCTGAAGTTGCTGTCCGAGCATGCCGTCGATGGCATGCGCGGCGGTAATCTGTCCGGGTTGGCGCTGTGTGGCAGCGAAATGTGGACGGTATCCGATCGCGACGATGATCGGATCTATCGCCTCGCGCCCTCCGAGTCTTCGCTCTGGCAGGCCGAGGTGGTTGAAATCGAGGTGCCGGCGGTTCCCGACAGCGGTTTGCCCTGGGGTTTGAAGTCCCGAACCTGGGCAGCGTCGTTCCTGCGCGGTGGCGAGCTGGATTTCGAAGGCATCAGTTGCGACAGCGCTGGCAATCGCTATGTGGTCAGCGAGTCCCAAGCCGCCGTGTTGCAGGTACCGCCTGCGGGGCCGGCGTCGTGGTTGAAAATTGCACCAACAATGATCCGCCAGGCCCGTGCCAGCGGCATGTTGTTGCATTTCAATGCGCTATTCGAAGGCTTGGCGGTCAACCCGGCCGGTGACCAACTGTGGTTGGCGGCCGAGCGTGAGCGTCGCGGGCTTTTGTTGATCAAGCGTCAGCAAACGGTGTGGGACTGCGATGGCAACTGTGTGTTGCTGAGTGAAGCGGGGCTGGAGATGCAGCCGGCGCAGTTCCCCAAGGCCAAGGCGGTTTCGCGGGATTTTGCTGATTTGTCATTGTTCAATGGCAAGCTGTTTACCCTGGAGCGCAACGCCTTTCAGATCTGCCGGCGTGACCCGCAGACCGCCCAAGTGGAGCGGTGCTGGTCGTTCGCCGCCGAGGCGTTGCAGGACGGTCGGCGTTATTCCCAGGATTATGGGCTGGCCGAAGCGCTGGTGGTGGACACCGAGGGCGCCTGGATCGGCCTGGACAACAACGACGGTGCTCGCGCCGACGGCGAAACGCGGCCGATCATCTGGCGCTTCGCCGCGCCGGACGGGGGCTGGGGCGCCTCGCCATGAGTCAGTCGCCGCCGGGCAGGCGTGCTGGCAGGGTGTTGATGATATTGGCCTGGTGCGCGGCGCTGTTCCTGGCAACGCGGTTTTTTGCCCAATGGGAGCAGCGCCAGCAAAACCCCAATGCCCAGGTGTATTCGCAAAGAGGCGAAGGGTTTATCGAGGTGAAGTTGGTCGGCAATAGACAGGGCCATTTCGTCGCCAGCGGCCAGATCAACGGTCAGCCGGTAGATTTCATGCTCGACACGGGCGCCACCGATGTGGCGATTCCGGTGGAGTTGGCCGAGCGCCTCAAGCTGGAAAAGGGTTTCGGCGTGACGTTGAGTACCGCCAACGGTTTGAGCGAGGGCTATCGCACCCGCATCGACCGGTTGCAATTGGGTGACATCGTGTTGCGCGATGTCCGTGCCCTGGTGGCGCCAGGCCTGGGTGGCACGCAAGTGCTGCTGGGCATGAGCGCCCTGAACAAACTTGAATTTACCCAGCGCGACGGCACCATGCTGCTGCGCCAGACAACGAACTGATGAGGCCCGCATGAGCGACATTCTTGCAGACAGCTTAGACGGCGTAGAACGCCGATCGCTGGCTGACTTCACCGAAAATGCCTACCTCAATTACTCCATGTACGTGATCATGGACCGTGCCTTGCCGCACATCGGCGATGGTTTGAAGCCGGTTCAGCGGCGGATCATCTATGCCATGAGTGAGCTGGGGCTGGATGCGGATTCCAAGCACAAGAAATCGGCGCGTACCGTCGGTGATGTGCTCGGTAAGTTCCACCCCCACGGCGACTCGGCCTGCTATGAAGCCATGGTGCTGATGGCCCAGCCATTCAGCTATCGCTACACGCTGGTGGACGGGCAGGGTAACTGGGGTGCGCCGGACGATCCCAAGTCTTTCGCGGCCATGCGTTACACCGAGGCGCGGTTGTCGCGCTATTCCGAAGTGCTGCTCAGCGAGCTGGGCCAGGGCACTGCGGACTGGGGGCCGAACTTCGACGGCACCCTCGATGAACCCCTGGTTTTGCCAGCACGTTTGCCGAATATTCTCCTCAATGGCACCACCGGCATTGCCGTGGGCATGGCCACCGACGTGCCGCCTCACAACCTGCGGGAAGTGGCCACGGCGTGCGTGCGTCTGCTGGACGAGCCCAAAGCCACGGTGGAACAACTCTGCGAGCACATCCAGGGCCCGGACTATCCGACCGAAGCGGAAATCATCACCCCGCGTGCCGACCTGCTGAAAATCTATGAGACCGGCCGTGGTTCGGTGCGCATGCGCGCCGTGTATCACGTTGAAGACGGCGACATCATTGTCACGGCGCTGCCGCACCAGGTTTCCGGGGCCAAGGTCTTGGAGCAAATTGCCGCGATGATGCAGGCAAAACCGTCGAAAGCACCACAAGTGGCTGACTTGCGCGACGAATCCGACCACGAAAACCCGTGCCGCATCGTGATCATCCCGGTCAACAGCCGAGTCGACCACGACGCGCTGATGCAGCACCTGTTCGCCAGCACCGACCTGGAGTCCAGCTACCGGGTCAACATCAACATCATCGGCCTGGACGGCAAGCCGCAGTTGAAAAACCTGCGGGCATTGCTGGTGGAGTGGCTGGAGTTCCGGGTCAAGACCGTGCGTCGGCGCCTGCAATTCCGCCTGGACAAGGTCGAGCGTCGCCTGCACCTGTTGGACGGTTTGCTGATCGCCTACCTCAACCTGGATGAAGTGATCCACATCATCCGTACCGAGGAGCACCCCAAGGCCAGCCTGATCGCCCGTTTTGCCCTGAGTGAAATCCAGGCCGACTACATCCTCGACACCCGCCTGCGGCAGTTGGCGCGGTTGGAAGAGATGAAGCTGCGTGCCGAACAGGATGAACTCCTCAAGGAACAGGCCAAGCTGCAAGCCTTGCTGGGCAGCGAAGCCAAACTCAAGAAACTGGTGCGCACCGAACTGCTCAAGGACGCCGAAACCTACGGCGACGACCGTCGCTCGCCAATCGTCGAGCGTGCCGAAGCCAAGGCGCTGAGCGAGCACGATCTGCTGCCGAACGAGAAAGTGACCGTCGTACTGTCAGAAAAAGGTTGGGTACGTTCCGCCAAAGGTCATGATATTGACGCGACGGGGCTTTCCTACAAGGCCGGGGACGGCTTCAAGGCCTTGGCGGCCGGGCGTTCCAACCAGTTTGCGGTGTTCGTTGACTCCACCGGGCGCAGCTATTCGGTGCCGGCCCACACCCTGCCGTCGGCTCGTGGCCAGGGCGAACCGCTGACCGGTCGTTTGACGCCGCCGCCGGGTGCAACTTTTGAATGCGTGCTGATGCCTGATGATGATGGACTGTACGTAATTGCATCGGACGCGGGCTACGGGTTCGTGGTCAAGGGCGAGGATCTGCAAGCCAAGAACAAGGCGGGCAAGGCGTTGTTGAGCCTGCCGAACAACGCCAAGGTGATTGCGCCGCGGCCGGTGGCCGATCGGGAGAGCAACTGGCTGGCTTCGGTCACCACCGAAGGCCGGTTGCTGGTGTTCAAGATCAGCGACCTGCCACAGCTGGGTAAAGGCAAGGGCAACAAGATTATTGGGATTTCCGGCGAACGGGTTGCCAGTCGTGAGGAATATGTCACGGATATTGCAGTGTTGCCGGAAGGCGCCACGCTTGTGCTACAGGCAGGCAAGCGCACGCTTTCGTTAAAGGCGGACGATCTTGAGCATTACAAGGGTGAACGTGGTCGGCGGGGCAACAAGCTCCCAAGGGGGTTTCAGCGAGTCGATGCGCTGCTCGTCGAAAACCTCAATTAGGCGTACTAGAGGGCTCGGTCTGCGATTAAATGCCGCAGATCGATACTTTCGCGCTGGAGTCGGCGCGCATATTCACGGATGATAGGCCCTTTCAAGCGCCGGCGTGGCCGAGCGTTCTTCATAATGACCGAGTATTTTTTCACTGTGGTAAGCCTTGTGGCTGCCACCTGGACGGAACGATGACTGCTCTGCGCCTCCCTATTTTGTGGCTCGCCGGCCTGCTTGGCCTGGCGGGCTGCAGCATGAACCAGCCGGTGTCGCTGTACCAACTGGACAGCGGAACCCCGGCCCAGCCTGCGCAAAGCACAGGCATGGCTGTATTGCTGGGGCCGGTCCTGATCGCCGACTACCTGCAACGCGAAACCTTATTGCAACGCCAACCGGACGGCAGCCTGCAGGCCGCCACTGACGGTCGTTGGGCTGGCAGCCTGTCTTCCGACATCGATCAGTTGCTGCTGCGCCAGGTCGCCGGGCATCTGGACAGCCAGCGTGTAGTGCTGGCACCCGCGACCCAAGGCTTCACCCCGGATGTACAGGTGCTGCTGTCGATTACCCGCCTGGACTCGGGTAAAGCCCAGCCGGCAGTGCTCGATGCCCAATGGCGGTTGATCGACCGTCGTGGCAAGGTGCGTGAGAACCGCATCGTTCATCTGCAAGAGCAACATGCCGGCACCACGGCGGCACAGGTCCAGGCCCAGGGCGTGCTCCTGCAACGCCTGGCCGAACAGCTGTCCGTGTCGCTCAAGCCCCTGGCCAACCAGCCACCTGTCGCAGAAGTCCCACGCAAGGCCGCTCCCGCCCCGGCCAAGCCGGTAGAAAAGGATAAGGACAAGATCCCCATGGCCTTGCCGATTCGTACGGACATGGAAGTGTTCAGGTTCTGACGCCAGGACTGGATGCAAAACAAAGCCCGCGTTGAAGCGGGCTTTGTTGTTTCTGCCGGTTGGGTTTTCCGGTGCCTGTACCGGCCTCATCGCGAGCAAGCTCGCTCCCACAGGAGGATCCTGCAGCCACATATCCAATGTGGGAGCGAGCTTGCTCGCGATGGCGGCGCTAAAGGCAACAAAAAAGCCCGCAGACAATCACTCATCTGCGGGCTTCGTCATTTCAAGTCCTGAGGCTCAGGCCTGGCGCTCATGCATCCGCGCCAACTGCCGCTCCAGCATTGATGGATAAGGTTCCATCAAGCGTTCCACGCAGCACGCGCCTTCGGGGCTGGCGATGGGGCGGATGCGAGCGCGTTGGCGGATCAGGGCGTCGTCGTTGATCTTGCGCTCCACCAGCAGCAGGTTGCGGCTGTGTTGCGACAGTGCCAGGGCGTCCTGGGCGGTTTCGGTCAGCAGCAGGTCGATCTGGCTCAGGCCAAACAAGCCATCGCCCAGGGTCAGGCCCAATTGTAGTTGCAGGGTGATGCCGCTGTCGGCGACTTCGATCTGCAACTGGTGGCCCAAGGCGCGCAGCAACTCACCGCAGCAAATGGCGTTGGTCAGGTAGTCGTCACCGCTGTCTTCGGTGTGAAACAGCATTAGCGTGCTGCCATCGTTCAGGGTGTGCAGTTCGCCCTGATAGAGCGATGCGGCCTGGTCGAGGCAGTCGCGGTAGCGCTCGAGCAATTCCTTCAGGCGCGCCTGGGGCAGGCGGCGCAGTTGGTCCTGGGCGCCCAGTTGCACGGCCAGTACGGCACTGTGCTGGGGCAGGTTCGAGGCGACTGGCCTGGCGACCGGTTGAGGTGTTCCATCGACTGACTCGTCCCGCAGGTCGGCAAACGCGTCGTCGTCTTCATCGTCTTCAACCGTGCGTACCACGTGGCGTGGAGCCGGTTTGGAAGCAGGCATTGGCTGGCTTTCATCGAAGCCCGGGTCGCGCAGGTTACGCACTTCGAAGCCCGGCTCGGCATCGTCGTCGTCCACGTAGTCGATGTCTTCAGGTTCCGGCACGGGCTCAGGCTCCGGCGCGAAGCTGGCGTGCAGTTGCCGGGCCAGATCGCCGATTTCGTCCTGGCGCTGGGTGGCTGGCGTGTGTTCGTCGATGTCCCGCAGCCAGACGCGCAATTGCAACAGCGGCGTGGAGATGTGCCGCCCCAGGCGCAGGCTCAAGGCCAGTGCCAGTGCCAGCAGGATCGCGCTGAGGATACCCATGCTTTGCAGGCTGATGGTCATCGGTTGCTGGAACTGGTCCATGTCCAGGCTGATGCGCAGCTGCCCGGCGGTCACGTCCTGGAAGGTGATCTTGCTCTGGTACATGCCGCCGGACTCGCCCAGCAGGCCTGGCTTGGGACGCTGGCCGGCCTCGGCGAGGATGCGGTTGTCCACGCTGTAGATGGCGGCGTGGGCCACCAGTTTGTTCTTGGTCAGGTTGTTGAGCAGCACGTTGAGGCTGAGGATGTCGTTGGACACCAGCAGCTCGGTGGCGGACGTGGCGGTCTGGGTGGTCAGGCTTTCACCCAGGGCGTCGGCCTGCTCGTGCATCGCCTGCTTGAACTGCAAGCCCATCACGCAGGCGTAGATGACCAGGGCCAGGGCGACCAGGATCACGTTATGGCTGGCAATGCGCAATGCTATCGGCACACGACGGTGACGCAGTGCACGGAAGATCAGCAGGAAGAAGTTGTCGGTTTTGACTGGCGTGGGCCGGTTCACTGAGCTCGGCTCTTTGTCCGTGAAATTGACGCGCAGTATAGCGACAGCCCCATGACCGGCAAAGCACTGGCGGTGCCCGATGGTCACTGAATGTGGGTAGAATGCGGTTTTTTTCCACCTGCGGGGGTGCGCCTTGCGCGAAATCGTCCTGATAAACATCACTGGCAGCGACCGTCCGGGTCTGACTGCGGCCATTACCGGCGTTCTGGCCCAGGGTGGTGTGAACATTCTCGACATCGGTCAGGCGGTGATCCACGACACGTTGTCGTTCGGCATCCTGGTTGAAATCCCGGACGCCGAACAAGGCAAGTCGGTGCTCAAGGACATCCTGTTCACCGCCTACAAGCTCGACCAACAGGTGCGCTTCACCCCGGTGTCCGAGGACGATTACCGACATTGGGTGGCCGGCCAGGGCAAGAAGCGCCACATCGTTACCCTGTTGACCCGCAAGGTTACCGCCGAGCAGTTGCAGCGTGTCAGTTCGATCACCGCCAAATATGACCTGAACATCGACCATATCGACCGATTGTCCGGGCGCATGCCGCTGGACACCCCGGACGACAAGGGCAAGGGTTGCATCGAGTTTTCGGTGCGCGGCGAGCCGGCGGATCCCCAGGCGTTGCGTGCCGAGTTCCTCAGCGTGGCCCAGGAACTGAACGTCGACATCGCCTTCCAGGAAGATTCGCTGTTCCGCCGTAACCGCCGCCTGGCGGTGTTCGACATGGACTCGACGCTGATCGAAGCCGAAGTCATCGACGAACTGGCCAAGGCGGCCGGCGTGGGCGACAAGGTCTCGGCCATCACCGAGCGAGCCATGGCTGGCGAGTTGGATTTCCGGGCCAGCTTCAAGGAGCGCCTGGCGCTGCTCAAGGGGCTGGACGTCAGCGTGTTGGATTCCATTGGTGCTTCGCTGCGCCTGACCGAAGGCGCCGAGACGCTGTTCGCCGAACTCAAGCGCCTGGGCTACAAGACCGCCATCCTGTCCGGCGGCTTCACCTACTTCGCCAAGCAGCTGCAGGCCAAGCTCGGCATCGACTACGTGTTCGCCAACGAACTGGAAGTGGTGGATGGCAAGGTGACCGGCGTGGCCGTCGAGCCGATCGTCGATGCCCAGCGCAAGGCGGACCTGCTGCGTGAACTGGCTGAAAAAGAAGGCCTGCGCCTGGAACAGACCATCGCCGTGGGCGACGGTGCCAACGACTTGCCGATGCTGGCGATAGCGGGCCTGGGCGTGGCGTTCCGCGCCAAGCCGCTGGTCAAGCAGTCGGCCAGACAGGCGATTTCCACCCTGGGGCTGGATGGGGTGTTGTACCTGTTGGGCTTCAGGGATCGTGACGGGCAGCTCTGAGTCTGTCGCAATCTTTGTGGCGAGGAGATCTAGCTGTGGGAGCAAGGCTTGCCCGCGATAAACGATAACGCGGTCTATAAAAGAACCGCGGTGCCAGCATCGCGAGCAAGCTTTGCTCCACAGAGAATTCTCTCTTCACAAAGGGTTACGCGTTGGCTGCCTACAGCGACTTCCACAACGAATCAAAATTCCCTTCTTGCTCGCCGCCATCCCCGTTGGCGGTTGAGTCTTCCGGGTGATAAGCAAACTGATTGAAACTGTGGGTGCTGGTGACCCGGCGGTCCAGGCCGGCGCGGCGTTCCTGGCCGTTGGTGTTGATCAACACCCGCTGGCCCTCCTGGAACGGCAGGCGCGGGGCGATCATGGTGGGGGGGAGATCAATGGCGCTGATCTCGGGGAGTAACAGCCCGCGCAGGTAGTGACCGTGCTCATTTTCTTCGCGGACCAGTTGCAGCCCACAAGGCTGGGCATGCGGTGCGACCAGCTCGATGCCCATTTGCATGGCGCCGTTGCGCACTTGTCGGATCCAGCGCACCACGGCAACGCTCCAGGCTTGGTCGCTGGTGTCCCGGATGCCGATCATTTCCCCGGCTTGCAGTTGTTCCGGCACTTCCTTGGGCCAGCCGAGGCAGTAGCCGCCGGGGCTGTGGTTGATGATTGGCAGGTCGTAGGTGGGGAAGTGATGCTGGTTGTCGGAGCTGGTGCCATCGTCATCGGCCGGGTTGACCGGGTACTCGATTTCTTCATAGGGCAGCAGGTCGCTGTCGCCGGCGGGGGCGGCGTCGAACGCTTGCTTCCAAGTGTCGCTTGTCTTGCTTGGCGAGGCTTCGAAGCGGGCCTTGCGGGTGCCGGGGCTTTTCAGTATCTCGTTGAAAGAGCGCTCGCCGCCGAGGTAGTAGTGCAGCGCGCTCATGCCCACGCACAGGGTCAGCGTGCCGTTGCCCTCGGTGCGCTGGAAGCTGCGTTCGGCCGCTTCGCCCCAGGCGGCTTGCAGGTGATGCAAGGTGTCGACGCTCATGCCGCCCGGTATTGGCAGGCTATGCTCGGCAGGTTGTTCCAGGTGCGTGGCGATTGCGCGCACCAGGGGTTGTGGATCGAAGCCCTGCAAGGTTGGCTGCTGTTCGGCGCGGAACTTGGAGCGGTAGCGTGGCCCGACATCCAGCTCCGGAGCGACCGCGAACAGGCTGGCAGCGCTGGAGGTGGGATCGAGCTTGACCCACTGGCTCCAGGATTCGAGCGCCTGGGTCAGCCACCCGATTTGGCTCTGGCGCAGTTGATTGCTGCGTGACGCTCCCAGCAACAAGGCAACGACATAGGTCTGTTCGGGGTTCAATTGATGAACCTGGCTCGCCAGTTCGTCACTCACGCTCAGGTGCTGCAACCGGTGCAGGCAGGCGATCCGATACAACTGATGTAAATCGAGCCACAGCCCTTCAGGCACTGGGCTGTACAACTGACTGGCGCGCAGCAGCGGGCCATTGAGGGCATGCATCGCCCGTTGCAGCGCGGTGCTCAGCAGGCGGGCCCGGTCCTTGGTGTATTTCGACGCGATACGCGCCACGATCTGTTTGTAGCCCATCGCCAGCTGGGTTTGCAGCGCCTGGCACAGGTTGACGATCTTGCGCGAGCGTTCATCCAGCACGATGGCCTGTTGCAGGAAGTGCCGCTCCAGGTGCTTGCAGACGTAATACACCTCGGGCCGCAGCAGCTCGAGCAGTTGCAGGCGATTGTCGCTGGGCGTGAGCAGTTGGTTGAGTTCGCCAAGGGCTTGGTACAAAAGGCGAGCTGTTTCGCCGATGTTGGCCTTGGGCAGGTTGGCGATCCAGCGCTTGAGGTCCCGTGGCGTGGCGTCGCAGAACGACAAGCGTGCTTGCGTCGGGGTCATGACGCGCAATAGCTGGAGAGGGCTGGTCTCATTCATGCCGTGTACGGGCTCCGGCGGGAAATAAACGTGATGTTTCCAACTCTAGCAGCTGACAGGCCGGCGTGTTGGCCTGAGTGTGCTGTGTGAGCAAAGCTTGCTCGCGATGCAGGCGCCGCAGTTTCTTTTGGACCGCGTCATCGTTCATCGCGGGCAAGCCTTGCTCCCACAGGTCTTGCTCCCACAACCCTGCTTCAAAGGACGGGCGTGAATCAGGCCTTTGGCAGTGCCAGGCCCTGGCCCATCTGCACTGGCGAACCGGCCACCAGGCCTTCGGCCCATTTCACCTGGTCCGGACCGAACAGCACGATGGCTGTCGAACCCAGCTTGAAGCGACCCAGTTCGGCGCCTTTTTCCAGATGAATCGGCGCGCGGGCGGCTTCGTCATAACGGAAGGTTTTCAGCTGGCGCTTGGGAGGTGTCACCAGTCCGGCCCAGACGGTTTCGATGGACGCTACGATCATCGCGCCCACCAGTACAACGGCCATCGGCCCGCGTTCGGTGTCGAAAATGCACGCCACGCGCTCGTTGCGGGCGAACAGCTCAGGAACGTTTTCGGCGGTGGTCTGGTTGACCGAGAAAATCCGTCCAGGGATGTAGACCATCTCCCGCAGGGTGCCGGCCAGTGGCATGTGCACGCGGTGATAGTCCTTGGGGGAGAGGTAGATGGTGGCGAAATCGCCGCCCATGAACGGCGCCGCGTTGGCCGCATTACCGCCCAGCAGCTCCAGCACGCTGAAGCTGTGGCCCTTGGCCTGGAACACCCGGCCATGCTCGATCGGGCCGAGCTGGCTGACGGCACCGTCGGCGGGGCTGAGGATCGCGCCCGGGGTATCGTCCAGCGGGCGTGCGCCGTCTTTCAGGGCGCGGGTGAAGAAGGCGTTGAAGTGCTCGTAGGCAGTCAGGTCTTCCACCAGTGCCTGGGACATGTCCACTTGGTAGCGCTTGGCAAACCATGCGGTGAAGGCGTTCTTGAACCAGCGCACGCGGCATTCGGCAATGCAGCCGGCCAACCGCGACAGCAGGTGGTGGGGCAGCAGGTATTGAGTGAGGATGAACAAACGGTTTTTCATTAACTGTCCTTAAGAACCTTCAAAGCTCGATGGGTGTGTCGGGGTGGTTGCCCCATTCACCCCAGGAACCGGCATAGCCTTTGACTCGTGGATAACCGAGCGCCTTGGCCACCAGGTAGGTGAAGCCGGAGCGGTGGTGAGTCTGGCAGTGGGTGATGATTTCTTTGTCAGGCGTGATGCCCAATTGTTCGAGGATTTGCGGCATGTCCTTGCGGATGCGCAGGTTGCGCGCTTGGTCCATGCCGGCAGTCCATTCGAAATTGACCGCGCCGGGAATGTGTCCGCCTCGGGCTGCGACGACTTTCTCTCCGGAATATTCCAGCGGGCCGCGAGCGTCCCAGATCGCCAGGTCGGCAGCGCCGAGGCGGCTTTGCAGGTACTCGCGGGTGGCGGTGGGGGCTTCGTGCAGCGTCAGGCTGACCGGGCCTGCGACGGGCGCAGGCACTTCGACGGACACCGGCAGGCCTTCGTCCAGCCACGACAGCAAGCCGCCGTCGAGGTAGTGGTAGTTTGAATGGCCGATCACGTCCAGCAGCCAGATAAACCGCCCGGCCCAGCCGCCGCCTTCATCGTCATAGACCACGTAGACCGCATCGGGGTTGTGTCCGAGCTCGCCGAACAGGGCTTCGAGGTCGGCTTTGGCCGGCAGCAGGCCCGGCGCCGGCGGTTGACCGAGCTGGGTACGCTTGGGGTCGACGAAGCGTGCGCCAGGGATATGGCCGGTGCTGTAGCGGGCGGCGCTGGTCAGGTCCACCAGAATCAGTTCGCGGGTGTCGAGGCGCGGCAGCAGCTCGCTCGGCTCGATCACCAGCGGCAAGCCAGAGAAGTCAGGCATGTGAGGTCTCCAGGGGCGCAAAGGGAAAAGATTGTAGCAAGTTCAGCGGCCGCGGTTGGTAAAGGTATGCAGGGCCCGTTCGATGCATTGCACGGTTTTGCCGAAGGCTTGCACGGTCACGTCCGAGAACGGTCCGCCGCCCTGGTCCACCACCACCAGCATGATCACCCGGCCATTGCAGGTCAGCGAGCGCAGCAGCAGGTGCTCCCCGCGAAACAGGCTGCGCAGGCCCGGTGGCAGCAGCGCCGAAAACTGCGCGTTGTTGTCCGGGTTCAGGCGAACCTGGGCCTGCTGGGCCAGCAACCGCTGCACTATTTTGCTCTGGCTGATGGTAAAGCTCATGGCCGCGGCTTCTTTGGGCAGGCCGGCGGTCTGGTGTACGCGCACGCTGGTCTGGTTGCGGTCGGCCATCAGGATCATCACCCGGCGCATGCCGCAAGCCACCAACACGTCCCGTGCCGAGGTGGTCAGGTGCATGGCATTGCTGAAGGGGCTCGGTTCCACCAGCAGTGCGGAACATTGCTTGCGCCACTGGCTCAGGTCCTCGGCGCTGGGTGGGGGAGCAGGTAGCAAGCCGGGGTGGATGCGACGGCTGCCCCAGGGCCAGAGCAACGCCACGGCCGGATGCCAGAGGTCTGGCATGGCGTCATGACGGGCGCTGGTGACGGCTTGTTGGTGCAGCTGTTGCTGAACCTCATCCATCGGCATCTGCAGGTACAAACTGGTGAGGTATTGCCAGCGGGCACTGTGGGGGCCGTCCCAGGCCTGTTGCGCTGAGAGTGCCAGGCCGTTGGCCAGCAACACGGTATTGGCCGGTTGATTGAGCCAGCGCCGCAGGGTTGGGTCGTCGTCCAGGCGATTCTGCTGGCGCAGCGGGTGCTCGCTGTCCCGGGCGATGCGCAGAACCTGCACCAGCTCGCGGCGTTCATTGAGCAGCAGGCGATAACCTTGCGTCACCCAGATCGGCAGGCGCCAGGTCTCTGCCAGCGCCAGGCAGATTTTCATCAGGCTGACGCCGAACAATTCGCGCTCAACCTTGCGCGCGGGCTCGCCTTTGTGGACGACCCGCAATTCCCACTCCCCCAGCAACCGCGGGTGAGTCAGGGCCAGTGGCCAGAGCGGCGAGAGAAACAACAGGCTGCCCCAGTGAATGTCCTGCCACAGTCGCGCCAGGCGGCTGGCAAAAAAGCCATTGGCCTGTTGCGTGGCGTGTTGGCTGATCAATTGCAGCTGGCGCAAGGCGATGGGGATTTCGTGCCCTGGCAACGACGGCAGGCGAGCGAGCAGTTCCTCGGTACGTTTGAGACCGAGGCGGTTGATGGCCACTTCGAGATTTTCCGCAGGTTCAGCAAGGCTGCCATGGGTGTGATGGTTGGCCTCGCGGATGACGCTCAGGGCCAGGGCGGGGCTGTCCTGCATCAGTTCGGCGATGTCACGCAACGAGCGGCGGCTGTCGGCAATGGCCTTGCAGACCAGGTCATGGCTGACCTGGGGCACCGGCAGGTGCACGCCATCGAGCAGCTTCACCCAGCCTTCGAGGGTGGTCGGTCGTGGCGTTGGAACCTTCGTTTCGTTAGTCATGGCTGGACGTGATCATCGTATGAATTCTCTACGCCCGGAACGGGGCAAATTGGCTTTTCGCCAGAACAGCCTATAGTCTGGCGCAGTTTTGCCGATAAGTAGAAGAAGAGATTTTTCAGCTTCCGAATATGACCTTGAACCCGACTTAAATAAGTACTTTCTATCTATGGCTAAAATTATCGGCATCATCGTCGTGTTCGCGAGCGTGCTCGGCGGATACGTGCTTTCCCATGGCAAGATTGCCGCCCTGATCCAACCTTTCGAGGTGATGATCATCGGTGGCGCGGCCCTCGGTGCATTCCTGCAGGCCAACCCCGGCTACATGACGATGCACGTGCTCAAGAAATCCCTGGGCATGTTCAGTTCGCGTTTCAGCCACACCTTCTACCTCGAAGTGCTGGGCCTGATCTACGAGATCCTCAACAAAAGCCGCCGTGAAGGCATGATGGCGATCGAAGGCGATATCGAAGACGCTGCCGCCAGCCCGATTTTCGCCAAGTACCCTGCGGTACTCAAGGACGCTCGCATGACGGCGTTCATCTGTGATTACCTGCGCATCATGTCGTCCGGTAACATGGCGCCCCATGAACTCGAAGGCCTCTTCGACATGGAGTTGTACAGCCTCAAGGAAGACCTGGAGCATCCATCCCACGCGGTCACCGGTATCGCCGACGCCATGCCTGGCTTCGGTATCGTCGCGGCGGTATTGGGTATCGTGGTGACCATGGCGTCCCTGGGCGACGGCGACCAGAAGTCCATCGGCTTGCACGTTGGTGCGGCACTGGTGGGTACCTTCTTCGGTATTTTGGCCGCATACGGTTTCTTCGGCCCGCTGGCCCACTCCCTGGCCCACGACGCCAAGGAAGAACTCAACGTCTACGAAGCCATCAAGGCTTCCCTGGTGGCCTCGGCCTCCGGCATGCCGCCATCGCTGGCGGTGGAGTTCGGTCGCAAGGTCCTGTACCCGGCGCACCGTCCAAGCTTCGCCGAGCTGGAACAAGCGGTTCGCGGTCGTTAGTGCTTTGCTTTGCAAATACGTTCCTTTTTTGGCGAGTGGCTGTTGCTGCCAGACAAGGCGCCGCGACGAGTCATAGCCCGCTATGGCGAGGAGCGGCAACGCCGTATGGCAGCAACAGGCACCGTCAAAATGGAACAGTATTTGTGAAGCAGAGCACCTAGGTCATGGAAAATAACCAGCCGATTATAATCAAGCGCGTCAAGCGCATCGCCGCGGGGCATCACGGGGGCGCCTGGAAAATCGCCTTCGCCGACTTCGCGACGGCGATGATGGCGTTCTTCCTGGTGCTGTGGCTGCTGTCCACGGCAACCCCGGAACAGAAGATCGCCATCGCCGGTTACTTCAAGGACCCGGTCGGTTTTACTGAAAGCGGCACGCCGTACATCATCGACCTGGGCGGATCACCGACCCTGGCACCGGATACGACCCTCAACCCCGAAGTCAAATCCCAGCCCCAGCCCGACAAGGTGACGACGGACACCGAGCAGGTCGAAGGCATGGCCGAGCAGATCGAGCGCGAACGCCTGGAATTGTTGCTGCAGGAATTGCAGAACAAGGTCGAAGAGAACCCGCAACTGCAGAAATTCAAGGACCAGATCCTGTTCGAGATCACGCCGAACGGCTTGCGCATCCAGATCATGGACGCCGAGAACCGGCCGATGTTCGACTCGGGTAGTGCGCGCCTGAAACCTTATTTTGAAGACATTCTGCTGGCCATGGCCGACACCATCAAGGCGGTGCCGAACAAGATCAGCATCAGCGGTCATACCGATGCCAAGCCCTACGTCGGCAAAGGTGATTTCGGCAACTGGGAGCTGTCCGCCAACCGTGCCAACGCGGCACGTCGCGCCCTGGTGGCTGGCAGTTATCCGGACGAGCAGGTGGCGCGGGTGGTGGGTTACGCATCCTCGGCGTTGTTCGACCGCAAGGACCCGTTCAACCCGGTCAACCGGCGTATCGATATCGTGGTGTTGACCAAGAAGGCCCAGCAAGCCATCGAAGGTTCGCAAACCGATGACCCTGCACCGGATCCGGCCCAGGGCCAGGGCGCGCCGGGTGAAGTGCCGGCCACGCCTGGGGCTGCGGTTGATCCGAACGCCTTGCCAGCGGATCAGCAACCCGTGCCGGCCCATGAGCTGCGCGAACGCCTGAACCTGTTCGACGCGGCGCCCAAGCCGGCCGAGCCGCCGGTACAGTGATCTGACTGGCGATAGCAAACCTGTGGCGAGGGGATTTATCCCCGCTGGGTTGCGCAGCAGCCCCTCTTTTCATCTGATACTCGAGATGGAATACAAAGGGGGGCGCTTCGCGCCCCAGCGGGGATAAATCCCCTCGCCACAATTGTGTCCGGCTCACATCCGGGTCAGTAACTGCTTTCCGGCAAGCTGGCGATGATCGAGCGGTAGCTGTTCATCCGCTGCTGATGCACGCGACCTTCTTCCAGCGCCTTGAGCAGGGCACACCCGGGCTCGCGGTCGTGCTTGCAGTCGCGGAAGCGGCAGGTGCCGATCAGCTCATTGAACTCGATGAACCCGGCTTCCACATCGGCCCGGCTGACGTGGCCCAGGCCGAACTCGCGGATGCCCGGTGAGTCGATCAATTCACCGCCGCCGGGGAAGTGGAACAGCCGCGCGGTGGTGGTGGTGTGGGTGCCCTGGCCGGACAGCTCGGACAACGGCCCGACGCGCGTCTCGACGTCCGGCAGCAGGCTGTTGACCAGCGATGACTTGCCGACGCCGGACTGGCCGACGAACACACTGATGTGCCCGTCCAGTTGCTGTTGCAATTGCTCCATGCCGTTGCCGTGGTGGGCCGAGACTTCCAGTACCGGGTAACCCAGATCCCGATAGACCGACAGCAGGGCGTTCAGCGCCGGGGCGTTGTGCTCGTCGATCAGGTCGAATTTGTTGAGCAGCAACAACGGACGGATGCCGGCGTGTTCGGCGGCCACCAGATAACGGTCGATCAGGTTGGCGTGGGGTTCGGGCAGCGGGGCGAACACGATGACGATCATGTCGACGTTGGCGGCCACGGGCTTGAGCTGGCCCCGGCTGTCCGGACGGCACAGTTCGGTGTGGCGCGGCAATTGCGCGACGATCACGCCGATGCCCTGGTTGCCGGCACGCCAGACGACCTGATCGCCCGTCACCAGCGCCGGCAGGTTGGCGCGCAAGTGGCAGCGGAACACTTGGCCGGCCAGCTCGCCTTCCCGGGCTTCGACCTCGACCTGCACGCCGAAGTGGGCGATCACCAGGCCGGTCTGTTCAGGGCCCAGGTCGCCACCCTCCAGGGCTTCGACAGCACTGGATTCGCGTTTGGCGGCGCGGGCGGCGCGCTCGCCCTGGATCTTTTCGATGCGCCAGTTTTGACGACGATTGAGTTGGCGTTTGGCCATGGGTGTTCCGTATGAAGAAATGCAGCGAATAGGGTAAAACGGTCGCGAGTTTAGCACGCCCAAGGGGCGGCCTAGGCTAAACTGCGTGGCTACGCCGAGGAGCTTCCCTATGCAAAACCCGCAGAACCTGATCTGGATCGACCTGGAAATGACCGGTCTGAACCCGGACACCGACGTCATCATCGAAATGGCCACCATCGTCACCGACAGCGACCTCAACACCTTGGCCGAAGGCCCGGTCATTGCGATCCATCACAGCGACGAGATCCTGGCCGGCATGGACGAGTGGAACACTCGCCAGCACGGCGGCTCGGGCCTGACCCAGCGGGTGCGCGAGAGCAAGATCAGCATGGCCGAGGCCGAAGCCCAGACCATCGCCTTCCTGGAGCAGTGGGTGCCCAAGGGCAAGTCGCCGATCTGCGGCAACAGCATCTGCCAGGATCGTCGCTTCCTGTACACCCACATGAAATCCCTGGAAAGCTACTTCCACTACCGCAACCTGGACGTCTCCACCCTCAAGGAACTGGCCGCCCGCTGGGCACCGCAAGTACGCGACAGTTTCCAGAAGGGCGGCAGCCACCTGGCCCTGGACGACATCCGCGAGTCCATTGCCGAGTTGCAGCATTACCGTAAGCACTTCATCAAGTTCTGATTGAAGCGCACGGCGCTCTTGTGGCGCGGGGATTTGTGGGAGCAAAGCTTGCTCGCGAAACAGGCGACTGGGTCCCTGGAAGACCGCATAGCCTTCATCGCGGGCAAGCCTTGCTCCCACGGATATCCTGACCACAGATTCCTTGTTTGGCTTGGTCGATGGCTGCCCTCTTTTGGTGCCTGCCCGAAATGGCTAGACTGCGCGCCTTCTCGTAAGGACCGCCATCATGTTGCTGATGCTTTATCTGATCGCCATCACCGCTGAAGCCATGACTGGCGCCTTGTCTGCCGGGCGTCGGGGTATGGACTGGTTCGGCGTGGTGCTGATCGCCTGTGTCACGGCGCTGGGTGGCGGTTCGGTGCGTGACGTGCTGCTCGGGCATTACCCGCTCACGTGGGTCAAGCACCCCGAATACCTGGTGCTGACCACTGCCGCAGCGATGTTGACGGTGTTCCTGGCGCGCTGGATGCGCCATCTGCGTTCATTGTTCCTGGTGCTCGACGCCGCGGGGCTGGTGGCGTTCACCCTGATCGGCTGCATGACGGCCCTGGAAATGGGCCATGGCATGCTGGTGGCGTCAGTCAGCGGAGTGATCACTGGGGTGTTCGGCGGCATTCTGCGGGACATCTTCTGCAACGATATTCCGTTGATCTTCCGTCGGGAGCTCTACGCCAGCGTTTCGTTTGCCGCTGCGTGGTGTTATCTGCTGTGCGTCTTCCTGCAACTGCCAAGCGAACAGGCGATCCTCATCACTTTGTTCGGCGGTTTCCTGTTGCGGCTCCTGGCGATCCGTTTTCACTGGGAAATGCCGAAGTTCGTCTACAACGACGAGGCTTGACGCTCGGCATGTTGCCGCAACGCCCACTCCACGTGCTCGCGCACCAGCTCCGACGGGTAGTCGCGCCGCGCCTCCAGCGCTTGCAGCACGGGAATCGTTGACGGCGCATTACCCAGGCCCACTGCCAGGTTGCGCAGCCAGCGCTCGTAACCGGCGCGGCGCAGCGGCGAGCCTTCGGTGCTGCTCAGGAACGTCGTTTCGTCCCACATGAACAGCTCGGCCAGCCCGGCATTGTCCAGGTTGTGCCGTGGCTTGAAGTCGCTTTCCCCGGACGGCCGGGCGAAGCGGTTCCATGGGCAGACGATCTGGCAGTCATCGCAGCCGAACACCCGGTTGCCGATCAACGGCCGCAGTTCTTCGGGGATGGCGCTTTTCAGCTCGATGGTCAGGTAGGAAATGCAGCGGCGGGCATCGAGTACGTAGGGCCCGACGAAGGCATTCGTAGGACAGATGTCCAGGCACGCGGTGCATTTTCCGCAATGTTCGCTGGCATGGGGTGGATCCACCGGTAGCGGCAGGTCGACAAACAGCTCGCTCAGGAAGAAATAGCTGCCGGCCTTGCGGTTCAACACCAGGGTATTTTTACCGATCCAGCCCAGGCCGGCCTGTTCGGCGATGGCTTTTTCCAGGACCGGCGCGCTGTCGACGAAGGCGCGATAACCAAAGGGACCGATCACCGCCTGAATTTTTTCTGCCAGTTGCTGTACACGTTTACGGATCAATTTGTGGTAATCGCGGCCCAATGCATAACGCGAGACGTAGGCTTTCTCCGGTTGGCCGAGCATCTGCGCCATGTGCGTGTCGCCCGACAGGTAGTCCATGCGCAGGGAAACCACCCGTAGCGTACCCGGCACCAGTTCCTCGGGATGCGAGCGTTTGCTGCCGTGGGCGCCCATGTAGTCCATTTCGCCGTGGTAGCCGGCATCGAGCCAGCGTTGCAGGTGTTGCTCATGCTCGGCAAGGTCCAGGCCGCTGATGCCGACCTGCTGGAAGCCCAGCTCGCGGCCCCACTCCTTGATGGATTGGGCGAGGGCGGGGAGGTCTGTGGGAATGGCAGGCATGAGGCGAGAGAAACCAGAGCTGAGATGCGTATAATTCTGCCAGACATCGGAGCCCGAAGACGCATGCCGCACACTAAAGATGATTTTCCCGACGCGCTGTACAGCGCCGCGCAGGTCCGGGCCCTCGACGCACAACTGATCGCGGCCGGCACCACCGGTTTCGAATTGATGCAGCGCGCCGCCCGCGCCACCTGGCGAGCGATCGTCCGGCGCTGGCCTGACGCCCAGGAGCTGACGGTGCTGGCCGGGCATGGCAACAACGCTGGCGATGGCTACCTGGTCGCGACCCTGGCCCGGCGCGCCGGCTGGTCGGTGCGGGTGCTGACGGTGGGCGAACCCCGGCGCTTGCAGGGTGACGCCGCCAATGCCCACGCCGAGGCGGTGGCGGTGGGCGTGCCGATGGAACCGTGGTCGGATGAGGCTGAATTGCGCGGTGTGTTGCTGGATGCGCTGCTCGGTACGGGCTTGAGTGGTGATGTGCGCGAGCCTTATGTGCGGGCTATCGATACGATCAATGTCAGCGGTCTGCCGGTCGCAGCGGTGGATATCCCCTCGGGGTTGTGCGCCGATACCGGTCGGGTACTGGGCACGGCGGTGGTGGCCGACCTCACCGTGACCTTTATTGGCTTGAAGCTTGGTCTGTTTACCGGCGAAGCGGCGGACCGGGTCGGTGAACTGGTGTTCAACGACCTGCACGCCGATCCAGATATTGTTGACACGGCACCGGCCAGTGCCCGATTGCTCTCACCCCATAATCTGCCACGTCTGACGCCTCGTGCCGCCACGTCCCACAAAGGCAAGTTCGGTCACGTGCTGTTGATCGGTGGCGACCGGGGCTTTGGCGGCGCGATCCAGATGAGCGCCGAAAGCGCCCTGCGCTGCGGTGCGGGGATGGTTTCGATGGCGACCCGCAGCGAGCATGTATCCGCCGCGCTGACGCGTTTGCCGGAAGTGATGGTGCAAGGCACCCATTCGGCGAACCAATTGATGGGCTTGCTCCAGCAGGCCAGCGTGCTGGTGGTCGGGCCGGGCCTGGGCCAAGCCGCGTGGGGGCGCAGCCTGTTGTCGGCGGCGGCCAATGCGCCGCTGCCGCAAGTATGGGATGCCGATGCGCTGAACGTGTTGAGCAGCGGCGAGGTTCGCTTGCCTGAACAGTGTGTCATCACCCCGCACCCGGGCGAGGCGGCGCGATTGTTGGAGTTATCCACAGCCCAGGTGCAGGCCGACCGTCCGGCGGCGGCCCATGCATTGAGCCAGAAATACACCGCCACGGTGATCCTCAAGGGCGCCGGCAGCCTGATTGCCAGCCCGGACGGTCGCCTGGCGGTTTGCAGTCAGGGCCATCCGGCCATGGCCACGGCAGGCCTGGGGGATGTGCTGGCTGGCGTGGTCGGCGCCTTGCTGGCCCAGGGCATGGAGGGGTTCGAGGCCGCGTGCCTGGCGGTCTGGCTGCATGCCAACGCAGGTGCCCAGGCCGGTCGCTCGGGGCGGGGTGTGGCGGCCACCGATCTGATTCCGGCCATTCGTCAGTTGTTGGAGGAGCATTCACCGTGTCTGAAGTAACCCTGTACGTGGCGGACGAACAAGCCATGACACAATTTGGCGCCCGCATCGCGCAGATCACCGCCGGCCACGGCCTGATTTTTCTCGAAGGCGACCTCGGCGCGGGAAAAACCACCCTGTCCCGTGGCATCATTCGCGGCCTCGGGCACGTCGGCTCCGTCAAGAGCCCTACGTTCACCCTGGTCGAGCCCTACGAGATCGGCGACATTCGCGCCTTCCATTTCGACCTGTATCGACTGGTGGATCCTGAAGAGCTGGAATTCCTCGGTATCCGCGATTATTTCGAAGATGACGCCTTGTGCCTGATCGAATGGCCCCAGAAGGGTGCAGGCTTTTTGCCAAAGCCCGACCTGACCATTACCATTGGCGCGCAGAACGGCGGGCGTTCGCTGAAACTGACGCCGCAAGGCTCGCGTGGCGAGTCGTGGTGTGCCGCTTTGGCATTGGAAAACTAATTGATGATGGGGTTTGGTATGCGCTTTCGCGCGGTGGTTGCTGTCGTAGGACTGTTGCTTACGGCACTGGCCGTCGATGCTGTGGCCGAGACAAAGGTCAACAGCGTTCGCCTCTGGCGGGCGCCGGACAACACACGGCTGGTGTTCGACCTGACGGGCCCGGTGCAGCACAGCGTATTCACCCTGACCGCCCCGGATCGCCTGGTGATCGACATCAACGGTGCGTCCCTGGGCGCGCCATTGAACGTGGCGACCGCCAACACGCCGATTACCGCGATGCGCTCGGCCCAGCGTACGCCGACCGACCTGCGGGTGGTCATCGACCTGAAAAAAGCCGTGACCCCGAAAAGCTTCACCCTGGCCCCCAATGCCCAATACGGCAACCGGCTGGTGGTGGACCTGTTCGACAACCCGGCCGATGCGGCGCCACCTCCGCCGCCGCCGACCAATGTCGCCACGGTACCGGCAGTGCCGGTGACCCCGACCGAACCTGCGCTCAAGCTGCCACCGGCGCCGGCCGGCAAGCGCGACATCATCGTGGTGATCGACGCCGGTCACGGCGGCGAAGACCCGGGCGCCTCGGGCTCGCGCGGGCAGCGGGAAAAAGACGTGGTGCTGTCCATCGCCCGCGAATTGCAGCGCCAGGTCAACGGCATGAAAGGCTTCCGCGCCGAACTGACCCGTACTGGCGACTACTTCATCCCCTTGCGCGGACGTACCGAAATCGCTCGCAAGAAAGGCGCCGATCTGTTCGTCTCCATTCACGCCGACGCCGCACCTTCGGCGGCGGCGTTCGGGGCCTCGGTGTTTGCCCTGTCCGACCGCGGTGCCACGTCCGAGACCGCCCGTTGGCTGGCCGACAGCGAAAACCGTTCCGACCTGATCGGCGGTGCCGGCAACGTCAGTCTCGACGACAAGGACCGGATGCTCGCCGGTGTATTGCTCGATTTGTCGATGACAGCCTCGTTGACCTCCAGCCTGAACGTCGGCCAGAAAGTCCTGAGCAACATCGGTCGCGTCACGCCGCTGCACAAGCAGCGCGTCGAGCAGGCCGGGTTCATGGTGCTCAAGTCGCCGGATATCCCGTCGATCCTGGTGGAAACCGGCTTCATCTCCAACGCCAACGAAGCGTCCAAGCTGTCGTCTTCCAACCACCAGCAGGCGCTGGCCCGTTCCATCAGCAGCGGCGTGCGGCAGTTCTTCCAGCAGAACCCACCGCCAGGCACTTACATTGCCTGGCTGCGCGACTCCGGCAAGATCGCCCAGGGCCCGCGGGACCATAGGGTCAGCCCCGGCGAAACCCTGGCGATGATCGCCGTGCGTTACCAGGTGTCGCCCGCGACCTTGCGCAGCGCCAACAACCTCAAGAGCGACGAGCTCAAGATCGGCCAGACCCTGACCATTCCCGGCAATGACGTGGCGGTCCAGCAATGAGTGATGAAGTGATCGGCAGCAACGCTCGCATCGAACTGCTCAGCCCCCGGCTGGCGAACCAGATCGCCGCCGGTGAAGTGGTCGAGCGCCCGGCGTCGGTCATCAAGGAACTGCTGGAAAACAGCCTCGACTCCGGAGCCAAGCGCATCGACGTGGATGTCGAGCAGGGCGGCGTCAAGCTGCTGCGGGTCCGCGATGACGGTGGCGGTATTTCTTCCGACGACCTGCCGCTGGCCCTGGCGCGTCACGCCACCAGCAAGATCCGCGACCTGGAAGACCTCGAGCGGGTCATGAGCCTGGGGTTTCGGGGCGAGGCGCTGGCATCCATCAGTTCGGTGTCGCGCCTGACCCTCACCTCCCGCACCCGCGACGCCGAGCAGGCCTGGCAGGTCGAGACCGAGGGCCGGGACATGGCCTCCCGTGTGCAGCCTGCGGCTCATCCGGTCGGCACCTCGGTGGAAGTGCGCGACCTGTTCTTCAACACCCCGGCCCGACGCAAATTCCTCAAGGCCGAGAAGACTGAATTCGATCATCTGCAAGAAGTCATCAAGCGCCTGGCCCTGGCGCGTTTTGACGTAGCGTTCCATTTGCGCCACAACGGCAAGACCATCCTCAGCCTGCACGAGGCCCACGATGATGCGGCCCGCGCCCGCCGTGTCGGCGCGGTGTGCGGCGCAGGTTTCCTGGAGCAGGCATTGCCCATCGAGGTGGAGCGCAATGGCCTGCACCTGTGGGGTTGGGTCGGCTTGCCGACCTTCTCGCGCAGCCAGGCGGACTTGCAGTATTTCTACGTGAACGGTCGGGCGGTACGCGACAAGCTGGTGGCCCACGCGGTGCGCCAGGCGTATCGCGATGTGCTGTTCAATGGCCGGCATCCGACATTCGTGCTGTTTTTCGAAGTCGATCCGGCCGTGGTCGACGTCAACGTGCACCCGACCAAGCATGAGGTGCGTTTCCGTGACGGGCGCATGGTCCACGATTTTCTCTACGGCACCTTGCACCGCGCCTTGGGCGATGTGCGCCCGGAAGATCAACTGGCGGCGCCGGCGGCGGTGGGCGGCATGGTCCGGCCAACGGGGTTGGAAGCTGGCGAATTCGGGCCTCAAGGCGAAATGCGCCTGGCGGCCAATGCACTGCTGGAGCAGCCCCAGCCTCAGCCGAGCTACAACACGGCCGGGAGCGGTGCCGGCAGCGGCTATCAGTATCAATACACGCCGCGCCCGCAATCCAACGTACCGGCAGCCGAGGCCCAGGCGGCCTATCGCGAGTTCTTCAAACCCTTGCCGGAAGCCGGAGCTGCGGCGATGCCCGACGGCCAGGGCGATATCCCGCCGCTGGGCTATGCCCTGGCGCAACTCAAAGGCATTTATATCCTCTCGGAAAATGCCCAGGGCCTGGTCCTGGTGGACATGCACGCCGCCCATGAGCGGATCATGTACGAGCGGCTGAAAATCGCCATGGCCAGCGAAGGCTTGAGTGGCCAGCCGCTATTGGTGCCCGAGTCCCTGGCGGTCAGCCAGCGCGAAGCCGATTGCGCCGAAGAACATGTGGCCTGGTTCCAGCGCCTGGGCTTCGAATTGCAGCGCCTGGGCCCGGAAACCCTGGCGATCCGTCAGATCCCGGCCTTGTTGAAGCAGGCCGAGGCCAATCGTCTGGTCAGCGACGTGCTGGCGGACTTGATGGAATACGGCACCAGCGACCGGATCCAGGCGCACCTGAACGAACTGCTCGGCACCATGGCCTGCCACGGCGCGATCCGCGCCAACCGGCGCCTGGCCCTGCCGGAAATGAACGGCCTGCTGCGGGACATGGAAAACACCGAGCGCAGTGGTCAATGCAACCATGGCCGGCCGACCTGGACCCAACTGGGCCTGGACGACCTGGACAAACTGTTCCTGCGCGGTCGTTGATGAGCCAGTTGCCACCCGCGATTTTCCTGATGGGACCGACCGCCGCCGGCAAGACCGACCTGGCCATCGAATTGACCAAGGTCCTGCCCTGCGAGTTGATCAGTGTCGATTCGGCCCTGGTCTACCGGGGCATGGACATCGGCACCGCCAAGCCGTCGAAAGAACTGCTGGCCGAATTTCCCCATCGCTTGATCGACATCCTCGACCCGGCCGAGGCTTATTCGGCGGCCGATTTCCGCCGTGACGCACTCCAGGCCATGGCCGAGATCACCGCGCGGGGCAGGATTCCGCTGCTGGTGGGTGGCACGATGCTGTATTACAAGGCCTTGGTCGACGGGTTGGCGGACATGCCGGCAGCCGATCCCGAGGTGCGTGCGCAGATTGAAGAAGAGGCCGCGCGCCTTGGCTGGCAAGCCCTGCACGAGCAATTGGCGATCATCGACCCGGAATCGGCGGCGCGTATCCACCCCAATGACCCACAGCGGCTCAGTCGGGCCCTGGAGGTTTATCGGGTCAGCGGCCAGAGCATGACGGCCCTGCGCCAGCGACAATCTGCGCAAAGTACTGAAGCAGCCGCTTCGGGACTGCAACAATTGCCCTATACTGTCGCGAATCTGGCCATCGCTCCGGCGAACCGGCAAGTGCTGCATCGGCGAATTGAACAAAGATTCACATTAATGTTGGAACAGGGGTTCATAGACGAGGTCGTAGCCCTGCGTGAGCGAAGTGACCTGCATGCCGGGTTGCCGTCTATACGTGCGGTAGGTTATCGACAAGTCTGGGATTACCTGGACGGCAAGCTGACGTCAGCCGAGATGCAGGAGCGTGGGATCATTGCCACGCGCCAATTGGCGAAACGCCAGTTCACCTGGCTGCGCAGCTGGACTGACTTGCATTGGCTCGACAGTCTCGATTGCGACAATCTGCCACGCGCCTTGAAATACCTTGGGACCATCTCCATATTGAGCTGAGTCCTTGCAATTGCCGTCTATCCTTGGGGGTGTGACGGCCCAAGCCATCTGATTCCGATTTTTATTATTGATCCTTAAAGGAGTGCGGCACATGTCAAAAGGGCATTCGCTACAAGACCCTTACTTGAACACTTTACGTAAAGAGAAAGTTGGGGTGTCCATCTATCTGGTCAACGGGATCAAACTGCAAGGCACGATCGAGTCTTTCGACCAGTTCGTCATCCTTCTGAAAAACACCGTCAGCCAAATGGTCTACAAACACGCGATCTCGACAGTCGTGCCAGTTCGTCCAATTCGTCTGCCTAGCGCAACCGAATCCGAAGGCGGTGACGCTGAACCGGGTAACGCCTGATAGGAGCCTCCTTTGTTCTTTGAGCGCCACGGTGGTGGTGAACGGGCCATTCTCGTTCACTTGGATGGACAGGACCCTGAGGCGCGCGAAGATCCGCAGGAGTTTCAGGAATTGGCACTTTCGGCCGGCGCCGAGACCGTCGCGTTTTTCAACGTGCCGCGTCATCGGCCAACCGCCAAGTTCCTGATCGGCAGTGGCAAGGTCGAGGAGTTGCGCGACCTGGTCAAGGCCGAACAGGTCGATCTGGTGATTTTCAATCACATCCTCACGCCCAGTCAGGAACGTAACCTCGAACGTGTCTTCGAGTGTCGCGTGATCGACCGTACGGGGCTGATTCTCGATATTTTCGCCCAACGCGCCCGCACCCATGAAGGCAAGCTCCAGGTCGAACTGGCCCAGCTTGAGCACATGAGTACGCGGCTGGTTCGCGGCTGGACTCACCTTGAGCGGCAGAAGGGCGGTATCGGCCTGCGCGGCCCGGGTGAAACCCAGCTGGAAACCGACCGACGCCTGTTGCGGGTGCGCCTGCGCCAGATCAAGGGGCGGCTGGAAAAGGTCCGTAGCCAGCGCGAGCAGTCGCGACGCGGCCGCAAGCGCGCGGATATCCCGACGGTTTCACTGGTGGGTTATACCAACGCCGGCAAATCGACCCTGTTCAATAATGTCACCCAATCCGACGTCTACGCCGCCGACCAATTGTTCGCCACGCTCGACCCGACCCTGCGCCGGCTCGACCTGGACGACCTGGGGCCGATCGTGCTGGCCGACACCGTGGGCTTCATCCGTCACCTGCCGCACAAGCTGGTCGAGGCTTTCCGGGCTACGCTCGAAGAGTCGAGCAACTCCGACCTGCTGCTGCACGTGATCGATGCCGCCGAACCGGACCGGATGCTGCAGATCGAGCAGGTGATGGTGGTGCTGGGCGAGATCGGGGCCCAGGACTTGCCGATCCTCGAGGTATACAACAAACTCGATTTGCTCGAAGGCGTGGAGCCGCAGATCCAGCGCGATGCCGACGGCAAGCCGCAACGGGTCTGGCTGTCGGCCCGCGATGGCACCGGCCTGGACCTGCTCAAGCAGGCGGTGGCCGAGCTGTTGGGCAACGATCTGTTTGTTGGCACCCTGAAGTTGCCGCAACGTTTCGCCCGGCTGCGAGCTCAGTTCTTTGAGCTGGGGGCCGTGCAAAAAGAAGAACACGACGACGAAGGCGTCTGCCTGCTGGCTGTTCGCCTGCCTCGGGCGGAGCTCAATCGGCTGGTCAGCCGCGAAGGGCTGCAACCGATGGAATTCATCGAGCAACACACTTTGCAATAAAAGCCTGAGAAAGCTGTGTCAGGCATTCTGTAGCATTGGTCGGCGCGCCGTGGGTGCGTCTTTGCTTTATCAGATGGAGAGCGCTATGGCTTGGAATGAGCCGGGTGGCAACTCGAATAATCAGGATCCTTGGGGTGGCAAGCGTCGTAACAACGGCGACCGCAAGGGGCCGCCGGATCTCGACGAGGCCTTCCGAAAGCTGCAGGAAAGCCTGAACGGTTTGTTCGGTGGTGGTAAAAAACGCGGTGACGAGGGTGGCGGTCGTCCGGGCAAGGGCGGCGGTTTCGGCCTGCTCGGCATCGGTCTGGTCGTGCTGGCGGCTGTCTGGCTGTACAGCGCGGTCTATGTCGTGGACGAGCAGGAGCAGGCCGTGGTGCTGCGTTTCGGCAAGTACTACGAGACGGTTGGGCCGGGCCTGAATATCTATTTCCCGCCGATCGACCAGAAGTACCTGGAAAACGTCACGCGTGAGCGGGCGTACACCAAGCAGGGCCAGATGCTGACCGAAGACGAGAACATCGTCGAAGTGCCGCTGACCGTGCAATACAAGATCACCAACCTGCAGGACTTCGTGCTGAACGTCGACCAGCCGGAAACCAGCCTGCAGCACGCGACCGAAAGTGCCTTGCGCCATGTGGTGGGTTCCACCGCCATGGACCAGGTGCTGACCGAAGGTCGTGAACTGATGGCCAGCGAAATCAAGGAGCGCCTGCAGCGGTTCCTCGATACCTATCGCACCGGTATCACCGTCACCCAGGTCAACGTCCAGAGCGCGGCAGCCCCGCGTGAGGTCCAGGAAGCCTTCGACGACGTGATCCGTGCCCGTGAAGACGAGCAGCGTTCGCGCAACCAGGCCGAAACCTATGCCAACGGCGTCGTGCCGGAAGCCCGTGGTCAGGCCCAGCGCATCATCGAGGATGCCAACGGTTACCGTGACGAAGTGGTCTCCCGTGCCAAGGGTGAGGCTGATCGCTTCACCAAGCTGGTGGCCGAATATCGCAAGGCTCCAGAAGTCACCCGCGAGCGTCTGTACCTGGACACCATGCAGGAAGTCTTCAGCAACACCAGCAAGGTCCTCGTGACCGGCAACAAGAACGGCCAGAGCAATCTGCTGTACCTGCCGCTGGACAAGATGGTCGAGAGCGGGCGCAACACCAGCGCGCCGGCGACCAGTTCGGCGGCCGCCAGCAATGAAGCCAACGCTCGTGCGGCGGCGGACCTGCAGCAACAGCAAGCACGTACCAGGGAGAGTCGCTGATGAGCAATAAATCGCTGATCGCCCTTATTGTCGGTGTCGTCGTGGCGATCGCTGCCTGGAACTGCTTCTACATCGTGGCTCAGACCGAGCGTGCGGTGTTGCTGCAATTCGGTCGCGTGGTCCAGGCTGATGTCCAGCCGGGGCTGCATGTGAAGGTGCCGTACGTCAACAAGGTGCGCAAGTTCGACGGCCGCCTGATGACGCTGGATGCGCCGACGCAACGCTTCCTGACGCTGGAAAAGAAAGCCGTGATGGTGGATGCCTATGCCAAGTGGCGCGTGAAGGATGCCGAGCGCTTCTACACCGCGACCTCGGGCCTGAAGCAGATCGCCGACGAGCGCCTGTCCCGTCGTCTGGAATCGGGCCTGCGTGACCAGTTCGGTAAGCGCACGCTGCATGAAGTAGTGTCCGGTGAGCGTGATGCGCTCATGGCCGACATCACCCGTTCGCTGAACACGATGGCGGAAAAAGAGCTGGGTATCGAAGTGGTCGATGTCCGGGTCAAGGCCATCGACCTGCCGAAGGAAGTGAACCGCAGCGTGTTCGAGCGGATGAGCACCGAGCGTGAGCGTGAAGCCCGCGAGCACCGCGCCAAGGGTAACGAGCTGGCCGAAGGCATCCGTGCCGACGCCGATCGTCAACGCCGTGTGTTGCTGGCCGAAGCCTATCGTGAATCGGAAGAGGTCCGTGGTGATGGTGATGCCCAGGCCGCTGCGATCTACTCCAAGGCTTATGGCCAGGATCAGGAGTTCTACGGGTTCTACCGTAGCCTGCGTGCCTACCGCGAAAGCTTTGCGAACAAATCCGACGTCATGGTCCTGGACCCAAGCAGTGACTTCTTCCGCTACCTGGAAAAGGCCAAGCCTTGATGCGACGTTGACCTGAGGCACTCCGCCCGGCGGCTAAAGCGTCGGGCGGGGTGATCCTTTGGGAAAACGTGTGTATGATGCGGCAGCCGGGAAATTCCCGGCTTTTTTGCGTCTGCACGTTCGATTGCGGTTCACAGGTGCAGGCGTCGGGTTGAACGACTCGACAGGTTTTTCGAGGGAAGTGCTGGGCGAGGCCGATTGCGGGCCATTCGTCACGTCGCTCTTGCGCGTTTTTTGCCCATGATGCGCGCCTGGCGCAGGCATTTTCTGCTTCACTCAAGGCCAGCCCGAAAGCTGGCCGCCCGGACCATAGGGGAATGGCGTAATGGCAACGGTAGACCGCTGGCTGCTGCCAGATGGCATCGAAGAAGTACTGCCACCGGAAGCTGCGCGTATCGAAGTAGCGCGTCGGCAGGTGTTGGATCTGTTCCAGAGTTGGGGTTACGAGTTCGTCGTCACCCCGCATATCGAGTACCTGGAATCCCTGCTCACCGGCGCGGGCCAGGACCTGGACCTGCGCACCTTCAAGGTTATCGACCCGCAGTCGGGCCGGCAGATGGGCTTTCGTGCCGACATCACGCCGCAAGTGGCGCGCATCGACGCCCACACCCTGCGCCGTGAAGGTCCGAGCCGCCTGTGCTACGCCGGCAGTGTGCTGCATGCCCAGCCGCGTGCCTTGTCGTCTTCGCGCAGCCCGATCCAGTTGGGCGCCGAGTTGTATGGCGACGCCAGCCCGAGCAGCGACGTAGAAGTCATCAGCCTGATGTTGGCCATGCTGCAACTGGCTGACGTGCCGGATGTCCACATGGACCTGGGGCATGTCGGCATCTATCGCGGCCTGGCCCGTGCGGCCGGTTTGTCCGGCGAAGTGGAGCAACAGCTGTTCGATGCCCTGCAGCGCAAGGCCATCGACGAAGTCATCAGCCTGACCGAGGGCCTGCCGGCCGATCTGTCGGACATGCTGCGGGCGCTGGTGGGCCTGTGTGGCGGACGTGAAGTATTGGCCGCTGCCCGTGAACGCCTGGCCCATGCGCCGGCGCCCGTGTTGGCGGCGCTGGACGACTTGCTGGCGATTGCCGAGCGTCTGTCGGTGCGTTTCCCCGAGTTGCCGTTGTATTTCGACCTGGGTGAGTTGCGCGGTTATCACTACCACACGGGTGTCGTGTTCGCCGTGTTCGTCCCGGGCGTGGGCCAGTCCATCGCCCAGGGCGGCCGTTATGACGACATCGGTGCCGACTTTGGTCGTGCCCGTCCGGCGACCGGTTTCTCTACCGATTTGAAAACCCTGGTGACCCTGGGGCGTGCTGAAGTCGAGCTACCGTCTGGCGGTATCTGGATGCCTGACAGTACGGATGCGGCACTCTGGCAAGCAGTCTGCCAGTTGCGCAGTGAGGGTCAGCGTGTCGTCCAGGCCTTGCCTGGGCAACCTTTGGCCGCCGCCCGTGAAGCGGACTGCGACCGGCAATTGATTCAGCAGAACGGGCTTTGGCAAGTATTGCCGCTGGCTTCTTGAGTTTTCCTGCCGGCCGCGGCCGGCACCAAGTTTGCGCGAATGAGGACAAGTGTTATGGGTAAGAATGTCGTAGTCCTGGGCACCCAGTGGGGTGATGAGGGCAAAGGCAAGATCGTTGATCTGCTGACCGAACATGCTGCCGCCGTAGTGCGCTACCAGGGTGGCCACAACGCAGGTCACACCTTGGTGATCGACGGTGAAAAAACCGTTCTGCACCTGATTCCGTCGGGCGTACTGCGCGAAGGCGTCCAGTGCCTGATCGGCAACGGTGTGGTGGTTGCTCCCGACGCCTTGCTGCGGGAAATCATCAAGCTGGAAGAAAAAGGCGTACCGGTGCGCGAGCGCCTGCGTATCAGCCCGTCCTGCCCGCTGATCCTGTCCTATCACGTCGCGCTGGACCAGGCCCGTGAAAAGGCCCGTGGCGAGCTGAAGATCGGCACCACCGGTCGCGGCATCGGCCCGGCCTACGAAGATAAAGTAGCCCGTCGTGGCCTGCGCATCGGTGACCTGTTCCACCGTGAGCGTTTCGCCGCCAAGCTGGGCGAGTTGCTGGACTACCACAACTTTGTCCTGGTCAATTACTACAAAGAACCAGCCATCGACTTCCAGAAAACCCTGGACGAGTGCATGGAGTACGCCGAGCTGCTCAAGCCGATGATGCTCGACGTCACTGCCGAGCTGCACGAGCTGCGTCGCGCAGGCAAGGACATCATGTTCGAAGGTGCCCAGGGTTCGTTGCTGGACATCGACCACGGTACCTACCCGTACGTCACCAGCTCCAACACCACCGCCGGCGGCATCGCCACCGGTTCGGGTTTCGGTCCGATGTACCTGGACTACATCCTGGGTATCACCAAGGCCTACACCACTCGCGTGGGTTCGGGTCCGTTCCCGACTGAGCTGTTCGACGACGTCGGCGCCTTCCTGGCCAAGCGTGGCCATGAGTTCGGTGCTACCACCGGCCGTGCCCGTCGTTGTGGCTGGTTCGATGCCGTCATCCTGCGTCGCGCCATCGACGTCAACAGCATCTCGGGCCTGTGCCTGACCAAGCTGGACGTGCTGGACGGCCTGGAAACCATCAACATCTGCGTGGGCTACAAGAACCAGGACGGCGCCGTCATCGACGCACCGACCGACGCCGACAGCTACATCGGCCTGGAGCCGGTGTACGAGCAGATGCCGGGCTGGACCGAATCGACCGTGGGCGCCAAGACCCTGGAAGAGCTGCCATTGGCGGCCCGCAACTACATCAAGCGCGTCGAAGAGTTGGTCGGTGCGCCGATCGACATTATTTCGACGGGGCCGGACCGCAACGAAACCATCGTTCTGCGTCACCCGTTTGCCTGATAAGTCGTTGATGTAAAAAACAAAGGCCCCTCGTTTGGGGCCTTTGTCGTATCTGCCTGTCGAACGGCACGACCTTTGCTATGCATCGTTAACAATAAGTACTTCTTTGAAGTGCCATCAATTTAATGGCGTTTAGTAGAGGGATTCCCCTGTGTCGGCCGTTCTCTCACTGTTACAAAGCCGTCTATTGCGGCCTGTGTTCGTTACCCTGGGTATCGCCCTTTTGGTGCAAGTGCTCGTGGCCGTCGCGCTGACCCGAAGCACGGTCACCGCGCTGGAGGCCGAGCTAGGGGTCCGGCTGGGGGTGGATAGTCAGAAATTGTCTGGCGAACTGGAGCAGGCCGGACGCGAGGTCACCTCAAGCCTGGACAGTTTGTCTGCCAGCACTCGTCAGCGCCTCACCGCCGGTTTGTCGACGCGGCTGAAGGACGAGCAGGCGCAGTTGCGCACGACACTCGAGAAATCGCTCAAGGATTCCGCCAATGATATGGCGCAACTCCTGGCCTCGGTCGCGCCACGCGCCATGTGGGACAGCGACATACCGACCCTTTCCGAATTCGCCCGCCGGGCCCAGCGCAACCCTAATGTGTTGTTCGTTATTTATGACGACGCCAGTGGTGAGCACCTGACTCGTTACCTGAACCGGGAAAACCCGATCAACAAGGCGCTGCTGGAGAAAGGCAAGGGCGAGCGAGCGTTGGATAAAGTGCTGGATGCGGCGAAGAGCGACCCCTCGGTGTATTACCTCGAAGCCTCGATCAGCCCCAACGGCGTAGAGATTGGCAAAGTATTGATGGGCGTTTCCACGGCTTCCGTTGAAGCTGACCTGAAGGCGCTGGACCAACGCTTCTTGGCCTTGATCGCCAGCAGCGACCAGTTGGTCGGTGACAGCCTCAAGGGGGCGGCGGCCGACAGCGCCACCGCCATGCGCGGTCGTCTGGAGTCGGCCCAGGCCACCGCCACACAGATGCAGACCAATACCTCTAGCACTGTGCAGGAAGCCGCAGGCACCTTGCGCTGGCGCATCGGCCTGGGCCTGGCGTTGGTGGGCTTCGGCGTGCTGGTGCTGCTGGCCGTGGTGCTGGGGCGTCGGGTGGTCAATCGCTTGAAGTTGCTGATCGCGGCCATGAACGACTTGGCGGCGGGCGAGGGTGACCTGACCAAGCGTGTGCAAATCAACAGCAAGGACGAAATCGGCGACATGGCCTCAGCGGTCAACCGCTTTGTGGATAAGTTGCAACCCATCGTGCGCGAGGCGGGCGATGTGGCCCAGCGTACCGGTGTGGAAATCGGTGCGATGACCTTGCGCAACTCCGGTGCCGATGCGGCGGCCGGGATGCAGCGTGATGAGGTGGCCGAGAGCCTGCGTGCGCTGTCGCAAATGGCGGATGAGGCTCAATCGGAAAGCCAGGCGATGCAGGCGGCTTTGCAGCAGGTGGTGGAGATCCGCCAGGCCACCGATGAAAACACTCGCACTTCGGCCAAGGTCAGTAGCTTGATCGAGGCGTTGGCCGGGCAGGTAGACACCGGGGCGAAAGTGATCGAGCGGCTGGCGCAGCAGAGCGAACAGATCGAAGTGGTGCTGACGGTGATTCACGGCATCGCCGAGCAGACTAACTTGTTGGCCTTGAACGCGGCCATCGAGGCGGCGCGGGCCGGGGAGACCGGGCGCGGGTTTGCCGTGGTGGCGGATGAGGTGCGGGCCCTGGCGAGCAAGACCCAAAGCTCAACGGGCGATATCCAGGCGCATATCGTGGCCTTGCAGCAGGGGGCTCGCGAAGCGGTGGCCGCTATCGGCCAGGCCGGGCGCCAGGCCAGCGAAGGCTTGTTGGTGCTGCGAGACAGCGCGCGGTTGCAGCAGTCGGTGCAGGCATCCGTGGAGCAGGTGCATGCGGCCATCGGCCTGGCGACTCAGGCAGCGGCTCATCAGGCCCAGGGTGCGCAAGCGGTGCGCGGGCGGGTGGAAACCATTCATGCCCAGGCCGAGAAGGCGGCCCAGGCCGTGGTCGAGACCACCGCCAGCGGCAAGGTGCTCGACAACCTGGCGGCGCAGTTGAAGGCAAGCCTGGGGCAGTTCCGGGCTTGATCAGGCTGCTAGGCTGGCCTCATCGCGAGCAAGCTCGCTCCCACAGGTGATTTTTAGTGGATACAGATTTTGTGTCCGGCATGAATCCCTTGTGGGAGCGAGCTTGCTCGCGATAGCGATGTCAGCGGCTCAGATATATTCCCAGAGGCCAGAAACGCAAAAACCCGCTTTCGCGGGTTTTTGTGAGGTTCAAGGCCGTAACCTTGAAGCTTGAATTGGTGCCCAGAAGAAGACTCGAACTTCCACGACCTTGCGGTCACCAGCACCTGAAGCTGGCGTGTCTACCAATTTCACCATCTGGGCAGCATCTTCAGCGTTGCCGCTGTTGATGTCGCGCACTATACGGAGCGCATTTTGATCTGTAAACCCCTGTTTTTGTTTTAGTAATTGCCAAACGCAATTGCAGGGGCAAAAATGCAAAAACCCGCTTTCGCGGGTTTTTGTTGAGCATGCAGGTCATTGACCTGTTGCTCGAAATTGGTGCCCAGAAGAAGACTCGAACTTCCACGACCTTGCGGTCACCAGCACCTGAAGCTGGCGTGTCTACCAATTTCACCATCTGGGCAATATCGACATCGTGTGTACGTCGTCGATGGCGCGCACTATACGGAGCGTCTTTTTAACTGTAAACCCCTCCTGAGAAAAAAACCGCTAAATTTCACGAGCGGTGCTTTTCCGGGCTTCCAAGGCGGGCCAAATGACTTTAGAAAAGCGATCGGATGCTTGAAATTTCCCGTTTCATTAAGCCTATGCCAAACTAACCCGCATATAGACAAGGTGAAAACTCTCTAATGGCCGATTGGCAGTCCCTCGATCCCGAGGCCGCTCGTGAAGCGGAAAAATATGAAAACCCTATTCCTAGCCGCGAACTGATCCTGGCGCATCTCGCCGATCGGGGGTCGCCTGCTAGCCGCGAGCAGTTGGTCGAAGAGTTCGGTCTGACCACCGAGGACCAACTCGAAGCCCTGCGCCGCCGTCTGCGCGCCATGGAGCGCGACGCTCAACTGATCTACACCCGGCGCGGCACCTATGCGCCGGTGGACAAGCTCGACCTGATCCTGGGCCGCATCGCCGGTCACCGTGACGGCTTCGGTTTCCTGATCCCGGACGACGGCAGCGACGACCTGTTCATGAGCCCGGCGCAAATGCGCCTGGTGTTCGACGGTGACCGGGCCCTGGCCCGTGTTTCCGGCCTGGACCGTCGTGGTCGCCGTGAAGGCGTGATCGTCGAAGTGGTGTCCCGTGCCCACGAGTCCATCGTCGGCCGTTACTTCGAAGAAGGCGGTATCGGTTTTGTTGTGCCGGATAACCCGAAGGTCCAGCAGGAAGTGCTGATTACCCCGGGCCGTAATGGCGCCGCCAAGGTGGGTCAGTTCGTCGAGGTGAAAATCACCCACTGGCCAACTGCGCGCTTCCAGCCACAGGGCGATATCGTTGAAGTGGTCGGCAACTACATGGCGCCGGGCATGGAGATCGACGTCGCGCTGCGCACCTACGACATCCCTCACGTCTGGCCCGAGGCTGTGCTCAAGGAAGCCGCCAAGCTCAAGCCGGAAGTTGAAGAGAAAGATAAAGAAAAACGCATCGACCTGCGCCATCTGCCGTTCGTCACCATCGACGGCGAAGATGCCCGCGACTTCGACGATGCGGTCTACTGCGAAGCCAAGCCTGGCAAGCTGCGCCTGTTCTCCGGCGGCTGGAAGTTGTTCGTCGCGATTGCCGACGTGTCCAGTTACGTGAAGATCGGTTCGGCCCTGGATAACGAAGCCCAGGTGCGCGGCAACTCCGTGTATTTCCCTGAGCGCGTGATCCCGATGCTGCCTGAGCAGCTGTCCAACGGGCTGTGCTCGCTGAATCCGAAAGTCGACCGTTTGGCCATGGTGTGCGAGATGACCATCTCCAAGACCGGCGAAATGACCGACTACCAGTTCTACGAAGCGGTGATCCACTCCCAGGCGCGCCTGACCTACAACAAGGTCAGCACCATCCTGGAAACGCCGAAGACTAGTGAAGCCAAGACCCTGCGTACCGAATACGCTGGCGTGGTGCCGCATCTCAAGCAGCTGTACTCGCTGTACAAGGTATTGCTGGGTGCCCGTCACGTGCGTGGCGCAATCGATTTCGAGACCCAGGAAACCCGGATTGTCTTCGGTTCCGAGCGCAAGATCGCCGCAATCACCCCGACGACCCGTAACGATGCGCACAAGCTGATCGAAGAGTGCATGCTGGCGGCCAACGTAGCCACCGCGGAATTCCTCAAGAAGCACGAGATTCCTGCGTTGTACCGCGTGCACGACGGCCCGCCGCCGGAGCGTCTGGAAAAGCTGCGCGCCTTCCTCGGCGAGCTCGGCCTGTCCCTGCACAAAGGCAAGGACGGCCCGACGCCGAAGGACTACCAGGCACTGCTGGCCAGCATCAAGGACCGTCCGGATTACCATGTGATCCAGACCGTGATGCTGCGCTCCCTGAGCCAGGCGGTTTACAGCGCCGACAATCAGGGCCACTTTGGCCTGAATTACGAAGCGTACACCCACTTCACCTCGCCGATCCGCCGTTACCCGGACCTGCTCACGCACCGCGCGATCCGCAGCGTGATCCATTCCAAGCAGAACACCCCGCACGTCAAGCGCGCCGGTGCCATGACCATTCCGAAGGCACGGATCTATCCGTACGACGAAGCGGCCCTGGAACAGTTGGGCGAGCAGTGCTCCATGAGCGAGCGCCGCGCCGACGAAGCCACTCGCGACGTGGTGAACTGGCTCAAGTGCGAGTTCATGAAAGACCGCGTGGGCGAGTCGTTCCCAGGCGTGATCACTGCAGTGACAGGCTTTGGTTTGTTTGTCGAGCTGACCGACATCTACGTCGAGGGCTTGGTGCACGTCACCGCCTTGCCGGGTGATTACTACCACTTCGATCCTGTGCACCACCGCCTGGCGGGCGAGCGCACCGGTCGCAGCTTCCGTCTGGGCGACACCGTGGAAGTGCAGGTCATGCGCGTCGACCTCGATGAGCGCAAGATCGACTTCGGAATGTCTGACAAGCCCGCCGAAGCACCGACTGGCCGTAAAAAGCGTGGCAACGAGACCGCAGCGCCTGCGACCAAAGGTAAGGGTAAAGGTGCTCCTGCAAAAACCGCGGAGCCTGAGCCAGCCAGGGCCGGTCGCCGTTCGTCTGTCAAGGACAAGGCTCCCGAGGCCTACCGCCCCAGCGACGCTGCGGCGAAAAACGCCGAACTGCGCAAGAGCCGCGAGTTGAAGCAGCAGTTGCTCAACGAAGCCAAAAGCGGTGGTAAAGCGGCGTCTGGGGGAAAGTCCCACGGGGCGGAAAAACCGTCGAGCAAGCCAAGTAAACACCGTAAAGGCCCGCCAAAAGCGGGTTCGGCCCCCGCGAAAAGCGGCGGGTCGCGCAAACCTAAGGCCAAGTCATGAGTCTGGAAAAAATCTACGGCGTGCACGCCGTAGAAGCACTGCTGCGTCACCACCCTAAACGTGTCAAGCAAGTATGGTTGGCGGAAGGTCGCAGCGAGCCGCGTGTGCAGGCGCTGGTCGAACTGGCCACCCAAAACAAGGTTGCCATCGGCCAGGCCGAGCGTCGTGAAATGGACGTGTGGGTCGAAGGCGTTCACCAGGGTGTGGTTGCGGACGTAAGCCCGAGCCAGGTCTGGGGCGAGGCGATGCTCGACGAACTGCTCGATCGCACCGAAGGCGCGCCCCTGCTGCTGGTGCTGGACGGCGTGACCGACCCGCATAACCTCGGCGCCTGCCTGCGTTCGGCGGATGCGGCGGGTGCGTTGGCGGTGATCGTGCCTAAAGACAAGTCGGCAACCCTGACGCCGGCTGTGCGTAAGGTCGCCTGCGGCGCGGCGGAAGTGATTCCACTGGTGGCGGTGACCAACCTGGCGCGTACCCTGGAAAAACTCCAGCAGCGCGGCTTGTGGGTGGTTGGCACGGCGGGTGAGGCCGAGGTCAGCATTTATGACCAGGACCTGACGGGCCCGACGATCCTGATCATGGGCGCCGAAGGCAAGGGCATGCGCCGCCTGACCCGCGAGCACTGCGATTACCTGGTCAAGCTGCCGATGGCCGGTAGCGTCAGCAGCCTTAACGTTTCGGTCGCGACCGGTGTGTGCCTGTTCGAAGCGCTGCGCCAGCGCAGCGTCAAGGCTTCCGCCAAAAAGCCTTGATCTTGTTGTAACCCCTGTGGGAGCGAGCCTGCTCGCGATAGCGGTCTGACATTCGGCATCTATGTTGAATGAGATACCGCTATCGCGAGCAGGCTCGCTCCCACATTGGGTTTGTGTCTGGATGAAGATCGGCGGTTGTTCAAATAATCGCCAATTGCCTTGCACCTCCCTCGGCCCTTCTCTACAATTGCGCCCCTTGCTGTGATGGCAGGCACTTATGTGTCTAGCGTCCACAAGTCCATAAGTGTCATTCACTCCTTGTCTGACCGTTTTTGAGCGGCAGGCTACAACCCGTAAGGAGCATTCATGCGTCATTACGAAATCATCTTTTTGGTCCACCCGGATCAAAGCGAGCAAGTCGGCGGCATGGTTGAGCGTTACACCAAGCTGATCGAAGAAGACGGCGGCAAAATCCACCGTCTGGAAGATTGGGGCCGTCGTCAACTGGCCTACGCAATCAACAATGTTCACAAGGCTCACTACGTGATGCTGAACGTTGAGTGCACTGGCAAGGCCCTGGCCGAGCTGGAAGACAACTTCCGCTACAACGATGCAGTGATCCGTAACCTGGTCATCCGTCGCGAAGAAGCCGTCACCGGCCAATCCGAGATGCTCAAGGCTGAAGAAAACCGCAGTGAGCGCCGTGAGCGTCGCGACCGTCCTGAGCACTCTGACAGCGCCGATGGCGATGACAGCGATAGCGACAGCGACAACAGCGATAACGCTGACGAGTAATCCACGGACCTTTTAAGGAGCCAATCACATGGCACGTTTCTTCCGTCGTCGTAAATTCTGCCGCTTCACCGCTGAAGACGTGAAAGAGATCGATTACAAAGATCTCAACACTCTGAAAGCCTACGTATCCGAGACCGGCAAAATCGTTCCAAGCCGTATCACCGGTACCAAAGCTCGTTATCAGCGTCAGCTGGCCACCGCTATCAAGCGCGCCCGCTTCCTGGCCCTGCTGGCCTACACCGACAGCCACGGCCGCTGAGACCGGGCAGTCGACGAGTAGTAAGGGATTGAATGCATGCGCGCCTTAGCTGACTTCATCATGCGGGGACGTGTGCAGGCCACGTTGGTTGTGGCCGGATCCGCGGCATTGCCGCTGTTGTTCTGGTTGAGTGCCGCCGCTGGGTGCCTTGTGCTCCTGCGGCGCGGTTCGGACGCCTTGAGCGTCCTGGGTATCGGGATGTTGTCAGCGTTGGTGAGCTGGTACTTCCTGAAGGACCCGACAACACTTTTGGTGTTGCTCGGGGCTGGTGGCCTGGCGTTGGTTCTGCGCGCCGGACATACCTGGAATCGCGTGCTGCTGTGCAGCGTGGCCGTGGGGTTGTTGTGTGCGGTGAGCCTGGGAACTGTATTCAGTTCCTTCATCGAGTCACTGGCGCAGACGTTCGAAGACGTCCTGCCGCTGGCGATGGGTGGGGTCTACGAGACATTCTCGGCAGACCAGAAGGCGTTTTTCATCGCCCTTAGCGCTCCGCTGATGATCATCTCGATAGCGTTATCGTCGCAGATCTTTAGCGTGCTGTGCCTGATCCTTGGGCGCTATTGGCAGGCGTTGTTGTATAACCCCGGTGGTTTCGGTCGCGAATTTCGCGCCATCCGATTCCCCAAGAGCGTGGCGCTGTCACTGCTGGCCGTCATGTGTGTTGCTCCGTTTTTCGGACTGCATGCACTGATCCTGTTGCCGTTGTGCAGTGTACCGCTGGTCTTCGCCGGCCTGGCCCTGATTCACGGGCTGGTGGCGCAGAAACGACTGGCCACTTTCTGGCTGGTGGGGTTGTACGTGACGTTGTTGCCTTTCATGCACTTGCTCGGTCCGTTGCTCGTGGTCATGGCCATCGTTGACAGCCTGATTGATTTTCGCGGTCGTATGGCGTCGAAAGACGCCGACAACGCGAACGGTGAAGGTTAAAAGTTAGAGGATTTTCACATGCAACTGATCCTTCTGGAAAAAGTCACCAACCTGGGCAACCTGGGTGACAAAGTAAACGTTAAGGCCGGTTACGGTCGTAACTACCTGCTGCCTTACGGCAAAGCCACCGCTGCGACCGCTGCCAACCTGGCTGCGTTCGAAGAGCGTCGTGCTGAGCTGGAAAAAGCTGCCGCAGACCGTAAAACCTCGGCTGAAAGCCGTGCTGCCCAACTGGCTGAGCTGGAAGTGACCATCACTGCCACCGCTGGCGACGAAGGCAAGCTGTTCGGTTCGATCGGTACTCACGACATCGCTGACGCACTGACCGCCTCCGGCGTTGAAGTTGCGAAAAGTGAAGTTCGTCTGCCGAACGGCACCATCCGCAACGTAGGCGAATTCGACGTAGCCGTGCACCTGCACGCCGAAGTTGAAGCCACCGTACGCGTTGTCGTGGTAGCAGCCTAAGCAACACCTGTCGGTTGGCACCCTCGGGTGCTTGCCGGTAACATCGGGCACGATCCTGTTTACAGGTCGTGCCCTTTGTCTTTCTGCAATTCCTGATTTTCATAACCAGAAGTGGCCATGAACGAAATCACCGCTCCCGAGCAATACGATCTGCAAACCGCTGCCCTGAAGGTGCCTCCGCATTCCATCGAGGCCGAACAGGCCGTGCTCGGTGGCCTGATGCTGGACAACAACGCCTGGGAGCGTGTGCTCGATCAAGTCTCCGACGGCGATTTCTACCGGCATGACCACCGTCTGATTTTCCGTGCGATCGCCCGTCTGGCCGATCAGAACATGCCGATCGACGTCGTGACCCTGGCCGAGCAATTGGACAAGGAAGGGCAGACGTCCCAGGTCGGCGGCCTCGGTTACCTGGGCGAACTGGCGAAAAACACGCCGTCGGTCGCCAACATCAAGGCCTATGCCCAGATCGTGCGCGAGCGGGCGACCTTGCGCCAATTGATCGGCATCAGCACCGAAATCGCCGACAGCGCCTTCAACCCGGAAGGCCGCACCGCCGCCGAGATTCTTGACGAAGCCGAACGGCAGATCTTCCAGATCGCCGAGGCCCGCCCGAAAACCGGCGGCCCGGTCAGCGTCAACGACCTGCTGACCAAGGCCATCGATCGCATCGACACCTTGTTCAACACCGACAACGCCATCACCGGCCTGTCCACCGGTTACACCGACCTCGACGAGAAGACCAGCGGCCTGCAACCGTCCGACCTGGTCATCGTCGCCGGCCGTCCGTCCATGGGTAAGACCACCTTTGCGATGAACCTGGTGGAAAACGCCGTGCTGCGCAGCGACAAGGCGGTCCTGGTGTACTCCCTCGAGATGCCAGGCGAATCGCTGATCATGCGTATGCTTTCGTCCCTGGGGCGTATCGACCAGACCAAGGTCCGTTCCGGCCAGCTGGAAGACGACGACTGGCCGCGCCTGACGTCGGCGGTCAACCTGCTCAACGACCGCAAGCTGTTCATCGACGATACGGCCGGTATCAGCCCGTCGGAAATGCGCGCCCGGACCCGTCGCCTGGTGCGTGAGCACGGTGACATCGCGCTGATCATGATCGACTACCTGCAGTTGATGCAGATCCCTGGTTCCAGCGGCGACAACCGGACCAACGAGATTTCCGAAATCTCCCGTTCCCTCAAGGCCCTGGCCAAGGAATTCAACTGCCCGGTGGTGGCACTTTCCCAGTTGAACCGTTCCCTGGAACAGCGCCCCAACAAGCGCCCCGTGAACTCCGACTTGCGGGAATCCGGAGCGATCGAGCAGGACGCCGACGTCATCATGTTCGTGTACCGCGACGAGGTGTATCACCCCGAGACGGAGCACAAGGGCATCGCCGAAATCATCATCGGCAAGCAGCGGAACGGCCCGATCGGCTTCATCCGCCTGGCGTTCATCGGTAAATACACTCGGTTCGAGAACCTGGCGCCGGGTAGCTACAATTTTGACGACGATGAGTAAGCTCTTCATCGTCTGATCCGGCCTCATCGTCGGAACGCCGCCCGGAGCAGGCTCGCTCCCACCTTGGAATACATTCCTCTGTGGGAGCGAGCCTGCTCGCGAAAGGTGCGCCACCAATTTCCGACCATAGCCGTCGGAATTGGTTATTTTTTGTGCTATATTCCGCGCCCGCGATTTTTCATCTTTTATACCGGTTATCGACATGCAAGCAGCCAAGCCGTTATTTGACTATCCCAAGTACTGGGCCGAATGTTTCGGTCCGGCGCCATTCCTGCCCATGAGCAGGGAGGAGATGGATCAGCTCGGCTGGGATTCGTGCGACATCATCATCGTGACCGGTGATGCCTACGTCGATCACCCGTCGTTCGGCATGGCGATCATTGGCCGTTTGCTGGAAGCCCAGGGCTTTCGCGTCGGGATCATTGCCCAGCCGAACTGGCAGTCCAAAGACGATTTCATGAAGCTTGGCGAGCCCAACCTGTTTTTCGGTGTCGCGGCCGGCAACATGGACTCGATGATCAACCGCTACACCGCCGACAAGAAAATCCGCTCCGATGACGCCTATACCCCAGGCGGCATGGCGGGCAAACGGCCGGACCGTGCGAGCCTGGTCTACAGCCAGCGCTGCAAGGAAGCCTACAAGCATGTGCCGATCGTGCTGGGTGGTATCGAAGCGTCGCTGCGCCGTATCGCTCACTACGATTACTGGCAGGACCGGGTGCGCAACTCGATCCTGATCGACGCCTGCGCCGACATCCTGCTATACGGCAACGCCGAGCGGGCGATTGTCGAAGTCGCCCAGCGCCTGTCCTACGGCCACAAGATCGAAGACATCACCGACGTGCGCGGCACGGCCTTCATCCGTCGTGACACGCCGCAAGGCTGGTACGAAGTCGACTCCACGCGCATCGACCGTCCGGGCAAGATCGACAAGATCATCAACCCGTACGTCAACACCCAGGACACTCAAGCTTGTGCCATCGAGCAGGAGAAGGGGCCGGTCGAGGACCCGAGCGAAGCCAAGGTCGTACAGATCCTGGCGAGCCCGAAAATGACCCGCGACAAGACCGTGATCCGTCTGCCATCGGTGGAAAAGGTTCGTGGCGACGCGGTGCTCTACGCTCACGCCAACCGCGTGCTTCACCTGGAAACCAACCCAGGCAATGCCCGCGCCCTGGTGCAGAAGCACGGCGAAGTCGATGTCTGGTTCAACCCGCCGCCCATTCCGATGACCACCGAAGAAATGGACTACGTGTTTGGCATGCCTTACGCACGTGTTCCCCATCCGGCGTACGGCAAGGAGAAGATCCCGGCCTACGAGATGATCCGTTTCTCGGTGAACATCATGCGTGGCTGCTTTGGCGGCTGCACGTTCTGCTCGATCACCGAGCACGAAGGCCGGATCATCCAGAACCGCTCCGAAGAGTCGATCATTCGCGAGATCGAAGAGATCCGCGACAAGGTCCCGGGTTTCACCGGGGTCATTTCCGACCTCGGCGGCCCGACCGCGAACATGTACCGCATCGCCTGCAAGAGCCCGGAAATCGAATCCGCGTGCCGCAAGCCGTCGTGCGTGTTCCCCGGCATCTGCCCGAACCTGAACACTGACCATTCTTCGCTGATCCAGCTGTACCGCAGCGCCCGGGCCTTGCCTGGGGTGAAGAAGATCCTGATTGCCTCCGGCCTGCGTTACGACCTGGCGGTCGAGTCGCCGGAATACGTCAAGGAACTGGTGACCCACCACGTCGGCGGTTACCTGAAGATCGCTCCGGAGCACACCGAGGAAGGCCCGCTCAACCAGATGATGAAGCCGGGCATCGGCAGCTATGACAAATTCAAGCGGATGTTCGAGAAGTACACCAAGGAAGCCGGGAAAGAGCAGTACCTGATTCCGTACTTCATCGCCGCCCACCCGGGCACCACCGATGAAGACATGATGAACCTGGCGCTCTGGCTCAAGGGCAATGGTTTCCGGGCCGACCAGGTGCAGGCGTTCTATCCGTCGCCGATGGCCACGGCCACGGCCATGTACCACTCGGGCAAGAACCCGCTGCGCAAGGTCACCTACAAGAGCGACGCGGTGACCATCGTCAAGAGCGAGGAACAGCGCCGCCTGCACAAGGCCTTCCTGCGCTATCACGACCCCAAGGGCTGGCCGATGCTGCGCGAAGCGCTGACCCGCATGGGCCGCGCCGACCTGATCGGGCCGGGCAAGAACCAACTGATTCCGTTGCACCAGCCGGCCACCGACAGCTACCAGAGCGCCCGTCGCAAGAACTCGACGCCAGCCGGCAGCCACAAGGTGGGCAAGGAAACCACCAAGATCCTGACCCAGCACACCGGCCTGCCACCGCGCGCCAGCGACGGCGGCAACCCGTGGGACAAGCGCGAGCAGGCCAAGGCCGCGGCATTCGCCCGCAACCAGCAGGCCGCCAAGGAACGCAAGGACGCCGCCAAGGGCAAAGGACCGAAACCGGCGCGCAAGCCTGTCGTGCCGCGCTGATCGCCTAGCCACCTCGTAAAACGCCAGCCTAAGTGCTGGCGTTTTGCTTTCTAGCGAGGGTGCTGGCCGTTTGTTATCGTGGCGCCCGCCTTACGGCACGATGGCGGATGCATAGCCTTTGTGGCGAGGGGATAAATCCCCTCGCCACAAGGTTCAGTGTGGACAAAGATTCACCCTCCGATTCTCAAGGACGATTCATATGAGCAGCGCTTCAACGGGCATCGGCATGGACCTGAGTTTCTCCCAGTTCATGGCCCGCAAACGCATCGAAAGCCAGATCAACCTGCCACGCCTGTTTGCTGCCATCGACGCCGATCCTGGCATCGCCGGTGCGGGTGTGGTGTATATCGATTCCGAATACAACGTCGTGACCCTGCGCGAATTCAAGCCGATTTGCAGCATCGCGCCCAAGCGCATCATTCTGCGCGAGGCGAAAAAATACATCGCACCGCAGCAATTCATCGATCAGGTAAAAAGCAGCCCGCGCGAGTCCAAGCTTGGGCTTGAAGCAACCAATGCCGGCTTGTCCTGTGTCGCCGCTGTGATTGGTTGGGTGGTGGTGTTCAGTGGAAGCGTCGCCGTGCCCTTTACGGCGGGGGCAAGTGCCTTTGTCGTTGCCCTGGGCGCCGCTGCCGCGACGGCCAGCACCGCGCAATGCGTCATTGGTGGGATGCGGGTGGCCAATGAGCTGACCAATCCGACCGGCAACGATGAGATGAATGACGCTGACTGGTACAACATCGTGTCGCCGATCCTTGACGGGGTTTCCCTGGTGGGTGTTGGTGGCTCGGCGCTGACGACTGTCCGGCTACTCAAGGCCAACAAAGCGGCCGGCACTGGAAAGAGTTGGTATCAGTTGCTCAAGGGCCTGAATCGGCAAGAGCGAAGCAAGCTGACCAAGGAACTGTTGACGCTCAAGGACCCGAGCCTGACGGCGAAGTTACTCAAGTTGCAGCAACGCGCGGGGGCCATGCCCAAACGTTATTCTTCAGCTGAAATCAGGCACGCGACGCTGACTCAGATAAAGGACTCCCTCGGAGGCGCGCTGGGGATCATTGGCAGTTATACCGGCGAGGGCGCCGTGAAAACGGTTGCCGTCGGCTTGTACGAGGAGTTCACGGAATGATCGGTGGCGGATCGCTGAAGCCATTCCTCGCCCGCTATTTTCCGGTTTTCATGGGGACGATCCTGCTGGGCTGCTTTTCCGGGTCCACGCTGCTTGTGTTGGCCGGGACCACTTATTGGCGTGCCCTGGAGCCGTCAGCCAGGACCGACTATGTCGGGCTCGGTACTTTGGCCCTGGTGATCGTTCTGGTCTCGGGCAACCTCTTGATCGCTCGCGGGCGCGCCTGGGCGGTCTGGTGGGTGGCGGGGTATTTCCTGGCCTGTCTGGCGGCGGTGCTGCCGACGTTCGCTTATCGACCGCATCAGGGCGTGTACCTATTCGCGGTGTTGTTGCCACTGCTGGGGCTCTTGCTGCTCAACAGCAAGCGCCATCGGGAGATGCGCAGCAAACTCGTCGACATCCGCCGCCAACGCGCGCTGATCATCCAGGCCGCCAAGGCATCACGCCCGCGTCGCTGAGTCGATTTGCGCTGCCGGCGCCGCATTTATGTGCATTGCTTTGCAGATGAATTCGGGCAGCGCGCGTTTTTAGTGCTCTACTGCCTTGAGTAGACAAAGAAAGTGTCCGGCCTGCCTGCATGGCATAAGTCTTGCGCCGCTTTCGATAACGCCCAGGCTCGCAGGAGGCACGTCGTGTCGATTCATGTCGCATTGCATCACGTCACGCATTACCGCTACGACCGCGCCGTCGAGCTCGGCCCGCAGATCGTTCGCCTGCGCCCGGCGGCCCACAGCCGCACGCGGATTCTTTCCTATTCGCTGAAGGTTTCACCCGAGCAGCATTTCATCAACTGGCAGCAGGACCCCCAGGGCAACTACCTGGCGCGGCTGGTGTTTCCCGAGAAAACCCGGGAGATGCGCATCGAAGTCGATCTGCTGGCGGAAATGGCGGTGTTCAATCCGTTTGACTTCTTTCTCGAGCCCTACGCCGAAAAGATTCCGTTCGCCTACGCGGCCGACGAGCGCAAGGAGTTGGCGCCTTACCTGGAAACCCTGCCGCTGACGCCGAAATTCCAGGCCTATCTGGACGGCATCGACCGCACGCCGTTGCCTGCGGTGGATTTTTTGGTGGCGCTCAACCAGCGCCTGAGCGAAGACATCAACTACCTGATTCGCATGGAGCCGGGCGTGCAGACCCCGGAGCACACCCTTGAGCACGCATCCGGCTCTTGCCGCGACTCGGCCTGGCTGTTGGTGCAGCTGTTGCGCAACCTTGGCTTGGCCGCGCGTTTCGTTTCCGGTTACCTGATCCAGTTGACTGCCGATGTGAAAAGCCTTGATGGCCCGTCCGGCACCGACGTGGACTTCACCGACCTGCATGCCTGGTGCGAGGTCTACCTGCCCGGTGCTGGCTGGATCGGCCTGGATGCGACATCCGGGTTGTTCGCCGGTGAAGGCCACATCCCGTTGGCCTGTAGTCCCGATCCGTCCTCGGCGGCCCCGATCAGTGGCTTGGTGGAGCCTTGCGAGTGTGAGTTCAGCCACGAAATGTCCGTCGAGCGGGTCTGGGAAGCACCGCGGGTGACCAAGCCTTACACCGACGCACAGTGGCTGGCGATCCAGGCACTGGGGCGCCAGATTGATGCCGACCTGTTGGAAGGCGACGTGCGCCTGACCATGGGGGGCGAACCGACCTTTGTCTCCATCGATGACCCGGATGGCGCCGAGTGGAACACCGCGGCACTCGGGCCGGACAAGCGCCGGCTCTCCGCCGAGCTGTTCCAGCGCATGCGCAAGCACTATGCGCCCAAGGGGCTGGTGCATTTCGGCCAGGGCAAGTGGTACCCCGGCGAGCAATTGCCGCGCTGGTCGCTCAATTGCTATTGGCGGCGCGACGGGGTGCCGATCTGGCACAACAGCGCGTTGATCGCCGATGAGCAGGAGGACTACGGCGCCGATGGCGAACTGGCCGGACGTTTCCTGGCGAGCGTTGCCGAGCGTTTGAAAATTCCTGCGCGGTTCGTGTTTCCGGCCTACGAAGACAACTTCTATTACCTCTGGCGCGAAGGTGCATTGCCTTCGAATGTCACGGCCGAGGACCCACGCCTGGAGGACGCCCTGGAGCGTGCACGGTTGCGCAAGGTCTTCAACCAAGGCCTGGACAAGGTCATCGGCCAGGTCCTGCCGCTGGCCCGCACCGCCAAGGGCGATCAATGGCAAAGCGGTCGCTGGTACCTGCGTGACAGTCACTGCCGCCTGGTGCCGGGGGATTCGCCCCTGGGCTATCGCTTGCCACTGGCGTCCCAGCCTTGGGTGACGGCGGCCGAGTACCCGTTCATCCACCCCACCGACCCGAACCAGGACTTGCCCGAGCTGCCCGGCACCGAGCAACTGGCGCGTCACGGCGAGCCGGCGACCGAGCAGGAGCGTGTCCCGGAGATCGACAAATCCGCCGACTGGCTGACCCGCACGGCTTTCTGTGCCGAGGCCCGCGAAGGTCGGCTGTACCTGTTCATGCCGCCACTGGAGCGGGTCGAGGATTACCTGGAACTGGTCAGCGCCATCGAGGCGACGGCTGAGGAGCTGCACTGTCCGGTGCTGTTGGAGGGCTACGAGCCGCCGAGCGACCCGCGCCTGGGCAATTTCCGCATCACCCCCGACCCCGGTGTGATCGAGGTCAACGTGCAGCCTTCGGCGACCTGGGATGAGTTGGTCGAGCGCACTGAATTTTTATACGAAGAAGCGCGACAGACCCGACTGACCACCGAGAAATTCATGATCGATGGCCGGCACACAGGCACCGGCGGCGGTAACCATTTCGTACTGGGTGGCGCGACACCGGCTGACTCTCCGTTTCTGCGGCGTCCCGACCTGCTGCGCAGCCTGATCAGTTACTGGCATAACCATCCGTCGTTGTCCTACCTGTTTTCCGGATTGTTCATCGGCCCGACCTCCCAGGCACCTCGCGTGGACGAGGCGCGCAACGACGCGTTGTACGAGCTGGAAATCGCTTTCGCGCAAATGCCACAGCCCGGCGAGGAATGCCCGCCGTGGTTGGTCGATCGCCTGTTGCGCAACCTGTTGATCGACGTGACCGGCAATACCCACCGTGCCGAATTCTGCATCGACAAGCTCTATTCGCCGGACGGCGCCACCGGACGTCTCGGCCTGTTGGAGTTGCGTGCTTTCGAGATGCCACCCCACGCCCGCATGAGCCTGGCCCAGCAATTACTGCTGCGGGCGCTGGTGGCGCGGTTCTGGCGCGAGCCTTATGCGCCGGCGAAACTGGCGCGCTGGGGCACCGAGCTGCATGACCGGTTCCTGTTGCCGCACTTTATCGAGCAGGATTTTGCCGACGTCATCCATGAGCTGAACGCCGCCGGCTACCCGCTGCGGGCCGAGTGGTTCGCTGCGCACCTGGAGTTCCGCTTCCCCAAGGTGGGCGATTACGCGGTCAGCGGTATCGAGCTGCAATTGCGCCAGGCCCTCGAGCCTTGGCATGTGCTGGGGGAAGAGGGCGCGGTGGGCGGTACCGTGCGTTATGTGGATTCCTCCCTGGAGCGCTTGCAGGTCAAGCTCAGCGGCCTGGCGCCGCAACGCTACCTGCTGACCTGCAATGGTGTGCCGGTGCCGTTGCAACCCACCGGCCGGGTCGGCGAGTTCGTCGCCGGGGTGCGTTTCCGCGCCTGGCAACCGGCCAACTGCCTGCAACCGACCATCCCGGTGCATGCGCCACTGGTCTTCGATTTGCTCGACACTTGGATGCAACGTTCCGTGGGCGGCTGCCAGTATCACGTGGCCCATCCGGGCGGGCGTAACTACGACAGCCTGCCGGTGAATGCCAACGAGGCCGAAAGCCGGCGGATGGCGCGTTTCTTCCGTATCGGACACACGCCAGGGAAACTTCCGATACCCAGCCTGGCCATGGATGACGAGTTTCCGCTCACACTCGATCTGCGACGCTTTCCAGGGGCTTCAATGTAGGAGCTGTGTAGGAGCTGTCGAGTGCAACGAGGCTGCGATCTTTCCCCAGACACTTGAGTCCCAAGCGAAAGATCAAAAGATCGCAGCCTCCGGCAGCTCCTACAGGGCACGACCCAGCGTCTGGTCACACTCTTCCACCTATCCGGGCGTCATGCGCTTGCGCTAGTCTCACCTTTTATTGCCGTCTGCCGAGCTTTCCATGCCTGACCTGCTTGACCGTTACCCGCTGACGACGGGCACCTATCACGAACTGTTGGACGACAACGGTGCGGTGCGTCCGCACTGGCGGCGGTTGTTCGATCAGTTGCAGCGCAGCACGCCGGCTCACCTGATCCAGCGTCAGGCGCTGCTGGCTCGGCAGATCCAGGAAAACGGTGTCACCTATAACGTCTACGCCGATCCGAAGGGCGCCGACCGGCCGTGGGAGCTGGACCTGCTGCCCCACGTGATCGACCCGCAGGAATGGAAACATCTGTCGGCCGGGATCGCCCAGCGTGCGCGGCTGCTCAATGCGGTTCTGGCCGACCTGTATGGGCCACAGCGGCTGATCAGCGAAGGGCTGCTGCCGGCAGAGCTGGTATTCGGGCACAACAATTTCCTTTGGCCCTGCCAGGGCATTACCCCACCGGATGGCAGCTTCCTGCACTTGTATGCGGTGGATCTGGCGCGCACGCCCGATGGCCGATGGTGGGTCACGGCGGATCGGACCCAGGCGCCTTCGGGGGCCGGTTATGCGCTGGAAAATCGCATGATCGTTTCCCGCGCGTTCCCCGAGCTGTATCGCGACCTGAGGGTGCGCCACCTGTCCGGGTTCTTCCGCACCTTGCAGGAAACCCTGGCACGACAGGCACCCAGCGACGGTGAGTCGCCACTGGTGGTGCTGTTGACGCCGGGGCGGTTCAACGAAAGTTATTTCGAGCATCTTTATCTGGCACGCCAGCTTGGCTATCCGCTGGTGGAGGGGGGCGACCTGACCGTGCGGGACGCCACGGTCTACCTCAAGACCCTCAGTGGCCTGCGCCGGGTCCACGCCATCATGCGCCGGCTCGACGACGATTTCTGCGACCCCCTGGAGCTGCGTACCGATTCAGCCCTCGGCGTGCCGGGACTGCTGGAAGCGGTGCGCCAGGGCCGTGTGCTGGTGGCCAATGCCCTGGGCAGCGGCGTGCTGGAGTCACCGGGCCTGTTGGGGTTCCTGCCGAAGATCAACCAGTATCTGTTCGGCGAGGAATTGATACTGCCGTCCATCGCCACCTGGTGGTGCGGTGAGCCGCCGGTGCTGGCCCAGGCCCTGGAAAAGCTGCCGCAACTGTTGATCAAGCCGGCGTTTCCTTCCCAAAGCTTCACCCCGGTGTTCGGCCGGGACCTGAACGAGGCGCAGCGCGGCCAACTGGCGGCGCGCATGCAGGCTCGGCCCTATGCCTATGTCGCCCAGGAGCTGGCGCAACTGTCCCAGGCCCCGGTCTGGCAGGCCGAAGACGGGCACATCCAGCCTCGGGCCATTGGCATGCGCGTGTATGCCGTGTCCGGGAAGGATGATTATCGGGTGCTGTCGGGGGGCCTGACCCGCGTGGCCGCCGAGGCCGACGCCGAAGTGGTGTCGATGCAGCGCGGCGGCGCCAGCAAGGATACTTGGGTGTTGGGCGAGCAGGCCCCCGGTGGTGAACAATGGACGGCCCAGCGAACCGTAGGCGTCCACGACCTGGTTCGACGCGATCCGTACCTGCCGTCGCGGGTGGTGGAAAACCTGTTCTGGTTCGGCCGTTACTGCGAACGCTGCGACGACAGCGCGCGGCTGCTGCGGATCATGTTGGGGCGTTACGTCGATGGCGACGACCCGCAGGCCCTGCAGTCGGCGGTGTCCCTGGGCGAAAGCCTGATGCTGCTGCCTGAGGAGGGCGAGCTGCACGAGCGTTTGCTGGCGGCGCTGTTGGGGGACGATTGGTCGTTCAGCCTGCGCTCCAACCTGCAGCGCTTGCAGTGGGCGGCCTCGCAGGTTCGCGGCAAGCTGTCCCGGGAGAACTGGCAGGCGCTGGTGGAGTTGCAGCGCGAAGCGATGGAGCTGGAAACCGAGGAGCCGGATTTCGGTGAGTTGCTGGATTTCCTCAATCGGCTAGTGATGTCCCTGGCGGCGTTGTCCGGATTTGCCTTGGACGACATGACCCGCGACGAGGGCTGGCGCTTCTTGATGATTGGCCGGCGCCTGGAACGCTTGCAGTTCCTCAGCAGCAGCCTGGCGGCGTTTTTGCGCAGCGATGCAGTGTTCGACCAGGCTGGGCTTGAGTGGCTGCTGGAACTGGGCAACAGCAGCATCACCTACCGTTCGCGCTACCTGGCTGTGGCGCAACTGATCCCGGTGCTGGACCTGTTGTTGCTGGACGAACAGAACCCCCACGCGGTGCTTTTCCAGTTAAAGCTGGTGGCCCGCACGCTCAAACGCCTGAACGACGATTTTGGCGCACCGAAGGAAACGGCCTTGCCAGAGTTGGTGACGCGTCTTTCTCGCTTTGACTTGCGTTGCCTGGAAAACCCCCTGTTTGGTGAGGCCAGCCTGCGCGCAGCACTTGATGGGCTGGCCGACCTGTTGCAGGAAGTGGCCGATGTCGGTGGCCAGGTATCCGATCGCCTGGCCTTGCGTCATTTCGCCCACGTCGATGACGTCAGCCAACGTACGGTGTCCGTCTGATGAGCGCTCGTTACCAGATACTCCACGACACCCATTACCACTACGACAGCCCGGTGTCCCTGGCCCAGCAGCTTGCCCATCTGTGGCCGCGCGCCTGTGACTGGCAGCGTTGCACCGAACAGCAGTTGCTGATCAGCCCGGAGCCGACGACCCGTCGCGATGAGCAGGATGTGTTCGGCAATCCGCTGACGCGCCTGGCCTTCGAACGCCCCCACGACGAGCTGCTGGTCAATGCTCGCCTGGGCGTCGAGGTGCTGTCTCGCCCCGCGCTGGACTTCAACCTGTCCCCGGCCTGGGAGTCGACCTGCAACGCGCTGACTTACAGCGGCCGGCCACTGGCGGCGCCATTGCTGGAGGCGTGCCGTTTTCGTTTCGAGTCACCGTATGTGCACCTCAAGCGCAGCTTCGTCGAGTTTTCCGAAAGTTGCTTCCCGCCGGGGCGACCGTTGATGGTTGGCGTGCGGGCGCTGATGGAAAAGATTTTCGATGAGTTCACCTTCGATGCCGAAGCCACCCAGGTGGCCACGCCGCTGGTGGAGGTGCTGGAGCGGCGGCGGGGCGTGTGCCAGGACTTCGCCCACTTGATGCTGGCCTGCGTACGTTCTCGCGGGCTGGCGGCGCGTTACGTCAGTGGCTACCTGCTGACCCAGCCGCCACCCGGCCAACCAAGGCTGATTGGCGCCGATGCGTCCCATGCCTGGGTCTCGGTGTATTGCCCGGTATTGGGTTGGGTGGACTTCGACCCGACCAACAACGTCCAGCCGGCCTTGGAACACATCACCCTGGCCTGGGGCCGGGATTTTTCCGATGTGTCGCCGTTGCGGGGAGTGATCCTGGGCGGCGGCAATCATGACCCCGAGGTACGGGTGACGGTGATGCCGCTGGAGTCATGATCGCTGTGTGGAAAATGTGGGAGCAAGCTCGGCTCCCACAGGGTTAGGCTCCCACAGGTTGTGTGTCCTGTGGATGATGAGGTTTCACCATGTTCCCGGTTTCCATCAAAGGCGTGCTGCAATCTCCCGAAGGCCTGGTCGTGCTGATGCTCAACGAACGGGACGAATGGGAGCTGCCCGGTGGACGGATCGAGCTGGGCGAAACGGCGCCGCAGTGCCTGGCACGGGAGATCGATGAGGAGCTGGCGGTTGAGGTAAGCGTGGGGGAGCCGCTGGATTCGTACTTGTTCGAGGTCATTCCCGGCAAGCACGTCTTCATCTCCACGTACCGCTGCCAGTTGCTGGGCGGTTTCGTGCCGATGATCAGCCATGAGCACAAGCAGATCGGGTTGTTCGAGCCTGGCCAATTGCCGGCCAATCTACCTGCAGGCTATCGCCTGTCGATTATCAAGGCGCTGGGATTGTGAGGGCCGGCAGTGGGACTGCCGGCCCTGGACACAGAACCGGGGGGCCGGATCGAATCATCGGGCCCTGGGGGTATCAGGCGTCGGGAGCCTGATCTTTCGGTGCATCAACATCATCTTCTGCCGCCACTTCGCCTTCGGCATCCGGGGTCAGTGCGGCTTCTTCTTCAGCTGTGGCTTTCTTGCGCTGCAGCTTTTCCTCTTTCTTCTGCTCCTTGGCCAAGTCTCTCTGACGTTTGGCGAAGGAATAATTGGGTTTGGCCATGGGCGATCCTCTGGGGTCGAAGGTGAGGTTGAGCGGCGCATATTCTGCCCTGTATCGGGGCCGAGCCGTTAGCTGGGTTTTTGTTCGGCCCACTTTGGCTGCACTGACGGTTGCCATTCGTCCAGCGCATCGAGCAGGTTCTGCGCTGATTCGCTCACTTGCAGCATGTCACGATGGGGCGCGCGGACGAAGCCTTCGCCGACGATATGATCGAGAAAACCGGTGAGCTTGCTGTAGAAACCGTTCACTTCCAGCAACCCCAGCGGTTTGCCGTGGTAGCCGAGCTGGCCCCAGGTCCAGACTTCGAACAGCTCCTCCAGCGTGCCGAGGCCGCCGGGCAGGGCGATGAAGGCATCGCTGAGTTCGGCCATGCGTGCCTTGCGGGCGTGCATGCCGTCCACCACTTCCAGACGGGTCAGGCCGCTGTGGCCGATTTCCTTGTCCTTGAGGCTTTGCGGGATGATGCCGATGACCTCGCCGCCGGCCGCCAGGGCTGCGTCAGCGACGATCCCCATCAGGCCGACGGCACCGCCGCCGTAGACCAGGGTCAATTTTCGTTCCGCCAATGCCCGGCCCAGGGCCTGCGCCGCTTCACGATACGCTGGATCGGTGCCGGTGCTGGCGCCGCAAAATACACAAACAGACGCGATGGACATGCTTTACTCCATGATCAGTAACCGACCCAGAGTAAAGCCTGGCCTTGATCGCGCAAAGCGTTTAAACCTCGCGTTGAGGCTTTTCGTAGGTGCCACTGGCGCCGCAGGCGTAGGCGGCGAGCAAGCTGCATAACAGGCTGTTGACGTTCATGATGGGCGCTCCCGAGAGGTGGTGAGGCTGATCATAGAGCGGCGTCATCCCTCTGGCTGGTTGATTGTGTCCATCAGGCTGATAGCCTTAAGTTGTATACAATCTTTGATTCAGGTCATAGGAACTTGTCTGAAATTCAGGCAGTCTTCCCCTTTGACGGATTTTTGTTAACCATGCCTTGGAGATTCACGATGTTTGCCAAACTTGTTGCAGTATCCCTGTTGACGCTGGCCAGCAGCCAACTGATGGCAGCGGAGTGCAAGACCACCATCGACTCGACCGACCAGATGTCCTTCAACACCAAGGCCATCGAGATCGACAAGAGCTGCAAGACGTTCACCGTTGAGCTGACGCATTCGGGCAGCTTGCCGAAAAACGTCATGGGCCATAACTGGGTGCTGAGCAAAGAGGCTGACATGCAGCCGATCGCCACCGATGGCCTGGGCGCTGGCATCGACAAGAATTACCTGAAAGAAGGTGATACTCGCATCATCGCCCACACCAAGGTCATCGGAGCCGGGGAAAAAGACTCGGTGACCTTCGACGTGTCTAAACTGGCTGCCGGTGAGGCATACGGTTTCTTCTGCTCGTTCCCGGGCCACATCTCGATGATGAAAGGCACCGTTACCCTGAAATAATCAGCTTCAGGCACAAAAAAGCGGCGCTTCTTTCAGAAATGGGAAGCGCCGTTTTTTTGGGTTTTTTTCGGTGGGTGTCTGGTTGTTTTGGGGTGTATATCCGTTTTTTGCGTAACGGATATACACACCAACCCACGCCCCTCAGCCATCGCGAGCAAGCCCGCTCCCACAGTGATTACCCGTTACGGAGCGTAAGGCATCACCCGCTTGTGCTCAGTCTTGCGATAAGTCTCGCAAATGATCCTGAACGCCTCGTCCCGCACAGGCTCGCCGTGCAGGAACGCATCGATCTCGGCGTAGGTCACGCCGTGGGAGGCTTCGTCCGGCTTGCCTGGGGACAGGTCCTCAAGGTCGGCCGTGGGGATTTTTTCCACCAGCGACTCCGGCGCACCAAAGTCACGGGCAATGGCCCGGACCTGGTTTTTCACCAAGCCACTCAACGGCGCCAGGTCGCAGGCGCCATCACCGAACTTGGTGAAGAAACCCATCACCGCTTCGGCGGCATGGTCGGTGCCGATCACCAGGCCGTGCTCGGTGCCCGCGATGGTGTATTGCGCCACCATGCGCATCCTCGCCTTGGTATTGCCCAGCACGAAATCCCGCGAGACCGCTGCCTTGCCTTCGAACGCCGCGACTTGATCGGCCAAGGCCTTGACCGCCGGGCCGATGTTGACGGTATGGCGCTCGTCCGGGTCGATGAAGTCCACACAGGCTTGGGCTTCATGCTCGTCGAACTGGGTTTCGTACGGCAGGCGCACGGCGATGAACTTGTAGGCGGCGTTACCGGTTTTCTCCCGCAGTTCGCGCATGGCACGTTGGGCCAGCAGCCCGGCGGTCAACGAGTCAACGCCACCGCTGATGCCCAGCACGAGGGACTTGAGTCCGGAGTTGACCAGGCAATCCTGAATAAAGCTCACCCGACGGGCGATTTCGGCCTTGAGGGCCGCGTCATCGGTGAACGGCGGCTGGACCTTGAGCTGTTCAGCAATCTCACGCTGTACGGCTTGCATGAATTCACTCCTTGCTTGATGTGTCAGAAAGGGCGGCAGGTACTTGGAAAACATGTCGCATGTAGGCGACGAAATTCGGGTCTTTGCAGTGGGTCTTGCCGGGCTCGTCTGAAATCTTGGCCACGGGTTGCCCGTCACAGCTGATCATTTTAAGCACGATGCTCATCGGCTCTACACCTGGAATGTCACACGTCAGGTTGGTGCCAATACCGAAGCTGACATTAATGCGACCACGCAATGCCCGAAAAATCTCCAGGCATTTGGGCAATGTCAGGCTATCGGAGAACACCAGGGTCTTGCTCATCGGGTCGATGCCGAGCTTGTGATAGTGGGCAATGGCTTTTTCGGCCCAGATCACCGGGTCGCCCGAGTCATGGCGCAAACCGTCGAACAGCTTGGCGAAGAACAGATCGAAATCCTTGAGGAAGGCGTCCATGGTGATGCAATCGGTCAGGGCGATCCCCAGCAGGCCCCGGTACTCGCGCACCCAGCAATCGAGGGCGGCGATCTGGCTGTCGATCAGTCGCGGGCCCAGTTGCTGGTGGGCCATGATCCACTCATGGGCCATGGTGCCCAGGGGCTTCATGTCCAGTTCCCGGGACAGGTGCACGTTACTGGTGCCGACGAAACGCCCGGGGAAATCGTGCTTGAGCACGTTGACCACTTCTTCCTGGACGCGGAAGGAAAAACGACGACGGGTGCCGAAGTCCGCGACTTGCAGTTCGGACAGTTCTTCGGCGCTGGCGTTGGCGCTCAGCCAGTCGAACTTGCGATAAAGCTGTTCCCGCGCCTGTTCCAGGACGATTTCACGATAGCGATAACGATTGCGTACCTCGCTGACGATGGCCAGCAGCGGCACTTCGAACAGAATGACGTGCAGCCACGGCCCGCGCAGGCGGATGAACAACTCGCCGTTTTCGATACCGGTGTGCACGTAGCGCAGGTTGAAGCGAAACAGGCCCAGGAAACGCAGGAAGTCCGGCTTCATAAAGCTGATGCGCTCCAGGAAACCCAACTGGTCGGCGCTCAGGCTCAACTCGGCCAGGCGCTCGATCTGAAAGCGGATCTCCGCCAGGTACGGGCGCAGGTCTTCGCTGTTGCGGCAGCGAAATTCCCATTCGACTTCGACGTTGGGGTAGTTGTGCAACACCGCCTGCATCATCGTCAGTTTGTAGAAGTCGGTGTCGAGCAGGTTCTGCACGATACGATCGGCAAATACGCTCTCGCTCATAGGGTTCTCCAGACAGGCCGCAGCCATGGGCAGCGAGGTTCGGCGGTTTGTAGTGAAAGGGCTAGTGGCGCATATCACTCATGATGATTGCCAGTTTTTTTTGGTCACTGGGTCTTTTTCGGCAAAGAGCGTTATCTTTGGCGAGGGGATTTAGCGAAACGTCGCACCGCCCCGCTGTGGGAGCAAGGCTTGCCCGCGATACAGGCGACTCGGTTTCCGGGAGGCTGTGGCGCGTTCTTCGCGGGCAAGCCTTGCTCCCACAGGTTCGCGTCGGGTTATGCCGGTATATCCGGGGTGTCGATCTGCTCCAGCATCCACTCCACAAAAAGCCGCACCTTGGGCACTTCCGCCGAATGTTCCGGATAGGCCAGGTAATAGGCGTTGGTGCTGGGCATCGCGTGTTGCCAGGGGATGACCAGTTTGCCGTCGGCCAGTTCTTCCTCCACCAGAAACCGCGGCAGCAGGGCGACGCCGCAGCCGACCTGGGCGGCGCGGATGCACATGTAGAAGGTTTCGAAACGCGGCCCGTGGTAGCTGTGTTCGGTGTGATAGCCCTGATTGTCGAACCAATCGTGCCAGGCCTGGGGCCGCGAGGCGTTTTGCAGCAGCACCAGCTCGGCCAGTTGGGTCGGGTCGGTGAAGGGCTGGTCAGGCAGGCTGCCGGGCGCACAGACCGGCACCAGTTCTTCGCCAAACAGCTTCAGGGATTCGGTGCCGGGGCGCGAGCCTTGGCCGAAATAGAACGCCAGGTCGCTGCGCCCTTGCAGCAAATCGTCGGCCTCCTGCTCGCTGCACAGATCCAGATGAATCTTCGGATGCCGCAATCGCCAGCCCTTCAAGCGTGGGACCAACCAGCGGGCGCCGAAGGTCGGGGGCGTGGAAACGCGCAGGACTTCGGTGTCGCCGCCGTAGGAGCGCAGGTAATGGGTAGACATCTCCACCTGCGTGAGGATTTTTCGCACTTCCCCCAGGTACAAATCACCGGCTGGCGTCAGTTGCAAGCGTCGGCGCACGCGTCGGAACAGCAAGTGCTGCAGCAACTCCTCCAGTTGCGCGACCTGTTTGCTGACGGCGCTCTGGGTCAGGTTCAGCTCTTCGGCGGCACGGGTAAAGCTCAGGTGGCGGGTCACCGCTTCGAAGCATTGCAGCGCCGTGATCGACGGCAAATAGCGTTTATTGAGCATGATGAGGCCTTATTTCTTGTGGCTCTGCTTATCCGGTCATGGCCAGCATGAATAAACGGAATGATATCTCGCTTAAAGGTCGTTTGTTGGCAAGTCTCGAGCCAGCTACAACTACAGGTCTGATCAGTCGCATTCGTCCGGCTGCCAATCCTTTGTCTTTCGTGTGAGGAAATTTTCCATGGTTGCTGCATTGCTTGATCGCTTGGGCGTTGACTCGGCCCTGTACCAGAACGGCACACAACCGGTGCATTCGCCCATCGATGGCAGCCGTATCGGCGCCGTGAACTGGGAAGGCGCGGCTGAAGTCGAGCAGCAGGTCAGCCGTGCCGAACACGCCTTCGACCTGTGGCGCCAGGTGCCGGCCCCGCGTCGCGGCGAGCTGGTGCGTCAATTTGGCGACCTGTTGCGTGAATACAAGGCCGACCTTGGCGAGCTGGTGTCGTGGGAAGCCGGCAAGATCACCCAGGAAGGCCTGGGTGAAGTGCAAGAGATGATCGACATCTGCGACTTCGCCGTCGGCCTGTCCCGCCAGCTGTACGGCCTGACCATCGCCTCCGAGCGTCCGGGCCACCACATGCGTGAGTCCTGGCATCCGCTGGGCGTGGTCGGGGTGATCAGTGCCTTCAACTTCCCCGTGGCTGTCTGGGCCTGGAACACCACGCTGGCCCTGGTGTGCGGCAACGCGGTGATCTGGAAACCGTCGGAAAAGACCCCGCTCACCGCCCTGGCGTGCCAGGCGCTGTTCGAGCGCGTGCTGAAGAACTTCAGCGATGCACCGCCGTACCTGAGCCAGGTGATCATCGGCGGTCGCGATGCCGGTGAAGCGCTGGTGGATGACCCGCGCGTGGCCTTGATCAGCGCCACCGGCAGCACCCGCATGGGCCGCGAAGTGGCGCCGAAAGTCGCCGCGCGTTTCGCCCGCAGCATTCTGGAACTGGGCGGCAACAACGCCATGATCCTGGCCCCGAGCGCCGATCTGGACATGGCCGTGCGCGCCATCCTGTTCAGCGCCGTCGGCACCGCCGGCCAGCGTTGCACCACCCTGCGCCGGCTGATTGCCCATGAATCGGTGAAGGATGAAATCGTCACCCGCCTCAAGGCCGCCTATTCGAAAGTGCGCATCGGCCATCCGCTGGAAGGCAACCTGGTCGGACCGCTGATCGACAAGCACAGCTTCGACAGCATGCAGGATGCGCTGGAGCAGGCCTTGAGCGAAGGCGGGCGAGTCTTCGGTGGCAAGCGCCAGCTTGAAGACCAGTTCCCGAATGCCTATTACGTCTCGCCGGCTATCGTCGAGATGCCCGAGCAGAGCGATGTGGTGCGCCACGAAACGTTCGCACCGATCCTGTACGTGGTCGGCTACAAGGACTTTGCCGAGGCCTTGCACCTGAACAACTCCGTGCCCCAGGGCCTGTCGTCCTGCATCTTCACCACCGACGTGCGTGAAGCCGAGCAATTCATGTCGGCCGTGGGCAGCGACTGCGGCATCGCCAACGTCAACATCGGCCCGAGCGGCGCGGAGATCGGCGGCGCATTCGGGGGCGAAAAAGAAACTGGCGGCGGTCGCGAATCCGGCTCCGACGCCTGGCGCGGCTACATGCGCCGCCAGACCAACACCGTGAACTACTCGCTGGAGTTGCCATTGGCGCAGGGGATTACCTTCGACTGAGGTCGAGTCAACAAAGTCCCCTGTGGGAGCGAGCTTGCTCGCGATAGCGGTCTGTCAGTCACATAGTTATTGAATGTGCCGCCGCCATCGCGAGCAAGCTCGCTCCCACAATGAATTTGTGTGTAGTGGTTAGGTTTCTTTTTCGGAGTCTGGCAATGCCGTTACGCGAAGAATGTCTGTGGGAAAAACTGACGCCGCAAAGGCCTGAAAACAGCGCGCTCACCGGCGAAGTCACGGCTGACGTCTGTGTGATCGGCGCGGGTTTTACCGGGCTGTCGGCGGCGGTGCATTTGCTCGAGCAAGGCAAACGCGTGGTTGTGCTGGAAGCTCATCGGGCCGGGCACGGCGGATCGGGGCGTAACGTCGGGTTAGTCAACGCCGGCCTGTGGATCCCGCCGGATGACATCGAGGCCGGGTTCGGCGAGGCGGTGGGCAGCCAGCTCAATCGCATGCTGGGGGCGGCGCCGGCCCTGGTGTTCAGCCTCATCGATAAATACAACATCGATTGCCAACTGCGCCGCGAAGGCACCCTGCACATGGCTCATAACGCCCGGGGCGAGGCCGACCTGCGCAGTCGCGAAGAGCAATGGAAGCGCCGTGGTGCGCCGGTGGAATTGCTCACCGGCCAGGCCTGTGTCGATGCCACCGGCACGTCGAAAATCGCCGCGGCACTGCTCGACCGCCGCGCCGGCACGCTCAACCCGATGGCCTACACCAGCGGGTTGGCCAAGGCGGCCACGGACCTTGGCGGCCAATTGTTCGACCACTCGCCGGTGACGCGCCTGGAACGCCAAGGCCAGCGCTGGTCGGTGCAGACTGCCCAGGGTTCGGTGCTGGCCGAGCAGGTGGTGATCGCCTCCAACGCCTATACCGAGGGCGACTGGACCGAACTGCGGCGCAATTTCTTCCCCGGTTATTACTATCAGGTCGCCTCGGTCCCGCTGACCGACGAGGCCGCCCGACGCATTCTGCCGGGCGGGCAGGGCTCGTGGGATACCCGCCAGGTGTTGAGCAGCATCCGCCGGGACAAGGACGGCCGTTTGCTGCTGGGCAGCCTGGGCAACGGCAACCGCAAGCCGACCTGGTTCCTCAAGGCCTGGGCCGACCGGGTGCAGCAGCATTACTTTCCTTACCTCAAGTCGGTGGAGTGGGAGTGCACCTGGACCGGTTGCATTGCCTTCACCCCCGATCACCTGATGCGTCTGTTCGAGCCCGCTCCCGGGCTGGTGGCCGTTACCGGCTACAACGGTCGGGGCGTGACCACCGGCACGGTGGTCGGCAAGGCGTTCGCCGATTACCTGTGTCACGGTAATGCCCAGGCCCTGCCGATCCCGTTCGCACCCATGCAGCCATTGGCCGGGGTGGGATTGCGCAGTTGCCTGTATGAGGCGGGCTTTTCCCTGTATCACGCGGGCCAGTGCCTGCGGATCGTCATTTGAGTGTTGAAAATTGTTGCTGGAAGCCGCGTTTTCCGGCGTAGCGTCTAGCCTGTTATGGTGCGGGTTGTAGCAATCGCGCACCGACAGTGTGCAGTTCGGTGACGTGGGTTGTTACACAGTGGTTGCACGCCGTTTCGTGCGATGGTTGCAATGATGGCTCACGGAGGGTTTTACCCATTTAAATAAAAGGTTGCACCTCGTGCGGTTTAGACGGTTGCACGCCCTATGAAAAAGGGCTCGAAACAGTCGAAATAACAATAAAGCAGCGACTTTTTTCAGAATAAAAAACCGATGGCACGGCCCTTGCTCTGAGCTTTTCAGTGAAATGAAGTCGCAGTGCCAACTAAAAAAAACCTTGGAGCACCACCTCATGTCCCAGACGTTTTACAAGAAAGGTTTCCTGGCCCTCGCAGTGGCAACTGCGTTGGGTGTTTCTGCGTTTGCTCAAGCTGATGTGAAATTTGGTGTGGCGGGGCCGATGACCGGCGCCAATGCTGCATTTGGCGAGCAGTACATGAAGGGTGCCCAGGCGGCAGCCGATGCCATCAACAAGGCAGGTGGCGTCAACGGTGAGAAGATCGTACTGGTCGCTGGCGACGACGCCTGCGAACCCAAGCAGGCCGTGGCCGTGGCCAACCGCCTGGTTGACCAGGACAAGGTGATCGGCGTGGTCGGGCACTTCTGCTCGTCCAACACCATCCCGGCCTCGGAGGTCTACGACGAAGCCGGCATCATCGCCATTACCCCGGGCTCCACCAACCCTGCAGTCACCGAGCGCGGCCTGAACGCCATGTTCCGCATGTGCGGTCGTGACGACCAGCAGGGCATCGTGGCGGGCGACTACATCGTCGACGTGCTCAAGGGCAAGAAAGTGGCCGTGCTGCACGACAAGGACACCTACGGCCAAGGCCTGGCGGATGCCACCAAGGCACAACTGGCCAAGCGTGGCGTGAAGGAGGTGCTGTACGAAGGCCTGACCCGCGGCGAGAAAGACTTCAGCGCCGTGGTGACCAAGATCCGTGCGGCGGGTGCCGACGTGGTCTACTTCGGTGGCCTGCACCCGGAAGCCGGCCCGCTGGTTCGCCAGTTGCGCGAGCAAGGCCTCAAGGACGTGAAGTTCATGTCTGACGATGGCATCGTCACCGACGAACTGGTCACCACCGCCGGCGGCGCGCAATACGTCGATGGCGTGTACATGACCTTTGGTGCCGACCCGCGCCTGCTGCCAGACAGCAAGGCCGTGGTTGAAGAGTTCCGCAAGAACGGCACCGAGCCTGAAGGCTACACCCTGTACGCCTACGCTTCGGTCCAGGCCCTGGCCGCCGGCTTCAATGGCGCCAAGTCCAATAAGGGCGAAGACGCGGCCAAGTGGCTCAAGGCCAACTCGGTCCAGACCGTGATGGGCAAGAAGGAATGGGACACCAAGGGCGACTTGAAAGTCTCCGACTACGTGGTTTACCAGTGGGACAAGGACGGCAAGTATCACCAGCTGGAAAAACAGAAGTAAGGGCCGAAGCGACCGTCCACGCCTTCTTTGGAACCGGGCACGCCCCGGTTTACAAGGGCCGCGCGTCGGTCGTGGCTGACATTGCTCCGACGTAAATCTGTATTTTCCTTAGAAGAACCGCACACCCCAGGGTGTGCAGGTTCTCACTGCGTGAGATTGCGTTATGGATGGTATTTTCCTGCAGCAACTGATCAATGGCCTGACCCTCGGGTCGGTCTATGGTCTGATCGCCATCGGCTACACAATGGTCTACGGCATCATCGGCATGATCAACTTCGCTCACGGCGAGGTTTACATGATTTCCGCTTACCTCGCGGCAATCAGTCTGGCTCTGCTGGCTTACTTCGGTATTGAATCCTTTCCGCTTATGATCCTCGGCACCCTCGTGTTCACGGTCGTGGTCACCGGGGTATATGGCTGGGTCATCGAACGCGTCGCCTATAAACCCCTGCGCAACTCGACCCGGCTGGCACCGCTGATCAGTGCCATCGGCATCTCGCTGATCCTGCAGAACTACGCGCAGATCAGCCAGGGCGCCCGCCAACAGGGTGTCCCGACACTGCTCGAAGGCGCCATGCGCGTCGATATCGGCAGCGGTTTCGTCCAGCTCACCTACACCAAGATTTTCATCCTGATTGCCGCGTTCGCCGGGATGGGCTTGCTGACCTACATCATCAAGTACACCAAGCTCGGACGCATGTGCCGCGCCACCCAGCAAGACCGCAAGATGGCCTCGATCCTGGGGATCAACACCGACCGGGTGATTTCCTACGTGTTCATCATCGGTGCGGCGATGGCGGCCCTGGCCGGCGTGCTGATCACCATGAACTACGGCACGTTCGACTTCTATGCCGGCTTCATCATCGGCATCAAGGCGTTCACCGCGGCGGTACTCGGCGGCATCGGCTCCCTGCCTGGGGCGATGCTCGGCGGGATCATCCTCGGCATTTCCGAGTCGCTGTTCTCCGGTCTGATCAACTCTGACTACAAAGACGTGTTCAGTTTCTCGCTGCTGGTGCTGATTCTGATTTTCCGTCCCCAAGGCCTGCTGGGTCGCCCACTCGTGGCGAAGGTATAAGTATGTCTGCTGCCAATAAATCGATTGATATCAAAAAGAGCGTCATCGACGCGATCCTGGCCGGCCTGATCTCGCTGATCGTGTTCGGGCCGATCGTCGGCGTGGTGCTCGACGGCTACAGCTTCAACCTGCAACCGGCCCGCGTCGGCTGGCTGGTGGCGATCGTGATGATCGGGCGCTTTGCCTTGAGCCTGTTCCTGCAAACTCCCAAGGGACTGAAGATTCTCCAGGGTTTCGAGAGTACCGGCTCCGGCGTGCATGTGCTGCCACCGGACTACAAGTCGCGCCTGCGCTGGGTCATCCCGGCGTTGATCGTGATTGCCATCGTGTTTCCGTTCTTCGCCAACAAATACGTACTCACTGTGGTCATCCTCGGGCTGATCTATGTGCTGTTGGGCCTGGGCCTGAACATCGTTGTCGGCCTGGCGGGGCTGCTCGACCTGGGTTACGTGGCGTTCTACGCCATCGGTGCCTATGGCCTGGCGCTGGGCTATCAATACCTGGGGCTGGGGTTCTGGACGGTACTGCCACTGGCGGCCATCGCGGCGGCGATGGCGGGGTGCATATTGGGCTTCCCGGTGTTGCGAATGCACGGTGACTACCTGGCCATCGTGACCCTGGGTTTTGGCGAGATCATTCGCCTGATACTCAACAACTGGCTGTCGTTCACCGGCGGGCCGAATGGCATGCCCGTGCCGTCGCCAACCTTTTTCGGCCTGGAGTTTGGTCGAAGGGCCAAGGATGGTGGGGTGCCGTTCCATGAGTTCTTCGGCATCGACTACAACCCCAATATCAAATTCCTGTTCATCTACATCGTGCTGTTCATCACGGTACTGCTGGTGCTCTATATCAAGCATCGCCTGACCCGCATGCCAGTCGGGCGTGCCTGGGAAGCCCTGCGCGAGGATGAAATCGCCTGCCGCTCCATGGGCCTGAACCATGTGCTGGTCAAGCTCTCGGCCTTCACCATTGGCGCCTCCACGGCGGGCCTGGCAGGGGTGTTCTTTGCCAGTTACCAGGGCTTCGTCAACCCGTCTTCGTTCACCTTCTTCGAGTCGGCGCTGATCCTGGCCATCGTGGTGCTGGGCGGCATGGGCTCGACGGTCGGCGTGGTGATTGCCGCCTTCGTACTCACTGTGGCGCCGGAGCTGCTGCGCAGTTTCTCCGAATACCGGGTGCTGCTGTTCGGCGTATTGATGGTGTTGATGATGATCTGGCGTCCGCGCGGCCTGATCCGTATCAGCCGTACCGGGGTGACGCCGCGCAAGGGGGTAGCGCCATGAGCGAAGTCGTACTCAAAGTTGAAAACCTGATGATGCAGTTCGGTGGCATCAGGGCCCTCAGCGACGTCAGCCTGCAAGTCAAACGCAACTCGATCTTTGCCCTGATCGGCCCCAATGGTGCGGGCAAGACCACGGTGTTCAACTGCCTGACCGGTTTCTACAAGGCCACGGGCGGGAAGATCGAACTCAACGTGCGTGGCGAGCAAACCAACGTCATCAAGCTGTTGGGCGAGGCGTTTCGCCCGACTGATTTCGTGTCGCCGAAGTCCTTCGCCAGCCGGCTGTACTACAAGATGTTTGGCGGCACCCACCTGGTGAACCGCGCCGGCCTGGCGCGCACCTTCCAGAACATTCGCCTGTTCAAGGAAATGTCGGTGCTGGAAAACCTGTTGGTGGCCCAGCACATGTGGGTCAACCGCAGCATGGTGGCGGGTATCCTCAACACCAAGGGCTACCGCAAGGCCGAAAGCGACGCCCTGGACCATGCCTTCTACTGGCTGGAAGTGGTGGACCTGGTGGATTGCGCCAACCGCCTGGCGGGCGAGCTTTCCTACGGTCAGCAACGGCGTCTGGAGATCGCCCGGGCCATGTGTACCCGCCCGCAGATCATCTGCCTCGACGAACCGGCCGCCGGCCTCAACCCTCAGGAAACCGAAGCGCTGAGCGCGATGATCCGGCTGCTGCGCGACGAGCATGATCTGACCGTGGTGCTGATCGAACACGACATGGGCATGGTAATGAGCATTTCCGACCACATCGTGGTGCTGGACCACGGCAACGTGATCGCCGAGGGCGGTCCGGAGGCGATTCGCAACGATCCGAAGGTGATCGCGGCCTACCTGGGTGCCGATGAAGAGGAACTGGTATGAGTGGACCTATCCTCGAGCTCAAGGAGCTGGACGTGTTCTACGGGCCGATCCAGGCCCTGAAAAAAGTCTCGATGCACATTGGCGAAGGTGAAACCGTGAGCCTGATCGGCTCCAACGGTGCCGGCAAGTCCACGTTGCTCATGTCGATCTTCGGCCAGCCGCGTGCAGCAGGCGGGCAGATCATCTACCAGGGTGTGGACATCACCCACAAGTCGTCCCATTACATCGCCTCCCATGGCATCGCGCAGTCGCCGGAAGGGCGGCGGGTATTCCCGGACATGACCGTCGAGGAAAACCTGCTGATGGGCACCATCCCCATCGGTGACAAGCATGCCAGTGAAGACATGCAGCGCATGTTCGAGCTGTTTCCACGGCTCAAGGAGCGCCGCAACCAGCGGGCCATGACCATGTCCGGCGGCGAGCAGCAGATGCTCGCCATTGCCCGGGCATTGATGAGCCGGCCAAAGTTGTTGCTGCTCGATGAGCCGAGCCTGGGGCTGGCGCCAATCGTGGTGAAGCAGATCTTCGCCACCCTGCGTGAGCTGGCGTCCACCGGGATGACCATCTTCCTGGTGGAGCAGAACGCCAACCATGCCCTCAAGCTGTCGGACCGGGCCTATGTGATGGTCAACGGCGAAATCCGCCTGACCGGCACGGGCAAGGAGCTGCTCGCCAACGAGGAAGTGCGCAACGCGTACCTGGGCGGGCATTGAGGCGGTTGTTGCAATGAAAATAACCGGCGAGTGATCGCCGGTTTTTTTATATCCCCAGAACACCACCAACCCCTGTGGGAGCGAGCTTGCTCGCGATAGCGGCGTGTCAGCCACTCTCCATGGCACTGACAGACAGCCATCGCGAGCAAGCTCGCTCCCACAGGGTTTTTATGCGTTTTTGCAATTGTGGACAACAATCCTGAACCCTTGCGAAACCGCGACATAAAGTCGCCGCAAACAGTTGTTTTGTCACGGTTTTGACTTGTCCCCGTTTGCTGTGGAGCTGGCTGTGGGTAACGTGGGAGTAGCTGGCTGCGAGCCTTTGAATACGTGGCTTCCAGGGCTGTGGTTGTTTTTTGATCAGGCGTTTTTGCTCAAGCGGGAGTGACGGTTGTCAACACTTTTATGAGCGCCGCAATGGACTCGAAAATCGGTGGGCAAGCCTGTGGATAAGTCTGTGATTAAACTCTGGAAAGACCGCGCTGAGCACCGTCGTTACTGGCTTGGAGCCATCGCCCATCTCGCGTTGGCTTATAGCAGATAACTTGCGCTGCACAACCTCACTTGCAGGGTCAAGCGAAAAAATTTTCCAAATACCCCGCAAAGCCTTATGCACAGCGGCTTGCAGGTTTTGCACTTGCCCCCGATTACTGTGGACGTGCCTGTGGATAAGGTGCGGGCAACCGGCTGCGGCCCTTGTTTGGCAAGGCCTGGCGTTGATTGGTTGTTTTATGAGCAGTCGTGGGGCAAAAGCCGTGTGCAAGTCTTGCTCCTACCGTGCCAGGGCGGGCATGCTGTGGGCCGATTTCCATTCAATGGCTGTTGAAGTTCAAACAAGGAGAACACGATGTCTGACACCCTGTTTATTACCGGCGCGACGTCCGGTTTTGGTGAAGCCTGTGCCCGTCGTTTTGCCGAGGCCGGTTGGAAACTGGTGCTGACCGGTCGTCGTGAAGAACGCCTCAATGCCCTCTGTGCCGAGCTGTCGAAGCAGACTGAAGTCCATGGCTTGGTTTTGGACGTGCGTGATCGCAAGGCCATGGAAGAGGCAATCGCCAACCTGCCGCCATCCTTCGCCAAATTGCGCGGGCTGATCAACAACGCCGGCCTGGCCCTGGGCGTCGACCCGGCACCCAAGTGCGACCTCGATGACTGGGACACCATGGTCGACACCAATGTAAAAGGGCTGATCTACAGCACTCGCCTGCTGTTGCCGCGCCTGATCGCCCACGGCCGTGGGGCCGGGATCGTCAACCTGGGCTCCATCGCCGGCAACTACCCGTACCCGGGCAGCCACGTGTATGGCGCGAGCAAGGCGTTCGTCAAACAGTTCTCCCTGAACCTGCGTTGCGACCTGCAAGGCACGGGCGTGCGGGTGAGCAATATTGAGCCGGGCCTGTGCGAGAGCGAGTTCTCCCTGGTGCGCTTCGGTGGCGACCAGGAGCGCTACAACGCGACCTACGCCGGCGCCGAGCCGATCCAGCCACAGGACATCGCCGATACGATTTTCTGGGTGCTCAATGCGCCAGCGCACATCAACATCAACAGCCTGGAGCTGATGCCGGTGAGCCAGACCTGGGCCGGGTTTGCCATTGAACGCAACAAAACATAAGAGCGCGTTATCGTTCATCGCGGGCAAGCCTTGCTCCCACAGGTTTGATTCATCTCTGAGAGCAGGGCTGCTCAAATCCCTGTGGGAGCAAGGCTTGCCCGCGATAGCGGTTTGCCAATCAGCCTAGATAATCGGCTAGCCCGCGATAGCAGGTCAGCAGGTGATACGGCGTGGTGGACGGCATGTCCCGGCGGCTGACGATGCCGTCGGCGTCCAGGCATTCGTTCCAGCCCTTGGCATGCAGGAAATGCTGCTGCAGCGCCTGCAATTGACGCAGCAGCAATCCTTGGCTGCCCGGGCGCAAGGTGAGTGCCCGCAAGTATTCCGCCTGGGCCCAGATGCGTTGGGTGGCATCGCGTGGGCCTGCCTGGGACCCCAAGGCCAGCATTGCACACACAGCGCCGGAGTCCGGGGCTACGCCGCGCTGTTCGGTATGGCCGAAGCTGTGCTCCAGGGCTGTGTGCAACTTGCCGTTGCGCAACAGGGGCGATGAGGCCAGCAAGTAATACCATTCGAACTGGTGTCCCGGTTCGAACCAGTTATCCACAGCCTTGAGCGGCTTCTCCATCATCACGCGTTGCTGCGGCTCGATGAACTGCTTGGACATCCCGTCGCAAAGGCTCAGCAACGCCTGGCGGACGTTGGCGTCTTCGCGAACCGACAGGGTGGCGAGGAACGCTTCGGCCAGGTGCATCAAGGGGTTTTGCAACGGGCCGGATCCGGTCGTCGACCAGTCGCGCTTGAGGCTGGCTTCGTAGAGCCCGTCTGCGCTGGCAAAGCGCTGGGCAATGACCTCCAGGCTCGCGTTGAGCACTGACTCCACCAGCGGTTCGCGGACCTTGCCCCAGTAATGGGCGCAGGCGAACAGGATAAAGGCGTGGGTGTAGAGGTCTTTGCCGGTGTCCAGCGGCGCGCCTTGCGGGTCGATGCTGTAGAACCAGCCGCCGTGTTCGGCATCGTGGAAATGACGCTGCAGCGAGCGGAACAGTGCACTGGCTCGCTCCTCGGCCTGGGGCACTTCGCCGATCAGGCTGGCGAACACATACAACTGCCGCGCACAGGCCATGGCGCGGTAACGCTGGGGTGGCAGCGGCACATGTTCTGCATCCAGGGATTCATAGGGCAACGCCAGTTCGGCATTCCAGCCCGGGCCTTGCCACATCGGCACGATCACGTCGTGAAAATGCTGACGCACCGTTGCGAACAGGGCGGTCAATTCAGGCTGGGGAGTGGGGCGGGAAGCATGAGGCATTGGCGGACGTCGTCACGGCTGGGGGCGATTGCGCGACATGGTAGCAGAGTGACCGACTTCAGAGAGATGGCGCCTGCAAGTCCGTCATCGCGAGCAAGCTCGCTCCCACAGGGTGCGGTGTACACCGATTAAAGTGTGGAAGCAGGCTGGCTCCCACAGGGGCTGGTGTACCCGATCAACTGTGGGAGCGAGCTTGCTCGCGATAGCGGCCTGGCAGGCGCTAAAGAATCAGCCCGCCAGCAACCAGACCCCAGCCGCCGCCGAAGCTGCCCCGGCCAATCGAACCAATGGAGCCGCCGCTCGTGGCAGCACCCGCACCAGGGCAAACCCGGCGCCATGCAGCGCCGCTGTCGCCGCGACGAACCCTGCCGCATAGGCCCACGGGCTCGACATGTCCGGCAGTTCCAAGCCATGGGCCACGCCATGGAACAGCGCAAACAGTGCCGTCGCACCGACTGCCAGGCTCAACGGCGGACGCACCGCCAGTGCCACCGCCAGGCCCAGGGCGAGTACCGAGGCGGCGATCCCGCTTTCCAACGCTGGCAGGTCCAGGCCTTCAAAGCCCAGCAGGCCGCCGAGCAGCATCGTACCGACGAAGGTGCATGGCAGCGCCCAGCGCGCGGCACCTTGTTGTTGTGCGGCCCACAAACCGACCGCCAGCATCGCCAGCAAGTGGTCGAGCCCGCCGATGGGGTGGCCGAGGCCGGCGATCAGGCCATTGTCGCCATGGCCGGGATGGGCGAAGGCCAGGGCTGGGGTCAGCAGCAGGGCGAGGGCGCCGAGAATGCGTTTGAAGGTCATGGATAAGCTTCCTTGTGGTCAGTCGGAAAAAATCAGGCGGCGGTCAGCAGGCCCTGGCGCTCGATGAACGCAATGATGTCGTCCAGGCCCTGGCCGGTCTTCTGGTTGCTGAACACGAAGGGCTTGCCGTTGCGCATCCGCCGGGTGTCGCTGTCCATCATTTCCAGGGACGCCCCCACCAGCGGTGCCAGGTCGATTTTATTGATCACCAGCAAGTCGGATTTGCAGATGCCCGGCCCGCCCTTGCGCGGCAGCTTGTCACCGGCCGAGACGTCGATCACATAGATGGTCAGGTCCGACAGCTCCGGGCTGAAGGTCGCCGACAGGTTGTCGCCGCCCGACTCCACCAGAATCAGGTCCAAGCCCGGGAAGCGCCGGTTCAACTGGTCCACCGCCTCCAGGTTGATCGACGCATCTTCGCGAATCGCCGTGTGCGGGCAGCCGCCGGTTTCCACGCCGATGATCCGCTCCGGCGCCAGGGCCTCGTTGCGCACCAGGAAGTCGGCGTCTTCGCGGGTATAGATGTCGTTGGTGACCACTGCCAGGTTGTAGCGTTCACGTAGCGCCAGGCACAGGGCCAGGGTCAGGGCGGTCTTGCCGGAACCTACCGGGCCGCCGATACCGACGCGCAGAGGTTGTGTATTCATGAGTGTCTCCTAGGAACGGAACAGACGGCTGTACTGGCGCTCATGGGCCATGCACGCCAGGGACAGGCCAAATGCGGCGCTGCCGTAATGGTCGGGGTCGATGTTCGAGGCGTTGTGCTGGGCCTGTTGCAGCAGCGGCAGCAGCTCGCTGGTCAGGCGTTGGGCGGCTTGCTGGCCCAGAGGCAGGGTTTTCATCAGCACCGCCAGTTGGTTTTCCAGCCAGCTCCACAGCCAGGCGGCGAGGGCGTCCTGGGGAGCGATGTGCCAGGCGCGCGCCGCCAGGGCCCAGCACAGCGCCAGGTGCGGCTCGCTGCGTTGTTGGAGACTGAGCTGTTCAAGAAAACCGCGCGCGGCACCGTCGAGTTCCGGCAGGCCGGCAAGCAGTTGCTGCAACGAGTAGCCCATCTGCCGGCTCTCCTGATACAGCTCACGGGTTTCCCGGCTGGCGCGATGTTCTTCGCAATGCAGCAGCAGGGCGTCCCAATCGTCAGCGGCGGCTGCGCTGCAGTGCGCCAGCAACAAGGGCGCTTCGAAACGCGCCAGGTTCAGCAGCAGTTGATCGCTGATCCAGCGACGGGCGTCGTCGGGATTCTTGACCTGGCCGTTGTCCACCGCCATCTCCAGTCCCTGGGAATAGCTGTAGCCGCCAATCGGCAGCTGCGGGCTGGCCAGACGCAGCAGCGCCCAGGCCGGGTTCATGTGCGCACGCCAAACTGATGCAGGCGCGGCGCGTAGTTGAAATCTTCGTCGCCGTGCCGGGAGTGATGGTGACCGCCGCCATAGGCGCCGTGTTCCGGCTGGAACGGGGCTTCGATGGATTCGGCGCGGGCGCCCAATTGTTCGAGCATCGCCTTGAGCACGTAGTCGTCCAGCAGGCGCAACCAGCCATCGCCCACTTGCAAGGCGACATGGCGATTGCCCAGGTGATAGGCGGCGCGGGTCAGTTCGAAGGCGTTGGCGCAGGTGACATGCAGCAGTTGTTCGGCGCGGGCGCAAACGCGTACGACGCGCCCATCTTCAGCTTGCAGGCATTCGCCGTCGTACAGCGGCGGTTGGCCTCGTTCCAGGAACAACCCCACATCTTCACCCTCGGCACTGAAACAGCGCAGGCGGCTTTTGCTGCGGGCGTCAAAGGTCAGGTGCAGCTCGGCGTCCCAGCGCGGTTGAGTGTCGATTCTGCGATGAATCACCAGCATCGGAGTGCTTCCAGCAATGAACAGTGCTGTGTTTAGAGCAAGGGGCTTGCCAACCGAATGATATGTAGGAAATAGCTGGGATTGCGTTTCAGGATGGGGCGGATTGCGTGCCATGTTGGTGCGCGACGGGCTGCCGCGCACCATTTTGCGTCTTGCACAAAAAACCTGTGGGAGCGATAGCGGTCTTTCAGCGGCATTGATGGTGGCTGACCCACCGCTATCGCGAGCAGGCTCGCTCCCACAGTGGGTACATCGGGGTTATTCGGTACTGCCCAGCCCTTGCCAATGCTTGAGGCCAATAAAGATGAACCGCAGTTGCTGGGTAATCTTCGCCTGGGGCGTGAGGTGTTCGGGGAGGGCTTGAGCGGGTGGGTCGATGATGTCCGGCAGGGTGGCGAACACGCTCTTGACGATGAGATCGGCCATCACGCCCAGGGCGGCCAGGTCCAGGTGCTGCAACTTGGGCATCAAGGCCAGGTCGGCTGCCAGGTCCGAACTGATGTCTTCGCGCAGTTGGGCGATGGCCTGGCGCACCGGCAGGGAGCCGCCGTATTGCTCGCGGGCCAGGAACAGGAACTGCGATCGGTTGGCCTGCACCACATCGAGAAAGATCCGCACTGACGCGTCGATAATACCGCCCATGACGAATTCGTTGTGGCGTACCAGGCGGATGGTTTCGCGGAAGGTCTGGCCGACTTCACTGACCAGTGCCAGGCCCAGTTGGTCCATGTCGTCGAAGTGCCGGTAGAACCCGGTGGGCACGATGCCTGCCGTCTTGGCGACTTCCCGCAGGCTCAGGCTGCCGAACCCCCGGCCGCACTCCATCAAATGGCGGGCTGCGTCCATCAGGGCAATTCGGGTCTGTTGTTTCTGTTCGGCGCGGGGCAGCATCGCAAGGCTGGCTTCTGATTCACGGGAGCGACGCACTCTAGCAAATCGGCTTTGCCGACGTCGAACGGTAGAGAGGGATCAGGCGGGGAAAACGAAGTGCTTGAAAAGTCAAAAGCCCGATTGCAGGAATCGGGCTTTTTTCAGGGCCGCCATGGGCTCAGCTCACTGCGCCGTTGCGTTCGATCACACGGTCACCACCGCCTTCGGCCACGGTATCGCCCATTTTAGTGCGGGAAGAACCGTCTTCGGCGAGGGTCTGGCCTGGAGTGCGGTCGGAACCGTCAGCTGCCAAGGTCTGGCCAGGAGTGCGGTCGGAACCGTCAGCTGCCAAGGTCTGGCCTGGAGTGCGGTCGGAACCGTCGGCTGCCAAGGTCTGGCCTGGAGTGCGGTCGGAACCATCAGCTGCAACGGTATCGCTTTGTTTGGTGCGGTCATAACCGTCCTCAGCGAGACCTTTTTCTTCCAGGCGATCACGGCCGCCTTCGGCAACAGTCTGGCTGTAGACAGAATGGCTGTCCTTGACCTGTGGCGTGGCTTGTTCGGAAGCTGGCAATGCAAAGGCAGTCGAGGCCAGCAGTGAAAGGGACAGGCTCATCAGTAATTGGCGTTTCATGATCGTTGCTCCTTGGGAGGGCGATAAAGTGGGTACGAGGGCAATGCTACTCTCGATAAGTCGATATAAAAGTTCATAAACGCAATGGTAATAATCAACGGAATTGATTGTTCTGGGCGAAGGCTCTAGAACGGGCGTTTCCGAGGTGTGGTTTTGCACCGAGGTGGGTATTTTGTACCCATCTCCGCCTCGCAAATGTGCGGGCGCGGTAACGGTTTGTTGGCTGATCGGTCAGGATTGTTGCTTTTTTTTGTGCCGTTCATCGGCACCTGTGGGCCGCTTTGCCAGTCCAACCCTTCATAACGAACCGACTGCAGGGTCGTGTTCCCAGTGGCGTCGCGGTTGCGGACGCTGACTTGTCATCAGGAGCCTTGTGCATGACGCGCACCTCGAAAATCCTCGCCTGGAGCTTTGCCAGCCTTGTTGTCCTGCTGGCCGTGCTGGTCCTGGTCATCGCCTTCTTCGACTGGAACCGCATCAAGCCCACGCTCAATGCCAAGGTTTCCGAGGAGTTGCATCGCCCCTTTGCCATTAACGGCAACCTGGCGGTGGCCTGGCAGCGTGAGCCGGAGGAAGGGGGCTGGCGAGCCTGGTTGCCGTGGCCCCATGTGGTGGCCGAGGACTTGAGCCTGGGCAACCCGGAGTGGTCGAAAACTCCGCAAATGGTCACGCTAAAACGTGTTGAGTTGCGCGTGTCGCCCTTGGCCTTGCTGGCCCGGCGGGTAGCGATTCCGCGCATCGACCTGACGGAGCCCGACGCCAACCTGCAACGTCTGGCTGATGGGCGCGCCAACTGGACCTTCCAGTTCGATCCGAAAGACCCGGACGCCGAGCCGTCCAGCTGGGTGGTGGACATCGGTGCCATCGGCTTCGACAAAGGCCACGTCACCCTTGACGACCAGACGCTCAAGACCCGGCTCGACCTGTTGATCGACCCGTTGGGCAAACCCATCCCGTTCAGCGATATCGTCGGTGACAAGGCTGCCAAAAAAGCCCAGGACCAGGGCGCGATACCGCAGGACTACGCGTTCGCCTTCAAGGTCGACGGGCAGTATCATGGGCAAGCCCTGGCCGGCTCCGGCAAGGTTGGTGGTTTGCTGGCATTGCAGGATGCGTCACGACCCTTTCCGCTCCAGGCCCAGGCGAAGATCGCCGAGACCCGCGTCGAACTGGCCGGCACCCTCACCGACCCGATGAACCTCGGGGCCCTGGACTTGCGCTTGAAACTGGCTGGCAACAGCCTGGCCCATCTCTACCCGCTGACAGGCGTGACCCTGCCGGATTCGCCGCCTTATGCCACCGATGGCCGCTTGATTGCCAAGCTGCATGAGCCGGGTGGGGCGCTGTTTCGCTATGAGGCGTTCAACGGCAAGATCGGCGACAGCGATATCCATGGCGACCTGGCCTATGTCGCCAGCCAGCCTCGGCCGAAACTCAGTGGCGCGCTGGTCTCCAATCAACTGCTGTTCAGTGATCTGGCGCCGCTGATCGGTGCTGACTCCAATACCGAGCAAAAAGCCCGGGGCGGCGCCAGCAAGCAGCCGACCGGCAAGGTCTTGCCCGTGGAAGAGTTTCGCACCGAGCGCTGGAGCGTGATGGACGCCGATGTGGAGTTCACCGGCAAGCGCATCGTCCATAGCGAGCAGTTGCCGTTCACCGACCTTTACACCCATCTGGTGCTCAACGATGGGCAGTTGAGCCTCGAGCCCCTGCGCTTCGGCGTAGCCGGTGGCCGCCTCGATGCGCAGATCCGCCTCAACGGCCATACCCAGCCCCTTGAGGGCCAGGCCAAGCTGACGGCGCGCGGTTTCAAGCTCAAGCAGCTGTTCCCCGGTTTTGAGCCGATGAAAACCAGCTTCGGCGAATTGAACGGCGATGCCGATATCACCGGGCGCGGCAATTCGGTGGCGGCGTTGCTGGGCACCTCCAATGGCACGTTGAAAATGCTCATCAACGATGGCGCCATCAGTCGTGAGCTGATGGAGCTGGCGGGGCTGAACGTCGGCAACTACGTGGTGGGAAAAATCTTTGGCGACAAGGAAGTGAAGATCAACTGCGCGGCGGCGGACTTCGACATCAAGACGGGCCTGGCGACCACGCGCCTGTTCGTGTTCGATACCGAGAACGCGATCATCTACATCGACGGCACGGCGAACATGGCAAATGAACAGCTGGACCTGACCATCACCCCCGAGTCCAAGGGCTGGCGCCTGATTTCCCTGCGCTCGCCGTTGTACGTCCGCGGCCCGTTCGCCAAGCCCGCCGCCGGGGTCAAGGCGGTGCCGCTGATGCTGCGCGGCGCCGGGATGGTGGCGTTGGGTGTGATCGCTGCACCGGCCGCCGGCCTGCTCGCGCTGGTAGCGCCAAGCGGCGGTGAGCCGAACCAGTGCGCGCCGCTGCTGGAGCAGATGAAGGCGGGCAAGGCGCCGGTGACGGTCAAGCCGACCCGGTAGCCGAGCCTTGCAATGATACTGCCGGCCCCATCGCGAGCAGGCTCGCTCCCACATTCGACCGAGTTTCTTCAGGAAGAGTGCGGTCCCCTGTGGGAGCGAGCCTGCTCGCGATGGCGGTACTAGAGATCAGCCAGGATATCGGCCATGTCATCGGCATGCTCTTCTTCCTGGGCCAGGATGTCTTCGAAGATGCGCCGGGTGGTCGGGTCTTTTTCGCCGATGTACTGGATGATTTCCCGATAGCTGTCGATGGCGATCCGTTCGGCCACCAGGTCCTCGTACACCATTTCCTTGAGGGTGTTGCCCGCCACGTACTGGGCGTGGGAATTGCGGGTCAACAGGTCGGGGTTGAACTCCGGCTCGCCGCCCAATTGCACGATGCGTTCGGCGAGTTTGTCGGCGTGTTCGGCTTCCTGGTTCGCGTGCTCGAGGAATTCACTGGCCGCCACGCTGGCCTTGAGGCCGGTGGCCATGAAGTAGTGGCGCTTGTAGCGCAGCACGCAGACCAGTTCGGTGGCCAGCGCTTCGTTGAGCAGGCGGACAACTTCCTGCCGATCGGCGCCGTAGCCTTCGGTCACTGCGCCGTTCTGCACGTTCTGCCGTGCACGTTCGCGCAGGGTGGTTACATCGGATAAGTGCATGTCGCTCATCTCGTTCTCCTGGAGGCTGATCCGGTGGGAGCGTCACGCTCTGATGGCGCGATCACTCTAAGTCTGAGTGACACGGTCCTGAAAAAGTTTTACCGAGTTTTTCAGCGCATAGCCGGACAGCCGGGCTTCCTCCCCTAGCCACTGGAAGAACGCCCGTACCGGCGGATGGCGTTCGCGGCCCGGGACGCACAGGGCGCTGTAGCCGGCGCCATTGACCTGGACGTCCGGGCGATAGCCCACCAGCAAGCCGCTGGCGATGCTTTCAGAGGCCAGGATATTGCTCGCCAGCACCAGGCCCTGCCCGGCAATCGCCGCTTGCAAGGCGTAATGCTCCTCGTCGTACTCGCGCATGCATGGCTGCCGGGTGAGCCAGTTCTCCCCGGCCTGGGCGCACCAGGCATCCCAGCCGTGGGCGTACAGCTTGGAGTTGTGCCAATGCACGCTGATCAGCGTCGGCACCTGCCGTGCCGCCAGGGCCACCTGTTCAGGCGAGCCATAGACCCCGAAGCTTTCATCGAACAGGCACATGCCGTACAGGTTCGGGTAGGCGTCCAGGCTGTAGCGCACCACCAGGTCGACGCTGGCGTCCTGGTGCAGGTCGATCACTTCGCAGTGGGTGTCCAGGCGCACGTTGATGTTCGGGTGACGCGCATAAAAACGTCCCAGGCGAGGCACCAGCCACAGGGCGGCAAACGCTGCGGTGGTGGACAGTGTCAGGTGGCTGTTGCTGCGTTGCGGGCGCAGGGTGTCGACGCTTTGCGCCACCTCCAGCAATGCCCCGTGCAGGCTGTGGAACAAGCGTTGCCCGCCGTCGGTGAGGCGTACCTGGCGTGGCAGGCGCTCGAACAGCACCAGCCCCAGCCAGGTCTCCAGGGATCGAATCTGATGGGAGACCGCCGTAGGCGTCACCGACAGCTCCGCCGCAGCCGCCTTGAAACTGAGCAGCCGCGCGGCTGCCTCGAAGGCACGCAGGGCGTTGAGCGGCAGGTTGGCGAACATTCTAATTCTCCTGAAATGCGATGGATGAAATTAACTCATCCAGATGAACTAACGCTCATTTGTCCGCCAGCGGCGACGAGCTTCAAGCTGCAAGGCACAAGCAGTGTTGATTGTAGCCGCATAAAAGGAGATTCAGATGAGTAAGATTCTTGTGGTACATGGCAGTCCCCGTGGCGAGCGCTCTCATTCCCGGCGCTTGGCCGAGGCCTTCGTTTCGGCGTGGCAGGCTGATCATCCGCAATCCCAATTGACCCGCCGCGAAGTCGGGCGGGCAGTGATTGCGCCGGTCAACGAAGCGTTCATCGCTGCGGCGTTCTACCCCGAGCCTCAGGCTCGACCGTTGATCATGCAAGCGGACCTGGCCCTGAGCGATGCCTTGGTCGAGGAGTTGCAAGCCCATGACCGATTGGTGATCTCCGCGCCGATGCACAACTTCAGCGTGCCCAGCGGCGTGAAGGCCTGGATCGACCAGATCGTGCGCATCGGGCTGACGTTCAACCACAGCCTGGATAACGGCGTGTCGCACTACGAGCCGCTGTTGCTGGGCAAGAAGGCGCTGATCGTGACCAGTCGCGGCGATTTCGGTTTCGGCCCCGGCGGCCAGCTGGAAAGCATGAACCACGCCGACACGCTGTTGCGCACCGTCCTGGGGTTTATCGGCATCACCGATGTGACGGTGGTGGCGGCCGAAGGCGAGGAGTCGGCCGAGCGCAGCTTTGCGTTGTCCTGCGCCGAGGCCGAGGAGCGTCTGCTGGCGCTGGCGCGGACTTTTTGAAAAAGGGCTGCTGCACAGCCTAACGGGAGCAAGCTCCCTCGCCACGGATTCATCTGGGTGTCATAGACTGGTCATCATCGGTACCGATGCTGAGCCCTCTTGATCACAAGGATGTCGCCATGTCGCAACGCTGCGCCACTCGTTATCCGCTGGTACTGGTCCCGGGCATGCTCGGGTTCATACGCCTGGTGTTGTATCCGTACTGGTATGGGATCGTCTCGGCGTTGCGTCGCGGCGGGGCCGTGGTCGTGGCGGTGAAGGTTTCGCCGCTGCATTCTTCCGAGGTGCGCGGCGAGCAATTGCTGGCGCGGATCGAGGAGGTCCTGCGGCAAACCGGTGCGCAGAAAGTCAACCTGATCGGCCACAGCCAGGGCAGCCTCACCGCCCGCTATGCAGCCGCCAAACGCCCGGACCTGGTGGCGTCGGTCACGTCGGTGGCCGGCACCAACCACGGCTCCGAGCTGGCGGATTACCTGCAAGCCCATTACCCCGCCGACAGTGCCAAGGGGCGCGTGCTCAGTGCCGTGCTGCGCCTGATCAACGCCCTGATGAGCCTGCTGGAAACCGGTTATCGCGGGCCCAAGCTGCCGGTGGACATTCATGCGTCCCATGCCTCCCTGACCACCGCCGGGGTAGCGCTGTTCAACCAACGTTATCCACAGGGCTTGCCGCAAACCTGGGGCGGGAATGGACCGGAAGAGGTCAATGGCGTGCGTTATTACTCGTGGTCCGGCACCTTGCAGCCGGGCAAGACCGACAAGGGGCGCAACCTGTTCGACGGCACCAACCGCAGCTGCCGTTTATTTGCGCGTACGTTTGTGAGGGAAGCGGGGCAATGCGACGGCATGGTCGGACGGTACAGCTCGCACCTGGGCACCGTCATCGGCGATGACTATCCGCTGGACCACTTCGATATCGTCAACCAATCGCTGGGGTTGGTGGGCAAGGGGGCCGAGCCGATCCGGTTGTTTGTCGAGCATGCCGAGCGGTTGAAGGCTGCCGGGGTGTAACCCGCTGGACCGCGTTATCGTTCATCGCGAGCAAGCTCGCTCCCACATTGATGGTGTACACACTCCCCTGTGGGAGCGAGCTTGCTCGCGATGGCGGTAGCTCAGGCACAGAGGAGCAACCTGGTGAAGGTGTAACAGGCTTTGTCTACACTGCACCTCATCGCCACACCCTCGTGTGGCAGCCAGGAGAAACATCATGAAGATGCTGCGTGTCCCTTTGTTGATGATCGGTTTGCTACTGTGTTCCCAGGGCTTCGCCGCGACGGCGCAGCAGACCAAGATGACCACCTGCAACGCCGACGCCACCGCCAAGGCGCTCAAGGGCGACGAGCGCAAGGCCTTCATGAGCACCTGTCTCAAGGCTACCGCCGCACCGAGCACCCCGCAGGAGCGTATGAAAACCTGCAATGCCACGGCCACCACCCAGGCGTTGAAGGGCGATGCTCGCAAGGCGTTCATGAGTGAGTGCCTGAAGAAAAAATAAGCAGAGGATTTTCTGAAGCCTGTGCCGACGATAGGGTCGGCACAGCCACCGAAAAAAAACCCTGAACTGCGACCAAGGTCGGCCGATACAATCCTAGTGCTGCTAGTGGAAGGCTGGCAGACTGCCGATCCTTTCACGCCGTTTTGTCCTGAGGCTGTATGCCAACGTTTTCTCAGCGTCATGTATTGTTGGTGATCAGTTGGGTGATCATTTTTGGTGGGCTGTTGCTGGTGCTGCCGCTGCGCCTGTTGCCGAGCCTGCTGGCCGGGCTGCTGGTGTTCGAACTGGTCAACATGCTCACCCCGCAGCTGCAGCGACTGATCGAAGGCCGCCGCGCTCGCTGGTTGGCGGTAGCGTTGCTGGGCACGCTGGTGGTCAGTGTGCTGACGTTGATCTTCGCCGGCGCTTTCAGTTTCCTGCTGCATGAAGCGGAAAACCCGGGCGCGTCCCTGGACAAGTTCATGACCGTGGTCGACCGTGCCCGTGGGCAATTGCCGCCGTTCATCGACGCTTACCTGCCGGCCAGCGCTGCCGAGTTCCGGGTGGCGATCGGTGATTGGGTGAGCAAGCACCTGAGCGACCTGCAACTGGTGGGCAAGGACGCGGCCCATATGTTCGTGACGCTGCTGATCGGCATGGTGCTGGGGGCTATCGTTGCCCTGCAGCGCATCCCCGACCTGACCAAGCGCAAGCCCCTGGCCGCCGCGCTGTTCGATCGCCTGAACCTGCTGGTCAAGGCGTTTCGCAACATCGTCTTCGCCCAGATCAAGATTTCCCTGCTCAACACCTTCTTCACCGGGATTTTCCTGGCGGTGGTGCTGCCGCTGTTCGGCATCAAGCTACCGCTGACCAAGACCCTGATCGTGATGACCTTCCTGCTGGGGCTGCTACCGGTCATCGGCAACCTGATGTCCAACACACTGATCACCATTGTCGGCCTGTCGCTGTCGATCTGGGTGGCGGTGGCGGCGCTGGGTTACCTGATCGTGATCCACAAGCTCGAATACTTCCTCAACGCCCGCATCGTCGGCGGGCAGATCAGCGCCAAGTCCTGGGAATTGCTCATGGCGATGCTGGTGTTCGAAGCCGCATTCGGCCTGCCGGGGGTGGTGGCGGGGCCGATTTATTATGCGTATCTCAAGAGTGAGTTGAAGCAGGTGGGGATGGTCTGATCCGGTAGGCGTCGCCTGTTCTGACGTCATCGCGAGCCTGCTCGCGATGAACGCGCCGCAGAACTGGATCAGACCTGTGTGCCGTACCGCTTCATCGCCTCGATCGCCAACCCGCTGCCGATACTGCCGAAGATATTGCCTTCCACATGCTGCGCCTGGGGCAGCATCGCCGAGACGCTGTTGCGCAGCGCCGGGATGCCGCTGGAACCGCCGGTAAAGAACACCGTGTCCACCTGATCGACCCGCACGTTGGCATCGTTGAGCAACTGCGTGACGCTGCCGCGCACCCGCTCCAGCAAGCCGTCGATGGCCGATTCGAACAGTGCCCGGCTCAGGTCCACGCTCAGGCCCGGCTCGATCCGGTCCAGGAGCAAATGGCGCTGGTCGGCGTGGGTCAGCTCGATCTTGGTTTCTTCCACTTCCATCGCCAGCCAGTGCCCGGCGCGCTGTTCGATCAGTTTGAACAGCCGGTCGATGCCGCCAGTGTCTTCGATGTCGTAGCGCATGCTGCCCAGGGCGAGGGTGGATTTTTGCGAGTACACCGCGTTGATGGTGTGCCAGGTCGCCAGGTTCATGTGGTGACTGGTGGGCATGTAGGCGCCACTCTTCATGCGGCTGCCGTAGCCGAACAGCGGCATCAGGCCGGCCAGCGAGAGCTGCTTGTCGAAATCGGTCCCGCCGATGTGCACGCCACCGGTGGCGAGGATGTCGTCGTGGCGATTGTCGTGGGTGCGGCGCTCGGGGGACAGGCGCACCAGGGAGAAGTCCGAAGTACCGCCGCCGATGTCGACGATCAGCACCAGCTCTTCCTTCTCGATGGTCGATTCATAGTCGAATGCCGCCGCGATAGGTTCGTACTGGAACGAAACCTCCTTGAAACCGATGGCGCGGGCGACGTCGACCAAAGTGTTTTCCGCTTCCTGGTCGGCCATTTCATCGTCGTCGACGAAAAACACCGGGCGCCCCAGCACCACTTCTTCGAATTCCCGACCGGCGGTGGCTTCGGCGCGTTTCTTCAACTGGCCGATGAACAGCCCCAGCAGATCCTTGAACGGCATGGCCGTGCCCAACACGCTGGTGTCGTGCTTGATCAGCTTGGAGCCCAGCAGGCTCTTGAGCGAGCGCATCAGCCGGCCTTCGTAGCCTTCCAGGTATTCGTGCAGGGCCAGGCGGCCATACACCGGGCGACGTTCCTCGAGATTGAAAAAGACCACCGAAGGCAGGGTGATCTTGTCGTCCTCCAGCGCGATCAACGTTTCCATGCCGGGGCGCAGCCAGCCGACAGTGGAGTTGGACGTGCCAAAGTCGATGCCGCAGGCACGGGCCGGGGATGCGTTTTTCATGTCTTTCGGGTTCCAGTTGAAAAAACGGCCGCGCAGTGTATGTCAGTGTGGCGCGGATTCGAAGGCCGGTTATCTGCTAATTCGCAAACACCGACCTTGAAAGACTGGCTTATACCCCCAAACTTGCTGGCATGGGCCTGGTAGCACACGGCGGTACAAGAACCGCCACCGGCTGCCGATAAACTTCTGACGCGCCGCCCGGTCACAAACCTTGAGATTGGTCAAACTCCGGGGCTTGTACCACGAGCATGCTGTGCATGGCGGTGCTATATCGATAACGGATGGTGATCCTTCAATGGACTTCAAAGACTATTACAAGATCCTGGGTGTCGAGCCGACGGCCGACGACGCCACGATCAAGGCCGCCTATCGCAAACTGGCGCGCAAGTACCACCCGGATGTGAGCAAGGAAAAGGACGCCGAGACCAAATTCAAGGACGTCTCCGAAGCCTATGAAGCGCTGAAAAGCGCCGACAAGCGCGCCGAATACGACGAACTGCGCCGCTACGGCCAGCACGGCCAGCCGTTCCAGGGACCACCGGGCTGGCAGAGCCGTGGTGGTTTTGGCGGCCAGGACACCGGGGACTTCTCGGACTTCTTCAGTTCGATCTTCGGCAATCGCGGGCCGGGTTTCGGTGGTGGGCAGTCAGGTCGCAGTGCCGGCCGTCGAGGACAAGACGTGGAAATGGAATTACCGATCTTCCTGGAAGAGACCCTGTCGAGCGAGTCGAAAAAGGTCAGCTTCCAGGTGCCGCAGTACAACGCGGCCGGCCAGCATGTGAGCAACACCAGTAAAAGCCTGAACGTGAAGATTCCGCTGGGGGTGACCGACGGCGAACGCATCCGCCTCAAGGGCCAGGGGGCGCCGGGTATCGGTGGCGGTGCCAATGGCGATTTGTACCTGACCATTCGTTTCGCGCCGCACCCTAAGTTCGACGTCGAAGGCCAGGACCTGATCATCACCTTGCCCCTGGCGCCGTGGGAACTGGCGCTGGGCACGGAAGTGGCGGTGCCGACCCTCACCGGCAAGATCAACCTCAAGGTCCCGGCCGGCAGCCAGAACGGCCAGCGCATGCGCGCCAAGGGCCACGGCCTGCGCAACAAGGCCGGCGAGCGCGGCTACCTGTTCGTGCAGCTCAAGGCCGTGATGCCAAAGACTGGCGATGAGGCGGTCAAGGCGTTGTGGGCGGAACTGGCGAAGAAAGCCGCGTTCGATCCGCGGGAGAACTTCTGAATACATCGCATGTGGGAGCAAGGCTTGCCCGCGATGAATGCAACTCGATCTCCAGGAGTTGAGGCGCCTCTGTCGCGAGCAAGCTTTGCTCCCACAGATTGGGTGTTCACAAGGGTAGACGGGGCTAGACTCGACAGTTAAAGCATTGGGAGAAGCAGACCATGAGCAACCCGATCATTGAACTGAACCTGAGGGAGTTCTGCGAGGCCGCTTCGTTGGCGGACATCCATGTCATCGAAATCGTCGAGCATGGGATCCTCGAGCCCGAAGGCACGGTGCCGACAGACTGGCGTTTCACCGATTACGAACTGCTCCTGGCCAAGCGTGCCGCCAAGCTGCATCACGACCTGGACCTGGAGTGGGAAGGCGTCGCCCTGGCCCTGGATTTGCTGGAAGAGGTCCAACAGTTGCGCACCGAGAATCGCCGGCTGCGACAGCAATTGAAACGCTGGGTGGGATAACGGCGGCGGGTCATATCCCGTCGAAAATAGATAGATAGCGATAACCATAAATAGTTACCGCATCCAGCGCTGTGGCACTGAGTAGGCTCGGGTTTTCCAACAACAAGGATGACCCGATATGCCAGAACCGATTCTTGGCCCTGTGCGCCCGGAAAGCCGCGGCATGCACTTGGACCTGCTCAAGACCCGAATTCCCGGCTGGTACAGCGGCGCTATCGTGCAACGCCAGCAGGAACTGAGCGACCATGTGCTGGACCTTCCAGATTGGTACGTGAAGGCCTCCCACGAAACCAGGGCCCGCCTCAAGCACAGTCACGCCCGCTACCGCGAAACCCTGAACCAGATCGACAATGTGCTGGGCAATGTCCAGGACATTCGCGCCTTTGCCGAGCCGTTGCTCAACCAGGCGATCCAGGATGAGTTCAAGCGCACGCAGAACGTCAATCAGGTTTATTTCGTCCGCAAGTACGGGCGCCAGGCGCGCGGTGATTTTTTTGGCGCGTTGGTGCTCGACAGCGAGGGCAGCCATTTCGATCGCTACGAATACCACGGCACTTCGTTGCTGGAGGCCGCGCTGGCCAATTTCGACGCCGACGAAGAGCGCAAGCCTGGCTGTGACGACTGCAGCCTCATTACTACGGTGCGGCCGTTTTATACGGGCGAGGTTGTTCCGGCCATCAACGCCTTTCGCGCCGGGGCGTTGCCGATCACGCCCGAGGCTTTTGCCAGGCTGTGCCGCAAGCTGGACCTGGGGCGCCGCTATCAGGAACACATCAACGCCATCGTACGGCCGATCGACCACCAGTTGGATCGCCAACTGCGCGCGCATCACCAAGAGGGATTGGCGCTTTGTGTCGAGGTCGCCTGGGCCAAGGGCGACATCAGCCTGGCCGCTTACCGAATGTTGCAGCAGGTGGTCAGCGATCAGCGCGAGGTCATGCTCGATGGGCGGGCGGTGACGTTCACCTCATTGAGCATTTTCGGCATCGGCTTGGTTGGCCCGGTACTGATCGGGCCCGACCGGGAGAGCAGTCGGCGGGTGGAACGGGTGGTGGCCTACCTGCCGGGCGATCCTGAGCAACCCCTCAAGGAATATGCGTCCAGCGGCGAATTCATGGTCGATCTGCGCCGGCGTTTGCATCGCGTCGCCTACCGGCGCTTCTTCAGCCGCTTTGTACCGTTGCGTCAACTGGGCGGATTTTTCCAGCGCTTCAACCGCCTCTATCAGCCTGGCGCGCCAGCGGATGATCAGGCCGATTACCCGCTCAAGTCGAAATTGCCGGCACTGCCCATGGAGACGTCCTCCCTGCCCGACCCCTTGTGGGAATCGCTGCGTCGCAGGCAGATCCAGAAGATCCAGGCCGATGCCCGGGCGGTGGCGGTGCCCACCGGCGATGAAGACAAAAAAGCCCGTCTGGCGCGGCTGGACAGTTACCTGGATGCCGTGATCGATGTCTTCAACCTGGCAGCGTTCGTGGTGCCAGGGCTTGGGCCGCTGATGCTGACGGTGGGCGCTGTGCAGATGTTCAACGAAGCGTTCGAGGGCATCGAAGCGTTCGAGCGCGGCGAGACCAGGGAAATGTGGGCGCATTTCTCCAGCGTGGCCCTCAACACGGCATTCGTCGCCACCGGGGCGGCGGTGCTGCCGCACATTCAGTGGTCGAGCACGGTGGAGCAGTTGGAACCGGTCCAACTGGCCAATGGCGATTCACGCCTCTGGCGCCCCGACATGGTGCCTTACCGGAGTACGCTGGAGCCGCCGGCGACCTTGGTCCCGGATACTCAAGGGCTGTACCGGGTCGAGGGTCGAGACGTTGTGTCGTTGGACGACCAGAATTACCAGGTGCAACAGGACCCGACGACCCAGCGCTATCGCATTCGTCATCCTTCCCGCGGGCCGGACGCCTATCAGCCTGGGCTGACGGACAACGGTAGCGGTGCCTGGAGCCATGAACTGGAACGGCCGCGCAGCTGGGAAGGGGCTACGCTGATGCGCCGGCTCGGCCATCGCGTCAAGAGGTTCAGCGACGCAGAGCTGGAGCAGATCCGTACGGCCAGTGGCACCAGCGAGCAGGTGTTGCGGCGGCTGCATGTCGAGGGTGAACCGATGCCGGCCTTGCTGGCCGACACGATCAAGCGCTTCGACCTGTGCCGGCAAGTCGACGATTTCATCGGGCAACTGCAAAGCGAAGATCCGCTGCAGTATGAACACGCCGATCCGATGACCCAGTTGCATCTACTCACGGGCTACGGTCCGTGGCCAAAAGGGCTCAAGCTCAAAGTGGTCGACGGCGGGGGCAGGACGCTTTGGGAATACGTTCGCCCATCGGAAGAAGGGGACCGGGTTCGCGACGTCATCATCCCCGAGAGGAAAGTCCGCACACCCTGGGTGTTGAAGAATCTGATCGAGACGGTGGACGCTGCGGGGGGCGATCTGTTGGCGGGCACGAGCCCGGCAATTGCGAAAACCAATATGGACGCTCGGATCCAGCAGCTGCGCAAGACACTCGCCGCCGTGGTGGTGCGGGAAAAAATGCACGTGTTCAACGATTACTACGCCAAGGAAGACGTGTCGAGCGAGCCGCGTGCAGCACTGATCAAGTCGCGGTTTCCCTCGGTTCCAGCGGCGGCCATCGAACAGGTGGTGGCGTTTGCCAACCCGGCCGAGCAACAGCAAATGGCCGCTTGGGACTTCGCGGATACGACCCAGACCAAACCCATTCCACTGCGTATCGCCGAAGAGCTGCGGGACTACCAGCGAGCGCTGCGTTTGAACCGGGCCTACGAAGGGCTCTATCGCGAGGCGTTGGTTGCGGCCGACACCCCCCGACTGGTGTTGGCGACCTTGAAGAGCTTGCCCGGATGGAACGACGCGGTGCGCATCGAGCTGCGCGACGAGGTGTTTTCAGGCGCCTTGATCGACAGCGTCGGCGCCCAGGACGCAATGCAGACCAAGGTCGTGGTCAAGGACGGTGAGCGCTACAAGGCCTTCGACGACAACGGCAATGAACTGAGCCACTGGGATAGCCTCTACGATGCCGTGCAGCATGCGCTCCCCGATGCGGAGCGGCGGGCCATGGGCCGCCCTTCGGTTCATCACGGCGCCCTCTTGCAGAAGGCTGTCGGTGCAACACCATTGAGCCGAGCTTCGCTGGCGAAGCACCTGCAGATGCAACCGCGCAAGTCATCCTTCAAATCACCGATGCGCCTGGCCTCGGGCAAGGTTGGTTACCCCATGAGTGGCGTGCGGGGGTTGTTGGGCCTGGGGCGGTCCCCCGAGCGTCGGGTGCTGGATTTGTACCCGGACTATACGAGTGAGCAAGTCCAGGCCCTGTTGCGGTCCCTGGGGGATCAAGCCGTTCCCGAACTCAAGCGGCGCAAAGTCGAGCTGGATACGCTGATCCGCGATCTGGACCGCTGGGCCACCACCCCCGTATGGCTTGATGCGGGTAATGATCGTATCGAGCAACTGCTACCCGCGATCAAGCGGGGTGTGGCTAATCGAATTCAATGGTGCTGGCGGCGCCAAGGCCCGATCGTTGCGGCGGTGGATGGCAGCAGGGTTGGCTATGAGCTTAATCTGAGCGGGGTGGCGTTAGGGACGCTGCCAGGTCTGTCGGCCGACTTCAGCCATGTGGTCTCGCTGAAGCTGCGTAGCATGCGCTTGGCGGAACCCTCATGCGACAAGTTCCTCAAGAGCTTCTCCGCGCTCCGTTGGCTGGACATGTCGTTCAACCGCCTGAACGATCTTCCCCCTTCGGTGGAGTTGATGGAGGGGTTGACCCGGCTGCACTTGGCGATGAATGAAATCACCCTGTCCGCGCGCAGCATTCAGATCCTTGAAGGGCGTACCCAGCTGAAAATCCTCGACCTGAAATGGAACCCCCTGGGCCAATTACCGGATTTCAGCCGGTTGCCCGACCTGCGTGGGCTGAATCTGAACGGTACCGATATCAGCACTTGGCCGACTGGCCTGCGCGACCTGCCGCTGGAAGAACTCGATTTGCGCAACAACGAGCTGACCGAAGTACCGACCGAACTGACGGATCCACCGGCCGAGCGTGCTCACGCCACGGCACGGGTCAATGGCGTGACCTTCGTGCAGAACAATCCACTGAGCGAGGCGACCCAGCAGCGCTTGCGTGATTATTGGGCGAACCTCGCAACGTCGCATCCCGAATGGGTGACCTTTCGTTCGCCTGGCGCGTTTGAACATGTCCCAGGGGGAAGGCTATCGGATGTGGATCGATGGCTGCTAGACCTGCCCAGGGAGCAACAGCAGGACAAAAATACACTGTGGCGGAGCCTGGAGGCTGAAACGCAGTCCAGGGAGTTTTTTCAGCTGTTGAACCGATTGGCCGGCTCTTACCAGGACGTGGAAAATTATCCGGACCTCCAGGCGCGTGTCTGGCAGATGCTTGAAGCGATCAGGGACTCCACCGACTTGCGCCGTGAGCTGTTCGACCTGGCTGGCGCGCCGGCGTGTGAGGATCGCGCCGCGTTGTCCTTCAGCTACCTGGAAATCAAATTGATGATCCACAACGCCAAGGCCCTGACGGTGGGAGAACAGGAGGCTGTGGCGCTGATCCGGCTGGCCAAGGGGCTGTTTCGCCTCGATGAGGTGGAGCGTATTGCCCTGCAGGATATCCAGCAGCGGCGTGACACGATCAATGCTCGTGAGGATCTCACCGCCGCGCAAAAGAATCGGCTCATCAGGCAGATCGAAGAGGTGGAGGTGCGCCTGGCCTACCGTGTCGGTCTCAAGAGTCGACTGGAACTGCCGGGACAGCCCAAGGGTGGGCGCTTTATCCAGATGGCCGGCGTTACGGCAGAGATGCTCAATGCGGCGGCGGCCGAGATCCTGGCGCTGGATGATTCACCGAAGCAATTGCAGTCGCTGGTTGGCCGGGACTTCTGGATCGATTACGTGAAGCAAAAACGCGCGAGCCTTTTCCAGGCGATGAATGATGCCCTCATCGCCAATCAGCTTGCGCTGGATGAGGCGAAAGCGGCCGGAACCCTGGAGGAGCCTGACTATGTCAGCCAATCCGAGACACTGGGCTTGCAACACAAGGTCAAGGAAGCGGAACTCATCCAGTTATTGACCGAAGAGGAGCTGGACGCCCTGGTGGAAAGCACGGACCTGTAAGACGACCCCGAAAAAATGTGGGAGCGAGCTTGCTCGCGATAGCGGTGGTTCAGCTTGCATACGTGTTGAATGTGCCGCCGCCATCGCGAGCAAGCTCGCTCCCACAGGATCAAAACAGGAAATAGCGCTGCGCCATCGGCAGCACTTCAGCCGGTTCGCACCACAGCAACACGCCGTCGGCCTTGACCTGGTAGGTCTGTGGGTCAACGTCGATGCTCGGCAGGTAGTCGTTGTGGATCAGGTCGGTCTTCTGCACGTCGCGGCAGCCTTTGACCACGGCGATTTTCTTCTTCAGCCCAAGCTGTTCCGGCAACCCGGCCTCGGCGGCGGCCTGGCTGATGAAGGTCAGGCTGGTGGCATGCCGTGAGCCGCCGTAGCTTGCGAACATCGGCCGGTAGTGCACCGGTTGTGGCGTCGGGATCGAGGCGTTGGCGTCACCCATCAGGCTGGCGGCAATCGCCCCGCCCTTGAGGATCAACGTCGGCTTGACGCCGAAGAACGCCGGGCGCCACAGCACCAGGTCGGCCCACTTGCCCACTTCGATGGAACCCACTTCATGGCTGATGCCGTGGGTGATCGCCGGGTTGATGGTGTACTTGGCGATGTAGCGCTTGATGCGGAAGTTGTCGTTGCCTTCGCCGTCGCCGGGCAGGGCGCCGCGTTGCTTCTTCATCTTGTCGGCGGTCTGCCAGGTGCGCGTGATGACTTCGCCGACGCGGCCCATGGCCTGGCTGTCGGAGCTGATCATCGAGAACGCGCCGAGGTCGTGGAGAATGTCTTCGGCGGCGATGGTCTCGCGGCGGATGCGGCTTTCGGCGAAGGCCACGTCTTCGGCAATGCTCGGGTCCAGGTGATGGCAGACCATCAGCATGTCCAGGTGTTCGTCGATGGTGTTGCGGGTGAACGGCCGGGTCGGGTTGGTGGAACTGGGCAGCACGTTGGCGAAGCCACAGGCCTTGATGATGTCCGGCGCGTGACCACCACCGGCGCCTTCGGTGTGGTAGGTGTGGATGGTGCGGCCCTTGAAGGCGGCGAGGGTGGTTTCGACGAAGCCCGATTCGTTGAGGGTGTCGGTGTGGATCGCCACCTGCACGTCGTACTGGTCGGCCACGCTCAAGCAGTTGTCGATGGCTGCTGGTGTGGTGCCCCAGTCTTCGTGCAGCTTCAGGCCGATGGCGCCGGCCTTGACCTGCTCGATCAACGGCTCCGGCAGGCTGGCGTTGCCCTTGCCGGTGAAGCCGATGTTCATCGGGAAGGCGTCGGCGGCCTGGAGCATGCGCGCCAGGTGCCATGGGCCGGAGGTGCAGGTGGTGGCGTTGGTCCCGGTGGCGGGACCGGTGCCGCCGCCGATCATGGTGGTGACGCCGCTCATCAGCGCTTCTTCGATCTGCTGGGGGCAGATGAAATGGATGTGGGTGTCGATGCCGCCGGCAGTGAGGATCATGCCTTCGCCGGCGATCACTTCGGTGCTGGCGCCGATGGCGATGGTCACGTCGGGCTGGATGTCCGGGTTGCCGGCCTTGCCGATGGCCGCGATGCGTCCGTCCTTGAGGCCGACATCGGCCTTGACTATGCCCCAGTGGTCGATGATCAGCGCGTTGGTGATCAAGGTGTCGACGACCTCGGCGGCCAGCAGCTGGCTTTGGCCCATGCCGTCGCGAATCACCTTACCGCCGCCGAATTTCACTTCTTCGCCGTAGGTGGTGAAGTCTTTTTCCACTTCGATCCACAACTCGGTGTCGGCCAGGCGGACCTTGTCACCGACGGTGGGGCCGAACATGTCGGCGTAGGCTTGTCTCGAAATCTTCATGTGCTCGCCTTGAAACTCAATTGATAGTAAGGCCGTTCGCTGCGCTCACTTTTCGCGAGCAGGCTCGCTCCCACAGTTGACCGCATTCCCCTGTGGGAGCGAGCCTGCTCGCGAAGGGGCCAACGCAAATGCCGTGACCTAAAGGTTGCCCATGACCCGCCCGGCAAACCCGAACACCCGGCGATGCCCGGCCAGGTCCACCAGTTCCACCTCGCGGCTCTGGCCCGGTTCGAAGCGCACCGCGGTGCCGGCCGGGATGTTCAGGCGCATGCCACGGCTGGCGGCGCGGTCGAAGGTCAGGGCGTCGTTGGTTTCGAAAAAGTGATAGTGCGAACCGACCTGGATCGGCCGGTCGCCGCTGTTGGCGACGTTCAGCGTGAGCGTGCGGCGGCCGACGTTGAGTTCGATGTCGCCAGGCTGGACCTGGTATTGCCCTGGAATCATTGCGGTTGCCCCAAAGTCTTGTAGTAAATGGCGGTCGGTGTGTAGGTCCCGTCCGGGCTCTGGCAGTAGTCGGGCAGTTCGCCGACGCGGGTGTAGCCCATGGCCCGGTAGAACGCCTCGGCCTCGGAGCCGGCCTCGGTGTCGAGGTACAGCAGGCCGCGCTTGTGCTGACGGGCGCCGAGTTCCAGGGCACTCATCAATTGCTGGCCCAGGCCACGACGGCGGGCCTCGCCGCGGACCAGCAGCTTCTGCACTTCGGCGCGATTGAGTCCGTTGGGCTTCTGGCACAGGGCAAGCTGGACGCTGGCCTGCACCTGTTCATCCTTGACCACCACCCACAGCAGCAGGTGGCCCTGGTTGAGGCTGGCCTGGACCTCGTCGAAATAGGCGCGGGCCTGGACGGCATCGAGATCGGCCATGAACCCCACGCTGGCGCCGTACCCGACGGCGTCGAGCAACAGATCGATCAGGCCCTGGCGATAATGCGCAAAGCTTTCAGCGTGGACTCGACGTAACTGGGCGGGGTTCATAGGCATCACTCCTTGTCGAAGACGGGCGGTTGCGCCCCGGGATTGAGGACCAACTGCATGAAAGTCAGATCCAGCCAGCGGCCGAACTTGGTACCCACCTGGGGCATCTGCCCGGTGGTGACGAAACCGGCGCGCTCGTGCAGGCGAATCGAGGCAACGTTGCCGCTCTCGATGGCGGCGACCATCACGTGTTTGCCGCAGGCCCTGGCGCGCTCGATCAGTGCGCTCATCAACAACGGGCCGAGGCCATTGCCGCGCTGGTCGCTACGTACGTAGACCGAATGCTCCACGGTGTGCCGGAAACCGTCGAAAGGCCGCCAGTCGCCGAATGAAGCGTAGCCGAGCACGTTCTCCTCGGCGTCGACCACCACCAGCACCGGATAGCCTTGGGATTGTCGGGTACTGAACCACGCCTGGCGATTGCCCAGGTCCACTGACTGTTCGTTCCAGATCGCGGTGGTGTTCAGTACCGCGTCGTTGTAGATATCGCGGATCGCTGGCAGGTCCGGGTGTTGGGCGTCACGAACGTGGTGAGTCATTGCGTGGCCTCAGGCGATGGGCTGGTGGACGGTGACCAGTTTGGTGCCGTCGGGAAACGTCGCCTCGACCTGGATCTCGGGGATCATTTCCGGGATGCCTTCCATCACCTGTTCGCGACTCAGCAGCGTGGTGCCGTAGTGCATCAGCTCGGCGACGGTCTGGCCGTCACGGGCGCCTTCGAGCAGGGCCGCGGAAATATAGGCCATGGCCTCCGGGTAGTTGAGCTTCAGGCCACGGGCCAACCGTCGTTCGGCGACGAGGCCGGCGGTGAAGATCAACAGCTTGTCTTTTTCGCGTGGGGTCAGGTCCATGTGCAATCCATAAAGGCAGATAAAAAGTTTTCGCGGTAAACCCATTCCACTGTGGGAGCGAGCCTGTGGGAGCAAACTCTGTGGGAGCAAAGCTTGCTCGCGATAGCAGCGCCTCGGTCGATCAGAAGGACCGCGTTATCGTTCATCGCGAGCAAGCTTTGCTCCCACAGAGTTTCATTGCTTCCACTCCATTGCTTCCACAGAAAAGCAGATTCATGTGCTCCAGATCCGGGGTGGCACGGCCTCTCTTCCAAGCAATGCAGGCCTGAGCAAGCGCCACAACTCAATCAACCACCCGCGCGCCAGCAACGCCTCGCTCGCCAGGCAGCGGGCCACGACCAGGCCGGGCAATTGGGTCAGGTCGCCACGTACGTCATGGCCCAGGGATCGGCACTGCTCCAACAGCTCGCTGTCGATCTCGCCGGTCACCAATAACGTGGCAAACACTGGATCGCCGCCCAGCCCGATGGGTGAGTCGAGCAACCCATCACCGCCCACAATGCGCTGGCGCTCGTGCCACAGCAACTGGCCGTCGCGGCGAATGTCCAACCGTGACTGGAAATGCCCCAGGTCGAACCGCTCGCCGCTGGCCGGTCGGCCGAGGGCAACCATGTCCCAGTAGAACAGGCGCCCGTCGCCCTGCAGGTCGATGCAGGTGTTGAGTTCGGCCTGGGCCGCGCTGAAGACGATGGTTTCCTGGGGCAGCCATTCCAGGGTCGCGCCGGGAGCCACGCTCAGGGTCAATTGCTGATACGCAGGACCCGCGGCGCGATACCACTTGGCCGCGCCGGGGCTGGTCAACTGCGCCCAGGCGCCCGGGCCGACGTGGGCCGAGATGTCCAGTCGGTCACCGCCGGCAATCCCGCCGGGCGGGTGGACAATGATGTGCTGGCACACCTCAGGGCCTTCGGCATACAAGTGCTTCTGCACCCGCAGCGGGCCTTTATGACGGCGCTGTACCGGACGCGTGCAATCGCCGAATCGGGCGTAACCCAGTTCCAGCTCGGCATGCCAGCTGGGGGTGAAGATGGCCGAAGGCGCCAATGAACAGACAGGTAGATTCATGATTTCTGATTATCTTCAGGACGCTACAGACTAGATCGTAACCAGCCCGCGCACACCCTCGGCTTCCATATTTTCTCCGCGCCCCTGCTGCACGATCTCGCCCCGGGACATCACCAGGTACTGATCGGCCAGCTCGGCGGCGAAGTCGTAGAACTGCTCCACCAGCAAAATCGCCATGTCGCCCCGGGCCGCCAGTTTCTTGATCACCGCTCCGATCTCCTTGATCACCGAGGGCTGGATGCCTTCGGTGGGCTCGTCGAGAATCAGCAGGCGTGGACGGCTGGCCAGGGCCCGGCCAATGGCGAGCTGCTGTTGCTGGCCGCCGGACAAATCACCGCCACGGCGTTGTTTCATCTGCAGCAGCACCGGGAACAATTCGTAGATGAATGCCGGCACTTCCTTGGCTTCGGAGCCGGGAAAGCGCGACAGGCCCATCAGCAGGTTTTCTTCCACCGTCAGCCGCCCGAAAATCTCCCGGCCCTGGGGCACGTAGGCGATGCCGGCATGCACTCGTTGGTGTGGCTTGAACGTGGTGATGGCTTTGCCTTCCCAATTCACCGCGCCTTCCTTGGCCGGCAACAGGCCCATCAGGCATTTGAGCAGGGTGGTCTTGCCCACGCCGTTACGCCCCAACAGGCAAGTCACCTCGCCGACCTTGGCGTCGAACGACAGGCCGCGCAGGATGTGGCTACCGCCGTAGTACTGGTGCAGTTTGTCGACTTGCAGCATGTCTTGAATTCCCCTCAAGTCCTCTGTGGGAGCAAAGCTTGCTCCCACAGGGAACAGTGTTTGCAGGTCTACCGACCGAGATACACCTCGATCACCCGCTCATTTTCCTGCACCTGTTCCAGCGACCCTTCGGCCAGCACGCTGCCCTGGTGCAACACGGTGACGTGGTCGGCAATCGCGCCGACGAAGCCCATGTCGTGTTCCACCACCATCAGCGAATGCTTGCCCGCCAAGGACTTGAACAGCTCGGCGGTGAACTCGGTCTCGGCGTCGGTCATGCCCGCCACCGGCTCGTCGAGCAGCAGCAATTGCGGGTCTTGTACCAGCAGCATGCCGATCTCCAGGAACTGCTTCTGCCCGTGGGACAGCAACCCGGCAGCGCGGTTGACCGAGGTCGTGAGACGAATGGTCTCGAGTACTTCGCCGATGCGATCGTGCTGCTCGCCGCTCAGTTTCGCCCGCAGGCTGGCCCACACCGATTTGTCGGTCTTGAGCGCCAGCTCCAGGTTCTCGAACACGCTCAACGCTTCGAACACCGTGGGCTTCTGGAACTTGCGACCGATGCCGGCCTGGGCGATCGCCACTTCGCTCATGCTGGTCAGGTCCAGGGTTTCGCCGAACCAGGCCTTGCCATGGCTGGGGCGGGTCTTGCCGGTGATCACGTCCATCAGCGTGGTCTTGCCGGCGCCGTTGGGGCCGATGATGCAGCGCAATTCGCCGACGCCGATGTACAGGTTCAAATCGTTCAAGGCCTTGAAGCCGTCGAAACTGACGCTGATGTCTTCCAGGGTCAGGATGGTGCCGTGGCGGGTGTTCAGGCCCTGGCCGGCTGCTTGGCCGAGGCCGATGGCGTCGCGGCTGCTGCCGGCGTCCTGGCTGGGTTGCGGTGGAAAGAAGGCGGGTTCGAGCATGAATTCGGCACTCGCTGTGATTCTCATTGTTCACCTCTTTTCTTCAGCAGACCGATCACGCCCTTGGGCAGATACAGGGTCACGACGATGAACAGCGCACCGAGGAAAAACAGCCAGTACTCAGGAAACGCCACGGTGAACCAGCTCTTCATGCCGTTGACCACCCCGGCGCCCAGCAGCGGCCCGATCAGCGTGCCACGCCCGCCGAGGGCGACCCACACGGCGGCCTCAATGGAGTTGGTCGGCGACATTTCGCTGGGGTTGATGATGCCCACCTGCGGCACGTACAACGCCCCGGCCAGGCCGCACAACACCGCGCTCAACACCCAGACGAACAGCTTGAAACCACGGGGATCGTAGCCGCAGAACATCAGGCGGTTTTCCGCGTCACGCAGGGCGGTCAGCACCCGGCCAAACTTGCTGCGGGCCAGGCGCCAGCCGATGAACAGGCTTGCCACCAGCAACAACACCGTGGCGAAAAACAGCACCGCCCGGGTGCCCGGCTCGGTGATGCCAAAGCCCAGGATCGAGCGGAAATTGGTGAAGCCGTTGTTGCCGCCAAACCCGGTTTCGTTGCGGAAAAACAGCAGCATCCCGGCGAAGGTCAGGGCCTGGGTCATGATCGAGAAATACACGCCCTTGATCCGCGAACGGAAGGCAAAAAAGCCGAACACCAGCGCCAGCAAACCCGGCGCCAGCACCACCAGGCACATCGCCCAGAGGAAACTGTCGGTGCCGGCCCAGTACCAGGGCAACTCGGTCCACGACAAGAAGGTCATGAACGCCGGCAAGCCATCGCCGGCGGCCTGACGCATCAGGTACATGCCCATGGCGTAGCCGCCCAGGGCGAAGAACAGGCCGTGGCCCAGGGAGAGCAAGCCGGCGTAGCCCCAGACCAGGTCCAGGGCCAGGGCGACGATGGCGTAGCAGAGAATCTTGCCCACCAGGGTCAGGGTATACGCCGAGACGTGCAGCGGATTGTCAGCCGCCAGCAGCGACAGTAGCGGCAGGCTCAGCAGCACGGCCAGGATCAGCATGCCGACGACGAGGGTGACTTTGGGACCGGCCTTTTGCGTGGCCGTGAGCATCAGGGGCTGGTTCATCAGTCGATTACCCGTCCTTTGAGCGCGAAGAGGCCTTGCGGACGCTTCTGGATGAACAGAATGATCAGCGCGAGGATCAGGATCTTGCCGAGCACGGCGCCGATCTGCGGTTCGAGGATCTTGTTGGCGATGCCGAGGCCGAACGCAGCGAACACGCTACCGGCCAACTGGCCGACGCCGCCGAGCACCACCACCAGGAACGAGTCGATGATGTAGCTCTGGCCCAGGTCCGGACCGACGTTGCCGATCTGGCTCAGGGCCACGCCACCGAGCCCGGCGATGCCCGAGCCGAGGCCGAAGGCGAGCATGTCCACCCGCCCGGTGGGCACGCCACAGCAGGCGGCCATGTTGCGGTTCTGGGTCACCGCGCGCACGTTCAGGCCCAGGCGTGTCTTGTTCAGCAGCAGCCAGGTCAGCACCACCACGAACAGTGCGAAGGCGATGATGACGATGCGGTTGTACGGCAGCACCAGGTTCGGCAATACCTGAATTCCGCCAGAGAGCCAGGCCGGGTTGGCAACTTCGACGTTCTGCGCGCCGAACACCAGGCGCACCAGTTGGATCAGCATCAGGCTGATGCCCCAGGTGGCGAGCAGGGTTTCCAGCGGCCGCCCGTAGAGGTGGCGAATCACCGTGCGCTCCAGGGCCATGCCGATGGCGGCGGTAATGAAAAATGCCACCGGCAGGGCGATCAGCGGATAGAACTCGATGGCGTTCGGGGCGAAGCGCTGGAACAGCATCTGCACCACATAAGTGGAGTAGGCACCCAGCATCAGCATCTCGCCGTGGGCCATGTTGATCACCCCCAGCAGGCCGAAGGTGATGGCCAGGCCGAGGGCGGCGAGCAGCAGGATCGAGCCCAGGGACATGCCGCTGAAGGCTTGGCCCAGCAATTCGCCCACCAGGAGTTTGCGTTTGACCTGGCTGAGGCTGGTTTCAGCCGCGGTGCGCACAGCGGCATCGGTTTCGACGCCGGGTTCGAGCAAACCTTCCAGGCGCGTGCGGGCCAGCGGATCGCCGGTTTCCCCCAGCAGCCGGACGGCGGCCAGGCGCACACTCGGGTTGGCATCCACCAGTTGCAGGTTCGCCAGGGCCAGACTCAGAGCAGCATGCACATCTTCGTCCTGCTCGCCGGCCAGTTGCCGATCGAGAAAGGCCAGTTGCGCCGGGCGCGCGCTTTTTTGCAGTTGCTGCGCCGCGCCCAGGCGTACGCGGGCATCGACGGCGAGCAGTTGATGACTGGCGAGGGCGGTTTCGATCAGCCCGCGCAAGCGGTTGTTCAGGCGCAGGGTCTTGGGTTGGCCGTCGACGGTCAACTGGCCCTGTTGCAGGGCATTGATCAGTTCGACGCGCTCAGGCTCCGGCTGCGCGGCCCAGCTTTCCAGGAGTTTGGCCTGCTGGGTCGGGTTGGCGGCGACGAAGTCTTCGGCTTCCCCGGCGTGGGCGGCCATTGGTAGCAGCAAACATGCTAGGAGGAACAAACGATAAAGGGACATAGCTACGTCCTGTAAGGCGACGACGGACCCTGTGGGAGCAAAGCTTGCTCGCGATGGCGGTGTGTCTGGATGACCGCGATCGCGAGCAAGCTTTGCTCCCACAGAGTTAGGGGCTTGCTCCCAGGCTCAGTTGCTCTTCACCGCATAGTCAGGCTTCTTGTCGTTGCCGGCGATGAACGGGCTCCACGGTTGCGCGCGGATCGGGCCTTCGGTCTGCCAGACCACGTTGAACTGACCGTCGGCCTGGATCTCGCCGATCATCACTGGCTTGTGCAGGTGATGGTTGGTCTTGTCCATGGTCAGGGTGTAGCCCGACGGTGCGGCGAAGGTCTGGCCGGCCAGGGCTTCGCGGACTTTGTCGACGTCGGTGGACTTGGCTTTTTCCACGGCTTGCGCCCACATGTGGATGCCGACGTAGGTGGCTTCCATCGGGTCGTTGGTCACTGCTTTGTCGGCGCCTGGCAGGTTCTTGGCCTTGGCGTAGGCTTTCCATGAATCAACGAATTTCTTGTTCGCCGGGTTATCCACGGATTCGAAGTAGTTCCACGCCGCCAGGTTGCCTACCAGTGGCTTGGTGTCGATGCCGCGCAGTTCCTCTTCGCCCACCGAGAACGCCACGACCGGTACGTCGGTGGCTTTCAGGCCCTGGTTCGCCAGTTCTTTATAGAACGGCACGTTGGAGTCGCCGTTGACCGTGGAAATGACTGCGGTCTTGCCACCGGCCGAGAACTTCTTGATGTTGGCCACGATGGTCTGGTAATCGCTGTGGCCGAACGGGGTGTAGACCTCTTCGATGTCCTTGTCCGCCACACCTTTGGAATGCAGGAACGAGCGCAGGATCTTGTTGGTGGTGCGCGGGTAGACGTAGTCGGTGCCCAGCAGGAAATAACGCTTGGCACTGCCGCCTTCTTCGCTCATCAGGTATTCCACCGCCGGAATCGCCTGCTGGTTCGGCGCTGCGCCGGTGTAGAACACGTTTGGCGACATCTCTTCGCCTTCGTACTGCACCGGGTAGAACAGCAGCCCATTGAGCTCTTCGAACACCGGCAGCACGGATTTACGCGACACCGACGTCCAGCAGCCGAACACCACGGCGACCTTGTCCTGGGTCAGCAACTGCCGACCCTTTTCGGCGAACAGCGGCCAGTTCGACGCCGGGTCCACGACCACCGCTTCAAGCTTCTTGCCGTTCACACCACCCTTGGCGTTGATCTCATCAATGGTCATCAGCGCCATGTCCTTGAGGGACGTCTCGGAGATCGCCATGGTGCCGGACAGCGAATGCAGGATGCCGACCTTGATGGTCTCGGCGGCCTGGACGGTCCAGGCCATGCCCATCGCGGCAATGCTTGCCGAGAGTGTAAAAACCTTGATCAAGCTACGACGCTTCATTGTGCGATCTCCATGGACTTATGAATTTTTTTTGAGGGCAGATGCAAACGCTGAAAGCGCTTTTGCAAGGGGTGTGCCCGGTCGGGGGAAGGCTTTGAAATGCGGGGTTGGCGTGGGAGGTGCACGAGCGGTTGCACCATGAGTGAGCGCGTTGCGGGGGCTGGTGCGAAGAGGTGCGCCACATTGGGGCGAGAGAATTGCGATGCCCCTGTGGGAGCGAGCTTGCTCGCGATAGGGGAGTGTCAGTCACCGCTAATTTGACTGATCCATCGCCATCGCGAGCAAGCTCGCTCCCACAGGTGATTTTTGTGATCAGGAAAAGACGCCGCTCAGCGACGCCGCATGAGTCCGATGAAAAACAATCCGCCGATAGCGGCTGTCGCGACCCCAATCGGCAAGTCTTCCGGCGCGATCAACGTCCGCGCCGCCACGTCCACCCACACCAGGAACAGGCTGCCGAGCAGCACGCAGGCCGGCAGCAACCGACGATGCTCGGCGCCCACCAGGCGCCGGGCAATGTGCGGGACCATCAGCCCGACAAAACCAATCGAACCGCTGATGGACACCAGCACGCCTGTCATCAGCGAGGCGATCAAGAAGATCCACAATCGCACCTTCGCCGCGTTCAGGCCCAGGGTCACGGCGGTCTGTTCGCCGGCCATCAGCGCGTTCAGCGGCCGGGCCATGCCCAGCAGCAACACCAGTCCCAGCACCACACTGGCCGCCGGCACCGCCAGCAGTTCCCAGCGGGCCAGGCCCAGGCCGCCGAGCATCCAGAACATCACTGCCGAACTGGCGCGATGGTCACCGAGGAACAACAACAGATTGGCCGCCGCCATCATCACGAAGGACACCGCCACGCCGCACAACAACAGCCGATCACTTTCCAGGCGGCCCTGGCGGGCAGCGATGGTCAGCACCAGCAGCATGCTCAGCAGCGCACCGATGAACGCCGCCAGCGGCAGGGTCAGCAGGCCGACAATCTCGCCGACATGCAGCACCACGATGACCGCTCCCAGAGTCGCGCCAGAGGTGACGCCCAGCAGGTGCGGGTCAGCCAGCGGGTTGCGCGTGACTGCTTGCAGCACCGCACCGATCAACGCCAGCCCGGCGCCGACCAAGGCACCGAGCAGCAACCGCGGGACGCGGATCAGCCAGACGATATGCTCCTGGCCGGGCGTCCAATGGACGTCACCCACCCTGAAGGCCTTGTTCAGCAGGATGTCCCAGACCACGGCCACCGGCACCCGCGCCGGCCCGAAACCCAGGGACACCACACACGACACCAGCAGCAGTGCGCCGAGGACCATCAGCAGGGCGCCATAGCGACGACCGTTCATTGGCCGTGAAAACCCCGCGCCAGGGTTTGCACCGCCAGCACGTTATCGATGCCCGGCGTGGCCTGCACGTAGGGAATCACAATGAAGCGCCGTTGCTGGATCGCCTCCACCGATTGCAGGGCCGGGTTGTTCAACAGGAATTGCTGTTTCTGCTCGGCGCTGACTTCGCCGTAGTCGACGATCACGATGACCTGCGGGTTGTGCTCGACCACGTTCTCCCAGTTCACCCGGGTCCAACTGGTTTCCACGTCATCGAGGATGTTGCGCCCACCGGCTGCGTCGATCAGGGCCTGGGGCATGCCCAGGCGCCCGGAGGTCATGGCGCGGTCTTCGCCGCTGTCGTACAGGAACACCCGCGGTTGCTGGGTGGGCAGGTGCTTGCGCACTTCGGCCACCTGGGCCTGCATCGTGGCGATCAGCGCGTTGGCGCGATCCTGCACGTCGAAGATCTTCCCGAGGTTGCGCAGGTCGTTGTAGGTGTCCTCCAGCGAGGCCGCCGGACGCTTCATCACGAACGCGCAGGATTCGGTCAGTTCGTAGACATTGATGCCCAGCGGTTCCAGAGTCTGCGGGGTCAGGTCGCCGCCCACCCGCATGCCGTAGTCCCAACCGGCGAAGAAGAAATCGACGTTGGCATTGAGCAGGTTTTCCACCGAGGGGTATTTGGCGGCCAGTTCCGGCAGGCCATCAAGGATCCTGGCCATCTCGGGCGTCACCGATTTCCAGCCGCTGATGCCGCTGTAGCCGATCATGCGCGGTTTGAGCCCCAGGGCAAGCATCATCTGGGTCATGTTGATGTCATGGCTGACAGCGTGCCGAGGTGCCTCGTTGAACACCACCTGGCGATTGCAGCTCTGGATCGTCAACGGGTAGTGGGTGGCTTCGGCCAAGGCGTGGGCACTGCCCAGCAGCAGGGGTAGCAACAGCAGGGAACGCAAGGTCATGGTTGGGTTATCCAGGTGATTCGTGGGTAGCCGGACAGCGGGTGTTCATCCACCAGGGCTTCGATGCCGAACACCTCGCGCAACAGCTCGACGCTGAGGACGTCCTTGGGCGTGCCGCTGGCGACGATGCGCCCGTGTTCGATCACGTACAGTCGGTCGCAGAAGGCGGCGGCCAGGTTCAGGTCGTGGAGGCTGGCGAGGGTGCCGATGCCCAGGCCCTTGATCAGTTGCAGCAATTGCAATTGATAGTGGGGGTCGAGGTGATTAGTCGGCTCGTCGAGGATCAGCAACTGCGGTTGCTGGGCCAGGGCCCGGGCGAGGATCACCCGTTGTTTCTCACCGCCCGAGAGGGTGGCGAATGCGTGGTCGCCAAAGCCTGCGAGCCCGGCCGATTCCAGTGCCTGGCGCACCAGCCGGCGGTCGTCGTGATTGTCGCCGTCGAACAGACCTTTGTGGGGCGTGCGGCCCATGGCGACCACTTCCTCGACCGTCAGGCCGAAGGCGTCGGGAAACTCCTGCAGGACCACGGCGATGCGTTGGGCGCACCAGCGCGAGGACTGTTTCCAGACGTTGTGATGCTCGAGTTTCACCTCGCCATGTTCCGGCCGGCTGAAGCGATAGGCGCAGCGCAACAGGCTGGTCTTGCCACTGCCGTTGGGCCCGATCAACCCGACAAACTCCCCGGCCGCCACCTGCAACGTCACGTCACGCAGCTGGAACTGGTGATGACAGTGGCCATGGCCCAGGGGCGTCCAGGCGAGGTGGGAGAGGGTTAGGGAGGTCATGCAGCTACTCGGCATTTGGTGTGAAACACAGTCTCATTGTGGGAGCGGGCTTTGTGGGAGCAAGGCTTGCCCGCGATGAAAACGACGCGGTCTCTTGAGGACCGCAGCGCCTGGATCGCGAGCAAGCTTTGCTCCCACAAAGCCCGCTCCCACAGTTTGAACTGTGTTCGTGGTTTGGAAAGCGGTCGCGATTGTAGAGGTTTCGCACCGCCTTCCGTTAACGCACTGTCTTCAGCTTGAAGATGAAGCAATCTCAGGCTGGCGATTGAAACGGGTGACGAGGCGATCCAGCAACCACACCACCACCAGCGAAGCCCCCACCAACGGAAACACCACCGCCAGGGCCAGCATGATGAACACCCCGGCCTTCCAGGTCGGCAGGTCGTGACGCAGCGGCGGTACGCCGAACTTGCCCGCTGGCCGGCGCTTCCACCAAATCACCATGCCACTCACGGCGCTGAGCAGGATCATCAGGCAAATCAGCAGCACGATGATCTGGTTCAGCGGGCCGAACATCTTGCCTTCGTGCAGCATTACCCCGGTTTCGGTGGCGCGGGCCACGACGCCGTAGTGCTCCCAGCGCACATCGGCCAGGACCTTGCCGGTGTATTGGTCCACGTGCAGGGTGGCGTCGTTGCGCGGGTCGTCGGCAAACACGGCGACGGTGAACACGCCGGTGGACGTGGTCGGCAGGGTGATGCTGTAGCCGGGCGTGACCTGGCGTTCGGTGGCGATATCCTGCACCGCTTGCAGGCTGACGGTCGGGGCGGCGGGGCCTTCGTGCATGCCGCCGTGGCCCATGTGCTCGGCATGGTCGCCGGACATCGGCATCGGGGTATTTTCCACGGCCCAGGGCACGGTTTGACGATGGGCGTTGTTGAGGCTGCCGGCCTCGACGTCGGACTTGGGCACGTCATTCCACATCGCCGCCGGGAAGCGGTTCCAGAGGTTGGCGTATTGTTTGCCCCAGAAGCCGGTCCAGGTCATGCCGCTGAGCAGCATTACCAGCAGCAATGCCGCGCCCCAGAAACCGACGACTACATGCAAGTCACGCCAGAACAGCCGACCGCGCGCGCTCCAGCGCGGCCACAGCACTCCAGCTGATGATTGCCCGCGCGGCCACCACAGGTACAGCCCGGACACCACCAGCACCACGCCCCAACCCGCGGCCATTTCCACCAACCGGTCACCAACGGTGCCGATCAGCAGTTCGCCGTGAATGGCCCGGGCCATGGCTTGCAGGTTGTTCTTCGCATCCTGTTCGCCGAGGACATCGCCGTGGTACGGGTCGATGAACACATTCAGTTCCCGGCCCTGGTCGATCACCACGAATTGCGCGCTGCGCTCGGCATTGACCGGTGGCAGGTACTGTTTGACCTGGCCTTCGGGGTAGGCCTGGCGGACCTGCTTGAGCAGGTCGTCCGCCGCCAGGGTGTGATGCCCGGCCGGCACGTTCAGCAGGCTGCCATACATCAGTGGATCGAGTTGCGGCTTGAACAGGTAAATGATCCCGGTCAGGGCCAGCATCACCATGAACGGCGCCACGAACAGCCCGGCATAAAAATGCCAGCGCCAGGCCAGGTTGTAGAAATTGGGTTTCGGTTGGCTCATCGGAAAGCGCTCCGCAGGGCAAATTGGGTTGTTATGTTTTTGGCGGTTGCTGCGCAACCGATCGCGGGCAAGCCTTGCTCCCACAGGTATTCCCATTGCTGAGGGAGCACAATTTGTCCCGCAGCCATGACAAATACTGTGGGAGCAAGGCTTGCCCGCGATGCTTTTAGAAACTCATATCCACCTTGGTCCAGAGCGTGCGCCCCGGTTCGTTGATGGCCTGCGGGTCGCTCGCCGGGTAGCCGAACCCGGCGTTGCCGGCCAGGTTCAAGTGCTCGGCGTAGGCTTTGCCGAACAGGTTGTCGACGCCGCTGCTGACCTTCCAGTGCTTGTTGATGCGGTAGGCACCGTTGAGCGAGAACACGCCGAAGCCGGAGCTTTTGCCGTAGTCCTTGCCGACCACGTTGCCCTTGTTCTCGTCGACCCGGTGCTGCGCCGCCACCACCCGCCACAGGGCGCCGGCGCTCCAGCGATCTTCGCTGTAGGTCAGGCCCAGGCGTGCGTCCAGCGGCGGCATTTGCGCCAGGGCGCTGCCGTCGCTGCTGTTCTTGCCCCAGGCATAGGCCAGGGTGGCGTCGGCTTTCCAGCGCTCGCTCAGCTTGTAGGCCGCACCCAATTCACCACCCATGATCCGTGCATCGATGTTCTCGGCCCGCGAGGTAGTGCCCATCATCCCAGGGGTGTAATCGAACAGGATGTAGTCGCGCACCTGCCCGACATAACCCGATGCCCAGGCTTCGAGGGTTTCGGTCTTGTACTGCAGGCCGAAGTCGAGCTGGGTGGTTTTCTCCGGCTTGATCGCGTCGAAGGCATTCAGTGAACCGCTGGGGCCGACGTTCGCCGAGAACAGCTCCCAGTAGTCCGGGAAGCGTTGTGCGTGACCCACGCCTGCATAGAGGGTGGTGGGGCTGTCGTCCAGGTCGTGTTCGTAGCGGACGAAACCGCTGGGCAGCGTGTCGGCACGGGTGTCATCGGCGGTGGGGTTGGGCCGGGCCGACATGCCGGAACCGATGCTCTGGCGGTAGTCCTTGGCCGAGGCACGGTCGAGCCGGGCGCCGGTGATCACTCTGTCGCGGTCGGCGGCGTACCAGGTCAGTTCGCCGAACACCCCGTAATTGTGGAAATCGGCGTCCTTGCTGTACGGCAGGTCCTTGTAGGTATCCACGCCCATGCTGCTGCGTTGGCGATGCTCGTTGGTCTGCGCGTCCAGGCCGCTGATCAACTGCACATCGGCCCAGCGCCAGGTGGCCTTGATGCGGGCGCCGAGGGTGCGGCGGTCGACGTTGGAGGCCATGGGCCCGGCCATCATCCCGGTGCCGGACGGCGTGCGCAGCGTGTAGTTGTCCATCACGTGGTCGGCGTAGTTGTAGTAGACCTGGGCCTCGACCTTGTCCAGCACCTCGCCGATGTTCGAGCGCTCGAAACGCAACCCGAGGCTTTCACGCTTGAACTGCGAGCCGTCCATGCCGCGCCCGGCGTAGCGTGCTTCACCGTCGCCCTTGCCGGCGGTCAGCTCCAGCAGGGTATCGGCGTCCGGCGTCCAGCCGAGGGTGACGTCGCCATTCCACTTGTCATAGCGCGACGGCACAGTGTCGTTATTGCCGTCGCGGTAATCGTCCGAATGCGCGGTGTTGCCGATTACCCGTACATACCCCAGCGGCCCACCGGCGGCGGCATCCACCACTTTGTCGAAACGGCCGTTGGAGCCGGCCAGCACACTGGCGTTGACCCGGGTGCCGAGTTCGCCGAACTGTTCCGGCTCGCGCTCGAACAGCACGGTCCCGGCCGATGCGCCGGGGCCCCAGAGCACTGTTTGTGGGCCTTTGATAACCGTGAGCTTGTCGTAGGTTTCTGGCGATATGTACGACGTCGGTGCGTCCATCCGACCCGGGCAAGCACCCAATAGCATGCTGCCGTTGGTGAGGATGTTCAGCCGCGAGCCGAACATGCCGCGCAACACCGGGTCGCCATTGGTGCCGCCGTTGCGTACCAGGGCGAAGCCCGGAATGGTCTTGAGGTAGTCGCCGCCGTCACTGGCCGGCACCGGTTGGCGCGGGTCCTTGGGGTTGGTGACGACGGTCAGGGGTGAGCTGGGGGCGATGGCGGTGATGACCGTCGGGCTCAGTTCTTCAACCTGATTGTCGTGATGCTCGTGCTCATCGGCGAGTACGTAGGGCGTGAGCAGCAGGCCGCACAGGGCGGCAATGGTTTGGCGTAAACGAACCCGTGGTTCGTTCAGGGAGCAGCGTACCTGGGCAGCGCCCAAAGCGATGTCAGCAGAAAACCTGGACATGATGATTCCATCGAACAGACGTAGACGACACGGTCGGGCAGCATGAAGCTGTCTTGTACGACCGGGGTGAGGTAAGTGTCGGGTTTACGCGTCGAGGGGCGGTGCGCGGGGGCGGGCACCCGGGAAGAACGCTGGCCGGGCATGGCCCAGGCGTGGGGAAAGGCTGGTGTAGGTGTTGGTGTGGGGTGTGTCGAAGACCGCGAAGGTGTGACCGCCAGGCAGTGCGGGGCAATTGAACAGCAGGCTGCAATAGCCGCATTTTTCCCACAACGCATGGTGCTCGCTCTGGGGCGGGCAGTGTTCGGCTGCCGGCGCTTCGTGCGCCGACATGTCCATGCTCATCTCCATGTTCATGTCCATGGACACAGGCATGGACATGCCCTGACCCATCGGCATCGACTGGGAAATCAGCGGGCCGATAAAGATCATCAGCATGGCGAACAGGCTGATCCAACTGCCGCGGGTCAGGCTCATGGGCTGACGGCGGGGCATGGACGGCCTGGCGCGAAGTGGTTGCACGGGCGGCTACGTCTACTGGGCGTGCATGTGTGTCTTGGTGCCGTCGGGGGCTTTTTTCTGCACCGCAACGTCGACCGTGACATTCCCGGCTTTTTCGAAATGCAGGGTCATGGCAAAGCGTTTGCCATTGCTGAGCAGGCTGCGGTCCTTCAGGTCCAGCAGCATCACGTGATACGCCATCGGCGCGAAGGTGACGGTCGCACCGGGGGCGATATCCACGACGGGCACCGGTTGCATCTTCATCAGGTCGTTTTGCATCACATGCTCATGGAGCTCGGCCTTGCCGGCAATCGGCGAGTCGACGCTGAGCAGCTTGTCGGCGGTCGTGCCGCCGTTGTGGATCACGAAATACGCGGCCACGGTCGGTGCGTTGGGCGGCAACTCCTGGGACCACGGATGGGCGATCTCAAGCTCGCCCACCTTGTACTGGTGAGCCTGGGCGAAGCCGACGGGAAGCAATAGGGCAGCCAGCAGGATAAGTCTGTTCAACATGGCAATTCTCCGGAACGATTCAGGGCGCAGTTTTATGCGGGAAGAATCAGACCAGAGGCGAGGCGCGGGGATTGAGGCTGGGCCACTGCTGGCGTGGCGTGGGGCTGTCGAGCTTCGAATGGACTGCACTGCGATGGGCCAGCTGTGCATCCAGATACAACTGCGGAACATGCCCGGCGAGCGCCACCAAAGGCGCTGAGCCTGAGCAGCACCAGCAATGCTGCATCGTTGAGTGATTGTCTTTCTGTTGCGTGCTTTGTTCGAGTTTGCCCAGGGAAATCGCCAGCATCTTCGTGCCGCTGGAGGAGCAGAAACTGCCCCACAGCAGTTGCTCGGCTGGCGAATTGGCCTGCGCATTCGCCATCGTGCCACCGCTGCCGGAAAGCGGCATGGCAAGCATGTTGAACAGCACTGCGAAGCAGGCGATCCAGGCAAATGCAAGCCGTTGTCGGGACATGGGGCAATCCGCTCGATGGGCGATCAGGTGGCGGTATTTAGCCTGATCGGGGTTGAGAAGTAAAAAGGCCACGTGCGGTATAGGGTCGCAGGGCTGGTGTTAACAGTAGCAACAGATCTTCAAGTGAGTGCTTTTGTGGCGAGGGAGCTTGCTCCCGTTGGGGCGCGTAGGAGCTGTCGAGCGAAGCGAGGCTGCGATCTTTCCACAGGCGCTTGAGTCCCAAGTGGAAAGATCAAAAGATCGCAGGCTTCGCCAGCTCCTACAGAGCCCAGCGGGAGCAAGCTCCCTCGCCACAGGGCGGCGGCTGTGCGCAGGTTAGTCGACCGGGGAGTCCAGCATTACCGGCGCGCCCGAAGGCGCCCTGCGCACAACCACCATCAAGTGCAGGGATGAAATACCTGACTGACGAAGCTTGTGAACCCGCTGAAAACCTCGGGCGACTAAACCCGATCACTGAAGGGCAGTGACGGGAATCAAGTTACCGAGGGCCTCCAAGGCGCACAAGCCGGCGGATTCTGGCGTAGTTGTAGGCAGCGACGCAAGGTGATGTAGCCTGCTGACGTAGTTCTGACAGGACAGGCTTGTAGGACGGTGCAGTTTTCTGTCAGATCAACTGCCGCAGCCCCTGCAACACCTCATCCACCGTCCCAAACTCCCGATCCACCCCCGCCAACACCGGCCGCTTCAACACCAACACCGGCACCCCCCGCTCCCGCGCCGCCTCCAGTTTCGGCTCGGTGGCCGTGCTGCCGCTGTTCTTGCTCACCAGCACATCGATCTGTCGCCGTTCGAACAGCTCGCGCTCGCCCTCAATGTGAAACGGCCCACGAGCTCCAATGACTTCGCAGCGCTCATTACCGGGGTAAGCGTCCAGGGCACGCAAGGTCCAGAATTGCTCGGGCGGAATTTCATGCAGATGTTGCAGGGGGGCGCGACCTAGGGTGAAGAGGGGGCGGTGAAAGGGTTGCAGGGCCTGGATCAGTTCGGCCCAGTCGGCCACTTCGCGCCAGTCATCGCCGGCCTGGGGCTGCCATGCCGGGCGGCGCAGGGCCCAGCAGGGGATAGCGCAGGCGCGGGCTGCCTGGGCGGCGTTGTGGCTGATTTGTGCTGCGTAGGGGTGGGTGGCGTCCAGCAGCAGGTCGATGCCCTCGGCGCGGATGAATTGCGCCAACCCTTCGGCGCCGCCGTAGCCGCCGACGCGCACCTGGCAGGTCAGGTCGGTGGGAATGCGACCGATGCCGGCCAGGCTGTAGATGTGCTGGGGCCCGAGGGTGCGGGCGATGGCCAGGGCTTCGGTGACGCCGCCGAGCAGCAGGATGCGTTTCATTTCAAGGCTCTTCATGACAAGGCTCCCGCGTGGCCGACAATCCCGCCTTGGCGGTCGATGGCGAAGACTTCGACCTGGACCTGGGCCGGCACCACGCTGCGGGCGAAGGCCAACGCGTGCTCGCACACCGCGTCGCCGAGGGCGATGCCGGCGGCGCTAGCCATTGCCAGGGCTTGCTGGCTGGTGTTGGCCGCGCGGATGCCTTGCTGCAACGCCTCATCGGCACCGATGGCAGCGGCCCACTCGGCCAGTTGTGGCAGGTCGATGCTCGAGTGACGGCTGTGCAGGTCCATGTGGCCGGCGGCGAGTTTGCTGATTTTGCCAAAGCCGCCGCAAAGGCTGAGCTTTTCCACGGGGACCTTGCGCACATGTTTGAGCACGGCGCCGACGAAGTCGCCCATTTCGATCAGGGCGATTTCCGGCAGGTTGTAGACCCGGCGCATGGTGTCTTCACTGGCGTTGCCGGTGCAGGCGGCGATGTGCAGGTAACCGTTGGTTTTTGCCACGTCGATACCCTGGTGGATCGAGGCAATGTAGGCCGCGCAGGAGAACGGCCGGACGATACCGCTGGTGCCGAGGATCGACAGGCCGCCAAGAATTCCCAGGCGTGGATTCATGGTTTTCAGCGCCAGGGCTTCGCCGCCCTCGACGTTGACCGTGACTTCGAAACCACCGGCGTAACCGCTTTCCTCGGCCAGCCGACCCAGGTGGTCGTTGATCATTTTGCGCGGCACCGGGTTGATCGCCGGTTCACCGACGTTCAGCACCAACCCCGGTCGCGTCACCGTGCCGACGCCGCGACCCGCGACGAAACGTACACCGGGCTCGGCGATCAAGCGCACCTGGGAAAACAACAGGGCACCGTGGGTCACGTCCGGGTCATCGCCCGCGTCCTTGATTGTCCCGGCTTCGGCGCCTTGTTCGGTCAGCCGGCAGAACTCCAGGCGCATCTGCACTTGCTTGCCCTTGGGCAGTACGATTTCCACGGCATCGGCTTCGGTGCCGCGCAGCAGTAATCGAGCGGCCGCCAGGCTGGTGGCCGTGGCGCAACTGCCGGTGGTCAGGCCGCTGCGCAGGGGGGCGGGTTGTTCGGCGGTTTCGTCACGCATCGAGAGGCTTGACCAGGTCGAGCAAGGTAATTGGCAATGCCTGGCGCCAGGTGTCGAACTCGCCCAAGGGCTGGGCCTGGGCGATGTGGATGCGGGTCAGTTCACCGCCGTGACGTTCGCGCCAGTGCATCAGGGCCGTTTCGCTTTGCAGGGTCACGGCGTTGGCGACGAGCCGGCCGCCGGGCTTGAGTTGGGTCCAGCAGGCCTCGAGCACGCCTTCGCGGGTGACGCCACCGCCGATGAACACCGCGTCCGGCCGCTCCAGGTTCTCCAGCGCCTGGGGGGCTTTGCCGCGAATCAGTTGCAGGCCAGGCACGCCGAGGGTGTCGCGGTTGCGTTCGATCAAGCCTTGGCGGCCTTCGTCGGCTTCGATGGCCAGGGCCCGGCAACTGGGGTGGGCGCGCATCCATTCGATGCCGATGGAGCCGCTGCCGGCGCCGACATCCCAGAGCAGTTCGCCGGGCATCGGGGCGAGGCGTGCGAGGGTGATGGCGCGCACGTCGCGTTTGGTCAACTGGCCGTCATGCTCGAAAGCGGTGTCCGGCAAACCGGCCAGGCGTGACAAGCGCGGTGTCGACGGTTCGGCCCGGCATTCGATGGCGATCAGGTTCAGGTCGGCGACGGTGTCATCGGACCATTGCGCGGCGCAACCGTCGATCCGACGTTCTGCCGCACCGCCCAAATGCTCCAGCACGGTCATGGTGCTCGGGCCGAATCCCCGCTCGCGCAATAACGTCGCCACGGCGGCGGGACTGTGGCGATCGTTGCTCAGCAGCAACAGCCTGACACCGGTGGATAGGTGGACATTGAGCGCCGCCAGGGGCCGGGCCACCAACGACAGCGTGACCACATCTTGCAACGGCCAGCCCATGCGTGCCGCCGCCAGCGAACAGGAGGAGGGCGCGGGGATGACCAGCATCTGATCACTCGGCACCTGTTTCGCCAGGCTGGCACCCACGCCGTAGAACATCGGATCGCCGCTGGCCAGCACGCACACCGGCTCACCCTGCCGAGCAAGCAGCGGTTCCAGGGAGAACGGGCTGGGCCACAGCTCCCGTTGGCCGCGGATGCACAGCGGCAGCAGATCCAACTGACGCTGCGCGCCAACGATCCGCGAGGCACCGAGCAGCGCGCGGCGAGCAACCTTGCCCAGGCCCTTGAAGCCCTCTTCGCCGATGCCCACTACGGTCAGCCAGGGTGTCATCTCTGTTCCTCGAATAGATCTGTTTGATCGGCGGGCCTGTTTCCCCGCGAACCGGGTCGCCATCATACCGTGCCCCGGCGGATCAGGCGCCTGGCGCAACATCCTCTTCACAGCCAGACCGCTATCGCGAGCAAGCTCGCTCCCACAGTTTGGAATGGGGGCGTTCGGAAATTGTGTGTCCGCCGTCAGCAATCCGACCGGCAAGTTTTTCATGACCCCCGGCAAAGCAGGCATAATGGCGGTCCTTCGCCGATGTGGCGTTTCTTATTTGTCGGTTTTCCCTTGAACGAACGTCCATCCTCCAGCGTCGTACGCCCCTCCGGTTGCCCGGGGTTGCTGCGTGTCGTCCAGGCGCTGGACGGTGGGATCTGTCGGATCAAGCTCGATGGCGGTTCCATCCAGGCGGATCAGACCGAAGTCGTGGCGTCGGTGGCCGAGCGGTTCGCCGGGGGCGTGATCGAGGCGACCAACCGGGCCAACCTGCAAATCCGTGGGATCGGTCCCGGGCACGACGCGCTGATCCAGCCATTGCTGGCCGCCGGGCTTGGCCCGCGCAAGCCGGCCGGCGATGACGTGCGCAACCTGATGCTCAGCCCCGCGGCCGGGATCGATCGGCAGATGCTGTTCGACACCCGGCCGTTGGCGGCGCAGATCCTCTTCACCCTGCAAACCCACGAACGCTTCCCTGAGTTGTCGGCCAAGTTCGCCGTGCAACTGGACGGTGGCGAAGCGTTGGCGATGCTCGAACATCACCACGACCTGTGGCTGTCGGCCCTGGTCCGTGATGGCGAGCCTTGGCTGGCCTTCGGCTTGGCCGGTTCCCCATTGGATAAACCGGCGGGCAGGGTGCCCCTGGCCCAGGGGCATGCCTTGGTGGTGGCGGTGCTGGAGCTGTTCCTCGACCTGGCGCGCCCGGACCAGATCCGCATGCGCCACTTGCTGGCTGAAATTCCCACCGATGAATTCATGAGCCGATTGGCCCGCCGCGTGCCGCTGCAAGCTTGCCTGGATTGGCAGCGGGACGGCTCCATCGACGGACTGCACATCGGCGTTCATCCCCAGCACGACGACCGCGTCTACGTCGGCGCGGCGGCGCCTCTTGGTCGACTCGACGCCCGCATGCTGCGGGGGGCGGCGCAATTGGCGCGGGAGAAGGGCGACGCAAGCCTTCGTTTCACCCCTTGGCAAAGCCTGCTGCTGCCCAACGTGCGCAGCGAGGACGCCGACGAAGTGCTGGCGCGGCTTGAGGGGTTGGGCCTGTTGTGCTCGGTCGATCAGCCCCTGGCACAACTCATTGCCTGCACCGGCTCCAGTGGCTGCGGTAAAGCCCTGGCCGACACCAAGGCCGACGCCCACCAACTGGCCGAGCTGCTGCAACGCCAGGGCCAGACCCTGAAAGTCCATCTGTCGGGCTGCCCGCGTTCCTGCGCGGCAGCCCATATCGCGCCCGCCACCCTGCTGGCGGTCGCCCCCGGTCGTTACGACCTGTATTTCCGCGATGCCACGCTGCCGGGTTTCGGCGCGTTGCAGGCACACAATCTGACTATTGAAGCGCTCGGCCACTGGCTCGACGCTCGCCCCCGGAGCCCCCTTGATGCTTGATTACATCCGCGACGGTCAGGAGATCTATCGCAACTCCTTCGCGATCATCCGCGCCGAAGCCAACCTGGCGCGCATTCCGGCCGACCTGGAAAAACTCGCGGTGCGGGTGATCCACGCCTGCGGCATGGTCGAGGCCATCGATGGCTTGCAGTTTTCCGAGGGCGCGGGCACGGCCGGGCGCCAGGCGCTGGCCGCCGGGGCGCCGATCCTGTGCGATGCGCGGATGGTCTCCGAAGGCGTGACCCGGGCTCGCCTGCCAGCCAACAATCCGGTGATTTGCACCTTGCGCGACGAAAGCGTGCCGGCGTTGGCCCTGGAACTGGGCAACACCCGTTCGGCGGCGGCGCTGGAGCTGTGGCGCCCGCACCTGGAAGGCAGCGTCGTGGTCATCGGCAACGCGCCGACCGCGCTGTTCTACCTGCTGGAGATGCTCGATGCCGGCGCGCCGAAACCGGCACTGATCCTCGGTTTCCCGGTGGGCTTCGTCGGTGCTGCCGAGTCCAAGGCGATGCTGGCGGCCAACAGCCGCGGCGTGCCGTTCGTGATCATGCAAGGCCGCCTGGGCGGTAGCGCCATGGCCGCCGCCGCCGTCAACGCCCTCGCTACGGAGATTGAATGATGCAGCAGCCTGGACGTCTGATCGGCCTCGGCGTGGGCCCCGGTGACCCGGAACTGATTACGGTCAAGGCCCTGCGCCTGCTGCGCGAATCGCCCGTGGTGGCGTACTTCGTGGCCAAGGGCAAGAAGGGCAACGCCTTCGGCATCATCGAGGCCCATTTGCAGGATGCGCAAACCTTACTGCCGCTGGTCTACCCGGTCACCACCGAAGCGCTGCCGGCGCCGCTTTCCTATGAACAGGTGATCGCCGACTTCTACGACACCGCCGCCGGACAGTTGGCCGTGCACCTGGATGCCGGTCGTGATGTGGCGGTGATCTGCGAGGGCGATCCGTTTTTCTACGGCTCCTACATGTACCTGCACGATCGCCTGGCCGAGCACTATGAGGCCGAGGTCATTCCCGGGGTGTGCTCGATGCTGGGCGGGGCCTCGGTGCTCGGTGCGCCGCTGGTCTATCGCAACCAGAGCCTGTCGGTGCTCTCCGGCGTCTTGCCCCACGACGATCTCAAGCGTCGCCTGGCCGACGCCGATGCGGCGGTGATCATGAAGCTGGGGCGCAATTTCCCCAAGGTTCGCCAAGTGCTGCAGGAATTGGGCATGGACGCACGGGCGCTGTACGTCGAGCGGGCGACCATGGCCAACCAGAAAATCGTGCCATTGGATGAAGTCGAGCCGATGTCTTCGCCGTACTTCTCGCTGATCATTGTCCCGGGCGAACGGTGGCAGGGTTGATGACTTCTACCGCGCCGGCCATCGTCATCCTCGGCCCGGGCAGCCTCGCCACGGCCCGGCGGATCCAGCAACGCTATCCCGATGCCTTGATCCACGGCCTGGCCGCAAGGGTCGAGGGCGTGGATCGCCAATACCTCGAGTTCGGCGCGACGTTGCGCGAGCTCTACCAACTGAACACACCGATCATCGCCCTGTGCGCGGCCGGCATCGTCATCCGCACCCTGGCGCCGCTGTTGCTGGAAAAAGGCGCCGAGCCGCCGGTACTGGCGGTGGCCGAGGATGGCAGCGCCGTGGTGCCGCTGCTGGGCGGTCTGGGCGGGGTCAACGTCATGGCCCGGGACATCGCGGCAACGCTGCAAGTGGCGCCGGCGATCACCACCAGCGGCGAATTGCGTTTCGGCACCTGCCTGCTCAATCCGCCAAGCGGCTACAGCCTCGGCGACCTGGAGCAGGGCAAGCGCTTCGTCTCCGACCTGTTGGCCGGTGAACCGGTGCGCATCGAAGGCGCGGCGCCATGGCTGGATCAGGCGCAGTTGCCGCAAGACCCGCAGGCGCGGCGCACGATCCACGTCGGCCATGCGGAGCGTGACGCGAGCACTCACGAACTGTTGATTTATCCGCGCAGTGTCGCGGTGGTGGTGAGCGCCGAGGTGGCTGATCTGCCGGGTGCCATTCGTGCCGCTTTGCAGCAAGCGAAAGTAGCGCTTCAGAGCCTGGCGTGCCTGGTGGCGGCGGATACGCTGATGGCCAGTGTGGCCTTGCGTGAAGCGGCGCTGGAACTCGGGGTGGCGCTGCGCTTTGTGGTGATGACCGGCGATGCCGCCACCTTGGCACGCAGTTCGGTGCCGGCGGTGAACATCCTTTCGGCGACTGACAACCTGGCCATCGCCGTTGCCGCGCAACCCTTGGAGGTGGCCCAAATCGGTCGCCCGCGCGGACGCCTGGCGGTGATCGGCCTGGGGCCGGGCGCGGCCGAACTGATGGTGCCGGCGGTGAAAGCCGAACTGGCGCGGGCCACCGATGTGCTCGGCTACGAAACCTATGTGCGCATGGCCGGCCCGTTTCGCGACGATCAAGTGCTGCACTGCACCGACAACCGCGAAGAAATGCAGCGTGCGCGACACGCCTTTGAATTGGCTGCGCAAGGCCGTTCGGTGATCGTGGTGTCGTCCGGCGACCCGGGTGTATTCGCCATGGCGGCGGCGGTGCTTGAAGCGTTGCACGAGTCCAGCGATCCGGCCTGGCATCAGGTTGACCTGGAGATCCTGCCCGGTGTGTCCGCCTCCCTCGCCACCGCCGCCCAGGCCGGTGCGCCGTTGGGGCATGACTTCTGCGTGATGTCGCTGTCGGACAATCTCAAGCCATGGTCGATCATCGAGAAGCGCCTGGATCTGGCGGCCGAAGCCGACCTGGCGTTGGCTTTCTACAACCCGATTTCCCGTGCGCGGCCGTGGCAATTGGGGCGTGCGCTGGAGATCGTCGGCCAGCACCGCACGCCGGAGACGCCGGTGGTGTTGGGGCGTGACATCGGTCGTCCGGGCCAGACCCTGCGTGTCACCACGTTGGGGCAACTCACGGCCGAGCAGGTGGATATGCGCACCATGGTCCTGATCGGCTCCTCCACGACCTGTGTGTTCCCGCGCGCATCGGGTGGAAACTGGGTGTATACGCCACGCTGGTATGGGCTCAAGCCGGCCTGAGTCGCAACACAGTTCCATTGTGGCGAGGGAGCTTGCTCCCGCTGGGCGTAGGAGCTGCCGAAGGCTGCGATCTTTTGATCTTTCGCTTGAGACTCAAGTGGCTGGGGAAAGATCGCAGCCTCGTTGCACTCGACAGCTCCTGCACAGCTCCTGCTCGCAGCCCAGCGAGAGCAATCTCTGGCCCCGTTTTCGTTTCTTTCGTCTTGTTTTTCGCCTGTTAAATGAAAGAGCAATTTGTTGTCTTGATCCTCCTTTGTAATGCATTGAAAGCCTTCCCGTTTGAACTGCCGGGTGCTAAGCGTTAGTTTGCGCGCCTGATAAGTTTCCGGTGTGCGCTTGTCAGTGCTTGGCATAGGCTTTAGTTGTCGCCAAGTTAAAAAATATCAATGGAATGAACGTTCGCCAGAGCACCTTCTGGCGACAATGCTTTTATATGCCTGTTCTTTTTCTAGCGGACAGGCCGGGAGTGTCTTTTTTATGCAGGAAGCAAACGTCCAGACGCGTGATGGTGCGCTCGGATTCATCAGCCTTTTCAAACTGGCCGACCTCGAAAGGGCATTGCTGCCCTACAAAAACAATGAACAATATGACGCGGTCATCCGTTATTACTTTGCCTGTATCGGTATGCCGGATTCCCACAGGCTGCTCGAGCCGCTGGGGCTCTTGAAACAGACGCTCGCCCAGGTCCTGGGCAGCCGCAGGGTGAAGCGCAGCCTGGAGGGGCGTACGTCCGGCCCTGGCGAGACAGCGATGGATCTGCCGCGAATCTATGACAAAGTCGAACGTCATGAAGCACGCCTTCAGTTCAGCACCGAACAGATGAAGCGAGTGCCAACGGAGGTGCCCAAGACGTTGCACTTTGTCTGGCTCGGCGGCGGGCTTGGCAACATTCAGCGCGACTATCTAAATGTGTGGAAAGAAGTGTTGGCCAGGCAGGGTTATAGCCTGAATCTCTGGTATGACAGCGATGCGCTACTGGCCTGGCAAACCAACAGGTTGATTGTCGAAGCCGCCAAGACCGATGTTTTTCTACAAGGGGTTGATGAGCGTATCTCCGAAGTTGAATTGGGCGGCTTATACAACGAGCGGACCATTGTTCTGAAACAACAGATGCATGCACATATCAGTGCGGCAGTGGTGGGCGGAGGGTCAGCCGACGAGGCCCGAATGGATTTATTGTCCCGCGCCTACGGCCAGGATGTGCAAGTACTGCGCAAACAGTTGGAAGACAATCGTCGCAGTGTCTTGGATATGGACGGTTTCAAGTTGCGTGACATCGCGACAGGGGACGTTTCGTTGCAGTTGCAGGATGTCTATGAGCGGGAGATGTGTTTGCGCGGCAATATGGCGGCGGCGTCTGATGTTGTGCGCGCCGAGGTCCTGTATGCCGAAGGCGGTAGCTATACCGATGTCGACCACCTTCCGCCGTTGTCGCAAACCCTCGGCGCTGTTGATATCAGCGGTTTTGACCGTAATGCCCGCCTTGGAGTCCTGCAACTGCTGCTGAACAACAACCCCGAATGGATGCCGGGTCGCCAAGCCTCTTCCAGCCATTACACACACATTGGCGCCGAGTATTTTCCAGCGCTGCAAGCCTTCGCGCAAAGCCGGCCAAGCCTGAGCGAGGTCTTCGCGCAACCGGCGGATCGGCTTGCGCGTCCCTTCGCGCTGCGGGCCTTGGCCATGCAGCAATCGTTATCCAATGCGTTTCTGATGGCCCATCCGGGCTGTGCGGTTCTCAACAGTGTGATCGAGCGTTTGCGCGCCAACTACGCGTTGATCGATGCTTCGACCCGGTTGGCCGCTCAGCGCGATATTGCGTTGAGTGATGTTGCTGGCATGTTGAGGCTGGTGGAGGAAGTGTTCGAAAAAACCAATGGACCGCTGACTGGACTGTCGATGGAAGACGTGCCGAGAGCGATAGCGCTGATTACGGCCATCGCGACCCACTTTGGCGATGGTATTCGGTTCGAAAGCGAGGGCACCATCTACCTGACGGGGCCCGGCGCCATGCGCGATGGCATGGTCGACTATGCGAAAGCGCACTTGGGCGCCGCCATTGCCGAGAGCCTGAGCAAAGAGGCGGCCATTGCGCCCAATGGGACGGTGAACGGTGCCACCGAAGAGGAGCAGGATCACTCCTGGAAAGAAAATGAGACCGATCACGAGAAATGGGTCAGCAACGAACAGACGAGTTGGCGTGAGGGGCTGTACTCCACGCGCTACAGCGGTGATATGGCGCAGTTGCTCAAGCACTCGACCATCGAGTTCCAACAGGGCTGGCCGCTGATCGAAGGGCGAGCGGTGCTGCTGACCGATGTGCTGGAGCAATTGGTCGAGGGGCTCGGCGAGCCGTTCATCGAGGCGATGAGCCAGGGGCATGACGGTGAAATCCGCTTCGAGAAACCACTGCCGCTGAGTTTCGATGATCGCCAGCGTATCCGGCATCAGGCTGCCGATGCGCTGGTTCCGGTATTCCTGAGCGATGCAAGGATGCAAAACCTGGGGATCGATGAAGTGCTGATCGATATCGCCAGTGGCGCCCGCCGTCTCATCGAAGCCAGCCCTTTGCAAAGGGTGTCGCTGGGCCTGCTGCTAGGCTTGGATGCGCTGGATAACCAGCGTTTCAACGCGGCCACCAGTGAGCTGGAGAACCTGGCCAACAGCGTTGCCGAGCAGGGCGTGTCCGGCCGTTATGCAGTCATCGAGCGGCAATTGTTCAAGCGCAAGGCGGCCGGATTCATGGACGGCCTGTCGAGCGATCCGGCGTATGCGCCGATGCCGTCCGACAGCACGCTGGACCTGAAGAAAGCGGCCTTGAAAGAGGCGCGAACGCTGTTCCAGTGGGGCCGCCATGTTGCACGGATCCAGAAAGCGGCGACCCTTGAACATCGTGTCCAGATCGTTGAACGCTCCGCGCAGGTGCTGGATGGCTTCGGTCACAACGGCGTCCAGATGGTCCCCCAGGATTTGCTGCTCGGCAGCGATGGCGAGACGATTGGTGGGCGTTGCTATCCGTTGGCGCTGGCGATGAGCGCGGCGCTGGCCCAGGGCGATGTAGCCTCCGGGCAGTTGCGCGAGCGTTTCTTCCTGACGGTGCTCGAACCCGGGCAAGCCGACTCCCAGGCCTTTCTGCAAACCCTGGAAGCCCTGCGAGACGTGTCGCTGGGTGACGTTGGCACGCGGCTTGGCCAGGCCGACCTGGATCAGGTCACGGCCGCACTCGAAAGACACGCCGCCCCCCGTACGCTGATGCTCAACTCGGACAACCATTCGATGCTGGTGGCCAAGACCGTCAGCGGGGAACGCGCCACCTATCATTTTTTCGACCCGAACTTTGGCCTGTGCAAATTCGACCATCCGGACGGGCTGCAACGTGCGCTGGAGCACTTTTTCCAGACCGAGGGCATGGCCCGCTATTACGCTGCCTATGGTTCTGAAGCGCGACCGCAATTCGATCTGATCGACCTGCACAGCGCCAAGATCTCGGCCTTGGAGCTTTCTGACGGATTCACGGTGGAGCACCTGCTCAAGCCCGATCCTTTGCCAGGAAAACCGGCACTTGCGATTCGCCAGCGCCTGAACCGTGCCTACGGAAGGTCCCTGGTCGACAATTCGCACCTGGGCAGTAGCTTGCTGGCGCTGGACAGCCATTGGTGGGGACAGCAGATCGCCCAGGCAACGGTCGATTTGCAGGCGCTGAATGACTCGCCGACGCCGCTGGTGCCCTTGTTCGATACGCTGGAGATCACGCCCGAAGGCCAATACCGAGTGAGCCTGATCGATCCCGCGCAACCGCAACAGCAGGTCTGGGTGCTCAGTGACGATCATCGCCTGTTACGCATCAAGAACTGGCTGTCGGAACAGTTTTCGACCCTGGCGCGCCAACCTGTGCAGAGCGGTGGTGTCGTGGATCCGACCGAGGCCGGCAGCGTCCATACCCTAAACGCTGGCTTCACCATCCAGGCCTTGATGAACGCCTTGCGCGGGCGCGAAGGGGATGACCGAACGTTGACCACCGCCGTGCGCCTGCATGCCTACGTCAACTATGCGCAGTTGGTGCACGGCAATGTCATGGACGTGACGGGGTTGGTGCAGTTGGCCCGCACCGCCCTGGCGGAAGAACGGCTCATTGCCCGCACGTGTGCGCCGGTCGTTGGCCAGGCGCTGGGGCATGCGGCTAACGAGGGCGTCGGCGCGGTGTTGGGGCTGGCCAATGTCGGCTTTGATATCTATCAACTGAAGACGGCGCAAACCGGCATCGAGAAAGCGCAGTTCGGTACCCAGCTGACATTCGACTCTGCCAGCCTGGCCTTGACGGCGGGCGGTGTTGGCGCGGGGTTGGCCGGGGCGTCGACCGCCGCGGCGGTGCTCGGCGGTGCGGGTGTGATTCTTGGTGGGGTGGCGGTCGGGGTGGCCGCCCTGGCCCAGGGATTCGCCAGCATCGCGCAGCAGGCGCGGGACGTCGGTCAGTTTTTCGATGAGCTGGAGCAGGCCTATCGTGGTGACGGCTACTGCTACGATCACACGCTGGCCGCGTGGGTGGCACGGCCTTCACTGATCGTCAGAAGCATTGACCTGGAGGAGGGGACGTTGCAGCTCGACAGTCCAAAGCTGTATCCCCTGCATGATCATTTCGGTGTGCCGGGCTTCGATCCCGATGAGGCGCGGGCGATCGACATCCGTCGAGAACTGGGGCTGCCTGGACGGATCGGATTCGTCCCGCCGGCAGGACAACCCATCGTGCTGCCCTGCACGCCGCAAACCACTTACGGCTATGAATACAAGGCGCTGCCCTTTGCCCGCTGGCGGCATGATCGCGGCTTCGACACGGCCCGGCGGCTGGAGAAAAGGCAAGCGGACGGGACCTGGCTGTTTTTGTTCTCGTTCTATTCGTTTCCGTCCGACTACATTCTCAATCGCCTGAGTCCGGTGTACGGCGAAACGGTCATCCGGGTGTACCTGGATGCAGTAGAGCGGACACTGGTGGTTCCCGTGATGCCGGAAGCCTGGCAAGGCAAGTTGTCCTATTGGCTCCGAGGGGCCGACTCGCGTTGTACCGTGACGCTCAATCCCGGGGTCGATATCAGCCTTGTCTCACCGAACCTCATGTATTGCCGCTGGGTGTTGCAGGCCTCCTGGGCCAATGACCGGGATATCCGGATCGAGCCTTCCGGCGAGCTGTACATCGGCACCGTTCATGTGAGCCGTGTCGGCCAGCAGGAGGTGCTGATTCGCACGGCCGACCAGCTGTTCAGAGTCCCCCAGGGTAAACGCCAGCTGGATATCCTCGAACAGACGGCGCCGGAAGGGCTCGATGAACAGGCGCTGCTTGACCACTACAAGGGCCTGGCGCGCGAGCATCGATTGGCGCTGCCGTATACGCCGGTCCATCACTATCTGATCCCGTTCGAGGATCCCCGGCAACCGCGCTACACCACGGCCTGGTATGACGCGGGCGAGGACCGCTTTCTCTACATTCGTGACGACCTGGCCGTGCTCGGTGAGCCGCAGCTGTCGGTCGTCATGGGTGAGTCCGCCTATTTCTACGATCCCGACGGGTTCCAGATCTGGCAGACGGATTGCGCCACGGGTTTGCTCAAGTGTCGCTACCTGTTACTGCTTCAAGAGGGGCAAAGCACGATTCGCAGCCTGGAAGCGGATGCGCAAGGGGTGATTCATGTCGTGCAGGAATACGTCCTCGACAACCAAACCGTCCGGCAATATCGCTACCTGATTCATGACAGCCAATTGCTGTTGAGTTCCGTCACCTACGACACGGCGCCGCAACTGCAGGCGCTGCTGTTGACCAGCGATACCCTGGCCGGGTGGTCGTCCGTACTGGGCGACTTTCTGCGGCTGCCCCTCGGGCCTTCGCATAACGGGGCGACGACCGTCGATTGGCAGCCGGCTTCGTACGTTTCGATCTGCTGGACGATTGCGCCCGATTCCCGAGACCTGGCATGGGTACGCCGCAGCGATCGACGTCTGATCCTGGCGCCACCCGCCAGGCATCATTTCCGTGGCTGGGATGACTCGATCAAGAACCTGGACGGGCTGATGCTATTGCCCATGGCCGACGACAGCGAGGTGTTCTTCGTTTACCAGCGAGTCACCGCCAACCAGACGCTCTGCCGACTGCAACGCAACGTGAACGACGGCAAGGCGCAATGGACCCGGCAATGGGTGCAGCCGGAGGGGCTCAAGCAGATCCTGGCCGTCGACGGGGGGTATGTGGCGCTCGATGAAAACGGGCTGTTTTTCAACCTGGGCGCGCAAGAAACGTTGCAGTTTGCCGGCGTGAGCGAACAGTGGCTCAAGGGGCGTAGTCGGTGGTGGCAGGCGCTTGAGCCGTTGGCCAAGCGTTACCCGGGCAGGGATTTTGCCATTGCCGGTCTGCGCAATGTCGCTGGTGACGGCAACCTGTGTGCCTGGTACGTGAATAACCGCTTGCTGTTGTGCGATCCGGGACTCGACAAGGAAGTTCGCTTGCTCGGCATGACGCCCGATAATCAGTCGGTCTGGCTGTTCGATCGGTCGAGTGGTGAAGTATTGAGCCAGGCATTCTTCGACCCGCAGCGGCTTGACCAGGCTTTCGGCGCCGGCTCGCAATTGCTGGCGGGCGACAGCCTGCCGACGTATCAGCGGGAGTGGGCGAGCTGGCGCTTCGCCGATGTCACGCTCGAAGGCAGCGGCTTGCGCGGGATAAGCGTGGACGGCCTGTCGCTGGCGCTGCGTCATCAGGAAGCGGGGACCATCACTGGGGTCAATCACGACTGGGTGAGCGCCCAGGGCGAACACCTGATCGAAGCTCTCCAGCGGTTGCTGGAGCAAGCGCAGCATACCGAGTTCGTGTCGGTGGAATCCGAGCCTGGGAGCCTGCAATGGTATGACGTGCAAAGTGCCCGGCTGCTGCGGGTGACCGGCAAGAACCTGCCCAGGAACTTTACCCTGCTCGGCACTCAGGCTCAGGTCAACGTGCTGCTGCACAAGCATCAGGATGGGCGGGTGCTCATCTATCCCGACAAGCGCAGCATCGGGCCGTTCGATTATGTCCAGCGCAACGCCCAGGTGCTGGTCGTCGAAGGGGCGAAGGTCGGCCGCGATCTCCTGCCGCTGATCCCCGATGAGGTCAATACGTTGATTCTGCGCTTGGGCCAGGGCGCGGTGACGTGTCATTTGACGAAGAAGGAGTGGCTGAAACTGGACTCGGTCATTGTCGACTGTCGACATGCCCTGGATGAACCACCCGCCATGGCAAGCACATTGATCTGGGCATTCGATGAGCCTGGAAAACTCGTGTTCGAGATCGTCCAGGCGCATCTGGTCATTGTCGATCCGGACAGTGAACACTGCCTGATCCTGCGTGATGTGTGTTCCGCCGACCCGCTCTTGCGCGGTGAAATATGCCTGGGCTTCAACGCTGCGCATGCCCGCCCGGTGTCGACATTCGTGGCACGGCTACGGGACCTGGGTGGGGTTGGCAGTGCAACCCTGAAAGAGCTGCTGGCGCCGGCGCCGGTCGAAGGCCAGGTGGTCCCCCTTCAGGGCACCAGGTAGCCCTTCACCCCGGTAAAAATAATCTGCGCCGCCAAGGCGCAGACAAACAACCCCATCAGGCGGCTGACGATCTGCAAGCCCTGGTCGCCCAGGATCCGTTCGATACGGCTGGACAGGTAGAGCACGACGCCGACGGTGAAGCTCGCCAGGGCGATGCTGATGATGGCCATGAGTTTGTCGTCCCAGTGCGGCTGGCTCACGCCCATCACCAGCAGGGCACCGATGGTGCCGGGGCCGACGGTCAATGGAATGGTCAGCGGGACGATGGTCACGTCCTGCTGCACGTTGTCGGTCTGTACGGCCGACTTGCCCTGGGCCATGCCCAGTGCCGAAATGAACAGCACACTGCCGGCGCCGATACGGAAGGCGTCCACGGTGATGCCGAACACGCTGAAAATCACCCGCCCGAACAAATAGAGCAACACGCTGGAGACCAGCGTCGCGGTCGCGACTTTCCAGGCCAGGCGGCGTTGTTCCTTGCGCGAATAGCCGCGAGTCAGCCCGATAAAACACGACAGCACGAAGAAGGGGCTATAGAGCACCAGCATCTTGAGGTACACGCTGAATAGCACGTGGAGCATGGTTCAGACTCATTGCGAAAGACATCGCCGGAGTCTATCAGCCTCTGAATCGACTGTCGGCATTTGATTGGTTGAAGTGGAAAGGGTGGTGTTTTATTCGAGCGTTTTTTTGACTTTATTTGATGGCTGTTAATGGGCGGTTTTATTTTGAAGTTACAAGTAGAGAGTTGTTGAGTCTGGTTCGGTTGATTAATGTGGGGCTGCAAGTCATGGAGTGGCTTGCTTAATAATTTAAGGAGTAAGTGATGAGTTTTGAAATGTGTGATAGCGCTGTAGCCGCCTGTGTGGCGCGGTTGGAAAGTTATGATATTTACCCTGATGTCAGTCCTCGTTCGTTGTATGTGGGCGATGTTGAGCCACCGGCGAAGGGATCGGTTGTCGGTGAAGGCATCCTGGCGTTCGCCGGTGGTCTTTCTCCCCAGCATCAAGAGGATGCGCAGCATGCTTTTCTCTTTGCTTCCCTGGTCGCCAACAGGCAATACCCTCTCGAATCCCAAGGACGAGAGTGGTACTACAAGTTTGTTGAAGTCATGACGAACGCCGGTTGGGTCGCTACGCAGCGCTTCTATGATGACCTGAGCGTCGGCGGTAACACCGTGCGGATGGACAAGCTGGTGTTGGACATCCTCGCCTCCGTAGTGTCGGGTATTGCCCTCGGAAGCGCGACTTCGGCGTTGCTGTTGAGGGTCGTCGACAGTGCAATCACTGCCTTGCAGAAGAAGGAAGAGACCCTGACCCTTTTTGAGCGAAACCTGCTGGAACATGGGGTAGGCGGAATGGCAGCGGGTACCTGTGTCGAAATTGACGGTGAAGTCAGCATGATGCTTGGCACCGTGCGCTTTATCCGGCGCAACAGCGCAACCCAGGTCTTGTTTGCGGATTGGAATAGCCGCGAAGTGAAGTTATATAAAGGCGAGTCGGTTTTTCGAAAAGTTCCAAGTGTTGTCGAGCGAACTCGAGATATCATTATTGGGCGGCTGGGTAATCATGCCGTAAGCAAGATCGAAGAGTACGAAATCTAAGTTCTGTTTCAATGAGGCAATCGACTATCGGTTGCCTTTTTTTAGAAGGAGTCAGGTATGGATAAGGAATATTCGGTTTTTGTTAACGCTGCGGCGATTGTTTTAGCGCCCTGCGCACTACGGCGCACGGAAGTTGACGACCTGATGAATTCGGTCTTGCTCGCACAACTGGTTGCTGATAAGAGTCTGCAGCGTGCACCTGCGGTTGATTGGTACGCCACTTATTTGGAGGTCTTGAGTGTCGCCTGGATATCAGCTGCCAAAAGGCGAAAGGATCTGCAGCCGCAAAAAGAAGATACCCATTCGCCATTGGAGTGGGTGGCGGCCATCCCCTTGGATGATCAGGTGGATCAGCAACAGCGGATCATGGCGGTGATGGAGCGTATCGCAGCGTTACCCGGCTCGCTGCCTGCGATGGGGATTGTGCGCAAGCATGTGCAAAAACAATACGAGCCTGACGCGGCACAGAGCCCGTCATCTTCCAGCCCCGTGCGCTTGCTGGTGATCGTGGCGCAAAGCCCTGTTTCGATGGCTGGTGTCTATTTGCAATTCAACACAGCGAAAGTGATCGAGGCCAATCCTTGGAGGCAGTGCTTTGATGGCAAAGACATCGACGGTTGTGTGACGGCACGTTATTTCCGCACGCAACTGAGCGAAACATTGTTCGCGCCTGCCCGTGAGGTTATCGCCCGTAAGGTCGCGGCTGCCGTGGGTGACAACATTGTCGATATCACCAAGGCTATCGATGATTCAGGTGTTCTTCCTGCCGAAGAGGTCTGCAGATGAGGGGGCCGATTCCATCTGCCGCAGTCGTTGGCGGCAGTGTCGTTTCGTTCGCCGCCGGTCTACCTGCGTCCCATCGGGAAGATGTGTACTTGAGCACGATGTATGCGCAACGGGCCACCTGGTCAGCCTATCGCGACGGGTTGTCCGGTCACTGGTTCGACTATTTCTGCAGCCAGCTCAGATTCCTGGGCTGGGACGTACCGCGCCCGCAGACGCTGTCGACCATTGAAGGTCCGATGGGGGTGGGAGCGACACAACATATCGAGGCTCGTCTTGGCGAAGCTTTTCACGCCCCGGCCAGTGGTGCGTTGGTGGCATTGGAGAGCAATCCCAAAGCGCTAGAGCTGTTCGAATCAACCAGCCTGTCGCGCGACACAGGCATTTTCCAGATGATGCCCTGTGTGCCGAACGGCACCCATCGAATTGAAATGGGCGTTTATCACTGCCAGTTCCAGCTGCGTCGACAGGCGTCTCGATTCTTGTTCATCGAGCGAGGCGACTGGGTGCGCAACAGCGTCGAGCAAATGACCGTCATCAACTTCAATACGCTGTACTACGCCACCTTCAGGGAAAAGGTAAAACGTTCAGTGCTGTCCCAAGCGTCCACCTACCTCAGTGCCCTGGAACTCTGAAGCGTGTTTGCTCGCAGGCTTGGATCGGTTCAATAAGTCGATGCAGTCGGTTTTTGCTGATCGCGCTGGGCCACCCAGTGTTCGATCAGCTCACGCAGCTGCGACAGCTCCACCGGCTTGGCCATGTGACCGTCCATCCCGGCCTGGCGGGCGCGTTCCTTGTGCTCGGCCAGGATGTGCGCGGTGAGCGCCACCACGGGGGTGCGGGTGCGCTGGTTACCCATTTCCCAGGCACGCAATTGCTGGGTGGCGGAAAACCCATCGAGGATCGGCATTTCGCAGTCCATCAGGACCAGGTCGTAACGCTGCTCCTTCATGGCCTTGAGGGCTTCTTCGCCGTTGCTGGCGGTGTCGGGTTGCAGGTTGAGCTTGCCGAGCATGCCGCGGATGACCTTGGTGGAGATGCTGTTGTCCTCGGCCACCAGGATGCGGAAATCGCTCGGCACCTTCACCGGAATGGGAGGGCCGGCGTTTACCTGCACATTCGTTGCCTGGCCCCGGTTGCGCTGGTTCAGCTCGTCCGCCAGGGTGGTCTTGAGGGTATAACCGGCCACCGGTTTGGCGAGGATGCGCTTGACCCCGCTGTTGCGCGCCACGATCTTGCTCGGCGCGTTGCTGATACCGGTGAGCATGATCAACAGGATGTCGTGGTTCAGGCTCGGGTCTTCCTTGATCTTGGCCGCCAGTTGCATGCCGGTCATGCCCGGCATGTTCTGGTCCAGCAACACCACGTCGAAATAATCGCGCAGGTGCGCCTTGGTGCGCAGCAGCGCCAGGGCTTCCTTGCCCGATGGCACCGCACTGACGTTCAGGCCCCAGGCGCTGCACTGTTGCACCAGTACTTTGCGGCAGGTGTCGTTGTCGTCGACGATCAATACCCGCGCCCCTTGCAGCGGGCCATCGAGGTCGGAAGTTGGATGTTCGAGGCGATCCGGGTCCAGCGGCAAGGTCAGCCACAAGGTACTACCCTGGTTGCTACCGCTTTTGATACCGAATTCTCCGTGCATCAGGATGATCAACTGACGGGCGATGACCAGGCCCAGGTTGCCCCCCAGGCGCGTGGCCGACAGGAAATTCTTGCTGTGCAGTTCGGCGTGCATCAGCGTGTCGCGCTCTTCGGCGTCCATCGGCGTCCCGCTGTCCTGCACGGCGATGCGCAGGCGCGGCTGATTGCTGCGCTCGTCGAGGGCGACGACGATCAGCACTTCGCCCTCGTCGGTTTTCTTCAGGGCGTTTTCCAGCAGGCTCAGCAGCGCCTGGCGCAGCCGCGTAGGGTCACCGCTGATCACGCGCGGCACCTGGGGCTGGATGAAGCTGATCAGCTCGACATTCTGCTGTTCGGCCTTGGCACGGAAGATACTCAGGCAATCCTCGATCAGGGCATTGAGGTCGAACTGCACGTCGTCCAGTTCGATCTGCCCGGATTCGAGCCGGGAGATGTCGAGGATCTCGTTGATCAGGGTCAGCAGCTCATTGCCGGCGCTGTGGATCGTCTGCACGTAGTCGCGTTGCTTGACCGACAGCGGCGTACCCAGCAGCAGCTCGGTCATGCCCAGCACGCCGTTCATCGGGGTGCGGATCTCGTGGCTGATCTTGGCCAGGAACTCGGCCTTGGCATTGATCTCGGCATTGCTCGCCGCCAGGTCGCGGCTGATGCTGAACCGGCTTTCGTTGATCGAGCGCTGGCGCTCGCCCAGGGCGACACTCATCAACAGGCCGCTGATGCAGATGAAGATCAGCAGGGTGATGATCAGGCCTTGGGGAGGAACCTCCGTGAGCCCTTGCAGTGCCGGAAGGATGATCAACGTGCCCAGGTTGAAGACCACCATGGCCGCGACGAACAGCCGGGCCGGGCGGTAGCCCTTTTGCCAGTGCCAGGCGCTGACGAGCAGCATGCTCAGGCCGGCCAGGGCCACGAGGGCGTAGGTCATGATATTGAGCGGCAGCGTGTTGACGAACAACAGCAACAGGCTGCACAGCATGACGAGCACGATGTCCCCCAGCAGCAGCCGATTCAACGGGTGCGGCCCCAGGGGCGCAAAGAAACGGTAGGCGAACATCAGGCCGCAGGGCGCCGTCAGCAGCAAGGCCAGGTAGGCCCCGGGCGTCTGGACGGCTGGCCAGTCGGGCAGCCAGGGCCCGGCCAGGTTCAGCAACAGCGCCAGGCTGAGCATCAGCAACCCTTCACAGGCTGCCAGCCACAGGCAACTGCGTGAACGGGTGTAGGCATAGCGGGTGAGGTTGTGCAGGACCAGCATGGCGATGCAGCCGAACAGCAACCCGTAGATCAGCGTCTGGTTCTGATCGGCCGCAGCCACGACTGCCGATTGCAAGGTGATGTAGGGGCGCAGTTCATGGCGCGAGGACAGTCGCAGGTAGACGTCCAGCGATTTGTCGCTGCGTGGAAGGGGCAGCATGAAATCGCTGCTGGGTACCACCGGTTCGGTATGCGGCGTGGCATTGCCGCTGATTTGTTGGTCAACCAGGGCATCGCCGTCCAGCACATAGAGGTTCAGGCGTGACAGGTCGGGGGCGAAGATGCGCAGGATCTGTTCATGCCGGTCGGGGGCCAGGCGGAAACGCAACCACAATGCCCCGCCGGGCTCGGCGGCCTTGAGGCGGTCCAGGTCGATGGGGCTGAATTGATTGGTGTAGCGGGCAGAACGGATGTCGCTCAGCGTGAGGTCGCCCTGTTCGTCGAGCAATACCGCCCAGCCACTGCCTGGCGCGGCCTGGGCCGGGAGCATGCAGAGCATCGTCAGCAGGGTGACGGTAAGGCCTATGGCAATCCTGAGCCAGCGCACGGCGAAATCCCTTCGTAGGTTGATGCCAGATTATAACTATGCGCGGCGCCGGAACAGTCAGGCAAGGGCCGTAGACCCTTGCCTGGCTGAATGGCTGGGTTATTCCAGATTTTCGCCACGCTCGCGGGCAATGGCGCGGTAGCCAATGTCCTTGCGGTAGAAGCAACCTTCCCAGTCGATCTCGGCGGCAAGCTTGTAGGCCTGCTGCTGAGCTTCGTCGACACTGGCGCCCATGGCGGTGGCGCACAGCACACGACCACCGGCGGTGACCACTTGCCCATCCTTCAACGCCGTGCCTGCATGGAAGACCTTGCCTTCCAGGCGGGCTGCGGCGTCCAGGCCCTGGATCGCGCTACCTTTGGCGTAGTCGCCTGGGTAACCGCCAGCCGCCAATACGACACCGACGCTTGGGCGCGGATCCCACTGGGCTTCGACCTTGTCCAGTGCCTGGGCCAGTGCGGCCTCGACCAGCAGGACCAGGCTCGATTGCAGGCGCAGCATTACCGGCTGAGTCTCAGGATCGCCGAAACGGCAGTTGAATTCGATGACTTTTGGGTTACCAGCCTTGTCGATCATCAGGCCGGCATAGAGGAAACCGGTGTAGACGTTGCCTTCTTCGGCCATGCCACGCACGGTCGGCCAGATCACCAGGTCCATGACGCGCTGGTGCACTTGGGCAGTCACCACCGGGGCCGGGGAGTAGGCGCCCATGCCGCCGGTGTTCGGGCCGCTGTCGCCGTCGCCGACACGCTTGTGGTCCTGGCTGGTGGCCATTGGCAGGACGTTCTTGCCATCGACCATGACGATGAAGCTGGCTTCCTCGCCGTCGAGGAACTCTTCGATCACCACGCGGGAACCGGCGTCACCGAAGGCATTGCCGGCGAGCATGTCGCGCACGGCGTCTTCGGCTTCGGCCAGGGTCATGGCAACGATCACGCCTTTACCGGCCGCGAGGCCGTCGGCCTTGATCACGATCGGTGCGCCTTTCTCGCGCAGGTACGCCAGGGCCGGTTCGATTTCGGTGAAGTTCTGGTAGTCGGCGGTCGGGATCTTGTGACGCGCCAGGAAATCCTTGGTGAACGCTTTCGAGCCTTCCAGCTGCGCGGCACCGGCAGTCGGGCCGAAGCAGTCCAGGCCACGGGCGCGGAACAGATCGACCACGCCGGCGACCAGCGGCACTTCCGGGCCGACGATGGTCAGCGAGACGTTCTTCTCGGCGAAGTCGGCCAGTTGCTCCAGGGCCAGCACGTCGATGGCGACGTTTTCGCATTTGGCTTCGATGGCGGTGCCGGCATTGCCCGGTGCCACGAAAACCTTCTGCACACGTGGATCCTGGGCTACTTTCCAGGCCAGGGCGTGTTCGCGGCCACCGCTGCCAATGATCAAAACATTCATTTCAAAAACCTCGGATGACGCTGATTCTGGATGCAGCGCTAAAGCTGCCTTTCTGTGGGAGCGAGCTTGTGTGGGAGCTGGGCTTGTGTGGGAGCAAGGCTTGCCCGCGATAGCATCAACTCGGTTTGCCTGATGGACCGAGTTGCCTGCATCGCGGGCAAGCCTTGCTCCCACAGAGCCTTGCTCCCACACCAACCCAGCTCCCACAGTGGGTCGGTGTATCAGTGACGGAAGTGACGCATGCCCGTAAAGACCATTGCGATGCCGGCCTCATCGGCAGCCGCAATCACTTCATTGTCACGCATCGAACCACCCGGCTGGATCACGGCGGTGATGCCGACCTTCGCCGCGTTGTCGATGCCGTCGCGGAACGGGAAGAATGCATCGGAGGCCATGACCGCGCCCTGTACCTGCAAGCCGGCGTGTTCAGCCTTGATGGCGGCGATGCGGGCCGAGTTCACACGGCTCATCTGGCCTGCGCCGACACCGATGGTCTGGCGGTTCTTGGCGTAGACGATGGCGTTGGATTTTACGTACTTGGCGACTTTCCAGGCGAAGATCAGGTCGTTGATTTCCTGCTCGCTCGGGGCGCGCTTGGTCACCACTTTCAGGTCTTCGCTGCCGATCATGCCAATGTCGCGGCTCTGGACCAGCAGGCCGCCATTGACGCGCTTGTAGTCCCAGGCCGGCGCACGGTCGGCCGACCATTGGCCGCAGGCCAGCAGGCGGACGTTGGCCTTGGCGGCAACGATGGCGCGGGCTTCTTCGGTGACCGAAGGGGCGATGATCACTTCGACGAACTGACGCTCGACGATGGCCTTGGCGGTCGCGGCGTCCAGTTCACGGTTGAAGGCGATGATGCCGCCGAAAGCCGATTCGGTATCGGTGGCGTAGGCCAGTTCGTAGGCCTGGCGGATACCGCCCTCGGCGTCCGGGCTTACGGCCACGCCGCACGGGTTGGCGTGCTTGACGATCACGCAGGCGGGCTTGACGAAGCTCTTCACGCATTCCAGCGCGGCGTCGGTGTCGGCCACGTTGTTGAACGACAGCTCCTTGCCTTGCAGCTGGGTGGCGGTGGCAATGCCGACTTCGGCGGGCTTGGCTTCCACGTAGAACGCCGCGCTCTGGTGCGGGTTCTCGCCGTAGCGCATTTCCTGGGCCTTGACGAACTGGGTGTTGAAGGTGCGCGGGAATTCGCTGCGGCCTTCGGTCGACAGGGTTTCAGCGGCCTGGTTCACGGTGCCCATGTAGTTGGCGATCATGCCGTCGTAGGCGGCGGTGTGTTCGAAGGCCTTGAGCATCAGGTCGAAACGCTGGGCGTAGGTCAGGCCACCGGCCTTGAGGTTTTCCAATACGCTGGCGTAGTCGCTGGCGTTGACCACGATGGTCACGTCCTTGTGGTTCTTGGCCGCCGAGCGGACCATGGTCGGGCCGCCGATGTCGATGTTCTCGATGGCGGTCGGCAGGTCGCAGCCGGGCTTGTTGATGGTGGCTTCGAACGGGTAGAGGTTGACCGCTACCAGGTCGATCGGCTTGATGCCGTGTTCGTTCATGATGGCGTCGTCGATGCCGCGACGGCCCAGGATCCCGCCGTGGATTTTCGGGTGCAGGGTCTTGACCCGACCGTCCATCATTTCTGCAAAACCGGTGTAGTCCGCGACTTCCACTGCGGCGACGCCGTTGTCCTGCAGCAGCTTGAAGGTCCCGCCGGTGGAGAGAATCTCGACGCCCAGCTGTTGCAGCTCGCGGGCGAATTCGAGGATCCCGGTCTTGTCGGAGACGCTGATCAAGGCGCGGCGGATCGGCAGGCGGGTGGTCTGGTCGGTCATTTCAATTTCCATCAAAAGCAAGGGAAGTCAGCAAAAAAGGCGACCGTTTTTTACGCGGGCGCCTTTCTGGTTTGATTGAATGCTTACAGCAGATCGTACTGCTTGAGTTTCTTGCGCAGGGTGCCGCGGTTCAGGCCCAGCAGCTCACTGGCTTTGGTCTGGTTGCCCTTGACGTAGTTCATCACGCTTTCGAGCAGAGGCGCCTCGACTTCGGAAAGCACCAGGTTGTACACATCCGTGACGGCAGCGCCCTCAAGGTGGGCGAAATAATTGTGCAGCGCCTTCTCGACACTCCCGCGAAGGGTCTGGCCTTCTTCGCTGGGCGTATTGAGGTGCTGTTTCAAATTCACGTTGTCGCTCACGGGTGTTGTTCCACTCACTAAAGTCTCGGTCATCATCGTCATGCGGCCACCCCTTCGTCCCCTGTCAGGCTCTTGTAACGCTCAGCGAAGAACGCCTGAACGTCGGCGCATTGTGCTTGCGTACCATCCAAACGATTGAAACGGGCGCGAAACTCCCTGGCGCCCGGCAGGGTTGCGAGATACCAGCCCACATGCTTGCGAGCAATGCGTACACCCATGACTTCTCCGTAGAAGGCATGTAGCGCGGCCAGATGCTCTAGCAGAATACGTTCCACCTCGGACAACTGCGGCGGCGCGAGCTTTTCGCCCGTGCGCAGGAAGTGTTCGATCTCACGAAAAATCCATGGCCGCCCCTGTGCGGCCCGGCCAATCAACAGGCCATCGGCCCCGGTCGCGTCCAGCACGTACCGGGCCTTCTCGGGCGAATCGACGTCGCCATTGGCAAACACCGGAATCGACACCGCCTGCTTGATCGCGGCGATGGTGTCGTACTCGGCTTCGCCGGTGTACAGGTCGGCACGGGTGCGGCCATGGACCGCCAGCGCCGTGATGCCCGCCTGTTCGGCGATCTTCGCCACCACCAGGCCATTCTTGTTCTCCCGGTCCCAGCCGGTGCGTATCTTCAGGGTCACCGGCACATCCACTGCGGCGACGACCGCCTGCAGGATCTCGGTGACCAGCGCTTCATCTTTCAACAGCGCCGAGCCTGCGGCCTTGTTGCAGACCTTCTTCGCCGGGCAGCCCATGTTGATGTCGATGATCTGCGCCCCCAGCTCGACATTCGCCCGGGCCGCCTCCGCCAGCATCTGTGCGTCGCCACCGGCGATCTGTACCGAGCGGGGCTCGGGATCTCCTTCGTGGATCATGCGCAGACGCGATTTGCGGGTGTTCCACAAACTCATGTCGCTGGTGACCATTTCCGAAACCACCAATCCTGCACCCAGTCGCTTGCACAACTGACGAAAGGGCTGGTCGGTGACCCCCGCCATAGGGGCGAGAATCAGGCCGTTCTGCAATGTATATGGGCCGATGCGTACCGCCGACATAGGACTTCCCTGAAGTGGGGCCGGATCATGAGACTTCGAAAAAGGGTTGGCATGATACCCGCTCTCGATGACTGGATAAAGATCGAATTGGATAAAATCTGAACAGCTATTTTGTTATCGCCAGCGGTTTGGTCTGGGTGGGGTCAGTCAGAAAGCTGCCGTCAATTGGCCGACCCTGGCCGGCTTCATTCGGGGGAATGGAAGCTCAGACTGTAGTTTACCGCTTTGGGGCCAGGGTCCAGGATATCCAGCGCGATGTGAATGGGCGTCTGGGGCGGCATTTCGCCGCGGTCCTCGAGGTCGCCACCCAGGTACTCGCCGGGCTTGAAGCGACGGCTGGCGATCAGGTGTCCGTTGAGGTCGGCAAAGCGCAACTCCAGCAACGGAAAAGGTTGGGAGAAGGGCGCACGGTTGTAGATGATCGCGTCCACCACCAGGGCTCCGCTGAACTCCGGATGGCTGCGCACCACCAGGTTGCTGCTCTTGATCTTGGCGATGTCGACCTTGGACGGTACTTCGCAGCCGATGGTCGGACAGATTTGCAGGAACCACGGCCGGTACTGGTCCTGGCGGGCCAGTTCTTCGAAATGGTAGGCGATGTACTGGCCGCCCAAGGCCGCGCTGGCGAGCAGTATCAACAGGCCCCACAACAAGCGTCGGCCCCAGGGCGAGCGGCGTTTGCGCCAGTCCAGTTGCAGCGGGTCGTCGTCCAGGTCGTGGAGGGCTTCGGCGCGTATCCCCGGCTCCTGGCGCTCCCGTGACTTGCGCAATGGCGCCAGTTGCTCGGGTTCGTCGTCGTGGTCGTCGGTGGCAGACAGGCGCTCGAGGTGTTCGTCGGGCTCGTCGTCCGGCGCCAGGTGGAGCGGGGCGACCGGTTCGTCGTCCGGTTCCAGTGGTTCAAGGGCCAGGGACAGGGACGGCTCGGTGCGCGGTGGCCGGGCCGGTTCGTGGGGTTCGAACGGTTCGATGGGGTCCTGGAGGACGGCTTCGACGCGCTCGCTGGAAGATTCGCTGTACAGGCTGTCGGGCCAGGCTTGCTGTTCGCTGGAGAGCGAGTCGCGTTGCGCGCTGAGGTTGTCTTCCCGGCGCCGGCCGGTATTGCCTGGCGCGCGATTGTCGCGTCGCTCCAGGCGCGCCAGCTCCTTGTCCAGGTCATCCAGATCCAGCTCGGCCGCGCTCCATTGTTTCTGGCTGATCGCCCGGGGCGGGGCTTCGACCGCAGGTTTGGCGGTCGGCGCGACGGCAGGCGCCGGTTGCTTGGCAGTGCGTTGTTCCAGCAACTGTCGTGCGGCATTGAACACTTGCAGGCACGAGCCGCAACGAACCACCCCGCGGGCCACGCTCAATTGAGCATGGCTGACGCGAAAACGGGTATGGCAATGCGGGCACTGGGTGACGAAACTGTCAGTCATGCGGCAATCCGGTGGATACAGGCGCTCATTCTAGCGCCGACGTCCGGTGATGCGCACCCAGCCATCGCGATTGGCGATCGGGTCCAGGTCAAAATCCGCGGCATAAGCGGTGGCGACTTCTTCACCCTGTTCGGCCAAGATGCCCGACAGCGCCAGGCGTCCGCCCGGCTTGACCAGGCTCGACAGTTGCGGCGCCAGGGACACCAGCGGGCCGGCGAGGATGTTGGCCACCAGCACGTCGGCCTGGACCTGTGGCAAGTCCTGCGGCAAGTACAGCGGGAACAGGGCTTCGGCAATGTTGTTGCGCCCGGCGTTGTCGCGGGAAGCTTCCAGGGCCTGGACGTCGATGTCGGTGCCGACGGCTTCCCGGGCGCCCAGCAGGAGCGCGGCAATCGCCAGGATCCCCGAGCCGCAGCCGAAGTCGAGTACGTTGCAGCCCTTCAGGTCCTGGGCGTCGAGCCATTCCAGGCACAGTGCGGTGGTCGGGTGGGTGCCGGTGCCGAACGCCAGGCCCGGGTCCAGCAGCAGGTTGACCGCGTCCGGCTCTGGCGCGGCGTGCCAGCTCGGGACAATCCACAGGCGCTGGCCGAAACGCATCGGCTGGAAATTGTCCATCCAGCTGCGTTCCCAGTCCTGGTCCTCGATCACTTCGCTGTGATGCTCGGGCAGCGGGCTGCCGGTCAGCAGCTCGAGATGGGCCAGTACGCTGGCCGCCTCGGTGCCGCCTTCGAACAGGGCCAGCAGGTGGGTATGGGACCACAGCGGGGTGGTGTTGAGCTCCGGCTCGAAGATCGGCTGGTCTTCGGCGTCCATGAAGGTTACCGATACGGCGCCTACTTCAAGAAACGCGTCTTCGTAGGTTTCGGCTTGTTCCGGGCTGATGGCCAGACGTACTTGCAGCCAAGGCATGGCGGGCACCTTTGGAAAAAAATCTACAGGGGGCAGCGCAGGGCTGCAAAGGCGCGCAGTGTACGCCAGGTCGCGGGCAAAGTGGATAAGCGAGTCTCGCGCCGTCCGGGTGGGTATTTCGATATATATATGTATGCCATGGGCGTATCGCCGGGCGGATAAGGTGCCGGTCCACACAGCAGGGAGGAATGTGAATGGACATCACTGCCGAACGGCAAAGCAACATGGCGCGCACGGGGCCGGTCTCTTCCCCGCAGGCGGCGACTGCACAAATGACCCTGGAGAAATTGACGCGTTGGCAGGCGGCTATCGACGCGCGACTGCAAACCCAGATGAGTTTGCTGGAGGTGCTGGAAGAGTACCTGCTGGTCGAGCTGCGCACCCACTATCACCAAGGCAACATCGATCCGCACTTCATCGACACCCTGCTCGACACGGTGTTGCAGCGCATGATCGACCAGGCGCCTGTGGTTTATGACGAAGCGCAGGACGTGCCCTACCGTTGGCCCGAGGGGGTAGACCTGGGGTTTGCTCCCGAGCGCCGGGAGTGCGTTGCCCAGGCGGTGGAAAGCGCGGCGTCGAGGTTTGTCAGTCACTACGAGGATTATCTGCGGCGGCATTGGCGAATGGTGTCGCAGGATGTCTCGCTCGAAGCACTGGTCAGGCAAAAGCTTGACGAGCATCGGGTCGCGGTCGACGGGCTTTTTCAGCCTGACCATCTGGCCGGCCTGGACGTCGATCAGTTGCGAGAGCAGATCGAAGAACTCCAGGACGCCTGGCGCCAGACGAGTCGCTTGACGGCGTTGGCAACAACCCGTGAGCGGCGGGATCTTGGAGCGGTCGCGCGATTGCAGTTGCCGCATTGGCTGCGGGGGTTGAGCAATCCAGATCGTGAACGGCTGCGGGCTTTTGAAAACCAGACCGTGCTGGCGCAGGCACAAGTCGATGAACTGATCGATGGCCTGGGTTCGCTGCGGGCCTTCGCTCTGCAATTGGCCAGGGACTATGTCAGGGATGAATTGGACATGCTGGTCGAGCCTGACAGCATTCGCGTGCAGTTACAGTGGCGAACGGTGATGGGCCAGCCGGTGCACACCTACAGCCTGAGTGAGCTGGTGGCGGTAGGCCCGGTACGACCGGACGCGGTGTCGGTGTTCCTGGTGGAAAATGGCGGCATGCTGCGTAACCAGTCCCTTTCGCCAGCCTTCATCGGTCGATTGTTGGCAGACGTCGATGCGCCTGCCGGGTACCTGCAAGCACTGGCCGACCGATATGAACGAGCGGACCTTAAAGAGGCCATGTTCGATTGGTTTTTGGCGCGGCTGCAGCACAGTGCATTTATCGCGCGTTGCGCGGGCCAGTTGTCGGCGACCGGTCATGACTCGCTCAGTGCCCTATGGGAGAGCGACGTTGCGACGCCAACCGCCAGCGTGTGGCGTGTCGCCGACCTTGTGCTTCCCAATGGCTTGAAGTGTGCCGATCTTCTTCTGTTCTACCGCGAAGATGTGGGCGACGACGTCAGCGGTCTGCTGCTGTATGCCCCGGGCAAACCCGATGGCCATGAGTGGGTCGAATTGACCTCGCTTCGGGCGTTGAGCGGGGAGGTCGGTGCCTGGACCCAACATGAAGCTGGTCGCGAGTATCTGCTGCAGCAACTCTCTGTGATCGATCAAGGGCGGGCCCGGGAATACTTTGCCGGCGTGGCGCAGAAACCTGCCTCGTGGGACCTGGGCAGAGACCTCAGGGGAGCGGTCAGCGATTTCAGGGCTGGTCTTCGCAACGCGGTCTTGACCGGCCTGGCCAATAACCTGATGCAGGTGGAGCTGAACGAGTCGCCTCGCTGGTACTCGGCGCTGCCGCTTGAGTCTCGGCGCAACATCAGCGGCTTGAACCAGGAGTTTCTGGTTCAGCGGCAGGTGTTCGATGAGCAGATGGTCGACTATGAAGTCTTCATCGACTTCGCCAAGCGCACCTTCGCCCATTTGATTGCGCCGTACCTGCGCAGCAAGGGGGTGCTTGAAGCGGTCGATCCAGCCACTGTGCTCATCGACTACAGCACCGGGCTGGCAACCGAGAAAAAAACCGCCAGCCTGTTGGACCTGGCCATTTTTGGATACGAGCACAGCTCGGATATCGACGACCCCGCAAAAGGCGTGCGTTCTTCTGTCGGGCAGGACTTGAAGCAGGTTCGCAGCGCCGAATTGGCGTCGTACATTCGCGTGGCTTACCTGGGGGAACGATATGCCAAGCACATCCGCGCCACCTTTCTCGATGCCAAGGACCCTGAGTATCTGAAACGCCGCGAGGCATGCCGCTACATGCTGTTGGCCCGGATGGATCGCGACCTGCGTGTGGCCCATGGCAAGTCGATGTTGAACACCGACGAATTCCAGTGGCTCACCCGGCAAGTCACGCTGCTAAGCGATGGGAGGCCGGTGAGCAGCGCCACGCACCCCAGCGCCGCCGTGACGCGCGAAGGCGTGATCAAGTTGACCGTCGGCGGTCATGTCGTGCAAGGGGTCTACGTTTTCACCTACTTCGACCCTAAGGTTTTTTACTGGTTGTATACACCCGACGCTCCGGACGGGATCCTGTTTCGCAAGTACCTGGACTTCTCCGGAAGCATTGCGGCGCAACTGCATCATTACGTACTGGAGCGGATCGCACTGAGCGCGCGAGCCTCTGCAGGACGTTCGCTGGTGGCTTTGGCGAGCGGGAGCGCGCGGGTCGATACAGTGCGCGAATTCAATCGGGTCATGGACATCAGCGCTGAATTCGATGCCTGCATCGAGCGCGCTGTCACCGATGTGGAGGACATCACCACAAGCCGTGCCGAAATGATCAGGGATCAGGTGTTCAAAGGGTTGATCTTCGCGGCGGCTCCTGTGTGCATGGTCTACCCCCCGTTTGCCTTGTTGCTGGACATTGGCTTGGTGGCTGTCAGCGCCGGGCAGGCAGTCGAGGCGCATGGGCAGGGCGACACGGAAGGCGCGCTTGGCCACTGGCTGGCCGCGACCTGGGGGACGCTGTTCGCCACGCTCGGTGCCGCAAGCATGGCCAGGCTGCTAGGGCGTGCGGCCAGGAACCTGAAGCTCGCGGTGAAACCCCTGTCATTGTCCGCTCAACGCTTGAGGCGCGCGACATCGGGCATCGTCAAAGAAGCCGGGCCGGTGATCCCGCCCATACGCCTGAAGCCGCAGCAGGCGGTCAGCAGAGTACCGGAGCACTTGCAGCCGGTGACCGAAGAGGGGATTTTTTTTGGCACCTATCGCAGCCCACCCAGCGCAACGCAACCGCGAAGCGCCCACTACATACGGAGCAGGGGTCGGTACTACCAGGTGACGGAGGATCCCTACTTCGGCGGGTTGTGCCTGGTGGATGCCAGGCGTCCCGGCGCGTTGTACAAACTACCCATCCGCAGGCTGGCGAATGGCAAGTGGACCCATAACAAGGTCGGCTTGAGAGGCGGCAATGACCATGTGCGCAACCTTGGGAGAGTAGGGGATCTGCGGGAGGCGTTTCCCGGGCATGTCTTCCCGGACGCGACCAGGGGCGCGTTGCAGGGCGAGGCTGTGGTGGCAAGGTTCAGCGAGGCGGCGGACAACTATCTGTTCTCGCTGAATGCGCAAACGTGTGTGATCGCTTCGTTGTACAACCCTGCCACCAAGATGGGGGCGGTCATTCATTTCGATCACAACATCCGTGCGCTGATCGAGCGCAGCATCCGGGATGTGACGCGGCGCCTGGGGGGATCGCCCAAGGATATTCGTGCCACGCTGGTGGGTGGGGATTGGCTGACGGGGGCTGACATTGGCGAGCCGGTCCGGTTGGTAATGAGGCGCCAGGGTCTGCAACCCACCTGGGATCACTGGTCGTATTCTTCCTGCTTCGGGAATAACTATGGTGTTGCGCTGGATCTGCGCAGTGGTATCACCTCTGTGTTCAAGACCTCGCAGAGTCAGGTCGAACGCTACTACGTACCCGTGCTGGCGAGGGCGAAGCGGGGTTCTGATCCGGTATCGGTACGTGCGCGCGGGTTCATGACGCGCTTGCGCAGCGAACCGTTGGTGGCCAATGCCAACGGTGCCGTTCGCACCCATCAGGGCCGGTCGGCGACTGCGGCGCAACTTGCCTTGCAGGAATTCTCTACGGTGATGCTGGGCTGATGCCGTTGCCCGCATCGTGAGCGACAGGCAAAAAAAGACCCCGGCCAATGGACCGGGGTCTTTTTACATCACTTGAAGCATCAGTGCTGGTTGCCCAGCTTGTGTTCCAGGTAATGGATGTTGACGCCACCTTTGCAGAAGCCTTCGTCACGTACGAGGTCGCGGTGCAGCGGGATGTTGGTCTTGATCCCGTCGACCACGATTTCGTCCAGCGCATTGCGCATGCGCGCCATGGCTTCGTCACGGGTCGCCCCGTAGGTGATCAGCTTGCCGATCAACGAATCGTAGTTCGGTGGAACGGCATAACCGCTGTACAGGTGCGAATCGACACGAACGCCATTGCCGCCCGGGGCATGGAAATGCTTGACCGTGCCTGGGCTTGGCATGAAGGTTTTCGGGTCTTCGGCGTTGATCCGGCATTCCAGCGCGTGACCGCGGATGACCACGTCATCCTGGGTGAACGACAGCTTGTTGCCTGCGGCGATGCTGAGCATCTCCTTGACGATGTCGATACCGGTGACCATTTCCGAAACCGGGTGCTCCACCTGAACACGGGTGTTCATTTCGATGAAGTAGAAACGACCGTTCTCGTACAGGAACTCGAAGGTACCGGCGCCGCGATAGCCGATGTCGATGCAGGCCTTGACGCAACGCGCCAGGACTTCCTCGCGAGCCTGCTCGTCGATGCCCGGTGCCGGCGCTTCTTCGAGGACCTTCTGGTGACGACGTTGCAGCGAGCAATCGCGGTCGCCCAGATGGATCGCGTGGCCCTGGCCGTCGGACAGTACCTGGACTTCGACGTGACGTGGGTTGGTCAGGAATTTTTCCAGGTAGACCATCGGGTTGCCGAACGCCGCGCCAGCTTCGGAGCGGGTCAGTTTCGCCGAGGAGATCAGGTCTTCTTCCTTGTGTACCACGCGCATGCCGCGACCACCGCCGCCGCCAGCGGCCTTGATGATCACCGGATAACCGACTTCGCGACCGATGCGCAAAGCGGTTTCTTCGTCTTCAGGCAGTGGGCCGTCGGAACCCGGAACGGTCGGCACACCCGCCGCGATCATGGCGTGCTTGGCCGAGACCTTGTCGCCCATCAGGCGGATGGTGTCGGCTTTCGGGCCAATGAAGGCAAAACCGGAATTTTCGACCTGTTCGGCGAAGTCGGCGTTTTCCGCCAGGAAGCCGTAGCCAGGGTGAATGGCGGTAGCGCCGGTCACTTCGGCAGCGGCGATGATCGCCGGGATGTGCAGGTAGGAGTGCGCAGCCGACGCCGGACCGATGCAGACGGATTCGTCCGCCAGGCCCAGGTGCATCAGTTCTTTGTCGGCCTTGGAGTAAACGGCGACGGTCTTGATGCCCATCTCTTTGCAGGCACGCAGAATCCGCAGGGCGATCTCACCGCGGTTAGCGATCAGAACTTTTTCCAACTTCGCAGTCATCAAAGGCTCTCCGCGGTTCAAACGATGGTGAACAGCGGTTGGTCGTACTCAACCGGCTGGCCGTCTTCGACGAGGATGGACTCGATCACACCGCTGGTTTCAGCTTCGATGTGGTTCATCATCTTCATGGCTTCGACGATGCACAGGGTGTCGCCTTTCTTCACGGTCTGGCCGACTTCAACGAAGGACGGCGAGGATGGCGAAGACTTGCGATAGAACGTGCCCACCATTGGCGAACGGGCGACAGTGCCGTTGAGCGCTGGCGCAGCCGGTGCGGCTGGCGCTGCTGCGGCAACCGGGGCTGCTGCTGGAGCAGGCGCGGCGGCTGGAGCGTGCATCGGTGCCGGCGCATAGAACTGCTGGGCCGGGGTCTTGCTGTGGCGGCTGATGCGTACGGACTCTTCGCCTTCCTTGATCTCAAGCTCGTCGATGCCGGACTCTTCCAGCAATTCGATCAATTTCTTAACTTTACGGATATCCATGAATCATCAACTCCCAAGGGTCGGTCAGGGGCGTTTAACGCTTGTTGTTCAAGCTGTTGCCTGTTTTTCAAGCTGCTCTAGGGCGGCCTCCAGGGCCAGCCGGTAACCGCTGGCGCCAAGGCCGCAGATCACTCCCACCGCTACATCCGAGAAGTAGGAGTGATGGCGGAAAGGTTCGCGTTTGTGCACGTTGGACAAATGCACTTCGATGAATGGGATGCTCACCGCCAGCAGCGCGTCACGTAATGCGACGCTTGTGTGTGTAAAAGCTGCTGGATTGATCAAAATGAAATCCACGCCTTCGCCACGTGCGGCATGGATACGGTCGATCAATTCATATTCGGCGTTGCTTTGCAGATAGAGCAAATGATGGCCGGCGGTGCGGGCCCGCTGCTCCAGGTCCTGGTTGATCTGCGCCAGTGTCACGGCGCCGTAGACGCCCGGCTCGCGGGTGCCCAGCAGGTTCAGGTTGGGTCCGTGCAGGACCAATAGGGTCGCCATCTGCTGTTCCTTGTTATCTGTGAGCAGGTATCAGAACCTGGCGACTATGCCGCAAAGCCTTTGTGACTGTCCAGTTCTCTGCAATAGCCAGCACGATGACCGATGTTTGCGCGAAATTTGTGACCCAGGTCCCTGATCCGGTCATACGGTTGGAGCCGAACCCCTGTGGGAGCGAGCCTGCTCGCGATGACGGCGGCCCATTCAACATCAATGCAAGCTGACCCAGCGCTATCGCGAGCAGGCTCGCTCCCACACTGGATCTGAGGTCTAAACCCGAAACGCCTGTACTGCCGTATGCAACCGCCCGCCCAGTACCAACAGGTTGTCGCCTTGTTCGCGCCCCTGGCCGATGCGCAGCAGGTTGTCGCCGCCCAGTTGGTGAATCCGCTCGCTGTGATCGCGGATTTCGCTGACGGCGCCGCTTTGTTGGGCGGTGACGTCGGCGATGCGTACCGCCGTATCGGAGATGGTCTGGATGGCACCGACGATCTCATCCAGCGCGCCATCAGCCGCTTGCGCCTGGTTGGCGGTGGCTTCGGCGTGTTCGACCTGGGCGCGCATGCCGTCCACCGATTGGCGCGCGGCCTGTTGCAAGCGGGCGATCAGCGTCTGGATTTCGGCGGTGGCGCCGGCCGTGCGTTGGGCCAGGGAGCGGACTTCCTCGGCCACCACCGCGAAGCCCCGGCCCATTTCCCCGGCGCGGGCGGCTTCGATGGCAGCGTTGAGGGCCAGCAGGTTGGTCTGGTCGGCAATCGAGCGAATCACCGTCAACACGCCGCCGATGGTGGCGGACTCCTCGGCCAGTTGTTCGATCATCTGCGCGTTGCCTTGTACTTCTCCCACTAACGCATGCAAGCCTGTAAGGCTCAGGCCGATGACTTTCTGTCCTTGCTCCACCGCCTGCCCGGCGCTGCGGCTGGCGTCTGCGGCTTGGCTGGCATCGCCGGCCACTTGCTGGATTGTCGCTTCCAGTTCGCTGAGGGAGTCGCGGATCAGCGCCGTGTCGCCAGCCTGATGCTCGGCGCCACTGTGCAGCTCGCCGCTCAGTTCGGCCAGGGTTCGGCTGCTACCCGCGACCTGTTCGGCGTTTACTCGAATGGTGCCCACCAGGTCCACCAGGTAAGCGCGCAGGCGATTGAGCGAAGCCTCGATGTCTTGCAATTCGCGGTTGCTGGCGCCCACGTGGATATCACGGCTGAAGTCGCCCTCGGCCCAGGTCGACAGGGCTGGAGCCAGGTGCGTCAAGGTGCGGGCCAGGCGCCGCTGCAAGGTGTCGATGAGCAGCGCAATCAGCAGGATCAAGCCAATCATCACCCCCTGGATCAAGCGAACCTCTCCCTGGATCTGCCCATGCTGGGCACGTACCGCCGGCTCCATGGCATCGATCGCCTGTTGCACGTCGGCGATTTTCAGGTGCGTGGCGCTGCTCAGTTCAGTGCGTTTCTGGATAAGTTCACGGGTGCGGGCCAATTCTGCCGGGTAGCGGCCGAGCAGGCTGTTGAGTTCGCGCTTGAGGGCGATGCCAGCATCTTCGGCGGCGGTTTTTTCTTGGGTTTCCAAACCCATCAGCGCGGCGAAATCGTCGCTGCCTGATTCGCTGCTGGCGGTGACGCCCAGCAGGGGCAGGCTGTCGAGGCGTTCGGCCTCCACACGGATGCTCGCCAGTTCCCGCTCGACGTCGGCGGCCAATTCGCTACGGCCACTGCTGACCAGTTTGTCCCGGGTGAGGGATAGGCGGCCCAGGTGCTGTGACGCGGCAAACAGCGCGGGCAAGTAGGCCGGGGCGCCATTGGCGTATTGGGCCAGTTGGTCGAGGCTGGCACTCAGTTCACGCTCGGCCTGCAGCAGCAAGGCCTGCGGATCGCCGGCCAGTTTGCCGGCGGCCAGCAGATCGGTCTTGCTGAAGCCATCGAGGTTCGACAGGCTCGGGCGCAGGGGCTTGGCCAGTGCCGGGGGAAATTGATCGAGGTCTTTTTGCAGGGTCTCCAGGGCTTGGGTGGCAGCACTCAGGCGCAAGGCGTCGCCGCTGGCCAGGTAATCCTCGATATTGCGCGCTACTTCGCCCTGGAACTGCCGCGACAATCCCAGGTAGCGCTCCATCAGCAGATAGGGTCGCTCCAGGGCGATCTGCGACCACCACAGCGTGGCTCCAAGGCCCAGGCACACGGCAACTAAAAGAAGGGTGTTGAGATTGGTCAGCAGCTTCAGGCGCATTAAAGGTCTACCAGGGGCAGAATCGTAAGTGCCTGAAGTTATTGCGTTTGCGTTACAGGTTTATGACCGAATCGGTCGATTCCGATGAAAAGGTGGCACTTTGCTTTGATTGGCGGGCGCTCTGTACCCGGTTGCGCCCGGCGTGCTTGGCGCGGTACAGCGCTTCATCCGCCTGGCTGGCCATCATCAGGCTGTCGGAGTCATCGCTCATCTCCACCACGCCGGCGCTGAAGGTGCACCACAAGTCATGGGGCTGGGCCGGGTAGTGGATTTCGGCAAAGCGCTGGCGAATTTCATCCAGCACTTTGCAGGCTGCGTCGATGTCGGTGTCGGGCATGACGATGGCGAACTCTTCGCCGCCGTAACGGCCGATGAAGTCGGTCTTGCGCAGGCGCTGCTTGAGAAACAGCGCCAGGCTCTTGATCACCCGGTCCCCCATGGGGTGGCCGTGGCTGTCATTGACCCGTTTGAAATGGTCGATGTCGAGCATGGCGAAGCTCAGGGGCTTGCCTTCGCGACGAGCACGGAAGCTGCAATCCTCGAGCAGTTGCAGGATATGGGTGTGGTTGTAGAGTCCGGTGAGGCTGTCGCGCACCATCCGCGCCTTGAGGTTGCGCGCCCGGGCGGCACGGTTGCGCACCGTGGTGATCAGGTGCCGGGGCTTGATCGGTTTGGTCAGGAAGTCGTCGCCACCTTCGCTCATGGCGTCGAGTTGCTTGTCCAGGTCGTCTTCGGCGGACAGGTAGATGATCGGCACGCTGACGTAGCGGTCGTTGTGGCGTATCACCTTGGCCAGTTCCGTGCCGGTGCAGGCGGGCATATACATGTCGAGGATGATCAGGTCGGGCTGGAAGTCCGCCAGTTCGGCCATGGCCTGGATCGGCTCGATCAGTGTGCGGGTGATGATGCCGGCGCTGTTGAGCAGGCGTTCGGTGTGCATGGCCTGGGCACGGGAGTCATCGATGATCAGCACTTTGTACGGATCGTACTGGGCAACGCAGGTCAGCACTTCGATCTTTTCCAGCAGGCTCGAGGCTTCGAGGGTGCCGGTGAGAAATTCCTGCCCACCGGCGCGCACCGCGGCCAGGCGTGTCGGCGTGTCGGTTTCCATCAAACTGAAGAACAACAGTGGCAGCGGTTGCTCCAGGCCTTCCTGGGCTTCGGCGGCCAGTTTCAGGCCGGCGCCGGGGCCGCTGAAATCCACATCCATGACGATCGCCGCCGGCAGGCGCTCGACCATCGAGGCGCGGAACGCCACGACACTGTTCAGCGCCTGGGCGCTGAGGCCGAAGAACTCCAACTGCTTGGCCAGGCGCTCGGCGCGGTCATGGTCCTGCAGCAACACGTAGATGGGTTTGCGCAGCGGCGGCAGGAAGGTTTGTTCGAGCTGGTCGCCATGGCGCAGGCCAGTACGAGACAAGCGCTGCATCAGGCGGTTGATTTCAGTGATCAGGTGGCTGCTCAGGCGCCCGCGATTGGCGTCCACCGCTTGCAGCGACTGGCTGATGCCTTGGGCCAGTTGGGAGTGCTCGGGCTGTTCGAAGCGCTCGGCAAAGCGCAGCAGGCGCAGATTGGCTTCGCTGAGTTCCGACAGGTCGGTGCTTGTCCACTCACTGCGTTGCAGGCGCTGCCAAATCTCCAGGATCTGACGAGCCTGATGAATTACCCGCTGGGCAAAGTGGTGCTTGAGGCGCTCACGGCTGGGGTCTTCTGGCTCGGTCATATCCTGACTACTAGTTAGGGTGCATGCTGAGATCGACTGGTGGCTCTATGCTAGCACCTCTTTTCCTTCGCATGAGTGTCATACGTCAATATTCTGTCCAGTCGCGAAATTCAGTTTGTGACTGACCAGTCTCGTAGGCCGATGGCAACGCTTCCTTTATAGTGCTGTTCAATTACCCTGTCGCGCCCGGCATGATTGGCGCCGCATTATCGCGTTTCAAATCAGGCACGATGGCGTAGGGTTGTGGTCGAACCGAGAACTCAAGTGATTGAAGGGATATCACCATGCTGGACTGGAAAAATCGCGCGGGCAGCGCGCCTGAACGTGCCGCCGAGCCGAAATCGGACACCCGCAGCTACCTGGGTGGGCTTTTTTTCAGCCGCGCACTGGCGACGCTGATCGGCCTTTACCTGCTGGTGACCATTGCCGTCGGCTGGTATTGGAGCCAGGAGCCCGCGCTGTTCCCTGTGCAGCAGAACGCCCAGGCCGCAGCGGAGAAAGATGGCCGGCAGATGGTGGTGGGCTACACCACGGTCGAGACGCTCAAGACGGTGGCCGGAACCCTGCTGAGCAAGCCGGGTGGCTACATCTCCAACGACCGCTTCCCGCCTGGCCTGTGGATGGACAACATGCCGAGCTGGGAATACGGCGTGCTGGTGCAGGTCCGCGACCTGAGCCGCGCCCTGCGCAAGGACTTCGCCCGTTCCCAGTCGCAGTCCGCCGAGGACGCCGACCTGGCCAAGGCCGAGCCGCGCTTCAACTTCGACAACCGCAGTTGGGTGCTGCCCTCCAGCGAGTCTGAATACCAGGAGGGCATCAATTCCCTGAGTCGCTACCAGGCGCGCCTGTCCGACCCGAGCCAGAAAAGCGCACTGTTCTACGCCCGCGCCGACAACCTGAACAACTGGCTGGGGGATGTCGGCACTCGCCTGGGTTCGTTGTCCCAGCGCCTGTCGGCCAGCGTTGGCCGGGTCAAGCTCAATACCTCGCTGAAAACCGAAGTCCCGGCCCCGGGCCAGGTACCGCAGGTGGATGAAGAGGTAGTCGAGACCCCGTGGCTGCAAATCGATAACGTGTTCTATGAGGCCCGTGGCCAGGCGTGGGCGTTGTCGCATCTGCTGCGCGCCATCGAAGTGGACTTCGCCGATGTCCTGGCGAAAAAGAACGCCACGGTCAGCGTGCGGCAGATCATTCGTGAACTGGAAGCGTCCCAGGAACCGGTCTGGAGCCCGATGATCCTCAACGGCAGCGGCTTCGGTGTATTGGCGAACCACTCGCTGGTCATGGCCAACTACATTTCCCGAGCCAACGCAGCGGTCATCGACTTGCGGCAACTGCTGAACCAGGGTTGATTCATGAGCGAAAGCCCCCGGGAGGTCGCTCATCGAGTGGCCTCGGATGCCGAGCTGATTGCGTGGGTCGATGAGCACGACAATCTGCTCGGCAGCGTGGTGCGCTCAGAGCTGCGTGAGCGTGGCCTGATCGGACGCGGCACCTACATCATGCTGTTCAATTCGTCCGGTGAGCTGTGTGTACATCGGCGCACCCTGAGCAAGGCCATCTACCCAGGTTTCTGGGACGTGGCGGCGGGGGGTATGGTGCAGGCCGATGAGACCTACGCCGAATCGGCTGCCCGTGAGCTGGCGGAAGAGCTGGGCGTGAGCGGCGTGGAACTGACCGCCCACGACCATTTCTATTTCGAAGACCCTGGCAGTCGCCTGTGGTGCTCGGCGTTCTCGGCGGTATGGGACGGCCCGTTGGTCCTGCAGCCCGAAGAAGTCCTCGAGGCGCGTTTCCTGCCCCTCGAGCAGGTGCTCGATGAAATCCAGCGCAAGCCTTACTGCCCGGACTCCCTGGCGGCGCTTGAACGCTATTTGCGCGTCCATGGCAGCGGCGTCGCAAAGAAGCTATAAATTGGCGCTGATTGGCCCTTAGCAAGTCGGCTTTTTGCCGTTACACTGCGCGACTTTTCAAGCTGAACCGTGTCTGCGGTCCAGTAGCGCTGCCCCTGCCTGAGTGGGGTTTCGCGGTCGAGGCATGTTCCCCCTCGACCAGTCTTTGTCCTCTCGAGAGGATTGCCGGTGGCCAAAAAAGCCGCATCCTTCGCCGCCCTGGGCGGCCTGGTATTTTCTACCGACGCCGGTCGTCATTGTCCTGATTGCCGTCAGCCGGTGGATGCCTGCATCTGCAAACAGACCGCCATCCCTGCCGGTGACGGCATTGCGCGCGTGCGCCGTGAAAGCAAAGGTCGCGGCGGCAAGACGGTGACCACGATCACTGGCGTGCCGTTGGCCGAAGACGCGCTCAAGGAGCTGGCCACCACGTTGAAGAAGCGCTGTGGCACCGGTGGTGCGTTGAAAGACGGCATCATCGAGATCCAGGGCGATCACGTCGAGCTGCTGCTGGCGGAACTGGTCAAGCACGGCTTCAAGGCAAAGAAATCCGGCGGCTAGCAGCCTCTGTGAAAACCACCCTCGGCTTGACCCGAACTCAACGTTCGAGGTCGCCCGCATGGTTTTCACAGAGCCTGTTCTGAACGGGTTTCTAAACTCATCGCTGGGAGCAGGGTCTACCTTGCTAACAGGCAATTCGTCATTTTCACTCTCTAGACTGCCCCAGCCTCCGACCGGATGGTGCATTTTGACTTCTTTATAGGGGACTTCGATGTCCGTACGACGCACACGCAAAGACGATGGCAGCCAATGGACAGTTGCGGACAGCCGCAGTGTTTACGGGATTCGCCATTGGGGGGCCGGGTATTTCGCGATCAATGAAGCCGGTCGCGTCGAAGTCCGTCCGAACGGTCCCGACAGCTCGCCCATCGACCTGTTCGAGCAAGTCGACCAGTTGCGCCAGAGCGGCCTGTCGCTGCCCTTGCTGGTGCGCTTCCCCGATATCCTGCAAGACCGTGTGCGCCAGCTCACCGGCGCCTTCGACAGCAACATCGCGCGCCTGGAATACCAGAGCAAGTACACCGCGCTCTATCCGATCAAGGTCAACCAGCAGGAAGCGGTGATCGAGAACATCATCGCCACCCAGAACGTCTCCATCGGCCTGGAAGCCGGTTCCAAGCCGGAGCTGCTGGCGGTCCTGGCCCTGGCGCCGAAGGGCGGCACCATCGTCTGCAACGGCTACAAGGACCGCGAATTCATCCGTCTGGCGCTGATGGGCCAGAAGCTCGGTCACAACGTCTTCATCGTTATCGAGAAAGAGTCCGAAGTCGGCCTGGTGATCGAAGAGGCGGCAACGCTCAAGGTCAAGCCGCAGGTCGGCTTGCGCGTGCGCCTGTCGTCCCTGGCGTCGAGCAAGTGGGCCGATACCGGTGGCGAGAAGTCCAAGTTCGGCTTGTCGGCCGCGCAGCTGCTGTCGGTGGTCGAGCGCTTCCGGGCTGCTGGCCTGGACCAGGGCATTCGCCTGCTGCACTTCCACATGGGCTCGCAGATTGCCAACCTGGCGGACTACCAGCACGGCTTCAAGGAAGCGATCCGTTACTACGGTGAGCTGCGCAACCTCGGCCTGCCGGTGGATCACATCGACGTCGGCGGTGGCTTGGGTGTGGACTACGACGGCACGCACTCGCGCAATGCCAGTTCGATCAACTACGACATGGACGATTACGCCGGTGTCGTGGTCGGCATGCTCAAGGAGTTCTGCGATGCCCAGAGCCTGCCGCATCCGAACATCTTCTCCGAAAGCGGCCGCTCGCTGACCGCTCACCACGCCATGCTGGTGGTGCAGGTGACCGACGTCGAGAAACACAACGACGACGTGCCGGCGATCGACAACAAGCAGGAACTGCCGGAAACCGTGCAATGGCTGGTCGACCTGCTTGGCCCGACCGATATCGAGATGGTCACCGAGACTTACTGGCGCGCCACCCACTACATGAGCGACGTGGCGACCCAATATGCCGACGGCAAGCTGACCCTGGCCGAAAAAGCCTTGGCCGAGCAGTGCTACTTTGCGGTCTGCCGTCGCCTGCACAACTCGTTGAAGGCGCGCCAGCGCTCGCACCGCCAGGTGCTGGATGAGCTCAACGACAAGTTGGCCGACAAATACATCTGCAACTTCTCGGTGTTCCAGAGTCTGCCGGACACCTGGGCCATCGGCCAGGTGTTGCCGATCCTGCCGCTGCATCGCCTGGACGAAGAGCCGCTGCGCCGCGCCGTGCTGCAAGACCTGACCTGTGACTCCGACGGCAAGATCAAGCAGTACGTCGACGAGCAGAGCATCGAGACCAGCCTGCCGGTTCACGCACTCAAGCCGGATGAAGACTATCTGCTGGGCATCTTCCTGGTGGGCGCCTACCAGGAAATCCTCGGTGACATGCACAACCTGTTCGGTGACACCGACTCGGTGAACATCTACCAGAACGCCGATGGCAGCGTGTACCACGCCGGTATCGAAACCCACGACACCATCGAGGACATGCTGCGCTACGTGCACCTGTCGCCGGAGGAGTTGATGACTCACTACCGCGACAAGTGCGCCAGCGCCCGCATCAGCGCCGCTGAACGTACCCAGTTCCTCGATGCCTTGCGCCTGGGGCTGACGCGTTCGTCCTACCTGTCTTCCTGATAGAACCCTGTGGCGGGAGCAAGCTCCCTCGCCACAGGTTTATTTAACTGATCGGCAATGCCCTCCCGGGCTGTCAGAAAATGCACCGCACGCTGCGGGTTTTTTCGGACAGTCCCGGAGGGCGTTTTTATTTGTGCCGTCGTTATTTCTGAACGTCGGTGCATTTAACCGGCGATGTCCTTATTTCGTGTAGTCCCTTTCCTAACTTGTACTTGGCCCCTCTACTCGGCCATGGCTCTCGGCGAGAATCCCCGACCGCCCCTCCTGTAGAGAAACGCCGATGTCCGATCCAGCCAGCGAACCAGCCTTTCGTCTGGAGATAGCCGGTCTGCCCGAGCCTGTTGACGTCGTGGCCTTCACGGGTAGCGAAGCGATCAGCGAACCCTTTGTCTATGAAGCACAACTGTTGTTGCGCGACGCGAACCTGGACCTGGCGGGCCTGTTGTACCGCAGCGTCTGGTTGAGTTTCGGGACCCCAGGCCGAGGCATTCATGGGCAGCTTCATGAGTTGGTCCAACACCGTCATGGCGCCGGCTGCCGGGTGCGTATCGGGCCGAAGCTGGCCTGTCTGGCGCAGCGTTTCAGCCAGCGGGTCTTCAGCGCCCGTTCGGTGCCGCAGATCATTCGCCAGGTGCTCAAGGCCCATGGCATCAGTGGCCGCAGCCTGTGCCTGGACTTGAGTGGCGATTATCCGCTGCAGGATTTCTGTACCCAGTATCGAGAGTCGGACCTGCAGTTCCTGCAGCGCCTATGCGCCCAGGCGGGTATCCACTTTCATTTCGAACACACTCGGGACGGGCATTGCCTGGTGTTCGCTGATAATCCGCACAGTTTTCCCCCTGCCGGTAAGACGGGTTATGCGGACGACGATCCGATTGCCGCGGTGCGCTCCTTCAGCGTGCAAACCGATGTGTCGGGGGAGCAGGTCGCCCAGGGCCGCAGCGATTTGATGAACCTGCAGAGTGGTCAGGTGCTGACGCTGACGGCCCATCCGTTTGCCGGCTGGAACCGGCGCTGGCTGCTGACGAAGGTCGAGCACCGCGCACAGGCGGGGGTGTACGGCAATCATTTCAAGGCGATTCCCCGGGGCGTGCTGTTCGTGCCGGACGAGGTCCCTGCAAAACCACGCATGGTGAGCCGGCAACGTGGCTGGGTCGTGGCGGTGAATGAACCGCCGGAGCAGGGAGCGGGGCGCGTGGCGGTGCAGTTTGACTGGGTCTACCAGGGCGAAGGTTCCAGCCCCAGTCATTGCTGGCTGCCTTTGGCGCCCGAACTGGCCATGGGCGGGGCGGGCGCCTTGAGTGATGGCACCGAGGTGCTGGTGAGCTTTATCGAAGGCGATCCGGATCGGCCATTGATCAGTGCATTTCTGAATGCGCCTGCCCCAGTAGAGGTTGTGGATGAATCATCCACAGGCGAAACATATGGGCCGTCGGTTGCCGATCCGCGCCTGTTGTCTGCAATCCGGGACGCCGAGCCGCTGGTCTTGTTGTGCTTGTTGCCCGAAGGCGGGCCTTTCAGCCCCTGCGCCCAGCCACTGTGCACCTGCCGTATGCTCATGCGGCGCGGTGCGGGCGTTGCTCGATGAACGCCGCGGCCCTGCCTGGATCAACGCCGCAATGGCTGCTGCTCGACGTACCGAGTGCGCCTGGCGCTGGGCGGCTTGTGCGCGCGCAGTTCGCCAAGACCCGGTGCTTTGCCTTGTTTGAAAACACCGAGCTGCATGGGCTGCGAGAGCACGGTCCGCTGTTGGTGGATTTGCGCCATTCGCCTGCGCTGGCCAGCCTCTGTCATCTGGACCCACGTTCCTGGCCGGGGCTGTTGTTGGTCAGCCCATCGCCCGCTGCGCAATTGCTGGCGCATCTGCGGCGCATGCTGACGGTGACCCTGGGCCTGCATCACAAAGCGTTGTTGAGCTATTACAACCCGCACATCGCCAGCTACTTCTTCGACGGTTGCGACCCTCGGGAGCTCAGTTGTTGGCTGGGGCCGATCAGTTTGTTGCGCTGGTTTGGCGGCACCTGGGCCGACCGGGCGATCGGCAGCCAGGGTTGGCAACAACTGTCCAACCCGGGGCTGTCGGTGGCGGCGCTGGAGAAGGAGCACGGCCTCAGCGACCGACAACAGGACCAGTTGCAACGATGCCTGCTGGAGCGTCACGCCTGGCAATGGTCCCGTGCTACCGGGTGTGATTACCAGCGGCTCTGGGGGAATTTGCAGCAGGGCCTGGCGCTGGGGTTTACCGAGCGGGCGGTGCTCGATGACTGGCTGTGGCTGCGCCTGCAATACCCCGATGCGCGGCCAGTATCTGGCCTGGTGGGCGGTTCGCAGCGCGAGCGGTTCGAGCATCTGCGTCGGCGCTGGCAGGGCCGCCAGGATTGAGCGTTAGTGGGCAGATGCGCCGAGCCAGCGATCGTGTCGCTGCAAGTGCCAGGCGAAAGCACCGAGGGTCAGGCTGCGCAGGGCCATGAACAGCAGGAAGGTGATCCACAGCCCATGGTTGCCCAACCCTTGCAGCGCCCAGGCGATGGGCAGCACCAGCAGCAGGGTCAGTAGCATGCCGTTGCGCATTTCCCGGGCACGGGTGGCGCCGATGAACAGCCCGTCGAGCAAGTAACTCCAGACCGCAATCAGTGGCAGGGCCGCCAGGTATGGCAGGTAGTGATAAGCGGTGGCGCGCACGTCGGGGATGTTGGTCTGCATGTCGATGAACAGGTGGCCGGCGAGCAGGAACAGCAGTGCAAAGCCCAGGCTGGCAATCAACGACCAGCCGCACGCCACCACCAGCGAGCGACGCAGGGCCAGGCGGTCGCGGGCGCCAATGGCATGGCCGCACAGCGCTTCGACGGCATGGGCCAGGCCGTCCAGGGCATGGGCTGTCAGCAACAGGCCGTTGAGTAGCAGGGCATTGGCCGCGACGGTCGCATCCCCCAGGCGTGCGCCTTGCACGGTGATCAGGAAAAACACCGCTTGCAGCGCCAGGCTGCGGATGAAAATGTCCCGGTTCACCGCCAGCAACGGGCGCCAGCTGTGCCACAGTCCCAGGGCGGCCCAGGCGATTTGCCCGGGCCAGGCGCGCAGTGTGTTGCGGGCCAGGGCCAGGCCGACCAGCGCGCCGGTCCACTCGGCGATTACCGACGCCCGGGCCGAGCCGGTCACGCCCCAGTCCAGGCCGATCACGAACCACAGGTTCAGGGCGATGTTGACCAGGTTGGTTACCAGCAGGATCGCCAGCGGGGCCCGGGCATTCTGGGCGCCGAGGAACCAGCCTACCAGCGCATAGCTGGCCAGCGCCGCCGGCAAGCCGAAGAGCCGGGTGTGGAAGAAGTCACGGGTCAACTGGTTGAGCTCGGCGGACGGCTGCATGAAGTGCAACGCCACGTCGCTCAATGGCACGCCGACGGCACCGAGCAGTACCGCCAACCCCATCGCCAACAGCAGTCCTTGCAACAACACTTGTCGCAACGCCGCCCCGTCACCACGTCCGGCGGCCTGGGCGGCGAACCCGGTGGTGCCCATGCGCAAGAAGCCCATGGCCCACGCCAGTACCGTATACAAACTCGCCCCGACCGCCACGGCGCCCAACTGATGAGCATGGGGCAAATGGCCGATGACGGTGCTGTCCACCAAGGCCACCAGCGGTACGGAAATGTTCGAGAGAATCATCGGCGCAGCCAGCGCCCAGACCCGGCGATGGGTAAGGCGGTCGCGCCAGTCGGTGGTCAGGTTGGACATGCGGGCTCCTTGATGGAGCGCGATTGTAGCGGGTTCTCGCATTGATCGTTCCCACGCTCCGCGTGTGAATGTCCCTAGGGACGCTCTGCGTTCGATCTCAAGAAAATCTGTGGGAGCAAGGCTTGCCCGCGATGAAGATGACGCGGTCTTTCAGGGAACCGAGGCGCCTGTATCGCGAGCAAGCTTTGCTCCCACCCAGTGCTCTGGGCCCTAGTGAATGATCCAACTCAACAACCACAACCCCAGCACCAGCCAGATGATGCCCATGACGATCGAGGCCCGCATGAACGCGCGGATCGCCGAGTAGAGCAGCATCAGCCCGAGGATCAGCGCGATGATGCTGATGATCGAGGTGTCCATGCCCAGGGTGCGTGATAGCCCATCGACGAAGTTGCCGCCAGCATTGGCCAGGGTGTTGAACAAGCCGCTGAGCAGGTCGACGATGAAACGGATCACCGAACCGAGCGCCTGGCCGAGCCATTCGAAAAAGCTTTCTACCTGCATATGTGCATCCTGATGGGAGGGGATCCGAGCTGAGCCGTTGGCTCCTGATTGTAGGAGCTGTGGCGGCCGAGTTGGTTCGATTATGGGGCAAACCGTCGCTTCGTACCGAGACTCTTGCCTTCCCTGGTCATCCCCCTGAAGCTATGCGCATTCAGGAGAACCCGATGAACCTTGTTGAACTGACCGAACGCCTGCATGCCATTCGTGACCGTAACGATTGGCGGCAATTCCACAGCCCGAAAAACCTCGCCATGGCCGCCAGTGTGGAAATGGCCGAACTGGTGGAGATTTTCCAGTGGCTGACCGAGGACCAGTCGCGCCAGTTGCCGGCGGACAAACTGGCCCACGCCGGGCAGGAGGTCGGTGACATCGTGTTGTACCTGTTGCTGCTTTGCAGCGAACTGGGCCTGGACATGGACGCCGTGGTGCGCAGCAAGCTCGCCGACAGCGAACGGCGGTTCGGCCAATGAGCGACCGTCATTTCGATCAGCTCGCCACGCGCTTTGCGGAAAAAATCTACGGCGGGGCCAAGGGGGCGATCCGCCTGGCGGTGCTTCAGGCCGATCTGCTGGAAAGCTTGCCACAGCGTCCGTTGCGCGTGCTGGACATCGGCGCGGGCCTGGGCCACATGTCGTTGTGGCTGGCCGAGCGCGGTCACCAGGTGACCCTGGCCGAGCCGGCCGAGCCCATGCTCGAAGGCGCCCGCCAGCGCTTTGCCGAGGCGGGCCAGAGCGCCACGTTCATCCAGGCACCGTGGCAGGACCTGCTCGGCCAGCTCACCGAGCCTTACGACCTGGTGTTGTGTCACGCGGTGCTGGAATGGCTGGCTGAGCCCTATGCGATCCTGCCGGTGCTGCATCAACTCACAGTCCCGGGCGGCTGGCTGTCCCTGGCGTTCTACAACCGCGACGCGCTGGTCTATCGCAACCTGCTCAAGGGGCATTTTCGCAAGTTGCGCAAAAACGACATGGCCGGCGAAAAACAGAGCCTGACGCCGCAACAACCCCTTGATCCGCGAGAATTGGCGGCGCAACTTGAAGGCCTGTGGCAGGTCGAAAACCAGAGTGGTGTGCGGGTTTTCCATGACTACATGCCGGTGGAGTTCCAGGGCCGCGTGGAGCTTGCGCAGTTGCTGGAAATGGAACTGGCCCACCGTCGCCATCCGGCGTTTGCCGGGTTGGGACGTTATCTGCACTGGATCTGCCGTCCAGTGTGACCGGAGAGCGAAATGAAAGGTCGTTCAGGGTTGTTGATGCTGTGTCTGGGACTGGCGGCTTGCCAGGGCAGCAACCCCTATGTCGCCACGTCCAATCCGCTGCCGCCGGCGCCGCCCGAGGCCACCACGGTGTTTGACCGCAGTGCTTATCCTGCGCCGCCCCGTGACTACGGGCGCTACCGCAGTTGGGCCTGGCGCGACGGGCGCCTGCCGTCGGGTACCGCCTGGGCGGATTCGGCCCAGGTGGCCGAAGCGGTGAGCAATGCCCTGGACCAGCGTGGCCTGCGCCCGCTGCATGACAACCGTCCCGCCGACCTGTTCGTCAGCGCCGACCTGCGTCTGGAAACCCGCGTGCGCCAGGTCCGGGATGACTACGATGCCGGCTACTACGGCGGCTATAACCGTTATGACCGCTATGGTCCGGGTTATGGCATGTACCATCCGGTGCCGATGGTGCGCACGTATCAGGAGCAGGTCGTGGTGGTGCGGGTAGACCTGTTCGATGCCCGTACGGGGCAACCGGTGTGGAGCGCCAGCGCCGAGACCGGCCAGCGGGGCAGTCAGAGCGAGCGCACCGATGCCATTCGTGCGGCGGTGGAAAAAGCCATGTCGGCGTATCCTCCAAGTTGATTACGCAACGGAGAAAAACCATGTTTCGCCGTCTTGCTCTACTGGCCTTCACCCTGTTGCTGGGCGCTTGTGCCTCTAACCAGGTCAACCATGACTTCGACACCAGCCGCGATTTCGCGGCGTATCGCAGTTGGAGCTGGAAAGAGCCGGCGCTGCAATATCGCCCCGATGACCCTCGCATCAAGAGCGACCTGACCGAACAGCGGATCCGCCAGGCGGTTGCCGATCAACTCGACCAGCGCGGCCTGCGTCCGGCGGCTGGCGGGCATGGCGATGTACTGGTCCAGGCCTATTTGATCGTCGAGGACCGCCAGCAGCAGATCACCACCAACTACGGCGGCGGCGGTTGGGGCGGCCCTTGGAATGGCTATTGGGGCGGACCGATGTACAACGAAACCCGCAACATCAGCTACAAGGTCGCCACCGTGCAGATCGACCTGCTCGATGGCAAGGACGGCAAGCTGGTGTGGCGTGGCAGTGACGAACAACTGCTCAGCAACTCCCCCAACCCGACTGACCGCAACACGGCCGTGCGCGAGACGGTGGGACGGATCCTGTCCAACTACCCGCCGCGTTGACCACGACGTATCCAAGATGGATGTGAGCTGACCCACCGCCATCGCGAGCAAGCTCGCTCCCACAGGGATTTTGTGGCGGACACCTGTTCTGTGAACACCCCGGAACAAACTGTGGGAGCGAGCTTGCTCGCGATGACGGCAATACATTCAACCTGGATGTAAGCAGACCCACCGCCTTCGCGAGCAGGCTCGCTCCCACAGGGGAAGGGTGTGGAGACCATCATGGTGCTCAGGCAACCGGCCGCCACTCTCCTACCATATGCTCCAAACCCCCAGCCCCTACCAGTTGCAGTTGCCCACTGGACCCCGCCGCGCTCGACAGCAGTATCACCTCACTGGGCAGGCGCACCGGTTTCTTGAAGGTCACATCGATCTCGATGTTGGCCTCGGGCAGGTGGTCATCCAGCGCCGCCAGGGTCCGGGCCTTGTTCCACAGGCCATGGGCGATGGCGGTGGGGAAGCCGAACAACCGGGCGCTGATGCCGCTCAGGTGAATCGGGTTGTAGTCGCCGGACACCTTGGCGTATTGCCGGCCGATGTCCGTTGGTGCGGTCCAGCGTGCGACTTCAATCAAGGACAGGCTGGCCTGCGGCGAGTCCTCCACGAGTGCCCCGTCGAGCTGGACGCCTTTGCACAGCATCTGGCTCTGGGCCTCCCATAGCGGCCCCAACTGATCATCGAGGCGGGTCACCAGGTCGAATACCGCGCCCTTGGGGTGGGCTTGAAGATTCTCGACATTGACGCTGGCCCGCACCTGGCCAACCCCGCCCATGGGCCGCAATACACGAATGCGGTTGCTCAAGTGGATCAGCCCCAGCAGTGGGAATGGAAAATTCCGTGCGGTGAGCAATTGCATTTGCAGGGCAAACGCCAAGACGTGGGGATAGGTCGACGGCAGCAGTCCGTTATCGACGAAACCGCAGACTTTGCGATAGGCCGCCAGGCGTTGCGGGTCGACTTGAAGCACTTGACGCAGTCCTTCCTCGGGCAGGGTCGTTCCGGTGACCTTGCGCCGTGTCACCGCTTTCCAGTAAAGCCCGGACATGGAGGACGGGCTGCTGACTTCCTGCCATTGGATCGTCATGGTCACGCTCCCAGAAGGCTTTGCCCGCATACCCGCAGCGCCTGCCCGGTCACGGCGCCCGTGCCCGGTTGCGCGAGCCAGGCCACGGCTTCGGCGACATCCTGGGGCAGGCCGCCCTGGCCCAGGGAGCTCATGCGCCGCCCGGCTTCGCGCAAGGCGAAGGGGATGTCGGCGGTCATGCGGGTTTCAATGAAGCCCGGCGCCACGGCGTTGATGCTGATACCGCGTGGCTGCAGCACCGGCGCCCAGGCCTGAGCCAGGCCGATCAGTCCGGCCTTGCTCGCCGCATAGTTGGTCTGCCCACGGTTGCCGGCAATGCCGCTGATGGACGCCAGCAGAATCACCCGGCCATTGTCGCGCAGGGTGCCGCTGTCGAGCAGGGCCTTGGTCAGCACTTGCGGGGCGTTGAGGTTGACGGCCAGTACCGCGTCCCAGAACTCCGGGGTCATGTTGGCGAGGGTCTTGTCCCGGGTGATGCCGGCGTTATGCACCACGATGTCGACGCCGTCGGGCAGGTGCCCGATCAACTGTGCGGCGGCGTCTTCGGCGCAGATATCCAGCGTGACGCTGCGTCCGCTCAGGCGTGCCGCCAGGGCGTCGAGGTCGGTCTTGGCTTGCGGGACGTCCAGGAGGATCACGTCGGCGCCATCGCGGGCCAGGGTTTCGGCGATGGAGGCGCCGATCCCGCGGGCTGCGCCAGTGACCAGCGCCTTGAGCCCCGTGAGCGGTCGGGTCCAGTCCTGGACCTGGGTGTCACAGGCGTTGAGACGAATGACCTGCCCGGAGATGAAGGCGCTCTTGGGCGACAGGAAAAACCGCAGCGCACCTTCCAGCTGGGCTTCGGCGCCGTCGCCGACGTACAGCAGTTGCAGCGTCCCGCCGTGGCGCAGCTCTTTGGCCAGGGAACGGCTGAAACCCTCCAGCGCTCGCTGGGCACTGGCGGCGAACGGGTCGGCAAGTTTTTCCGGCGCGCGACCGAGGATGACGACATGGGCGCTGTGGTCGAGGTTTTTCATCAGCGGCTGGAAAAATTCCCGCAGCTGCTTGAGCTGGTCGGCCTGCACCAAATGGCTGGCGTCGTACACCACCGCTTTGATTTTCGGGCCGTGGCCAGGGATCCACTCGGTGGCCAGGGTCGGCTCGCCGCCGTAGATGAAGATGGTATCGGTCAGGCGCTTGGCAAACGTACCGATCTGCTCGGTCAACGGCCCGCCGCCCAGTAGCAATGCGCCTTCGATCGGCCGCAGGCGCCCGGCCTGCCAGCGTTCCAGGCGTACCGGCGATGGCAGGCCGAGGGACCCGACCATGCGCCGGCCAATGGGCGAGTTGGCAAAGTCGATATAACGGTCAGACATGGAACACACTCCGGCTGATGAGGTTCCAAGTGTGGACCATGATTGGCAATCAGTCGTTCGATTGGCGAGATAAAGCCTAAGCTTGAGCGGGAGCGCTTTTTCCAGGGCACCGCCCCCCTGTGGGAGCAAAGTTTGCTCGCGATGCAGACACCGCGTTTTTCAGGTACGTCGCGTCATCGTTCATCGCGAGCAAGCTTTGCTCCCACAGGGTGCGGTTGAGTGTTCTTAGTGCATTAGACCTACAGGGGAGTTCTTCATGACACAACTACGCCGCGTCGCGATCATCGGTGGTAACCGCATTCCGTTCGCCCGCTCCAACGGGGCCTATGCCACCGCCAGCAACCAGGCGATGTTGACGGCAGCCCTCGAGGGGCTGATCGAACGCTACAACCTGCATGGCTTGCACATCGGTGAAGTGGCTGCCGGTGCGGTGCTCAAGCACTCCCGCGATATGAACATGACCCGCGAATGCGTGCTTGGCTCGCGGCTGTCACCGATGACGCCGGCCTATGACGTACAACAGGCCTGTGGCACCGGATTGGAGACAGTGCTGCTGGTGGCCAACAAGATTGCCCTGGGGCAGATCGACAGCGGCATTGCCGGCGGCGTCGACACCACCTCGGATGCGCCGATCGCGGTCAATGAAGGGCTGCGCAGGATCCTGCTGCAAGCCAATCGCGCCAAGACCACCGCGGACAAGATCAAGACCTTCCTGCAGCTGCGCCCCCAGCACCTGGTCCCCGACCTGCCGCGCATCAACGAACCGCGCACCGGCCTGAACATGGGTGAGCATTGCGAGTTGATGGCCCAGACCTGGCAGATCCCCCGGGAGGCGCAAGACCAACTGGCCCTGGAAAGCCATCAGAAAATGGCCGCGTCCTATGCCGAAGGTTGGCAGAACGACTTGATGACACCGTTCCTTGGCCTGACCCGGGACAACAACCTGCGCCCGGACCTGACCCCGGAAAAACTCGCCTCCCTCAAGCCGGCCTTCGAAAAAAGCGCCAAGGGCACGATGACCGCGGGTAATTCCACGCCACTGACCGATGGTGCTTCGTTGGTGCTGCTGGGCAGCGAAGAGTGGGCCAAGGCCCGAGGCCTGCCGATTCTGGCGTACCTGCGCGACGGTGAAACGGCGGCGGTGGATTTCGTCAATGGCGCCGAAGGGCTGTTGATGGCCCCGGTCTACGCCGTGCCGCGATTGCTGGCGCGCAACGGTTTGACCTTGCAGGACTTTGATTACTACGAGATCCATGAAGCGTTCGCCGCCCAGGTGTTGTGCACACTGAAGGCCTGGGAAGACCCGGACTACTGCAAGACCCGCCTGGGGCTCGACGCACCGCTAGGGTCCATCGACCGCAGCCGGTTGAACGTCAAGGGCAGTTCCCTGGCCGCCGGGCACCCGTTTGCCGCCACGGGCGGGCGCATTGTCGCCAACCTCGCCAAGTTGCTCGATGCCGCCGGGCGAGGTCGCGGCTTGATTTCCATCTGCGCCGCAGCGGGCCAGGGGGTGACGGCGATTATCGAGCGCTGAGGACGGCGCCGTCCTGGCGGGACGCCAGTTCCCGGTGATGGCTGGCGTAGCGCTCGGCGAGGATCGAGCAGACGATCAACTGCAGCGGGTGATAGATCATGATCGGCAGCAGGATCAGCCCCAGGCCGGGATGGTTGCCAAAAATCAACGCCGCCATGGGCACCCCGGCGGCGAGGGATTTCTTGCTGGCACAGAACACCGCGGCAACTTCATCGGCGCTGCGCAATTGCAGGGCGCGGGCGGTACGGGTGGTCGCCCACAAGATGATCGCCAGCAGCACGGCACTACCAAACACTGCGCTCAATAGCACGCCGTGGCCTTGCTGTTGCCAGATGCCGGACACCATCGAGTTGCAGAACGCGGCGTAGACCAGCAGCAGGATCACCAGTTTGTCGATGATGCTGGTGTAGCGCTTGTACCTGCCGAAAAAGCCAGCCAACCAACGCCGCAGGAACTGCCCCAGCACCAGCGGCAGCAGCAACATCATGCACAGGTCGAGCAAGGTGGACCCCAGCTCGATGCCACCGGCGCCGCTGCCGACCACGAAACTGACCAGCAACGGTGTCAGGAAAATCCCCAGTACGCTGGACAGGCTCGCGTTGAGAATCGCCGCCGGCACGTTACCGCCGGCACTGCCGGTCAGCGCCACCGAGGAAGAAATGGTCGAGGGCAGGGCGCACAGGTAGAAGAACCCCAGCATCAACAGCGCCGGCACGTGGCTGCCGACTAGCCAGTGGCTGATCAGCCAGAGCAACGGAAACACGCCAAAGGTGAAACCCTGCACCATCACGTGCAGGCGGATGTTCTTCAAACCGTGGCGGATCTGTTCGCCGGACAGGTTGACCCCGTGCAGGAAGAACACCACGAAGATGCCGATGTTGACCACCCATTCGGCATGCATGGCACCGCCCGTGGCACCAAAGGTTGGAAAGAAGTACGCCAGCAATGTGGCGAGCAACATGCCGCACAGGAACCAGTCGGTCACCATGCGTTTGAGGTGTCTGAGGATATGCATAGGGCACCGCAAGTTGTAAGAAAAGTCGACTTAGCCTAACGTCGTCCCTACCAGTCGTCTTGCGACATAAGGCCAATCAATGCCGCCTAACGGACACCAACAGCTCGAACGCCGCATCCCCGACCTGGCGCAATTGCCGAGGCCGCTGTACGCCCGTGTCGAAAGTTTGAGCGCCGGTTCCTGGACGCAAGCCCATCGTCATGACTGGGTGCAGTTTTCCTACGCCATCAGCGGCGTTCTCGGCGTACACACCGCAGCGGGTAGCTTCTTTGCCCCGCCACAACGGGGCATCTGGATCCCGGCCGATCTGGAACACCATGTGGTGACCTCCACCCGAGCGGAAATGCGCAGCTTGTATGTGCATCGTCACGCCTGCCCCTGGGCCGATGAACGCTGTCGGGTGCTGGAAGTCACGCCACTGGCCCGCGAGTTGATCAAGGTGTTCTGTCAACTTCCGGTCGATTACCCGCAAGGCGACACTCAGGAGCAACGGTTGGTGCAGGTGTTGCTGGACCAGTTGGCGACTTTGCCGGAGGTGGGATTCTCCCTGCCGCTGCCGCAACATGCCCGTCTGCTGGGGCTGTGTAACGAGTTGATCGAACAGCCTGAGCAGAGCGTTACCTTGCACGCCTGGGCTGAGCGCCTGGGCACGTCGGAAAAAACCCTGATGCGCCTGTTCCAGCGCGAGACCGGCCTGAGCTTTCGCGTCTGGCGCCAGCGCATGCGCTTGTTGTCGTCCCTGGGCTCACTGGAGCAGGGCGACAGCGTCACCAGCGCTGCGTTGTCCTGCGGATATGATTCAACGTCCGCGTTCATTGCGGCGTTCAAGGGGATGTTCGGGTTTACGCCGGGGGAACTGTTCAAGCATTGAGTCGTCGCACTCTCCTACAGCCGACGGTAGACATGACTGTCAGCTCTTGTCGCAAATGCCCGGGCATTCAGTTACCAATGCCAGGTTCGGTCTCGGCTATGATTCGGCTCGGTCGATTGATCCGGCACATTGTGTGCATCACAGGTTCATAGGTCGGCAACCCCTCCCCGTGGAGGAAGGATTGCCGTATAACGACTGTCATTCGCGTGTTTGGTAATAAAGGACCCACAATAAAAGCTGATGAAGACTCCAAAACGCATTGAACCCCTGATCGAGGACGGTCTGGTCGACGAGGTGCTGCGCCCACTCATGAGTGGTAAAGAAGCAGCTGTTTATGTGGTGCGCTGCGGTAACGAGCTACGTTGCGCGAAGGTCTACAAGGAGGCGAACAAGCGAAGTTTTCGTCAGGCGGCCGAATATCAGGAAGGCCGCAAGGTCCGCAACAGCCGTCAGGCCCGGGCCATGGCCAAGGGCTCGAAGTTCGGGCGCAAGGAAACCGAGGACGCCTGGCAGAATGCCGAAGTGGCGGCGTTGTTCCGCTTGGCTAGCGCGGGTGTGCGCGTGCCCAAGCCGTACGACTTCCTTGAAGGCGTGCTGCTGATGGAACTGGTGGCCGACGAGTATGGCGATGCAGCGCCGCGTCTGAACGACGTGGTGCTGGAGCCGGACCAGGCCCGTGAATATCACGCCTATCTGATTTCCCAGATCGTGCTGATGCTGTGTACCGGTCTGGTGCACGGCGACCTGTCGGAGTTCAACGTCCTGCTCACGCCAACCGGGCCGGTGATCATCGACCTGCCGCAGGCCGTGGATGCAGCGGGTAACAACCATGCCTTCAGCATGCTGGAGCGGGACGTGGGCAACATGGCGTCCTACTTCGGCCGGTTCGCTCCGGAGCTCAAGCGCACCAAGTACGCGAAGGAAATGTGGGCGCTGTATGAAGCCGGCACCTTGCACCCGGCCAGCGTGCTGACCGGCGAGTTCGACGAGCCGGAAGAACTGGCGGATGTCGGCGGGATCATGCGCGAGATCGAAGCCGCGCGCCTGGACGAGGAGCGCCGCCAGGCCGTACGCGCCGCCGACGATGCCCCGCCCGGCAAGACCGAAGAACCACCACCGCCATGGATGCAATGATCGGTTGAACAGAAACCCGGCCATGGCCGGGTTTTTTGTGGGCACTCCAAAATCCCATACCCACCGCAGTCCCCTGTGGGAGCGAGCCTGCTCGCGATAGCGGTGGGTCAGCTTGCATCGATGCTGAATGTACGGCCGTCATCGCGAGCAGGCTCGCTCCCACAGTTTTACTTCGGCTGGCAACACCCCGACGCCAGTTCCTTGAGGATCGGGCAGTCCGGGCGGTGGTCGCCGTGGCAGTGTTCCACCAGATCCTGGAGGGTGTCGCGAAGCTCGGCCAGTTCGCGGATTTTCTGGTTCAGTTCTTCGATGTGCTGGCGGGCCAGGGCCTTGACGTCGGCGCTGGCGCGTTGGCGGTCTTGCCAGAGGGTCAGCAGTTTGCCGACCTCTTCCAGGGAAAACCCCAAGTCGCGGGAGCGCTTGATAAAGGCCAGGGTATGCAGGTCATCGGCGCCGTAGATCCGGTAGCCGCTGTCAGTACGATGGGCGGCCTTGAGCAGGCCGATGGACTCGTAATAGCGGATCATCTTCGCGCTCAGGCCGCTCTGGCGGGCCGCTTGGCCGATGTTCATCGCTTGTCCTCCAGCTGCTTGGGTGTCCAGAACTTCAACAGTAACGCATTGCTCACCACGCTGACGCTCGATAGTGCCATGGCCGCGCCGGCCAGCACCGGGTTGAGAAAACCGAACGCCGCCAGGGGGATGCCGATCAAGTTATAGACGAACGCCCAGAACAGGTTCTGGCGGATCTTGGCGTAGGTCTTGCGGCTGATGTCCAGTGCCGCCGGCACCAGTCGCGGATCGCCGCGCATGAGGGTGATGCCCGCGGCATGCATCGCCACGTCGGTGCCGCCGCCCATGGCAATGCCGATATCGGCGGCGGCCAGGGCGGGGGCGTCGTTGATGCCGTCGCCCACCATCGCCACCACCGAATGGCGCTTCAACTGTTGGACGATGGCGGATTTATCCGCTGGCAATACCTCGGCATGGACATTGGAGATCCCCAGCGCCTGGGCCACCACTCGGGCGCTGCCTTGGTTGTCGCCGGTGAGCAAGTGGCTGGCGATGTGCTGTTCATTCAAGGCCTGTACGGCGGCGAGGGCGCCGGGCTTGAGCGTGTCACCGAAGGCGAACAGGCCCAGCACCCGAGGCGTCGCGCCTTGTTCGATCAGCCAGGACAACGTGCGGCCTTCGGTTTCCCAAGCCAGTGCCGACTCGGCCAGCGAACCGGGCTCCAGGCCCAGTTCGTCCAGCAGGCGTCGATTGCCCAGGGCCAGGCGGCGCCCGTCGAGGCTGCCGGCGATACCGCGTCCAGCCAGGGACTGGCTGTCGCTGACATCCGCCACGTCCAGGCCGCGCTCGGCGCAGGTGTCCAACACGGCTTTGGCAAGAGGGTGCTCACTGCCGCGTTGCAGGGCGCCAGCCATTTTCAGCAGCGCGTCTTCATCTCCCTCCAGAGCCGTCAAGTGGGCGATACGCGGCGTGCCGGAGGTCAGGGTGCCAGTCTTGTCGAACACCACGGTGTCGACTTCATGGGCGCGCTCCAGGGCCTCGGCGTCCTTGATCAGAATCCCATGGCGCGCGGCCACGCCGGTGCCGGCCATGATCGCCGTGGGCGTCGCCAGGCCCAGGGCGCAGGGACAGGCAATCACCAGCACGGCGACGGCGTTGATCAGCGCGGTTTCCAACGGCGCGCCGTACAACCACCAGCCGATCAACGTCGCCAGGGCCAGCACCAGCACCACCGGTACGAAGACCTGGCTGACTTTATCCACCAGTTTCTGGATCGGGGCCTTGGCGGCCTGGGCGTCTTCTACCAGGCGGATGATGCGCGCCAGGACGGTTTCGGTACCCAGGGCCAGCGTGCGTACCAGCAGCCGGCCTTCGCCGTTGATGGCGCCGCCAGTGACTTTGTCGCCGGGCTGCTTGGGCACCGGCAGGCTTTCGCCGCTGATCAGCGCTTCGTCGGCATGGCTCTGGCCTTCCAGTACTTCGCCATCCACCGGGAAGCGTTCGCCGGGCTTGACCAGCACCAGGTCATTCAAGCGCAAGGCGCTGATGGCGACGTCCCGCTCCTGGCCATCGATCACCTGGATCGCCCGTTCCGGGCGCAAGGCTTCGAGGGCGCGGATGGCGCTGGCGGTTTGTCGCTTGGCGCGGCTTTCCAGGTATTTGCCGAGCAGTACCAGGGCAATCACTACGGCCGAGGCTTCGAAATACAGGTGCGGCATGCCGCCAGGGCGGGCGATCACCCATTCATAAAGGCTCAAGCCGTAGCCGGCGCTGGTGCCCAGGGCCACCAGCAGGTCCATGTTCCCGGCACCGGCACGCACGGCCTTGAAGGCGGCGACGTAGAACCGCGCACCGAAGATGAATTGCACCGGCGTGGCCAGGGCGAACTGCACCCAGGCCGGGAGCATCCAGTGCACGCCGAACGGCTGCAGCAGCATCGGCAGCACCAGCGGCACGGACAGCGCAATCGCCAGCACCAATATCAGGCGTTCACGGTTCAGACGGTTGGCCTGCGTGTCAGTGGGTTGTTCGGTCTGCCAGACTGTGGCGTCGTAGCCGGCGCGCTTGACCGCATCGATCAGGGATTGCGGATCCACCTGGCCGAGCAGTTCGAGGTGGGCCCGCTCATTGGCAAGGTTGACGCTGACGCTGTTCACACCGTCGACCTTGCCCAGGGCGCGTTCGACCCGGCCAACGCAGGAGGCGCAGGTCATCCCTTCAATGTTCAGCTCCAGGGTTTGCACGGGGACGCTATAGCCGGCCTGTTCGACGGCCTGCATCAAGGCCGGCAGGCTGCCTTCGGGGGCCTGCACGCGCGCCAGTTCAGTCGCCAGGTTCACACTGACGGCGCGGGTGCCGGTGACTTTGCTCAAGGCCCGCTCGACCCGCCCGGCGCAGCTGGCGCAGGTCATGCCGGCAATCGGTAGATCGAACGTGGTGGATTCAGACATCGGTCAGGCTCCCTGTAGTGAATGACTACAGGATCAACCTTGCCATGTTGGCAAGGTCAAGCGCCAATCCAAAAAGCGATGTCGACTCCTAATATGGGATCTGGCTCTGTGGGAGCAAGGCTTGCCCGCGATGAAAGCACCGCAGCTTTCTGAATGACCGCGGCGCCTGGATCGCGAGCAAGCTTTGCTCCCACAAAGCTTGCCCACAGGGGCAAGAGGTGTGTCAGTAACCGAGCCCGGCCTGCTTGAGGTACATGCCTTGTTCATTCATGGCGATGCGGAACTTCAGAATGTCACCAGCCCTGAGCGTGATGTTCTGCGACCCTGGCGCGAGCATGCCCGGGTTGCACCCCGGTGCCTGGCCTGGCAGCAACTTCAGGCGCAAGGAAAACTGGCCCGGCGGCAGGTTGAACGAGGTGCTTTGCTCCTGGAACAGCCTGGCCGAGAGCTGATCCTGGATGTAGATGCCGATTTCGCAACTGGTCGCCACTTCCAGGCGCTCGCGAGAAATGATCAACACGCCGTAGTCTTCGCCGGCGGCCGATGCCTGGGGCGCCACCGCTGAAATACCGAGCATGCAAAACAGGCTGAACGCTGACCAGCGCATGGCTGAACCTCCGGTGTTAAATCCTTGATGTGTGCAGCTTGGCTGAGCGCGATGCCGATTGCCAGCCCGGCAGTTTTCGTCAGAACTTGACCTTGCCATGATGGCAAGCTTGAGACTGCTGGCAACCTCAATCCCAAGGAGTCATCTCATGCAAACTTTCAATGTTCAGGGCATGTCCTGCGGTCACTGCGTCAAGGCCATCACCCAGGCTGTCCAGGCCAAGGACCCGGCGGCGGACGTGCAAGTCGACCTGGGTGCCAAGACTGTCCAGGTCCAGAGTTCGTTGCCGGCCGATGCCGTGCTCGCGGCCATCAAGGAGGAGGGCTATGAGGCCAGCCCTGCTTGAAGTTTTTTAATCGTTAGCGACCTACCGGAATGTTCAAGAGCGTCCGGCACGGCTAGACTGTCGGGCTGTCGAACGACGCCTGAGCTGGACGCCCGATGAACCTCCGTACGATTCTGATTCTTGGCGCCTTGAGCGCTTTCGGTCCCTTGGCGATCGACTTCTACCTGCCTGCCTTTCCGGCGATGGCCACGGCCTTCGGCACCGACGAAAAACACATCCAGCTGACCCTGGCGGCCTATTTCCTCGGCTTGTCCATCGGGCAACTGGCCTATGGGCCGGTGGCGGATCGCTTCGGACGGCGCATTCCATTGCTGACCGGCGTCGGTTTGTTCACGTTGGCGTCCCTGGCCTGCGCCTACGCGCCGAACCTCGAATGGCTGATCGGCGCCCGCTTCGTCCAGGCCCTGGGTGGATGCGCCGGGATGGTGATCTCGCGGGCGGTGGTCAGCGACAAATGCGACGCGGTGGGTTCGGCCAAGGTGTTTTCACAGTTGATGCTGGTGATGGGCCTGGCGCCGATTCTCGCGCCGATGCTGGGCGGGTTGCTGGTGAACCTGCATGGCTGGCAATCGATCTTCATTGCCCTGACCGTGTTCAGTGCATTGGCGTCAACGGCTGTGGCCTTGTGGCTGCCGGAAAGCTTGCCGGACTATGTGCCTCGGCAACCGTTGTCGGGGGCGTTGCGCCAATATGGCCGGTTGTTGACCGACGCTGTCTTCCTCGGCCATGCGCTGACGGGGGGCATCGCTATCGCTGGGATGTTTGCCTACATCGCCGGTTCGCCTTTTGTCTTCATCAAGCTCTACGGGGTACCGGCCGAACATTTCGGTTGGCTGTTCGGCACCAACGCGGCGGGCTTCATCCTGGTTGCCCAGGTCAACGCCCGGCTGCTGTCCAAGCGCGGCCCGGCGTTCCTGCTGAGCCGCGCGGTATGGGTCTACCTGGGCGCTGGGCTGAGCCTGCTGGCCGTCAGTTCATTGCAACCTGCGCAGTTGTGGCCGCTGTTGGTTCCGCTGTTTGTCTGCATCGCCAGCCTGGGGTGCATCCTTCCCAACGCCTCGGCTTGCGCCATGAATGGGCAGGGTGCCCGGGCCGGCAGTGCTTCGGCGATGCTGGGATGCCTGCAGTTTTCCGTGGCCGCCGGGGCAGCCTCGTTGGTGGCGGCGCTGCATGACGGCACCGCCGTGCCAATGGCGCTGGTCATCAGCCTTTGCGGGCTGTTGGTGGTGAGCGCAGCGATGCTGACCCGTCGCCTGCAAAATGCCCGGGCGCTGGCCCAGGCCAGTCGCGAGGGTTGACTCAGCCGGCCGCGCGCGGCTGTTGTTCGGGGAAATGATGGGGCGCGAGGATCCGCGCTTGCAGGGTGTTGGCGAAGGTCTGGGCTTCGGCCTCGGTACGGAAGGTGACGACGTGCTGGTCAAGGCGCACTTGCCATTGGGATTTTGCCACTTCTTTTATCAGGATCTTCATTGCTGACCTCCTCACGAAAAGATTGCGTTGCAAAGGCCTCGAGTGTAGACCCGAATGCGATCGCAATTGTGACAAGGATCAATTCTCGGACTGACGGTGCAGTTCCAGATTGATGCAACACCTGTGGGAGCGAGCTTGCTCGCGATAGCAGTAGACCCGCCGACATCAATGTTGCCTGAACTGGCCCCATCGCGAGCAAGCTCGCTCCCACAGGATTGTTTGCAGGGCGACTGCCCAGTGCTGTCAGAAACCCTCGAGCACAATCTTGCCCTTGGACTTGCCGCTTTCCAGCAAAGCATGCGCCCGGCGCAGGTTCTCGGCATTGATGGTGCCGAAATGCTCGCCAACCGTGGTCTTCAGGGTGCCGGCGTCGATCAGGGCGGCCACGCGGTTGAGCAGTTTGTGCTGTTCAAGCATGTCGGCCGTCTCGAACAGCGAGCGGGTGTACATGAATTCCCAATGCAACGACAGGCTCTTGCGCTTGAGCTTGGTCACGTCCAGCGCCTTGGGATCGTCGATCAGCGCCAGTTTGCCTTGGGGCGCGAGCGCTTCGACCAACTGGTCCAGATGCTGGTCGGTCTGGGTCAGGCTGGCGACGTGAGTCACTTGGGGCTGGCCTGCTTCTTTCAACACTTCGCTCAATGGCTGGCTGTGGTCGATCACCAGGTCGGCTCCCAGGTTGCGCACCCAGTCCTGGGTCTGCGCACGGGACGCGGTGCCAATCACCTTCAGCCCGGTGAGCTGGCTGGCCAGTTGCGTCAGGATCGAACCCACGCCGCCCGCAGCGCCGACGATCAACAGGCTCTGGCCCAGGTCGCTTTGGCCTTCCTGGATTTGCAGGCGCTCGAACAACAATTCCCAGGCGGTAATGGCCGTCAGCGGCAGCGCCGCCGCTTCGGCGAAACCGAGGGTCTTGGGCATGTGGCCGACGATGCGCTCATCCACCACGTGCAGCTCGCTGTTACCGCCGGCCCGGGCAATGGAGCCGGCATAAAACACCTTGTCCCCGGCCTTGAACAGCGTGACCTCGCTGCCCACTGCCTTGACCACGCCGGCCACGTCCCAGCCCAGCACCTTGGCTACGCCGTCTTCAGGCTGGACGTTCTGGCGGACCTTGGTGTCCACCGGGTTGACCGAGATGGCCTTGACCTCCACCAGCAGGTCCCTGGGGCCGGCGACCGGTTCCGGTAGCTCGATGTCCTGGAGCGATTGCGGGTCGGTGATGGGCAGCGAGTGGTAGTAGGCGATGGCTTTCATGAAGCGGCTCCGTGAAGTGAGTTCGATGACGGCCATGGTTAGCTATTTATCGTCGAGATAAAACCGGCTAAAAGAACAGGCTCTTTCAATAATTCTTTGATAATGGAGTCGTCATGCTTCGCTTCGATGACTTGCAGTTGTTTGTCCGGGCGGCGGACCTGGGCAGTCTTTCGGCTGCGGCCAGGGGCATGGACCTGTCGGCGGCGGTGGCCAGTGCCGCGTTGAAACGGATCGAGCTGCACCTCGGCGCGCGGCTGTTGGCCCGCTCCACCCGTAGCTTGCGCCTGACAGCCGAAGGCGAGGGCTTTCTCGAATATGCCCGTGCCGCATTGAGCAGCCTTGACGAAGGCCGGCGGTTGTTGACCAGCGGCCAGGATCAGGTCAGTGGGGTGTTGCAGTTGTCCGCGCCGTCGGACCTGGGACGCAACCTGCTGCTGCCCTGGCTGGATGTGTTCCAGCGCGAGCACCCCGGGCTGACGGTGCGGCTGTTGCTGGGCGATCGCATGGCCGATCTGTTCAAGCAGCCGGTGGACATCGCCTTGCGTTATGGCGAGCCGGAAGATTCGAGCCTGGTCGCCCTGCCCATTGCCGCGGATAACCGCCGGGTGTTGTGCGCATCGCCAGACTATCTGGCTCGCCAGGGTGAACCCCAGCAGTTGGAACAACTGGCCCAGCACAACTGCCTGTTGTACATGCTTGGCAGTCGGGTCCATGACCGATGGGGTTTTCATGACGGTAAACGGGAAGTGAGCCTTACCGTCAGTGGCGACCGTTTCAGTGACGACGCCGATGTGGTGCGACGCTGGGTGGTGGCAGGTGCCGGGATTGCCTACAAATCGTGGCTGGATGTGTCCACCGACGTGCTGGCCGGGCGCTTGAAAATTCTCTTGCCGCACCTGCAATGCGAACGCGCGCCCCTCAATCTGCTGTGTGCCCATCGGATGCAATTGAGCAAACCCATCAACCTTTTGCGGGACATGCTCCAGGCCCGCTGCGGTGAGTTGACGGCTCGTTTTCCACTCTCGACGGGGGCCGGCCATTAGTCGCGGGCAAATAGAGAATTTTCCCTCAGGAACAATCGCCTCCAAAGGTTTCCGGAGGACAGGAAAGCTCGACCGCCCCGCTTATACTAGCGACCGCCTGCGCCAGAGCAGTAGACGAATGATTCAACAGGGAGTGAATACATGGAACATGCACCTTGCATCAGCCAGATCGCCGCGCTGCTGGCTGACCCCAAGCGCAGCGCAATGATGTGGGCCTTGATGGACGGCACGGCCCGCCAGGCCGAGGAGTTGGCGTTGCTCGCCGGGTTGTCGCCGTCCTCGGCCAACGCGCATCTGGGACGCCTGTCCGCCGGAGGCCTGTTGAAAGTCGAAGCCCGGGGCCGCAAGCGGTTTTTCCGCCTGGCAGCACCTGAAATCGGCGCTGCCGTCGAAGCGCTGGCCAGCGCGACGCTGGTCAGTACGCCGCGGCAGATCCCGGATATCTTCAAGCGCCGAGTCATGCCGACCAAAGCGCCGTCGGCTCCCGCGTCGTTGATGCGGGCCAGGCTTTGCGACGATCACCTGGGGGGCACCCTGGCGGCGGACCTGTATCAGCGCCTGCTGGACGCCGGGTGGATCGAGCAGTTCGAGCCGCGGGTGATCGTCACCCACAAAGGCGCCAATCAGTTGGCCGAACGTGGCCTGTTCATCCAGGCCCTGGCCCATCGCAACGCCCGCATTGCCTGTGCCTGCCCGGACTGGAGCGAGCGTCGTCCACACCTGGGGGGCGCGCTGGGGGCGGCCCTGCTGCAACTGTTCATGCAGTCGGGTTGGCTGAGCTTGCCCAACGATTCGCGAGCCCTGCAGGTGACGATGCTCGGCCAGCAGGAAATCCACCGGTTCGCCCGGCAGGACGCGGTGGAGATGGCAATCTAGGAAACGCTCCTGGCGCGTCGCTCTGGGCTGTCGGCAGGTCGTATTCAGCAATAGCCACCTGCAAGGTTCGCGCACACTCGGTCCGGGGAATTATCGGATTGGGGGAGGCAGCATGGACACTCACGGCTACAGCGCGGCGGAACGATTGGAACGGTTACCCATCAGCGGTTACCACCGGGTCATCTTCATCATCATCGCCCTGGCGTTTTTCTTTGACTCCATGGACCTGGCGATGATGACGTTCCTGTTGGGGTCGATCAAAGCCGAGTTTGGCCTGAGCACCGCCCAGGCCGGTTTGCTCGCCAGCTCGAGTTTCTTCGGCATGGTGGTGGGGGCGTCGCTGTCGGGCATGCTGGCCGATCGTTTCGGGCGCAAGCCGGTGTTCCAGTGGAGCATCGTGTTGTGGGGCATTGCCAGTTACTTGTGCTCCACGGCCCAGGACATCGAGACCTTGACGCTGTTTCGCATCCTGCTGGGCATCGGCATGGGCATGGAGTTTCCGATTGCCCAGTCGATGCTTTCGGAACTGATCCCGGCCAAACGTCGGGGCCGCTACATCGCCTTGATGGACGGCTTCTGGCCGCTGGGTTTCGTGGCGGCGGGGGTGCTGTCGTATTTCCTGCTGCCGGTGGTCGGCTGGCGCGACATCTTTCTGGTGCTGGCGGTGCCGGCAGTGTTTGTCCTGGCGATTCGTTTCTTCATTCCCGAGTCACCGCGCTGGCTGGAACAGGCCGGTCGGGGTGACGAAGCGGACGCGGTGCTCAAGCGAATCGAAGACAAGGTCCGGACCTCGCTGGGGCATCAAAACCTGCCGGAGCCGATCCGTTTGCCAAGGGTTGAGAGTACGCCGGGCAGTTTCTTTTCCGCCTTGGCGCAGATCTGGTCACCGTTGTATCGCCAGCGCACGATGATGATCTGGAGCGTCTGGTTCTTTGCCTTGCTCGGTTTCTACGGCCTGACCTCCTGGCTCAGCGCGTTGTTGCAGCAGTCGGGGTTCGCGGTGACCCAGTCGGTGTATTACACCGTGCTGATTTCCCTGGGCGGGATTCCCGGCTTCTTGATGGCGGCCTGGCTGGTGGAGCGCTGGGGGCGTAAACCGGTGTGCGTCATCACGCTGCTGGGTGGCGGGGCGATGGCATTTCTGTATGGGCAGAGCGCGGTGTTTGGCGGCAACGTCGGCCTGTTGATAGGCACCGGGTTGCTGATGCAGTTTTTCCTGTTCGGCATGTGGGCGGTGCTCTACACCTACACGCCGGAGCTGTACCCCACCTCGGCCCGGGCTACGGGCTCGGGCTTTGCTTCGGCGGTGGGACGCGTCGGTTCGTTGCTCGGCCCGCTGGTAACCGGGCTGGTATTCCCCATCACCGGCCAGGGTGGCGTGTTCGCCCTGGGCGCGCTGTGCTTCGCCGTGGCGGCAGGGGTGGTCTGGTTGTTCGGGATGGAGACGCGGGGCAAGACGTTGGAGGAGTTGAGCGAAGCGACCGTCACCGATTAACACCATCTCCCTTGTGGGAGCGAGCTTGCTCGCGATAGCGGTCCGACATTCAACATCGATGTTGACTGACACTCCGCCTTCGCGAGCAAGCTCGCTCCCACAGGGATTTCGGTGAGGCTTAAGGTTTTACCAGGCGCGCATCCAGGCTGTTCTGGGCCAGGCGCTTGGCCTGGTCCTGGGTCATGCCCAGATGGGTATACAGCGCGTGGAAGTTCTCGGTGACGTAGCCGCCGAAGTACGCCGGGTCATCGGAGTTCACCGTCACTTTCACGCCGCGCTCGAGCATGTCGAGGATGTTGTGCTGCGACATGTCGTCGAACACGCACAGCTTGGTGTTGGACAACGGGCACACGGTCAACGGAATCTGCTCGTCGATGATCCGCTGCATCAGGCGCTCATCTTCAATGGCTCGCACACCATGGTCGATGCGCTGGATCTTCAGCAGGTCCAGGGCTTCCCAGATGTACTCGGGCGGGCCTTCTTCACCGGCGTGGGCGACGGTCAGGAAGCCTTCGTTGCGCGCACGGTCGAATACGCGCTGGAACTTGCTCGGTGGATGGCCCATTTCCGAACTGTCCAGGCCCACGGCCACGAAGGCCTCGCGGAACGGCAGCGCCTGGTCGAGGGTTTTCTCGGCTTGTTCTTCGCTCAGGTGGCGCAGGAAACTCAGGATCAGGCCGCTGGTGATGCCCAGTTGCTGCTCACCGTCCTTGAGGGCGGCGGCGATGCCGTTGAGTACCACTTCGAACGGGATGCCACGGTCGGTGTGGGTCTGCGGGTCGAAGAACGGTTCGGTATGGATCACGTTCTGCGCCTTGCAACGCAACAGGTAGGCCCAGGTCAGGTCGTAGAAATCCTGGGAGGTGCGCAGCACATCGGCGCCCTGGTAATACAGGTCGAGGAATTCCTGCAGGTTGTTGAAGGCATAGGCCTTGCGCAGGGTGTCGACGTCGCTCCACGGCAGGGCAATTTTGTTGCGTTCGGCCAGGGCGAACAGCAGCTCGGGCTCCAGCGAGCCTTCCAGGTGCAGGTGCAGTTCAGCCTTGGGCAGGGCGTTCAGCCAGTCGTACATGGTCTTTTCTCATCAGCGAATCGATGGCGGGCATTCTACAGGCGCTGGCCGCCTTGTCGGGTAAAACCTGACCGGCTGATCCACTACACGGCGAGCGACTCACGCCGGTAAGCATAGGTGTCGGCGAAGCGCGACAGCAGGAATTCGGCGCAGGTAGTCGTTGGGTACTTTGGCGGGTGGGCGTCATCCTGGCAACCGGGCAGGCATTGGATCAGCGTGTCGGGGTGCGGCTCGGCAAAGAACGGCATCGAGTACCGGTCCACCCCCAGCGGGCTGATCACCCGATGCGGCGTGGACAGGTAACGGTCGTTGCTCCAGCGCGCCATCATGTCACCGAGGTTGACCACGAAGGTGCCGTCGATGGGCGGCGCGTCGACCCACTGGCCGTCGACGTTGCGCACTTGCAGGCCGCCGGCGGCGTCCTGATAGAGCAGGGTGATGCAACCATAATCGGTATGGGCGCCAGCACCTTGCTGCTCGGCGCTACTGGCGGTGTCGCGGGGCGGGTAGTGGATCAGGCGCAGTACGCTGACCGGCTCGTTGAAGCGCGTGTCGAAAAAGTCCCGTTCGATACCCAGGGCAAGGGTCATGGCCCGCAGCAGGGTTTGCGCAAGCGCTTGCATGTCTCGGTAATGCTGCTCCATCAAGCTTTCCCAGCCAATCAGGTCCGGGTGGCGGTTGGGGCCACGCAGGGGTTTTTCCGCCAGCACGTCGGGGTGATCGGCCGGCAAGTGCAGGCCCATGTCGAAGGTTTCTTTCAGGTCGCTGGGCTTGGTCGGGTCCAATTGTTCGGTGGCGACGGCGCCATAGCCGCGGTGATGGCGGGTCTGGGTGATGTCGATCTTGAGTTTTTCTTCGACGGGCAGGGCGAAGAAGCAGTGGGCGCTGTCCAGCACCTCGGCGATGCGCGCCGGGCTGATGGGATGACCCTTGATGTAGAAAAAGCCCCATTGACGGCAGGCGCGGTCGATCTGCTTGGCGACGGTTTGCCAGGCGCCGGGGTCATCGCCGTAGAGTGGGCTGATGTCGATGATGGGAAGGCTGTTCATACTGCTTTCCTGACTTGAGATAGGAACCCCATGTGGGAGCGAGCTTGCTCGCGATCGCGGTGGGTCAGCCAATATAGATATTGAAGGTCAGTCCGCAATCGCGAGCAAGCTCGCTCCCACAGGGGTTTGGGTTGGTGTTGGGTTATTTGGGAATCTCAGCCTTCATGCCTTCGACGTAATAATTCATCGACGCCAGTTCCGCGTTGGTGGCGCTCACGCCCGCCGGGATTTTCTCGACGCCGGCCTGGTCCTTGATCGGGCCGGTGAACGGGTGGAAGGCGCCGCTCTCGATGTCGGCGATGATCTGCTCGGCTTCGCCCTTGACCGCTGCCGGCACCAGGTCGCTGATCGGCAGTTTCACCGTGCCTTCCTTCAGGCCACCCCAGTAGTCCTGGGATTTCCAGCTGTGGTCGAGCACGCTTTGGGTCGCCTGGATGTAATGCGGGCCCCAGTCATTGACGATGGACGTCAGCACCGCCTTGGGACCGAAGTGGGCCATGTCCGAAGCGTAGCCCACCGCATAGACGCCGCGTCGCTCGGCGGCCTGGATCGGCGCCGGGCTGTCGGTGTGCTGGAACACCACGTCCACGCCCTGGTCGATCAGCGCGTTGGCGGCGTCGGCTTCCTTGCCCGGGTCGAACCAGGAGTTGACCCACACCACTTTGATCTCGCTGCCGGGGTTGTACTTGTTCAGGGCCAATTGGATGGCGTTGATGTCGCGGATGACTTCCGGGATCGGGAAGGAGGCGACGTAGCCGATCTTCTTGGTCTTGGTCATCTTGGCCGCGAGGAAACCACCGACGTAGCGACCTTCGTAGGTGCGAGCCAGGTACGTGCCCAGGTTCTTGTCCTGCTTGTAGCCGGTGGCGTGTTCGAAGATCACCTTGGGAAATTGCTTGGCGACCTTGAGCGTCGGGTTCATGTAGCCGAAGGAGGTGGTGAAGATCAGGTCGTACTTGTCCTTGGCCATGTTGCGGATCACCCGCTCGGCGTCGGCACCCTCCGGCACGTTTTCCACGTAGTTGGTGGTGATCTGCTCACCGAATTTCGCCGCCAGCTCCTTGCGCCCTTGCTCATGCTGATAGGTCCAGCCGTGGTCGCCGATCGGGCCGATGTAGACGAAGCCGACCTTCAGCGGGTCGGCGGCACTGGCATTCAGGCCGGCGCCCAGGCTGACGGCGGCGACGACGGCGCAAAGCAACTTCTTCAAGGGGCGTTTGTGCATGAACTCGAACTCCATTTTGTTGTGAGGTTGGCTGTGCAGCACCAATGCAAAATGCTGACCAACAAGACAACAAAATATGCGACACCTTGATGCCGTCATCGCGGGCAAGCCTTGCTCCCACAAGTGCAAGGCCAAACAATGTGGAATAAGGCCTTGCCCCAGCAGATGGGCAGCCCAACCTCATGGGAGGGCAAGCTCGCTTCACAAGTGCGACGCAATACCTGTAGGAGCAAGGCTTGCCCGCGATGAGGCTCATGAGAACAATAAAGGTGCACCCTGCCTGCAAACGCCACCCCCTGGTGCATCACACCGAACGAAACGTTCACCGCCTCCTATAGTCAGTAACTCATGACCCCGCCCACGGTGACAGGCCCGCGATGCTCACTTTGCTCAAGCAAGAAAAACTGCTGTTGCTGGCGCTGATCGCCGCGTGTATCGCCTATCCGCTGGAGCACTGGCTGCTGGGCAGCGGGCAAGTGGTGGCGTTGGCTGGCGGCCTGGTCCTGATCGGTTTCATCGTCGCGGCATCCATGCGCGTGGCCCATCACGCCGAACTGCTGGCGGAAAAGGTCGGTGATCCTTACGGCACCATGATCCTGACGCTGTCGGCGGTACTGGTGGAGGTGGTGATCCTGGCGATCATGATGAGCAACGAGGCTTCGTCGACGTTGGTGCGGGACACGATCTACTCGGCGGTGATGCTCGACATCAACGGCATCCTCGGGCTCGCGGCGCTGATGGGCGGGATCAAGCATGGCGAGCAGGCTTACAACGACGATTCGGCGCGCACTTACAGCGTGATGATTCTCACCGCCATGGGGGTATCGATGGTGGTGCCGGAGTTCATTCCCCGCGAGAGCTGGAAAATGTATTCGGCCTTTACCATCGGCGCGATGATCGTGCTTTACACCTTGTTCCTGCGCATGCAGGTCGGGCCTCACAGTTACTTCTTCAGCTACAGCTATCCGGAAAAACGCCGCAAGAAAGAGCCGGTGGAAAACGAGCCGGAACCCATCAGCCTGACGCTTTCCATCGGCGCGCTGGTGTTTGGCGTGGTGGTGATCGGCGCCCTGGCCGAAGTCATGTCCAAGGCCCTCGACCTGGGATTGGAAGGCTCGGGTGCGCCGCCGGTGGTCACGGCAATCCTGGTGGCCGCCATCTCCGCCGCACCGGAAATCCTCACCGCCCTGCGCGCGGCCCTCGCCAATCGCATGCAGTCGGTGGTGAACATCGCGCTGGGCGCTTCGCTGTCCACCGTGATCCTGACCGTGCCGGTGATGGAGGCCATGGCCCTCTACACCGGCCAGCCGTTCCAGATGGCAATGACCCCGGTGCAGACGGTGATGATCTTCATCACCCTGATCGTCAGCGCGATCAACCTCAACGATGGCGAAACCAATGCCATCGAAGGCATGACCCATTTTGTGTTGTTTGCGACGTTCATCATGTTGTCCTTGCTGGGTCTCTAGAAGAGCATCGCGGGCAAGCCTTGCTCCCACAGTAAATGGTGGGTGTTTATGAGGGCAGCCTTGCCGCGAGACCTGTGGGAGCAAGGCTTGCCCGCGATGGCGTCCGATCAGATGCCGGCGATCAACTCCCGCGCCGCCTGGCTGTGGTCAGCAATCAAGCCCTTCAAGTCCAACCCCTCGACCTGCCCGTCGATGACCCGCCATTGCCCACCGATCATCACCCGATCCGCCCGATCCGCGCCGCACAGCAGCAGTGCGGAAATCGGATCGTGGCTGCCGGAGAAACGCAGCTCATCGAGCTTGAATAGCGCCAGGTCGGCCTGCTTGCCCACCGCCAATTCACCGATATCACTGCGCCCGAGCAGTTGCGCCGAGCCCCGGGTCGCCCAGCCCAGCACGCGCTCCGGCGTGATCGCTTGCGCGCCGTAGCGCAGGCGCTGGATGTACAGCGCCTGGCGGGTTTCGAGGATCATGTTCGAGGCATCGTTGGATGCCGAACCGTCTACCCCCAGGCCCACGGGAGCGCCGGCGGCGGTCAGGTCCAGGGTCGGGCAAATGCCCGAGGCCAGGCGCATGTTGGAACTCGGGCAGTGACAGATGCCGGTGCCGGCGGCGCCGAGACGGGCGATTTCATCTGGGTTGAAATGAATGCCGTGGGCCAGCCAGGTACGCGGGCCAAGCCAGCCGACGCTGTCCAGGTAATCCACGGTGCGCAGGCCGAAGCGTTGCAGGCAAAACGCTTCTTCATCGAGGGTTTCGGCCAGGTGCGTGTGCAGGCGTACGTCGAGTTTTTCCGCCAGCTCGGCGCTGGCGCTCATGATCTGCGGCGTGACCGAAAACGGTGAGCAGGGCGCCAGGGCAATCTGGATCTGCGCGCCGTCGCCGCGCTCGTGGTACTCGGCGATCAAGCGCTGGCTGTCGTCGAGAATCACTTGGCCCTGCTGCACGGTCTGCTGCGGCGGCAAGCCACCGTCGGCCTCGCCCAGGCTCATGGAACCGCGGGTCAGCATCGCGCGCATGCCCAGTTCACGAACACTCTGCACTTGCACGTCGATGGCATTTTCCAGGCCTTCGGGAAACAGGTAATGGTGGTCGGCCGCGGTGGTGCAGCCCGACAGCAGCAACTCGGCCAAGGCCACTTTGCTGGCCAGGGCAAGTTTTTCCGGGGTCAGCCGCGCCCACACCGGGTAGAGGGTCGTCAGCCAGGGAAACAACGGCTGGTTCACCACTGGCGCCCAGGCACGGGTCAGGGTCTGGTAGAAATGATGGTGGGTATTGATCAACCCCGGCAGGATCACATGCTCGCGCGCATCGAAGATGTCGTCACAGGGCTGGGCGGGTTGCTGGCCGGCGCTTAGCAGTTCGACGATCACACCGTCCTGCAGGACGAGGCCGCCACGGGCATCGAGGTCGTTGGCCGTGAAAATGGCGAGGGGATTTTTTAACCAGGTACGGGTCGCAGGCATGGTGGCCGGCTCCTCTGAAAGTGGGTTCAGGTTAGCCAGCTCAGTGATGCCCTGTCTGCTGATCCAGGGTCGCCGTGGGGGGCGAGGGTCGGAGTTTACTCAGGTTGCCGGACACATTTCCAGTGCCCAACTCAGGTTCCTATTAGGAGAGGGCTTGGTGGGAGTGAGCTTGCTCGCGATGGCAGCCTCACATCCAACATCGATGTCGACTGACCTGCCGCCATCGCGAGCAAGCTCGCTCCCACATGGGATTAGCGGAGTTACCAAGGGATTGTTTCGCCCCGGTAGTTGACGAAATGATGCCCACCCTTGCCGGAAAAGGCATCGACCTGGTCGATCAGCCCGCGAGTGCTGGTCTCGACATCGATGTCCGCTCCTTCGCCGCCCATGTCGGTCTTCACCCAGCCCGGGTGCAGCGACAGCACGGTCAGTGACTGCTCGCCCAGTTGGCTGACAAAGCTATTGGTCATGGAGTTGAGCGCCGCCTTGCTGGCCTTGTACAGCGCCAGTTCCGGCGCGTCGGGCATGGTCACGCTGCCCAGCACCGAACTCATGAAGGCGAGCACGCCGCTGCCGTCGCGGATCTGGCCAACGAAGCGTTGGGCCAGGTTGATCGGCGCCACCGCGTTGGTGAAGAACAACTGGCCGACTTCGGCCAGCGTCGCACCGCCCGGGCTCTGGTTGTCCGGGCCCTTGACGCCGGCATTGACGAACAGCAGGTCGAAGGTCTCGCCCTTGAGCTGTTGGCTCAGGGCGATGACCGCTTGTTGATCGTCCATGTCGAGTTTTTCGATCCGCACCGGGCCCAGCGCCTTCAAAGCCTCTGCGTTCTGCGGGTTGCGCACGGTGGCGGTCACGTTCCAGCCATCGCTGAGCAGCGTCTTCACCAGACCGAGGCCCAGGCCCCGGGAGGCGCCGATGATCAATGCGTTTCTTGCCGAATTCATGAGAGGCATCCTTGAAAGAAAAAGGTCATGGATTTAATGGACAGCGTTGTCCGAGCCGTTGTTTCAGCTCGTGACGCAACGCGTCGAGTTCGGTGATGCGGGTTTCGATCAGGTTCAGTTTGTCTTGCAGCAATTGCGTCACGGCGCAGTCCGGGTCGGGGGCGTTCCACAGGGCGGCGACGCTGGCGCCGATCTCGCCCAGGGTAAAGCCCAGGCGCTGGGCTGTCTTGATATAGAGCACCAGTTGGACCACGTCGGCGGGGTAGTCGCGATAGCCATTGGCGCTGCGCGTCGCCGCGATCAGGCCCCGCTGCTCGTAGAAGCGCAGTGTGTCTCGACTGACGGCGCAGGCCTGGGCTAATTCACCGATGCGCATTGTGGAACTCCAGAGGACTTGACCTTGGAGCATACCCCAGGCTTTAGCCTTTTCGCTCCCCAATTATCTGGAGCAAAGTGTATGTGGACTTCGATGCAATACCGCCGGGTGGTGCTTGGCAGCGCCTGGTACGACCTGATCGTGTCGGCCGCGCTGGTCACGCCGTGGAGCTTTGCGGCACTGCATGGCGTGTTGGTGAGCATGACTCAGCTATTTGACCTGCCTGGGGACCTGCCGCCGTTTGCGCCAGCGCATGTGTTGATGGTGAATTTGATGGGCTCGATTGTCTGCGTGTGGGCGGTGCTGCGGATTCGGGATCCGCAGGCGCTGTACGGGCGTTATGACGCGACGGGGCGGTTTCTGTTTTCGGCCTGGATGCTGTATGCGCTGCTTCATGGGGCCAGTGCGGTGTTGTGGGTTTTCCTGTTTTTCGAGGTGGTGTGGGGCTTGGTTCAGGTGTTGCCTGTTCGGGACTCATCGCGGGCAAGCCTTGCTCCCACAGATCACTGAAAATCTGTGGGACTCTTGAAATCTGTGGGAGCAAGGCTTGCCCGCGATAGGCGCGCCGCAGTCTATCTCAGTGCCCCGCCTGCCAAGGCTGCCCCAGGGACACCGGCGCATACAGCCGGGTGCGCACGGCGTCCCGGGACAACAGCACCAGCACCACAATGGTCGCGGCATACGGCAGCATCGCCAGCAGACTCGATGGAATCGCCAGGCCCAGCCCCTGGGCCACCAGGTGCAGGATGCTGGCGAGGCCGAACAGGTAGGCGCCCAGCAGCAGGCGCCACACCCGCCAACTGGCGAACACCACCAGCGCCAGGGCGATCCAGCCGCGTCCGGCGCTCATGTTCTCGGCCCACATCGGCGTGTAGGCCAGCGACAGATAGGCGCCGGCCAACCCGGCCATGGCGCCGCCAAACAGTACCGCCAGGGTCCTCACCCGCAACACCGGCAGGCCCATGGCACTGGCGGCATCGGGATTTTCCCCGACGGCCTGGATGATCAACCCGACGCGGCTTTTCACTATCATCCACGCCACCAGGGCAAACAGGGCGAAGGACAGGTAAACCAGCAGATCCTGGGCAAACAGCATCCGCCCGATCAGTGGAATGTCACTCAAGTAAGGAATCGCCAGCGGCTCGAATCCCGCCAGCGGTTTGCCGACCCAGGCCGCTCCGACAAAGCTCGACAGGCCCACACCGAAAATCGTCAGCGCCAGCCCGGTGGCCACCTGATTGGCGTTGAATACCAGCGCCACCAGCGCGAACAACGCCGACAACAGCATGCCGGCAGCCATCGCCAGCAGCACGCCGAGCCACAGGTTGCCGCTGTTGAATGCGACGATAAAACCGATCACCGCACCGAACAGCATCATGCCTTCCTGGCCCAGGTTGAGGACGCCGCTTTTTTCGCAGACCAATTCACCCAGGGCCACCAGCAGCAACGGCGTACCGCAGCGGACCATGGCGTAGAAAATATTGCTCAACAGGTCGATATCCATCACAGCGCTCCTGCCTGTACGGCGGTGGTTCGGGTGCGGCGGGCCCAGCGCAGGTTGAGGCGTGGCCGGTACAGAATCAGCACGTCGCAGGCCAACAGGAAAAACAGCATCATTCCCTGGAACAGTTGGGTGATTGCCTGGGGAAGGTTCAGCGACATCTGCGCGCTCTCGCCGCCGATGTACAGCAACGCCATCAACAGGCTGGAAAACAGAATGCCAATGGGATTGAGCCTCCCCAGGAACGCCACGGTAATTGCCGCATAGCCGTAGCCCGGCGACACCTGCGGCACCAGTTGACCGATCGGCCCGGTCACTTCGCAGACGCCGGCCAGCCCGGCCAGTGCCCCGCTGATCAACAACGCCAGCCACACCAACGGTTTCTGGCGAAAACCGGCGAAACCGGCGGCGCGGGCATCGAGGCCCAGTACCTTGATCTGAAAGCCAACGAAGCTTTTCTGCAGCAAAACCCACACCGCCACCAATGCCAGCAGGGCGAAATACAGCCCGGCGTGGACCCGGCCGTCCTCCAGCAGCAACGGCAGGCGACTGGCCTCGCCGAACATCGCCGACTCGGGGAAGTTGAAACCCGCCGGGTCTTTCAACGGTCCGTGAACGCAAAACAGCAACAGGTTCAGGGCGATGTAATTGAGCATGATGCTGGTGAGGATTTCATTGGCATTGAAGCGCGTGCGCAGCCACGCCGTGAGCCCGGCCCAGGCGGCACCGGCCAGGGTGCCGGTCAGCAGGATCAGCACCAGTGCCCAGCGGCTTTGCATGTCGATGATGTTCACCGCCAAGGCGCTGCCGGCCAGGGCGCCGAGCAGCAGTTGGCCTTCAGCGCCGATGTTCCAGATTCGCGCCTGATAGGCCACGGCCAGGCCGAGGGCACACAGCAGGATCGGTAGGGTCTTGACCAGCCACTCGGACACGCCGTACAGATCGCTGATCGGGGCGATCAACAGGGTGTACAGCGTTTGCAGCGGATCGTGCCCCAGGGCGATGAACAGCAGCGAGCCACAGGCCAGGGTCAACACGGCGGCCAGTAGCGGTGAGCACCAGAGCATCAGGCGCGATTGCTGGCCGCGAGGTTCGAGAGAAAGCAGCATGTAGAACTCCGTTTAAACCGGTGCGGGGGCAGGGGATTGAGGGGCGTCGAACTGGCCGGCCATCCAGCCACCGACGTCACTGAGCCGGGTCTCGACGGTGGGTCTCAAGGCCGACAGACGCCCGCCGCACAAGGCGCCGAGGCGGTCGCTGATCTGGAACAGTTCGTCGAGGTCTTCGGAGATCACCAGAATCGCCGCGCCTGCATCGCGCAGGGCAATCAGTGCGCGATGGATGGTCGCGGCCGCGCCGACGTCCACGCCCCAGGTCGGGTGAGCGGCCACCAGCAGCTTCGGCTGTTGCAGGATTTCCCGGCCGAGAATGAATTTCTGCAGGTTGCCTCCCGAGAGGCTGCGCGCCGGGGTTCTGGTGTCGGGGGTCTTCACGCCAAAGCGGCGGATGATCTCCTCGGCCAGGTGTTCGACCTTGCTGCGGCGAATCAGTCCGTGGCTGACCAGGCCCTGTTGGAACGCACTGAGCAAGGCGTTATCCGCCAGGCTCAATTGCGGCACGGCGCCGTGGCCCAGGCGCTCGGCGGGGACAAAGGCCAGCCCGAGCCGGCGACGGGCGTCGGGGCGTAGATGAGCCACGGGTTGCCCGTCGAATCGGATCGTTTCGCCTTGCTGGCGGGCAAGCGGCGTTTCTCCGCTGAGCAACGCCAGCCATTCGTCCTGACCGTTGCCCGCCACCCCGGCGATGCCGACGATTTCGCCGCTGCGCACCTCCAGGTCGATCTCCCGCAACGAGCAGCCGAACGGGTCCGGGTTGTGCCAGGACAGCTTGTTGATTTGCAGGAAGACTTTGTCTGCGCTGACCTTGGTGTAGTCCGTGATCAGTCCGGCCGCTTCGCCAACCATCAGTTGCGCCAGCTCCCGGTCCGAGCATTGCGCCGGCGTGCAATGCCCCGACACCCGTCCGCCGCGCAGCACCGTGGCGCTGTGGCACAACGCTCGCACTTCCCCGAGCTTGTGGCTGATAAACAGGATGCTGCAGCCCTCGCTCGCCAGTCGGCGCAGGGTCACGAACAGTTCTTCGGCTTCCACGGGCGTGAGCACCGAGGTCGGTTCGTCGAGAATCAGCAGGCGAATGTCCTGCATCAGGCAGCGAATGATCTCCACCCGCTGCCGCTCGCCAATCGACAGGCTGTGGACCAGCCGCTGCGGCTCCAGCGCCATGCCGTAACGCCGGGAAACCTCGCGGATCCGGGGTTCCAGCTGCGCCGGCGTACCGGCTGCCGCGCCCATTGCCAGGGCAATGTTCTGCGCAACGGTGAGGGTTTCGAACAGCGAGAAATGCTGGAACACCATGCCGATTCCCAGGCCGCGGGCCTGGGCCGGGTTGCGCAGGTTGATGCGCTGGCCTTGCCAGATCACCTCGCCCGAATCGGCAGGGGTGACGCCGTAGATAATCTTCATCAGGGTGCTTTTACCCGCACCGTTTTCCCCGAGCAGGGCGTGGATCTCCCCGGGTTGGATGCTCAGGTCGATGGCGTCGTTGGCCAGGCAACCGGGGTAGCGTTTGCTGATGTTGCACAATTGCAGGCGCGCGATGGAATCGGGGTTGGACATGACAGGCTCGGGCCGATGGACAGGAATGCCTGTGGATAAAGCAATTTCCTGGCCATCAGGTCAGGAAATTGCCTCGGCCCGCGTCGCCAAGGCTCTCTGCATGTAGCCAGGGCATCTGCCGCAGGAAAATTCTGCACCGGCTTGGAGCGTGCAAGTTTTGCGCAGGCATCGGTTTGCCCTGAAATGGGTGGTTAAAAATTGAGCAAGCGGCTGCGAGCCATGCCCTTCTTGGGGTGGCAGGAGCCATGAACGGGTTATCCACAGGTTGCTCCACAGTTATTGTGTGCAAGCGGGAAACTCGGGCATAAGCACTGCGGGGCTTTCTTCTAAAGGTGATAAACCGCCGCAAGCGTTTGTTTTATGGATGGATTTGTCGGTTCCACGGGACTTTGGCTGAAAAATGAGCAACTCTCTGAAACCCGCATGACAGAAGGGTTACAGAGGGATGTGCTCAGGTTATCCACAGTCGGGTACACAGTGGATGTGGGCAAGTTGAACGATTGCGAGGCGCCCTGAAAGGTCGCAGGCTGATCTCAACGTGCCAGCAGAATCCGGCCACGGCTCAGGTCCGCCAGATGCGTTTGCAATGTTTCGATCTGCGCTTCGCCCACGGCCAGTTGAAGGTCTACGCCGTTGGCTGTAAAGCGCTCTTCATTGACCAACCCGGCGCATTCGGCGACACGCAGTTTCACCAGGGCCAGCTCGGCGAATCCGCAGGAACAGCGCAGCGCCACGCGACTGAACAATTCGATTTTCTCGGCGTTTTGCAGGCATTTGTTCGCGCCGCCGCCATAAGCCCGGGCCAGCCCGCCCGTGCCCAGTTGAATCCCGCCGTACCAGCGAATCACCAGCACCGCGACCTGATCGCAGGCTTGTGCTTCGATCGCGGCCAGGATTGGCCGCCCGGCGGTGCCTCCCGGTTCGCCATCGTCGTTGCTGCGGTATTGGTCGCCGAGTTTCCAGGCCCAGCAATTATGCGAGGCATTCAGGTCGCTGTGCTGGTCGATAAAGGCCTGGGCGTCGGCGGGGCTGGTGATGGGCGCGGCGAACGTGATGAAGCGGCTTTTGCGAATTTCTTCGCGGTGTTCGCAAAAGCCGGCAAGGGTAAAGGGCATGGCGATCTTAGAGGGCAGGTGTCAGGCCGCAGCCTTTGAGAATGATGCGGATCAGGTTGTCGCCAGCCTCGACCATGTCCTGCTTGGTCAACTTGCTGCGCCCGGTCACGCGACAGATCTGGGTGGCGAAGTCGGCGTAATGCTGGGTGCTGCCCCATAACAGGAAAATGAGGTGAACCGGGTCGATCGGGTCCATCTTGCCGGCATCGATCCAGGCCTGGAATACGGCCGCCCGACCATTGAACCAGGCGCGATAATCCTGGTTGAAATACTCGGTCAGGCATTCGCCACCGCTGATCACTTCCATGGCAAACAATCGCGATGCCTGGGGTTGGCGACGAGAGAACTCCATCTTGGCGCGGATATAGCGGGTCAGGGCTTCGGCCGGATCATCCTCGGCTGTGAGGGTATTGAAGGTGCTGTCCCACAATTCGATGATGTTGCTCAGCACCGCCACGTACAAGCCGAGTTTATTGGTGAAGTAATAATGCAGATTTGCCTTGGGCAGCCCGGCCTTCAGGGCGATGGCATTCATGCTGGTGCCTTTGAACCCGTGACGGGCGAATTCATCTTCGGCAGCCTTGAGAATCGTCTCTTCGTTCTTTTGACGAATGCGACTGGTGGGCTTGCCACCGTGGGCAGGGACTTCAAAGGTCATGGGCGTTTCCGGGCTGGGTCTGTGGGCAAGCAAGTGCGTTGATAGCGCACCGGCATCGATCCGACAAGTGCCATCACACTAAAAGCCTGACTAAACACCTGTGGGAGCGAGCAAAGGGTTAACGGGTGGCTGCGAGGCTTTCGAGAAAACTCTCCAGCACCAGGTGAGGCCGACGCCCCTTGCGCGTGACCGACGCCAGGCTCAGGTCATAGAAACGTGCGGAGGGCTTCAGGGCCCGCAGCCGACCTTGCTGGACCCAGAGGCTGGCGTAGTGATCGGGCAGGTAACCGATGTAGCGTCCGGTGAGGATCAGGAACGCCATGCCTTCGCGGTCCGATGCGCTCGCGGTGCAATTGAGCGCCTGGTAATGGGCCTGTATTTCGGCAGGCAGGCGGAAGGTTGGCGCGATGGCGTCCTGGCTGTTGAGGCGAGCGTCCTCAAGTTGCTGGTCATCGACATAAAACAGCGGATGCCCGACCGCGCAGTACAGCAGTGATCGTTCACTGTACAGCGGTTGATATTCCAGCCCGGACAGGGCACTGGCCTGGGGAACTACGCCGACGTGCAGGCGCCCGTCGAGCACGCCTTGCTCGACTTCGTTGGGGGCGATCATGCGGATCTGGATCTGCACGTCGGGCCCGCGTTCTTTCAATTGCGCCAAGGCGTGGGTGATGCGCATGTGGGGCAGGGTGACCAGGTTGTCGGTCAAGCCGATGGTCAATTCACCGCGCAAATGCTGGTGCAGGCCGTTGACCTCGGTGCGAAAGCTTTCCAGTGCGCTCAATAGCTGCAACGCCGATTGATACACCTCGCGACCTTCCTCGGTCAGGGAAAAGCCCGCGCGCCCACGCTGGCACAGGCGCAGGCCGAGGCGTTGCTCTAGATCGCTCATCTGCTGGCTGATGGCCGAGCGGCCGATGCCAAGCACGGTTTCAGCGGCGGAAAATCCACCACATTCCACTACGCTGCGGAAAATGCGCAGCAGGCGAATATCAAAGTCGCTGACCTGGGCCAGTGGATCGGGACGACGAGCGCTCATAGTTTAGTGATCCACAGACTGAAGGTTACAAAAGTTGGATTTCACCGACTTTATCGCCGTGGCAACTTAGCTGCAAGAACGCTTTCGATTCCCTGTCGCTTATGACCTGCGAGGTTTTGTCGATGAACATGCCCGAACACGCTGCCGGTTCCCTGGCCAGCCAGCTCAAGCTGGATGCCCACTGGATGCCTTACACCGCCAACCGCAATTTCCAGCGCGATCCGCGCCTGATCGTCGCTGCCGAAGGCAGTTGGCTGGTGGATGACAAGGGGCGCAAGGTGTACGACTCGCTGTCGGGCCTGTGGACATGTGGCGCCGGGCACACCCGCAAGGAAATCCAGGAAGCGGTCGCCAAGCAACTGGGCACCCTCGATTACTCGCCGGGGTTCCAGTACGGCCATCCGCTGTCGTTCCAACTGGCGGAAAAAATCACCAGTCTGACCCCGGGCAATCTCAATCATGTGTTCTTTACCGACTCCGGCTCCGAGTGCGCCGATACCGCGGTGAAGATGGTCCGCGCCTACTGGCGTCTCAAGGGCCAGGCGACCAAGACCAAGATGATTGGTCGTGCCCGTGGCTATCACGGCGTGAACATCGCCGGCACCAGCCTCGGCGGTGTCAACGGCAACCGCAAGCTGTTCGGCCAAGCCATGATGGACGTCGACCACTTGCCTCACACCTTGCTGGCCAGCAATGCCTATTCCCGTGGCATGCCGAAAGAGGGTGGCATCGCCTTGGCCGATGAACTGCTGAAGTTGATCGAGCTGCACGATGCTTCCAACATCGCTGCGGTATTCGTCGAACCGATGGCGGGGTCGGCTGGCGTGCTGGTGCCGCCAGAGGGTTACCTCAAGCGCCTGCGGGAAATCTGCGACCAGCACAGCATTCTCCTGGTGTTCGACGAAGTGATCACCGGTTTCGGCCGCACCGGTTCGATGTTCGGTGCCGACAGCTTTGGCGTGACGCCGGACCTGATGTGCATCGCCAAACAAGTCACTAATGGCGCGATCCCCATGGGTGCGGTGATTGCCAGCTCCGAGATCTACCAGACGTTCATGAACCAGCCGACGCCCGAGTACGCGGTGGAGTTTCCCCACGGCTACACCTACTCGGCGCACCCGGTAGCCTGCGCGGCTGGCCTGGCTGCGCTGGACCTGCTGCAGAAGGAAAACCTGGTACAGAGCGTGGCCGAGATTGCCCCGCATTTCGAGAATGCACTGCACGGCTTGAAGGGCGCGAAAAACGTCATCGACATTCGCAACTATGGCCTGGCCGGCGCGATCCAGATCGCCGGGCGCGACGGCGACGCAATCGTGCGTCCATTCGAGGCCGGCATGGCGTTGTGGAAAGCCGGGTTCTATGTGCGGTTTGGCGGCGACACCCTGCAGTTCGGTCCAACGTTCAACAGCAAGCCGCAGGATCTGGATCGCCTGTTCGATGCGGTCGGTGAAGTGCTGAACAAGCTCGACTGATACGTCCTTCTATATAGCTTTCGATAACGGGCGTCCGGTCACGGGCGCCTGTGGATAAATTCTGGAGTCCCCATGAGCCTCATCCCGCATTTGATCAATGGCGAACTGCTGAGCGACAGCGCTCGCACCGCCGATGTGTTCAACCCGTCTACTGGCCAGGCCATCCATAAAGTGCCGTTGGCTGATCGCGCGACCATCCAGCAGGCCATCGACGCCGCGAAGGCGGCTTTCCCGGCCTGGCGCAATACACCGGCGGCCAAGCGCGCGCAGGTGATGTTTCGTTTCAAGCAATTGCTGGAGCAGAACGAGTCGCGCATCGCGCAGTTGATCAGTGAAGAACATGGCAAGACGTTGGAAGACGCGGCCGGTGAGCTCAAGCGCGGCATCGAAAACGTCGAGTTCGCCTGCGCGGCACCAGAAATTCTGAAAGGCGAATACAGCCGTAACGTAGGACCGAACATCGACGCATGGTCAGACTTCCAGCCTCTGGGTGTGGTGGCCGGTATCACACCGTTCAACTTTCCGGCGATGGTGCCGTTGTGGATGTATCCGTTGGCGATCGTCTGCGGTAACTGCTTCATCCTCAAGCCGTCCGAGCGTGACCCGAGTTCGACGCTGCTGATCGCACAGCTGTTGTTGGAAGCCGGTTTGCCCAAGGGCGTATTGAGCGTGGTGCACGGCGACAAGGCTGCGGTGGACGCGCTGATCGAAGCGCCGGAAGTGAAGGCGCTGAGTTTTGTCGGTTCTACGCCGATTGCCGAATACATCTATGCCGAGGGTACTCGGCGTGGCAAACGCGTCCAGGCACTGGGTGGGGCGAAGAACCATGCGGTGCTGATGCCGGACGCGGACCTGGACAATGCCGTCAGCGCACTGATGGGGGCGGCGTACGGTTCGTGCGGTGAACGCTGCATGGCGATTTCGGTAGCGGTGTGTGTCGGCGACCAGGTGGCGGATGCGCTGGTGGCCAAGCTGGTGCCGCAGATCAAGGCGCTGAAGATTGGCGCAGGTACGTCCTGTGGGCTGGACATGGGGCCGTTGGTGACGGGGCAGCATCGCGACAAGGTCAGCGGCTATATAGAAGACGGTGTGGCGGCGGGTGCTTCGCTGGTGGTCGATGGCCGTGGCTTGAGTGTGACCGGGCATGAGGAAGGTTTCTTCCTGGGTGGCTGCCTGTTTGATCGCGTGACACCTGATATGCGCATCTATAAGGAAGAGATCTTCGGGCCGGTGCTGTGCATCGTCCGGGTCAATAGCCTGGAAGAGGCGATGCAGTTGATCAACGATCACGAGTATGGCAACGGCACCTGCATCTTCACTCGTGATGGCGAGGCGGCGCGGTTGTTCTGCGATGAGATCGAAGTCGGCATGGTGGGCGTCAACGTTCCATTGCCGGTGCCGGTTGCCTATCACAGCTTTGGTGGCTGGAAGCGCTCGCTGTTCGGTGACCTGCACGCCTACGGCCCGGACGGCGTGCGTTTCTATACCCGTCGCAAGGCCATTACCCAGCGCTGGCCGCAGCGTGCCAGCCATGAGGCTTCGCAGTTCGCTTTCCCCAGCTTGTAACCGGTAAACACAGAGGCCGGCGCCCTTGGGCGCCGGCCTCTGTGTTTACGGGGCTTTTTGACTGATGTGACAGAATTATGAAAATAGGTGTTGACGGCAGATTCTGGAAGTCTATAATTCGCCCCACTTCCGGCGCAGTCGAAACGGAAAACTCCTTGAGATTCAATGAGTTAAGTAGGTTTCGAAGGTGCTGGGCTTCAGTTCATCGAAGCCCGGAAGGAGCAGATAGAGCGGTGTTGTTTGGCTCTATCAGCGGTTCGATCTTCTCGGTCGAAAGCGGTGAAAAAGAGGTGTTGACAGCAGCGAGTAACGCTGTAGAATTCGCCTCCCGCTAACGAGAGATCGGAAGCGCAAGTGGTTGAAGTTGCAAAGGAAACTTTGAAAACTTCTGAAAATAACCGCTTGACAGATACACGGGGCGCTGTAGAATGCGCGCCTCGGTTGAGACGAAAGACTCAGCCAACCGCTCTTTAACAACTGAATCAAGCAATTCGTGTGGGTGCTTGTGGAGTCAGACTGCTAGTCAACAGATTATCAGCATCACAAGTTACTCCGCGAGAAATCAAAGATGTAACCAACGATTGCTGAGCCAAGTTTAGGGTTTTCTCAAAACCCAAAGATGTTTGAACTGAAGAGTTTGATCATGGCTCAGATTGAACGCTGGCGGCAGGCCTAACACATGCAAGTCGAGCGGTAGAGAGGTGCTTGCACCTCTTGAGAGCGGCGGACGGGTGAGTAATGCCTAGGAATCTGCCTGGTAGTGGGGGATAACGCTCGGAAACGGACGCTAATACCGCATACGTCCTACGGGAGAAAGCAGGGGACCTTCGGGCCTTGCGCTATCAGATGAGCCTAGGTCGGATTAGCTAGTTGGTGGGGTAATGGCTCACCAAGGCGACGATCCGTAACTGGTCTGAGAGGATGATCAGTCACACTGGAACTGAGACACGGTCCAGACTCCTACGGGAGGCAGCAGTGGGGAATATTGGACAATGGGCGAAAGCCTGATCCAGCCATGCCGCGTGTGTGAAGAAGGTCTTCGGATTGTAAAGCACTTTAAGTTGGGAGGAAGGGCATTAACCTAATACGTTAGTGTTTTGACGTTACCGACAGAATAAGCACCGGCTAACTCTGTGCCAGCAGCCGCGGTAATACAGAGGGTGCAAGCGTTAATCGGAATTACTGGGCGTAAAGCGCGCGTAGGTGGTTCGTTAAGTTGGATGTGAAATCCCCGGGCTCAACCTGGGAACTGCATTCAAAACTGTCGAGCTAGAGTATGGTAGAGGGTGGTGGAATTTCCTGTGTAGCGGTGAAATGCGTAGATATAGGAAGGAACACCAGTGGCGAAGGCGACCACCTGGACTGATACTGACACTGAGGTGCGAAAGCGTGGGGAGCAAACAGGATTAGATACCCTGGTAGTCCACGCCGTAAACGATGTCAACTAGCCGTTGGGAGCCTTGAGCTCTTAGTGGCGCAGCTAACGCATTAAGTTGACCGCCTGGGGAGTACGGCCGCAAGGTTAAAACTCAAATGAATTGACGGGGGCCCGCACAAGCGGTGGAGCATGTGGTTTAATTCGAAGCAACGCGAAGAACCTTACCAGGCCTTGACATCCAATGAACTTTCCAGAGATGGATTGGTGCCTTCGGGAACATTGAGACAGGTGCTGCATGGCTGTCGTCAGCTCGTGTCGTGAGATGTTGGGTTAAGTCCCGTAACGAGCGCAACCCTTGTCCTTAGTTACCAGCACGTAATGGTGGGCACTCTAAGGAGACTGCCGGTGACAAACCGGAGGAAGGTGGGGATGACGTCAAGTCATCATGGCCCTTACGGCCTGGGCTACACACGTGCTACAATGGTCGGTACAGAGGGTTGCCAAGCCGCGAGGTGGAGCTAATCCCACAAAACCGATCGTAGTCCGGATCGCAGTCTGCAACTCGACTGCGTGAAGTCGGAATCGCTAGTAATCGCGAATCAGAATGTCGCGGTGAATACGTTCCCGGGCCTTGTACACACCGCCCGTCACACCATGGGAGTGGGTTGCACCAGAAGTAGCTAGTCTAACCTTCGGGAGGACGGTTACCACGGTGTGATTCATGACTGGGGTGAAGTCGTAACAAGGTAGCCGTAGGGGAACCTGCGGCTGGATCACCTCCTTAATCGACGACCGCAGCTGCTTCATGAGCTCCCACACGAATTGCTTGATTCATTGAAGAAGACGATAGAAGCAGCTTTAAGCTCCAAGCTGATAGCTCATAGCTAACAGTTACAAGCTCGAAATTGGGTCTGTAGCTCAGTTGGTTAGAGCGCACCCCTGATAAGGGTGAGGTCGGCAGTTCGAATCTGCCCAGACCCACCAATTTTGTAATGGGGCCATAGCTCAGCTGGGAGAGCGCCTGCCTTGCACGCAGGAGGTCAGCGGTTCGATCCCGCTTGGCTCCACCATAAACTGCTTCTGAAAGCTTAGAAATGAGCATTCCATCAAAGTGATGGTGAATGTTGATTTCTAGTCTTTTGATTAGATCGTTCTTTAAAAATTTGGGTATGTGATAGAAAGATAGACTGAACGTTACTTTCACTGGTAACGGATCAGGCTAAGGTAAAATTTGTGAGTGGCTCTTAGAGCCAGATCGAATTTTCGGCGAATGTCGTCTTCACAGTATAACCAGATTGCTTGGGGTTATATGGTCAAGTGAAGAAGCGCATACGGTGGATGCCTTGGCAGTCAGAGGCGATGAAAGACGTGGTAGCCTGCGAAAAGCTTCGGGGAGTCGGCAAACAGACTTTGATCCGGAGATGTCTGAATGGGGGAACCCAGCCATCATAAGATGGTTATCTTGTACTGAATACATAGGTGCAAGAGGCGAACCAGGGGAACTGAAACATCTAAGTACCCTGAGGAAAAGAAATCAACCGAGATTCCCTTAGTAGTGGCGAGCGAACGGGGACTAGCCCTTAAGCTTCTTTGATTTTAGCGGAACGCTCTGGAAAGTGCGGCCATAGTGGGTGATAGCCCTGTACGCGAAAGGATCTTAGAAGTGAAATCGAGTAGGACGGAGCACGAGAAACTTTGTCTGAATATGGGGGGACCATCCTCCAAGGCTAAATACTACTGACTGACCGATAGTGAACTAGTACCGTGAGGGAAAGGCGAAAAGAACCCCGGAGAGGGGAGTGAAATAGATCCTGAAACCGTATGCGTACAAGCAGTGGGAGCCCACTTTGTTGGGTGACTGCGTACCTTTTGTATAATGGGTCAGCGACTTATTTTCAGTGGCGAGCTTAACCGAATAGGGGAGGCGTAGCGAAAGCGAGTCTTAATAGGGCGTCTAGTCGCTGGGAATAGACCCGAAACCGGGCGATCTATCCATGGGCAGGTTGAAGGTTGGGTAACACTAACTGGAGGACCGAACCGACTACCGTTGAAAAGTTAGCGGATGACCTGTGGATCGGAGTGAAAGGCTAATCAAGCTCGGAGATAGCTGGTTCTCCTCGAAAGCTATTTAGGTAGCGCCTCATGTATCACTGTAGGGGGTAGAGCACTGTTTCGGCTAGGGGGTCATCCCGACTTACCAAACCGATGCAAACTCCGAATACCTACAAGTGCCGAGCATGGGAGACACACGGCGGGTGCTAACGTCCGTCGTGAAAAGGGAAACAACCCAGACCGTCAGCTAAGGTCCCAAAGTTATGGTTAAGTGGGAAACGATGTGGGAAGGCTTAGACAGCTAGGAGGTTGGCTTAGAAGCAGCCACCCTTTAAAGAAAGCGTAATAGCTCACTAGTCGAGTCGGCCTGCGCGGAAGATGTAACGGGGCTCAAACCATACACCGAAGCTACGGGTATCACGTAAGTGATGCGGTAGAGGAGCGTTCTGTAAGCCTGTGAAGGTGAGTTGAGAAGCTTGCTGGAGGTATCAGAAGTGCGAATGCTGACATGAGTAACGACAATGGGTGTGAAAAACACCCACGCCGAAAGACCAAGGTTTCCTGCGCAACGTTAATCGACGCAGGGTTAGTCGGTCCCTAAGGCGAGGCTGAAAAGCGTAGTCGATGGAAAACAGGTTAATATTCCTGTACTTCTGGTTATTGCGATGGAGGGACGGAGAAGGCTAGGCCAGCTTGGCGTTGGTTGTCCAAGTTTAAGGTGGTAGGCTGGAATCTTAGGTAAATCCGGGATTCCAAGGCCGAGAGCTGATGACGAGTTACCCTTTGGGTGACGAAGTGGTTGATGCCATGCTTCCAAGAAAAGCTTCTAAGCTTCAGGTAACCAGGAACCGTACCCCAAACCGACACAGGTGGTTGGGTAGAGAATACCAAGGCGCTTGAGAGAACTCGGGTGAAGGAACTAGGCAAAATGGCACCGTAACTTCGGGAGAAGGTGCGCCGGTGAGGGTGAAGCACTTGCTGCGTAAGCCCACGCCGGTCGAAGATACCAGGCCGCTGCGACTGTTTATTAAAAACACAGCACTCTGCAAACACGAAAGTGGACGTATAGGGTGTGACGCCTGCCCGGTGCCGGAAGGTTAATTGATGGGGTTAGCTAACGCGAAGCTCTTGATCGAAGCCCCGGTAAACGGCGGCCGTAACTATAACGGTCCTAAGGTAGCGAAATTCCTTGTCGGGTAAGTTCCGACCTGCACGAATGGCGTAACGATGGCGGCGCTGTCTCCACCCGAGACTCAGTGAAATTGAAATCGCTGTGAAGATGCAGTGTATCCGCGGCTAGACGGAAAGACCCCGTGAACCTTTACTATAGCTTTGCACTGGACTTTGAATTTGCTTGTGTAGGATAGGTGGGAGGCTTTGAAGCGTGGACGCCAGTTCGCGTGGAGCCATCCTTGAAATACCACCCTGGCAACTTTGAGGTTCTAACTCAGGTCCGTTATCCGGATCGAGGACAGTGTATGGTGGGTAGTTTGACTGGGGCGGTCTCCTCCTAAAGAGTAACGGAGGAGTACGAAGGTGCGCTCAGACCGGTCGGAAATCGGTCGTAGAGTATAAAGGCAAAAGCGCGCTTGACTGCGAGACAGACACGTCGAGCAGGTACGAAAGTAGGTCTTAGTGATCCGGTGGTTCTGTATGGAAGGGCCATCGCTCAACGGATAAAAGGTACTCCGGGGATAACAGGCTGATACCGCCCAAGAGTTCATATCGACGGCGGTGTTTGGCACCTCGATGTCGGCTCATCACATCCTGGGGCTGAAGCCGGTCCCAAGGGTATGGCTGTTCGCCATTTAAAGTGGTACGCGAGCTGGGTTTAGAACGTCGTGAGACAGTTCGGTCCCTATCTGCCGTGGACGTTTGAGATTTGAGAGGGGCTGCTCCTAGTACGAGAGGACCGGAGTGGACGAACCTCTGGTGTTCCGGTTGTCACGCCAGTGGCATTGCCGGGTAGCTATGTTCGGGAAAGATAACCGCTGAAAGCATCTAAGCGGGAAACTTGCCTCAAGATGAGATCTCACTGGGACCTTGAGTCCCCTGAAGGGCCGTCGAAGACTACGACGTTGATAGGCAGGGTGTGTAAGCGCTGTGAGGCGTTGAGCTAACCTGTACTAATTGCCCGTGAGGCTTGACCATATAACACCCAAGCAATTTGTATCCTCCGAGCTGAAAAGCGAACGAGACCAGATTGCGGTGTGTGAAGACGAAACGAACCGAAAGTTCGAATCTCACAAAACACCGAAGCTATCACATACCCAATTTGCTGAAGCGAGGCCAACTGGCCGCGACTCAGTACCCGAATTTCTTGACGACCATAGAGCATTGGAACCACCTGATCCCATCCCGAACTCAGCAGTGAAACGATGCATCGCCGATGGTAGTGTGGGGTTTCCCCATGTGAGAGTAGGTCATCGTCAAGATTAAATTCCGAAACCCCTATCTGCTGATGCAGGTAGGGGTTTTGTTTTTGCCCGCGGGAAAGTTCTTACGACAAGCGCGGAAAGCTCCCGGCTGTCACAACCCCCCGACAGTGCTAAGGTTCTGCCCCTAGCTTTTGCAATTTCAAGGATGCCTTTCATGCCGGACGCAACGTCCCTTAGCCCAGCTTTCATGGTGGTTCACGGGAATCGCCTTGATGAATTGCGCAGCCTGGTGATCAGCTTGATGCGGCGCTATCCGCTGGCCCCCCTTGAAAATGAAATCGCCCTGGTACAGAGCAACGGCATTGCCCAATGGCTCAAGCTCGCACTGGCCGAAGACTCGGAAGACGATGATTCCGGTGGCTGCGGTATTGCGGCTGCCATTGATGTGCAACTGCCGGGCAGTTTCATGTGGCAACTTTATCGAACGGTCCTGGGACGCGACGAAATTCCGGCCAAGTCCCTGCTGGATAAGGCTCCGCTAACCTGGCGCCTGATGCGTCTGCTGCCGCAGTTGATTGAGCAGCCTCATTTTGAACCTCTGCGCCGATTCCTTACCCAAGACACCGACTTGCGCAAGCGCTATCAACTGTCCGAGCGTCTTGCCGATCTGTTCGACCAGTACCAGGTCTACCGGGCCGACTGGCTTGAGGATTGGGCGGAAGGTCGACACCAGACCAGAAATGTCCGAGGTGAAATCAAGCCGCTTGCACCGGCAAATTGCTGGCAAGCGGAGCTGTGGCGAGCCTTGCTGCTGGATGTGGGAGAGCAAGGCATGGCGCAAAGCCGTGCCGGCGTTCATCAGCGCTACATCGAGCGTATCAACAGTCTGGAAGTCGCTCCGAAAGGCCTGCCCGCACGGGTCATCGTGTTTGGTATTTCGTCGTTGCCTGCCCAGGTACTGGAGGCGCTCGCCGGCCTTTCCCGGTTCAGCCAGGTTCTGCTCTGCGTGCATAACCCGTGTCGCCATCATTGGGCGGACATCGTCGCCGACAAGGATTTGCTGCGTCACCAATACAAGCGCCAGGCACGCAAGGCTGGCATGCCCGTCGTCCTCGATCCGCAAACCCTGCATCAACATGCCCATCCGTTATTGGCCGCCTGGGGCAAGCAAGGGCGCGACTATATCAACCTGCTCGACAGCTACGATGACCCGAACAGCTATCGCTCGGTATTTCGCGATGGGCGAATCGACCTGTTCACCGATGGGACCCCCACGACCCTTCTCAGCCAGTTGCAGGATGACATCCTGGAGCTGCGCCCCCTGGACGAAACCCGGGAACACTGGCCTGTCGTCGATACAGAGCGAGACGGCTCGATTCGCTTTCATGTGGCCCATGGCGCCCAGCGTGAAGTCGAAATTCTCCACGACCAATTGCTGGCCCACTTCAGTGCGGATCCGACCCTGCGCCCACGGGATATCATCGTCATGGTCCCGGACATCGACAGTTATGCACCGCACATTCGCGCAGTGTTCGGCCAGCTCGACAGGAGCGACCCGCGGTTCATTCCCTTCACGCTGACCGACCAGGGCCAGCGTGGACGTGATCCACTGCTGATCGCCGTCGAGCATTTGCTCAAGCTGCCGGACAGTCGTTTCCCGGTCAGCGAAATCCTCGATCTGCTGGATGTCCCGGCGTTACGCGAACGGTTTGGCATCGATGAGGCCGACCTGCCGACACTGCACCGCTGGATCGAAGGAGCAGGCATTCGCTGGGGGATGAGCGCCGAACACCGTGCCGGGTTGGGCCTGCCTGCCGAGCTTGAGCAGAACAGTTGGCATTTCGGCTTGCGTCGCATGTTGCTGGGGTATGCCGTCGGCAGTTCGAACGCTTATGAGGGCATTGAGCCCTATGACGAAATCGGGGGCCTGGATGCGGCGTTGATCGGTCCCCTGGTTGCTTTGCTGGATGCCCTGGAAGTCGCCCATCAGGAACTCACCCGGCCGGCATCGCCGCAGCAATGGGGTTCACGCCTGCAAGATCTGATGCAGCTGTTTTTCCAGGCAAGCAACGAGCATGACGACTATTTGCTGGCCCAACTCGAAGACTTGCGTGAAACCTGGCTGGAAACCTGTGAGTCGGTGGGACTGCACGATGAATTGCCGCTGACGGTGGTGCGAGAGGCGTGGTTGGCCGGACTGGATCAGGGGCGACTGTCCCAGCGTTTCCTGGCCGGCGCAGTCAACTTCTGTACCTTGATGCCGATGCGCGCGATCCCCTTCAAGCTGGTGTGCCTGCTGGGAATGAATGATGGTGATTACCCACGAGCCCAGCCGCCGTTGGACTTCGACCTGATGGGCGGCGATTATCGTCCGGGCGATCGTTCCCGCCGTGAGGACGACCGCTACCTGCTGTTGGAAGCGCTGCTTTCTGCTCGGGAAAAGCTGTACATCAGTTGGGTGGGGCGCAGTATTCGCGACAACAGCGAGCGCCCGGCATCGGTGTTGATCGGCCAACTGCGCGATCATCTCGCCAGTGGCTGGCGGTTGGCAGATGACGGCAAGCCTCTTCTCGATGCCCTGACCCAGGAGCATCCGTTGCAACCGTTCAGTGCACGTTATTTCCATCAAGGTGACGAGCTGTTCAGTTACGCCAGCGAATGGCGGATGCTCCATGACGCTTGCGATCAAACCGATAAAAACCGGATGCTGGAGCCCTATGTTCAGGAAGAGCCCTTGGGCCTCGGGCAGTTGCAGGACTTCCTGCGCAATCCTGTCCGCCATTTCTTCAGTCAGCGGTTGAAGGTGTTCTTCGAGGCCATCGAAGCGCCTTTGGCCGATGACGAACCTTTTGTGCTCGATGCGCTGCAACGCTACAGCCTGAGTGACAGTCTGCTCGAGGCCGCCCTGGTACGCCTGGACCAGCCGGATCTTGCCCTCACCGCCCACGCCAAAAGACTGCAGAACAGTGGTCTGTTACCCATGGCCGGTTTCGGTGAGTGCATGCAGCGTGAATTGATTGAACCCCTGCCGGATCTGCTCCAGCGTTACCAACAGCTTCTGGCGTTATGGCCGACACCGTCGGTCAGCGCTGTGCCAGTCAGCCTGCAATTGCAGGGAGTGAATGTCGAGGGCTGGCTCAGTGGTTTGCATCAGCGTTCCGACGGTGCGGTCCTCGCCATCACGGCCATACCCAACAGCATTGGCTCCACCAAGACCCGTAAGTGGCATCGCTTGATACGGCCTTGGGTCAACCATCTCGTGGCCTGCGCTAATGGCTTGTCGTTGACGACGGCGCTGGTGGCCAGTGATGACAGCTTGCTGCTGGCACCTTTTGACGAGCCTGTCGCACAAAGGCTACTGGGCGACATGCTGCTGGCTTGGCAGACCGGTATGCGCCAGCCGCTACCAATCGCGGTGAAGACGGCTTTCGCCTGGCTCGGCCAGACTGATCCGGACAAGGCCGAAGCGGCGGCTCGCAAAGCCTATGAGGGCGATGGACAGACGTTTGAAGGCGAACGGCGGGAAAGTCCGGCGTTGGCTCGACAGTTTCCTGATTTCGATGCCTTGATGGCTGACGAAACATTCCCCGATTGGTGCGATGCGCTTTACCGGCCGTTGCTCGAAGCCCCATGGCGTTCATTGGTCGGCGAGGAAGCCCGTTCATGAGTCGACAGACACCATTGGCCTTGGCTTTCCCGCTACATGGTAGCCAACTGATCGAGGCCAGCGCCGGTACCGGCAAGACCTTCACCATCTCGGCGTTGTACCTGCGTCTGGTGCTGGGGCATGGCGGTTCGGCGTCCGGCTTTGGCCGCGAGTTGCTTCCACCGCAAATCCTGGTAGTGACCTTCACGGACGCTGCCACCAAAGAGTTGCGTGAACGAATTCGCACCCGTCTGGCCGAAGCCGCACGCTTCTTCCGTGACGAAATTCCCGCCCCGGATTCGCTGATCGTTGCGTTGCGCGACGAGTTCAACGCCGACCAATGGCCTGGCTGCGCGAACCGGCTGGACATCGCTGCGCAGTGGATGGACGAAGCGGCCGTCTCGACCATCCACAGTTGGTGCCAGCGCATGTTGCGTGAGCACGCCTTCGACAGCGGTAGCTTGTTCACCCAGACCCTGGAAACCGACCACAGCGAATTGCTGGGCGAGGTGCTGCGCGATTATTGGCGGTTGTTCTGCTATTCGATGCAAGGCGAGGCGCTGAGCTGGGTGCGTACCCATTGGGGAGGGCCTGCTGCGCTGTTGCCGCGGGTACGAGGCTTGTTTTCCAGCGAGCGTGGCGATGGTGACGGGCTTGAGCCTGCCGAACTCATCGCCGCGGCCTTGCAGGAGCGCAGTGCCGCCTTGCTCGATCTCAAGGCGCCGTGGCGGCAATGGGCGGTGGAACTGTTGCAGATATGCCAGCAAGGCGTGGCCAGCAAGTCTGTCGACGGGCGCAAGATGCAGGCGCGTTACTTCGAACCGTGGTTTCAGAAAATCACTGCCTGGGTCGATGACGAAAGCCTTGAGCTGTTGGACATCGGCACCGGGTTCTCGCGGTTGACGCCCGAGGGCATGGCCGAAGCCTGGAAAGGTGACGTGCCCAACCATCCCGGGCTGGACGCCATGGCCAGTCTCAAGGCCAGCCTGGATGCGTTGCCCACGCCAGATGCCGCCGTATTGCAGCATGCCGCGCAATGGGTCGGGGCGCGCTTCGAGGCAGAGAAGCGTCGCCGCGCCGAGATGGGCTTCGATGACATGCTGCTGCGCCTCGACGCGGCCCTGCAGGCCGACGGAGGCGAGCGTCTGGCGAGCCTGATCCGCGAGCAGTTTCCGGTAGCGCTGATCGATGAGTTCCAGGACACCGACCCGGTTCAATACCGGATCTTCGAAAGCATCTACCGTATCGAAGATAACGACCCCGGGACCGGACTTTTCCTGATCGGCGATCCGAAGCAGGCGATCTACGCGTTTCGCGGTGCCGACATCTATACCTACCTGCGCGCTCGCGAAGCCACTGCTGGCAGGCTGCACACGCTGGGCACGAATTTCCGTTCCAGCCATGCCATGGTCGGTGCGGTAAACCATGTTTTCCAGAATGCCGAGTCCCGCCCGAAGGGGCGTGGGGCCTTTCTGTTCCGTGAACCTTCGGGCGAGAACCCGGTGCCGTTCCTGTCCGTTGAATCCCAGGGACGCAAGGAGTCCTTGCGGGTCGCAGGGCAGGTGGTCGCGGCGCTGAACATCTGGCACCTGTCGTCGGAGCAGCCGCTTTCCGGTGCGGTGTATCGACAATCCATGGCGGCCGCTTGCGCCAGTGAGATCACGGCGTTGCTCAACGGCGGCCAGTCAGGACGCGATGGCTTCACGGTCGATGGAAAAGTGCTGCGAGGCGTGCGCCCGGCAGATATCGCCATCCTGGTGCGCGATGGTAAAGAAGCGCAGGCGGTGCGAGACGCGTTGTCCGCGCGAGGCGTGCGCAGTGTCTATCTGTCCGACAAGGATTCGGTCTTTGCCTCGCAGGAAGCGCGTGATTTGCTTGTCTGGCTCAAGGCCTGTGCCGAGCCGGATGCCGAACGACCACTACGGGCGGCTCTGGCCAGCATCACGTTGAATCTGTCGCTGACGGAACTGGAGCGTCTCAATCAGGATGAGCTGGCCTGGGAAGCCCGGGTCATGCAATTCCGCGGTTATCGTACGGTCTGGCGCAGCCAGGGCGTGCTGCCGATGTTGCGGCGCCTGCTGCATGATTTCGAACTGCCCCAGGCCTTGATGGTGCGCAGCGATGGCGAGCGGGTGCTGACCAACTTGTTGCACCTTTGCGAACTGTTGCAGCAGGCAGCCGGTGAACTGGATGGCGAACAAGCCTTGATCCGGCATTTGTCCGAGCACCTGGCCTTGTCCGGGCAGGCGGGAGAAGAGCAGATCCTGCGCCTGGAAAGCGATGAGCAACTGGTCAAGGTGGTCACGATCCACAAGTCCAAGGGCCTCGAATATCCGTTGGTCTTCTTGCCCTTCATCTGCTCGACGAAACCGGTGGACGGCAGTCGACTGCCATTGCACTACCACGATGAGGCCAACAAGGCGCAGATCAGCCTCAAGCCCACTGCCGAATTGATCGCCAAGGCCGATGACGAGCGTCTGGCTGAGGATCTGCGGCTTCTCTACGTGGCTCTGACCCGTGCACAACATGCCTGCTGGCTAGGTGTCGCGGATCTCAAGCGGGGCAGCAACAATCGCTCGATCCTCCATGTGTCCGCGTTGGGGTATCTATTGGGCGGTGGTGCACCGCTGACCGAGTCGGTGGAGTTGAGGCGTTGGCTGGAAGACCTGCAACAAGGCAGCGACGCGGTGAGCTACCAGCCAATGCCCGAAGCCACCGACGAGCACTACCGGCCCCCGCGCAACGAAGCCGTGTTGCTTGAGCCCTTGGTGCCCTTGCGAAAAGCCAGCGAGAACTGGTGGATCGCGTCCTACAGTGCCTTACGCATCAGCGAAAGCCTGAGCGAAGGCAGCGATACCGCGCCAGAGAGTCCGCAGGCCCAGAAACTGTTCGACGATGAACGACTGGATCCGGACGCTCCCAGGGAGACTATCGCTATCGGTGGCGACATCCACCGCTTTCCCCGTGGCCCCAACCCCGGCACTTTCCTGCATGGTCTGCTGGAGTGGGCCGCAGGGGAGGGCTTTTCATCGGCGCCAGCGGATATCGAGGATGCCATTGCCCGACGCTGCAATCGCCGAGGCTGGAAAGGCTGGATCACCACGCTGAGCGATTGGCTGCAGCACCTGATCAAGATGCCCATGCACGTCGGCAACGACCAGGCGCCAGTGGTGCTCGAAGACCTGAGCCAATTCCAGGTCGAAATGGAGTTCTGGTTCGCCAGCCACAAGGTCGATGTGCAAAAGCTCGACCAGCTGGTTTGCCGGTTCACCCATGGCGGTGTGGCCCGAGTTGCAGCGGAGCCGGTGCTGCTCAATGGCATGTTCAAGGGCTTCATCGATTTGACGTTCGAGCACGACGGTCGGTACTACGTGGCCGATTACAAATCCAACTGGCTGGGTGTCGATGACATGGCCTACACCGTACCAGCCATGGAACAGTCGATCCTGGACCATCGCTACGACCTGCAATACGTGCTGTACCTGTTGGCCCTGCATCGCCAGCTCAAGGCACGGCTCCCCGATTACGACTACGACCGGCATGTCGGCGGCGCGTTGTACCTGTTCCTTCGCGGAACCCGCTCAGCCAGTCAGGGTGTGTATTTCGCCAAGCCGCCACGGGCATTGATCGAACAATTGGATCGTCTGTTCCAAGGGGCGCCCGAACCCAAGGCCGAGCCGGCGTGGGTACAGGGAGAATTGCTATGAGTCGTTCTTTTGCCGACCTGCTGCCCAAGTCGTCCGACGACGAAAGCCTGGTGGAGTTGGCGCCCTTGAGCCGTGCGCAGGACCTGCTGTTGTTACTGACGCGCTGGGTCGAGCGCGGCTGGTTGCGCGCCCTGGACAAGGCCTTCGTGGCGTTCCTCCATGAACTGGCACCCGACGATGATCCATTGGTCCTGCTCGCCGCTGCGTTGACCAGTCATCAACTGGGTCACGGGCATGTTTGCCTGGATGTGTTCGAGACCCTCAAGGAACCGGATTTTGCTCTGTCCCTGCCTCCCGAGGGTGACCTGCAGACGGGTGTGATGCTGCTGCCATCGCAAATATTGGCGACACTGGACGGCGTCCATTGGTGCAAGGTCCTGGCGTCCAGTCGTCTGGTGGCCCTGGCCGTGGATGGGAGCGAAGAGGCGCAGCAACGTCCGTTGGTGCTGTCTGGCAAACGTCTTTATCTGCGCCGCTACTGGGGTTATGAACGGCGGATCGATGAAGCGTTGCGTCAACGGCTTATCGAGCATGAAGCGGCGCCCGGCGACCTGCGCGAGCGTTTGGACGGGTTGTTCGGGCCGGCCAATGCCAGCGGCCCGATCGATTGGCAGAAACTGGCCTGCGCGCTGGCAACCCGCGGGTCCTTCAGCATCGTGACCGGCGGCCCGGGCACCGGCAAGACCACGACCGTTGTGCGCCTGCTGGCCCTGCTCCAGGCACCGGCCGTCGAGGCCGGGAAGCCGCTGCGGATTCGCCTGGCCGCGCCCACTGGCAAGGCGGCGGCGCGCCTGACCGAGTCCATCAGCCAGCAGGTCCGGACCCTGGATGTGGACGACGCGGTGCGCGAACGGATTCCCTGCGACGTCACGACAGTCCATCGTTTGCTGGGCAGCCGCCCTGGCACCCGGCATTTTCGCCACCATGCAGGCAATCGCTTGCCACTGGATGTGTTGGTGGTCGATGAAGCGTCGATGATCGACCTGGAGATGATGGCCAATCTGCTGGATGCTCTGCCGGCCCATGCACGGTTGGTATTGCTGGGGGACAAGGACCAGTTGGCCTCTGTAGAAGCCGGTGCGGTGCTCGGGGATTTGTGTCGAGACGCCGAGGAGGGCTGGTACAGCCCCCGGACCCGAGCCTGGCTTGAGTCGGTCAGCGGTGAAAACCTGGCGGCCGGTGACCTGCAACAGGACCTCGACGGCACTCATCCCCTGGCACAGCAAGTGGTCATGCTCAGGCATTCCCGGCGCTTCGGCGAAGGCAGCGGGATCGGTCAGCTGGCTCGCTGGGTCAACCAGCAGCAGCCTGAAAAAGCCCGTCAGTTGCTGGAGCAAGGGCAGCATGCCGATCTGTCTTCCCTGAAGTTGGCGAATGAACACGACACGAAACTGGAGAAGCTGTTACTCGACGGCAAGCCAGATGGGTCCCAGGGGTATCGGCATTACCTGAACCTGCTACGGCAGCGACGCCCGGCCATTTCTCGCCCGCTGGAAGACCGTTGCTGGACCGATTGGGCCCGGGAAGTCCTGGCGGCCTTCGACGAATTCCAATTGCTTTGCGCGGTGCGCAAAGGTCCGTGGGGCGTCGAAGGACTGAACCTGCGAATCACCGCCGCCTTGCTCAAGGCACGCCTTATCGATAGCGATCATCAGTGGTACGAAGGACGCCCGGTGCTGATGACCCGCAACGACTATGGGCTGGGGCTGATGAACGGCGATATCGGTATCGCCCTCAAGTTGCCCGAGCGTGACGGGCCTGATGCTGGAAAACAGGTTCTGCGGGTCGCTTTCCCGCGCAACGACGGTCAGGGCGGTGTGCGTTTCGTCCTGCCCAGCCGCCTGAATGATGTGGAAACCGTGTATGCCATGACGGTGCACAAATCCCAGGGCTCGGAATTCACCCATACCGCGTTGATTCTCCCGGATGCGCTGAACCCGGTATTGACCAAGGAGTTGGTGTACACCGCCATTACTCGGGGCAAGCAATGGTTCAGCCTGATAGAGCCGCGAGCGGGGGTGTTTGAGGAGGCGGTGCGGCGCAAGGTCAAGCGCCTGAGCGGGCTGATGTTGGAACTGGAGGGTGATGACTGAATGATCAGCTTTCGTGATTCAATGCTGGGGTCACGATTTTGGCTGTTTTCTGTCAGATATGTCCGTAGGGCGCCGGCTCGCTGGCTTTTTGGCACTGTGCTATCGTTCCGACACTTATCGTATTACCTAGAGATTTTCCATGAAAGTGGCGGTTCGGGAGGCTGTGCGCAGCAAGGACTGGGGGCATTATCTGCTTGCCGGTCTTCTGTGGTTGCTGTCGCCTATGGTGCTTGCCGAAGACCCGTCCTCCACGAGTCGGGCTGAACAGCGGGCCGAATCGGTCACTCAAGTCGTCTTGGGCATTCTCAGCTACGCGCGCTGGCCAGTAGAGCCTGCGCAGTTGCAACTGTGCATCGTCGGCCCGACTCAATACACCGACGACCTGGTCAAGGGCACCACTCAGGCCACCGGTCGACCGGTGACCGTGCAGCGATTGCTGGCCGATCACCCCAACATCGCCACGGACTGCAACGCCGTCTACATCGGCAGGCTGACCAGCGACGAGCGTACTCGTCTGTTTGACTCCCTGATCGGCAAGCCCGTGTTGAGCATCAGCGAAGGCGGTGACCAGTGCACCGTGGGGAGCCTGTTCTGTCTGCGGGTCGGTGATGAGCAGGTATCGTTCGAGGTCAACCTCGACTCGGTAGCGCGCAGTGGCGTGCGTATCCATCCCAGCGTTCTGCAGCTTTCCCGTCGCAGGCCGGCAGTACCATGAGCCTGTCCAAATCGCGGGTCCGTCCCACCCTGGGCTCGGTCATCGGGCGCGGCCACCTGATTGTCGCGTTGGTGGCGATCACCATGGCCAGTGTTTCCCTGACGTTGCTGGGTGTGCTTGCGTTGCGGGTCTACGCCGATCACAACCTGCACCTGATCGCCCGCTCGATCAATTACACCGTGGAAGCGGCCGTGGTATTCGATGACGCGGCGGCGGCCACCGAGGCGCTGGCGTTGATTGCCTCCACCGAGGAGGTCGCCGATGCCCAAGTGTTCAATGAGCACGGCCGCCTGTTGGCGCGCTGGAAACGTCCGGATACCGGTTTATTGTCGGAACTGGAAATGCACATTGCCAAGGCGTTTTTGGAAAAGCCCATCAGTCTGCCGATCGTTCATCAAGGGCGGAACATCGGCAGCATTCTATTGGCAGGGCATGGTGGCAGCCTGTTGCGCTTTTTGCTCAGCGGTCTGGCGGGGATCATTTTGTGCACGGCGGTGAGTGCCTGGGTAGCGTTGTACCTGGCGCGACGTCAGCTGCGGGCGATCACCGGACCATTGCGCAGCCTGGCCGAAGTGGCCCACGCGGCACGCAGCGAGCGGGCCCTGGATCGGCGCGTGCCGCCGGCCGCCATCGCCGAACTGGATAACCTGGCCAATGACTTCAATGCACTGCTCGACGAACTGGAGTCCTGGCAGACTCACCTGCAAAGCGAAAACGAAACCCTGGCACACCAGGCCAGTCACGACAGCTTGACCGGCTTGCCGAACCGGGCGTTTTTCGAGGGCCGGCTGATCCGCGCCTTGCGCAACGCCAGCAAGCTCAACGAGCAAGTGGCCGTGTTGTACCTCGACAGCGACCGGTTCAAGGGCATCAACGACAATTTCGGTCATGCTGCCGGTGACGCGGTGCTGACGGCCGTGGCAACCCGGGTCCGGGCACAGTTGCGTGAAGACGACTTGGTCGCACGCCTGGGAGGCGATGAATTCGCCGTGCTGCTGGCACCTCTGCACAAGGCCGAGGACGCCGAGCGGATCGCTGAAAAAATCATCGCCAGCATGGAAATGCCGATTCAACTGCCTGGCAATGCTTCAGTGCTGACGTCCCTCAGTATCGGCATTGCCGTTTACCCCGATGATGGTGCGACACCGGGCACCCTTCTCCATGCCGCCGATGCGGCGATGTACCAAGCCAAACGCCTCGCCCGAGGCGGTCAACATACGGCGGAGTCGGATCACTCCGTCGCTGATCTTCAAACCAGGAGCTGACTCGTGCGTTCATATCCTTCATTTTCCCTGCGCTGGTTCGCGGCGTTTTTGTTGCTGGCCGTCCTGGCCATGAGCGGTTGCCAGACGGCACCGCAGAAGGGCCTGACCCCGGCGCAAATCGCCGTACTCAAGCAACAAGGGTTCGAATTGACTGACGATGGCTGGGCGTTCGGCCTGTCGGGTAAGGTCCTGTTCGGCAGCGACGTGGAAAACCTCAACCCGGCCAGCACCGAAATCGTCGAGCGTATCGGCAAGGCACTGCTGGGGGCGGGAATCCAGCGGGTACGCGTCGATGGTCATACCGACGCATCGGGCTCCCAGGCCTACAACGAACAACTGTCGATGCGGCGGGCCGCCAGCGTGAGCAAGGTGCTGACAGCCGTTGGCATGCGCGAAGAGAACGTCCAACTGCGCGGCCTGGGCAGCAGCAAACCAGTCGCCTCCAACGACACCGCCAGCGGCCGCACCGAAAACCGCCGTGTCGCCATTGTGGTCATCGCCGACTAGTCGGCGAACACCATCTCCCGGCTGTCACCCATCAGCAGTGGCTGGTTCTGTTCAGTCACTTCGCGAATGTAATCCCACAACAACGTAATCCGCTTCAGCTTCCTCAAGTCCTCACGGCAGTACATCCAGAACTGCCGGGTGACGGTGATGTCCTCCGGCAGGACCGGCAACAGCCGTGGGTCCTGGGCGGCGAGGAAGCAGGGCAGGATTGCCAGCGAGCGGCCTTGCTGCGCTGCCACGAATTGCGCGATCACGCTGGTGCTGCGCAGGTGGGCATTGGCGCCGGGCAGTACGTTGGCCAGGTAGAGCAACTCGGAACTGAACGCCAGGTCATCCACGTAGCTGATGAACGAGTGCTTGCTCAAGTCGGCCGGGCGCCGGATGGGTGGGTGGTTGTCCAGGTATTGCTGGGTGGCATAGAGCTGCAGCCGGTAGTCGCACAATTTGCAGCATACATATGGGCCATGTTCGGGGCGTTCGAGGGCGATGACGATGTCGGCTTCGCGCTTGGAGAGGCTGATGAAGTGCGGCAGCGGGAGGATGTCTACCGAAATGGCCGGGTAGGCGTCGACGAAGTGGCTCAGTTGCGGTGTGATGAAGAAGCTGCCGAAGCCTTCGGTGCAGCCCATGCGCACGTGGCCGGACAGTGCGACGCCAGAGCCTGAAACCTGCTCGCAGGCCATGTGCAGGGTGCTTTCGATCGATTCGGCGTAACCCAGCAGGCGTTGGCCTTCGGCCGTCAGGACAAAACCGTTGGTCCGGGATTTCTCGAACAGCAGCGTGCCCAACGAGGCTTCCAGCGAGCTGATGCGTCGCGACACCGTGGTGTAGTCGACGGCCAGGCGCTTGGCGGCAGTGCTGGCCTTGCGGGTGCGGGCCACTTCTAGGAAAAACTTGAGGTCGTCCCAATTCAGCGACCCCAGGGAGGTGATGTTTTTTTGCATGTTGGACCGGCTTTTATGTGCATTCTTATTAGAAGTTTGCACATCTATACTCCAAAAACCGTCTCATCACCAAGGTGTCTATGTACCTTGGTCCCAGCGCTCTCTATAAGAACAATCCCGGAGGCCAGCATGAACGTTTCCCTTACGCCCAGCGACACCACCCTGCAAACCGTCAGACTGTTGATCGATGGCGAGTGGGTTGAATCCCAATCCAGCGAATGGCACGACATCGTCAACCCGGCCACCCAGCAGGTGTTGGCAAAGGTTCCGTTCGCCACGGCCTCGGAAGTCGATGCCGCCATCGCCGCTGCCCAGCGTGCTTTCCAGACCTGGAAACTGACGCCCATCGGCGCGCGGATGCGCATCATGCTCAAGCTCCAGGCATTGATCCGCGAGCACTCCAAGCGCATCGCCGCGGTGCTCAGCGCCGAACAGGGCAAGACCATCGCTGATGCCGAGGGCGATATTTTCCGTGGCCTGGAAGTGGTCGAGCACGCCTGTTCCATCGGCACCCTGCAGATGGGTGAATTTGCCGAGAACGTCGCCGGTGGCGTTGATACCTATACCCTGCGCCAGCCGATTGGTGTGTGCGCGGGCATTACCCCGTTCAACTTCCCGGCAATGATTCCGCTGTGGATGTTCCCGATGGCCATCGCCTGCGGCAATACCTTTGTGCTCAAGCCATCGGAACAGGATCCGCTTTCGACCATGCTTCTGGTGGAACTGGCTATCGAGGCCGGCGTGCCGGCGGGTGTGCTCAATGTGGTGCACGGCGGCAAGGACGTGGTGGACGCGCTCTGCACCCACAAGGACATCAAGGCGGTTTCGTTCGTCGGTTCGACGGCGGTCGGCACCCACGTGTATGACCTGGCGGGTCGTCACGGCAAGCGCGTGCAGTCGATGATGGGCGCCAAGAACCACGCGGTGGTGTTGCCCGATGCCAATCGTGAGCAAACCCTCAACGCCTTGGTCGGCGCCGGTTTCGGCGCGGCGGGCCAGCGTTGCATGGCCACCTCCGTGGTGGTGCTGGTGGGCGCGGCCAAGCAGTGGTTGCCGGAGCTAAAGGCCCTGGCACAGAAGCTCAAGGTCAATGCCGGCAGCGAGCCGGGTACTGACGTCGGCCCGGTGATTTCCAAGCGCGCCAAGGCGCGGATCCTCGAATTGATCGAGAGTGGCGTGCAGCAAGGGGCGAAGCTGGAGCTCGATGGTCGTGGCATCAGCGTGCCGGGCTTCGAGCAGGGCAATTTCGTCGGCCCGACCCTGTTTTCCGGCGTGACCACCGACATGCGTATCTACACCGAAGAAATTTTCGGGCCGGTGCTGGTGGTGCTGGAAGTCGACACCCTGGATCAGGCGATTGCCCTGGTCAACGCCAACCCATTCGGCAACGGCACTGGCCTGTTCACCCAGAGCGGTGCGGCGGCGCGCAAATTCCAGAGTGAAATCGACGTCGGCCAGGTGGGCATCAACATTCCGATCCCGGTGCCGGTGCCGTTCTTCAGCTTCACCGGTTCCCGCGGTTCGAAACTCGGCGACCTCGGTCCGTACGGCAAACAAGTGGTGCAGTTCTACACTCAGACCAAGACCGTGACCGCGCGCTGGTTCGATGATGACAGCGTCAATGACGGTGTGAACACCACCATCAATTTGCGTTAAGGAGCCGGACATGAACATCGCATTTATCGGCCTGGGCAACATGGGCGCCCCCATGGCGCGCAACCTGCTCAAGGCTGGCCATTCGCTGAACTTGTTCGACCTGAACCAGACGGTGCTGGCTGAACTGGCGGCGTTGGGCGGCACGATCAGCGCCTCGCCTCGCGACGCGGCCCAGGGCACTGCGCTGGTGATCACCATGCTGCCGGCCGCCGCTCATGTGCGCAGTGTCTGGCTGGGTGAAGACGGTGTGCTGGCTGGCATCGCCGCCGGCACGCCGGCGGTGGATTGCAGCACCATCGATCCACAAACCGCCCGCGACGTGGCGGCTGCCGCGGCGAAACAAGGGGTGGCGATGGCCGATGCGCCGGTCTCGGGCGGCACCGGCGGTGCGGCGGCGGGCACGTTGACCTTCATGGTTGGTGCCTCGGCCGAGTTGTTCGCCACCTTGCAACCGGTGTTGGCGCAAATGGGCCGTAACATCGTGCACTGTGGCGAAGTCGGCACCGGGCAGATCGCCAAGATCTGCAACAACCTGCTGCTGGGGATTTCCATGGTGGGCGTCAGCGAAGCCATGGCGTTGGGCGATGCCTTGGGGATCGACACCCAGGTGTTGGCCGGCATCATCAACAGTTCAACGGGCCGTTGCTGGAGTTCGGACACCTACAACCCATGGCCCGGTGTGATCGAAACGGCACCGGCGTCCCGTGGCTACACGGGGGGCTTTGGCGCCGACCTGATGCTCAAGGACCTGGGCCTGGCGACCGAAGCCGCGCGGCAGGCCCATCAGCCGGTGGTGCTGGGGGCGGTGGCGCAGCAGTTGTATCAGGCGATGAGCCAGCGGGGCGAGGGCGGCAAGGACTTTTCGGCGATTGTTAACAGCTATCGCAAGCCGCAGTAAGAGCGACGATATCGACGGGCTTTTGTGGCAAGGGCAATTATCTGTGGGAGCAAGGCTTGCTCCGTCGCCACAGAGGCTGCGCAATCTACAAAGTTGTTTTCCGAGAGACCACGTCGGGTGGTCTCTCGGTTTTTTGTTTCAGGCAAAGACGAAATATTTGCGCACGGTCTCGACCACTTCCCACGTGCCTTTCATGCCTGGCTCGACGACGAAGATGTCACCGGCGCGCAGATGGATTGGAGCCATGCCGTCCGGGGTGATGATGCAGTAGCCCTCCTGGAAATGGCAGTACTCCCACTTCACGTAATCCACACGCCATTTGCCGGGTGTGCAGATCCAGGTGCCCATGATCTTGCTGCCGTCTTCGCTGGTGTAGGCGTTGAGGTTGACGGTGTGCGGGTCGCCTTCGAGTTTTTCCCATTTGCAGGCGTCGAGTACGGGCAGCGGATGGGTGTCGCGCAGGACGGTGATGGGTGCGGTCATGTGAGCTCCGAAAGGGGCAGAAGAGAACAGGCACCCTAACGCGCGGCATGAGCGGGTAGATGTCTGTGGTCGACACCGGGCTATCCAGAAGCGCGCATCAATCGGCCAGATGCCGAGCCAGGGCCGTGGCGTAGGCCGGCAAACCGTCGAAGTTGCGGGCGCACAGCAGCAACGCCCGGTGCGCCCAGGCTTCTTGCAACGTGACACATTGATACGAAGGCTCGGGTGGGCGCCGGTCGATGGTAGCCTTCGGCACGATGGCAATGCCTGCACCATGGGCCACCATGCGAATCATCCCGTCGAAACCATCGGCACGAATGCGCACTTGCATGCGTGAGCCGATGTGCAGGGCCTGCTCTTCCAGGTGGATCGCCAAGGCGTTGGATGCGTTCAGGCCGACATAATCGTGGCTGAGGGTCTCGCTGAAACGTACGGCGCGACCGTCAGCCAGGGGGTGTCCGGTCGGTAGGATCAATACCAGCGGATCGTCGCGAAAAGGCCAGGCCTGAAGGCCCTCGGTGTCCACTGCGTCGGAAACGATCCCCAGGTCCGCCGCGCCTTGGCGCAGCGCATGGGTGATCCGTGAGCTGGGCAATTCCTGCAGGTCAATGTCGAGGTTGGGATGGGCCTGGAGAAAGCCGGCCAGCAGCTCGGGCAGGTATTCGGTCATGGCGCTGGTGTTGCACAGCAGCCGCACCCGGCCTTTGACGCCCTTGGCGTATTCGGCCAGGTCCTGTCGCAGGTGTTCGGCCTGTTGCAGCAGGACCCGGGCGTGCTCGGCCAGGGCTTTGCCCGCGGGAGTGGGCGTTACACCACGCCGCCCCCGTTCAAGCAGGTCGATGCCCAGGGACGCTTCCATGGCTCGCACTCGTGCGCTGGCCGCGGCCAGGGACAAATGGCTGCTAGCCGCACCGGCGGTGATGTTGCCGGTGTCGAGAATGTTCAGGTAGAGGCGCAGGTCGGTGAGGTCGAAGTGCATGGGCGGGGATCCTGTCTCAAGTGCTGTGGCGCCTGGTTTATCGTCATCGCGAGCAAGCTCGCTCCCACATGGGATTGCATTTCAACTGTGGGAGCGAGCTGGCTCGCGATGGCGTCGGCCGCATCAGCGAGTTCACAGCCTCTTGCCGCAAGAGAGGCAGTCTCAGTATATGACAGATTTTAAAGCCGAGGCCTCGGGTGCAGGATACCCCCATGGACACACTCATCGCTTTCTATCAAAACCTCGGCCTGGCCCTTTCCCTGCTGGTTATCGGCACCTTCCTGCTGGCCGGCACCATCAAGGGTGTGATCGGCCTCGGCCTGCCGACCATCTCCATGGGCTTGCTTGGGTTGGCTATGGCTCCGGCGCAGGCTGCGGCGCTGCTCATCATCCCAGCGACCCTGACCAATCTCTGGCAACTGGCTTTCGGCGGCCATCTGCAAGCCCTTCTCCGGCGTCTGTGGCCGCTGTTGCTGGCGATTTTCATTGGCACCGGGCTCGGTACGCTGTGGCTCGGCATGACGGGCGGGGCCTGGGTGGTGCGGGCTTTGGGCGCGGCGCTGGTGCTGTATGCGTTGAGCGGGCTGTTGCTGCCAACGCTGCGGGTCGGCGCCCATGTCGAGCCGTGGATCGCTCCGCTCTGCGGGTTGCTCACCGGCCTCATCACATCCGCCACTGGCGTATTCGTCATTCCGGCGGTGCCCTATCTGCAAGCGCTGGGCCTGAGCAAGGACGAACTGGTACAGGCCTTGGGCCTGTCATTCACCGTTTCTACCCTGGCCCTGGCCGCCGGCCTGTTGTGGCGCGGCGCACTGGGTGGGGGCGAATTGAGCGCTTCGCTGCTGGCGCTGGCACCGGCGCTGCTGGGGATGTGGCTGGGGCAATGGTTGCGCCAGCGGATCAGCGCCGTGTTGTTCAAGCGGGTGTTTTTTGTCGGCCTCGGCGTGCTCGGCGGCCATTTGCTGATCAGCGGCTAGCCGAGGACGGGCTGAGCATGTCGACGCGGCGGATTTCGAAGTCGCGCTCCAGATAATCCATGCGTTGTTCGAAGAACTGCTGCATGTGCGGCAGGTTCGAGTGCACCTCCAGGTGCGCCTGGGATGCCCAGATCTCATAGAAGATAAACAGCGTCGGATCCTGCTGGTCCCGCAGCATGTGATATTCGACGCAGCCGGGCTCGGCACGGCTTGGCTCGACGTAGGCGCGGAACAACGCTTCGAAGGCTTCGGCTTTTTCCGGACGGGTCTTGGCGTGCAGGATGAAACCGTGCAGTTCGCTCATCGAGGTGGCTCCTGAGATAAAAGAGGTCTCGAAGTCTAAGGCAATAATCGGCCGTTCATTTGTGCGTATAGGTCAAATCAGTTTTGCCGTCGGGTGGCTTATTCCCCATGAAGCTCATCGTTATTCTGCCGCCATCATTTTCAACCTTTCCATGCGGCGGCCTTTGCCGGCCCATGCCGTGGAACCCGATGAGATTCCCCATGAAAAAAGTCCTGTTGCTCAATGGCGGCAAACAATTCGCTCACTCCGACGGTCGCTACAACGCCACCCTCCACGACACGGCGCTCAGCGTGTTGGACCGTGGTGGTTTTGATGTGAAAACCACTTTCATCGACGGCGGCTACGACATCAAGGAAGAAGTCGCCAAGTTCCTGTGGGCCGACGTGATCATTTACCAGATGCCGGGTTGGTGGATGGGCGCACCCTGGACCGTGAAGAAATACATCGACGAAGTCTTCACCGAAGGCCACGGCAGCCTCTACGCCAGCGACGGCCGGACCCGTTCCGATGCCTCGCAGAAATACGGCAGCGGTGGCCTGGTCCAGGGCAAGCAGTACATGTTGTCGCTGACCTGGAACGCTCCGCAGCAAGCCTTCGACGACCCGACCGACTTCTTCGAGGCCAAGGGCGTGGACGCGGTGTACTTCCCGTTCCACAAGGCCAATCAGTTCCTCGGCATGACCGGCCTGCCGACCTTCCTGTGCGTGGACGTGATGAAGCGCCCGAACATCGAAGAAGATGTGGCGCGGTATGAGCGGCATTTGGTTGAGGTGTTCGGTCTGAAGGTGTGACCTTTCTTTTGCTGCGCATCCCGATACTATCCTGTGGCGGGTGGGTGAACCTGCACTGTGGGAGCAAAGCTTGCTCGCGAAACAGACACCTCGATTCCCGAAAGACCGCGGCGTCTTCATCGCGAGCAAGCTTTGCTCCCACATAGCGAGGATAAATCCCCTCGCCACAAGAGAGATCAGTCGACAGGGGGATACGTGAAAGCCAGATCCGACGAATTGCAGATTTTCGTCTGCGTGATCGAGTGCGGATCCATCTCCGCCGCCGCCGAGCAGGTCGGGCAGACGCCGTCGGCGGTCAGCCGCACGTTGTCGCGGCTGGAGGCCAAGCTCGATACCACGCTGATCAACCGCACCACGCGGCGCATGGACCTGACCGAGGAGGGCAAGTATTTCTTCGAGCAGGCCAAAGGCATCCTCGACCAGATGGATGAGCTGGAAGAGCGCCTGTCATCCCGCCAGAAAAATCCTGCAGGCCGGTTACGGATCAACGCGGCCTCGCCGTTCATGCTGCATGCCATCGTTCCACACATCGACGAGTTCCGCAGGCGTTACCCGGACATCCAGCTCGAACTCAACAGCAACGACCTGATCATCGACCTGCTGGAGCAAAGCACCGACATCGCCATCCGCATCGGCACCCTCACCGACTCGACGCTCCACGCTCGCTCCCTGGGTTGCAGCCCGTTGCACATCCTGGCCAGCCCCGCTTATCTGAAGCAGCACGGCACGCCGTCAAGCGTCGCCGAGCTGGCAGGCCATGCGCTGCTGGGGTTTGCCCAGAACGAGGGACTCAACCAGTGGCCGCTGCGCCACGTACACGGTGATCGTTGGCTGATCCAGCCAGCCATCAGCGCGTCCAGTGGCGAGACCGTGCGCCACTTGGCGCTGCAGGGGCAGGGCATTGCCTGCCTGTCGGACTTCATGACCCGCGAAGACATCCGTGCCGGTAGGCTGAAGGTGCTGCTGGCCGATGCCAACAGTGGATATCGCCAGCCGATCAATGCCGTGTACTACCGCAACTCGCAACTGGCCTTGCGGATCCAGTGCTTCCTGGACTTCATCCAGGACAAGCTCGCCGGCTATGCCTCGCGGGAGTTCAAGGACTGATTCGTGACTTCAAGGCAAGAGTGATTTGGGCAATGTGGCCTGTTTCGTCAGGGATGGGGCCTCGATACTTGCGCCATCACTGATCTGGCCAAGGAGTTTGTCCATGAACGTATTTGTCACCGGCGCTGCCGGTTTTATCGGCGGTTCCATCGCCACCGGCCTGGTACGCGCCGGGCATCGAGTCATCGGTCTGGTGCGCAGCGCCGAACAGGCGAACGAACTGACGGCGCTGGGCATCGAGCCGGTTATCGGCACCCTCGAAGACAGCACGCTGCTGACCGAGCAGGCCCGTGCCGCCGATGCGGTGATCAATGCCGCCAGCAGCGACCACCGCGGTGCGGTCCAAGCGTTGATCGAAGGGCTCAAGGGCTCGAACAAAGTGCTGCTGCACACCAGCGGTTCGAGCATCGTCGGCGATGCTTCGGGCGGTCGTTCCAGCGATGCGATCTACTACGAAAATGAGCTGCCGGCGCCCACCGCCGACAAGGCTGCCCGTGTCGCCATTGACAACCTGGTCCTGGATGCGGCGAAGCAAGGCGTGAACTCGGCGGTGATCTGCAACACCTTGATCTATGGCCACAGCCTGGGCGTCAAGCGTGACAGCGTGCAACTGCCGCGCCTGCTCAAGCAGGCCGGTAAAAGTGGCGTGGTGCGGCATGTCGGGCCGGGACAGAACATCTGGTCCAATGTGCACATCGAGGACGTGGTCGAGTTGTACAAACTGGCCCTGACCCGCAACCAGCCGGGCACCTTCTACTTCGTCGAAAGCGGCGAAGCCTCGTTCATCGACATGACCACCGTCATTGCCCGGGCGTTGAACCTTGGCGAACCGCAGGACTGGCCATTGGCCGATGCCGAAGCGGAGTGGGGTTACGAAATGGCCAACTATGGCCTGGGTTCCAACAGCCGTGTACGAGGCAAGAACGCCCGTGAGCTGCTGGGTTGGACGCCGAAGCGGACCTCGGTGCTAGAGTGGATTCTTGATGAGATGGTGTGAGATCCATCAGTAGAACATAGGACCTGTGGGAGCGGGCTTTGCTCCCACCAAGCCCGCTCCCACAGGGTTTGTGTTGGCATGTCGTCAGTCGTGGTGCACGCCCGCGCGCTTGAGCATTTGCTTGCAGCGCTCGGACAGGTGGAACACACGCAGGTGCTTGCCGGCTTTGCTGTAGCGTTCGCGCAGGGTCTTGAGTGCGGCGACGGCCGAGTAGTCGACGAAGCTCAAATGCCGGCAGTCCAGGGTGACCTGGGCCGGATCGTTGGCCGGGTCGAACTGGTTGAGGAACGGCGTCGTCGAGGCGAAGAACAGCGTGCCGTGCAGGCGATAGAGTTTGCTGCCGTCGGCTTCCTGGTGCGTGTCGGCGTACAGCTCCCGGGCCTGTTGCCAGGCGAAGTTGAGCGCCGCGATGACGATGCCGCAGAGCACGGCCACGGCCAGGTCGGTGAACACCGTAATGACGGTCACCGCGATGATCACCAACACATCATTCTTCGGCACCTTGTTGATCACCCGCAGCGAGGCCCAGGCGAAGGTCTGCTGTGCAACCACGAACATCACGCCCACCAGCGCAGCCAGCGGGATGCGCTCGATCAGCGGCGACAGGAACAACACGAACAGCAACACCATCACCCCGGCCACCACGCCCGATAAGCGTCCGCGCCCACCCGAGCTGAGGTTGATCACCGTCTGGCCGATCATGGCGCAACCGCCCATGCCGCCGAACAGCCCGGAGGCGATATTGGCTGCGCCCAGCGCCACGCATTCACGGTCCGGATAACCGCGGCTCTGGGTGATTTCATCCGTCAGGTTCAGGGTCAGCAGGGTTTCCAGCAAACCGACCATCGCCATGATCACCGCGTAGGGCACGACGATCTGCAGGGTCTCCAGGTTCCAGGGAAGATCGGGCCAGGCGAAAGCGGGCAAGCCGCCGGCGATATGGGCCATGTCGCCCAGCGTTCGGGTGGACAGGCCGAGCAGGTAGACCGCCAGGCCGACACCGAGGATCGCCACCAGGGCCGGCGGCACGCTGCGGGTCAGGCGTGGCAGCAGGTAGACGATGGCCATGGTCAGTGCCACCAGGCCGGCCATCAGATACAGCGGATCGCCGCTGAGCCAGGTTTCACCCTGCTTGAAATGCTCCAGTTGGGCGAGCGCAATGACAATCGCCAGGCCGTTGACGAAGCCGAGCATCACCGGGTGCGGGACCATGCGCACCAGCTTGCCCAACCGCAACAGCCCGAAGGCCATCATGATCAGCCCGCCCAGCAGCACGGTGGCCAACAGGTATTGCACGCCGTGCTGCACCACCAGCGCGATGATGACCACGGCCATCGACCCCGCCGCCCCCGACACCATGCCTGGTCGACCGCCGAACAACGCGGTCAGCGTGCAGATGATGAACGCGCCGTAGAGCCCCATCAGCGGGTTGAGGTGGGCCACCAGGGCGAAGGCGATGCATTCGGGGAGCAAGGCGAAAGAAGTGGTGAGGCCGGCGAGGGCGTCGGCGCGAAGACGTGCTGATTTCATGATTTACCTGACTGGGCGCCGGTGGAGAGTCGGCTGCCGGGGAGTGGTGCAAAAAACAGGTGCGGATGGTACGGAATTGAGTGCGGGGCGGCCAGCCGTTGGTCGGTTGTGTTGATCGTTCCCACGCGGGAGCGTGGGAGCGATCAACAAGTCAGGGCGATGAAAGTCTTGCGCTGAATTTTCATCAACGCCGTGTCGCGATGTCCGTCAGCGACAAATTTTATCTGTGCGCGAAAATTACTTTCAGTGGGTTTGAAGATTATTCGTCGAAATGATTTATGAGTTTCACAACACATCGACGTGACCCCATTCGAGGAGTAACGCATGGCCCCTGCTTTCGGTTATTGGCTACTGGTCTACGCGGCCATCGCGATCATTGCGCTGATCGTGCTGATCGCCCGTTATCGGCTCAATCCGTTCATTGTGATTACCCTGGTGTCCATTGGCCTGGCGCTGCTGGCCGGGATGCCGCCGTCGGGTGTGGTGGGGGCGTACGAGGCGGGTGTCGGCAAGACGCTGGGGCACATCGCGCTGGTGGTGGCCTTGGGCACGATGCTCGGCAAAATGATGGCCGAATCTGGCGGCGCCGAGCGGATGGCGCAGACGCTGATCGAACGCTTCGGCGAGCGCAACGCCCACTGGGCAATGGTGTGCATCGCCTTCCTGGTCGGGCTGCCGTTGTTCTTCGAAGTCGGTTTTGTGCTGCTGGTGCCCATCGCCTTCACCATCGCCCGGCGTGTGGGCGTGTCGATCCTGATGGTGGGGCTGCCGATGGTCGCCGGGCTGTCGGTGGTGCATGCGCTGGTGCCGCCGCATCCGGCGGCGATGCTGGCGGTGCAGGCGTTCCAGGCTTCGGTGGGGCAAACCTTGTTGTACGCGATCCTGATCGGCATTCCCACGGCGATCATCGCCGGCCCGCTGTACGCCAAATTCATCGTGCCGCGCATCCAGCTGCCGGCTGAAAACCCGTTGGAGCGACAATTCCTCGACCGTGAGCCGCGCGCAAACCTGCCGGGTTTCGGCGTGACCTTGGGGACGATTCTGCTGCCGGTGATCCTGATGCTGATCGGCGGCTGGGCAAACCTGATTTCCACGCCGGGCAGCGGTTTCAATCAATTCCTGCTGTTCATCGGCAACTCGGTGATTGCCCTGCTGCTGGCGACCATCCTCAGCTTCTGGACCCTTGGCCTGGCCCAGGGCTTCAACCGTGAGTCGATCCTCAAGTTCACCAACGAATGCCTGGCACCGACCGCCAGCATCACTTTGCTGGTGGGCGCTGGCGGCGGTTTGAATCGGATCCTGGTGGACGCCGGGGTCACGCAACAGATCGTCGGCCTGGCCCAGGAGTTCCAGCTGTCACCGCTGGTCATGGGCTGGCTGTTTGCCGCACTGATGCGCGTCGCCACGGGGTCGGCCACCGTGGCAATGACCACGGCATCCGGCATCGTCGCGCCTGTGGCGATTGGCCTGGGTTATCCCCACCCCGAACTGTTGGTGCTGGCGACCGGCGCCGGGTCGGTTATCTTTTCCCACGTCAACGACGGCGGCTTCTGGCTGATCAAGGAATACTTCAATATGACCGTCGCGCAAACCTTCAAGACCTGGACCGTGCTCGAAACGCTGATCTCCGTGGTCGCGTTCGCCTTGACCCTCGGGCTTTCACGCTTGTTTTGAGCGCAACGCCACCCAACAGGAGCCGCCATGGACATCCTCTACCAGATCCGCTCCCGCCAGGATTCCTTCAGCGCCGGCGAAGGCAGAATCGCCCGGCTGATGCTCGACGACGTAGGCTTTGCCGCCTCTGCCAGCCTCGATGAACTGGCCCAACGGGCGGAAGTCAGCAGCGCTACGCTGTCGCGCTTCGCCCGCACCGTCGGGTGCCGCGACCTGCGGGACTTGCGCCTGCAACTGGCCCAGGCCAGCGGTGTCGGCAGCCGTTTCCTCGACCCGGCTGGCGCGCCTGAGCAATCGGCGTTTTATGGACAGATCGTTGGCGATATCGAGGCGACCCTGCGCCAGCATTTGTCGGCGTTCGAAGAGTCGCGGTTCGGCGATGCGGTGCGGATGATCGGCAAGGCGCGGATGATCCATGCGTTCGGCCTCGGTGGCTGGTCGGCGCTGTGCGGTGAGGAATTGCAGGTGCGCCTGGTGCGTTTCGGCTACCCGATTGCCGCCTGTCGCGACCCGGTGATGATGCGCATCACCGCCACTTCGTTGAGCGACCAACATCTGCTCATTGCCTGTTCGCTTACAGGTATCACGCCGGAGCTGTTGAGCGCGGTCGAACTGGCTCGCAGCTACGGTGCGGCGATCCTGGCCATCACTCGCGCCGACTCGCCACTGGCCCAATTGGCCGACTGCGTGCTGCCCCTGCAAGGCGCCGAAACCTCGTTCATCTACAAACCCACGGCGGCACGCTACGGCATGCTGCTGGCCATCGACGTGCTCGCCACCGAGCTGGCGCTGGCCCACCCCGAAGACAATCAAGAGCGCCTGCGGCGGGTCAAACTCGCCCTGGACGATTACCGCGGCGGCGACGATCACTTGCCGCTGGGAGACTGACATGCTGTACGACACGCTTATCCGCAATGCGCTGGTCATCGATGGCAGCGACACGCCTGGCTACCGCGCCGACGTCGCCATTCGCGCCGGTCGCATCGAACGCATCGACGACTTGCGCGATGCCCGCGCGGTTGAAGACATCGACGCCGCCGGCCGCGTGCTCGCGCCAGGCTTCATCGATGTGCATACCCACGACGACACGGTGGTCATTCGCCAACCGCAGATGCTGCCCAAGCTCAGCCAGGGCGTGACCACCGTCATCGTCGGCAACTGCGGCATCAGCGCTTCGCCGGTGAGCCTGCGGGGCGATCCACCGGACCCGATGAACCTGCTCGGCACGGCCCAGGCGTTCGCCTACCCGCGCTTTACGGATTATCGCGCAGCCGTAGAGGCCGCCACACCGGCGGTCAACGTGGCTGCGTTGGTCGGGCACACGGCGTTGCGCAGCAATCACATGGACGATTTGTTGCGCACGGCCTCGGTGGGAGAAATCGCCGCCATGCGTCGGCAATTGCGCGAAAGCCTGGAGGCCGGTGCGCTGGGTTTGTCCACCGGACTGGCCTACGCCAATGCGTTTTCGGCGTCCACCGACGAAGTCATGCAACTGACCGAAGAGTTGGCCGCGTTCGGTGCGGTCTACACCACCCACCTGCGCAGCGAATTCGAACCGGTGCTCGAAGCCATGGACGAGGCCTTCCAGATTGGCCGGCACGCCCAAAGCCCGGTGATCATTTCCCACCTCAAATGCGCGGGCGCCGGTAATTGGGGACGAAGCCCGCAGGTGCTCGCGGCGTTGGAAACCGCAGCGAAATCCCACCCGGTCGGCTGTGATTGCTACCCCTATGCGGCCAGCTCCTCGACCCTGGATCTCAAACAGGTGACCGATGCCCATCGCATCACCATCACCTGGTCGACAGCGCATCCGCACATGGGCGGTCGCGACCTGGCCGACATCGCCAACGAATGGAACTTGTCGCTGCTGGAGGCGGCCCGGCGCCTGCAACCGGCCGGCGCGGTGTACTACGGCATGGACGAGGGCGACGTACGACGGATCCTCGCCCATCCGTTGTCCATGGTCGGCTCCGACGGTTTGCCCGAAGACCCGTTTCCCCATCCACGCTTGTGGGGCGCTTTCCCACGGGTACTGGGACATTTCAGTCGTGACGTCGGGCTTTTTCCGTTGCACACCGCCGTGCACAAAATGACCGGCCTTTCTGCGGCGCGTTTTGGCTTGAAGCACCGGGGTGAAATTCGTGAAGGGCATTGGGCGGACCTGGTGTTGTTCAATCCCCAAACCATTCGCGACGTGGCTGATTTCAACGAACCCCAACGGGCTGCCGACGGTATTGATGGCGTGTGGGTCAATGGTGTCTTGAGCTATCGCGAAGGGCAGGCAAACGGGCGACGGGAAGGTCGATTCCTGGCGCGCGAAGGCGATCTGCGCCAGGGATTCAGTCCATCGGGCAGCGTTAGATGGCGTGTAAGCGGCTGAAATAACGTTAATTGGCGCCACAATAATGGCACTGCGACACTCAAGAAGCCGGGCTCAAGGCCGAAGCATTGGGATCAACCCATCTACACTGGGTCTTTTCAGCCAGGGAGCAACCCATGAGCTTCGGTAAAACCACCCCAATCCTGCGGATCTTCGATGAAGCCAAGGCGTTGGCGTTCTATGTCGACTTCCTGGGCTTTACCGTCGATTGGCAACATCGCTTCGGTGACGACTTCCCGCTGTACCTGCAAGTCTCCCGCGGCGACTGCGTGCTGCACCTGTCCGAGCACCATGGCGATTGCACACCGGGCTCGGCGTTGCGGATCGAGACCGATGAATTGGAAGCGTTCCAGCAGCAATTGCTGGCCAAGCAATACCGCTACGCCCACCCCCAGATCCAGGCCATGCCCTGGGGTAGCCAGGACATGGCGATCAGTGACCCGTTCGGGAATCGGTTGGTGTTTACCAATGCGATTAATGTCTAGAGCCAGATACCCATGTTCTTTCCGGGCCGTGCTCCAGGTTCAGGGCATGGCTTGTTTCAACGTCTCGGCTCATTATTTGATTTCCGATACATGAAAGTTGTACACCCCATAGTTCCTGGGGTTGCGGCCGGTCGAGATGCGGACGTTTTCGGGAATGATGCCGCTGCAGTTGAAGCAGGCAATAAATGGCTCCGGCTGGGTCAGCTGCCCCGTCAGCTTTTCGGTGAACAGCGTCGTATCCGAAAGCACCCGTTCAGCTTGGCCCGGATACAGCGCAACAACTGAGTTCAACACGCCAACTTCGCCATGGGCTCCCGGTCCTCCGGCTCGTATGGGAATGATTGCGTTGCAGGCATCGATATGCTTTTCGATGAGCTCGCGGGTCGGACCTTGGAGTTCATACAGGTTGTCGATTGTCCTGCTCAGCGTTGGGTCGAGCTTCAGCGCTTCAGGGTCGACTTGAAATTGATGGTTTGGGTCTTTTTTCCGGTCGCGGTAATTGTCGGCCAAGTGTTCGATGTAATCAGGCGTATTGCTGATCTTGTAGCTGCCGAAGTTCAAGTAGAACTTCTCGCTGGTGGCGGAGCCGTCGTAATCCTGGTCTACCCCGCGATATCCCGTTGGGCCGGATCTGGGCGCTGGCAGGTTGTAATGCTCGTTGAGGACCATATCGTTATCGCCCGTGCGGTCCTGAATAACGCCATAGGCGTGAACGACCAGTTCCTTGCGCTTTGTCTTGCTGAAGCTGGGGCTGCTATCGAAACCCTCTCCATGCATTTGCGCGGATTGTTTCGTACGCATTGTCGGCGGGGGCAACATCATTTTTTTCGAGCGTTCGTGACCATCACGCTGGGTCCATTCGAATGGGTCAATGTCCCGCCCTTGAGCGTCAACGAGCACCAGCCCTTGATGGTCGACGAATCGCAGCGGGTTATTCCCGACCATGCAATACAGGTTCAACCCGTCCACCGCTCCCGCCGGATCCGGGCTGATCCAGCGTTGCAGCCAGGGTGCGTAATACCGGTGTCCGTAGTAATACAAGCCGCTGGCATCGCGCTCCTTGCCGCAATAGCGAAGGGTCCGATAATCGGCTTCCACGGCCGAGCGGGAGGCTATCCAGGCAGTCCCTCCAAAGGGCAGGTAGCTTTCCTGGCTGATCAGAGCGGCCTGGTCGTCGAGTTCCAGTGAGCTGGAGCCCAGATGATCGTCCAGGCTGTAGCGCATCTGATTGGCGGCAATGCCAGAGGGGCGGCCTTCAGTCCAATGCAAGTAACGCACGTTGCAACGGCCGGCTTGCAGGGTGATGACTTCCAGGCGCTCGCCATGACGGGTGCGAATCTCGAGGCCCGGCAAGTAACGGACTTCTCGAGTCTGCGTCGCTGATGAGGCGTAGGTGGTTTGTATCTTGCGCACCCGCAGGCCGCTGCTGTCGTAGCCATAGCGTTCAATGTCAGGGAGACGGTCTTCGCGCTGGACCAGTAACACGCTGTCGAGTTGATTGCGGCTGTCCCATTGCAACACCCGACCAAGGTCCAGGCTCTGTTGGTTACCGTTGGCATCGAAGTCCATTGCTGTGGCGGGCATCGAGTGGCCTGTGCGCCAGGACAGGAGCCGATTGCTTGTGGCAGCGATGTTTAGTGTCCGGGTGTAGTGGTTGCCTTCGCGAGCATGGCGCAGTTTGGTCAGGTTGCCTCCGGCGTCGTATTCATAGTGCTCGGTAAAGTTGAACAGTTGCCCGGGGTCGACCGGTGTCTTGCTGAGCGCCGCAACGCTCAATCCCGCCGCTTCACGGCCCGTCGCGCGGATCAACTGGTAGAGGCTGTCGTAGGCGAATGTGCTGATGGCTTCGACCCGCTGATTATGGCCGAACCGCGCAGGTTGGACCTTGTCCTCGATTCGCGTCACGTTGCCCACCGCGTCGTAGCTGTAGTGCAGGTCTTGCAAGGTGCGGCCAGAGACCGATGCGCAGAGCGAGGTCAGTCGACCATTGGCTGGATCGAAAACGGCGCGGCTGATGACACCATTGCCGAGGGTCTGGGATTCAACTTGGCCAAGCGCGTTGTAGACGAAATCCTTCACGATGTTTTTTTCAATGGCCGTGTTGTTTATTTTCAAACTCACGGACATCAGTTGGCCGGCAACATCAAACGCGTAGCGCTGTTGGTGCTGGGTTGCATCGGACTGTTGAATGGGCTGTGCGAGGGCGTCATAGCACCAACTCGTCCTGTGGCCTTTTCCCTCTTCAAGCAGTGAGTCTCGGTCTTTCTCATCGGCAGGCCAGTCGGGTGGCGTGATGTCAGCCAGCAAGCGCCTGGTCTGGCTCAGCGGCTTGCCGCAAAGCGCATGTTCGTCGATGAGCAAGGTGCCGGCGCTGTCATCGTGACGGATGAGCGCACCGCAGAGGTTGCGCGTCGCCGCCTCTGGCGAACTGTCGCCGTAGCGCAGGCACTCGACTCTGCGCGGGGCTTGTCCTGCTGCTCGCTCCAGGACTGCCGTCGGCCTGAGTTGGTTGTCGTAGGTCGTTCGCCAATGCTGTTCGTTTTGCTCCCAGCGGTGCACGATCTGCCCGGCATCGCCAGGCAGGTTCAGTCGCCAGCCGGCGTCGACACTGTTCACCAGCAGTGCCTTGCCGGACAGACTGTAGACGGTGACCAGATTGGCGTCGGTTGCCGTGGCAAACAGGCGAGGGTCTCGCTGCGCAACCTGTCGTCCGGCCAGGTCATGGTCTCGCTGGGTGATACGCGCCTGGACGGGCTCATCCATTTGACATCGATGGTAAGCGACGTGCCGTACCGGCAGGCCTCGGCTGTCGATGGCGTTGACCGTGGGTGTCTTGCGATGAAGGCGTGCGTTCATGCCGCACCTCCTGCGGTCGAGGGATATTCGGTCATGACGTCTTCCAGCGTGTCGTTCTCGTCCTCGTCCACGCTGTACCAGGGGTGGCGGGTAAGTCGTCGCAGATAGCAAAGGCCGTCTCGTTTGGCGAGACGGGTGTGGGTCGCACGCCCCAGCGCGTCGTAGAACTGCTGGTCGTAGTGGCCGAACTGCCGCAAGGACGCATCGTTGATGTAGCGATGCTGATCGGCAAAGTAAGGGCGGTAGATGCGGATCGCCAAGCCCTTGCTGTTGTATTCCACTCGTTCGCTGATGCGCCAGCGGGTGGCTGCGATCTGCTCCTGCGGTTTGCCGTCCTTGAGCGTCAGTTCACCGTTGGCGTCCACGACGTAGGCCATGCCCGACTCCACCCATTGCTTGCTTTGCAAGGTGCGACCAAAGCCGTCGAAGCACGTCACGGTGACGCGGATTTGCTTCTGGTGATCATCGGGGTAACGATCGGCAACCAGCGTGGTGATGTGCATCGGCTCACGTACCGAGGCGTGAAGTTCACCTTTCAGTTTTTCATCGTCGACAGAAAGTACCAAGAGGTTCGACAGTCGGGTTCGAGCCGAAGCGCAGATATGCCCGGTGGGGAGCAGGTCACGGTTTGCCACACAGCGCGCGAGCCAGTCGGCGTCCATCAATGCCGCCTTCGATACGCGACCCATCCAACTGAAGGGGGCGTAATAGGTGGCCGTGGCGGCCTGCTGTAGAGCCTCCCTGCGCGATTGGATGGCTTCTGCCGGGTCTTTGAAGAGCGCTCGGTCGAACTGCTCGAGCGGTTTGAAACCCACACGGGTGGCGTTCTCGTCGCCATAAACGCTGGTGGCCAACACTTGGCCGAACGCGTCCGCGAGGCATTCCTGTACGTTACCGTTGGGGTCGGTAATGCTCACGGGCAAAAGTGAGCGGTAATCGTAGCGGGCCCGAGTGGTACAGCCATCGGGCAGCTGTAACGCGGTGACAAAGCAGTTGTACGTGTCATAGCTGATCTCGGTCACGCCGTGGCTGCTGCTCGGCTGTAACCCCTTGGCGTTATAGAAACCCTCCAGCCCGGCATAGGTCGTGAAGCCACTTTTGACTGACCAGAGGGTTCTCGATGGCGTGCTCGCGGGAAGAAAGTCGGCCATGCGATGGTAGCCACATCGTTCAAGCAGTCTTCCCTTGGGGCGAGAGCTCGGTGGCAATAGTTGAAAGGCTTGCAGGGAGACTTCGTCCAGCTCGGCGGTTTCCAGATGATCGACCAGGGCCTCGAAATGAGCGACGCCGTCCGGCAAGGTTTCTGCGCGGGTGCTGTCTTTGTAGCGTTGTACGCAAAGGCCGGTCAGGACGCCCTGGGTCATCCAGGCCGTTTCCTTGCTGAGCCCGATGAGTTTTTCATACGTCAGGTCTTGTGGGATCAAGCCTTCGGCCTCGGGTGCCTTGGGTCGTTTCCAGGCGTTGGTGCGTTGACGATAGGGCAGGCCCAGTCGCCATCCTTGAGAGGCTTGCAGATGGATGAACTCGGCGCGGGTTTCGCTCAAGTAGTAGAACTGTTGCGCCGGATCATGAGCGTCTCGCCACCATTGTTGCTGGTCAACATCGCTGAAGGGCGGGGTATCGCTGGCGGTTTTGCGTCGAGCGTAATGGACGTTCACGCTGTGAGTCAGGGCGCCGTAGCGGTCATGCTGCAAGTTGAGGGTGTGCTGGCACTGTGGGTCGTCGCTCAGACCTTCGTACAGGAAACTGATGGACTCAAGCAGCAAGGGCAGCAGGCGCGCATAACGCCGATCACCTTCGGGCGCTTGTAGCAGACGTACCCGGTAACGGTTTTCCTGGACCGAATACAACTGGCGGCGTTTATCCCTTGCGTAGGTCTCGCAGCGCAGTAAATGGCCACTCAGGGCGCGGCACATTTCAAGGGTGGTCGCGGCGTCTGGCGGATCAATCAGTACGTCGCTATTGCTGCCAGCATCGTATTGGCACAGCAACGCCTTGCCCAGCGCCACGGCTGCCCGGTCAGCGTCGTGATAGCCGGTTCGGGCCATGTCCACCGACTGTCCGGTATGAAACCAGCTTTTTTTCAAGCAGGGTGCGGTGAAGCCTGGTGAGTCAGCATCGTCGGGATGGGCTTCGTTGTCGGTTTGCAGCAGCAAGCCGAAGCCGCGAAATTCCCGTTCGATGCCATCGTAATAACCCTGGCGATAGGAGAATCTCTGGCTCAGGCGATTACCGCTGATCTCATCCATCTGGGTCTGGCGCGACACCAGGTGCAGAGGCAACGGCAGATGACAGGCAAGGGGGGCGCGGGCTTTTACTCTTGCCGCCTTTTCATCCAGCCATTCCTGGGCCGAGCTGCGGTAGGTGATGCTGTGGGCGGCGCCCATATTGTTGTGGGTGCCGGTCAGCAGATACGGTTTTTCACGAACAAAGTCGTAGCGCCAATGTTGCGCCGGGGTCAGGTACGGCACGCTCAGTATCAGGCTGGAGCAGCCGAGCCCTTGCAGGTCGGCGATGTTCACCTGGCATAAGCGGTCGTAGCGCAGGCCTTCCGGCCAGGGCAGCGCAACCGCAGGCGCGAAGCCGTTGCCACAGCGGTTCATGAAGACCAGTGCTTGATCCGCTTGCAGGTAGATCAGGTCGGTGGCACCGGAACCATCCAGGTCCGCAAAACGGATGCGCGAGGCATCGAAGGTCTGGTGGGCAAGGCCCGGAAAGTCCAACACGATGCCTTTGCCGAAACGTCCGCGACCCAGGTTTGGCCAACACTTCACTTCGTTGTGACGAATGCGCACCAGATGCTGTTGGCCGCTGCCGAGCAGATCACTGAACGCCACTAGCTCGGAGGGTGACGCGGTGAGTACCGGCAAGGCATCGTCATCGCCGTCGTGAGGGACTTCCCGGGCCGCGGCGAAGCCTTTTCCGCGCTGATTGGCATACAGGCGAATGCTGCGTGGGCCTATCAAGGCCAGGTCGCCGAGCCCTTCGCCCATCAGGTCGGCCAGTTGCCCTTGTGGATGGAAAAATTCTGCAGGGAACGCGTGAAACACAGCGAAATCCGACCAGCTTCGATCAGCACCGAGGGAAAAAAAACCGTTGAGCCCCGGTTGGGCAACGACCCAGTCCAGCCGACCATCGCCGGTGAGGTCGCCTAGCGTCTGGCGCAGCGGCTTTGCCGTATCGGCGACGGGGATGCCGGGCAGCGCTTGCCACTGCTCGTAATCCACTTCATCCGTCTTGGTTTTGGCTCGAATGGGTTCGCGGTAATACCAGCCAGTGTCGCTTTGATAGAGCACACCGGGCAGACCTTCACCGTACAGATCCACCAGTTGAAAACCCAGGTCGCCGCTGAGGCCTGGCATGTCTTGGAAACGTTGCCAGGCGGGAGGATCTGGCAAGCGCTTGAACTCGCTGTAGCTGAACTCGAGGGGAGGGCGGTTCTGCGCCATTGCGCGATCGTCGAACGCCTGATCATGGGCTGTGCTCAGGAGGTGATATCCCAACGGCGTCTGGCGGTAATCAAGCAGCAGGCGCCGAACGAGGGCGGGGGCGGTGCCCAGTTCCTCGGGAAAATAGTGGAACATCAACACCTGGCGACACAGGCGCTCGGTGCGTAGTTCAAAACCGTAGGCAAAGGTGGAAAAAGCATCGCTACGGGGTTGCCATCGCTGGCCTTCATAGCGCGGTCGCTGGTCGTACCCGGTGCTTCGTTCGCCATAGTCGAACACCAATTCGAAATGCCATTGCACAGCCGTGGGTTGACTCGCTTTCCACAGGTAGAGGTCGGCGTCGGCCTTGAAATTGCCATAGCGCACATGGCTCAAATAGCGTTGGGCCGACGTATCCCCCGTGTATTGATAAAGAATGTGCTCGCCGCGAGCGTTCAGGCTTTCCTCCAGCAGCCATTCACCGACACGGCTTGCTTGCTGGGGATCTGCCCGGCGCGACTGGGGATTCTTGCCGAACAGATGGAGGCTGCCATCGGCACCGTGCACGAGCCAGAAACCTGGTTTGTCGTTGTTCGACGACCAATGTTCAATCCGGTCGAAGCCGCTTTCGACTCTTGGAAAATGGCGCGTCACTATGTAGGTCGTGCCCAGGGCCAGCGTGTTGTAGCGATCGATGAGGGTTGAACGGATGACGCCGTTTGCGTCGCGTTCGGGCAACCAGACCACACCGCTGGGGCCGATGATTTCGTCATCCTCGGCATAAGCCGGGACGCCCTTGTTGGTGCGTCGTGCCACGCAGGGTAACGACAGTCCCCAGCCGATACCGAACACGCTGTTGCCGACCGAGCTGTCGTAACGCAGAGACAAGGGCGGAGCAAAACCGCGCCCTGGCGAAATCGGCAACGCAATCTCGTAGGACGCGGTGCCGTGGGCGCCGACGTTTCCCCAACCTTTGCCGATGCTCTGGATGGCGCCGCCGCCCTTGGGCAGGGTCGGCGCGGTAACCGGCAATGCGGGTTGCTCGTTCATTGCGCACCCCCGGCGGCCCTGGCCGTATAGCTCACGTGCACGATGACGTCGCTCAGCGATTCCAACAGGTCTTTTTGTGCCTGAGGATTGGGGAAGGTCAGTTGCCACGTGGAGACAGCGCCGGTGTATTCGAACGGCAGGTAGCGTTCATCGTTGAAGTTCAGGGTGAACAAGCCGTTGTCGTCGACACCAGTGGAAAGGGCGATCTGTTGGTTGGCGCGCCGGTCCTCCATGACCTGTCGCGGGTCATCAGGGGCCATGAACACTTTGCTGGAGGTCTGGGTCAGCGTGGCCCGGATGTTTTCATAAGGAGCGACGACGACCGGCAGGGAAACGCTGATGGTTTTGATCCGCCGCAGGTAATGTTTCTGATCCTTGTAATCAGCGTCGAACAGTTCGTGGGGCAGCTCGAACGTGCATTGGCCTTTCTTCAGGTCGGCATGCATGTCCAGCCATGGCTTGTTGATCGTCGAGGTTGGGGTCTGGTCCTTCAATTGACGCAGTGAAATCGTCTTGCGGATCTCCAACTCTCGCTCGCTACAGCGCAGATAGCTGGCCTGCATGTTCAACAGGCTGAGTTTCAATTGCTCGCCTGCTCCTAGCCCTCGATAGGTGGTATTCCATGCGCCGGGTTGGATGAATCGCGTCGCGAACTCGGCAATTTCGTATTGCCAGCAGGTCTCGGCGGCGAAGCACAGGGCGAGCGTTGTGTCGTAGGCCTGGCGGTAGAACTGCGCGAACCGGCTGTTCAGCCATTGATACAGTTGCGTCTTTGTAAAGCGCTTGCTGAGAAAGTCGTAGTGGGACTTGGCTTGGCTCAGGCCGGTTTCAGCCAGGTGTAACTGCAGGCGGGTGGCGGTTTGCTGCTCGTTGAAGTGCGCCAGTTGGGCGTCGATCTGCGCAAGTTCGAGCTGCGCCTGATTGTGTCCCTGTATCCATTCATCCCGGCGGCGATTGAACGACTCCGTGCGGTCGATGTTTTCTGCGGCCATACGGCTGGTAATGGCGGCGCTGTGGGCTGATGCGCTGGCAGAGAGCATCGGACCTTCCCAGCGGCTGCCGCCAAAGGAGAAGCCGGCAATGTTCGGAATCACCATCAAGCCCCCTGCCGCGATCTGGCACGCCGTTGCCACGATCTCGGCCGTGCCACTGGCCAGTTGAAACTGGGTGGCCAGTCTCTCGTTTGGACTGACGTCCTTTTCCAGCAACATTTTGTAGTGGTCGATTCGGCTTTGGACAATCGCCTGGCTGGCCAGCAGCGCCTGGTGTTGCTGACGGTCGATGTTCAAGGCCTGGCGTTGCAGGTCGACCGAGATTTTCGCCAGGTTCCATGCTTGCTGCTGCTGTAGCTCCTGCAACTGGGCCTGTTCTTTGTGCTCGATCAGCGACAACAGCGAAGCGCCAAATTGGCTGAGGCTTTCCACTGCACTCAACGCCTGGCTGTGCATGATCGAGAACCGATAGTGTGGGATCGATGCACTCGGCAGCCCTCGAACCGTATTGTCCGAAGTATTCAGTACAGGGCTACCGAGCAACGCGCGAGGGCCCAGCGGCACTGTAAATACCGGCAGATGCAGCGGCTTGCCGGCAATGTCGAGGTTGTGCCGCAAGTTGTACAGGCGGCTTTCAGCGATGTCCCAGCACTGGAGCAACTGCGGGTTGAACGGCAGACGCAAGTGCGGGCTGTCGATGGCTGGCCAGGACGCGTGCAGACTGCCCCCGCGAACGGGCACCGAGGGCTGGGAGCGGGCGAGTGATCGTTCAAATGTGCGTAAGTCGTCACTGGTGGTTTCGCCCAGCGTTTGCAGGCTGAGGCTTACCCAATGATCGACCGATTGAACGGTCGGACGTGGCCCCAACAGATCCAGCACCCGCACGTACCACAGCTTTGCCTCGCTGAGGCCGTCCGGGGTCAGTTGGCGGTAGGCGGCGTCACCTCGATTGATCAGGATGTCCAGGTACAGGAAGTACAGCGCCTTGCGAAAGTGTGCCGGATGACTGAGCGCGATCTGATGAGGGTCGTGGGGCGCCTGGTCGGCATACGAAGGCGTGGTGCCATCGATTAAAGAAACGGCCCTCCAGCAATGTTTCTGGCCGCGACCTGGATCGAAGACACGGCGCAACCAGCGTTCGGCCTCCTCATAGCGCTGTTCGGCGTTCAAGCGCTGGGCGACCAGCCATGGCACGTAGAGGAACAGTTCGGTGAAGTAACGACCGTAAGGGCCGTGGAAGTCCATCCTGTCGTGAGTGCTGTCTGGTATGGCGGGTTCCGGCAGGCGTTGTGTGGTCCAGTCGAACAGCTCATCCAGACTGTTCTCGGTACGGCGGATCAGTTCTGCGGCGAAGGTGGTGTTCAACCTGATCGGTTGGCGGAGTTGGTCTCCGGCATCGCTGGTCTTGATGGCGCTATGGGTGAAATCGATAAATTGGGTGGTGCCTAGTCCGGCCGTCGATGAGGGGGTAATGCCTGGAGCTTGAAAGTGTGCAGGGATGCAGTTCAGCTTGATGGCTTTAAGGGCGGAATAGAGCTTCGTTTCCGGTTCATCGGGGTAGACAAAGGCAACCCCACACAAAAATGTATCGCCGTCTTGGCTGAGATCCTCGCTATGCCAAGTGAACTCGAAAAAATCCCTCAGGTCCGGTGCCGGGTTGGACTGCGCCACCACTGTCAGGTTTTCATACGACAGCGGTTGAGCCGCCGAGGCGGTTGGCTGACGGAAAATCACATATTGAATGTTTCGCGGCTCATCAAGAAAGACTAGTGCCTTACCAAAATTTAGCGCTGCGGAGTTGTTTGCTTGTATTGATAAGTTTTGTACCTGTCCGGAAGTGGTGCTGCCATTATTGCGTCTACTTTCGATAATCAGATGGCGCACTGCCTCTGTAGAAAGTAATTTCCCCTGAAGGTCTGTGTAGGCATGCAGCGTGATACCGCGCGAGTGTTCAGAGTCTCTGAGCACGTCGACCATGTGGTCGAACGATAATATGTGGCTCTGGTTAAGAGGTAACGGAGCGTGGCTGGTTACTTCCAGGTATGAACCTGCATCCAGTTCCACGTAGGGTGTTTCCGGCAGGCTTCGGGCGGGAAACACTAAGTGAATCTGGATTCTTGGGAACTGATCGTGTCTGGTTTCAAGCCTTAAGCGTCTTTTTTCAGGTGGTTCATAGAGGCTGGCGCGATTGTCGATGTCTGCAGTCATGTGTAGCTTGAGCGTGGAGGCGGTATGGTCATGGGTGGATCGGATTCTGATCCACTTCTGGCAACCGTCGAAGTTAGACATGGAATCGCTCATGCTCGTCGGGAGGGAAGCTTCAGCGAGAATGATTTTCGAGCGTGTTTTTGTTTGAATACGTTGCTCGACAGCGCCTGTGAGCACTTTCACGGCGGCCTCGTAGGGGAGAGATTTTTCTGTTGCCGTTTGCTCCGTGGTAGCTGAGTTATTCAACTCAGGGATGAGATTTTTATCGATACAAGCCGTTTTAATGAATCTGAAATTGTTGCCTGCCGAGTAGGGCGTGTCGGTTTTGAGTTCTCGTGCACACAAGGCTATAAACAGTGAGTCATGCGAGCCGTTGTTGTAGTGCACCGCAACAGAGCCTATCAATGCCCGGGTTGCATCAAGGTCCTTTCCGCAAAGCGCTTTGTCGTTGCAGTAACCCTGCAAGCCAACTCGCGGCGTACTCCAGTTTCCATCCTGTTTCTTGAAGCAAAAGCTCAAGCGCAATAGCGGATGACTGGTGCCCGATTGCCCGGCGGAGGTATGAGCGGTGTCAATGGTGAAGGCTCGCGGATCCTGTTGTATGCATTCTGCCCAGACAACAAACAGACGATTGTTGAACCAGACAGGACGAATCGTGTGTTCGACCGCGCTTTCGGGAATGGGCACATCGGCTTTCTCCCAATCCGACCAGGCATACGGATCCGGCTGATCCCGTTTGGCGGCGATGGCTGGGGCCTCTGGTGGCGTACCGTCCAGTGGACGTTGCGCCATGTCCAGCGAGCGCCAGAAATAAGTATTCTCCGATCGTGATTTGGCAATGAAATAGTAAGTGCTGTTGGCAAAGTCTTCGCCGTCGATGTAGCCGTTGAGAATATTCAGGTTGGCGATTTCTTCGAATCGGGTCAGGTAGGCCATGACCGCCGATTGAACCGCATCGGCCTGGATCCGGCTCTGGTTGAGGTCGTTTTCCAATTGCTGGAAGTTGCCGCTCTTGTTATTCCTCAGGGCCGGGTCCAGGTAACTTGCGGGGAAATACAGCAGCTTTTGATGAGCCGCCCAGATGGGGTACTGATGTATCTCGTTGCGCCACGTCTGCAGGTGCTCGGGCGTGATGCTTGCCTGGTCGTAGCCGGGCTCCATATTCATCAGGATGCGATTGATGTATTGCTGAAGGCTGGCGATGGCGCACGCCACAGGCGTGGTGGGCACATCCTGGCTGACCAGTACGTCCAGTAGCCAATATTCATAGAGGTCCTGGGCCGTCTTGAGCCGCACCGTCCCGGTCGGGCCATCGTCGGGCGCGACCTTGTCCAGGTAGAGCGCCAACTGTGCATCGCGCAGGCTTTCATCCAGCTGCTTTTTCATGGCAACGGTCATATTCAATCCTTGAATAAAAAATGTACGCCTCAATGGCACGCAGCGATCAGTCCTTCACCGACGATTTTCCAGTCCTGTGTCAGGCTGTCGCTATTGAGTGCGGCGGCCTTGAGCAGCTGGTTTGCCGACAGGCCTGTGCTCAAGCAACACGCCTGGCAACGCATGACCCAATCCACGGCTTGCATGGTGGTGGCGCGTTTGGGCGTCAGCAGCGCGGTCAGGCAACTCACTTGCTCGGTGCTCCAGCCCAGCAGGTGGGCCAGCAGGCCGTTGACTGTCTCTGCTGAATGTTGCGGTAGGTCTTGGTTGGCGAGTTGCAAGTAATGCAACAGGTTTTCTTCTGACTGCGCCTGATGGCGCGCGCAATGATTGAACCGTTCGAGCAAATACAGCGTTTGAGGTGTAAGCGTTCCTGAACTGTTCGAGGCTAACCACGTGGGATGATGCATTAACACCTGTAGCGTGCTGCTGCTCAGATGCAATTTCTGGCAGGCGTCAGCGGTGCGAAGCACGTGCGCCAGCAATGGCGGTGTTTTGCCGACAGTGGTCATGATGGCCTGGACTATTTCCGTGGCATTCGTGCCGGCCATTTTCATCACGCTGGGAAGATATTCGGCGGACACGTCGGCCTTGTCGTGCAGCAGTGTTTCTACCAGGCGTTGAGGGTCGTTGGTGGATTGTGTGTGCTCCCGAAGTGCGGCCAATCGCTTTTCCAGGTTCTGATCCAACGGCAAGTCATGCCTGGCACTCTCGAACAGGCGACACCACTGCAACACATCGAGATCGTTTTGCTTGAGCCAGTCCAGGGCCCAATCCATCGCCATCAGTACGTCGAGAATGTCAGGGCCGGTGGTGGTCAGCGCTCCGGTCACCAGCGCCCGACAGAACGTATCCCCTCCCAGTAACCGGGCCAGTTCCGTGCACGCCAGCGGCGACAGGCCAAACATCCGGGCGATACGGGCCTGGCGGTAGAGTGAGGAGACTGTAGGCAAATCCTTTTTTAGCGCCAGGTACTTCCCGGTCTGTTTCACCAGCAACAACAACGCGTCTTCCGTGAGGGCGAGTCCCAGGCCCGCGCCGAGATAGCTGAGGGTTTCAAGATCCGCGGGATCGAGGTCCGTCGCTTGTTTCTCCCATGCCGGGCTGTCGAGTAAACGGGTGCGATTGAATACTTGGTCGAACAACGGAACACGTTCTGCGCAAGCGCAGGTCGGCATTTCGTACAACAGCGAGGCAAACTCCTCAGGGGTGATGCCATGGCGCCGCTTCATGTACTGATAGACCCCAAGCGCGCGCAAGGTGTTGGCGCCGAGTGTCATTGCGGTGTTGCCTTCCGAATACAGGCTATTGACGATCAGCGTATCCAGTTCGGCAAAGGCAATACCGGTCCATCGTTGCAGTCGGACCATGCGCTGCATGCGGTCGAAACGTTCGTAGGACTTGTTGCCAAACCCTCGCTGGTTCGTTCTGGTTTCAAGCACCAACGCGGGGGCGGTGTCGGGGCCGTTGATGTAAGCGGCGCCCTGGAGGTTACGCGTCGGGGGCGGGTTATGGGGCGAGATGCAAGGGTTGTATCGGCCATGCGCCAGTAGCTGCTCAACCAGTTCCGTCGTCAGCCCGGTGCGCTCCTTGAAGAATGTGAAATCACCCAGGCGCTCGACATCTTCAGTGCCATAGGCTTTTTTCAAGGCATCGAAATCGGAGGCCGAAGCGAGCGGTGCGAGCAAGAGTGCCTGTTGCGCCGGACTGAGCCCTGAAAGCAGTTTTTGCGCTTCGCCAGGCGATTGCGAAACGTGTCCATACGTTGAGCCGTCCTGGCAAAACGGCAGTTTCAGGCTGATCCGATAATTGACTTCACCCAGGGCGGGTTTACCTGCGCCCAAGCCAAGCAGGCATTGGTGGTGGTGAAGATCATAGGGCAGTGAAAAGGGATAGTGTGCGTCGGCCAAGGCCTGATGGACGGTTGTGCCGTCATCGAGACTGGCCTCGATATGGCTGCGCAACGTGTCGTTGACGATGTTGAGCATCGGGCGTGCAACCAAGGCACTGTGTGGGTCGAGCATCAGCGTGTTGAGGTCCGGTCGACGTTTCTCCAGGGGGATCTTGCGGGCGTGGGTGGAGCTGTTTTCCAACTGCCTGGCAAACAGGTACAGCGCACGCAGGTAGGCCACGGGCGAGTCGATCGCGGCGATGTCACCGTCCTTGCAAAACCGATCCCAGTTTTCCTGGAACAGTGCTTGATAGCTGATCGGCCCGGATGTCGGGTCTGAGTCCAGGCTGCGTCGCACACGGAGCTTGGTGTCGCTGGAGCAGAGTTGATGCTCCAGGTACAAGCGGCTGATCTGCCGGGCGTGGCTCGACGCATTGTCGTAGGCCTGCCCGGCATCTGCATCGCAGTGCTTGGCGAGCGCCTGGGCGAACTGCGTCTTGCCCTGGCGCAGGATGTCGAATACCGACGTCAGTCCCATTCGCTGCAGGGCGGTCTTGAAATCGGTTTTTGCAGCGTCCTCTCCGTCTGGGGAGGCAACGAGCTTGTGCAACAGCGAGTCGTTGCTTACGTCCATGTGTGGTCATCTCCTGTGCGGACGGAATGTGCTTGTTCAAGCGAAAACCGTACAGGAGCGTGCAGAGAAAGGCGGTAGGACCGGGGGCGGGAGATTTGTACGAAAGAGCGATTCGTGGGCTGCGCGGATGCAAGTCCTGTGGGAGCGGGCTTGCTCGCGAAGGCGTCGGATCAGCCAGCATTAAGTTGACTGACCCACCGCCATCGCGAGCAAGCTCGCTCCCACAGTCGGCGGACGTTAGACGCGGAAGTGGCTGACCAGCATCTGCAACTGATTACCCAACCGTGCCAGTTCCACGCTGGAAGCGGCGGTTTCTTCGCTGGCGGCGGCGGTCTGTTCGGACACGTCGCGCACGTTGATGATGCTGCGGCTGATCTCCTCGGCCACGGCGCTTTGCTGCTCGGCGGCCGCAGCGATCTGCTGGTTCATCGACTGGATGTTCGACACCGTGCGGGTGATGTTTTCCAGTGACACGCCGGCCTTGCGGGTCAGGGCCACGCTGCTGTCGGTGAGGCTGCGGCTGTTGTTCATCACGGCCGCTACTTGTTGCGTGCCGTTCTGCAGCCCGGCCACCAGGCCTTCGATTTCTTCGGTGGATTTCTGCGTGCGCTGGGCCAGGCCACGGACTTCGTCGGCCACCACGGCAAAACCACGTCCGGCTTCACCGGCGCGTGCCGCTTCGATGGCCGCGTTGAGCGCCAGCAGGTTGGTCTGCTCGGCCACGGCCTTGATCACGTCCATGACGCTGCCGATCTTGTCGCTTTCCTGTTGCAGCACGGTCATGGCGTCGGTGGAACGCACCACCTCGCTGGCCAGGCGTTCGATCTGGGCGATGGCTTCGCTGACCACCTTGTCACCGGCACGGGCTTCGCCGTCGGCGGCGGCCGCGGCCTGGGAGGCCTCTTCGGCGTTGCGGGCCACTTCCTGCACCGTGGCGGTCATTTCGTGCATGGCGGTCGCGACCTGATCGGTCTCGACTTTCTGGCTGTTGACCCCGGCGCTGGTCTGCTCGGTCACGGCGGACAGTTCTTCGGCGGCGCTGGCGATCTGGGTCACGCCATCGCGGATGCCGCTGATCAGGTCGCGCAGGGTCACCCCCATGCGCGCGATGCCTTGTTGCAGCACGCCCAGTTCATCGCGGCGAGTGACGATGACCGTGTGCGACAGGTCGCCACCGGCAATGCGCTCGACCACGGCCAGGGTATCGCGCAGCGGGCCGGTGATCTGGCGAGTGATGATCACGGCTGCAATGACGCCAACCAGCAGCGCCAACAGGGTGCTGACCAGTTGCAGGGTGCGCGCCTGGGCACTTTCGGCGTCGCGGCGGTCGAGTTGGATCTGGTACAGCTGTTCGCTCAGCGTCACGATTGACGCGCCCTGGTCGGTCATTTCCTTGCGTGCCTGTACCGCGTCGGCGGTGGCCAGCTTGAAGGCCTGCACGGCGCTGCGGTATTGGGCCAGGGCGTTTTCCAGTTGGCGCAGTTCATCCTGGCGGGCACTGGAGAAATGCTCGTTCAGCGGCTTGAGCGAGGCGATGGCGGCGTCCAGCTGGGTGACGGCCTTGCGTTCGGTGTCGGCGTTGCTGTTGGCGGTGTAGCCGCGCACTTCATAGCGGGCCAGCATGAAGTCCTGCTTGGCCTGGGTGATGGCCTGGAACTGGGCGAAACGCTCGTCGCCGACACCCATTTTCCGCACGTCCGAATCCAGGGTCTCGATCAGCTTATAGGCGATCTCGGCGTTAGCGCCCATGGCATCGCGGGCGGTGTTGCCCGTGCGGTAGGCGCTGCGCATTTTGTTCAGGGACACCTGGTAGGCGCTGATGACTGCGCTCTGCTCCTTGAGCAACTTGACGTTTTCCGGGCTCTTGAAGCTGCTGAGCAGGGCGTTCTGTTGTGCCACGAAACCATCGAGGGTGGTCTGCACGTTTTGGGCGGCGGTCTCGTCACCGTTGGTCAGCATGTATTGCAGGCGCGTGACTCGAAGCTTGGTCAGGCCGGCGTTGAGCTGGGTGATGTCGCTCATCCAGTTGCTGCGGTCGATCAGCCCGCCCAGGCTGGTCCAACTGGTCAGGGCCAGCAGGCAGGTCAGTACCAGCACCAGGCCGAAGCCCAGGCCCAGTTTCATGTTGACGCTAATGTTGCCAAACCAGCTGTTCATCAAATTCCTCCAGGAACGTTGTGCTGCTTGATCGTCGGTACGCTGGAAGATTGTTGTTGTTAAGAGCCAGCAAGAGCATGTAACAGGGCTATATCGGCGGTGGGTTCAAGATCTGTAAGTTTTTTTCCGGCTATCTGTGGGAGCAAGGCTTGCCCGCGATGAAGGCGATGCGGTCTGCCACAGAATCGAGGTGTCTGTTTCGCGAGCAAGCTTTGCTCCCACACTAAGCTTTTTTTCACATCTGTTTCACCGACTGCCTACGTCGGCCTCTCTACTGTCGCGCCAACGAATGACTGGGTGGATGCCGTTGGGGCGGCTTGATGTGGAACTGAGACTGAGCCTTTTCGGCCTGAGGCGCTCGATCAATACGCGCCGCTTTGTCCGTTACCGAAACGCTGTGGTCGTGCTGGCTTCGGCGCTGCTGGTCATCCCGTTGACCCTCTGGCTGCTCAGCCCGGCGGCGATACCGGACCTGGCCCACGGCAACGTCGCCGGCGCCCGGGCCTTGGCCGCTGGCTGGGCCAAGGGCGAGATGATCGTGCTGGTGCGTCATGTCGAGCGTTGCGATCACTCCAAGGCCGCGTGCCTGAATGATCGCGAAGGCATCACTGACCGGGCCCGTGCCGTTGCGGTGGAGTTGGGCGCGCGGTTCGAGCAACTGGGCCTGGGCAACGCCGACCTCTACAACAGCCCTCTGGTGCGTGCAGTCCAGACGGCGGGCTACATGTTCAACAAGGTGAGTGCTGGTGATGATTGGCTGAGCAATTGCCGCCGCGATCTTCTGCGCAATGCCCTGGCCCACAAGGTCTCCGGGCGCAATCTGATCCTGGTCACCCACAGCGAATGCATGCAGGCATTGGAAACCGCGTTCCAGCGGCCTACCTCGACGTTTGGCTACGGCGCTTCGCTGTTCGTCTCCGCTGCCCAGCCACAAGCCCCGCAGTTGCTCGGTTTTATCGAAGCCTCTGACTGGCGCTCGGTGGCGTTTCAGTAATTTTTCCCACGATTAGGACCGCCCATGCTGACGTCTGCTCGCGCCCGTTTCTACGGGCTCAATCTCGGAATTCCCCTGGTCTGCGCCGCGGTGGTGTTCTTGCTGTTCGACTTGACCCGCATCGACATCGCCTTCAGCAATTTATTCTATGACCCAGTGCACCAGGTCTTTCCGTTGGAGCACGTGCGGCTGTTCGAGAAAATCACCCATAAATGGGCCAGGATCATCCCGAACTGGACCGGCGAGGCGGCGATTATCGGGGCGCTGCTGTCGTTTGTCTGGACGGTCTTCCAGCCGCAAAAGCGCCCGGGATTACTTCGCTTGTTGGAGAAAACCCGGTTGGCCACACCGTTGCGTTTTGCCCACAAACACCGTCGCGACTTCCTCTACGTGGTCGTCGCCTTTTCCCTCAGCACCGGGGTGATCCATTACCTCAAGGGCCACACCAGCGTGTACTGCCCGGTGGAAACCACCCAATACGCCGGCAAGATCGAGCACAAGGAATGGTTCCAGAATTTCGACCTGCTGAAAGTCGCCGGTGATGGTCGCTGCTGGCCCGGCGGTCATGCGTCCGGCGGCTTTACGATGCTGGCGCTGTATTTCGTCGCCCGCCGCTACCGCTGGCGTCATTCGAAAGCCTTGATGCACGGGGCGCTGGTCTTGGGGTTTGTCTACGGCACGACGCGGGTCCTGCAGGGCTGGCATTACATGTCACACACGTTCTGGGCGGGGATTTTTGTCTGGTTGAGTTGCTTGCTGATGGCGTTGCTGTTTTATGGGCGGGCGGCCTTGGAGCAGCCAGTGTTGAAACCACAGCGAGCGACGGCAACGGCTGCCTTGCCTGCGTCGGGCAGTGCACATTCGTCAGCCTGAATGCAGGGCAAAAAAAAGCCCGCTGGGAGAGCGGGCTAAAACCTTAGTTTCTTGAATGAGCGAGGCGACTGTACCCAATCACGCGGGGGCGTGGGGTGAAGAAAAGTTTATGAGGTCGCCTCCCTGCACGACCTCATGCCTGCGGACTCTTCTCACCGCAGATCAAACCGATCCAGATTCATCACCTTGACCCACGCCGCGATGAAGTCCTTGACGAATTGCTCCTGCGCATCCGGGCTGGCATAGACTTCGGCCAAGGCCCGTAGCTGGGCGTTGGAGCCGAAGACCAGGTCGACACGGGTGCCGGTCCATTTGACCTGGCCGGTCTTGCGGTCGCGGGCCTCGAAGGTTTCCTGGGTGTCGGAAAGGGGTTTCCATTCCACGCCCATGTCGAGCAGATTGACGAAAAAGTCGTTGGTCAACGTCCCGGGCCGTTGGGTAAAGACACCGTGCGCAGTGTGGCCAGCGTTGGTGTCCAGTACCCGCAGACCGCCGATCAATGCCGTCATTTGCGGGGCGCTGAGGGTCAGCAGTTGGGCCTTATCGATCAGCAACGCCTCGGCGGACACGCGGTACCGGCCCTTGAGGTAGTTGCGAAAGCCATCGGCGATAGGTTCGAGGAAACCGAACGACTCGACGTCCGTCTGCTCCTGGCTCGCGTCCATGCGTCCCGGCGAGAACGGTACCGTCACGCTGAGCCCGGCATTTTTCGCGGCTTGTTCAATACCGGCGCTGCCGGCCAGCACGATCAGGTCTGCCAGGGAGATTTTCTTGCCGTCGGATTGGGCGGCGTTGAACTCGCCCCGAACCTTGTCGAGGGTCGCCAGCACTTGGGCCAGTTGCTCTGGCTGGTTGGCCGGCCAATCTTTCTGCGGGGCCAGGCGCAGGCGGCCACCGTTGGCGCCGCCGCGTTTGTCGGAACCACGGAAGGTGGAAGCCGCGGCCCATGCTGTAGACACAAGCTGTGAAACCGTGAGGCCCGAGGCCAGTAGCTTGCCTTTGAGGGCGGCGATGTCACTGTCGTTGACCAGCGGATGGTCGACCGCCGGGATAGGGTCTTGCCACAGCAGTTCTTCGTTGGGCAGTTCCGGGCCGAGGTAGCGTGAGAGCGGGCCCATGTCGCGGTGGATCAGCTTGAACCAGGCGCGGGCAAAGGCGTCGGACAACTGGTCCGGGTTTTCCAGGAAGCGCCGGGAGATTTTTTCGTAGATCGGGTCGAAGCGCAGCGCCAGGTCGGTGGTCAGCATCGTTGGGTTACGCCGTTTGGACGGGTCATGGGCATCGGGGATGATGCCCGCGCCTGCCCCGTTTTTCGGCGTCCATTGGTGTGCGCCTGCCGGGCTCTTGGTCAGTTCCCACTCGAAGCCGAACAGGTTCTCCAGGTAGTTATTGCTCCAACGAGTGGGGGTGGTGGTCCAGGTGACTTCCAGGCCACTGGTGATGGTGTCGGGCCCCTTGCCGGTGCCGAAGGTGCTCTTCCAGCCCAGGCCTTGCAGCTCCAGGCCAGCGGCTTCGGGCTCGGCGCCGACATTGTCCGCAGGGCCTGCGCCGTGGGTCTTGCCGAAGGCGTGGCCACCGGCAATCAATGCCACGGTTTCTTCGTCGTTCATGGCCATGCGGGCGAAGGTTTCGCGGATGTCCACCCCGGCGGCGACCGGGTCCGGCTGACCCTCGGGGCCTTCCGGGTTGACGTAGATCAGCCCCATCTGCACGGCGGCCAGCGGGTTCTCCAGGTTGCGTCCATCGTCAGTGCGGCTTTCTTCGTTGCCAGGCTCGGCCACCAATTGGCCTTCGCCGGGGTCTTGCATGGCCGCTTTGTCGGGCTTGCTGTAGCGAACATCGCCCCCCAGCCATTTGTTTTCCGAACCCCAGTAGACGTCTTCATCCGGTTCCCAGACATCGGCGCGGCCACCGGAAAAACCGAAGGTCTTGAAGCCCATGGATTCCAGCGCGACGTTGCCGGTGAGGACGATCAGGTCGGCCCAGGAGATATTGCGGCCATACTTCTGCTTGATCGGCCACAGCAGCCGACGCGCCTTGTCGAGGCTGACGTTGTCTGGCCAGCTGTTGAGCGGTGCAAACCGCTGCTGGCCGGAACCGGCCCCACCGCGCCCGTCACCGGTGCGGTAGGTGCCTGCACTGTGCCAGGCCATGCGGACAAACAGCGGTCCATAGTGGCCGAAGTCTGCCGGCCACCAGTCTTGCGAGTCGGTCATCAGTGCATTCAGGTCTTGTTTCAGGGCCTGGAAGTCCAGGCGCTTGAACGCTTGGGCATAGTCGAAATCCTCGCCCATGGGGTCGGACAGCGAGGAGTGCTGGTGCAGGATCTTCAGATTCAGCTGGTTCGGCCACCAGTCGCGGTTTGTCGTACCACCGCCAGCGGCGTGATTGAACGGGCATTTCGATTCGTTTGCCATGAGAAGCTACCTTTGGTCGTATTCATCCAGCTATCCAGCCCGGCCGGGCTTCGAATAGCGACAGGCGAAATAGATGACACAGGGCGCAGGGCTCACAGTTCGCTCAACTGATCGTGTGCGGCCACACGGCAACGCGGGAGATGTCTGGTTACCCATTCGGTGGCCCACGGCAAGCCCAGTACGGTTCTGAACGCTTCGTATCTCTTTGTCAGGTTTCACGGGCCGGATTGCACCAGCCTGAATTCAGGCTAGTCCTCCTTTGCCAGATAGCTAATAGGCGCAGTATTAACGGTCGATAGGGATAATCTTTTATCGAAGCCAAGCGGCGAGGCAGATGATATGAATGGCGCCTGCCGTGACGGACCCAATAATGAACAAATGCCCGCGCAGCACGGCCTTCCACGAAGCCGGTCATGCCCTGGCTTTCTGGTGGAACGGCCAACCGATAAAACGCATCACCGTGCGTACCAAGGCTGAAGCCTGCACGGGTCCTCTGTTCGACCTGCGCGGCAACCCTCAATACGCAGAAGGGTGGGTGGAAGCGGACTACCTTGTCCCGTGCCCGGCATTCGACGCCCCGGGGATCGCTGAATTCCTGCCCTCGATGGTCGATGCCATTGAGCGTGACCTGCTCCATTGCTTCGCGGGGCCAGTGGCCGAAGCAGTCTACCGGCACCGTCGGTCCGACCGGTTGATCAGGGGCAGCGGCCGCGGAGACCTGGACCGGGGGCACGAATTGATCAGCCTGCTGCCACCGCGCAAATTGCTCGACGCCCAATCCCAGGCCATCTCCCGCTGCAGTTGCCTGGTGCACCGTTACTGGCCGGCTGTCAGCGCCGTGGCGGGCTTTCTGCAAGAGCACGGCACGGTTGAGGGGAACGCCGTCACAGCGCTGTTGTGCGAGATGACCGGGGAGCGTCCGATGTCGCTTGGCCATCAAGTGGCAAGCCTCGATTCGTGATCAAGGCGTTGCCACTGGCCCTATCCGACTCGGATGAAGCCACTACTCGCTAGCGCTTCACTGTTTCCTCAAGAGAGAAGCGTCCCAGTGGGTTTTGTTGGAAGTGCTCGATGTTCTTGCGCGAAATATTGATGTACGGGCTGTAGTAGAGATCGATCCAGTTGACGTCCTGCTTGGCGATCACCTGAAGATCGGTATACATCTGCTTGCGCTTGGTCGGGTCCACTTCTACCCGCGCGGCCGCGACCAGATCCTTGACCTTGTCGTTCTTGTAGCGGGTCATGTAATTCATGTTGGTGTCATGTCCCAGCACGAATGTGGTCTTCTGGTCCGGGTCGAGGATGTCGTTGGTCCAGTACATCACGGACAGATCGTAATCGCCGTCGATCAGCATTTGCCAACTCTGGGTTGGGTCGACTTTCTGCAAGGTGGCTGTCACGCCGACCGCTGCGAGCTGTTGCTGGACCAGCACGGCGATCTGCTCGTCGGCTTCATTGCCCGCATTGACCACATAGTTGAGCTTCAGGCCTGAGGCGCCTGCATCCGCCAGCATTTTCTTGGCTTTTTCCGGATCGTACGGGCGCTGCAGATTATCGGCATTGTGATAAAGCGCGCCTTTAGGAATGTAGGAATAAGCCACCTGGCCATGGCCGAATGTCACGGTATCGACCAGGGATTTTTTGTTGATCGCAAGGTCCAGGGCCTGGCGTACTTCAGGCTTGCCCAGCAGTCCGTGCGCATGGTTGATCAGCAGATGATCCTCGCGGGTGGAGGGATCCATGTGTACGACCAGGTTGGGATCTTTCTTCAGGGTTTCGACGCGCGAGAAGGGCACGAAGATCGCCGAATCCAGTTCACCGGCCTGTACCTTCAACATCCGCGTATTGTCATCGGGGATGGAGATCCATTCCACGCCATCCAGGCTCACCTTGTCGGCCTGCCAGAAGTTGGGGTTCTTCTCCAGCACCACGCGATCGCCGCGTAGCCACTCCTTGACGATAAAGGCGCCAGAGGCGACGGGGTCCTGGGCATAGGCTTCCTCCCCCATTTTTTCCATGGCCTTTTGCGACAGGATGGAGACGTTGGGCAACGCCAGCTGCGCGAGGAAGGGCACTGAAGGGCTCGTGAGTGTCACCACCAGTGTCTGCGGGTCGGGCGCCTGGGCCTTGTCGATAATCTTGTAGGAGTCGCTCCACAGCGACCCTTTGTTGTCGCGAATGCGCAACAGACTGAACGCTGCATCGCTGGCGGTAATCGGTGAGCCGTCGGAGAACTTGGCCGAGCGTAGTTTGAAGGTATAGGTCAGGCCATCGTCGGAAACCTGCCAGCTTTCGGCCAGCCCCGGCACCAGCTGGGTGCCGGTGTTGTCGACGCGCACCAACACGTCGTAGACATTGGAGAACACCCAGTTATCACGGTTCTGCGCGCTTTTGATCGGGTCGAACGTCGTACTTTCTTCACGGCAACCGATAGTCAGCACGCCTGCTGCCTGGGCGACACCGGCCGCCAGTGTGCAAACGGTCAACGTTGCGGCGGTCAGTAACTTCAAATGTTTCGATCGCATGGTCAAACTCCCTATTGATGAATGTTTTTTAGAGCAATGGCTCTCCGAGCACACAGCTATAACGATGTCCATTGATGTCATGGCTGGGGGGCGGCGTTTTCGCGCAGATGGGTTGTGCATACCGGCAGCGCGGGTGAAAAGCGCAGCCGGATGGAAGGTTCAGGGGGCTGGGTGGCTCGCCAGGCAGGGGTTCGCTCGGCAACGGTCGAGTCGGGTCGATGTGTGGAATGGACTGGATCAGCGCGACGGTATAAGGATGCCGAGGGCTGCTGAACACGGCCTCCGTGGGGCCTTGCTCGACGATCTCGCCGAGGTACATCACGGCGACCCGATCACATAACCGCCGAACGATTGCCAGGTCGTGAGCAATGAACAGAATCGCCAGGTTCATGCGCTGTCGCAGTTCCAGCAGCAGGTTGATGATCTGTCCCTGGATGGAAACGTCCAGCGCGGCCACGCATTCATCGGCGATGATCAACCGTGGCTCGATGGCCAGTGCTCGAGCGATCCCCACACGTTGGCATTGACCGCCACTCAATGAACCTGGCTTGCGGTGGGCCAGCTCCGGTCGCAGGCCGACCAGGTTCAGCAGTTCATCGACCCGCTGGCGAATCAGCGGTGCAGGAATCGCACAGCGCACTCGCAACACTTCAGCCAGGGTGTCGCCGATGCTCATTCGCGGATTGAGGGCGGTATAAGGATCCTGGAAAATCATCGCGGTTTCGTGGCGCAGTCGCTCGATGTCGATCCGCTTGCCTTGAGCCATATCCACGCCATCGAACAGGATTTGTCCGGCGCTGACCTCAGTGAGGCGCAAGATGGCCCGACCCAGGGTGCTCTTGCCGCTGCCCGACTCACCCACCAACCCAAGCACCTCCCCGGTGGCCAGACTCAGCGACACACCGTTGACGGCTTTCACCCATTGCCGGTTGATCCCGAACGGACCGCTGCCAGGGGCGGCGAAGCGCACCTGCAGATCCTTCACGTGCAACAGGGTCATGACGAGGCTCCCACCTGCAGCGGGTAATGGCAGGCGACCCGGTGTGCCTCGGCCATGTCTTGCATCTGTGGCAACAGCCGCGTGCACTGGCTGCCCTGCTGAAGGCAGCGTGGATTGAAGCGGCAACCGGTGGGCAGCGCATCCAGCAGAGGAGGCTGGCCGGCGATGGTCTTGAGCATGGCATGGCCGGCGCTGGTCGCCGGTTGGCAGTCGATCAGAGCCGCCGTATAGGGATGTCGTGGGTGAGCCAGCAGATCAAGCTTGGTGCCGTGCTCGCAGAGCCGACCGGCGTACATCACCGCGATGGAATCACAAGTCTGGGCGACGATCCCCAGGTCGTGGGTGATCATGATGATTGACAGCCCACGTTGGTCGCGCAAATCCAGGAGCAGGCGCAGGATCTGTGCCTGTACCGTGACATCCAGGGCGGTGGTCGGCTCATCGGCGATCAGCACCTGGGGGTTGCAACCCAACGCCACGGCGATCATGGCGCGTTGTCGCATGCCACCGGAAAACTCATGGGGATAACTGTCGACCCGCCTTAGCGGATCGGGAATGCCCACCTGGCGTAACACATCAATGGCCTTCGCCCGTGCTTCACGTTTGGACGCCCCCTGATGCAGGCGTATGCCCTCGCCGATCTGTTCGCCGATACGCATCAACGGGTCAAGATGACTGCCGGGATTCTGAAAAATCATCCCCAGCCGCCGACCCCGTATGCCCCGCATGTCGGCTTCATCCAGCGACAGCAGGTCCTCGCCGGCAAGGCGCACGGCCTTGCCCTGGACGCGGAGGTTTGCAGAGGGCAGCAAGCGCATCAAGGCCCGGCAGGCCATCGTCTTGCCTGAGCCGCTTTCACCCACCAGACCGAGGATTTCGCCTTCGGCCAAGTCAAATGACACACGATCCACCAGCGTGACTTCGCCCTCACCGTGGCCGGCGATCACGCTGAGGTCCTCGACGTGCAACACCGGTGTGCTCATGGGCGCTCTCCGAGGTGCTCGGCGACACCGTCGGCCAGCAGACTGAAGCCCATGGCCAGGGTGACGATCGCCAGTCCCGGGAAGGTGCAGATCCACCAGGCGTTGGTGATAAAACTCTGGCCCTCGGCGACCATCGTGCCCCACTCGGCGGTGGGTGGCTGGACCCCCAGGCCGAGGTAGCTGACCGCCGCCCCATTGAGCAGTACCAGCACCGCGTCGGACATGGAAAACACGATCGAACCGAACATGGCATTGGGCAACAGGTGCCGAAACAGAATGCGTCCATGACCGAAGCCCAGGCTTTTCGCCGCCAAGGCGAAATCGCTTTCCTTGAGTACCAGAATCTGCGAACGGATCAGCCGTGCATAGGACACCCAACCCACCAAAGCCATCGCAATATAAAAGCTGCCCAGGCCGGGGCCGAGGATGGCCATGATTGCCAACATCAGCACCAGGAAGGGGAAGGCCAGAATAATATCGATCAGGCGCATGCAGATCGTGTCGAACCGGCCACCGATATAGCCGGCCAAGGCGCCGACGCAAGTGCCGATCAAGAATGGGAAAACCACCCCGATCACGGAAATCTGCAAGTCGATGCGCGCGCCCCAGATCACTCGGGAAAGAACGTCGCGGCCGAAATTGTCCGTGCCGAACGGATGGGCCAGGCTCGGCCCCAGCAGGCGGATATCGGTGTTCTGGGCAATCGGATCGAAGGGCGCGACCCAGGGTGCGAAGAGTGCGAGCAACAGCCAGCCAAACAGAATCGCCAGGCCCAGCACGGTGGCCAGGCGCCGGTTGCGCAAGCCCAAACGCAGCGCAAGACGCCAGGTGGGACTGAGGGCCTGGCCGCTCATCGCATGTTCACCCGCGGATCGATCATCACAGTCAGCACATCGGCGAGGAAATTGACCGTGACGGTGGCGAGGGCCAGCACCATGGCCACGCCTTGGACCACCATGTAGTCGCGGGTAAAGATGCCGCGTACCAGCAATTGGCCGATGCCGGGAATGGCAAACAGACTTTCGATGACCACCGTGCCGCTGATCAACCAGCCGATGTTCACCGCCAGCAGGTTGACCGCCGGTACCAGGGAGTTGGGTAGCACATGCCGACGAAATATCGCCCGCTCGGACAAGCCCCGGGCCCGTGCGGCGGTGGCATGATCGGCTTGTAGCTCCATGAGCATGCTGGCGCGCAGATTGCGCACCAGAACGGCGGAGAGTGCCAAGGCAATGGTCAGGCACGGCAAGACCATGTGATGCAGTTTGTCCCACCCTGTACGTCCATAGCCTGAGACCGGGAACAGCCCCAACTGCACACTGAGCAGCAGGATCAACATGATGCCTAGCCAGAACGCCGGCATGCCGAGCCCTGCCGTGGTGAACAGGCGAATCAGGTGATCCTGCCAACCGCCCTTGTTGCGCGCCGCCACCGTTGCCAGTGGCACGGCAATCAGCAGAGCCAGCAGTACGCTGCCGAGCACCAGGAACAGGGTAGGCTCAATGCGGGTACTGATCAGCTTCAAGGCATCGACTTTGTAGAGCAGCGATTGGCCGAGATCGCCTTTGAGCAGGTTCTTGAGAAAGTAGAAGTACTGCATCCACAAGGGCTGGTCGAGACCGTACTGGGCACGAATCCTGATCAGCGCCTCCGGCGTGCTGCGCGAGCCCAGCAGGGCCCGGGCGGGGTCGCCGGGGATGGAGCGCACGAGCACAAAGGTGATCATGCTGATGCCAAACAGCACCGGCAATAGCTGTAGCGGGCGCGACAGTATGAAACGGTAGCGCGCCAGGTTCATGGGCTAGTTCCGGTGGCGGTGCAGAAAATCCAGCAGGACTGGGAAATAGGCGTGGGGCTCTTCGTAGAACGGCATGTGGCTGCTGTTGGGGAACACATTCAGTTGTACATCCTTGAGCGCCATTTTCATGCGCATTGCACAGGCTGGCGTCAGTTCATCATGTTGACCGGTGGTGATCAGCACGGGCATTTCGAAGCTGGCCATCTGCTCGATGCGATTCCAGTCCTTGAGATTGCCGGTATAGAGAAATTCGTTGGGGCCCTGCATGGTCATGTAGGGCCCCATGTTCCAGTCGCCCAGGGAACGTGTCACCGGCGCTGGCCACTCGTCCAGACGGCAGACATGGCGATAGTTGAGCAGGGTGATGGCTGCCTGGTATTGCGGATGATCCAGGGTGCCCATGGCTTCATGGCGCTGCATCATCGCGACGGTCTCACTGCCCAGGGCGGCCCGCAGACGCTCCAGCTCCAGGGACAGGTGAGGGATATCGCCCGCGGTATTTTCCAGGATCAGGGTTTTCAGCGCTTGGGGATGATGAATGGCGTACTCGATCGCCAGCCAGCCACCCCAGGAGTGCCCCAGCAGGTGCACTTTGCCCAGGTCGAGGGCTTGGCGGACGGTCTCTACCTCCGCCACATAACGGGTGATGTCCCACAGGGATTCGTCAGTGGGCCTGGCCGACGCGCCGGTTCCCAACTGATCGAAAGCGATGACCCGCAAGCCCTTTTCCTTGAGCCAGCCATGGCTGTCACGCAGATAATCGCAAGGCAATCCCGGGCCGCCATTGAGGCACAACAGCACCTCGTCGCCGTCGCCAAAGCCATAGGCCACCAGGTGATGACCATCGACTTCCACGTCGTACCGCTGGTCTGGCTCGATCTCACGCCACATCATTGCTCTCCTGCTCAGGTACCGCCCGTTGGCTAAACCTTACCGAGGAAGCTACGCGCCCATAAGCTAGCAATTCTTATAGGTTTGATCTGGCATTCCCTCGCTCTGGCGTGGCATTCTACTTGCACGATTTCAGGATTGAAATTAATAAGGGAGCTGAATGGATGCAGGCCAAGCTGTCTGACTTCAATACCCGTCTTTTGTCTGGCAGGAGCCTGGACGAACAGATGGACAACACCCTGGGGATGGTCCAGGCGTTAGGCTTTGAAGCCTTGGTGTACGACTACAGTCCGGTGCCACTGGATCATGATGGGGCACTGATCACCCCGACTGTGCTGAAGTTGCGCAATACCCCCCGTGATTGGCACTCGCTCTGGTGTGAAGAAGGTTATTACCAGATCGACCCCGTCCAGCATCTGGCAATCAATGCCATATCTCCTTTTGTCTGGTCCTATCGACCGGAGGCCGACACGGTGCTGCAGCCGTTCATCGGCCAGAGTCATGCACCGGTCGTGAGCTACCTGCAGGATTCGCGCATGACCTGCGGCGTGACGGTGCCGATGCATTTGCCCAAAGGCGGCTTTGCGACATTGACCGGGCTGCGCGCCGATACGAAGGGGAGCACCCTGCAGGATGTCCGGCAAACGCTGGGCGACTTCAGCCTGATTTCCCATGCCCTGCAAGAGGCGGCTTTTCCGCTGCTCGGCAAGGAAGCCCGCGCATGCCCGGTTCGCCTGACCAAACGCGAGCGTGAGTGCTTGAGATTGGCCGCTGAAGGCTTGACGGCGGCGGACATCGCCAGGCAACTGAATCGTTCCTTGGCCACCATCACCCTCCACCTGACTTCTGCAATGCATAAGCTCGGCGCCAGGAACCGGGTCCAGGCCGTGGTCAGGGCAGTGCATTATCGGTTGCTCGATAGCTGAAATCGGGCAAAAACCTATCTGTTTCTCTAGTTATTCCGCCGGCCAGTCCCCGGTATCGTGTGCCGCAGGATTCCTGGGGAGCGGCACGAAATGGATTTTCCCGTAACGCACGAAGGCTTTGCGCCTTTTGGTCCGTATCAGACCTGGTATCGCATCACTGGCGATTTCAGCAGTGGCCGTACGCCGCTGCTGATCCTGCATGGCGGCCCGGGCTGTACACACGATTATGTCGATGCCTTCAAGGATATTGCCAACAGTGGCTATCCGGTGATTCATTACGACCAACTGGGCAATGGGCGTTCCACCCATCTTCCGGAAAAAGACCCCTCGTTCTGGAACGTGGCGCTCTTTCTCGATGAGTTGGAGAACCTGCTGGATCATCTGGGCATTGGCGACAATTACGCACTGTTGGGGCAATCCTGGGGCGGCATGTTGGCCAGCGAACATGCGGTGCTCCAGCCCGCGGGCTTGCGCGGGTTGATCATCGCCAACTCCCCGGCGGACATGTCCACCTGGCTCCTTGAAGTCAATCGCTTGCGCCAGCTTCTACCCATTGAGGTGCAGCAAACACTGCTCAAGCACGAGCGGGCTGGAACCTTGACGTCTACCGAGTATTTTGATGCCGCTCGGGTTTTCTACGACCGCCATGTCTGCCGTGTCACGCCCTGGCCCGATGAAGTCGCCCGTACCTTTGCCCAGATCGATGCCGATCCTACGGTTTATCACGCCATGAACGGCCCCACCGAATTCCATGTGATCGGCAGCATGAAGGACTGGTCCATCACCGATCGCTTGCCACGGATCAAGGTGCCGACCCTGCTGATTTCAGGCCGATACGATGAAGCGACGCCATTGGTGGTCAAACCCTATGTGGATCATGTTCCCGACATTCGCTGGGCGTTGTTCGAACACTCCAGCCATATGCCCCATATCGAGGAGCGGATGGCTTGCATGGGAACGGTGGTGAGTTTCCTGGATGAGTGTCTGTAGGCGTCTGCGCAATCTGAGCCGTCGTTTTTGTTGTGTTTCTCGACGCGTCCTGTGAGACGCGTCTCTTTTTTGAGTGGAAACTTCCCGCTCTCTTGAACCGAAAGCGATATGCAGGGTCTGGTGTGCGCGCATTGCTGTGCATGCCTGCTGTCATTTCTGTATCGAGGGATCGAACATGTCCGTATTTGCCTTAGGGACGAGGCTAGTTGTTGCGTCGCTGTGTTTTCTGGCGATGAACATTGCTGTCGCCGCGCCAACCCCCGGCGACACGGATCTGATCCGTGAACGTCAGGACCGGCTGCTCGAAGAGCAGCGCCGACGCCTTGAAGAACTCAAGGACCTGCCCGGCAAGGAGGCGAAGCCGGCCCAGCCCACGGCCCCTGTCGATACCCGTTGCTTCCCGATCAAGACCATCGAGCTCAAGGGCGCCGATGCTTTGTCCGTGGCGGAGCGCGAACGCCTGCTCAAGCCCTACATCGGCCAATGCCTGGGCGTGCCGCAGCTGAACGAGCTGCTCAAAGTCATTACTGACCATTATCTCGACAAAGGCCTGGTCACCAGTCGCGCCTACTTGCCGCAACAGGACCTGTCCAGCGGTCACCTGCAAGTGCTGGTGGTCGAGGGTCGCCTGGAAGGCTTGAAAGGTGCCGAGAACAGCAAGCTGTCGGATCGCGAGTTGGCGATGGCGTTTCCCGGCAAGACCGGCGAACTGCTCAATCTGCGTGAGATGGAGCAGATGGTCGATCAACTGAACCGGTTGCCGTCCAACCGTGCACAAATGGAACTGACCCCGGGGCAAAACATCGGCGGCAGCGAAGTGCGGGTCAATAACACCCCGCAGAAACCCTGGCGCGCCGGCCTGTCACGGCATAACGATGGGCAGAAAAGCACGGGCGAGCAGCAATGGGGCGCCTCCCTGGACTGGGACAGCCCCCTGGGTCTGGCTGACCAATTGGCCTTGCGCGGCGGCCACGATGTCGTCAGCGATCACCAGAAAACCTCGCGCAACGGCATGCTCTATTACAACCTGCCGTTTGGCTGGTGGAACCTGAGCTACACCTACAGCCAGAGCGAGTACCGCGCGCTGGGCCAGGCCAACGGTTTCAATTTCAAGCAGAGCGGCGACAGCCAGAACCATCAGCTGCGCCTGGAGCGTGTGGTCCATCGCGACGCAGTGAGCAAGACCTCCCTCAACACCGGCCTTTCGTACCTGCGCACCAACAACTTCATCGAAGACAGCAAACTCGCCGAGAGCAGCAATCGCATCAGCGAGGCGCAGTTCGGCATCAACCATGGCCGGCGAGTGGGCAATGCCTTCGTCAACCTCGACCTGGGCCTGCAACAAGGTATCGGTGCCCTCGATGCCCAGGGCGATCATGAGCCGGGCCCTGGAGTGCCAGATGCGCGCTATCGCAAATACACCGCGACCCTCAGCTATTTGCAGCCCTTCATGCTGGGCGGCGAGTCCTTCAGCTTCAGCAGCCTGATGACCGGCCAGCGTAGCGAAGACGTGCTGTTCAGCCCCCAGCGCATGAGCCTGGGCGGCCTGTCGTCGATTCGTGGCTACAAGGACCAGACATTGTCCGGCGACAGCGGCGGCTACTGGCGCAACGACTTGCGTTGGAGCCGCCCGGTGACCCTGGAATGGCTGCGCCCGGTCTTCGCCGAATACGGCACCAGCCTCGGTTATGACCAGGGCGTGATCAGCGGTAATCGCTACAACGGCGATCAGCACGGGCGCATGTCGAGCAACTCGCTGGAGCTGTTCGCCCGCGGTGAGCACCTGAGCGCCAGCGTCACCTTCGCCCATTCCCTGGAACGTCCGGATGCCCTGACCGAGCGCGAAGCGCCGATCTACTTCCGCGTGGATGTATCCATCTAATTTCTGCTGCAACGAGACCTGATCATGGACGACCGCCAATACGCCTTCCTGGCTCGCCAGCCTTCTGCTGCCCTGAAAACCCGCGACGCCTTCTGGGGCATGCCCAAGCGCGGCCTGGCGTTCCTGCTGGCAAACGTCATGTTCTGGCAGCCAATGTGGGCCCAGGCGGACGGCATCGTGGTCAGCGCCCCGGGCACCAGCCTCGGCCAGGCCGGCAACGGCGTGCCCGTGGTCAACATCGCCAAGCCCAATGGCAGCGGGCTGTCTCACAACCAGTTCAAGGACTACAACGTCGGCAGCAACGGCGTGATCCTCAATAACGCCACCAACGCCGCCCAGTCCACGCAACTGGGCGGGATCATCCTCGGCAACCCGAACCTCCAGGGCACGGCCGCGAAAGTCATCCTCAACGAAGTCAACGGCGGCAACCCGAGCCAGTTGCGCGGCTACACCGAAGTGGCGGGGCAGTCGGCCCATGTGATCGTCGCCAACCCCTATGGCATCACCTGCAATGGCTGCGGGTTTATCAATACCCCAAAGGCGACCCTGACCACGGGCAAGCCGATCATCGAAAACGGCCAGGTGGGTCGCTATCAGGTGGACCAGGGCAGCGTCGCCATTGAAGGCGCGGGCCTGAACGCGAACAACGTCGACCGTTTCGAAATCATTACTCGCAGCGCCAAGATCAACGCCGAGATCCAGGCGAAGAACCTGACCATCGTGGCTGGGCGCAACGACGTCAACGCCAATACCCTGAACGCCACTGCCCGTGCCGATGACGGCAGTGCGAAACCAGAGCTGGCCATCGACTCTTCGGCGTTGGGCGGTATGTATGCTGGCGCGATCAAGCTGGTGAGCACCGAGGCCGGGGTTGGGGTGAAGCTGGACGGCAAGATGGTTGCCAGCGGGGGGGATATTCAGCTGGATGCCAATGGGCATTTGAGTTTGGCGCAAACCACGGCGGCAGGCGCCGTCGATATCAAGGCTCAAAGCCTGGAAGCCCGAGGTACGATCTATGCCGGCAGCCATGTCCAAGCGACGACCCAGGGGACCCTCAGCAACCAGCACGCCATCGCCGCGCGCGGCAATGTCACGCTGACTACCAACGGCCAACTCAACAATCTCGGCATCATCGAAGCGGGCGTCAACATCGACAATACCCGCAACCAGGTTGGCGATGTCGTGCTGACCGCGGCGAATATCGACAACCGCGGGCAGAACGTGATCGCCAGTCGCGACTTGAAAGCCACGACCACGCAGGCCCTCGACAATCGCGGCGGCACTTTTTCCGCCGGCAAGAGCCTGACGCTGAACAGTAAGGACATCGACAACCGCGCCGGCACGCTGGTCAGCCAAGGCGGCATTCAGGCACAGGCCACTGGCGCGTTGGATAACCGTGATAAAGGGATCATCGCCAGCAACGGCGAGCAGACCCTGGTCGCCGGGACGCTGAAGAACAGCGCAGGCGTCATCAGCAGCAACGACCTCCTGAAGCTCGAAGCGAAAACCCTGGATAACAGCGGCGGCAAGATTGCCTCCGATGCCGCTCTGACCCTTGGGGGCGGTAGCGTTGAAAATAGCGCAGGACAAATCACCAGCCAGGGTGATCTCGTTGCCACGCTGAAAAGCTTCAACCAGCAGAACGGCAAGTTGGTCAGCCAGGGGAAACTGACCCTGACCGCAGACCGCATCAACAACAGCGACGATGGTTATATCGCCTCGGTCAAGGCGATGAGCCTGACCGCTTACCAGCAACTGCTCAATAACGGCGAGGCGATGATCAGCACCGAGCAGGGGCTGACGATCAGCGGCGGTGGCCTCGATAACACCAAAGGCAGCCTGCTCAGCCAAGGTGATCTGAAGGTCGATATCACCGGGGATTTCCTCAACCAGGATGGCAGCGCCATCACCCAGGCTGGGAACGTGGATATCGAGGCGAGCAGCCTCGATAACCGTGGCGGTGTCCTTGCCAGTGTCGGTGGTTGGCTGAAAGCCACGCTGGACAACGTGTTGGATAACAGCGAGTCGCTTACCTCAGCCGACGCAGCTGGGTTGATCCAGGCGCAGTCCGTCGACCTCGATGCGAAACAGACGCTGCGCAACAATGGTGGGCAGGTCTCGGCCTTGTCCGGGGCCGTTGTGCTCTCCACGGCCACGCTCGAAAACCGCGACGGCGCAGTGCTCGCCAAACAGACACTGACAGTACGCGCGCAGGACTTCGACAACAGTGACGGACGCGCAGCGGCAAACGCCATTGATTTTGGTCTGACCGGGGCACTGAACAACCAGCGCGGTCTGGTGGAGGGTTCCAACGGCCTGCTGATCACGGCTGCCTCGATTGATAACCAGGGCGGCAAGTTGCGCTCGGTGGGCAAGCTGGGGACCGCGACGCTAACGGTTGATCAACTGCTGGACAACCAGGGCGGCGTCATTGAAGCGGCCACCCAGGACCTGTCCTTGCAGATGGCAGGCTTCAAGAATGCTGGCGGCAATGTTCGTCATGTGGGCACCGGCACCTTAGGCGTGGACCTCGCCAGGTTCAGCAACATCGGCGGCAGCCTGATGACCTCAGGCACCCTGACCGTCGACGCGGCGCGTTGGGACAACAGCTCGGATATCCAGGCTAATGTCCTGAACCTGAAGGTGGGCCAGCTCAATCAGACCAGTAGCGGCAAGTTGGTTGCGGTGCAAAGCCTGTTGGCTACGGGCGGCACCTGGAACAACGCGGGCATCATCAGCAGCGACGTTGATTTGGATCTGAAGCTGACCGGCGCTTATGTCGGCACCGAAAACAGCCGCCTCAGCAGTGTCGATCAATTCGATCTGAGCGCCGCCAGCCTAGATCTCTCCAGCGGCTCGCGTCTGGCTGGCGGTGGCATGACCACCATCAGCAGTCTCGGTGCGCTGAACAATGCCGGCCGGATCACTGGCGGGGGCAAGTTCTCCCTGGCCGCCACGAGCCTGGTCAATACGGGCACGCTGGGTGGCGCCGACACCGTCGAACTGGCTGCCAACGAGGCCCGTAACGACCGCGGCCTGATCTTCAGCGGCGCGGACATGGCCCTGCGTTTCAATCGCTTCACCAACTATCGTGCGGACGTCTACAGCCTGGGGGCACTGAATGTCGCGGCGCGAGATGGCGTCGCTCGCAGCACGCTGCTGGAGAACATCTCCGGCACCCTTGAATCGGCAAAGGACATGTCGCTGCGCAGCGACACCCTGATCAATCGCAAGGACGTCTTTTCCACCACCGATGAGCTGGTGTCGGGCTCCATCAGTGTCAAATGCTATGACTGTAGCGGTGATCACCACAACGTCGACTATATAGCCCGGGAGACCTACCAAAGCGCAGTGCTTGAAGACTCAGCCAGTGCCACGTTGATGAGTGGGGCGAAGCTGACCGTTGATGGCTCTGCGGTGACCAACCAATACAGCGTGATGGCCTCGGCTTCCGACCTGCTGATCACCGCAGACAACTTCGCGAACGTTGGCGCTGCTTCCGGCACAAGCGTCAGGACGCGGACCTGGAACACCGGCCGGGTCACCGATGGCACCGACGAGCGTTTTCGCGGCAGGGTCATCGTCCCCTACAACGCCCAGGCCAACCCGAAACAACTGCCCGTCGATGCGCTCAACAACTTCCGTCAGGTGGGCGACATCACGATCGTGACGCCAGGAGAGTCGCTGGCACCGTCGGTTGTTCAATCGGGCGGCAACATCAGCATCCAGGCTACGCAGCGCCTGGAGAACAGCAGTATCGTGCAGTTCCAGGCACCGCTGGCGGGTGCAACCAAGTCAGCGGCCACCGATGTGGCCAGCGCCGCACAGCCAGCGGTCGTGGTGCTCAACCCGCAGTTGCCACCTGATCTGGCCCAACAACAAGTCAACCCGACCACCATGCCCGGGTTCACCTTGCCGACTGGCGAGAATGGTTTGTTCCGTGTCGTCGACAGCGCGGCCGCAGCGCAAGACAGCCACGACCAGAGTCGGGCCACTGTCCAGGGCTCGGACGCCAGCCGGGTCATCACCGGCCCCAAATACCTGATTGAAACCAACCCCGCGCTGACCGACCTCAGGAAGTTCATGAGCTCGGACTACTTGCTGGATAACCTGGGTTATGACCCCGATACCAGCTGGAAGCGCCTGGGCGATGGTTTGTACGAACAACGCCTGATCCAACAGGCGGTGCTGGCTCGCACTGGGCAGCGTTTCATTGCCGGACAGACCAGCGACGAAGGCATGTTCAAGTTCCTGATGAACAATGCCATCGCCAGTAAGGAACAACTGAACCTGGCCGTTGGCGTAACCCTGACTTCGCAACAAGTCGCCGCGCTGACCCACGACATCGTCTGGATGGAAGACCAGGTCGTCAATGGCCAACATGTCCTGGTGCCGGTGCTTTACCTGGCACAGGCCAACAACCGGCTGATGGCCGATGGCGCGTTGATCCAGGGCAAGAACCTCACCCTGATTGCGGGCACCGACCTGAAGAACGCCGGGACGCTGCGTGCCAGCGAGAACCTCTCGGCGGCAGCCGGGAACAACCTGATCAACACGCGCCTGGCCGAGGCTGGCGAGCGGCTCAAGTTGGTCGCGGGCAAAGACCTGGTCAACATGCAAGGCGGCATCCTCAAAGGCAAGGACGTCGAGCTGTCGACCTTGACCGGCGACATCCGCAACGACCGGACCATCACCACCCTCGAGAACAGCGGCAAGGGCTTCAGTTCGAAAACCTCCGTTGTCGACAACGCCGCGCGCATCGAGGCCGGTAACAACCTCACCATGCGTGCAGCGGGCGATCTGCTCAACGTAGGCGGCGCGATCACTGCGGGCAACAACGCGGACTTGAGTGCGGGCAAAGACGTTGTCATCTCCGCGGCTCGCGAAGAAAGCGGCTCGATGCGCCAGGACAAGCGTCACTTCTGGGAGCAGAGCCAGACCGTTCAGCACGCCAGTGAAGTCAAGGCGGGCGGCGACCTGAACGTCACCGCCGGCGGCAACCTGACCGTAGTCGCCAGCCACCTCCAAGCCAAAGGCGATATCAACCTGAGCGGTAACGATGTCGCCCTGATCGCGGCAGCGAACGAGGATTCCAGCGAATACCGCTACAAGCGCAGCGGCAAGAAGATCAACAAGGAAGAAGACCATGTCTCGCAGCAGGCGAGCACCCTCGATGCCGGGGGGGATGTGAGGGTTGCTGCGCGCAATGATCTGTTGATGGTCGCGAGCAAGATTGCGGCGGGTAATGAGGCCTACCTGGTGGCGGGTAAGCAGCTGAGTCTGCTGGCTGAGCAGAATCGTGATTACTCGCTGTATGACATGAAGAAAAAGGGCAGCTGGGGCAGTAAAGCCGCACGGCGCGATGAGGTGACGCAACTCACCCATATCGGAAGCGAGATCAACACCGGGGGCGACCTGATGTTGGTCAGCGGTGGCGATCAGACCTATCAAGTGGCGAAGCTGCAAAGCGGCAACGACCTGATCATCGACAGCGGTGGGCGCATCACCTTCGAAGGGGTCAAGGACTTCCACGACGAGAGCCATACCAAGAGCAAAAGCGACCTGGCCTGGTACAAGATGAAAGGCGAGGGGCGGACTGACGAAACCTTGCGCCAGAGCGCTCTGGTTGCCCAAGGAAAGTTGGTGATCAAGGCCGTCGATGGGCTGCGCATCGATGTCAAACAAGTGGATCAGCAGAGCGTCAGCCAAACCATCGATGCAATGGTGAAGGCTGAACCGGACCTGGCCTGGATGAAAGAGGCCCAGGCGCGTGGCGACATTGACTGGCGCCAGGTGAAGGAAATCCACGACAGCTTCGAGTATGACAATTCCGGTCTGGGAGCTGGGGCCAAGATTGCCATCGCGATTTTGATGTCTTTCATCATGGGGCCGGCAGGTTTCGGACTGTCGGGCACCAATCTTGCGGTCGCCACCAGCCTGAGCACCACGGCGGTCACCAGCACCATTGAGAACAAAGGCAACCTGGGACTTGCCCTGAAGGAAACAGTCAGCGCCGATAGTTTGAAGAGTGCGGCGATTGCCGGTTTTACTGCCTATGCATCCGAATACGCGGACAAAGAATGGTTTAGCAGTGCGGAGAGCTCCAGCACGACCACTCAAGGCGTCGAGCCGTCGACGGGGTCGGCAGGTTCGGCAGGTTCGGCATCGAGCGCGAGTAATTCCTCCAAGGATATCTTCCGTTGGAACACCGCGACTGACACTGCAATCCGCACAACCGGGCAAGCAGTGATCTCCAGCAGTATCTCCACCGCGATCGGTGGTGGCAGCTTTGGCAGCAACTTCAATGCTGCCCTGCTGGGAGAGGCCGGCAATGTGGCGATGGCGACCGGCTTCAACTGGGTGGGCGATACCATCAAGTTCCCCGATGGCGGCCCACAGAAAATTGTTGCCCACGCGATCATGGGTGGCCTGCTGGCTGAGCTGACGGGCAGCGACTTCAAGACCGGTGCGGTTGCCGCCGGTTTGAATGAAGCGCTGATTCCCGGCATGGCCAAGGTGGCGGGTGAAAACAAAAATCTGCAACTGATGCTGTCGCAACTGACGGGGCTTCTGGCAGCGGCTGCGGTCGATGGCGACCTGAATACAGGTTCGACGATCGCCAAGAAAGCGACGGAATTCAACTATCTGTTCCATGCCGAACTGGTCGAAAGAGAACAGAAGCTCAATACGTGCGCCTCCCCGGCGGATTGCCAATCCGTCAGGGACTATTACAACAACCTCGATACGGCTCGGAACAAAGAGTTTGGACAGTACTGCCGGAATAACCCGGCGAGCTGTTTGCAAGTGACCAAACAGCTGGTGGATGAGATTCCGGCTAATGAGAAGATGCTGCATGACGGCAGGAGCGCCGGGCTCGATCGTTCGGCAGCGCTTTGGGAAATTACTCGAAGTAACGAGCGGGCCATCAATACCGGCATCGTCGAGAAGACGCGTACCGATAAAGGCGATGGTGCTGCATTACTGACGGAGCTTGCGGCGGATGGATTGAGTCAGGACCGGGGGCTGTTCTCGTCGACGGCTGGGGGGAAGGGTGGTACAACCGGGGTTAAGGTTGGGGTTGTAGGAAGCGATAACAAAAATGGGATGCTGGGCGCCCAAGGTGTTCAAACTGCAAGTAAGACAATCTGGAAGGGTGATGGTAAAGAGCGTTTGGATGTAGAGAACCCTAATCCTGGCCAGCGTCCAGGCCAACTCCACTATCAGGATAATAAAGGGAATAAATATCTTTATGATCCTCAAACCAAGTCATTTCCCGATGCGCCAAAATCAGTAAACCAACTTTTGAAAAGCTCAAGATTTTCGCAAGCTATCGAAAAAGGTATGTCAAAATATTTGGGGGTGAGTCATGATTAAGATGAATGGGAAAATGAAAAAGGAACTGGAGGGAGTTGATCGGGTTGAGCGCCAACTTCCTTCTTCTTTGGCTGATATTGCTGCAGCGGGCATTATTGAAAATGGTGGGTGCTTTCTTCTCTCTGCTCTAGCTAGTAAAAGCACCAATGCGGCCGAGTCTGATTTTTTGGACCGCACTGGATGGGAGTGTTTTGTAAATTCAATTCATATAGATGACTTTGCGGAATCAGATTATCTCTTTAATGCGATCCTTTTCGTTCGTTCGGTGTTCGGGGAGTGGGCGCGCAGGAGGTATGGCGGGGTTTTTCAATCGATAATCTCAAGTGATGAATTTGGATCGGTTGTAAAATTTCATTTTTTGCGAGATGGCGAGTCTTGGGTTGGAAGTGATCTTGAGAAGTATGAGGAGTCGATTTTGTTGGTTGATTCTGCCCAAGACTACAAGTCTAAGGAGCTGCTTTTTGACTGGTTTGTATGTGGCGAAAAGTAGCGAAAGAAGAAAAAGGGAGGCAGGTTTATTTTGTGAGGCGCAGAGGGTCGGGCTCATTGCTTTTCTTGGTTTATAAATAGATCTGTCCCCTTTCCTTTTAGAGCACATTCGAGTAATGCCCCCAGGTTCATCACCTGTGCCCGGATATGAAAATGGATACTGGTGTTGGCAAAACCCCGGCAAACAACCAATGAATCCCGCGACAGGAAAACCTGGGAAAGGTCAGGGCGACACACATGTTCCTCTTCCCCCCGACACTTTACCGCCGGTTCGTCGTTGAATTTTAGATTTGATATAGGTGACGTATGTACGCATTGCCAGATGATTTTGATTTTTTTCTATTGGCCGAATGCTACTTGGAAATGGTTAGTTTTGGGGTGGCAATCACCAAGTTGGAATTTGCACGTCCGCAAGCGGCCCCTGGTGTATCTCCTTATAAAGTCTCTTTCTGTATAGAGGGAGGGTTAACGTATAAGGTCGGCGGCACCTTAGGGCGGCGAGAGTTTTCTGACTCGTATACGAGTGCGCCTTTATTGGATTTTTTACTGCAAGACGTCGTGTCGGTTAAAGAGGCTGAAGGCGCGGGGTTGGAGATAACATTCCATTCTGGCGACACGATCGTCGTTGAGGCTGATAGCGAAGGTGGGTATGAGACCTATTCAATTTATTTGGATTCTGGTGATGTTGTAGTGGTTTAGTTTGCGAGTGGATCTCCATTTTCCTGTTTTTGCCACGAGTTAGGATGGGGAAGGTACAACAATCCGTACCTTTGATCTGAGCCTAGGAGGGCCATTGATGCGTCACGATATTGTTCTACGCTTTATTGCAGTAATTTTGTTTTGCTTCACGCTGACCGGGTGCATTCATTACGAACATAAAAGCGCAGAAGGAAAACCCTGGGACGAGGTCGCGACAATTCGGCAGTTCGACAAGCATTTGTCGATAGACAAAATCGATGACGATACGTCGCTATATTGGCTAGCCCGCCAAACCGAGTATCGACTAGGCGCAGGAAGGCATAAACTTTCCGTTAAGTACGCTATTGGAACCGGATATTCACGTCCAATTGAAATGACCGTGGATTTGGTCGGTGGCCGTACCTATGGGCTTTATGGCGTTTCTTCGATGAAATGGTGGTATTACGAAGTTCGTGATGTCGATACAGGGCGTTCCGCGAAAGTTATAGAGCCGGCGGTCACAACGACGCCTTCTGAATCAGCCGGGCAGGTGGACCACTAATTTCGTTATGGCGAGGGAGCAAGCGCTCATCAAACAAATTACAGCCTGCTGATTTTTAAAAATAAGAACTACTAAAAACAGTTCGGTGATGTGTCTGAGTTAGTCGAACGCCTCCCTTTGTGGCGAGGGGATTTATCCCCGCTGGGCTGCGCAGCAGCCTTAAAGCAGTGAACTCAATCTTCCTGACACACCGAGTTGCCTGGCTTGGGGCTGCTGCGCAGCCCAACGGGGATAAATCCCCTCGCCACAAAAGCCACAACGAGCTTACAGCGGGCACCACGGGTCTTCCCCCTTCGCGCTTTCCAGGATCTTCGGAAAGTTTCGCTCAAAGGCCCAGCCTGAGGCCACGGCAGTCATGGTGGTTTTGCAGGCGGGGTTCTTTTCCGAGACGATCACGTTCATATAGAACTGGCTGCCGTAGATTGTCGGCGCCCATAGCACCATGTCGCTTCTGTCGGCATTGCTGTCGACTTTCAATTGGATGGTATTGACGAGTCTCCCACCCGTCGTGAGCTCGGTCACTTGTGGGTGAAAGCAGTGGTTCAGATAGCTTTGTACCCGTTTTTCCACCTCCGCCCGCTCCTGTGTCAGGCAGTACTCGGGGCTGGTTACGCCAGTGTTCAGCAGCTCGTCCTTGGTGTACGGATGCAGTGAGCAGCCGCTCAGTAGCAGAAAAACGATCCCTGTCAATTTCTTGTACAAAACTCATGCTCCATCAGAGGTTGTGGGCTGCCAAAACTGATTGCCGCAAAGGCGGCGGGCGGGACTATACGCAATTTGTTCCTTTGTGGAATCGTTAAACAGGCTTGTTGTAGGAATCGACGGAACGAATATTCCCCATTGACTTGCAGGACATTTCCTAGAAAATTCCAGTCCCTTGCGCCTGCTGATTTCGGTGCCTAGTCTTTGTCCACCGCTGCCAATTAGCGGTCGGGTTTAGCAGCTCGGAATCACGTTAGGCGCATGGCAACTGCCTTCAATGCGGGCATTTTTATTGCTCGAATTCTTATGGCGGCTATGCGCAGGGCATCCTCGGGTGCGCCGGTTTCCTAACGTACCGGTCTGCTAACCTGCGCACGGCTGCCACCCACTCGTTTAGCAGCGAACGTGGCGGCTCTTACTTACGTTAGGAGCATTCCATGGACAAACTCATCCCCGACCCACCCGTTCCACCGCTGCATCTGGACATCGCTGCCGACGCCAACGCCGAACGTGTCATCGATTCCTATCTGAACCCCAAACCCGCCCAGCCTGACAAGAAGCCACCTCCGGAGCAGCTATTCACCGTCGTGGAGGGTGTCGATGCTGAAAGCCTGTTGGCCAATCTCAGCGAAACCTTGGCCTCCGCCAATGCCATGGCCGGCGATCTGGCGTTCGATCTGGAGGATTCTCGACGGCATGTTGCACTGGGGCTCCAACAGTTGATCGAGCTGAGTCAGCTATTGGCAAACCGGGCCCTGGATGTCATCGACCCTAGATAAACGCTGAAAACTGACAGGGGATAGGCCACGTTTGTCCAAGAGGAAGTGACAGCGCTTCTTCGAGCCGTGGCCTGTTCCTGAGGGATCTGAGAGGTCGTTCTTGTTGTGTTTTTCGACACGACCTGTGAGACGCGTCTCTTTTTCGCATGGAAAAGTCCCGCTCCCTTGAACCGAAAGCGATAGGCAGGGTCTGGTGTGCGCGTGGTTTGCGCATCAGCAACGTGAGTGTTTTGGGGGTAAGCCGGTTTTTGGCTGTTCGTCCGTTCACGAGTTTGCTGTCATTTGCATATCGAGGGATCGAACATGTTCTTACCCGCCCATTGGGTGAGGTTATGCCGGGCGCTGCTGTGCCGTTCTCCGCTAACATTCGCTTACGCCTCCGTGGCCCGCCAGCCTTCCTCCGCCCTGAAAACCCGCGACGCCTTCTGGGGCATGCCCAAGCGCGGCCTGGCGTTCCTGCTGGCAAACGTCATGTTCTGGCAGCCGATGTGGGCCCAGGCGGACGGCATCGTGGTCAGCGCCCCGGGCACCAGCCTCGGCCAGGCCGGCAATGGCGTGCCGGTGGTCAACATCGCCAAGCCCAACGGCAGCGGTCTGTCTCATAACCAGTTCAAGGACTACAACGTCGGCAGCAACGGCGTGATCCTCAACAACGCCACCAACACCGCCCAGGCGACGCAACTGGGCGGGATCATCCTCGGCAACCCGAACCTCCAGGGCACGGCCGCGAAAGTCATCCTCAACGAAGTCAACGGCGGCAACCCGAGCCAGTTGCGCGGCTACACCGAAGTGGCGGGGCAGTCGGCCCATGTGATCGTCGCCAACCCCTATGGCATCACCTGCAATGGCTGCGGGTTTATCAATACCCCAAAGGCGACCCTGACCACGGGCAAGCCGATCATCGAAAACGGTCAGGTGGGTCGCTATCAGGTGGACCAGGGCAGCGTCGCCATTGAAGGCGCGGGCCTCAACGCGAACAACGTCGACCGCTTCGAAATCATTACTCGCAGCGCCAAGATCAACGCTGAGATCCAGGCTAAGAACCTGACCATCGTGGCCGGGCGCAACGACGTTAATGCCAATACCCTGAATGCCACTGCCCGGGCCGATGATGGCAGTGCGAAACCGGAGCTGGCCATCGACTCCTCGGCTCTGGGGGGCATGTACGCAGGCGCCATCAAGCTGGTGGGCACCGAGGCCGGGGTTGGGGTGAAGCTGGATGGCAAGATGGTTGCCAGTGGGGGGGATATCCAGCTGGATGCCAATGGGCATTTGAGTTTGGCGCAGACGGCTGCCGCCGGTGCCGTCGACATCAAGGCCAAAAGCCTGGAAACCCGGGGGCAGGTGTACGCCGGCAGCCGCCTGGACGTGAAGACCCAGGGCGACCTGACCAGCCAGAGCAACCTGGTAGCCCGCGACAACGTTCATCTGGACAGCGGTGGCACGCTGAGCAACAACGGCATTATCGAGGCCGGGGTCAACGCCGATAACAGCCGCAATACCACGGGTGATGTCACCCTCACCGCCAAGCAGTTGAACAACGCTGGCAAAACCGTCATCGCCAGCCGCGACCTGAATGTCACGACCACCGTAGCGCTGAACAACCAGGGCGGCACGCTCAGTGGGCAGGGCAAGACCACCGTCACCGGCAACGTTGTGGATAACCGCAATAAAGGCCGGATCCTGGGTAACACCGAACTGCACCTGAGCGCCGATCAAGTCCTCAACAGCCAGGACGGTCTGATCAATAGCCAGGGCCTGCTGACGGCCAACCTGGGCCATCTGGAAAACAATGCAGGTGAACTCTCGAGCCTGAACAGCGCGACCCTGGTCCTCGGCAGCCTGGACAACCTGACCGGCCTGGTCATGGCCGGCAAGAACCTCGACATCACCAACGCGGGCGCGATCAATAACCGGGGCGGCGAGCTATCCAGCCAAGGCGTCATGACCGTGCGCACCGCCAGCCTGGACAACAGCAACAAAGGCACCGTCGCCGCCAATGGCAAGTTGCTGGTCAGCGCCACCGGCGCGGTCAACAACGCCGAAAAAGGCCTGCTCGCCAGCCGTGCTGCCGAGGTCGAGTTCGATGCTGCCAGTCTGAATAACGCCAAGGGCACGCTGCAAGGCGAGGGCCTGGTCACCGTGGATGTATCCGGCGACATCGATAACCAGGGCGGCAGCATCATCGCCAAGGACGCCAAGCTGAGTGTCTTCGCCACCAACCTGGACAACCGTGGCGGCGTGCTGTCCAGCGTCAAGGCGGCGCTGGAGGCACGCACCACCGGCGTGCTGAAAAACGGCTATGACGTGAACCGTCAGGGCGGCACGATCCAGGCCCAAGGACTCAGCATCCGAGCCTTGGCTGGGCTGTTCAACGACGGCGGACGCATCGCTGCACAAGCTGGCGATGTCGTGGTCACCAACGCGGCGGCGGATATCAACAATCGCAACGGCGGGATATACGCCACAGGCAAGGTCTGGATCACTGGCCGGGGCATGGACAACAGCGGCGGCGGGCAGGTCAGCGCCAGTCGTATCGACTTTGACCTTTCGGGTGCGCTGAACAACAACGCCGGCATCATCGAAAGCCAGGACAGCCTGGACATTCTGGCCGCCAGCCTGAGCAACCAGAAAGGCCAACTGCGCACCCTCGGCCAGAACAGCACCACGGTGTTCAAGATCGGTGGCCTGTTCGATAACAACGACGGCACCCTGGAAACCGCCAGTAATGATGTGGGCTTCAACACCGGCAGCGTCCAGAACGTGGGCGGCAAGCTACTGCACACCGGCTTGGGATTGTTCGGCATCAGCCAGGCCAACCTGGGCCAGGCCGGCGGTCAGCTGGTGACCTACGGCAACCTGACGGTGACGGCTGATCGCTGGACCAACAGCACGGCGATCCAGGCCGGGCACTTGGTCGTGAATGTCGACCAGTTGACCCAGACCGCCACCGGCCAACTGCTCAGTACCGACAGCATGGTGGGCCGTGGCAGCAACTGGCGGGTTGACGGCCTGATCGGCAGCGATGGGGCGATCGACCTGCAACTGACCGGCGACTATACAGGCAACGGCCGCTTGAGCAGTCTCGGCACCTTGGGCCTGAAGGCCGCGCTGATCAGTCTGGAGCAAAACGGCAGCATCGCTGGCGGCGGCAACACTACCGTCGTGGTCGATGGCGTCCTCAACAGCTACGGTCGCCTGACCTCGGCGGCGGACCTGAGCGTCACGGCCGCCACGCTCAACAACTACGGCACGCTGGGCAGTGCCGGCGCGCTCGGCGTATCGACCGGCGACCTGCTCAACGAGCACGGCTTGATCTTCAGCGGCGGCAACACCAGCCTGCGCGTCAATAGCCTGACCAACCGCTATGCCGATATCTACAGCCTGGGTGATCTGAGCATTGATCGCGATGGCCTAGGCACACGTGCCACCCGCATTCTCAACAGCTCCGGCTCGTTGCAGAGCGACGGCAACATGCGCCTGGCGGCCAGCACGATCGACAACGTCCGCGAGGTCTTGACCACCCACGATGCAGGCATCTACACCGCCTCGATCAGGGAAGTGGCCTGCATCGAAGGGGTCAACGCCGGTGATTGCAGCGGTGGCAAGGAAAACCACGTCTGGCAGATCGTCCAGCGCGACAAGTTCGAAGTCACTGCGGCCAGCGCCGCCTCCAGCATCACCACCGGCGGCAACCTGAATATCCAGGGCGACACCCTGACCAACCGGAGCAGCAGCATCGGCGTCGGCGGCGCATTGACCGCCAATCTCGTCAGCCTGAACAACATCGGCATCGAGACTGGCGAGACCGAAACGTCGCGCACCTTCATGTCCGAACGCACGCGCAGCCCGGGTGGCTGGCGCGCCGCCGCGAATGACTTCACCAACAAATACTGGTTGCAGAGCCCGGGTTACAACGCCAATGACCTGGGTGGCCTCGAAGCAGCGATGAGCCGCTTCATCGGCATGACCGAGCGTGAATTGCCGCAGTTTCGCACCCAAACCAATACCACCGATAACCAGACCTATGCCGCGATTATCCAGGCCGGCGGCGCGGTCGACGTCCGCATCCAGGGCAACGCCGACAACAGCGTCGTGCGTGGCGGCTACCACTACGTCGGCGCTGGCCCGCGCACCGACACCCAGGCCGACAACGCCTTCTCGACCCGTATCAGCGTCAATCGGCAGCTACCCCCGAGCCTGACCCAGCAACAAGTCGATCCGCTGTCCTTGCCGGGTTTTGACTTGCCCACCGGGCAAAACGGCCTGTTCCGCATGAGCGGCGACGGCTCCACCACGCCGACCCAGAGCACGGGCCTGACGCAAGTGCGTGGCCTGCCGGACCGTTCGTTCCAGGCCAACCCGCAAAAGTACCTGATCGAGACCAACCCGGCGCTGACCGACATGCGCCGGTTCATGAGCTCCGATTACCTGCTGACAAACCTGGGCTACGACCCGGATACCGCCGCCAAGCGCCTGGGCGACGGTTTCTACGAACAACGCTTGATTCAACAGGCGGTGATCGCCCGCACCGGCCAACGCTTCCTCGACGGCCAGAACTCCGACGACGGCATGTTCAAGTACCTGATGAACAACGCCATCGCCAGCAAGGACAGTCTCAACCTGTCCCTGGGCGTCAGCCTGACCGCCGAACAGGTTGCGGCCCTGACCCATGACATCGTCTGGATGGAAAACCGGACGGTGAATAATCAACAGGTGTTGGTGCCGGTGCTTTATCTGGCCCAGGCCAATCATCGTCTGGCGGCAAATGGTGCGCTGATTCAGGGTTCAGACGTCAGCCTGATTGCGGGTAAGAACCTGAACAATGCGGGCACCTTGCGTGCGTCCAGCAACCTGAGGGCTACGGCGGGCGACAGTCTGGTTAACAGCGGGTTGCTGGAGGCGGGGAATCGGCTTGAGGCGCTGGCGGGTAATGATCTTACTAACCGGGCAGGCGGGGTTATTGCTGGGCGGGATGTCAGTGTTGTTGCCGTCGCTGGTGATTTGACCAATGAGCGAACCATTACCCGGCATGCCAGCGGCACTGGCTACAAGACTGAGCAACGCGAATTTGCTGACAACGCGGCGCGGATTGAGGCGAGTCATGACCTGACGATGGGTGCAGGACGGGATATCGCCAACAAGGGGGGCGTGCTCAAGAGCGGCAATGACATGGGCTTGCAGGCGGTGCGTGATGTAAACATCACCTCCGCCGAGCAGGTGGACAGCAACACGATGGGGAGCGGGCACCGGGACCAAACCATTACCCAAAATGGTTCCAGCGCTACTGCGGGCCGGGAGATGAAGGTGACGGCCGGGCAGGACCTGCGGGTCGTTGCCAGCAACGTCATCGCCCAGAGCACCCTGGCGCTGACTGCCGGGCGCGATATCGCGATCACGTCTGCCGCCAACGAAAGCCATCGCTCGTCCCAGAGCAAAAAAGTCAAAAGCAGCAGCGACCTGGTGCGTCAGCAGTCTTCGGTTATCCAGTCGGGTGGGGACCTCAGCGCCAAGGCAGGGCAAGACCTGAGTCTCGTCGCCAGTCAACTGAAAGGGGCCAAGGACGTTGCGCTCGACGCCACGCGCGACATCAGTCTGCTGTCCGCAACGGACGAAACCGCAGAGTTCTACTCGAAGAAAAGCAAAGGCTCCTTTGGCCGCAGTAAAAGCGAACAACGGGAAAGTTATGACAGCACCAACGTCGCGTCGGTGGTTGAGGCGGGGCAAGACCTGACGGTCAATACCAGCCAGGCCGCCGGTGGCGGTGTCACGCTGGATGGCGGCCGCAACGTCACGGTGATCGGCAGCCAGTTGAACGCCGGCAATGATTTGGTGGTGGGTGCCACTGGTGATGTGGCGGTGCTCTCGGGTATCGAAGAACACGGCTCCTACAGCAAGAAAACCAAATCGGGTTTCCTGGGCTTGTCCAAGAGCGGAAAAAGCGAGCTGAAAACCACGGCCTCCCAAGTGGCCAGCGAGCTGGAAGCAGGCAACGATGTGGTGCTGGTTGCGGGCAACGACTTGCGTTTGCGCGCCAGCAAAACCACCGCCGGTAATGACGTAGAACTGCGTGCGGGCTTGGTCAAGGATAGCGGCGACATCAACCTCGTCGCGGCCAATGACACAGCTTACAGCCATAGCGAGCAATACAAGAAGAAGACCGGGCTCTCGGTCTCAGGTGGCTTCCTGTCGTTCTCCTCGGCCAAAGAGTCGGGTCGAATCGCGCAGAGCAGTACCAGTGTGGGCAGTCAGGTGACGGCTGATCGTGATGCGACTTTGCAGGCTGAGCGCGATATCAACCTGGTGGGTAGTGGTATCGATGCTGGGCGCAATGTCAGCTTGAATGCCGGACGTGATGTGAATGTTCTGGCCGCGCAGAACAGTCGTTCCGAGCGGGATTGGGAAAAGAACAAGCAGGCTGGGATCGGTGTTTCTTCGGATGCTAATGGCATCAATTTCTTCGCAGGTGCCGATAGCCTCAAGAACAAGAATCGTCTGGAACAGCAAACCGCTGCCGCCAGCCAGATCAGTGCAGGGCAAGATGTTGCCATCAACGCTCAGCGCGATATCAACCAGACGGGCTCCGATCTGCGTGCCACCCGTGACATCGGCCTCACGGCTGGACGCAATATCAACATTGATGCCGCGCGTGAAACCCAACTAACCGAGCAGGAGCGTGAAGCCAGTCGTAATGGTCTGGGTATTTCGTTCAATCATAACTACGGCAACACCAAGGATGCGGTCAACGGCGCAGGAAAAGGGGAGAACGGCGTCAGTAAGGCATCCAGCACCCTTAAAGGTATCGATGCCGTCGCCCAATTTGTCAACGGACCGACCGTCGACGTCAAATACGGCAACAGCACGCAAACCAGCAGCCAGCAGGTCATTGAGCAGACCAATCGCGCGTCGACGTTCGATGCGGGCAACGACCTAAATCTCAATGCCGGCAACGACGTCACGGTCAAAGGTGGTCAGCTAAAGGCCGGGCGGGATATCAACGTCAAAGGTCGCGACGTCACGCTGGATGTGGCGAAGGGAAGTGTCAGCCAGGAAAGCACTGATCGCCAAAGCTGGAGCGGGATTCATGGTGGCACCAGTGGCGGTTTCAAACTGGGCGTCGGTGGCAGCTACGGTGTTGCTACCGAGGACGGCGTTCACGGCAGTTCGACGGCCACTCAGGTTGCCGCTGGAAGGGATGTCAACGTGGACGCCCGCCACGACATCAACCTGGTAGGCACTCAGGTCAAGGCTGGGCGAGATATTGCGCTCGATGCCGGTAATGAGTTGAACATCAGGTCGGCGCAGAACGCCAGCGACAGTGAGAGCAATCGACACAACGGTGGTGGTGAGGGGGGCCTGACGTTCGGGTCTCAAGGCGTAGGCGTCTACGTCAGCGTGAACATCGGCAAGGGCAATCTTGATCGGGAAGGTAGCCGACAGCAAGAAGCCTACCTCTACGCGGGCAACCGTCTGGGCTTCACCAGTGGCAAAGACACCAACATCAGCGGTGCCACCCTGCGCGGCGATGAGGTTGTTGGCCGTGTCGGCGGCGACCTGAACGTCTCCTCGGTGCCTGACACCGGCGAAGTCAAAGGCAAAGAGTTCGACCTCAGCGTCACAGCGACCTTTGGTCCAGGGGCTGGCGTCAGTGGCTCTGTGGGGTATGGACAGACAACCGGTGAGACCAATTGGGTTGAGCAGCAGACCAGCATCACCGGTAAAAACAAGGTCGACATCCGCACCGAGGATCACACCCAGCTGGACGGTGCCTTGATCGCTGCCGATAACGGCAACCTCAAACTGGACACCGGAACCCTGGGCTTCAGCGACATCGCCGGCAAGGACAAGGAGCACGGCTATTACCTGAACGTTGGTGGTAGCTACTCCAAGGGGGGCGGAGGCGCCCAGGACAGTAGCCAGGTTGGCAAAGGCGAGAAGGATAAAAACGGCTGGAGCATCAGCGGTTGGGAGTATGAGAAGGATCGTCAGCAGACCGTCCGTGCCACCGTTGGGGCTGGCGAAGTCGTGGTGCGCAATGACTCTAAAACCGGGGCTGATTCGACGGCAGGGCTCAACCGGGATGTGAGCAAGGCCTACGAGATCACCAAGGATGATGAATCTCGGACCGACTTGTACGTCACCAAATCCTCGGTGGACGCGGTGATGGATACCTCTGGGACCGTGACGGCTTGGAAGAACAGCATCAAAAGCTACCCCGATAGCAGCCTGAAAGCGTATGAGGACGCACTCAAGCTGGTTAATGGGCCGGTGCAGGCCGCTGGACAGGTCTGGAACAGCATACAGGCACAGCGGGTATCAATAGAGGAGGTTCCTGCTTCCGCGAGGGCTGCGTTGGGGGATGAGGTTGCGCTGAATGTTGCGAAGAACCTGGTTCGCAATGGTAAGGATCCTGATGACATCGCGAAGCTGGAGCCTAAGGATGTAATCGCTATCCAATACTTCGCGGACCTATTCACAACGTTTGCCAAGCAACAAGAAAGCTGTGGCGCTACAGGAGACTGTGCTTCGGGTGACGAGGGCCAGAAGGATCCGGTCCACTATGTTGATGCTGATGGCAACAGCATGATTGTGAATTTTAAGCCGTTGGTACCAAGTACCTCCGGCGGAAATGTGTTGGTTCAAGCTGACGCTTTACAGACCTATCTCGATAAATTGAACCCAGCGCAAGCGCAGCTTGTACGCTTGGGGATACAAGCCGTCATGGGACCAGTCAAAGCCGCGGTGAGTCTGGCCGGTAATGTGGTGGTGGATAAGCTGTTTGGAGACAAAATCGCCGACGCTAAAGATGCTTTGTCAAAATCCCTAGCGAGCGAGCTCAGTGGTAAGAGCAAGGACGATTTGGAGCATAGCGATGATCGTTTCAAGGAGCTTTCCAAGCTTGGGGCAACTACTCAAAAAGGTGATGTATACGTTCGTGGTGCAACGACGCTGCTGGATATTGCCTTGGGGATCGCCACCAACGCTGCCGGGTCTGTAGCGGGCAAGGCCATTGGTATTGTGGGTAAGGGGTCTTCGGATGGTGTAACGAAAGGGCGCGATGAGCTGGGGGGTGGTCCGAAGGATCCTGATTGGGACAAGAAGTTTGCGGAGAATCCGCCGAAGGGGTGGGTGGAAACGGGTGGGGCAAAAGGGCCCGACCAGGCTCTGCCCAATAACCAAAGGCTGCTTTCAGGAACTCCTGGTCAAGTAACTGGCGGTAGCTCAACAAAGCTAGGGCAGAATCTGAACCAAGCAATGGGGAGAAATCGCACCGACTCGTGGGCTGGTTATCAGGCTCAGCACCTGATTCCTTCGGAGTTAAAAAATCATCCTATTCTGAAGAAGGTAGGCATTGATCTGGATGACTCCTCTAATGGCATATTTTTGCCGGCAAGCAAGGCTAAGCCAGAGGGTGCCATAAGCGGTATGCCGAGACATACAGGTAGCCATCCAAACTATACTGAGGCTGTACGAAAAAGTTTGAATGAGTTGGACCGAAATCTACCTGTGGAACAGTTGCAAAAACAGGTTTTCGACTTGCAGGGAAGGTTGAGAAATGTTACTGGGTCGGGCATGCCTGTCCGCAACGTAGATGGTGCTAAGACAGAGGTGTGGTTGAAATGGTTAGGGAAGTAGAGTTGGGTGAAAATAGCAATCTGGTAAATGAAGTTATTGGCTTTGTAAATAGTGGGTTGCTCTTGAGATCTGTCAATCAGGTTGTTTTGGGGGATGCCGAAATTGCTGATCTTGCAACGGCAAAAAAATATGCTTGGGTTCAGGTCTATGGGGAAGAATCTTTCACTTGGGCCGACTTAAGATCTGAGAAAATGAGTGAGGTTTGGGATGTTGTTTACAGTGGGGGCGAAAAATATACTGAGATGGATATTAAATTATCCGAACTTTTGGATGAGTTGAGTCGCTCAGTTCAAAAGCAGCTCCTCCCAAAGCATAGAGAACTATTGGATGATGTTGTCTCGGATCTAAAGTGCTGTTTGTATAGTCGAGCTGTTCAAGGTAAGACTAATGAGTTTTTTGAGGGAATACTTTCCGCTTATTTAAGCGGTGGGTGGCCGTGTGGATGGGTAGGTGGCTGGCCCAAGGGCAGTCTCCTTGTATATCGTGACGATGCAACAGATACGAGGGGATCGAAAGGGGACAGATTTATTTTATGAGGTGAGCAGGCCTGTTGGTTTGTACGTTGATAAATAAATCTGTCCATTTTTTCAATTGCTACTTTAATTGTGCTGCGTTCCAATGAGAGGAAACAGATTTATTAGTGTGGTGGTGCTGGCTTTTTCATTGTTGGCTATCGTGTGGGGGGTGAGTACTTTTCTTGCGATGATAGTTGCAGTGTTAATTTCACTGTTGTTTCAGACTGATTCAAATTGGGTTTTTATTTGGCTCGGGTTCCCTCTGTCATGGATATTTGCATTGTACTGGGTTGTTACTCGTTGGGACTACGTTAAGTCTTTTATCTCCGGGCGGGGGGCGTGAGAGACAAAGGAAAAAGGGGGCGGATTTATTTTATAAGGCGCTGAGGGGGCGAGTTTATTGAATTCTCTCGGTTTCAAAAAAAATCTGTCCACTTTTCTCCAGATCTATAATTTTTTAGTATGTACTTGGAGTTACTCATGAAGAAAGCATCACTACTAATGTTGAGCCTGATCCTGACGTTGCCAGGCTGTAAATCCAACGTCAGAGACTCTTCCCCCACCGTGCTCAACGACGGCATCCAACTGTACCAAAACAAAGTGACCGTAGACGCCCAGCACGCCAAGGTGATCATGAAAGCGACGGGCAATGTCGTCCCTGTGGAATTTGCAATCAGGCGAGCGACGGATCCAGACCGGCGTATGGATGTGCAGGGGACAGTGGTGGATTCCGGTCGCGGCAAAGTGTTCGGCTGGATTGCCAAACTCAACGAAACGGCCCACAGCGCGACCTTGAAGCATTTCCCTCAGTTGGAAGTGCAAGCTGATCCCGATCAGCCATTTGAGGTATCGGGTTACGCCACTGGCGAAAGTATCAACCGCGGTTATCGTTGCGGTCCGATCAGCACCATTTTCACGCCGGAGAAAGGCAAGGTTTATCTGGCGGAACTCCAGTTTGTGGGTGGAGGCTGTGAACTGCATACCTATGACATTACGCAGCCTCAGGAGCGTATTCCTGTCGTAGGTAGCGCGCAAAACGGTGGCTTCGCCAACGCAGTCCCGGGTTGCAAGTCGGCAACGACCTCGGTGAATAATCAGCCGGTCACAACACAGTTTTGCATCAAATCCATCATGCTCCAGCCTTCGCAGTATCGCGTTAGCGTCAACGATCAGACTGTTTTCAGCGGTACCGATTACGAGCGCGTTGCTTTTGTAAAAACCGTTACGGAAGGGGCCGTAACCGGTGGTTGCAATGAAATGATCGAGGCGCAGTCGGGCACTACTCAAAAGCCTGTCGCCTTTAAAGACCTGCCAGCTGATTTAGTAGCGGGCTGCCACATTACTGCGGACGCTGAGGGCAGAGCCCAACCGTTTAGTAAAGATGAAGCCTGTGACAAGGTGTTCTACAAGGCCATGATGCCGGTTTTAGGCAAGGTAGTACCCGTGGAGGTGGCACGGCAATGTGTCGTCAGAATAGGGGGGCAGACAGTATTTGAGGACCGTTTCAGTTTCTGACTTAGAAAAAAAGGGGGCAGATTTATTTTGTGAAACGCAGAGGGGCAAGTTTTTTGGTTTTGCTCGGTTATAAATAAGTCTGTCCCCTTTTTTGGAAATGAATTTCTGAAGATATCTATGTGAAAAAATATACAGAGTTAGTGGTTGATGGTCAGCTTGTAATTGCTCCCAGTGTCAGTGAATGGGAGGAGATTTTGAAAGCAGGCAAATATAAAGATGGAACTGTTTTCAATGGAAATCTTGAAATTGTTGTGCGCAATATGCTTGATTTTGTATCTGGGCGCGACGGTAAATTCTGTTTGGGGCTACATTTAACTAAATCGTTGAAACCTTGGGTGCCATTACATTTATATCGTATGGATGAACGATGGCAGCGAGTGCTCATTGAAAGGGTGACTTGCGATCAATGTGATTGGGTTGGGGAAGTTGCTAATCCCTCAGATCCGATTTTATATTTCGGAGTTGATGGTGAGTTGGGAGTTGCTTATAAGGCATTATCGCTTCCTCGCTGTAATTGCCCGAAGTGTGGTATGGCGCTACCTCGGATAGCTGTGTGGGTCGACGATATTGAAACAGGGCAGGAGTAATTTTGTTGCAGGTACAGAGGATCGAAAGGGGACAGATTTATTTTATGAGGTGAGCAGGCCTGTTGGTTTGTACGTTGATAAATAAATCTGTCCCCTTTCCTTTCCTTTTCTTTCCTTTGCCTTTCCTTTTGTCCCCTTTCCTTTTTGCACACGCATACCTATGAATATGGTCCAGGCTATGGCTCCAATGGGAAAGAGACGAGGATCAATAATGATTAGTCTTCCAGAATTGAATGAATTGCTTGTTGCTCACAACTGCTTGCGTGCAATTAGTATTCAGTTGAATGTTGACGGGATGGCTTATGATTTATCTCTATCGATTTCGGCTTCTGAAAAGGTAGGGGCTGATGTCGTGAATATCAGATTCATTGATATTTGCCAATTTACGTCCCATGATTTTGGCGGCGGATTAACTCAGTTGATGCACATGAACGTTAGTAAGCTGGATTCTGGCTTTGATAGGATGCGTTATCAGCTGAGTGATCTTGAGGATAAAAAGTTGTCGTTCTACTTCTCATCATTCTCGCTTGATTAGCTGGTGCAAAAACAACTGGGGCTGCTGTAGATGACGCGGTCAAGGCATTACCAGCTCAGAGACTGAAAAGGGGACAGATTTATTTTGTGAGGCGCAGAGGATCAGGCTCATTGCTTTTCTTGGTTTATAAATAGATCTGTCCCCTTTCCTTGTCCTGATGAGTTGGGACTTCTTTTTTCGGAAGTGTTTCACGTTGACGAAAAGTTTAAGTGTCTATTGCAGTCAGGCGTCTCTGTGCTTGAATGGGGGCACTGGTGGGAACAAGGTGTTTTAATTCGCGCTGGGGATGAGTAGCGCATACGGAATTCATGTGGAGAGTGTAGAAGTGCGGCGAAGGAATTAAAGGTGTTCGAAAAGATGACAGATTTATTTTCTGCGGAGGGGCGGGCTTATTGGATTGCTCGGTTTACAAATAAATCCGTCCCCGTTTTTGGTTACGTTTTTGGTTGAAATAGAGGGCGTATTGTGATGTATAAAAATATTCGCTATATGCTAAAAGCTATATTTTCTGCAGATCTTGGTTTTCAGGAGGAAGATGCTAAAAATATATATGTAAGAGGCTTGAGGTCAAGTGGAAAGCTGGATGAGATGAGAGCTGAACTGGCTGCAGCGTTTGAGGATAGGAGTGTGCGTTGGAGAGAAATGCTTTTAAATGATGACTATGAAGTCCAAGATTTTGAAACTGAAGAGGAATCATTGACGTATGTAAAGAGAGTGCTTTGGGATCCCTTGAGCTCTTAGGGGGGATGTCGTTAAAGTGCAAAAAGCGAACAGATTTATTTTGTGAAACACAGAGGGGCAGATTTGTTGGTTTTGCTCGGCTTATAAATAAATCCACTTTTTTGTGAGGTTATGGGAGGTGGGATGTGATTTTGAATGAGTCGGGGTACTTTAGTGATGAATTGATGGCGTTCGTTTTTACATGTCTTTTTTGTGAAGCTATAAGCAGAGATGAATTTAATGCCTGGTGTGCTCAGGCTTCGTCGCTGAATGCTGCTCCAGCATTTTTATATGACTTGAAGGATTTTCATGATGAGATTTTCAAAGTCTATAAAGTTGTTGGTTATGTGCCCTGTTGGGAGCATGAGGAGAATGACGAATATGCGTTGTACGGTATCGCCGTTTGGCGAGGATTTGAGCCGTTTGATATGCCCGTAACCCCAAGTGAAGCACTTGATTTCCTTAAAACGTCACCAAAGATTGAACTACTATTTGGTCAGGTTTTTGACTTTATAAAGCTATAGTTTTAGTGCGAAAAGAGTTAGTTGGATGCGTTTCTATAGCGGCTTTACCCTGTGCTGCCTTACCTTGCTCGATGAGTTGTCGCGTGTCGAGCTGTGAGTAGGTGTTTCCTTCCAGAGGCTGCTTTCGATCAGGTTTGCAAGGATGCGTTGCGCCGTTCGCCGGGCGATTTCAGAATGCCAGGCCAAGAGCTTTGAGAGGCTCGCCCCGCTCCTGGATGCTTGGATGCTGTTCAGTAGTCGGTGCTCGAAGGCCACGTTGCGTTGGCGCTGTTTGAGGAGATTTTGGCGCAGTTATGGCGCAGTTCTCAGAACTGCGCCATCTTCATTTACTCCGCCGCCTGCGCCCGCAATCGCTTGCCAATCACATCCATCACATCACACCCATCGCGCAGCGCGATCGTCAGCATTTTGCAGAAGTCGGAAAGCACCAGCGTGTCGGAACTGATCTCTGAACGGAACGCGATGTTTTCCAGAAGCTGGGTCACGGTACGGATACGGTAGTCGGCGGTTTCGAAGAGGACATCAAGCGGGGCTTCGGTGTCGATCAGCAGGGTAGCGGGGACGCAGTCGACGCCGGTGATGGGCATGTATCGGTTCATCGGTAGGACCTCATTCAGTTGAAAGGAGCTACCTCGTTGTCGAGTCGCCAAACCCGAGTCGCCATTGGAGCGACGAGGGACTATAGCCCCCTCCGTCCGAGCGCTACAAGACGTCACTTTCCGAGCTTCATGTAGGAATTTTGGCCCATCAATGGTTGTATTTTCTGCGTCACTTTCGACCTTGACATAGCCTGCATAGGCGAATAGATTTTCGCCCAGCAGCTCAGTACAGCGCGCAGGCAATTGTTAGAACCTGCCCAGCAGTCCTGGGCTTTTTTTTGCCCAAGGAAAAGCCAGTGAAGCGAACCGCCGTTCTCATTGATGGAGGATTTTTCTTCCAGAGGGTTATGTTTTTCGGCCGCAAATACTTCAGCAAGGAACTGCTGTTATCCGCCGACCAGATATCCCAAATCATAAAAAAGCTCGTGAAGCTTCACATCGAAGACGAACGCTCAGCGAGTCGCGAGCTTTATCGAATCTACTACTACGACTGCCCGCCCCCCTCCAATCAGGTTCGATTACCCATAATCCCTGACGGTCATAAATCTGCAGGGCATATGGATTTCAAAGCTCATCCTCCCTATAGATTGCGAAGAGACCTTCACGATCAGCTTCGATCGAGCCGAAAAACGGCGCTTCGACTGGGCGAACTGGCCAAAAGCGGTGATTGGCAACTCAATTCTCATTCCCTTAAGGCCCTGTTGCGTGGTGAGAAGGTCTGGGCAGAGCTCACGAATGACGATTTCCATTACAAAGTCGAACAGAAGACTGTCGATACCAAGTTAGGCATGGACATCACGACTCTCGCCCTTGAAAAGCTCACTGATGTCATCGTTTTGGTCGCTGGTGATTCAGATTTTGTGCCGGCTGCGAAACTGGCGAGGATGAAGGGAATCGATTTCGTACTTGATCCGATGTGGGCCAATACGACTGGAAGCTTAAGCGAGCACGTAGATGGCCTTCGCTCTTTCGATATCGTCCGTCTCATTAGAGATGTCACCGGCCAATCGGTTACCACTCGGCCCGACTGGTGGGATGCTCGGACGAAGAGTGCGGCGCAGCTATATGAGAATGTTGAGATTGCCGTTGCTGGTGATCTGGAGCCTGATCCTGGATTGATATCTCAGGGCGCTGTGCACCCACAAACAACAGGCAGATGAACCCCGTTTCGCAGCACACCCTGCGCCCGCTCAATTCGGACTACTAAACCGTGCCAACCCCCAACCGCAACGTTCTGATCACCCAACTCGCCACCAACCCCGATGACACCACCACGCGCGCTTCGCTCTATCGCGATCTGCTCGACAGCGGGGAGGCGTCACTGGAAGGTTTACGCGTCGCGGCGGGCCTGGGCGATCCGGCGGCTAAGGTGGTGGTGGCTCAACTGAACACCACCGCCCATACAAATCGCCCCGGGCCATGGCTGTCGCAACTGCATGGCCTGCCGGTCGACCATCTGGAGTTGAACGACGCCGAGCCGGATTGGTGTGACGCCCTGGCCGGGCTGCCCTTGCGCACGTTGGTGCTCAACAGCCCGAGGTTTATCTGCGGCCCGGAGACGTGGCAGCGTTTGCCCGCCAATGCCCTAGAAACCTTGGAAGTCAGTAATTTTTCCCGCGACGATAACGCCAATTGCCTCCCGTCGCCCGCACGCTTGCGTCGGCTGAAGTTGCAAACCTACGGCGAGGACTTCGACGACCGTTTCCTCCGTCAACTGAGCGACAGCCCCTTGCAGGAATTGTCGTTGAACCGTTGCGATGACATCACCGACGACGGCCTTAAAGCACTGTCACGCCTCAAGCTGCGCTCCCTGACCTTGCAACGCGTGGGCGAGCTGACGTCCCGTGGCATGGCGCACTTGGCAAGTCATCCCCTCGAACAGTTGTCCCTCAGTGGCAGCGGCGCGATCCTCGACGATCCGTCCTGGCTTGGCGACCTGACGGGGTTGCGCGGGTTGAGTCTGGATGACTGTTATGCAAGCGAGAGCGTGTTGCAGGCGATTCAAAATCTGCCCCTGGAAAAGCTTTCGCTCCAATCTGCGTTCATCTGCGAAGACGATCTTGAAGTGCTGGAGGGAATGCCGCTCACGGAGCTGGACCTCAAGTGCCTACGCCAAGTGATCGAGCGGCTCGATGTGCTGCACGGATTTCCGCTCAAGCGATTGGGACTCTCCGATGTGCAGGGCGTCTGCGCCAGTACGTTGAGTGATCTGCGCGGGTTGGCGTTGGAGTCCCTGGACCTGTCCTTGAACGACATCACCTGGAAGGAGCTGAAACAACTGGCTGGCCTGCCGCTGAAGCGGCTCAATCTGAGCTTTTGTCAGGGCGTCGACGGCAAGGTTTTGCGCAAGCTCGTCGAGTTGGGGTTGCCATTGGAGGAGCTTGAAATAAGCGGCCTGAACCTGCGCGATGCCGACCTGGCTTGTTTGCGGGACCTGCCCCTGCAGCGCCTGGGTCTGTATGACAGCCCTTGGCTGACTGACGCCGGGGTGGCCCATCTCGCTGGCATGCCGCTGCGGGACCTGACGCTTGGGGCGGATCCAGGGGAATCGCGGATCACGTCGGCCGTGGTGCCTGTGTTGGAGCAACTGCCGCTGCAAACACTGTGGTTGCCCAACTGCGCCGGGATCGATGCAAGCGGTTGGGACCGCTTGGCTAGATTGTCAGCCCACGTGACCGGTCCGGGCATCTGACGCGCTGATAGGAATAGGCAGTGGCTTGGACAACACCCTGGCGCAAGTAGCGCTTGCGGCAGGCCTTCGAAGTGCTCTCCACGGAGCATGACCGACTACGACGCCAGTTTCGATCGTCGCGCTAGGGGGGCTGGATGCTCCTACCTCGTCGTCTCCTCTCCCTGATACCGCTTATTCCTTCCCCAGTAACCAGAGCAGTAGGGTGACTCCGACTCGCAAGAGTAAAAATTGCTCTAGCGTTTAGGTGTAGAGCACGAATAACCAAAAAATTAAACATTATTAGCGTTTTTTGTGGATTTCACCGTGCGGTTGATGTGACTACGCAATTTGCATCAAGTTATGTTCATTTATGATTGGATCCAATGTTCGGTGGCGTCAGATGCCGAACCTGCCCACCTATGGACGTATCAAAAAGGATAAACGCCATGATGCTGAAGGATCCTTCCAGCAAATATCGACATTTCGCCACCGTGGATCTGCCGGACCGCACGTGGCCCGGTAAGGTCCAGTCCGTTGCGCCTAGCTGGTGCAGCGTCGATATGCGCGATGGCAATCAGGCCTTGATCGAGCCGATGAATGCCGAGCGCAAGCGTCGTTTCTTCGACCTGTTGGTCAAGGTCGGTTTCAAGGAAATCGAAGTAGGCTTTCCCGCCGCTTCGCAGACCGATTTCGATTACGTGCGCGAACTTGTCGAAACCGGTGCCATTCCCGATGACGTGACGATTCAGGTCATGACGCAAGCCCGCAGCCATCTCATCGAGCGCACGTTTGAGGCATTGAAGGGCGCTCCCCGCGCTATCGTGCATGTGTACAACGCGACCGCACCAGTGTTTCGAGACGTGGTATTCGGTGTTGACCGCGCCGGGTGCATCGAGATTGCCACCCAGGCCACTCGCGAAATCAAACAGCACATGGACGACAATCCCGAGACGCAGTGGACCTTCCAGTATTCCCCCGAGACCTTTTGTTTCACCGAGTTGGATTTTGCATTGCAAGTCTGCGAGGCGGTGACGGACGTCTTCGCACCCACGCCTTCCAACAAGATGATCCTGAACCTGCCGACGACCGTCGAAGTCTCCACGGCCAATGTTTTCGCCGATCAGATCGAATGGTTTTGCCGGCATTTCAGCCGTCGTGACTGCGTGATCATCAGCGTCCATCCGCACAATGACCGGGGCACCGGGGTTTCCACCGCCGAGCAGGCTTGCCTGGCCGGTGCCGAACGGGTCGAGGGCACGCTGTTTGGTAACGGCGAGCGAACCGGCAATGTCGATATCCTCACCCTGGCGATGAATCTCTACACCAGCGGTATCGATCCGCAGCTGGATTTCTCGGACATCCTCCACGTCCAGCGCGAGGTGGAATACTGTAATCAGCTGCCCACGCATCCTCGCCATCCTTACGCGGGCGAGTTGGTGTTCACGGCCTTTTCAGGGTCGCATCAGGACGCGATCAAGAAAGGCTTTGCAGTGCGCCAGGCCAATCCCGATGGCTTCTGGGAAGTGCCTTATCTGCCTATTGATCCGGCGGATATGGGGCGCAGTTATGAGGCGGTCATTCGCGTCAATAGCCAATCCGGCAAAGGCGGCGCGGCCTATCTGCTTGAACAGCATGGGGTCGTGATGCCGCGCCGGTTGCAGATGGAGTTCAGCACCCTGGTCCAGCAAGAGGCGGATGGATCGGGCCAGGAGATCAGTAGCGAGATGATCCTTGCGTGCTTTTCCCGGCACTATCTGGATGAGGGCACGCCCTACACGTTGTTGCAGCCTAAATTGGTCAGTGAAGGCGCTGTGACTTACCTGGAGGGTGTGCTTGACGTGGGGGGCACCAAGTTCGACCTCAGCGGTGAGGGCAACGGTCCGCTGGCGGCGCTGGTCGATGCATTTGCCCAGCGTGGCGTTCACTTCGATATCGCCGATTATCATGAGCACGCTGCTCGCGATGGGGCTCAGGCCGAAGCACTTGCCTATGTCGAGATTCGCGTGAATAACCGGCTGCTATTTGGCGCCGCGCGCGACGGCAGTAGTTTGCTGGCGTCCCTCAAGGCGGTGACAAGCGCCGTCAATCACGCATCGCGCCTGGGGCTGCTCAGCGTGATGAGCGCTGCGGTGCCTTGCTGACAGGGCTGCGTGTACAGCCCTGGCGACGTTGGCCGGTAACTACGGTCATGGGGACATAGTGGCTTCGCATCGGCATGCCGAAGGGCAACTGGTGTATGCCATCAATGGCGTGATGCCGGTCTCGGTGGCCGGTACGACGTGGGTCGTTCCCTCCGGCCATACTCTTGGGTTGGAGACGCGCAGGGGCGGGAGCAGGCGTGGGAGAGTTTTGGTATGGCACAAAAAAAGACGTCCGTGGACGTCTTTAGATGATGAAGTGGTGGAGCCGGGGGGATTTGAACCCCCGTCTATGGCAGCTAGTACGGGGCTTCTAGCTTCAAGGCTGGCGAAAAGCTGTCATTAAGAAAAGCAGAATTCTTCCTCGGTCATCTCAACCAGAGGAAGACAGTCGCTTGAGCTAACCCGAATCCAGCCAAGCATGGACAAGCTTCGAATAGCTGAAGCAATTGCTTCCCGCTTCGCGTCATTATCCCAAGCTTTTTTCCAAGATAGGACAAAGTCGAAGACCTCACGCTCGGGCACAATTGCTACCTTTTGCTCATCTTTCAATTTGCTAACCGCATAGAACACAGTAGCTACTTCTTCAGCCTGCTCAGTGTTTTTGATACGACTAAACAGGTCAACAGTTTTATGGATTTTAGACATGTTAGCCGTAAGGATATCCTGACGTTTTTCTCTCGCCTTTAGATACTCTGGTCCAGTCGATAAGGTGTTCATGCGTCCCAACTGACTCTCGGCTATCAGATTTGCATTGGCTAACGTCCCGAGTAGTTTTTTTACTTGGTCAGAAAAAGGGCCATAGCTAGCCTTCTTGAAATCAAGTTCTGTTTCTACGCCTAGCGCAGTTATCGCGTGGCATATTTTTTGGAAAATTGTTCTTCCCACTTTTGGCGAAAATTGTTGATTTTCAAGCTGATAAAGAACTTCGAGCAGTACGAACCAGTTGTCATTTATTTTCTGGTTTTTAGAGCCTTTATGGTCAGCTTCGCTAAACAATCGAGACTGTGAAGGGCTTAAAAAGTCTGGGCTTAGCTGATTGGCGGGAGTGCCAAATGGAGCATACATTTCCACTGGTATGTCTATTCTTGAAAGTGTTTTATACATAATAGGTCCTACTAGCTCCCACTCTAAGCCGCCATTCCCACATCCGAGAGGAGGGAATGCTACGGAAGTGATGTTCCATGCTTTATAGTGTTCTAAAAAAATTTCTAGGCCTTTCTCGATGTCAGCCAAACGCGATGCTGAACGCCAATGATCTTTGGTGGGGAAGTTTACAATCGAAGTTCCGAACATGTCGTTATATATGTAAGGAATCCCTGGTTTTACCAGCTTTTGGGCGCATCGTTTTTCATAGTCCTGCATGAGGCCAGGCCAGCGCTTTTTAAATTCAAGCGCAACACCTTTGCCCATTACACCAACACAATTCACAGTATTAACCAACGTTTGCACGTTGCTCTGGAACATGTCTCCTATCAGAACTTTGATCACACTATTCACCTAAAAAAAAGATGAGAATTCAACGTCACTGCTAGCCCATTGTTCTGTTGAGCGAGGACGGCCTCAACCCTTGCCTTGGCTCCAGCATCGCAAGTGTAGAACCCTGTGATGAATTCGGGGGCCACTACTCCAGGCACCAGTGTTTCCGCGCATTTCGCAGCCTTTTTTTGCCATCCAATACGTTCATCAGCGTCTTGCCAGGAGTCTGCGAATACATAGTCAAAATTGATCCATCTCAACCCCTCTGGATAGGAATAAAACCGTACCCAGTTTGACGCGGCATTCTGATCGGTGATGACCACATTCTGCAGGTCGAGGACACGACGACTGACTTGGACTACGCATAGGTCGGGGTGATTAGGTTTCCGCAGGTATAGCATCGGATTCCGTGCGCAAAAGTAGAGATTCGCGTACTGGTGCAGGCGCAATCCATTAGGCACGGTCTTACCCACGCGCCTATCTTGGATCTCTTGCTTTGCCACCGACGAGTGCGGAAGCTTCGAGGCTCTCTCATGGCTGAGAATTCCGTACTGCAGCACCGATGGAATGTTCTTTATCGGCATAATGCAATGCAGTTCAACTACGCGGTGACTCATCGGCTTCCCATCCTGACGTCGGAATGGCGGACTATACCTCAACGATAGCGTTATGCCTTTACCGTTAGTAAGATTTCATTTTGGCTATCCGAGAACCGTTCTACTGCCTTTGTCCCACTATTATCCATTTCAGGGGGCATCCACCTACCGTACACGCGGGCAATCATCGTCCAATCGGTATGCCCCATTTGTTTGGCCACCCACATCGGATGTTCGCCGGCTGACAACATCATCGACGCATAGGTGTGCCGCGTCTGGTAAGGGCGCCGGTACCGAACCCCAGCCTTTTTCATCGCCGGCACCCACATTGTTTTCCGAATCGGCCCATCGCCTGCCCAGCGCTCGAGCGTGCGCGGGTTTTGAAATACCTCAGCGTCCGCAAGAAACGTGTGGGCTTTCTGTGCCTTCAGTGCTTCCATGGCTGGCTTGAGCAGTTTTACGCTTCGGCGCCCAGCGGCTGTCTTCGTGGTTTCCGCATTTCCTTTGGAGGCCTGGGTCATGGCGCGGGTAACCATCACTTCTTCGCGCAGCCAGTCGATGTCGCCCCAGTTTAGCGCCACCAATTCACTGGTTCGCAAGCCGGTCCATAGGGCGAACTGCATCATGTAGCGCGCCTGGCCGGAGAGGGCGCCCAGCACCGCTTGCTGCTCCTCAGAGCTAAATGGATCGACGTCATCTTCCTTCGGCGGCGCAGACTTCCGGGAATAGGTCCAGCCCGCCAATGGGTTTTGCTCAATCAACTCTTCCTCGGTCGCATCGTTCAAGGCAGAGCGGAGACAGCTCTGGATATTGCTGAGCGTCTTGTTGCTCACTTCGAGGGGATCGAGCCAATCCCTCACAGCCTTGCGTTTTAGGTCAATCAGCATTGTGTCGCCCAAGGCTGGGATCAATCGCAAGGTGACCAGCTTTCGGTAGCCGTCGAAGGTGCTGCTCGCAACGTGCTTTTTCTTTGCCTCGAGCCAGCGGGTCAGAAACCCGCTCATCGTTTCTCGGGACGCTTCGGGCGCGAACTTCGCAGCCCGGGCAGAGCCTGGAAACGTCACCAAGTAATCGAAGGTGCCGATCGATATCGCATGCTCGATCGCCGCCTTGTGCTGCTCCGCTTTTTTCAGGTTAGTGGAGGTGGGCTTGAGCGTGATCCGCTCGCGGCACCTGACGCCCCGATACATGAACGTGATTTCGATGCTCGAATCGGAGACTGCCCGAACTCCCCGCCCGCCTCTACCCATGACTCATATCCCTCAATATCGAGAAGCGTCCGGCCATCCGGAGCTTTGATCCATATCTCTCCGAGCCGCCAAATCCCGTCACGGATCTTCGAGCGGATCGCATCTTCTGTGTAGCCAGACTCGCTGGCGAATTTCCTTACGGTCACATAGCGCATGTGTGGTTATTCCTGACTGATCAGGATTTGCGATTGCGCGCAGGGGGGCGTAACTACTAATCGACCCCGGCTTGCTGGAAAAGCGTTGTCTTCCGACCTGGTTTCCTGCTTGTGCAGGCAGCGGTTAACTTTGTTTTTGGTCATTATCCGTGTCCCTTTCAACTACACGGATAGCCTACGGGCGGCTGTTCAGCGTGTGTTTCGTTTTCACGCAACAAAAGCGACGGAAATCAAAAGGCGGAAAACTCCCTGCCAGGGGTGGGGCCGCAACGTGATGTGAGTCTGGTAGCTCTGTAAAACTCAAGGGCCCTTCAGGTCTGCTGCAGTTTTTTCTGCTCGTATGCGATGCGGTTCATTACGCAAACTGGAATTGCGAACCCTTGGATATTTGTTTTGAGTGTTTCGCAACCGTCTTCGACGATTCCACAGGGCACACCCCGGCGGAAACGCATTCCCTTTCCGATGTAATTGCGCAGCATGATTTCCCAGGACTCGTCATCGTAATAGAAGCCTCTGATCTCAGCCCACTTGGCCGTAACGCCTCTTCCAACAATGCCTTCAGATGTCAGGCAGAAAACTTCTACTTGGTTTTCTTGGGGGACAGGGACGGCATAAATCCGTCCGTTCGGTGCTACAGGCGGGAAAGTCTGTCCATTGCCTAAGTGACGAAACTCCATGGTGTTGCTCCGCATGCATGAGGTTGCGTGACACCATATGCCAGGCTCTGGAAATCCCAAGCCTACGGAGCTCAAGGCTTATGCCATTGGGTTTCCTGATGGCCTTCGTAAGCTGTGGCAATCAAAACAGGGAGTGGAGCTATGGGTAACAAATCAACAACGGTCCGAATCGGTTTGCTGGCAGCGACAGTAGCCCTTCTGGTTGGGTGTTCTGGCACTCCGGGAGCTAGGACTGTGCCGCTTCCTGAGCCAAAGGATGTACCGAGAGAAAAATGGTCGGATGCTATGCATGTTCTGACCTCCATGGGGATTTCCGGGCAGCGGGACGTTCCAATCGAGCTTTCGGGGGCCGCTGATGGAGCTAGCCCTGTTGGCCGCTCTGGGGCAGTGCTTGGGGATGCTGGATTAAGCGCCGTAGGCTTTGCATCTCCACCTACAGGTTTGAGTGGCGGCGCAGCAGAGGCAGTTAACTTGGGTTTGATGCTCTTGGGTGGGTCGAGTGATCCGGCGCGCACAACTCAGGTTGTCGCTTGGGTGCCCGCTGACCAGGCAAGCTCGCCGGACGGGGCCTCTGCTCATACATTGCGTAAGGTCGAAGATGCTCGTAAGAAGGTTTTTGCCAATGGACTTTCGAAGCTACCAATGCAGACGGGCAAATATCCTGATGGCCATGCCCGCGGCTATGCATCCCTGTCAGATAGCTACGCGGAGAGGCCGATTCCATACAGTGATGAGGTTGCTAAATCGCCGAGCTTTCTTAAATCGCCACTCAGCTACGGGCCGATCTTCATCCGTGACAACCAGTTCGCACTTGATGCCTACAAGAACGACATGACGACTTCGGAAGCCATGCTGCTTGCATCGCAATACCTGCCTGAGTGGATCTACATCTACCACCCTGGCCAGCGGCTGAAGAAAAACTCGATCCCTGCGGCAATCTTCAATCAGGGCAGGGCGCTCTACTTCGTAGGGAAATAATTTTGCTGGCTGTATTGCCGTGGGTTTTCGCAAACCTGCGGCGTTTTTTGGGTATGCCTGAGCTGATACGCGAAAATTCGGGTTTATTTGCCCTCTCCGCTTGATAAGTAACACTCAAAGTGCAACAGTGTTAGTAGAACACCTTAACTGATACGGACAGCACCTCATGTTCATCCGCGCATACCTCAGAGCATCGACCGAAGAGCAGGACGCCGGCCGCGCCCGGGCATCGCTCGAGCAATTCGCCACCGACCACAACAAGGTGATCGCGAGCGTGTACCTGGAGAACGCCAGCGGCGCGTCGGCAGATCGGCCTGAGCTGCTGCGCCTGCTCAAAGATGCGCGCAAGGGTGACGTCCTGCTGGTGGAGTCGATAGATCGCCTCTCGCGCCTTCCTGTGGAGGATTGGCAGAAGCTCAGGGCTGCGATCGACTCCAAGGGCTTGCGCATCGTCGCGCTCGACTTGCCGACCAGCCACCAAGGAATGCAGGACACCAAGGGGGACGAGTTCACCGGCCGGATGTTGGGGGCGATCAACTCCATGCTGGTGGAGATGATGGCCGCGATCGCGCGCAAGGATTACGAGCAGCGCCGCGAACGCCAGGCCCAAGGCATCGAGAAAGCGAAAGCTGCCGGCAAATATCAGGGCCGGCCAGTTGACGAGGATCTTCACAAGAGAGTTTCCGAATTGCTCAGCGCCGGCCTGGGGATTCGCGCAACGGCTCGGCACGCCAAATGCTCCACCACCACTGTATTGAGAATCCGCGACGCCACCGCGTCTTAGGAGACGATTTGCAGCACTTCCCTGAGTTGCATTGATCTGCGTCTGTTGAAGATTGCGCCATCAAAGTGCTAGCGTCGAATTGACTGCGCCGGAGTGGTGACGCAGGGACGATGTTTAGGCTGGCGGATGGACGCCACGCCTTTACTCAAGAGGGCTAGGTATTGCCCGCGATGGACTATGAAGGGAAGTAATCATGGGTCTTGAATACAGGGACATGGGTGCGGATGTTCGCGCAAATATGGTCCAAGAAGTCACATTTGATTTGGACAGAGGAAGCCTCTATCCGAGCCAGCGCTTGAATGAGGAAGGATTGCGAGTTTGGCCTGACACGCTAATGGAAGCAGCCAAAAATCAGACCGATTCTTGGCTAGAAAGTCAGATTCGAGATCGACGACTTCTCAAAAGCCACGAGAGTCGCAGGAAGCCCACCGGTGGGTTTACACAAGCCTTAATCCCGCATACAGCGCCACAAACTCTAGCGGAGGGCGAGTTCAATCGCTTTTACATCAGGGGTCTGTGCTTAAAAGCGTTGTCTGAAGATATCCCTTACCTCATTGCCTATCGTGCGCGTCACTCCGAAAATCCCCGGCGAGAGTCGGAAGCAATCATCGGAAAAAAATTCCACCCACAGCAACTTCTCGACGATCTGCGTGCGTCAACAGGTATAGACACAGTCCTCGGTCTACCGCCGGGGCCGAACTCAGGCCTCTCGGTCGCCATTCCTTGATTTAGTGCGATACAAAAAAGCCCCACCAGGTTGAGCCTCGGTGGGGCTTTTTAATGCCTGAGCCATTTTTTGCACCCGCTCTGCACCCATGAGAAGCAAGAGAGTAACCAAAAAAACGCTGGAAGCCTTAGATTATATGGTGTCCCAGGGCAGGTTCGAACTGCCAACCTTCCCCTTAGGAGGGGCAAAATTTTCAGGTGTTTACAACGGTCCGCCTGAAAAGGGGCTGCATGAGCGCGTTAGTGAGCTGCTTGGCGCTGGCCAGGGCATTAGGGCAACCGCTCGCCATGCAGGGTTCAGTACCACCACAGCGCTTAAATCCGCGATGAAATGATCAAGTAGCGACGCAGTTTTGCGCACTGTCGAGCAGCAGTGACATCCTTTACGAATTCTACCCAGGCTGTATTCGTCGCCTGGGTAGCATTCCGGTCGCCTGGAATGCGCTGGCTCGTCTAACGGCCCAGGTGCCGTAGCAATGCCCTGATAATTCTGGCGCGCAGGAGAAGCTTGCGACTGACACCGCAAGCGTCATACCGCCCGCCAGTTCGCCGAAACGGGCGAACGCAACGATGTTCACCAAGGCGAGAACCATGATGCCGTAGAACTCGGAATTGGCCTTGCCGGCAGCCTGAGCCTGATGTTCGGTGAGCATCCACTTCTGCGACAGGCAGAAGGGGCATACGGACGACTCCGGGTCACGGCCGCCCACGGGTATTCCATTGATGTAGAACGGCGCGCTGGTGACCACCTTCGGAACCATCATCTTCTTGCAGCACGGGCACTTAACTTTGCTCATGACGTGAACCTGCTGGACTTGGCACATGTCTGAACGTTACCCGAGCACTGGCGAATCCCAAGCCACCACCATGCGCATCTGCCGATGTGCTGCAAAATCAGTCGGTGTGATGCTTCTTGTCGAGATGATCTGCGACCTTGTAGCCAATCACCGCAGCCACCCCCAGCGTGCCGACCACGCCGATGACCGCATAAACCAGTAGCTCAATCGAGTCCATGTCTTGCTCCTTCTGGGCTGAAAATTTGCACTGGCTTCAGCTTCTCACCCGTTGTGCCAATCCCAAGGATTTCATCCTCCTCAAATCCCTTGCCGCCGGTACCTGGCTGATTGAATTCGAGGGCAACCGACGCACCGCTCATATCCGCTTCGCGACACGTGTTTTTCAAAAAAGCATGCTCACACTACCTCTATTGCTTATGGGAGTCTGACGGTTCACCTCACATAGAGAGAATCTGCCGATTTTGGCCGAAGAGGTGTCGTGGAGAGGTGTTGCCGCTGTAGCCCGCATGGTTACTGGGTTTCAGGTTTTTCAGGGTGTCTTGTACAGGTGAAGGGGTGTCGTAAAGCGGTGGTGTCGCCCAGGTAAGGGGTGTCGTGAAGAGGTGTTGCTGCTGCAACCCGCATGGTTGCTGGGGTGCAGGTTTTTCAGGGCGTCTTGTGCAGGTTAAGGGGTGTTGTAAAGGGGTGTCGTCGTCCAGGTAAGGGGTATCGAGGAAGTGTCGTCGCTACAGTCCCGGGACTAAGGGGCTTTCACAGTTACAATGTGTCGTATGACAGCGGCGGATCGACGACGGATGACAACAGAGGGTCTGAAGGCATTCGTCAGGCGCGCAGTGTGACAACAAATGGTCGATAGATGACGACCTACTCGCTGAGGGAAAGGGTGTGTTCAACGAATGTGCAACAGATGACGACGACGGCTGCGTCCTTGATTGCAGCATAGATCGATAGGTAGATATCGGCCAGAAGCTGAGGCTCATCCACTTTGCACTTTTGCGAGCTCGGCCCCCGTTGCTAACGCTTAAGCGATTGGCGCCATCGCCCAAGACTTCCCATCCTGGCAGGTCGCTCAGGGTCATCTCTATAAGTGAAATGCATTGTCCGAACGCACCGCGTCGCGCGCACGCATCTGGTTGTTCACGATTTGGGAACATTTTGTTGACCTCATGCAGGCGATGGGATAATTTGTTACCAAATTGGGAACATAGCGACGATTATGAGACTGCTTGGTAGAGAAAAGCTGCCGCCTCTTCAAGAGGAAAGCGAGCAAATCAGGAGGTGGCTGAGCGTTTGGGTAAGCGAGGTTAGCCATGCTGGGTGGAAGGTCCCAGCTGAGATACTGGAACAGTACCCGACTGCCTTTGCCACTGCCGAAGATACCTTTCTATTCTCTATCTGCGAATCAAGCATGCTCCTAGAACTAAAGGTCGCGTTTGCTCAAGGTATTGCAATCATCACTGCGATAGTGAAGAAACTATGAACATGCTTAATCTAAAAATCATTAAAACTGAGGAGCAATACCTCGAATACTTCAATGAAGTGCACTCACTAATTGTTTCAACTCCAACTCTCGGCTCGGAAGAAAGTGATCGGCTAGAGTTGCTTTCAGTACTGATTGAAGATTACGAAAAGCAAAAATACCCAGTAGAAGCACCTGACCCCATTGATGCTATTCTCTTTCGGATGGCTGAAAAAGGTTTGAAGCAAGCAGATTTGGTTCCTTATTTTGGAACTCGTAGCAGAGTATCCGAAGTCTTAGCAAGGAAGCGGCCGCTAACGGTTCCAATGATAAGGTCGTTAGCGATAGGCCTAGGTATATCGGCTGACACCTTAGTCGGACTAGATGAGGTTGAAAATAGCCATTCTAAAGCAACGGTAGACTGGGCCAAATTTCCTATCAAAGAAATGGTCGCCAGGGGCTGGATTGACAATATTACGAGTAAAGCAAAGAAGACCGTTGAGGAAATGGTTCAAGGCTTTATTAGTGATATGGGCTTGCAGGAGAGTGGAGTCGCATTCCGTCGTACGCTTTCCGGCGATTCAGCCACGCCTACTACTACACATGCGCTATATGCGTGGCTTGCGAGGGTCATACAAAAGAGCCGAGAAATTAAAGATCAACTTCCGGAATATGACCAGCAAAAAATCGGAGATGCATTGATCAAGCAGGTTGTTCAGCTTAGCCGATTTGAGGACGGCCCTCGAATGGCAATAGATTTGCTCAAAAATCATGGTATTGCTGTTGTGATCGAACCTCAACTAAAAGGTACCATGCTTGATGGTGCAGCGCTGAAAGAGTTAGATGGAACACCCATCATAGCTTTGACGCTCAGGTATGACAGGATCGATAATTTTTGGTTTACCTTAGTGCATGAGCTGGTTCATGTGTGGAAGCATATCGACGACACCAATGAAGCTATTCTTGATGACCTGGAGCACCCCAGCACCGACAAGCGAGAATCTGAGGCTAATAGGATAGCAAGAGACTCATTCATCCCTAGGTCTATGTGGAAGCGCACCGATGCGTACCTAAAGCCAAGCAGAGAGACAATTATTGCACTCGCTAGAGAGTTGAAGATTCACCCAGCTATTGTAGCTGGGCGCCTCAGGAAAGAGGCTGGTAACTATAATCAGTTTACTGACCTTATCGGCCAGGGCATGGTCCGGTCTCAACTTCTAAATCCATGAGGTGAAAAATGAACAATCAGTATTATCCTATTGTTCGAGCAAAAGGCGGCGAGCTAGAAGCACTGACGTATTTCAAAAAACTAGATAAGGCTTCATTGTCCCGATGCACTCCAATATTTGAAATTACCAAGCTTGAAGGCAGATCGTTAGAAGTAGCTAAGAAAAATAGCTCCACCCCGTATGAAGAGTATCTCGACGCGCGTGCGCATAAAATCGCTGAAATATTCAGAGGCAAGCGTGTTTTCCTGGATGTCTCCCAATGGCCAACCAGCTTTACGACTGAAGGCGGAGAGCAGGTTCTTAGCTATGTATGCCAAAGCCTCAAAGATCTGGGGGTAATCGTCTGCCCACTGATCGGTTATGACCGATGGGAATCAGCGGAGTATCGAGAGACTATAAGATCAATCGTACTCGCTGAAACCGCAGTTTTTTGCATTCGGTTAGATAGTTTGGCAATTGAAGATTTAGGGGATCTGGATCACCTTGACGAAATTGTCGAAGATATGATTCTAACGACAGGTATTAACGAGGAGCAGACGCCTGTACTTATCGACATTGGAGATGTGACAAAGATTCCGATGCAAGAGCTCATGGAGACTGTTGAAACTGCGTATAGTCACATGAAAAGCCTTGGTTTTAGCACCGTTATAATGAGTGCGAGCTCGATCCCAGACTCCATTGAAAAAGCGGTAAAGGAACGCGATTCAAGTGGAATCATTCACCGTAAAGAGATGATTGTCTGGAAAGGTTTTTTATCGGCAAATCCTACTGCGTCACTGTATTTCGGTGATTACGGGGTACGAAATCCCCGTTCCTCAGACAATATCGCACCTCATATGAACGTCAAGATTCGGCACACCATAAACAACGGATTTTATGTAGTGCGCGGCCATTCGGTGCAGGGTGATGACGGCTTTGCTCAAAGTCAAAAGCTCGCAGTCGATGTTGTGCAATCTGTTCATTATAAGCACCCTAATTTTAGTTGGGGTGATGCCATGATTAAGCAATGTAGCGTAGGTAAATTGATAGGTAACTCTACAAACTGGATCGCCTATGATACCAGTCATCATTTGAAATACGTAACTACAGAGATTTTTGAGTTTGCTACACAACTTGCGGCCATCGCTGCTCGGGTAGGGAACGACGTCAAGTCGGCAGCAGGGTCAGTTCTGCATCAGCGATAACAGTACACTATAGTCACCTCCAGCCATCAGATCCAAGTACTAATGAAAACTATATTTGAAGATGTCATTACTCGCTATGGTACAAAACGTGCGGAGTTTATTGCTGAGACCTGGCCGAAAAAGCCAAAATGGCGTGAGATTATTTTAGTCTCGGAGTCGCCGAGAGCTGAAGAGTACTTTGATGAAGAGATGGATTTTTACAGGGTTTTTGAGACGGAGCTTGATGACATACCGCGATTGAGAAATAAGGAAGTCAGTGTGGGTCAATGGGAGGAGGTCGTTCATTTTTTAAAAATCCACAATGAAAGGCTGTCATCTCAGGTCGATAACTCTACTACTCTCACCGCTACCTTTGTGTTCATGGGGTCTCTATTTCTTTTGCTTGCAAATTACGTTACGTATCTATTTTATCTTCCGTTCGTTTTCCTGGCAGTCGTTGCTATGCAGATTTTTTTACAGCGGATGGGGAGGCGACATGAGTTGGCCAGAAATAAAGAATTAGTGATCATTATTGAAAATTACATCAAAAAGCGTCGTACGGTTTCTTAAGGGCCATCTGCATAGGCACCAATTAAGGGGGGCGTAAATTAGTCCTGAAGGATGCCCGTGGCCAACTGACGGTTTTCAGCATGGGAATGATAATGAATGATCGTGAAATCCTGAAAGGATCTGGTCCGAATAGGCCATGCGGTCGATTTCGGTGATGTCCAGCTCTAAGCCTTCTCTATTCAAATCGGCATCCTCAGATGCGCTATAGACCCGTTGTGATAATCCGCATCGACACCATCTTGCTCGGTGCCGAGGGCTGAATCGCTCCTGGTTTTGTAGACACTGAGTGACTGCTCCTGGCCGATTCTGTTGAAAAAGTCGGCCATGGTTTGCGCATCAAAAAATACGCGTCCGAGATTGAAATCTTTACTTTTGGCAGAGGCTTCCAGACTCGAATTTTACGTAGCAGCGTGCAAAAAAGGCGTTTTCACCAGTCAATGATCAGGCAGTTTGGGCAGACCGACTTTTTCAACAGAATCGGCCGTTAGTCGCCGCTGGCAAATTTATATTTTTGCCTGTGGAATTCGTGTAAACAATAAGAGTGCAGATTATTCCTCCCAACCATGGAGGGGCTACCTACGAAACCTACAGAACCAAGTTTCGTAGGTTTTGTAGGTCGACCTACCGTCCTTTTGAGTAAATAAGCTGGGACGAGGCTATGTATTTCGCCAGACATATCGCGTCGATGGGCGGCCACCTTTCTCACCGGCAACCTCGTAGCCAACGATGAAGTCGTGTTCAACCAGAATTGCGAGCGCATTATTCACGGCGTCCTGCGAGCCCAATCCCGTCCAGTCCTTCTGGCGCACCTCTCGTGCGGTAAACGGCTCGGGTAATTTCTGCTGACGCTCCAGGAGCAACCGGGCCCCTAGTAGTGGGGCGTTAATTGCTGCACCGTACAACCGCTGTGCATGGCTCATCAGATAGGCTGCCCAGCCAATTGCTCGGGTAGCAGCCTCTGCACTGACCACTTGCTGCCCTCCGCCGATAAGCTCGAATAGAAGTGCTAATCCGGCAATGGTCTGCGGCATTTTTAGGAAGTGGGATTGCAATGCTGGATGTAATTCTTCCCTCCGGCTTTCCTGCATGTGACGGGTATACCAAGCGTTAAATATCTCCTGTGCCTCCGGGCTGAACCTGAGTGCAGAACTAGGCTCATCGGGTATTTGGTCGAGTTGCTCTATAACCCAATCCACGCGCTCAGTGGCGGCTTTGTTCGGCCAGCGGTCCACCAGACGCCATTCGCGGACATCGTCGGGATAAACGGCGAGTTGCAGGCGCTGAATCAGGCCGTCATCCAATTCTCCGCTGATTGCGGCGCGCACCAGCGATGCGATTCGTGACGGTTGAATGCCGCCGATCAAGGATAAACAGCATGACTCAATGAAAATGGTGCCGCGCCCAATGCGGTCGTAGGTGAATGAGCCGTTGCCATCGAAACATTCCAGGTAGAACGCTCGCGCAACAGAACCGTCCTCACTCTGTATCGTCGCCAGCCAACCCCCCAGCTCGTCACGCACGAGCAGCAGGCCGTTCGGGTTTTCGTTAAGCAGCTCGCCGAGTTTCTCGACAGTTGAGTCGTTGATGATGTACCGGCGCAGGACTGGAGCCTGCATGTCGCTGGAAAGTCTGTTCAGTTCCGCCAAAGCCGCGTTCTTGTCGCCGCTACCGAGAAGTTTTTTTGCCTTGACCTTGGCGGCGTTGCGCTCCATTTCGAGCAGCTCGCTGCAGGCCTTGTGCTCGGCCTCAGCCAGGCCGTACTGTTCTCGCGCCCTGGATTCCAGGGTATGCAGTGGACGAAGTGCCTGTTTGAGTGCTGGCGATTTCATCGCTGATGGCCGACCGATGATGACGCCCCACTGGTTGGGAACGACTATCCAATCATCGTGCTGTTTCGGGTGGATGGTAAATTTGCGCCCGACCACGGCGCTGACAGCGACCACGAGTGCGACTCCAATAAAATCTGGCGGGCACTGGGTGCGTTCAGCGACATCACGCACATATTCCCGCAGATCGGCTGGCAGTAGCTCGTCATGCCAGGGCATGACCCTCGTTAATTCACACGGGAGTGGCTTTGGCGCAATTCCTGGGCTCAGATATGAGGCACGTGCCGGTTCGGGCATTTCTGCCAAGAATGGCGTGATCTGCTCGTGTGTGGTCATTGTTCATCTCTCTTGAAGAGATCCTGAGTGACGCCATCGCGTTCGCTGATCTTACTCTCCAGCCAGGCCTCCACCTCCGTGACGACGAAGTAAACGCCAGCCTGTTTGCTCGGGCCAAATTTGATGGGGCGCGGGAAGCTGGGATCGGTTTCGCGCAGCTTTTCGAGGCCGGAGCGGCTCTTGTCAAAGCAGTGCTGCAGAGAGGTGTGACTGATCAGGTATCTCTTGGGGGCATGTGTCGGCATGTGTGGGTCTCTGTGTGTAAGCCGACACAGATTTAATACCCCTGACAGACCGCTGTGGCGCGTTTTCAAACCGGAAAAACGACGGAAAACGTTTTGTCGGTTGTTGAGGCAAAGGCGACAGCCAAGGATAGGCTTCACGGGTAAGCAGGCTGTCATAAAGCTGGCATAACCGAGCCAAAACCACCCATTCAGGCACAAAAAAGGCACTTGCGATAAACGCTAAGTGCCTGATTTGTTTAACTTATTTGGTGGAGCCGGGGGGATTTGAACCCCCGTCCGCCAGTACTCCGCTGTCGGTACTACATGCGTAGCCGTGTCTATTAAGTTAACCCTCAGCGACCCGACGGGCAGGGTGCTTTGGGCGAGTTGTGTAAGTTTTAGCCGCTTCGTCCACAACGTACTGCACGGCGATTCTGTTCTATATGACAATCACTTTGGGTTTACAGACATCCCCTAATGATTGCTGGACCCGAAGGTACCAGAAGCTCAGGTCTAAGGCTGCTTACGCAGCGATAGCGAATTCCTGGCCGTAGTTTTCGTCATTGGCAACTATAGAAGTTGCAACAGTGGATTTACGAGTTCTGTTACCAACTCGGCATGCACCTAAAGTTTCGCAACCGGCGTCGAATCCTAAACGGCCCCGAACCTGTCGCTCCATGAAGCTGGAGGAGTGGCAGGCATTTGCAGTGTACGCCAATCCGCGACTGAGGCCAACCCGAAGGTTGGCCGGACGCGACATTACTGCTGATCGCCTTTGGTGTTGTTCTGCAGTTTCTGAAGAGCTTGGGTGGTCAGCGAGATGCATTCCTTCGTGCCTTGCTCGGTACCTTTGGCCTTGGCAGCGGTGGCCTGTTGGACAGTGGCATCGATGTCAGACTTCATGCTTTCACTCATTTGCTCGCTGCTGACCTTGGCGTCCTTGATTTTTTGCAGATTTATTTGGCAAAGGTCTGCCTGGCTATCTGCAAACACCGGAGAGGCCAACATCGCAGCGGAAATGAACAAGCCAGCAAGTGCGGTGCGCTTCATGTGTATCTCCTTGAACGTATGGTCTCGGTGCCGCTGGACAGTGGCGGCCAGGCCGAGTCAGTGGATGGCCCAGCGCAGCCGGGCCTATTCAAGTGACTACAGCGACGCGCAGGAATTCGATTTTTCTTCGAGTCCCATCGCAAGGTCCTCACCGTTGACGGGCTTGGAGCGGGTGACACGGTCCACCAGATACACCAACCCGTGGTAGTCAATTGCGCCGTGTTGGGTAAGACCGATCTCACAGGTGCGGCTGGTGGAAATCCCTTCGCTGCAATGCTGTACCGCGTCCTTCAGTGAGCGCAGCGAGTGGGCGTTCAGCTCTGGCGTGGAGAAGCCCTTGTCGCCGGCGAAACCGCAACAATGGATGCCTTCCGGGATGACCACGTTTTTACTGCACTTGCGCGCCAGGTCGATCAGCGCCTGGCTTTCGCCAAGGTGCTGCGTGCTGCACGTGACGTGCACGGCGATGGGCGCCTCCTGGGGAATGAAGTCGAGCCGATCCATCAAGTGGGTACGGATGAAGCGCACCGGGTCATACAGGTCCAGGCGCACGTCGCCAAGGTCCTGGACCAGCCGCAATGTGCAGGGGCTGGTGTCACAGTAGATGGGGTCGAGCCCGCCGCGACTGGCGTGCAGCAGGGCGCCGATCAGTTCCTGGCGCTTGTGCTCGGCCTGTTCGGTGTAGCCTTTGGAGGCAAAGGGTTGGCCGCAGCAGAGGCTGTCCACATTGTCTGGAAAGACCACCTGATAACCGGCCTTTTCCAGCAGGCCGCGGGTCTTGTCGTACAGCGACATCTGCTCCTTGTCCGCTGCCGCCGGGCCCATGACCCGCGACACGCACGCCGCCAGGTACACGACTCTCGGCCGTTCGTCCGACACGGCGGGGCTGAAACGGATGGCCTTTTCCGGCTGGGGCATGGCGTTGGTCCACTGTGGGACTTGGCCTTTGGACAGCCGCGTCAACGAGGCCGACAGTTTCGCCAGGCGGGGCGCGCCCAGCAGCATGCGCGCACCGTTGACGACGTGGAGGGCGAAGCGTGCGCCTTGCAATGTGGTGGCGAAATTTCCTTCAATCCAGTTGGCGGTTTTCGTCTTTGTTGCGTCACGGCTGCGCAGTTTTTTCACCAGTTCGCCGGTATTGATGCCTACCGGGCAACGTTGTGCACACAGGCCCGTGGCGGCACAGGTATCGATGCCCTGGTATTGGTAGGCACGCTCCAGTTCGGTGGTGTCCGTGCCGGCGCGTTTCTTGGCTTGGATATCCCGCCAGATCACGATGCGCTGGCGCGGGCTCAAGGTCAGGTCCTTGGACGGACACACCGGTTCGCAGAAACCGCACTCGATGCACTTATCCACAATCTCATCGGCGGCCGGCAGCGGTTTGAGGTGTTTGAGGTGGATCTGCGGGTCTTCGCTGAGCACCACGTCCGGGTTGAGGATGCCGTTGGGATCGAGCAGGCGTTTGAGCTGCCACATCAATTGATAGGCGTCACTGCCCCATTCCAGTTCGACGAACGGTGCCATGTTGCGCCCGGTGCCGTGTTCGGCTTTCAGCGAGCCGCCGAACTCCACCGCCACCAACTGCGCCACGTCATCCATGAACGCCTGGTAGCGTGCGACTTCTTCAGGGTTGTTGAAGCCTTGGGTGAAGACGAAGTGCAGATTGCCTTCCAGCGCGTGTCCGAAAAGGATCGCTTCGTCGTAGTGATGTTTGTCGAACAACTCGATCAGGCGGTGTACGCCAATGGCCAGTTGTTCCACCGGAAAGGTCACGTCTTCGATGATCACCGTGGTCCCGGTTTTGCGCACCGCACCCACGGCCGGGAAGGTGTCTTTGCGGATCGCCCAGAGCCGGGCGTTTTCCCTTGGGTCCTCGGTAAAGTCGACCTGTTTTTCCACCGGGAAACCGGCCAGCGAGGCCATGATCCGGGCCAGTTGCTCTTGCAGTAAAGATGAAGAGGCAGCGCGGGATTCGATCAGCAAGGCGCAGGCATTGATCGACAGATGCTGTACGAAATCCGGCATGCCCGGTTTGTCCTGCACCGAGCGCAGGCTGCGGCGGTCCAGCAGCTCCACGGCCGAGACTGGCTGGTTTTTCAGCACGGTGACGGCGTTGCAGCAGGTTTCCACATCGGGAAAGACGATCAGGGCCGAGGCTTTGTTCGGGTGGTCGATGACGGTGTTGTAGGTCACCGCACTGATGAAGCCGAGAGTGCCTTCGGAGCCGACCAGCAGGTGGCTCAAGATATCCACAGGCTCATCGAAGTCCACCAGGGCATTGAGTGACAGGCCGGTGGTATTTTTCAGACGATATTTATGCCGAATTCGCGCAGCCAATTCAGTGTTGGCGCGGGTCTCGCGGCCCAGAGTCGCGAGGCGTTCCAGCAGTTCGCCGTGGCTTGTACGAAAAGCCGCCACGCTGCTGTCGTCTTCGGTATCCAGGCGCGTGCCGTCGGCCAGTACCAGGCGAATGCCGGCCAGGGTGTGATAGGTGTTCTGCGCTGTGCCGCAGCACATGCCGCTGGCGTTGTTGGCGACGATGCCGCCGATTTTGCAGGCGTTGATCGACGCCGGATCTGGGCCGATCTTGCGCCCGAACGGCGCCAGCCAGGCGTTGGCCTGGGCGCCGATCACGCCGGGCTGCAAACGGATCTGCGTGCCCTGTTCACGAATCTCGCGCCCGTTCCAGTTATCCCCGAGCACAATCAGCACCGAGTCGCTGATGGCTTGCCCGGACAGGCTGGTGCCGGCGGCGCGGAAGGTGACCGGGACCTGGTCGCGTTGGGCCAGTTTCAGCAAAGCAATCACTTCATCTTCGGATTCGACGCGTACCACCAGTTTCGGAATCAGCCGATAGAAACTGGCGTCGGTGCCGAAGGCCAAAGTCGACAGCGGATCGTCGAAACGGCGTTTCTGCGGGATCAGTTGTTGGACGTCGTGTAGAAAAGGGGCCGGAAGGGTCATTGGTCCTCCAGAATCAAAACAACCAGATCCTTCGGACCATGGGCGCCATAGGCCAGGACTTGCTCGATGTCGGCGGTTTTCGACGGGCCCGATACCAGCAGGGCATTGGTGGGCATGCCTTGGGCCCACTCGAATTCCTGCTGCACTTCATAGAAGTTGTCACGGATTTCGCTGGCCTTGAGCAGGGCGAAATGCACCGGTGGGACCAGGCTCATCAGTCGAGGCTCTTCCCGGGTTGGCCAGAGAATCAGGCTGCCGGTGGCGGCGATGGCGCCAAGGGTTCCGGTCAGGCTGGCGGGGGTGTCGTTGAACAACTCGGCTTTCCACTCTTCTACCGGGCGGTCGTAAGCCTTGAGGGTTGGCAGGTCCGGATTGTTCGCCCAGAATTTTGTGATTTTTTCCCCGTGCGCGGTGGTCGGGGCGATGAGCAGGCTCGGCAATTGACGGTCGCGCAGCAATTGCGCGAGCAGGGTCGGCCAGCCTTCCTCGGACGTCAGGTGGATTTCGGTGTGCACCGCCTCCATCAGCTTGCGCAATTGCGGGATACGTTCTTCGGGCGCATAGCGGTAGGTCTGCGTCACCAGCTCGACGTCGAAGTTGTCGGCAACGGGCGTGGCGCCGGTCAGACTTTTACGCAGCTTGGCGAGGATATTGTCCTTGGCGCTCATCGGCGGTCTCCCTGCTGGTTCAGGTGTTCGCGGGCCAGGTCATGCAATGAGCGGGCGGCGGGTTTGGGGGCGCTGTGGTTCTGGGTCCATGGCCCGACGTTGTTGGGCGTCAGGGCGCGCAGGCGCGTGGCGAGGAACCCGAACAGCCGATACAACCGTGGCGAACTGTTGAGTCGAGCCCAGGCGTTCCAGATGAAGCGTTCCTTGGGCGAGTATTTGCTGCCCTGGCCGCGCATCACCTGATGGGGGCTGTCCGGCGCCTTGACGTTTTCTTCCCGCAGCCGCCGCAGCAAAGCCGGGATCGGAATCTTCACCGGACACACTTCACCGCAGGCACCGCACAGCGAAGAGGCGCTCGGATGGTCCGGCACCTTGGCCAGGCCGACCATGTGCGGCGTGATGATTTTTCCGATAGGTCCCGGGTAAACCTCGCCGTAGGCATGACCGCCGATTCGGGTATAGACCGGGCAATGATTCATACAGGCGCCACAGCGGATGCAGTTCAGCGTCTGGCGCAATTCGCTATCGGCAAACGCCTGGCTGCGACCGTTGTCGAGCAGGACCAGATGGACTTCCCGGGGGCCGTCCAGTTCGTCAGGCTTGCGCGGGCCGGAGATCATGTTGACGTAGGTGGTGATCGGCTGGCCAAGGGCCGAGCGGGTCAGCAGCGACAGCAGCGGCACGACGTCGCGCAGGTTCTCGACGACTTTTTCGATGCCGGTCACGGCAATGTGCACCGGCGGCACGGTGGTGGACATCCGCCCGTTGCCTTCGTTTTCCACCAGCAGCAGCGTGCCGGTTTCAGCGACGGCGAAGTTGACGCCGGAGACGCCGATGTCGGCCTCGAAGAATTTCTGCCGCAATACCTTGCGACCGATCTGAATGAGTTGGTCAACGTCCTTGGTGTACTCCACGCCGAGTTTGTCGTGGAACAAGGACGCGACCTGACCGGCATTCTTGTGGATCGCCGGCATAATGATGTGTGAAGGCTTCTCGTGGTCGAGCTGGACGATGTATTCCCCCATGTCGGACTCAAGACATTCAATGTCCCGAGCCTCGAGGAAATGGTTCATCTCCATCTCTTCGCTGACCATCGATTTGCCCTTGATCACTTGCCGCGCCTCGTGAGCGCGGATGATCGAGAGGACGATGCCATTGGCTTCGTCCACCGTTTCCGCCCAGTGCACGTTCACACCGTTGCGGGTCAGGTTGCTTTCAAGTTGCTCGAGCAGGTCGGGCAGCTTCGATAACGCACGGGCGCGGACGGCATTGCCCAGCACACGCAGGTGTTCTCTTTCGTGGGCATCGCTGAAGGACGTTGCCCGCTTGGTCATCAGTGAATCCATCGCGCTGCGAAAGTTGTTTCGCAGTTGCGTGTCGGCCAGGGCCTTGTGGGCTCGGGCGCGAAAATCTTCCTGCACCTCAACGGTCGGAATCAGCGTCGGCGTGCTCATGCGACACCTCCGCTACGCTGCCAGAGGAAGCTCGCCAGGTGCTGGCCGCGTAACGCCTCCTGCTGTTTTTCCAGTGCGCCGTTGATGTTCATCAGGCAGCCACAATCGGCACTGATGACCTTGTGCGCGCCGGATTCCTTCAGCGCTCGGGTCTTGTCGGCCACCATCGCGCCGGAAATATCCGGCATGCGAACGCTGAACGTCCCACCAAAGCCACAGCATTCGCTTTCGTGGCTGTGGTCGACTCGTTCCACATTGCGTAACTGCGCCAACAACGCGCGGCCGTGCAGGTGGGTGTTCATTTCACGCCGTGCCGAGCAGGAGGTGTGCAGCGCAACCTTCACCGGCTCACCGCTGTCGTTCAACTGCACCTTGCAGACAAACAGCAGGAATTCAGCCAGTTCATAGGTCCGGGCCGCCAGGGCCTGGACCTGTTTGAGCGTGTCGGGCTCATCCTTGAACAGGTCGGCGTAATGCTCGCGCAGCATGCCGGCGCAGGAGCCCGAAGGCACCACCACCGGATAGTCTTCGGCAAACAAGGCCAACTGCGCCCGTGCCACTGTCCGCGCCTGCTCGGTGTAGCCCGAGGTGTAGGCCGGTTGGCCGCAGCAGCTTTGCCCTTGCGGGTAGTCCACCCGGATTCCTTCGCGCTCCAGCAGATGAATCGCATCCATCCCGGCTTCGGGATAGAACAGGTCCACCACGCAAGTGCCGAACAGGTAGACCCTTTGCGGTTTCTCGCTGGGGTACTGCCGAGGCTCGGGCAATGGCGGGGCGACACGGGTCGCGTTCGGCACGGCGTTGTAAAAAAGCTCGCTCATCAGGCGTGTCTCCGGGTGGTCCCGGTTATCCGTCCGCTGAGGCTGCTGAATATAGACAGGAAATCTTTCAGCAGCCTTGCAGACCCGGTGGTGAATAGCAGACGCCGAATCACGGTTCGGCGTCGGTTTTTTCAGTATTGCGTGTAGGACTTAATGAACCAGCATGCCGGTAAACCAGTAGGCCTGGGCCAACGTGATCAGGCCGACAATCGTTGCAAAGAATAGGCTGTGTTTGAGGGTGAAACGGAACAGATCCGATTCCTTGCCCACCAGCCCGGTCGCCGCGCAGGCCACCGCGATCGATTGTGGCGAAATCATCTTGCCGGTCACGCCGCCGCTGGTGTTGGCCGCGACGAGCAAGGTGTCGTTGACGCCGAGCTGGTGCGCGGTGGTGGCTTGCAGCGAGCTGAACAGGGCGTTGGACGACGTATCGGAACCGGTCAGGAACACACCCAGCCAACCCAGGAACGGCGAGAAGAACGGGAACGCCGCGCCCGTGCCGGCCAGCACCAGGGCCATGGTCGACGACATGCCCGAGTAGTTGGTGACGAACGCGAATGCCAACACCATGCCGATGGACAGGATCGGCCAGCGCAGCTCGAAAAGCGTCTCTTTAAAAGTGGTAAGACCAGTTTTGATATTGATCTTCAGCACCAGCATCGAGATCAATGCGGAGAAGAAAATCGCCGTGCCGGTGGCGGAAATCGGATCAAGCTTGAACACGGCCGGAATGGCAGTGGGGTTGATCACGATGGGCGCGACCTTGATCACCATCTGGTCCAGGTGCGGGATGGCGAAGTTGAACACCCAGCCGTACATCGAGCCGCCAGCGGCGAACATCGCCTTGAACGGCTTGAGGGTCCAGATCGTCACCAATACGGTCAGGATCAGGAACGGCGACCAGGCCTTGATGATTTCCCCCAGGCTGTAGGGCGAAGCGACGGTGCTGCGCGGTTGGCCGAAACCACCGGCGCTGGCGGTGACCGTGGTGCTGGAGGTGGCGCCGGCAATCTGGGCGCCAGCGGTACGCTTGGGCTGCCAGACTTTCAGGAACAGCGTCAGGGAAATCAGGCTGGCCAGGGCGGAGGTGATGTCCGGCAGTTCCGGGCCAATGAAGTTGGAGGTGAAGTACTGGGTGATGGCGAAGCTCAGGCCTGCCACCAGTGCTGCTGGCCAGGTTTCCCGCACGCCGCGCAGGCCGTCCATCATGAACACCAGCCAGAACGGCACGAACAGCGACAGCAGTGGCAGCTGACGACCGGTCATGGCGCCGATCTTGAAGGCGTCGATCCCGGTGACCTGACCGGCCACGATGATCGGAATGCCCAACGCACCGAACGCGACCGGGGCGGTGTTGGCGATCAGGCACAGGCCGGCGGCGTACAGGGGGTTGAAGCCCAGGCCGACCAGCAGGGCGGCAGTGATCGCCACCGGGGCACCGAAACCGGCGGCACCTTCCAAAAATGCGCCGAAGCAAAAGCCGATCAACAGCACTTGCAGGCGTTGGTCATCGGTAATCGACAGCACCGAGCTGCGAATCACCTCGAACTGGCCGCTCTTGACTGTCAGTTTGTAGAGGAATACGGCGGCGACGATGATCCAGGCGATGGGCCACAGACCGTAGGCAAAACCATAGCCGGCGGCTGCGAAGGCCATGTCGGCAGGCATATTGAACGCGAAAATCGCCACGGCAATCGCCAGGGCCAGGGTGATGCTGCCGGCCACATGCCCCTTGAGGCGAAACACCGCCAGGGCCAGGAAGAAAAATACGATGGGAATGACGGCCGCGAGTGCGGACAAGCCGAGGCTGCCGAGCGGGCTGTAGAGCTGTTGCCAGGTTTGCATAATGGGTGGGCCCCTAATTGTTGTTGGTCAGGCACTGCCAGCGGGTTTGGTTAATTGGTAATACCAATTTACAATCGCTGTTGGCTAGGGTAAAAGCCTTGGTTGTCATGTGTCAATTTGCCGCCCTGAAACTTTCGTCGAATAAGCGGTGCAGAGCGCATCTGATCCGGTTGTGCAAAACGGCTTTGATGGGTGTGGACAAGGCCCGGATGGTCCAGAATAGAGAGCCCGGCGAGCCGTCGGGATCGTGGAGAATTGAGTTATGGGGTTTGATCAGATTCGTCAGCGCCGTTTGTCTGACGATATTGTCGAGCGGCTTGAAGGCATGATCCTTGAGGGCACGCTCAAGTCCGGTGAGCGGCTGCCGGCCGAACGGACCCTGGCTGAGCAGTTCGGTGTGTCACGCCCTTCGTTGCGCGAGGCGATCCAGAAGCTGGCGGCCAAAGGCTTGTTGGTCAGTCGCCAGGGCGGCGGCAACTATGTGGTGGAGTCGCTGGGCTCGACGTTCAGTGATCCACTGCTGCAATTGTTGGAAAGCAATCCCGAAGCGCAGCGCGACTTGCTTGAGTTTCGTCACACCCTGGAAGCGTCCTGTGCTTATTACGCGGCGCAGCGGGCCACGGATGTAGACCGCGAGCGGCTGACGGCGGCATTCGACGAGCTGCAGGACTGTTACTCGCGCCACGACGAGGTGAGCCGGGCGGAGGAGGGCGCGGCGGATGCCCGGTTTCACCTGGCGATTGCCGAGGCCAGTCATAACGCGGTGTTGCTGCATACCATCCGCGGCTTGTTCGACCTGCTCAAGCGCAATGTGGTGACCAACATCGGCGGCATGTACAAGCAACGCAGTGAAACCCGCGACATGTTGATCAGCCAGCACCGGGAGTTGTACCAGGCGATCATGGGCGGGCACGCCGAACAGGCGCGGGAAGTGTCAAGCCGGCACATCTTGTATGTGCAGGAGGTTCTGGAAGAGGTGCGTCAGGAAGTGCAGCGCGTGGCGCGGGCGGAGCGGCGTAAAGGGATGTAATCGCGCCTGTGGACCCTGTGGGAGCGAGCTTGCTCGCGAAAGCGGTCTGTCTGACACATCGCTGCCGGATGTGTCGACGCCATCGCGAGCAAGCTCGGCTCCCACAGTTGATCCCGGGCTAGTCTTCCTTGCCCTTGTTGCGCACCGCGCGCTGCAGCTCGCGGCCGGCATCGCGTTCGCGTTCGGTATCGCGCTTGTCGTATTCCTTCTTGCCCTTGCCCAGGGCAATCTCGCACTTGATCAAGTGCTTGCTCCAGTACAACGACGTGCAGACGCAGGTGTAACCCTTCTGCTGCACGGAGGCGAAGAGTTTTTCCAGCTCGCGCTTGTTGAGCAGCAGCTTGCGCGAGCGCGTCGGGTCGGCGATCACGTGGGTGCTGGCGGTGGTCAGCGGCGTGAAATGGCTGCCCAGCAGCCAAGCCTCGCCGTCCTTGAGCAGCACGTAGCTGTCGACCAGTTGCGCCTTGCCGGCACGCAGGCTCTTTACTTCCCAGCCGGCCAGGACCATGCCAGCCTCGAAACGTTGTTCGATGAAGTAATCGTGTCGCGCCTTTTTATTTTGCGCGATGGTCCCTGTGGGGTGTTTCTTCTGTTTAGCCATAGGGGCGGCATTATAGGCAGTTGCGTGCGTGTCGGCTACGGTGAAGCAGCGTGCTTGAGCACGTTGAGTGAATCCCGGACAATGCGGCCTCTTTTTTGAATGCTTGGGCGTGATCACGATGTCGACAGACAAGGTTTCTGTCCACGGCAGTTGGGCTAGCCGCTGGGTTTTTATATTCGCTGCAACCGGTTCTGCGGTGGGGTTGGGCAGTATCTGGAAATTCCCCTACATGGTCGGCGTCTACGGTGGCGGTGCCTTCGTACTGATGTTCCTGGCGTGCATCGCGCTCATCGGCGCGCCGGTAATGCTGGCCGAAACCCTGATCGGTCGTCGGGCCCGGCAAAGCCCGGCCAATGCCTTGAAGGTGTTGGCGGTGGCGGCGGGGCACTCGCCCAAGTGGTCGTGGGGCGCCTTCGCCGGGATGATCACGGCGCTGTTGATTCTGTCTTTCTATAGCGTGGTCGGCGGTTGGTCGCTGGACTACATCATCGACATGGGGCGTGGGGATTTTCAGGGTGTGACGCCTGATCAGGTAGGCGCCTACTTCGGCAATGTGATTGCCGATCCCTGGAGGCTGACCCTCTGGCACACGATTTTCATGGTGCTCTCGGCGGTGGTGATTGCCCGGGGAGTGGTTGCCGGGCTTGAGCGCAGCCTGCGGATCATGATGCCGTTGCTGTTCGTGATGATCCTGGTGCTGCTGGGCTACAGCATGACCACCGGGCATTTCATGGAAGGCGTGCATTTCATGTTCGACTTCCAGCCGGAGAAAGTCCTGGATGGCCTGCTGCCGGCCATGGGGCATGCGTTTTTCTCCCTGAGCGTCGGGGTCGGTTCGATCATGATCTATGGCGCCTACATGCCCAAGAATGCATCCCTGACCCGGACCGTTGTCGGTGTCGCGCTGTTGGATACCTTCGTGTCGCTGTTGGCGGGGGTGGCATTGTTTCCGATTGTGTTCGCCGCCGGCCTGAACCCCAGTGAGGGGCCGGGGCTGATGTTTGTCAGCCTGCCTTTTGCCTTCGGCAGCATGGCGTTCGGCCAAGTGATGGGCGTGGTGTTTTTCCTCCTGGTGGCCATCGCAGCCTGGAGTTCGGCCATCTCCCTGTTGGAACCCATGGTGGCTTACCTGGTTGAACGGACCCGGCTCAGCCGCGCCTGGGTAACCTTCTGGTTGGCCTTCACCTGCTGGTTTGTCGGCCTGGGCACGGTGTTTTCCTTCAATATATGGAAGCAAGCGAAGTTTTTCGTGAACGAAGACGGGCTATTCCATCTCTACCAATGGGGCGCAATCGGAGGGCTGGATTTCTTCGGCGTGATTGATTTCTTCACCTCACGGATCATGCTGCCATTGGGTGGTTTGTGTTTCGTAGTGTTTGCAGGATGGATCATGGGGCGTGAAGCGGTGCGTGATGAATTGTCGCTGCGCAGCCCGGTATTGTTTGGTTTGAGCCTGTTCTTGATGCGCTACGTGGCGCCCATCGGCATTCTCGTAGTGTTTGCCGCCCAGCTGTGGAAGTGACGCTTACATGACGACACATATTCAACGCTCGGCCTTGCTGCCCTATCCGGCGCAGGCGCTGTATGACCTGGTCAACGATGTGGCGAGCTACCCGCAGTTCTTGCCGTGGTGCTCGTCGGCCGAGGTGCTGGAGAGCTCTGAAACCCATATGCGCGCCAGCCTCAACATTGCCAAGAGCGGCTTGAGCCAGCGCTTCGTTACGCGCAATACGCTGGTGCCGGGACAGTCCATCGAGATGAATCTGGAAGAAGGGCCTTTCAACCAGCTCCACGGTGTCTGGGTGTTCAAGGCGCTGGGTGAAAAGGCCTGCAAGATCAGCCTGGACCTGTCGTTCGACTACGCCGGTCCTCTGGTGCGGGCGACGTTGGGGCCGCTGTTCAATCAAGCCGCCAATACCCTGGTCGATGCGTTCTGCCAGCGGGCCAAGCAGAATGCAGAGCTCAAGCGTTGATTGAGATAGAAGTGGTGTATGCCTCGACGGAGCGTCAGGTCTTGCGCACCTGCGTGGTGCAGGAGGGCGCGAGTGTTCGCGCCGCACTGGCGGCATCGGGCATTGCCGATGTGTTTCCAGAGCTGGATCTGGCGACTTGCCCGGTGGGGATTTTTGGCAAGCTGGTTGCCGATCCAGAGCATCAGGTGGTGCAGGCGGCCGATCGACTGGAGATTTATCGCCCGTTGTTGGCCGATCCGAAGGAAATTCGGCGCCTGCGCGCGGCCAAGGCTGCCCAGGCACGCCAATCGGAGCAATAACCTGGCTTGAATGGCAGGCAATAAAAAACCCGGCATGCCGGGTTTTTTATTGCCGCAATTTATTGCGGCGAGGTGTCCAGGGGTTCTGGTGTCGGCACGGGTACGGTCTCGACTTTGTCCACGTCCTTCTGGATCTGGTCCAGCAACGAACCTGGCTTGACCGGTTTTTCCGGTTTCGGCTGTTCGGCCTTCTGGGTCGGGTCAGTAACGGTGTTGTCGCTGTCCTTGCCCAAGATGGCCTCGTCACGGCTCACGCCAGGCATGAAATCGCCCGACAGGCTGACGAGTTGGTCGTTGGGGCTAAAAATAACGCTGATGCGTTCCTGCTGGCGCTCACCGCCGCCTGGCTGCAAGCTGTACAGGTAATCCCAGCGATCGGCATGGAACGTGTCGGTCAGCAGGGGGTTACCCATGATAAACCGTACTTGCCGGCGGGTCATTCCCGGGCGCAACTGGTCTATCATGTCCTGCGTGACGACATTGCCCTGCTGGATGTCGATTTTGTAAACCCCGGGGAATGAACAACCGGCGAGTGCGAGCAGTCCCACAAAGGTGAAACTGGTTAGCAAGAGCTTGGTGTTTTGCATCGGTGGGCGACTTCCACTATCTTGGCTGGGACAACGTAAACGCCGATCATACCCGCATTAAGAGAAGCTGCGAAGCAGCATCGCGAGAAAGCTGACCATGGTTGAAAATAGCGAACTACGCAAAGCCGGCCTCAAAGTGACCCTGCCACGGGTCAAGATTCTACAAATGCTCGATTCCGCCGAGCAACGCCACATGAGTGCTGAAGATGTCTATAAGGCACTTATGGAGGCTGGTGAGGACGTCGGTCTGGCCACGGTTTACCGTGTTCTGACCCAGTTCGAGGCAGCTGGCTTGGTGGTGCGGCACAACTTCGACGGAGGCCATGCGGTCTTCGAACTGGACGACGGCAAGCATCACGACCATATGGTCAACGTCGAGACGAGCGAAGTGATCGAATTCTTCGACGAAGAAATCGAGCGGCTGCAGAAAGCAATCGTCGACAAGTATGGCTTCGAGATGGTTGATCACAATCTTGTGCTGTACGTACGCAAGAAAAAGTAAGCATGTCGCGCGGACTATTACGGTTCGTGAAACGAACGAAGGCGACCCCAGGGTCGCCTTCGTGCTTTCTGCCGTTCTCAGATTTTCGCGGTAACGACCATTTTTTTCGCGTGGGCCAGGGATTCCTTGGTGAGGTCGATGCCCCCGAGCATTCGCGCCACTTCTTCCACGCGCTCGTTTTTGTTGAGCTTGGAGACGGCGGTGCGAGTGGCATCCTCGCCGCGTACCTTGTGCACAAATAGATGCTGGTGTCCCTGGGCGGCGACCTGGGGCAGGTGAGTCACCGTCAGCACCTGGCCGCGTTCCCCCAGCCGGCGCAGCAACTGGCCGACAATTTCCGCGGTTGGGCCACCGATGCCCACGTCAACTTCGTCGAATACCAGCGTCGGCACACGAGAGGTCTGCGCGGTGATGACCTGGATGGCCAGGCTGATTCGTGACAGCTCGCCGCCGGACGCGACTTTGGCCAGGGCCTTGAGCGGTTGCCCGGGGTTGGCGCTGACCAGCAGTTCCACTTGCTCCAGGCCATTGGGCTGGAGCTCGTCGCCAGCGTTGGGGCGCAATTCGATGGTGAAGCGTCCGCCCGGCATGCCCAGGCGCTGGATTTCCTGTTCCACGGCGCTGGCCAGTCCTGTTGCGGCGTGCTGCCGCAGTCCGCTGAGCTCCTTGGCCTTTTCCTGGTAATGACGGGCATAAGAAGCCAGTTCGTCCCCCAGGCGCTCGATGGATTCATCGTTGGCGTTCAGGGTTTCCAGTTCTTCCAGCAGGCGCTGCTGGAGTTCGGCAACATCGGTCGGTTGGATGCGATGCTTGCGCGCCAGTGTATAGATAGTGTCCAGGCGCTCTTCCAGGTACTGCAGGCGGGCCGGGTCGGCATCGAAATGATCGAGGAACCGATTCAGTTCCCCGACGGCTTCTTCGACCTGGATCTGCGCACTCGTCAGCAGGTTGGTCGCTTCGTTCAGGGCGCCCACCGAATTGTTCACGCTGGAGAGTCGGTTCAGGCTCGCTGTCAGTGCATTGAGCACATTGCCTGAATCGCTCTCGCTGCATTGTTCGACCACTTGCCGGCAAATGCCCAGCAGTGCTTCGGCGTTGGTCAGGTTCTTGTGTTCCTGCTCCAGCTCTTCCAGTTCATTTTCACCCAGGGCCAGGTTCTCCAGCTCTTCGAGCTGGTAGCTCAATAACTGGTGACGGGCACGTTGTTCGTCGCCGGAATTGGAGAGTCGATCCAGTTCCTGGCGGGTCTGGCGCCAGCGTTGGGCCGCCAGTTGGACCTGTCGGGCCAGGTCGGTGGCGCCGGCGTATTCATCCAGCAAGCGGCGATGGGTGTCGGTCTTGAGCAGGGATTGGTGTTCATGCTGGCTGTGAATGTCGATCAGCAGCTCGCCGAGGGCCTTGAGGTCGCCCAGGGGGCAGGGCGTGCCGTTGATGTAGCCTCGGGAGCGGCCTTCAGCGGTGATGACCCGGCGCAGGATGCACAAACCGTCGGTGTCCAGGTCGCGTTCGGCCAGCCAGGCGCTGGCCTCGGGGATGTCGACCAGGTCGAACGTCGCCAGGATGTCGGCCTTGTCCGCTCCGGGGCGCACCACGCCACTGTCGGCGCGGTCGCCCAGCGTCAGGCCCAGGGCATCGAGCATGATCGACTTGCCTGCGCCGGTTTCACCGGTGATCACGCTCATGCCTCGATCAAGTTCGAGATCGAGGTGTTCGACGATGGCGTAGTTGTGTACGGACAGGTGCACCAGCATAAGGCCGCTCCCAGGCTTTAGGTCTGGTTATTTATACAGTGTTTTGTTTTGGCCTGACAATGCCCACGCTTAGCTCGATTTGCTTGGACAAATGATTTTCTTAGCGCTGCGGGGAATGGTTATGCAGCTGCTTTTTGTAAGGTTAATTCGTCAGATGGCCCTTGAAGCTGCAAAACCCGACCCCATATACCGGGGCAGAAGCGCGAGTTGAGCTCGCGGACGAAGTTGAGAGGAGAAATCTATGGCTGACGAACAGACGCAGGACACGCAAAATCTAGACGCCAATCAGGCTTCCCAGGATTCCGGTGAAGAGCTGGCGGCACGTGTACAAGTGCTCGAGGAGCAACTGGCCGGTGCGCAGGATCAGGCGTTGCGTGTAGCAGCCGACCTGCAGAATGTCCGCCGTCGCGCCGAACAAGATGTAGAGAAGGCTCATAAATTCGCCCTGGAGCGTTTCGCCGGCGACCTGCTGCCGATCATCGACAGCCTGGAGCGTGGCCTGGAGCTGTCCAACCCGGATGACGAAAACATCCGTCCGATGCGTGAAGGCATCGAGCTGACCCTGAAAATGTTCCAGGACACCCTCAAGCGTTATCAGCTCGAAACCCTTGATCCGCATGGTGAACCCTTCAACGCCGAGCACCACCAGGCCATGGCGATGCAGGAAAGTGCCGACGTCGAGCCAAACAGTGTGCTGAAGGTTTTCCAGAAGGGCTATCTGCTCAATGGTCGCCTGCTGCGCCCGGCCATGGTCGTGGTCAGCAAGACGCCAGCGCCGGTTTCGCCTTCTATTGATGAGCAGGCTTGAAATCGGTCGTAGCGGCCCCATCTATATGTCAAGCGTTTAAGTGCTACCGCAGTTAGCCACCACTGCTGCGGCAACAAAATCCAAGTTCCGGGAGAGTTAACATGGGCAAGATTATCGGTATCGACCTGGGGACCACCAACTCGTGCGTCTCCGTGCTGGAAAACGGCAAGGCCAAAGTCATCGAAAACGCTGAAGGCGCGCGTACCACGCCGTCGATCATCGCTTACGCCAATGATGGCGAGATTCTGGTTGGCCAGTCGGCCAAGCGTCAGGCAGTGACCAATCCGCATAACACCCTGTACGCGGTGAAGCGTCTGATCGGTCGCAAGTTCGACGAAGAAGTCGTCCAGAAAGACATCAAGATGGTTCCTTACAAAATCGCCAAGGCTGACAACGGCGACGCCTGGGTTGAAGTGAACGGCCAGAAAATGGCGCCGCCACAGATCTCGGCTGAAATCCTCAAGAAAATGAAGAAAACCGCCGAAGATTACCTCGGCGAAGCGGTGACTGAGGCGGTCATTACTGTTCCTGCCTATTTCAACGACAGCCAGCGCCAGGCGACCAAAGACGCCGGCCGCATCGCGGGCCTGGACGTAAAACGTATCATCAACGAACCGACTGCGGCCGCTCTGGCCTACGGTATGGACAAGGCCAAGGGCGATCACACCGTGATCGTTTACGACCTGGGTGGCGGTACCTTCGACGTCTCCGTGATCGAGATCGCTGAAGTCGACGGCGAGCACCAGTTCGAAGTGCTGGCAACCAACGGTGACACGTTCCTCGGTGGTGAAGACTTCGACATCCGCCTGATCGACTACCTCGTCGACGAGTTCAAGAAAGAAAGCGGCATGAACCTCAAGGGTGACCCGCTGGCCATGCAGCGCCTGAAAGAAGCCGCTGAAAAAGCCAAGATCGAACTGTCCTCGAGCCAGTCGACCGACGTGAACCTGCCGTACATCACTGCAGATGCCACCGGTCCTAAGCACCTGAACGTAAAAATCTCCCGCGCCAAGCTCGAAGGGCTGGTGGAAGACCTGGTTCAGCGCACCATCGAACCTTGCCGCATCGCCATGAAAGACGCCGGTATCGACGTTGGTTCGATCAACGACGTGATCCTGGTTGGCGGTCAGACCCGTATGCCACTGGTTCAGAAGCTGGTCACCGATTTCTTCGGTAAAGAAGCACGTAAAGACGTCAACCCTGACGAAGCTGTTGCCATGGGTGCTGCTATCCAGGGCGCGGTGTTGGCTGGTGACGTGAAAGACGTTCTGCTGCTCGACGTCAGCCCGCTGACCCTGGGTATCGAAACCATGGGCGGCGTGATGACCGCGCTGATCGAGAAAAACACCACGATTCCTACCAAGAAATCGCAAGTGTTCTCGACTGCCGATGACAACCAGGGCGCAGTGACCATTCACGTGCTGCAAGGTGAGCGTAAGCAAGCCGCACAGAACAAGTCCCTGGGCAAGTTCGACCTGGCCGAGATTCCACCAGCACCACGTGGCGTGCCACAAATCGAAGTGACCTTCGACATCGACGCCAACGGCATCCTGCACGTCGGCGCGAAAGACAAGGCTACTGGCAAGACCCAGTCGATCGTGATCAAGGCCAACTCCGGTCTGTCCGAGGAAGAAATTCAGCAGATGGTTCGCGATGCTGAAGTCAACGCCGAGGAAGACCGCAAGTTCGAAGAGCTGGCCAGCGCTCGCAACCAGGGCGATGCCTTGGTGCACTCGACTCGCAAAATGATCGCTGATGCTGGCGAAAAAGTGACCGCGGAAGAGAAGGCCGCCATCGAAGCGGCCGTGGTTGCCCTGGAAGCTGCCGTCAAAGGCGACGACAAGGCCGCCATCGAAGCGAAGATCGAAGAGCTGTCCAAGGTCTCCGCGCCAGTGGCTCAGAAGATGTACGCCGAACAGGCTCAGCCTGCAGAAGGCGCGGCTGCGCAGGGCGAATCGGCCGAGAAAGCCGACGACGTCGTTGACGCCGAATTCGAAGAAGTGAAAGACCACAAGTAATCGCTTGTTGGTCGGCCGGTTGACTGCATTTGTGCGGTGGCTGGTAGGATGTCGCCGCGCGGGAGCTTGCTCCCGCGTTGGCGTGTCTGGAGCCAATGAATTTTTACAGCATGCGACAACGCTCGGATGCTGGCGGTGCGTTCGGGAATGCTCCTGCTTTCCGGCGATGGGCACTGCGTTTTGGCCGGGGCCCTGGCTGAAATATTTAAAGACCAGGATCGTTGATGAATTGACGTGAGTTGGGTCCGGGCCTGTATTGGGGCTCAACGAGTTTGGCAAGGTTCAGGAGAGGTTTGCCGGACGTCCTATAAGAGTGCAAAGACTAATGGCAAAGCGTGACTTTTACGAAGTATTGGGTGTCGAGCGGGGGGCCAGCGAGGCAGACCTGAAAAAGGCCTATCGTCGCCTGGCGATGAAGCACCACCCGGACCGTAATCCCGGCGACAAAGCGTCGGAAGAGATGTTCAAGGAGGCCAACGAGGCCTACGAAGTACTGTCCGATTCGAGCAAGCGCGCGGCTTACGACCAGTACGGTCATGCCGGCGTCGACCCAAGCATGGGTGGCGGCGGTGCCGGTTTCGGCGGTCAGAACTTCTCCGATATTTTCGGTGATGTGTTCAGCGATTTCTTCGGTGGCGGTCGCGGCGGTGCCCGTGGCGGCGCCCAGCGTGGCAGCGATTTGCGCTACACGCTGGAGTTGAACCTGGAAGAGGCGGTGCGCGGTACTACCGTCAATATCCGTGTTCCAACGCTGGTCAATTGCAAGCCGTGCGATGGCTCGGGTGCCAAGAAGGGCTCCTCGCCCGTTACGTGCCCAACCTGCGGCGGCATCGGCCAGGTCCGCATGCAGCAGGGCTTCTTCTCGGTGCAGCAGACCTGTCCGCGTTGCCATGGCCAAGGCAAGATCATTTCCGATCCGTGCGACTCCTGCCACGGTGAAGGGCGTGTCGAAGAGTACAAGACGCTGTCGGTCAAAGTGCCGGCCGGTGTCGACACTGGTGACCGCATTCGCCTGTCCGGCGAAGGCGAGGCGGGTGCCCAGGGCGGCCCGACTGGCGACCTGTATGTGGTCATCAACGTGCGCGAGCATGCGATTTTCCAGCGCGACGGCAAGCACCTGTTCTGCGAAGTGCCGATCAGCTTCGTCGATGCGGCCTTGGGTGGTGAGCTTGAGATCCCGACCCTCGACGGTCGCGTCAAGCTGAAAATCCCCGAGGGCACGCAGACCGGCAAGCAGTTCCGGATTCGTGGCAAAGGCGTCGCGCCAGTGCGTGGCGGCGGTGCGGGCGACCTGATGTGCCGCGTGGCGGTGGAGACTCCGGTCAATCTGGGTCGGCGTCAGCGTGAGTTGTTGGAAGAATTCCGCAACTCGTTGGCGGATGACAACAGTCACTCCCCGAAAACCACTGGTTGGTTCGAAGGCGTGAAGCGCTTCTTCGGCGACCTGTAAGGAGTTCGCATGCGACGTATAGCTGTGATGGGCGCTGCGGGGCGCATGGGCAAGGCGCTGGTCGAGGCGGTGCAGCAACGCTCGCCGCTTTCCGGCCTGACGGCGGCCATCGTTCGGCCCGACAGTACGCTGGTAGGCGCCGATGCGGGCGAGTTGGCCTCGTTGGGGCGTATCGGCGTGCCGATGTCCGGCGGCCTGGAGAAAGTGCTCGACGAGTTCGATGTGCTGATCGATTTCACCCTGCCGGAAGTGATGCTGAAAAACCTCGCGATCTGCCGCAAGCACGGCAAGGCCATGGTGATCGGTACGACGGGTCTGGACGCTGCGCAAAAGCAATTGCTGGTCGATGCGGGCAAAGACATTCCGATCGTGTTCGCCGCGAACTTCAGCGTGGGCGTGAACCTGTCGCTGAAGCTGCTGGACATGGCGGCCCGGGTCTTGGGTGACGATGCGGATATCGAAATCATCGAGGCGCATCACCGGCACAAGATCGACGCGCCTTCGGGTACGGCCTTGCGCATGGGTGAAGTGATTGCCGATGCTCTGGGTCGCGACCTGCAGGAAGTGGCCGTGTATGGGCGCCAGGGGCACACCGGTGCGCGTGAGCGCAGCACCATCGGTTTCGCCACTGTGCGCGGTGGTGATGTGGTGGGCGACCACACCGTGCTGTTCGCCACTGAGGGTGAGCGCCTGGAGATCACCCACAAGGCGTCGAGCCGGATGACTTTCGCCAAGGGTGCTGTACGTGCCGCGCTGTGGCTGGATGGCCGCGAGCCTGGTTTGTACGACATGCAGGACGTTCTCGACCTGCGTTGATGCCCTTAAGTGCGGGGTTCAGGTTATACTGAGCCCCGTTTTACACCGCTTCGCGACGGCCTGTCGCATTCCCCTGCCTTTAAGGCTCATTAGCGGTGGACCAAAAAAGCCTTTTTCTGTAAGCTACAGCTTTAGTGTGTCCACTAAAAGCGCGCAGAATAATTCAGTGAAGAAGCGGGGTGACGTGTCCATACGTCACTCCGCTTTTTTACAACCTGCGATCGCCCTTTCAGGCTTTATTTACGGGAGGTCTTCTTGACTAAGCCAGCCATACTCGCCCTTGCTGATGGCAGCATTTTTCGCGGCGAAGCCATTGGAGCCGACGGTCAGACCGTTGGTGAGGTGGTGTTTAACACCGCAATGACCGGCTATCAGGAAATTCTTACCGATCCTTCCTACGCCCAACAAATCGTTACCCTGACTTACCCACACATCGGCAACACCGGCACCACGCCGGAAGACGCCGAGTCTGATCGTGTCTGGTCCGCCGGCCTGGTCATCCGTGACTTGCCGCTGGTAGCGAGCAACTGGCGTAACACGATGTCCCTGTCCGATTACCTGAAAGCCAACAACGTTGTGGCGATCGCCGGTATCGACACCCGTCGCCTGACCCGCATCCTTCGGGAAAAAGGCGCGCAAAACGGCTGCATCATGGCCGGCGACAACATTTCCGAAGAAGCCGCCATCGCCGCTGCCCAGGGCTTCCCTGGCCTCAAGGGCATGGACCTGGCGAAAGTCGTCAGCACCAAGAAGCAGTACGAATGGCGCTCCACGGTCTGGGACCTGAAGACCGACAGTCACGCGACGATCGAGGCTTCCGAGCTGCCTTACCACGTGGTGGCCTACGACTACGGCGTCAAGCTGAACATCCTGCGCATGCTGGTCGAGCGTGGTTGCCGCGTCACCGTGGTGCCGGCCCAAACCCCGGCCGCCGACGTCCTGGCCCTCAAGCCCGATGGCGTGTTCCTGTCCAACGGCCCGGGTGACCCGGAGCCTTGCGACTACGCGATCCAGGCGATCAAGGACGTGCTGGAAACCGAGATCCCGGTATTCGGTATCTGCCTCGGACACCAGTTGCTGGCCCTCGCTTCGGGCGCCAAGACCTTGAAGATGGGTCACGGCCACCACGGTGCCAACCACCCCGTGCAGGACCTGGATACCGGCGTGGTGATGATCACCAGCCAGAACCACGGTTTCGCGGTGGACGAAGCCACCCTGCCGGCCAACGTGCGCGCGATTCACAAGTCGCTGTTCGACGGCACGCTGCAAGGTATCGAGCGTACCGACAAGAGCGCGTTCAGCTTTCAGGGCCACCCTGAAGCCAGCCCGGGCCCGAACGATGTGGCGCCGCTGTTCGATCGCTTCATCAATGAGATGGCCAAGCGACGCTGACTGCGTGAAGCCCGAAGGCGGCCCCGAATACGGCGGCCCCTTCGGGCGCTACAAAGATTGTTCGACGGCCTAGCCGACTGACCTGCGGATTTGAGTGACAAACCCATGCCAAAACGTACAGACATAAAAAGCATCCTGATTCTCGGCGCTGGCCCGATCGTGATCGGCCAGGCCTGCGAATTCGACTACTCCGGCGCCCAGGCCTGTAAAGCCCTGCGCGAAGAGGGCTACCGCGTCATCCTGGTGAACTCAAACCCGGCCACCATCATGACCGACCCGGCCATGGCCGACGCCACCTACATCGAGCCGATCAAGTGGCAGACCGTTGCCAAGATCATCGAGAAGGAACGCCCGGACGCGCTGCTGCCGACCATGGGTGGCCAGACCGCGCTGAACTGCGCCCTGGACCTGGAGCGCGAAGGCGTCCTGGAGAAGTTCGGTGTGGAAATGATCGGCGCCAACGCCGACACCATCGACAAGGCCGAAGACCGTTCGCGCTTCGACAAGGCGATGAAATCCATCGGCCTGGACTGCCCACGCTCGGGCATCGCCCACAGTATGGAAGAGGCCAACGCCGTCCTGGAACGCCTTGGCTTCCCCTGCATCATCCGTCCGTCCTTCACCATGGGCGGCACCGGTGGCGGCATCGCCTACAACCGTGAAGAATTCGAAGAAATCTGCGCCCGTGGTCTCGACTTGTCGCCGACCAAGGAACTGCTGATCGACGAATCCCTGATCGGCTGGAAAGAATATGAAATGGAAGTTGTCCGCGACAAAAAGGACAACTGCATCATCGTCTGCTCCATCGAGAACTTCGACCCGATGGGCGTGCACACCGGTGACTCGATCACCGTCGCACCAGCCCAGACCCTGACCGACAAGGAATACCAGATCCTGCGTAACGCCTCCCTGGCGGTACTGCGCGAGATCGGCGTGGAAACCGGCGGCTCCAACGTCCAGTTCGGCATCTGCCCGAACACCGGTCGCATGGTGGTCATCGAGATGAACCCGCGGGTATCCCGTTCGTCGGCCCTGGCTTCCAAGGCCACTGGTTTCCCGATTGCCAAGGTCGCTGCCAAGCTGGCCGTGGGCTACACCCTGGACGAGCTGTCGAACGACATCACCGGCGGCAAGACCCCGGCGTCCTTCGAACCGTCCATCGACTACGTCGTCACCAAGCTGCCACGCTTCGCCTTCGAGAAGTTCGCCAAGGCCGATGCCCGCCTGACCACCCAAATGAAGTCGGTCGGTGAAGTCATGGCCATCGGCCGGACCTTCCAGGAGTCCTTGCAGAAAGCCCTTCGCGGCCTGGAAGTGGGCGTCTGCGGTCTTGATCCGAAGCTGGACCTGGCCGACCCGGAAAGCATGAGCGTGCTCAAGCGCGAGCTGACCGTGCCGGGCGCCGAGCGTATCTGGTACGTGGCCGATGCCTTCCGTGCCGGCATGACCGTCGAGCAGATCTTCGGCATGAACATGATCGACCCTTGGTTCCTGGTGCAGATCGAAGATCTGATCAAGGAAGAAGAGAAGGTCAAGACCCTGGGCATGTCCAGCATCGACCGCGACATGATGTTCCGCCTCAAGCGCAAAGGCTTCTCCGATATGCGCCTGGCCAAGTTGCTGGGTGTGACCGAGAAGAGCCTGCGTGCGCATCGCCACAAGCTGGAAGTGTTCCCGGTCTACAAGCGCGTCGACACCTGCGCGGCCGAGTTCGCCACCGATACCGCCTACCTGTACTCCACGTACGAAGAAGAGTGCGAAGCCGCGCCATCGACGCGCGACAAGATCATGATCCTGGGTGGCGGTCCTAACCGGATCGGCCAAGGCATCGAGTTCGACTACTGCTGCGTACACGCGGCACTGGCCCTGCGCGACGACGGTTACGAGACCATCATGGTCAACTGCAACCCGGAAACCGTGTCCACCGACTACGACACCTCCGATCGCCTGTACTTCGAGCCAGTGACCCTGGAAGACGTGCTGGAAATTGTCCGCGTCGAGAAGCCGAAAGGCGTGATTGTCCAGTACGGCGGCCAGACTCCGCTGAAACTGGCGCGCGCCCTTGAAGCCGCTGGCGTGCCGATCATCGGCACCAGCCCGGATGCGATCGACCGCGCCGAAGACCGTGAGCGCTTCCAGCAGATGGTCGAGCGCCTGAACCTGCGCCAGCCGCCAAACGCCACCGTGCGCAGCGAAGACGAGGCGATTCGTGCCGCCGCCAAGATCGGTTATCCGCTGGTGGTGCGTCCGTCCTATGTACTGGGCGGCCGTGCGATGGAAATCGTCTATCAAGAAGACGAGCTCAAGCGCTACCTGCGTGAAGCGGTCCAGGTCTCCAACGACAGCCCGGTGCTGCTGGATCACTTCCTCAACTGCGCCATCGAAATGGACGTGGATGCGGTCAGCGACGGCAAGGACGTGGTGATTGGCGCGATCATGCAGCACATCGAACAAGCGGGTGTTCACTCCGGTGACTCCGCTTGCTCGTTGCCGCCTTACTCGCTGCCGGCGCACATCCAGGACGAGATGCGCGAACAGGTCAAGAAAATGGCCCTGGAACTGGGCGTTATCGGCCTGATGAACGTGCAACTGGCCCTGCAGGGCGAAGACATCTACGTCATCGAAGTCAACCCGCGCGCTTCCCGGACCGTGCCGTTCGTCTCCAAGTGCATCGGTGTTTCCCTGGCGATGATCGCTGCCCGGGTCATGGCTGGTAAAACCCTGAAGGAACTGAATTTCACCAAGGAAATCATTCCGAACTTCTACAGCGTGAAAGAGGCGGTGTTCCCGTTCGCCAAGTTCCCTGGCGTCGACCCGATCCTCGGCCCTGAGATGAAGTCCACCGGTGAAGTGATGGGTGTGGGCGATACCTTCGGTGAAGCTTTCGCCAAGGCCCAGATGGGCGCCAGCGAAGTGTTGCCGACTGGCGGCACGGCGTTCATCAGCGTGCGTGATGACGACAAGCCACTGGTTGCAGGTGTAGCCCGTGATCTGATCAACTTGGGCTTCGAAGTGGTCGCCACTGCCGGTACTGCCAGGCTGATCGAAGCGGCAGGCCTGAAAGTGCGCCGCGTGAACAAGGTGACCGAGGGGCGTCCGCACGTGGTCGACATGATCAAGAATGACGAAGTCACGCTGATCATCAACACCACCGAAGGTCGTCAGTCGATCGCCGATTCCTACTCCATTCGTCGCAATGCGCTGCAGCACAAGATCTATTGCACCACGACCATTGCTGCGGGCGAAGCGATCTGCGAAGCGCTCAAGTTCGGTCCCGAGAAGACCGTGCGTCGCTTGCAGGATCTACATGCAGGATTGAAGGCATGAGCATAACCAAGTACCCGATGACAGTTCAGGGCGCGAAGGCCCTGGAAGAAGAACATGCTTTCCTGACCAAGGTCGAGCGCCCGCGCTTGAGCCAGGCTATCGGTGAAGCGCGTGAGCTGGGCGATCTCAAGGAAAACGCCGAATACCATGCTGCCCGAGAGGAGCAGGGGATGGTCGAGGCGCGTGTCCGTGATATCGAAGGTCGCATGCAGAATGCGGTGATCATCGATGTCACGACGATCCCGCACACCGGCAAGGTGATCTTTGGCACTACCGTGGAAATCGCCAACGTCGAGACCGATGAAAGCGTCACTTACCAGATCGTTGGTGAGGACGAGGCAGACATCAAGCTCGGCAAGATTTCCGTTGGTTCGCCCATCGCTCGTGCCTTGATTGCCAAGGAAGAGGGCGATGTGGTGGTGGTGAAGACGCCAGGTGGTGTCATCGAGTATGAGATTGTCGAAGTCCGTCACATCTGAACGAAGGCGCCCGCTGCGAGCGGGCGCCATGATCTGGCAGCTCACCCAGATGTTGTGGGTGGGCGGCGTCTGGTTGTTGCACATCGGTTTGCTGCCGGTGCTGGGTCGAGTCGGCCTGGCACCGCTGCTCATCGATGAAATCGCAGGCATGCTGACGGCGCTGCTGGTGGGTTTCTCCGCGGCGTGCGTAATGTTTCAGGCTTTGGTGCTGGTTCAGGCCGAGGGCCTTGCCAGTCTATGGCGCGACATTCGTGGGCAATTGTTGCTCATGTCGTTGTACGCGTGCGGGATGTTCTTTGCGGTGCGTCTCGGCTGGCCGGATGCGAGCCAGTGGCAGGCATTCAGTTACCTGGTGCTGGGTTTTTCCGGATTGGTGCTGGTGTTGCAACCGGTTCCCGGGTGGAGCGGCAGGGTGTGCGAGGCACACCCTTGACCCTTTGACATCACTTGAAGCGGTGAACGTTCGACAGTTGCTTGTTGACGCTGAAGTTCTTGCGATAAATCAGCGCCATCTTGCCGATGACCTGTACCAGGTCTGCCTTGCCGGTCTTGCACAGTTCGGCAACGGCAGCCAGGCGGGCTTCGCGGTCGAGGATGTTGAGCTTGATCTTGATCAGCTCGTGATCGCTCAAGGCGCGCTCCAGTTCGGCGAGTACACCTTCAGTCAAACCGTTGTCAGCCACAGTCAAAACCGGTTTCAGATGGTGGCCAATGGATTTGTATTGTTTCTTCTGCTCTTGAGTGAGCGGCATAATCTGACCCCTGCGTCTGATCTTGTAAAAAGCGGCGGCCAGTTTACCCGAGCAAGTCCGGGACCGCCCACTTAATCACGACCCGTTTTATTTTTGAGGTGGCCCGTGGCCCGTTCCAAGACAAGTCTTAAATGGCTGCAAGAGCATTTCAACGACCCATTCGTGAAAATGGCGCAAAAAGACGGGTATCGTTCCCGTGCCAGCTACAAGCTGCTGGAGATTCAGGAAAGAGACCGTCTGATCCGTCCAGGCATGAGCGTGATCGACTTGGGCGCCGCCCCGGGGGGCTGGTCCCAAGTGACCAGTCGTCTGATTGGTGGGCAAGGCACACTGATCGCTTCCGATATCCTGGAAATGGATAGCATCCCGGATGTGACCTTCATTCAGGGCGACTTTACCGAGGACGCCGTACTGGCGCAGATCCTTGAAGCGGTTGGAAAAAACGAGGTGGACCTTGTGATTTCCGATATGGCCCCCAATATGAGTGGATTGGCATCTGTTGATATGCCGCGATCGATGTTCCTGTGCGAGTTGGCACTGGATCTTGCGACTCGGGTGTTGAAGCCAGGTGGTGATTTTTTGATCAAGGTCTTCCAGGGTGAAGGCTTCGACGAATACCACAAAAGCGTGCGCAAGCAGTTCGAGAAGGTCACGACGCGCAAGCCGAAATCATCGCGTGATCGCTCCCGTGAGCAGTACCTGCTGGGCCGTGGTTTCCGTGGTCGCAGTGAGGAATAAGAGGTTTTTCGACCGTGGCGATAGGTTTTTCGTATTTCGTCCCGTGAGCATTAGCGAATATTGTGTAGAAAGTGTTTCACAAAGGGTTACAGACGGCGCCTGCCAGAGTCGTAGGTAATGTAGTAAGTTAGGCCGGTGAATATCATGCGAAGCGCGCGCCAGTAGCGGAGCTTGCTTCAGAGGGTAGTTAATTGAACGATATGGCAAAGAATCTGATCCTGTGGTTGATCATCGCCGCTGTCCTTGTGACCGTGATGAACAACTTCTCCAGCCCTAACGAGCCGCAGACCCTCAACTATTCCGACTTCATCCAGCAGGTCAAGGATGGCAAGGTCGAGCGCGTAGCCGTTGATGGCTATGTGATTACCGGTAAGCGCACCGATGGCGACAGCTTCAAGACCATTCGTCCGGCAATCCAGGACAATGGCCTGATCGGCGACCTGGTGGACAACCATGTCGTGGTCGAAGGCAAGCAGCCTGAGCAGCAAAGCATCTGGACCCAGCTCCTGGTCGCCAGCTTCCCGATCCTGGTGATCATCGCCGTGTTCATGTTCTTCATGCGCCAGATGCAGGGCGGCGGTGGAGGCAAGGGCGGGCCGATGAGCTTTGGCAAGAGCAAGGCCCGGCTGCTTTCCGAAGACCAGGTGAAAACCACCCTGGCCGACGTCGCGGGTTGCGACGAAGCCAAGGAAGAAGTCGGCGAGCTGGTTGAGTTCCTGCGTGATCCGGGCAAGTTCCAACGCCTGGGCGGTCGTATCCCGCGCGGCGTACTGATGGTAGGCCCGCCAGGTACTGGTAAAACCTTGCTGGCCAAGGCGATTGCCGGTGAAGCCAAGGTGCCGTTCTTCACGATTTCCGGTTCCGACTTCGTCGAGATGTTCGTCGGCGTGGGCGCCAGTCGTGTTCGCGACATGTTCGAGCAGGCCAAGAAACACGCGCCATGCATCATCTTCATCGACGAAATCGACGCCGTCGGTCGCCACCGTGGTGCCGGCATGGGTGGCGGTCACGATGAGCGTGAACAGACCCTCAACCAGTTGCTGGTCGAGATGGACGGTTTCGAAATGAACGACGGCATCATCGTGATTGCCGCCACCAACCGTCCTGACGTGCTCGACCCCGCGCTGTTGCGTCCAGGTCGTTTCGACCGCCAGGTCGTGGTGGGGCTGCCGGACATTCGTGGCCGCGAGCAGATCCTCAAGGTTCATATGCGCAAGGTGCCAATGGGTGACGACGTCGCCCCGGCAGTCATTGCGCGTGGTACGCCGGGCTTTTCCGGTGCCGACCTTGCGAACCTGGTCAACGAGGCGTCGCTGTTCGCTGCTCGTACCGGCAAGCGCGTCGTGGAAATGAAGGAATTCGAGCTGGCCAAGGACAAGATCATGATGGGCGCAGAGCGCAAATCCATGGTCATGTCGGAGAAAGAAAAGCAGAACACTGCGTATCACGAGGCGGGTCACGCGATCGTCGGTCGTGTCGTGCCTGAGCATGATCCGGTCTACAAGGTCTCGATCATTCCGCGCGGTCGCGCCCTGGGCGTGACCATGTTCCTGCCGGAAGAGGATCGCTACAGCCTGTCCAAGCGTGCATTGATCAGTCAGATCTGTTCGTTGTACGGCGGTCGTATCGCTGAAGAGATGACGCTGGGCTTCGATGGTGTGACCACTGGCGCGTCCAACGACATCATGCGTGCCAGTCAGATCGCCCGGAATATGGTCACCAAGTGGGGCCTGTCCGAGAAGTTGGGGCCGCTGATGTATGCCGAAGAAGAGGGAGAAGTATTCCTCGGTCGTGGTGGCGGTGGCCAGCATGCAAGCTTCTCTGGCGAAACGGCCAAGCTGATCGATTCCGAAGTGCGCAGCATCATCGACCAGTGTTACGGCACAGCCCGGCAGATTCTCACGGACAACCGTGACAAGCTCGATGCCATGGCCGATGCCCTGATGAAGTATGAAACCATCGATGCCGAGCAGATCGACGACATCATGGCGGGTCGCGTACCTCGCGAGCCTCGTGACTGGTCGGGTGGTACTGGCACCTCCGGTACACCTCCGGCTGTACAGGGTGAGCGTCCGGAAACACCGATTGGCGGTCCGGCCGCTGATGTCTAAGGCTTGAAATGACTTCTGTTCAGTCCTCGACCCGGTTGCCTTGCGGCAACCGGGTTCTTGATTTGGCCCATGCGCATGTCATGGGCATTCTCAATGTCACGCCTGATTCCTTTTCCGATGGTGGTCGATTCAGCCAGCTCGATGCTGCGCTGCGGCACGCCGAGGCCATGGTGGTCGCGGGCGCAACGCTGATTGATGTGGGTGGTGAATCGACCCGGCCGGGCGCGCGTGCGGTCTCGCCGACCGAAGAGCTGGAGCGAGTGGCGCCGATTGTCGAGCGTATCCATCGCGAACTTGATGTCATTATCTCCGTCGATACGTCCACGCCTGCGGTCATGCGTGAGACTGCGCGACTGGGGGCGGGCTTGATCAATGATGTTCGATCCCTGCGGCGCGATGGTGCCCTGGACGCTGCGGCGGCCACCGGGTTGCCGGTGTGCCTGATGCATATGCTCGGCGAGCCGGGGACCATGCAGAATGACCCGCACTATGATGATGTGACCAGGGAGGTGGGTGAATTCCTGGTGGAGCGTCTGGACCAGTGTGTCGCCGCGGGCATTCCCGCCGAGCGGATCATCCTTGACCCTGGGTTCGGCTTTGCCAAGACCCTGGCTCACAACCTGAGCCTGTTCAAACATATGGAAGCCTTGCATGCCTTGGGGCGGCCCCTGTTGGTTGGGGTCTCGCGAAAGAGCATGATAGGCAATGCCTTGGGCCGCCCGGTGGGCGAACGCCTGTATGGCGGTCTCGCGCTGGCTGCCTTGGCCCTTGCCAAGGGCGCGCGTATATTGCGCGTGCACGATGTAGCCGAAACGATGGATGTCGTGCGGATGATCGCAGCTGTGGATTCAGCCGAATAAGAATGACGGAGCACTTATGAGCAAGAAATACTTTGGCACCGACGGGATTCGTGGTCGGGTCGGCGAATACCCTATTACCCCTGATTTCATGCTCAAGCTCGGCTGGGCGGCCGGCATGGCGTTCCGCAAAATGGGCGCTTGCAAGGTGCTGGTCGGCAAGGACACGCGAATTTCCGGCTACATGTTCGAATCGGCACTCGAGGCCGGCCTGACGTCGGCGGGTGCCGATGTGATGCTGCTGGGCCCGATGCCGACGCCAGCCATTGCCTACCTGACGCGTACGTTCCAGGCCCAGGCAGGCATCGTGATCAGTGCCTCGCACAACCCTCATGATGACAACGGCATCAAGTTCTTCTCCGGCCAGGGTACCAAGCTGCCGGATGATATCGAGCTGATGATCGAAGAGCTGCTGGACACGCCGATGACTGTGGTTGAGTCGAGCAAGATCGGCAAAGTGTCGCGGATCAACGATGCATCGGGTCGCTACATCGAGTTCTGCAAAGGCAGTGTGCCGACCGGTACCAGCTTTTCCGGCCTGAAAGTCGTCGTCGATTGCGCCCACGGGGCAACCTATAAAGTTGCGCCGAGCGTCTTTCGCGAGCTGGGCGCCGAGGTGGTGGTACTTTCCGCCCAGCCTAATGGCCTGAACATCAACCATAACTGTGGCTCCACCCATACCGAGGCGTTACAGGCCGCGGTGCTGGCTGAGCAGGCCGATCTCGGGATCGCCTTCGATGGTGACGGTGATCGGGTCTTGATGGTCGATCACACCGGCACGGTCGTCGATGGTGACGAGCTGCTGTTCATCATTGCCCGTGACCTGCATGGGCGCGGCAAGCTGCAGGGCGGCGTGGTTGGTACGTTGATGAGCAACCTTGGGCTTGAACTGGCCCTGGCGGACTTGGATATTCCGTTCGTGCGGGCTAACGTGGGTGACCGCTATGTGATCTCGGAGCTGCTGGAGCGCAACTGGGTGATCGGGGGCGAGAACTCCGGCCACATCGTGTGCTTTGACCATACCACCACAGGTGATGCGATCATTGCAGCCCTGCAAGTGCTGATGGCGCTCAAGGCGCGTAACGAAGGCCTCGCACAGTCGCGCCAGGCATTGCGCAAATGCCCGCAAGTGTTGATCAACGTGCGTTTCGGTGGCGGTGTAAATCCTCTCGAGCATGCGAAGGTCAAGCAGGCCAGTGAGCATGTGACACAGGCGATGGCGGGGCGTGGGCGTGTGTTGTTGCGCAAGTCCGGCACAGAGCCTTTGGTGCGTGTCATGGTCGAAGGGGAGGATGAAGCGCAAGTTCGCGGTTATGCCGAAGAGCTGGCAAAACTGGTTACTGAAGTTTCTGCCTGAATTCGGCTTGCCAGTCATGAATCGGTTGGGTAACATCTGCGCCCACTTTGACCGACGAGGTACAGCATGCGTCGCCCTATGGTAGCTGGTAACTGGAAGATGCACGGTACCCGCGCCAGCGTCGCTGAGCTGATCAATGGCCTTCGTCATCTGGCCTTGCCAAGCGGTGTTGATGTTGCGGTATTCCCGCCTTGCCTGTTTATCAATCAAGTGATTGATGGCTTGAAAGGCAAATCGATTTCGGTCGGTGCGCAGAATTCTGCGGTGGAATCCATGCAAGGTGCGCTGACTGGTGAAATTGCGCCGAGTCAGTTGCTGGATGCAGGTTGCTCCCTGGTCCTGGTCGGGCATTCCGAGCGCCGCCAGATCATGGGCGAGCAGGACAAGACCTTGATCCGCAAGTTTGCTGCGGCCCAGGGCTGTGGTCTGATTCCGGTGTTGTGCGTAGGGGAAACCCTCGAGCAGCGTGAAGCGGGCAAAACCCTTGAAGTTGTCGGGCGTCAGCTGGGCAGCATCATCGAAGACCTGGGTGTCGGTGCTTTTGCAAAGGCAATCATTGCTTACGAGCCAGTCTGGGCCATTGGCACCGGGCTGACTGCTTCGCCGCAACAGGCGCAGGATGTGCACGCAGCCATCCGCGCACAGTTGGCGGCAGAGAATTCTGAAGTGGCACGAGGTGTGCGGCTTCTATACGGCGGCAGCGTGAAGGCGGCCAATGCGGTCGAACTGTTCGGCATGCCGGATATCGATGGGGGGCTCATTGGTGGAGCGTCCCTGAATGCAGATGAGTTCGGTGCGATTTGTCGCGCCGCGGGAAACTGAAAAAATGCTGGAAACAGTCGTAGTCGTTTTTCATCTGCTGGGTGCACTGGGCGTAGTTGCTCTTGTATTGCTGCAGCAGGGTAAAGGTGCGGATGCTGGTGCGTCTTTCGGTGCAGGTGCTTCAAATACTGTGTTCGGAAGCCAAGGTTCCTCTACCTTTCTTAGTAAGTTTACTGCTATACTTGCCGCCGGTTTCTTCATGACCAGCTTAGGGTTAGGTTACTTTGCTAAAGAGAAAGCTCATGAGCTGACTCAAGTAGGTTTGCCAAACCCAGCGGTACTGGAAGCGCCAAAGCAACAGCCGGCTTCTGATGATGTCCCGGTGCTTCAAGAGCAAAAGTCGGCCAACCCGGCGACTGACGTACCTCCAGCTCAAGAGCAGAAGTAAGAAGGTTTCAAACGCTGTATTGCCGAGGTGGTGGAATTGGTAGACACGCAACCTTGAGGTGGTTGTGCCCATAGGGTGTAGGGGTTCGAGTCCCCTTCTCGGTACCAATTATCAGGAGAGCCCGCGATTGCGGGCTTTCTTGTAGGTGGAAGGGTTACATTGACCCTGTAAGGGATCGGTCGTATACTTCCGCCCCAGCTTTGTCGCGGGATGGAGCAGTCTGGTAGCTCGTCGGGCTCATAACCCGAAGGTCGTCGGTTCAAATCCGGCTCCCGCAACCAGTTTCAGGGGCCCCTTCCAAGGGGCTTTTTGTTAGCTGGACACTTTATAACGCCGCTGTTCGACGGCGTTTCAGGGATGGGCGATTCGCCCATTTTTTTTTATTTGCACAGCATGCACAAACATGCACGAGGGGGTTCAGGTGTCGAGCAAGCTAGAACAGTTGCAGGCCTTGTTGGCCCCGGTGGTCGTGGCCCTTGGCTATGAATGCTGGGGTATTGAGTTCTCGGCTCAAGGTCGCCACTCACTGTTGCGCGTTTATATCGATAAGGAAGGCGGCGTGTTGGTGGATGATTGCGCCATCGTCAGCCGTCAGATCAGCGGTGTACTGGATGTTGAAGATCCAATCACCTCCGAATACACCCTTGAAGTTTCCTCGCCTGGCATGGAGCGCCCCCTGTTCACACTTGAACAGTTCGCTTCGTTTGCCGGTGAACAAGTGAAGATCAAGCTGCGCTCGCCTTTCGAAGGTCGACGCAACTTCCAAGGCCTTCTGCGCGGTGTAGAAGAGCAGGACGTCGTGGTGCAGGTAGATGACCATGAGTTCCTGTTGCCGATCGATATGATCGACAAGGCCAACATTATTCCCAGTTTTGACTGATACGTGCCAGATACTGCGGATCCCGCGGATCCAATGGCTTGCGAAAGGCGAGGCGTACGATGAGCAAAGAAGTACTGCTGGTTGTTGAGTCGGTATCCAATGAAAAGGGCGTACCGGCTAACGTTATTTTTGAAGCGCTGGAGCTGGCTCTGGCCACTGCTACCAAGAAGCGGTTTGAAGACGAAGTTGATTTGCGTGTGGAAATCAATCGCCACACCGGTGCCTACGAGACTTTCCGTCGCTGGACGGTGGTCGAGGAAGCCGACCTGGATGATCCGGCTATCGAAACCTGGCCGAGCAAGGTTGCAGAAACGCATCCGGGCGCCAAGGTTGGTGATGTAGTAGAAGAAAAAATCGAGTCCATCGAGTTCGGTCGCATCGCTGCACAGACTGCCAAGCAGGTTATTGTGCAGAAAGTTCGCGAAGCCGAGCGCGCGCAAGTCGTCGACGCTTATCGCGAGCGCCTGGGGGAAATCATCTCCGGCACCGTGAAAAAAGTGACCCGCGACAACGTGATCGTCGACCTGGGCAACAACGCCGAAGCGTTGCTGGCTCGCGAAGACATCATCTCTCGCGAAACTTTCCGGGTTGGCGTGCGTTTGCGTGCGCTGCTCAAGGAAATCCGCACCGAGAACCGCGGCCCGCAGCTGATCCTGTCGCGTACCGCGCCGGAAATGCTGATCGAGTTGTTCCGCATCGAAGTGCCGGAAATTGCTGAAGGCCTGATCGAAGTCATGGCCGCCTCCCGTGATCCGGGATCGCGTGCCAAGATCGCGGTCCGCTCCAAGGACAAGCGCATCGACCCGCAAGGCGCCTGCATCGGCATGCGTGGTTCGCGTGTCCAGGCCGTATCCGGCGAGTTGGGCGGCGAGCGCGTGGACATCGTCCTGTGGGACGACAACCCGGCTCAGTTCGTGATCAATGCCATGTCGCCTGCTGAAGTGGCGGCAATTATCGTCGACGAAGATGCCCACGCCATGGACATCGCCGTTGGCGCAGACAATCTGGCTCAGGCCATCGGTCGCGGTGGTCAGAACGTGCGTCTGGCCAGCCAGTTGACTGGCTGGACCCTGAACGTGATGACCGAATCGGACATCCAGGCTAAACAGCAAGCTGAAACCGGCGACATCCTGCGCAACTTCATCGACGAGCTTGAAGTCGATGAAGAGCTGGCGCAGGTGCTGGTGGATGAAGGCTTTACCAGCCTGGAAGAGATTGCCTACGTACCGGTGGAGGAAATGCTCAACATCGACGGCTTTGACGAGGAGATCGTCAACGAGCTTCGCGCTCGGGCCAAGGATCGTTTGTTGACCAAAGCCATCGCTACTGAGGAAAAGCTGGCAGACGCCCATCCGGCCGAAGACCTGCTCTCGCTTGAGGGCATGGACAAGGATTTGGCGATGGAACTGGCGGTGCGCGGCGTAATTACCCGCGAAGACCTGGCCGAGCAGTCTATTGACGATCTGCTCGACATCGACGGCATTGACGATGATCGTGCCGGCAAGTTGATCATGGCCGCCCGAGCCCACTGGTTCGAGTAATTAGGCGCGGCCTGAGGAGAGAAGTGCATGACGCAAGTCACGGTGAAACAACTGGCCGATGAGGTCAAAACACCGGTAGAGCGCCTGTTGCAGCAGATGCGTGAGGCAGGTCTGCCGCACACCGCCGCCGAGGAACATGTGACCGACAGTGAGAAGCAGTCCCTGCTGACTCACCTGAAGAGCAGTCACAAGGCGAAAGTGGAAGAACCGCGCAAGATCACTCTGCAGCGTAAAACCACCAGCACCCTGCGTGTTGCCGGTAGCAAAAGCATCAGCGTTGAAGTACGCAAGAAGAAAGTCTTCGTACAGCGCAGCCCGGAAGAAATCGAAGCCGAGCGCAAACGCGAACAGGAAGAACGTCGCGCAGTAGAAAATGCTGCTCGTCAGAAGGCTGAAGAAGAAGCCAAGCGTCGCGCCGAAGAAGAAGCGCGTCGCCAGCCTGCTGCTGCGCAAGCTGCTCCGGTAGAAGCCGTCGAGGCTGTTGCCCCGGTAGCCGAACCTGTGCGCGAAGCTGCTCCAGTCGTGGCTGCGGCTGCGGCTCCAGCCGATACTCGCAAGCGCGACGAACAGCGTCGTCCGGACAAACCACGTGCCGACGACAACCGTCGTGGCAGTGGCGATGGCGAGCGCAAGAACGCGCCTCATCGTGCTTCGGTCAAGGAAAAGGCACCAGCGCCACGCGTTGCACCACGTACCACCGACGAGGAAAGCGATGGCTTCCGTCGTGGCGGTCGCGGCAAGGCCAAGCTGAAGAAGCGCAACGCCCACGGTTTCCAGAGCCCTACCGGCCCTGTCGTGCGTGAAGTGAAGATCGGCGAGACCATCACTGTGGGCGATCTGGCCCAGCAGATGTCGGTCAAGGCTGCTGAAATCATCAAGTTCATGTTCAAGCTGGGTACGCCAGCCACCATCAACCAGGTACTGGACCAGGAAACTGCCCAACTGGTTGCTGAAGAGCTGGGCCACAAAGTGACCCTGGTCAGCGACACCGCCCTGGAAGATTCCCTGGCCGAGTCCCTGAAGTTTGAAGGTGAGGCGGTTTCCCGTGCTCCGGTCGTGACCGTCATGGGTCACGTTGACCACGGTAAAACGTCCCTGCTCGACTATATTCGTCGTGCGAAGGTTGCGGCAGGTGAGGCTGGCGGCATTACCCAGCACATCGGCGCTTACCACGTTGAAACCGACCGCGGCATGGTGACGTTCCTCGACACCCCGGGTCACGCCGCGTTTACCGCGATGCGTGCCCGTGGTGCCAAGGCGACCGACATCGTGATCCTGGTGGTTGCAGCGGACGACGGCGTGATGCCGCAAACCATCGAAGCCGTTCAGCATGCCAAGGCAGCTGGCGTGCCGCTGGTGGTTGCGGTGAACAAGATCGACAAGCCGGGCGCCGATCTCGATCGCATCCGCAGCGAACTGTCGGTCCACGGCGTGACCTCCGAAGAGTGGGGTGGCGACACTCCATTCGTTCCGGTCTCGGCGAAGATGGGTACCGGCGTTGACGAACTGCTCGAAGCCGTTCTGTTGCAGGCCGAGGTTCTGGAACTGACCGCTACGCCTTCGGCTCCAGGCCGTGGTGTGGTCGTTGAATCGCGCCTCGACAAGGGCCGTGGCCCGGTTGCGACCGTCCTGGTTCAAGACGGTACCCTGCGCCAAGGCGACATGGTGCTGGTCGGTTCGAACTACGGCCGTGTACGTGCCATGCTCGACGAGAACGGCAAGTCCATCAAGGAAGCAGGTCCCGCTATCCCGGTCGAGATCCTCGGCCTGGACGGCACCCCGGATGCTGGCGACGAGATGAGCGTTGTGGCTGACGAGAAGAAAGCCCGTGAAGTGGCTCTGTTCCGTCAAGGCAAGTTCCGCGAAGTCAAACTGGCTCGTGCTCACGCTGGCAAGCTGGAAAACATCTTCGAGAACATGGGTCAGGAAGAGAAGAAGACGCTCAACATCGTCCTCAAATCCGACGTCCGTGGCTCGCTGGAAGCGTTGAACGGCGCCTTGAATGGCCTGGGTAACGACGAAGTGCAAGTGCGTGTGGTCGGTGGCGGTGTCGGTGGTATCACCGAATCCGACGCCAACCTGGCTCTGGCCTCCAACGCTGTACTGTTCGGCTTCAACGTGCGCGCCGATGCCGGCGCTCGCAAGATCGTCGAGCAGGAAGGCCTGGATATGCGTTACTACAACGTGATCTACGACATCATCGAAGACGTCAAGAAAGCGTTGACCGGTATGCTGGGCAGCGACGTCCGGGAGAACATCCTGGGTGTGGCCGAAGTTCGCGACGTGTTCCGTTCGCCGAAGTTTGGTGCCATCGCCGGTTGCATGGTGATCGAGGGTGTTGTTCACCGTAACCGTCCGATCCGTGTACTGCGTGAAGACATCGTGATCTTCGAAGGCGAGCTGGAATCCCTGCGCCGCTTCAAGGATGACGCTTCCGAAGTACGTGCCGGCATGGAATGCGGTATTGGCGTCAAGAGCTACAACGACGTCAAGGTCGGCGACAAGATCGAAGTCTTCGAGAAGGTCCAGGTTGCTCGCAGCCTCTGACTCGCGCACTTCAAGAGCTGCACCGGGTAGCCGCATTAACATGCGCTGCTTCGTTGGCAGACTCTAAACGCAACGCCCGGTCTGGCTTTTGCCAGGCCGGGCGTTTGCCGCTTTCAGACCTCGCGGGTTTCACCGTGGGGCAGTAACAGGTAACAAGACATGGCAAAAGAATACAGCCGTACCCAACGAATCGGCGATCAGATGCAGCGTGAGCTGGCCCAACTGATCCGTCGCGAAGTCAAAGACCCGCGCGTCGGCCTGGTCACCATTACCGCAGTGGAAGTCAGTCGTGACGTCGGTCATGCCAAGATTTTCATCACCGTGATGGGCCAGGATAGCGCCGAAGAAATCGCCCAGAGCATCAAGGTGCTCAACTCGGCCGCCGGCTTCCTGCGTATGCAGCTGGCCCGGGAGATGAAGCTGCGCAGCGTCCCACAGCTGCACTTCCACTATGACGAAAGCGTCGTGCGTGGTGCGCATCTGTCGGCCCTGATCGAACGCGCCGTGGCTGAAGACAGCCAGCATCCGGTTGCGGCTGAACCCGAAGACACCAAGGAGTAATCGGTGGCTCAGGTCAAACGTATCCGTCGTAACGTCAGCGGTATCATCCTGCTCGACAAGCCGCTGGGGTTCACGTCCAACGCGGCGTTGCAGAAGGTTCGCTGGCTGCTCAATGCCGAAAAGGCCGGGCATACCGGTAGCCTCGATCCGCTGGCCACCGGCGTGCTGCCGCTGTGCTTTGGCGAGGCGACCAAATTTTCCCAGTACCTGCTCGATTCCGACAAGGGCTATGAAACCCTGGCGCAACTGGGCAAGACCACCACCACGGCGGATGCCGAAGGTGAGGTTTTGCTCGAGCGCCCGGTGACCGTTGGTCAGGCTGATATCGAAGCCGTGCTGCCAGCTTTTCGTGGGCAAATCAGTCAGATACCGCCGATGTACTCGGCTCTGAAGCGTGATGGCCAGCCCTTGTATAAACTGGCCCGGGCAGGCGAAGTAGTGGAGCGCGAGCCGCGTTCTGTTACTATTGCGCGCTTGGAATTGCTGGCCTTTGACGGTAATACTGCGCGGCTGGCCGTGGATTGCAGCAAGGGCACCTATATCCGGACCCTGGTGGAGGATATTGGTGAACAGCTCGGCTGTGGCGCGTACGTGGCAGAATTGCGACGGACCCAGGCCGGGCCTTTCACGTTGGCCCAGACGGTCACGCTGGAAGAGCTTGAAGCGGTACATGCCGAAGGCGGCAACGAAGCGGTCGACCGTTTCCTGATGCCATCGGACAGCGGCTTGCTGGATTGGCCGCTGTTGCAGTTCTCGGAACACAGTGCGTTCTACTGGCTCAACGGCCAGCCGGTACGTGCCCCGGATGCGCCGAAGTTCGGCATGGTCCGGGTGCAGGATCATAACGGTCGCTTCATCGGTATCGGTGAAGTGAGCGAAGACGGGCGTATTGCGCCGCGTCGACTGATTCGGTCGGAATGACCGGAACCAGCCTGCGTAACAGCAGGTTGGCGAGTGTGGCTGTTAACAGGCACGGTCACTACTCATTTATAGATACAGGGATTTGTCCCTGGCCTGTTGAAGCTGTTTCCTTGAAACAGTTTCCTGACTAAAAGGATTGCCTCATGGCTCTCGACGTTCAAGAAAAAGCTCAAATCGTAGCTGACTACCAGCAAGCTGTTGGTGACACTGGTTCGCCAGAAGTGCAAGTTGCACTGCTGACCCACAACATCAACAAACTGCAAGGTCACTTCAAGGCCAACGGTAAAGATCACCACTCCCGTCGTGGTCTGATCCGCATGGTAAACCAGCGTCGTAAGCTGCTGGACTACCTGAAAGGCAAGGACGTGAGCCGTTACAGCGCTCTGATCGCTCGCCTGGGTCTGCGTCGCTAATCAGCGATTGCGCTAGAGGTTGGTGGTCTGTCGTACGTCAGTGGGTTTCCCGCTGGCGCATGGCAGGCTCCCAGCCTCAAGTTTTATCTGGATACACGTTTTACCCTGGACAGACGTCGGGCCGATTCCCGCCATTGCCCAAGAATTTCGCAAGAAGACAAGTTCCCCAAGAGCCACAAAGAAGGTAGGACACCGTGAACCCGGTAATCAAAAAATTCCAGTTCGGTCAGTCGACCGTTACCCTCGAGACTGGCCGTATCGCCCGTCAGGCCTCCGGCGCAGTGCTGGTCACCGTTGACGACGACGTCAGCGTATTGGTGACCGTTGTCGGTGCCAAGCAAGCCGATCCAGGCAAGGGCTTCTTCCCTCTGTCTGTTCACTACCAGGAAAAGACTTACGCTGCCGGTAAGATCCCTGGCGGTTTCTTCAAGCGCGAAGGCCGTCCTTCCGAGAAAGAAACCCTGACTTCCCGACTGATCGACCGTCCGATCCGTCCGCTGTTCCCAGAAGGCTTCATGAACGAAGTGCAGGTTGTCTGCACCGTCGTCTCCACCAGCAAGAAAACCGATCCGGACATCGCTGCGATGATCGGTACCTCGGCTGCCCTGGCGATCTCCGGCATTCCTTTCGATGGCCCGATCGGTGCTGCCCGCGTTGCGTTCCACGAAAGCACCGGCTACCTGCTGAACCCGACCTACGAGCAACTGAAGGCTTCGAGCCTGGACATGGTCGTGGCCGGTACTTCCGAAGCCGTGCTGATGGTTGAATCCGAAGCCAAAGAGCTGACCGAAGACCAGATGCTGGGCGCCGTGCTGTTCGCCCACGACGAGTTCCAGGTGGTGATCAACGCCGTCAAGGAACTGGCCGCCGAAGCCGCCAAGCCAACCTGGACCTGGGCTCCGCAAGCCGAAGCCACCGAGCTGCTGGGCGCGATCCGTGCCGAGTTCGGCGAAGCGATCTCCCAGGCCTACACCATCACCGTCAAGGCCGACCGTTATGCGCGCCTGGGCGAGCTGAAAGACCAGGTCGTTGCCAAGCTGTCCGGCGAAGAAGGCCAGCCATCGGCCAGCGACGTCAAGGCCGCTTTCGGTGAAATCGAATACCGCACCGTTCGCGAAAACATCGTCAACGGCAAGCCGCGTATCGACGGTCGCGACACCCGTACCGTACGTCCGCTGAACATCGAAGTCGGCGTTCTGCCAAAGACCCACGGTTCGGCACTGTTCACCCGTGGCGAAACCCAGGCGCTGGTCGTTGCAACATTGGGCACCGCCCGTGACGCGCAACTGCTGGACACCCTGGAAGGCGAGAAGAAAGACCCGTTCATGCTGCACTACAACTTCCCTCCGTTCTCGGTGGGCGAGTGTGGTCGCATGGGTGGCGCCGGTCGCCGCGAAATCGGTCACGGCCGTCTGGCCCGTCGTTCGGTCCAGGCCATGCTGCCTGCCGCTGACGTGTTCCCGTACACCATCCGCGTGGTATCGGAAATCACCGAGTCCAACGGTTCGAGCTCGATGGCTTCGGTCTGCGGCGCTTCCCTGGCCCTGATGGACGCCGGTGTGCCGATGAAGGCTCCGGTTGCCGGTATCGCCATGGGTCTGGTCAAAGAGGGCGAGAAATTCGCCGTCCTGACCGACATCCTGGGTGACGAAGACCACTTGGGCGACATGGACTTCAAAGTGGCCGGTACCGCCAAAGGCGTCACCGCACTGCAGATGGACATCAAGATCAAGGGCATCACCGAAGAGATCATGGAAATCGCCCTGGGCCAGGCCCTGGAAGCGCGCCTGAACATCCTCGGTCAGATGAACCAGATCATCGGTCAGTCCCGTACCGAACTGTCGGAAAACGCTCCGACCATGATCGCGATGAAAATCGACACCGACAAAATCCGTGATGTCATCGGTAAAGGCGGCGCGACCATCCGTGCGATCTGTGAAGAAACCAAGGCTTCGATCGACATCGAAGACGACGGTTCGATCAAGATCTTCGGCGAAACCAAGGAAGCGGCAGAAGCAGCACGCCAGCGCGTCCTGGGTATCACCGCAGAAGCCGAGATCGGCAAGATCTACGTCGGCAAGGTTGAGCGCATCGTCGACTTCGGCGCGTTCGTCAACATCCTGCCGGGCAAGGACGGTCTGGTTCACATCTCCATGCTGAGCGATGCTCGCGTCGAGAAAGTGACCGACATCCTCAAAGAAGGCCAGGAAGTGGAAGTGCTGGTACTGGACGTGGACAACCGCGGCCGTATCAAGCTGTCCATCAAGGACGTCGCAGCAGCCAAGGCATCGGGCGTTTAATCACCCCTTCGCCTGACCGCTGAACAAGCAAACGCCCCGACTGGTTCGGGGCGTTTTGCTGTGTGGTGAAAATCCCTGTGTCGCGGGTTGCCTGGCCACAGGGGACGATGCTAGGTTTAGCCACCGCCCGTGTAGCTCAGTCGGTAGAGCAGCGCACTCGTAACGCGAAGGTCGCAGGTTCGATTCCTGTCTCGGGCACCATTCCCCTCGTTATTTCACTTTCCTGCTCAGATCCTCGACCGTGCGTTTGAGCTGATCCATCTCGCGATCCTGATCGCTGAGCTCCCGTTTCAGGGACGAAATCTCGCTGTTGCTCGAACTCGAACTGGAGCCGCTATTGCGCTTGAGTTCTTCCACTTGCTTGCCCAGATCGTTCAGGTCGCGTTCCTGTTCCTTGATGGTGCGCTTGAGCTCGTCGATTTCCTTGCTGCTGGAGGTGGAGCTGGAGCCACTGTTGCGCTTGAGTTCTTCGATCTGACGGGCCTGCTCGCTGAGGACGCGTTTCTGGTTTTCCAGTTCTTCAGCATTGTTCTTTACGGTTTTTGGCAGGTTTTCCAAGGCGCTGACGCTGACATTGGTCTTGACGAGTACGTACTTATCAAATCGGTCATAACGAAGGGCAGGAATAGCGTCGTCGGAAGACGGCCCATCAGAGGAGACTTCAACAGCTGCTTGGGCAGCGTCGACCAAAGTCAGGCTGCCGAGCAGCAAGGTCGCGGTAGCAAGCCGGGTCAACGAACGTTTCGAAAAGCTGCGCATCACTGGGGTTCCTTGTGAAGTGCCGGCATGGCACATGGCTATGACTGGTTATTTTGACAGATGTTCCCAGGCTCTCCTGGTTTCTCATGCGCATGGTTTTTTTTGTGGGATAGATGTAAAGAACCGTGTAAATCGTCGGCAAAACGTCCTATATTCATTGCCTGCATGTGCATCGCCCAGCAGTTTTCAGATGATCCCCGAATGGTTCTGAAGGCCAGATAGACCGGGCTTCACACGGTTTTTTTGCGTCAGAGAGATCCTTGATGATCCAGATCCATCTTCCATTCCCCAGATCAACGAGAACGCCATGACTGTTAAAGAATTGACCCAGGAAGCCAGGCACGAAGAAGCTCTGAAAAAGTACGTGTTGGATGCGCCCCAGTTGCTGGAAGAGATCAAGGACTTGTCTGCCGACGATCAGAAAGACCAGATCCAATGGGCGTTCGAGGACGAGGCCGAAGCCCAGGGGCTGCAGCCTTGGGAGTTGACGCTCAAGTACACCAGCACGCCTGAAGAATTCGAGACGCAGCGCCTTGCATTGCACAAGGAAGCGGCCGAGGTGCTGGGTGTGGAATGGGATGAGTACTGCGAGATGAACAATCTGGTGGTCTGAACAAAACGCCAGCCTTTCAAGGCTGGCGTTTTTTGTTGTCAGAGGCTCAAGCGCATCGACAGATCCACTGCCTTCACATCCTTGGTCATCGCGCCGATCGAGATGTAGTCCACCCCGGTCTCGGCAATCGGGCGCAACGTGCTTTCGTTGATCCCGCCGCTGGCTTCCAGCTTCGCCTTGCCGCCATTGAGGCGTACGGCTTCACGCATGTCGTCCAGGCTCAGTTCGTCGAGCATGATGATGTCGGCGTTGGCCGCCAGTGCTTCTTTCAATTCCGCCAGGCTTTCCACTTCGACTTCCACCGGTTTGCCCGGTGCGATCTTGTGGGCGGCGGCGATGGCCTGGGCGATCCCGCCGCAGGCGGCGATGTGGTTTTCCTTGATCAGGAAGGCATCGTACAGGCCGATGCGGTGGTTATGGCAGCCACCGCAGGTGACCGCGTACTTCTGGGCCAGGCGCAGCCCCGGCAGGGTCTTGCGGGTGTCCAGCAGCTTGACCTGGGTGCCGGCGACAAAGTCGGCCAGGTAACGGGCCCGCGTGGCAACGCCGGAAAGCATTTGCAGGAAGTTCAGCGCACTGCGTTCGCCGGTCAGCAGCGAGCGGGCCGGGCCTTCCAGATGGAACAGCGCTTGATCGGGGTTGACCCGGTCGCCGTCGCGCACTTGCCAATGCACCGCGACACGCGGGTCCAGTTGCCGGAACACGGCATCGACCCAGGCCGTGCCACTGATGATCGCCGCGTCGCGGGTGATGATGGTGGCCTTGGCCAGGCGTTCGGCGGGGATCAGTTGCGCGGTGATGTCGCCGCTGCCGATGTCTTCAAGCAACGCACGGCGCACGTTGGCTTCGATTTCGGCGGTCAGATCGGCGAGGCGTAGATTCGGCATAACGGGCTCCACAAACAAAGTGGCCTGATTATAGGGTGTCGAAACCTGCATTTGGTCGCGTCCTCGCAACATTTCCTCATTTCCCCGGTCACTTATTGCGCCGTATTTCGAGATGGATCACAGAGTGTGCTGGTGCGACAGGGTTGTTTTACCCGATAATCCGCCTTTCGATTGACGTCATAGCTTTGACGTTATGAGCCGCAGAAAACCGTTTCAGGAGGCCAGGATGCACAACGACGGGAATGTAGTGCCTTTGCACAAGGTCGCTACCGATCAGGCGAATCCTTCGCCGCTCGCCCGCCTGCCTGTGATTCTGCTTCAGGTTCGCGACAAGGCCGCCCAGCAGTTGCGCCTGGGTTTGCAGGGGCTGTTCGATAACGCCGACGACACCTTGTTTGAAATGGCCGACCGGGCGCGCGACGACGTCGAGCAGAACCTGTACTTCGAGGCCATGCGGGACCTGCGCCTGAAGCGCAAAAGCATCGAACGTGAATTTATCGAGCAGTTTTTCGAGACTTTCGTCAGCCTCGCCCAATACGACTTGACCCACACCAGCTTGGCGCCGAACCTGGCAGACAGCCCAATCCAGCGCTCCCAGGACGACCTGGAGCGGCAACTGGCGGTCGAGGCGATGGTCACTCGGGTGCTCAGGCGCGATGGCGTGTCGCTGGAACAACTGACGGCACGGCTCAGTGTGCTGCTGGCCCGCCCGCTGGCCAATCAGCACAATCCCTTGAGCCCGGCATTGCTGTGCGAGAAGTTCCTGCAGGCCGGGCGCAACCTGGGCGTGGAAATCAAGGTCAAGCTGATCCTGCTCAAGCTGTTCGAGCGTTATGTGCTCAGCGATTGCGACCAACTCTATACCGAGGCCAACCAGTTGCTGGCCGCCACCGGCATCCTGCCAGAGCTCAAGGTTACGCTGGCGCGCCGGGCGTCGGATCGCACCGAGGATAGCCCCAGGCCCAACGCCGAGATGGCTGCCAAGCCCAGCGATGCCGAGGTTGATGACAGCGTGCAGGAAGTGTTCGCCGCCTTGCAGAAGCTGTTGATGCAGGTGCGTGGCACTGTGGCGCCGACCCTGGAACCCAGCGTGCCGCCCCAGCCGATTTCCACCCGTGACCTGCTGCGGCTGCTCTCTCATTTGCAGCAATACGTGCCTGCACCTACCGTTCACGACGAGTTCGATTTGCGTAGCCAGCTCGAACAGCTGTTGACCCGGGTCAGCGTCAGGAGTGGCAAGTCTCGCGTGGTCGAAGGCGCCGATGAAGACGTGATCAACCTGATCTCGATGATGTTCGAATTCATCCTCGACGATCACAACCTGCCAGACTCCTTCAAGGCCCTGATCGGCCGCCTGCAAATCCCGATGCTCAAGGTCGCGGTGCAGGACAAGAGTTTCTTCAGCCGTGGCAATCATCCCGCCCGGCGGCTGCTTAACGAAATCGCAGCCGCGGCCATGGGCTGGGGTGATTGCGACGATCATCAGCGCGACAGCCTCTACCTGCGCATCGAGCAGGTGGTGCAGCGCTTATTGAATGATTTTGTCGATGACCCGGCGATCTTCTCCGAACTGCTGGCCGACTTCCTGGCCTTCACCAGTGACGAGCGGCGCCGCAGTGAGCTGCTCGAACAGCGCATCCGCGATGCCGAAGAGGGCCGGGCCAAGGCCGAACTGGCGCGCCAGCGCGTCGAAGGGGCGCTGAACCAGGTGATGTTGGGCAAAGTCCTGCCGCAAGCCGTGGTGGAGTTCGTGCAACACGCCTGGAGCCAGGTGTTGCTGCTGACGTGCTTCAAGCATGGCAAGTATTCCGCCGAGTGGCAGGCCGACGTCTTGACCCTGGAGCAATTGATCTGGAGCGTCCAGCCTCACGATGAATCCGATGCCGGCCTGCGTTTGCTGGCGATGGTGCCCGAACTGCTCAAGGCCCTGCGTGAAGGCTTGAGTCGCTCGGCGTTCGATCCGTTCGCCACCAGCGAGTTTTTCAGTGAACTGGAAGCCCTGCATGTGCAGGCGCTCGAACGCACGGGCCAAACGACGGAACAGGCCCAGTCGTTCACTTCACCGGTCATGGTCGAGGTGCTGGAAAAAATCGTCTTGCGCCCCCCTCAAAAGTCGGCGGGGGAGAGCGTGGCGGTGCATTTGCCCGCCGATGACGTGGGCCTGCTGCAGGTCGACCAGTTGCACCTGGGAAGCTGGGTCGAGTTCCAGGAGGACGATGACAACACCTTGCGTTGCAAGCTGGCGGCGATCATCGAGGCCACCGGCAAATACGTCTTCGTCAATCGTACCGGCCTCAAGGTGCTGGAGCACAGCCGCACCAGCCTGGCTCTGGAGTTTCGCCGTGGCGCGGCGCGGCTATTGGACGACACCCTGCTGTTCGACCGCGCGCTGGAGTCGGTGCTGGGCAATCTGCGCCAGCTCAATCGCGGCAAGTGATCGCGCTGCCCGGTCCGATCACGGCATACTGGCGGCATTCACCGTCGTCATCGAAGGAACCTGTATGCAGTTGGACTCCGCGAGCGGTTGGTGCGAGGGGATACGTCATTGCCCATCGCCCAACTTCAATGCGCGCCCCGAAGGCGAAATCTCCCTGCTGGTGATCCACAACATCAGCCTGCCACCGGCACAATTCGCCACGGGCAAGGTGCAGGAATTCTTCCAGAATCGTCTGGATGTCACGGAACATCCCTACTTTGTCGGTATCGCCGACCTGCGCGTCTCTGCGCATTTTCTGATCGAGCGTGACGGCGCCGTGACCCAGTTTGTCTCTTGTCTGGATCGTGCGTGGCATGCGGGTGTCTCGTGCTTCGAGGGGCGTGAGACCTGTAACGATTTTTCCCTGGGCATCGAGCTTGAGGGCACGGATGATCTGCCGTTCACCGATGCGCAATATGCCGCGTTGGTGGACCTGACCCGGCAGTTGCAAGCGGCGTTCAGGGCGATCACTGTGCAGCGTATCTGCGGGCACAGCGACATCGCACCGGGGCGCAAGACCGATCCGGGACCGGCATTCGACTGGGTGCGCTACCGCGCGGCCCTGACAGAAGGGGAAGGACAATGAGTTTTCTGGTGTTGCTGCTGGCCGTCTGGATCGAGAAGTTCTCGGCCTTGCGCCAGCGGGTCCAGCGCGACGGCGGTTGGCTGCACGAGCTGAGCAAGCTCGAGGCGAGCCCACGTTGGGTCAACCGACCCTGGCTGGTGCTGACGGTGATGGTTTTGCTGCCCGTGGCGCTGCTGGCGTTGCTGCTGTGGGTGCTGGAGCCGGTGGCCTACGGTCTGTTGGCGCTGCCGGTGCATTTGCTGGTGGTGATTTACAGCCTGGGGCGCGGTGATCTGCTGGCCGGCCTCGGGCCGTTTCGCGACGCGTGGCGTCGGGAAGACCTGCAAGCGGCGGCCCATGTCGCCAAGCGCGACCTGGACATTGAAGCCAATGACGGTGAGCAGTTGCTGGAGCGGGTCCAAGGGCATTTGTTGTGGCAGGCCTACCAGAGCTTTTTCGCGGTGATTTTCTGGTATTTCGTGTTGGGCCCGGTCGCGGCCCTGAGTTATCGACTGCTGGCGCTGGCCGCCGAGCACAGCCAGAACCCCGGTGTGGCCGAGCGGGCCGCGCAAATGCGCCATGCCTTCGATTGGGTGCCGGTGCGGTTGCTGGCGGCGAGCTTCGCCCTGGTGGGCAATTTCGTCGCGGTCAGCCGGGTCATGCTGCATGAGCTGCTGAACTGGAACATCAGCGCCGCCGACCTTATCGACAAGGTCGGCCTGGTGGCAGGCGAGATCCCCCGGCCCGTCGCCGGCCCGGACGGTATCAACAGCCTGGACCGTCTCTGGGAACTGCTGCTGCGTGCGGCGCTGCTCTGGTATGCCGGGTTTGCCTTGTGGACGGTGTTGGCCTGAGAGCAACCAACACATTTCCTTGTGGCGAGGGATTCTGTGGGAGCAAGGCTTGCCCGCGATACAAGCGATGCGGTCTTTCAGAAATCGAGGCGCCTGCATCGCGGGCAAGCCTTGCTCCCACAGATAAATCCCCTCCCACAGCTGAACCGTGTCAGTCCTTCTCGTTAACCTTAAGTTACAAATCTCCCCGCCGATTTAGGCTATACAGGGACAGCGCCCGAATAGTGGCTTTCTGCTGTCTCCGTGCGCGAACTCATAACAATAAGAACACTACCGGGAGACTTCCTTGTGAAGAGTTTGCTCTGGCCCGCCGTCGCGCTGATGAACCGCCTGAGCTTCGGCATGAAGTTCAGCCTGATCAGCGTGCTGTTCCTGTTGCCAATGCTGGTAACCAACTTCTTTCTGGTGCGCGATTCCTATCGGGAATTCCAGGGCACGCAAGTGGAGCTGCAAAGCCTCGACCTGCTGGGCAGCAGCCTGGTCCTGCGCCGCGACCTGGAAACCCTAAATAACCTGGTGCAGATCAACGCCAGCCTGGGTCAGTCCGGCAAGGCCGGTGATGTCGAAGCGAAGATCGGCAGCCTGGAACAACAGGTCCTCGCGCGGCTGCAAGGCATGACTCCCGTGGCCATCGAGCCAGAGCAGGTCAGTGCCTTCGAGGCCAAGCGCGACGAAATGATCGGAGCTTTCAAGGCCCAGCAGGCCGAAAGCTCGCTGCAGAGCAAAAGTGCGCTGATCGGCAAGTTGCTCAACAGCGCCCAGATGTTCGGCCAGCTCATCGCCAGCCAGGCGGGGCTGAGCCGCGACAACCAGAGCGACATCCGCCAGCTCAGCGAGTTGATCATCGGCACGACCCCCAAGGTCACCCAGATTCTCGGCGAAGGCCGGGCGCTGGGCGCGTCCTCGTTGGGGCTGGGGTTTCTCAACTCGGCGTCGAGCACCCGCTTCGACGAGTTGCTGGCGCAGATCGAAAAGCTCCAGGGCGAATATGACTTGAAACTGCAGGATGCCTTGGGTTCCAGCAAGGCCGCCGGGCAGGCCCTTGCCGATCAGGCCAATGGCAGCAAGAGCACCCTCAAGAAGGCCAGTGAACTGATTGAAGAGCAGGTAGTGATGGCCGACACGCTCGATGCGCCATGGCCGGCATTTTATGAGCAAGTCAGTGGCCTGATGGAGCAGACCTATCGGCTGAACGAGGCGACCCAGGGCTTTCTTGGTGTGCAGTTGCAGCAGCGTCTGGAGCAGAACCGCAGCCACATGGTGCTGCAAGCCGTGGCGCTGGTGCTGGTGTTCCTGTTGATTTTTTACCTGTACGCCGGTTTCTACGCCTCGACCCGCACCACGCTCCAGCACCTGGGCCAGATGATGGACAAGGTGGCGGCGGGGGACATGACGGTCAATTTTGTTGCCCGCAGCAAGGATGAGTTGGGCGAATTGGGTGAAGTGTTCAACGGTACGGTGGCGAAGATCCATGACCTGATCGAACAGGTCGGTCGCACCGTCGCCGAAGTCGAACGCCAGGCCGGGCAGGTGGAAACGGTATCGGCCCAGAGCAACCAGGCCGTCGCCGGCCAGCGCAGCCAGATCGAACTGGTGGCCACGGCGATGAACCAGATGTCGGCCACGGCCCAGGAGGTTGCCCGCAGTGCCGCTGCAGCTGTGAGCAGTGCCCACAGCGTGAACGACGAAACCCTCAGTGGGCGCGGGTTGGTGGAATCCCAGCAGGGCAGCATCGCCCGCTTGGCCAGCGAGATCGACCAGTCCGTGCAGGTGATCAATCAACTGGCGACCGACAGCCAGGCCATCAGTCGCGTGCTGGATGTGATCAAGAGCATCGCCGAGCAGACCAATCTGCTGGCCCTCAATGCCGCCATTGAAGCGGCCCGGGCCGGTGAGCAGGGGCGCGGCTTTGCGGTGGTGGCCGATGAGGTGCGGACCCTGGCCAAGCGAACCCAGCAATCGACCGAAGAAATCGAAGCGATGATCACCCGTCTGCATGGTGGTGTCGGCGCTGCGGTCAAGGCGATGGGCACCAGCCATGAGATGGCCAGTGGCACGGTCAGCCAATCGGAAAAGGTCCAGCAGGCCCTGGAGAATATCCTCGGCGCCGTCGGCATGATCGTCGACCAGAACCAGCAGATCGCCGCCGCGGTAGAGCAGCAGACGGCGGTGGCCCATGACATCGACCAGAACATCGTCGAGATCAACCGCGCCGGCGAACGCACCGCCGAAGGTGCCCACCAGACCGAAGACGCCAGCCGCGAATTGTCTGCCCAGGTGGTGCAGCTCAAGCAGTTGATCAATGCGTTTCGGGTGTGATTCCCAGGGCCCACCACCGATCCAATGTGGGAGCGAGCTTGCTCGCGATAGCGGAGTGTCAGGCAACCTATTTGTCGACTGATGGGACGCTATCGCGAGCAAGGGATCACCAGTTGAACAGTCGGCGCGCGTTGGCCGTGCTGGCCTCGGCCAGTTGCTCGGCGCTGATCGCCATGATCCCGGCCAACGCCTCACAAATCGCCGGCAAATGCGCCGGGCTGTTCCGTTGGCCGGGGAACATCGCCGGGGCCATGTCCGGGGAATCGGTTTCCAGCACCACCGCGTCCAGCGGCAATTTCGCCAGCACCCGGTGCATGCGCAAGGCCTGGGGCCAGGTCGCGGCGCCGCCCAGGCCGAGCTTGAAGCCGAGCTTGATGTACTCGCGGGCCTCTTCAAAACTGCCGGCGAAGGCGTGGATGATTCCTGCGCGTTTGGGGGCCATGCGCTTGAGCGTTGCGATCACGTCGGCATGGCTGCGACGCACATGGATCAGCGCCGGCAGCTCGAACTCCACCGCCAGTTGCAGTTGTGCTTCGAACAGCGCCTGCTGGCGTTCGCGGTCCAGGGTCGGGATGTAGTAATCCAGGCCGATTTCCCCCACCGCACACAATTGCCGGTGTCCGGCCAGGCGGCTCAGCCACTCGCGCAGTAGCGCCACGTCGTCGGGTCGGTGCTGATCGAGATACACCGGGTGCAGGCCCAGTGCGGCATGCAGGTCCGGGTCGCTTTGCACCAGGTCCCAGACCCGCTGCCAGTTGTCCCGGTACACGCCCAGTACCACCATTTGCCGCACGCCCACTGCGCGGCTTTCGGCCAGCAGTGCCGGGCGGTCCGCGTCAAAGTCTGGAAAATCCAGGTGGGTATGGGTATCGATCAACTCCATGCATCAATCCTGAAGAAGCTTCAGCCCTGGTGAATACGCTGCTTGAACGTCCGCGCGATGGCCTGCACGCCTGGCTGGTAGTCATCGTTTTCGATGGCCGCCAGGGCCAGCTCCAAGGCTTTTTCGGCGATCAGTTGGTGCTGCTGGGACATGGCATTGACCGGTAGCGGCAGGAAGTCCAGCAGCTGCGTGTCACCAAACGTGCCCAGGCGCAACGGCCGCGACTTGAGCGGGAAATCGTGGAGGGCGTCGAACACCCCTTGCAGCAGCACGTAGGACGTGGTGATCAGCGCATCAGGCAGATGCCCCAGGCGTGCGAGCATTTCATCCATCAACTGGCGACCGCATTCACGGCTGAACGACTCGCCATGCTCGATCAGTACCTGGCCCTCGAACCCGGCCAAGGCTTCGCGAAAACCGGCGGTCCGTTCCTGGCTGATGCTCAACTCGGGACGAGCGCTGATCAGCGCGATTTGCCGAGGGTGGGTCTGCAGCAGGCTGCGCGTCAGTTGCAGGCTGGCCTGGCGGTCGTCGCTGATCACCGAGCAGAATCGCGCAGGGTCCATGACCCGGTCGATGGCGATGATCGGAATGCCCTTGGCCTGCAACTGCAGGTAGCTGTCGTCGCCGGCCGGCAGGCAACTGGCGACGATCAGCGCATCGCAGCGCCGGGCGCGGAACAACTGCAACAGTTGCCGTTCGCTGTCGGGTGCGTCGTCGGAACTGGCGATCAGCAACTGGTAGCCCCGCGCCCGCGCCCCTTGTTCCAGCAGCTTGGCGATGCGTGCGTAACTGGGGTTTTCCAGGTCTGGCAGGATAAAACCCAGGGTGCGGGTGTGGCGACTGCGCAGCCCGGCGGCCTGGGGATTGGGCGTGAAGCCGTGTTCCAGGACCACCGCCCGCACCCGTTCGACGGTGGCGCTGCTGATGCGTTGCTGTTCGGCCTTGCCGTTGATGACATAGCTGGCGGTGGTCACGGACACACCGGCCAGTTGGGCAATATCACTGAGTTTCAACCCGGTTTTCCTTGTTTTTTCGAGTTAGCCCCGACAATAAGGGCCATCCTACCCGATTCAAGCCGACGGTCACCGTCCAAGCGCTTACGACAAGTTGCACTTCAAGGATGAGAGATTATCGAGTAACGTGCCAATCTTTCTAGATTAAACGTTTCAGCAAGCGTATTTTCAAGGCTAGCAGGATTTTTGGCCCTTCTGCCGTGATCACGCCAAAAATCATCCTGCAACGCTAAGCTGATTCATTCAAAACAATACCTGGCGCCAACCGGACGCCAAAAAGGAGAAAGCATGCTCGAGCTCACTCTAGAGCAGATATCCATGGCTCAGACGGCTGTGGATAAAGACGCTGCACTGCAACTGCTCGCCGACAAACTGGTGGCCGATGGCTTGGTGGCTGAGGGTTACCTCGCCGGCTTGCAGGCTCGCGAAGCCCAGGGCTCGACCTTTCTTGGCCAAGGTATTGCCATCCCCCATGGCACTCCGCAGACCCGCGACCTGGTTCATTCGACCGGTGTGCGCCTGCTGCAATTCCCCGAGGGTGTGGATTGGGGCGATGGTCAGATCGTCTACCTGGCGATCGGTATCGCGGCCAAGTCCGACGAACACCTGCGCCTGCTGCAACTACTGACCCGCGCCCTCGGCGAGACCGACCTGGGCCAGGCCCTGCGCCGTGCCGGTTCCGCCGAAGCGTTGCTGAAGCTGCTGCAAGGCGCGCCGCAGGAGCTGGCGCTGGATGCCCAGATGATCGGTCTTGGTGTGTCGGCTGACGATTTTGAAGAACTGGTATGGCGCGGCGCCCGCTTGCTGCGCCAGGCCGATTGCGTGAGCAATGGCTTTGCCGGGGTGTTGCAGCAAGTCGATGCGCTGCCCTTGGGCGATGGCTTGTGGTGGCTGCACAGCGAACAGACCGTCAAGCGTCCGGGCCTGGCGTTCGTCACACCGGACAAACCCATCCGCTACCTGGGTCAACCGTTGAGCGGGCTGTTCTGCCTCGCCAGCCTCGGCGAAGCTCACCAGGCCCTGCTGGAAAGGCTCTGCGCCTTGCTGATCGAAGGCCGCGGCCACGAACTGGGTCGCGCCACCAGCAGCCGCAAGGTGCTGGAAGTGCTCGGCGGCGAATTACCCGCCGATTGGCCCAGCGCGCGCATCGGCCTGGCCAATGCCCATGGCCTGCATGCACGCCCGGCGAAGATCCTCGCCCAGTTGGCGAAAAGCTTCGAAGGCGAGATCCGCGTGCGCATCGTCGATGGCCAGGACAGCGCCGTGTCGGCCAAGAGCCTGAGCAAACTGTTGAGCCTGGGCGCCCGTCGCGGCCAGGTCCTGGAGTTCATCGCCGAGCCGAGCATTGCCGCCGATGCGTTGCCGGCCCTGCTGGCGGCCATCGAAGAAGGCCTTGGCGAAGAAGTCGAACCGCTGCCGCCACCGAGTGCGCCGCGGGAAACCGTGATAGCCGAAGTGGCGACTGTCGTGTTGGCGCCCGAATCCGGCAGCCTGATCCAGGCCGTCGCCGCCGCCCCGGGCATCGCCATCGGCCCGGCCCACATCCAGGTATTGCAGGCCATCGATTACCCGTTGCGCGGTGAGTCGGCGGCCATCGAGCGCGAGCGCCTGCAAAACGCCTTGAGCCAGGTGCGCCGTGATATCCAAGGGTTGATTGAGCGCGCCAAGGCCAAGGCCATCCGCGAGATCTTCATCACCCATCAGGAAATGCTCGACGACCCGGAGCTGAGCGACGAAGTCGACACCCGCTTGAAGCTGGGCGAGAGTGCGCAAGCGGCGTGGATGGGGGTGGTTGAAGCCGCCGCGAAAGAACAGGAAGCCTTGCAGGACGCCTTGCTGGCCGAACGTGCCGCCGATCTGCGAGACGTCGGCCGTCGTGTGCTGGCGCAACTGTGCGGTGTCGAAACCCCAAACGAACCCGATCAACCCTACATCCTGGTGATGGACGAAGTCGGTCCGTCCGACGTGGCCCGCCTGGACCCGACGCGGGTGGCGGGGATTCTCACCGCCCGTGGCGGCGCCACCGCCCACAGCGCCATTGTTGCCCGGGCCTTGGGCATTCCAGCGCTGGTGGGTGCCGGTGCCGCGGTGTTGCTGCTGGCGCCGGGCACGTCCTTGTTGCTGGATGGCCAGCGCGGTCGCCTGCACGTGGACCCTGACGCCGCTACCTTGCAACGGGCAGCAGAGGAACGCGACACCCGCGAGCAGCGCCTCAAGGTCGCCGCCGAGCAGCGCCACGAACCGGCGCAGACCCGTGACGGTCATGCCGTGGAAGTGTTTGCCAACATCGGCGAAAGCGCTGGTGTTGCCAGCGCGGTGGAGCAGGGCGCCGAAGGCATTGGCCTGTTGCGCACCGAACTGATTTTCATGGCCCATACCCAGGCGCCGGACGAAGCGACCCAGGAAGCCGAATACCGCAAGGTGCTCGACGGTCTGGCCGGTCGACCGCTGGTGGTGCGCACCCTCGATGTCGGCGGCGACAAGCCGCTGCCGTACTGGCCGATCGCGAAAGAAGAAAACCCGTTCCTCGGCGTGCGCGGCATCCGCCTGACCTTGCAGCGTCCGCAGGTCATGGAAGCGCAACTGCGTGCCCTGTTGCGCTCGGCGGACAACCGTCCGTTGCGGATCATGTTCCCGATGGTGGGCAGCGTCGATGAATGGCGCCAGGCCCGGGACATGACCGAGCGCCTGCGCCAGGAAATCCCCGTGGCGGACCTGCAACTGGGGATCATGATCGAAGTGCCGTCCGCCGCGTTGCTGGCGCCGGTGCTCGCCAAGGAAGTCGATTTCTTCAGCGTCGGCACCAACGATCTGACGCAATACACCCTGGCGATCGACCGTGGTCACCCGACCCTTTCGGCCCAGGCCGATGGCCTGCACCCGGCGGTGCTGCAACTGATCGACATCACCGTGCGCGCTGCCCATGCCCATGGCAAATGGGTCGGTGTGTGTGGCGAACTGGCGGCCGACCCGCTGGCGGTGCCAGTGCTGGTGGGCCTGGGTGTGGACGAACTGAGTGTATCGGCCCGCAGCATTGCCGAGGTCAAGGCGCGGGTCCGCGAATTGAGCCTGGCGCAAGTACAAACCCTGGCCCAAGAGGCTTTGGCCGTGGGCAGCGCCGATGACGTGCGCGCATTAGTGGAGGCGCTGTAATGGCGAAGATTCTTACCCTGACCCTCAACCCGGCGCTCGACCTCACGGTGGAGTTGGCGCGCCTGGAGCCGGGGCAGGTCAACCGCAGCGACGCCATGCACGCCCACGCCGCCGGCAAGGGTGTGAACGTGGCTCAGGTGTTGGCCGATCTCGGCCATACGCTGACGGTCAGTGGTTTTCTGGGCGAAGACAATGCCCAGGTGTTCGAGACGCTGTTTGCCCAGCGTGGTTTTGTCGATGCTTTTATCCGTGTCCCCGGCGAAACTCGCAGCAATATCAAACTGGCCGAGCAGGACGGACGCATCACTGACCTCAACGGCCCCGGCCCGGTGGTTGATGAAGCCGCACAGCACGCCTTGCTTGCGCGTCTTGAGCAAATCGCCCCCGGTCACGACGTTGTCGTGGTGGCGGGCAGCTTGCCCCGGGGCGTCAGCCCGCAGTGGTTGCAGGCCTTGATCACGCGCTTGAAAACACTCGGCCTGAACGTGGCCCTCGACACCAGTGGCGAAGCCTTGCGCGTCGCCCTGGCGGCGGGGCCGTGGCTGATCAAGCCGAACACCGAGGAACTGGCCGACGCGCTGGGTTGCGAGGTGGTGAGCGAAGCGGCCCAGGCGCAAGCGGCGCAGCGCCTGCATGCCCAGGGCGTCGAACATGTGGTGATTTCCCACGGCGCCGATGGCGTGAACTGGTTCAGTGTCGGTACGGCGCTGCATGCTTCGCCACCCAAGGTCAGCGTCGCCAGCACCGTGGGTGCCGGGGATTCGCTGCTGGCGGGCATGCTGCACGGTCTGCTCAGCGCCGACACCCCGGAACAGACGCTGCGCACCGCCACGGCCATCGCCGCCATGGCGGTCACGCAGATCGGTTTTGGCATCCACGACACCGCGTTGCTGGCGTCGCTTGAACAGGGCGTGCGCGTGCGCCCCCTGACAGAACAATAAGAGGGTTAGCAAGAATGAAACTAGCCATTGTGACGGCCTGCCCCAACGGCATGGTCACCAGTGTGTTGTGCGCCCGCCTGCTGGACGCCGCGGCGCAGCGCCAGGGTTGGAGCACCAGTGTTGAAGTCCATGACACGGCCCACCCGGAAAGCCAGTTGTCGGCGGCGACCCTCGAAGCGGCCGAATGGGTCCTGCTGGTTGCCAGCGGCCCGATGGACATGTCGCGCTTCGTCGGCAAACGCCTGTTCCGCAGCACCCCGGCCCAGGCCCTGCAAGACGTCGATTCGGTGCTGCGTCGCGGCGCCGAAGAGGCCGAGGTTTTTCTCGCCTCGGATGTCGTGGAGGAGGTACCTGCGGTGTCGACCGAGCGTGCGCCGCGCCTGGTTGCCATCACCGCATGCCCAACGGGCGTTGCTCATACCTTCATGGCCGCCGAAGCATTGCAGCAGGCAGCGAAGAAGCTCGGCTACGACCTGCAAGTGGAAACCCAGGGTTCGGTCGGTGCGCGCAATCCGTTGAGCGCCGAGGCCATCGCCGAGGCGGACGTGGTGCTGCTGGCGACTGACATCGAGGTCGCCACCGAGCGTTTTGCCGGCAAGAAGATCTACCGCTGCAGCACGGGCATCGCCTTGAAACAGGCCGAAGCGACGCTGAACAAAGCGCTGGTCGAAGGTCGTCAGGAAAGCGCGTCGAGCGGTGCCAGCGCCCCGGCCAAATCGGAGAAGACCGGCGTCTACAAGCACCTGCTGACGGGCGTGTCGTTCATGCTGCCGATGGTGGTGGCCGGTGGTCTGTTGATCGCCTTGTCGTTTGTGTTCGGCATTACCGCCTTCAAGGAGCCCGGCACGCTGGCGGCCGCGCTGATGCAGATCGGCGGCGACACCGCGTTCAAATTGATGGTGCCGCTGCTGGCTGGCTACATCGCCTATTCCATCGCCGACCGTCCGGGCCTGGCGCCGGGGATGATCGGTGGGATGCTGGCGAGCACCCTGGGCGCCGGTTTCATTGGCGGGATCATCGCCGGTTTCCTGGCCGGTTACGTGGCCAAGGCGATCAACCGCTACGCGCGCCTGCCCCAGAGCCTGGAAGCGCTCAAGCCGATCCTGATCATCCCGCTGCTGGCGAGCCTGGTCACCGGCCTGGTGATGATCTACATCGTCGGCAAACCGGTGGCGGGCATGCTCGAAGGCCTGACTCATTTCCTCGACAGCATGGGCACCACCAACGCGATTCTGCTGGGCGTGCTGCTGGGGGCGATGATGTGCGTCGACCTCGGTGGGCCGATCAACAAGGCCGCCTACGCGTTTTCGGTGGGGCTGCTGGCTTCCCAGAGTTATGCACCGATGGCCGCGACCATGGCCGCCGGCATGGTGCCGCCGATTGGCCTGGGTATCGCCACCTTCATCGCCCGGCGCAAATTCGCCCAGACCGAGCGCGAGGCCGGTAAAGCCGCGCTGGTGCTGGGGCTGTGCTTCATCTCCGAAGGGGCGATTCCGTTCGCGGCCAAGGACCCGCTGCGGGTGATCCCGGCCAGCATCGCCGGCGGCGCGCTGACCGGTGCGCTGTCGATGTACTTCGGCTGCAAGCTCATGGCCCCCCACGGCGGCCTGTTCGTGATGCTGATCCCCAACGCCATCAACCATGCATTGTTGTACCTGCTGGCGATCGTGGCGGGGAGCCTGCTGACGGGGGTGGCGTATGCGCTGCTCAAGCGGCCGGAAGTGGTGGAGATGGCGTTGGAGCCGGCCAAGGCCTGATCACTGCTGTGCCTACTGTGGGAGCGAGCCTGCTCGCGATAACGGAGTGTCAGACAGCCTGTTTGTCGACTGATACACCGCTTTCGCGATCAGGCTCGCTCCCACATTTCGTTCTGCTGAGTTCATGAGGTCCTGTCACACCCACTTCACAGAGCCATGCTTAAGTTTCCCCATTTCAAGGGAGAACACCATGAGCGAATTCGACCTGGGCCGCCGTCGTGTGATGCAAGCCGTGGGGGCGGGGTTGTTGTTGCCGGGGCTGGCGCCGGCGGTGATGGCTTCGGTCAAGGATCGGCCGGTGCTCACCGACGGTGTGCAGTCTGGCGACTTGCAGGGCGACCGGGCGATGATCTGGAGCCGCAGCGACCGTCCGGCGCGGATGGTGGTGGAGTGGGACACCCGCAGCAAGTTCAGCAATCCCCGCCGCTTCGTCTCGCCCATGGTCGACGCCCGCAGCGATTTCACTGCCCGGGTCGAACTCACCGGGCTGCCCCGCGACCAGGCGATTTTCTACCGGGTGCATTTCGAAGACGCCCAGAGCGGTGTCGCCAGCGAACCCTGGCTGGGTCACCTGCGCAGCGTGCCGCAGTTCAAGCGCAACATCCGTTTTGTCTGGAGCGGCGATACCGTCGGCCAGGGCTTCGGCATCAACCCGGACATCGGCGGCATGCGCATCTACGAAGCCATGCGCCTGCGTCTGCCGGATTTCTTTATCCACAGCGGCGACACCATCTACGCCGACGGCCCGGTGCCGGCGCAAATCACCACCGAGGGTGGACGCATCTGGCGCAACCTCACCACCGAAGCCAAGAGCAAGGTCGCCGAGACCCTGGATGAGTATCGCGGCAACTATCGCTACAACCTGATGGACGAAAACGTTCGTCGCTTCAACGCCGAAGTGCCGCAGATCTGGCAGTGGGACGACCATGAGGTGGTCAACAACTGGTCGCCGGGCAAGCAACTGGACGAGCGCTACCAGACCAAGGATATCCACAGCCTCGTGGGGCGCGCGCGACAAGCCTGGCTGGAATACGCGCCGATGCGTCTGCAGAAGGCCGACGGCGGCGGACGGATCTACCGCAAGCTCGGTTACGGGCCGCTGCTGGATGTGTTCGTGCTGGACATGCGCAGCTACCGCGAAGCCAACGACGCCAACCTCGGCGCGGCCAAGCCGTTCCTGGGGCGTGAGCAGTTGAATTGGCTCAAGCGTGAATTGAAGCAATCCCGTGCCCAATGGAAAGTCATCGCCGCCGACATGCCCATCGGCCTCGGTGTGCCGGATGGCGAGGTCAGCCCCGGCGTGCCGCGCTGGGAAGCGGTCGCCAACGGTGACCCGGGCGCGGCCCAGGGGCGTGAACTGGAGATCGCCGAACTGCTCGGCTACCTGCGCAAGCATCAGGTGCGCAACTACGTCTGGCTCACCGCCGATGTCCACTATTGCGCCGCCCATCATTACCATCCTGAACAAGCCGCGTTCCAGGATTTCGAACCGTTCTGGGAGTTTGTCGCCGGGCCGTTGAACGCCGGCAGCTTCGGGCCCAATGCCCTGGACAAGACCTTCGGCCCCGAAGTGGTGTTCCAGAAAGCTCCGCCGGCCCAGAACACCTCGCCGTTTGCCGGGTATCAGTTCTTTGGCGAGGTGAACATCGACGGGCCAAGCGGGGAGATGAGCGTGGTGCTGCGGGATCTGGAAGGTGTGGCGGTGTTCGAGAAGAAGTTGCAGCCGGTTTGACTGTCAGTCGCGCCAGGAACCTCTGTGGGAAAAGCCACTGTGGGAGCAAAGCTTGCTCGCGATAACGGTACATCTGTCAATAAATGGCTGGCTGACAGTCCGCTATCGCGAGCAAGCTTTGCTCCCACAAGGGGTACTTAAGATGGGTGTCTGTCAGTAGACATCCCGTCGATACCGCCCCTGCTCGATCAGCCGCTCCACTTCCTCGCGCCCCAGCACGTTGTTGAGCACGTGATCCACCCCGGATGCCATGCCCTGCAAGCTGCCGCAGACATAGATCACCGCGCCGTCGGCCAGCCATTGCTTGAGCAGCGCGGCCGATTCCAGCAGGCGGTCCTGGACGTAGACTTTCTGCTTCTGATCCCGGGAGAAGGCCAGGTCAAGGCGTTCCAGGTCGCCTGAGGTCACCCATTCCTGCAACTCATCGCGGCAGTGGAAATCGTGTTCGCGGTTGCGCTCGCCAAACAGCAGCCAGTTGCGCTGCATGCCCTCGGTGACGCGTGCCTTGAGCAGGCTGCGCAGGCCGGCCAGACCAGTGCCGTTGCCCAGCAGTATCATCGGCACACCTTGGGCCGGCAGATGGAAGCTGCTGTTGCGGCGCAGCCGCAGGCTGACGGCGCTGCCCAGTGGTGCGTGTTCGGTCAGCCAGCCGGAACCGACGCCCAGGCTGCCGTCGGCGTGACGTTCCTGGCGCACGATCAGCTCCAGCATACCGTCGGCCGGGATCGAGGCGATGGAGTACTCGCGTATCGCCAGCGGTGCCAGGGCATCCACCAGCGCCTGGGCATGCAGGCCGACCAGATGGGCGCGGTTTTCCGGCAGTTGTCGGGTCGCCAGGGCCTGGTCGAGGCTCTGGGACAGGCCATCGACTTGCACGCGCGCGTGGCCGGAGAGGCCGAGCCCGTCGAGGAAATGCTCGATGGCCAGCAGGTCATTGCGCGGCAGGATTTCCACCAGGTCACCGGCCAGCCAACTGCTCGGGCCGGGGGCGGTGAGGCCCAGCAGGTATACGCCCGAGCCGCTGCTGTCGGGGTTGAGCAGGGTGCGCTGGCTGAGGGTCCAGTTTTCGAAGCTTGGTGCCTGCCAAGTGTCCAGCGGGGCTTGGCCGGTCAGCTCTGCCAATTGTTGTTGCCAGTGCCGCAGGGCGTAAGGATCGCCGCTGTCGACTTCCACCGGCGCGAACAGGGTCTTGCCGCCGTGTTCCGCCAGCCAGGCGTGCAGGCGCCGGGCGAAGCCGCAGAAGTGTTCATATTGCCGGTCGCCCAGGCCCAGCACCGAATACTGCAGGCGCTCCAGGCTCAGGGCCTGGCCCAGCACCTTGCGTTCGAAACCGCGGGCACTGTCCGGCCCTTCGCCGTCGCCAAAGGTGCTGACGACAAACAGCGCATGGGTGGCGTCGTTCAGGTCCTGCTCACGCACACCGGCCAGTGGCTGGACCTTCACGGGCAAGCCGGCGGCCTGGAGTTGACCGGCGGTCTGCCAGGCCAGTCGCTCGGCGAAACCGCTTTGGCTGGCGAAGCCGATCAGCCAGGCCGGCGCATTGCCCGGGTTGGCGATAATGGCCTGGCGGGCGTTTCTGACGTGGCGTTTCTTGCGGCGGCGGTCCAGGTACAGCAACCAGCCGGTGATGAAGAACAGCGGCATGGTCAGCGCGGCGACGGTCATCAGGATCCTCCCGACGAGGCCGAAGTAACTGCCGACATGCAGGGCATAGACACTGGTCAGCAACTGCGCCTTGAGGCTCTTGTCGCTGTAGCGGCTGTGCCGGCTGATGACGCCGGTGGCCGGGTCGAGGGTGAGCTGGTTCAGCGCCCGGTCGTGGGGCGAGTTTTTCAGCAGGTAGAACACGGTCGCCGGTTGCCCGGCCACGGGCGGCATGCGCACGTTATAGGCCGACAGCCCCGGGCCGGCGGCGCTGTAGATGCTGCTCCACATGGCCCGGTAATCGGCCGCGGGAAGTGGGCCGCTCGGCGCCGGGCCGCGATTGCGCACCCGTTCCTCTTTCGGTGAATCGGAAAGCAGGCGGGTCACGCCTTTGTTGTACCACTCGTAGGACCAGGTCAGCCCGGTCAGGGCCGCCAGCAGATAGAACGCCAGGCACCAGGTGCCCGCCACGGAGTGCAGGTCCCAATTGAAGCTCCGGCCTTTTTTCCCCCAGTCGAGGGTCAGCCAGGCGCGCCAGCTTTTCCATTGGCGCGGCCAACGCAGGTACAGCCCGGACAGGCAGAAAAACACCAGGATCAGCGTGCAGGCACCAGTGATTTGCCGACCGACATCATCCAGGGTCAGGACGCGGTGCAACCTGAGCATCAAGCCGAAGAAGTCCTGGCCCGTCACATCGCCCATGAACTGTGCGTTGTAAGGGTTGAAATAACGTATGGCGCCACGTTTTTCCCCAGGAGGCGCCGCAAAGATCACCCGCGCGGCGTTGCCGCTGTCGGTCTCGACCCAGAGCATGGCGACGGTCTTGCCGGAGGTGGCCTCGATCTGTTCCACCAACTCGGCGGGCGGCAGGACGCCGGCCGGCTGCTTCTCGACCATCAGAACCTGTGGATTCAAGGCCCGCAGGATTTCATCCTGGAACGACACCACCGCCCCGGTAACGCCCATCAACGCCAGGACCAGCCCGGCACTGATGCCGAAAAACCAGTGCAACTGGAACAGGGATTTCTTCAACACGTCGCTCGCCTTGTTCATTTACTGTTCATCACGGCGTGCATTATGCCGTGTGTTATCGAGAAGCATTCATAAACACACTCAAAAGGCCCGATCATTTGCATGAGCGGGCCTTTTGCCCGCCGCCGACGACGAAATCCTGTGGGAGCGAGCCTGCTCGCGAAGGGGCCGGCACATCCAAGATCTTCATTGACCGGAACACCGCTATCGCGAGCAAGCTCGCTCCCACATTGGATCTTCAGTAGACACTATATTTGTGTGCATCCAGAGCCCCCCAGTGGGAGCGAGCTTGCTCGCGAAGGGGTCGGCACATCCAATATCTTCATTGACTGGAACACCGCTTTCGCGAGCAAGCTCGCTCCCACAGGGGAAACGCGGTCTCATCGAGAGCCAGGTCGGCTGTTAGGCCGCCTCGTGGTGGACGTTGATCTCGGCGCCCCGTTAACCACGCTGGCTGAACGGAGGCGTTGTGGAGTGGGCAACCCGGCATGGATGCCGGGTTAGCCGGCCATGGATGGCCCTTCGCGGCGGCCCACGGAGCAATGCCTTCGTTCAGGCACACTGAGCCTAGGCGAGGTGCCGAGTGGTGGGGCATACAGCGTTTTGCTTACTTTTGCGCTTCTCAAAAGTGAGCCGCTGTAAGAGCGGAACCGCCTGCGGCCGTTACCGCAGCAACGGATATACACACCAACCCATCCAAAAAAAACGGTGCTTCCCATTTCTGAAAGAAGCACCGTTTTTAACTGAACAACCTTACGCGACAGGGCGAGAACTATAGGGTTCAAGCCCCAAACACATCACACGTAAAACGATTTCAGCGGCGGAAAGCCATTGAATTCCACCGCGCTATAGCTAGTGGTATAGGCCCCGGTCGACAGCCAATACAGACGATCCCCAATAGCCAGGTTCAACGGCAACCCGTACTTGTAGTTCTCATACATGATGTCGGCGCTGTCACAGGTAGGACCGGCGATGACCACTTCTTCCATCTCGCCTTTCTTCTCGGTCCAGATCGGAAACTTGATGGCTTCGTCCATGGTTTCGATCAGGCCGGAGAACTTGCCCACATCCGTGTACACCCAACGCTCGACGGCGGTACGGGACTTGCGCGCCACCAGCACCACTTCGCTGACCAGGATACCGGCGTTGGCGATCAACGAACGGCCCGGCTCCAGGATGATTTCCGGCAGGTCGTCGCCGAAGTCTTCCTTGAGGAAACGGATGATTTCCTCGGCGTAGGTTTCCAGGCTATTGGTGCGGGTGATGTAGTTGGCCGGGAAGCCGCCACCCATGTTGATCAGCTTCAGGACGATGCCGTCTTCTTCCTTCAGACGCTCGAAGATCACCTTGACCTTGGCGATCGCCGCGTCCCAGACGCTGATGTCGCGCTGTTGCGAGCCGACGTGGAACGAAATGCCGTACGGCACCAGGCCCAGGTCGCGGGCCAGGATCAGCAGGTCCATGGCCATGTCGGTCTGGCAGCCGAACTTGCGCGACAACGGCCAGTCAGCGGTGGTCGAGCCTTCGGTGAGGATCCGTACATAGACTTTCGAGCCCGGCGCGGCCTTGGCGATGTTGCGCAGGTCGGCTTCGGAGTCGGTGGCATACAAGCGCACGCCCTTCTCGTAGAAGTAGCGAATGTCGCGGGATTTCTTGATGGTGTTGCCGTAGCTGATCCGGTCCGGGCCGACGCCACGGCTCATGACCTTGTCCAGCTCATAGATCGAGGCGATGTCGAAGTTCGAGCCTTTATCCTTGAGCAGGTCGATGATTTCCACCGCCGGGTTGGCCTTGACGGCGTAGTAGACCTTGGCGAACTCGAAACCGGCGCGCAGGTCGTCATAGGCCTGGGAGATCATCGCGGTGTCGATCACCACGAACGGGGTTTCCTGCTTGTCGGCGAACGCTTTCATTTTCTGGAAGGTTTCGCGCGCAAAATAATCTTCGACCTGGATCGACATACTTGGGACTCCTACTGGCAAACATCAGGATCAATGGGTGTGAGGGCAAGCAGCCCTCGTGAACGTCCTCCGTATCCCCACTTTGGTTCGCCTACTTCCCAAGGCATGTCGCCGAAAGCAAAAAGGCCACGGGATGCGTGATTCCCTTGGCCTTGCTGTCTCGTCGTCAGTACTTGAGCCGGATGGATCGTTTCCAGCATGGACGTTCGGCGCGAACTTTAGGGCGTGAGGGGCCTGAGATCAACTAAAAATGTCGCGTTTTTGCACACATCCGTCGTGCGGCCCGCGACAGCTCATGATGTAACCGACCTGCGTGACAGATTGATGTTCCCTTGGATTGGTTTTTCAAGGCGGTTGATGATCGTTCCCACGCTCTGCGTGGGCATGCAGCCCGGGACGCTCCGCGTCCCCAGAGCCGAACGCGGAGCGTCCGTGGAGGCGTTCCCACGCAGAGCGTGGGAACGATCAGTCAAAGGCTGCTGTGCTCGATCAGGCCAACGCAGTCTCGGCCGGTGAGACAATGCTGGTCTTGCCCCCGCGCGAACGTCCGGAGCTCAGGTACTCGGCAATCGATTCCTGGGTCACTTCCCCGAGGAACACCCGCTCGGCATCCATCACCGGCAGCCACGAGCGGTTGAACTCGTACATGCGCGACAGCAGGATCCGCAGGTGTTCGTCATACGCGGCGGTGGCGTTGAATTCGCGCAGGTATTGTCCGCAGGTGCCGGTCTGGCGGTACAGGTCGCGACGGCGCACATACCCCAGGGCCTTGTTCTCGGCACAGGTGACCACCACGTAGCGACGGTCATGTTCGTCCATCAACTCCAGTGCCTCACCCACTGGCGTCTCGGGGCTGACCGACGGGGCGTTGTCCGCCGCGTCTTCGGCCTTGACCAGCAACAGGCGCTTGAGCGTGCTGTCCTGGCCGACGAAGCTGCTGACGAACTCATCGGCCGGATGGGCCAGCAGTGTGTCCGGGTGATCGAACTGGACCAGCTTGCCAGCGCGGAAGATTGCAATCTTGTCCCCCAGCTTGATGGCTTCGTCGATGTCGTGGCTGACCATGATCACGGTCTTGTTCAACGCCCGCTGCATCTCGAAGAACTCATTCTGGATCATCTCGCGGTTGATCGGGTCCACCGCGCCGAAGGGTTCGTCCATCAGCAGCAGCGGCGCATCGGCCGCCAGGGCACGGATCACGCCGATCCGTTGCTGCTGGCCGCCGGACAGTTCACGGGGGTAGCGATGCAGGTATTGCTTGGGCTCGAGCTTGATCATGCTCATCAGCTCGCGGGCGCGGTCGTGGCATTTCTGCTTGTCCCAGCCGAGCAGGCGCGGGACCACGGTGATGTTTTCCTCGATGGTCATGTTCGGGAACAGGCCGATCTGCTGGATCACATAGCCGATGTTGCGGCGCAGGGTCACTTCGTCCAGGCCGGTGGTGTCTTCACCGTTGATCAACACCTTGCCGGAGGTGGGCGGGATCAGGCGATTGATCATCTTCAGCGTGGTGCTTTTGCCACAGCCCGACGGCCCGAGGAACACGCAGATCTCGCCTTCGTTGACGGTCAGGTTCACCGAGTCCACGGCCTTGACGTCTTTGCCGTTGCTCTTGAAGGTTTTGCTGAGGTTTTGAAGTTCGATCATTTCAATAGTCCTTTTGGGGTCAGCGAGCGTTGCAGCCATTGCAGAAGCAGGTCGGCGAAGATGGCCAGGAGACTGACCAGCACGGCGCCGACGATCAGCATCGACATGTCGCTGCGGCTGATGGAAGCGAGGATGAGCACGCCCAGGCCACCGGCGCCGATGGTGGCGGCGATGGTCATGACGCCGATGTTCATGACCACGGCGGTGCGCACGCCGGCCAGGATCACCGGCACGGCGATGGGCAGTTCGACCATGCGCAGGCGCTGGCCGAAGGTCATGCCGATGCCACGGGCGGCCTCACGGATGCCCGGTTCGACGCCGGTCAGGGCCAGGTAGGTGTTGCGCATGATCGGCAACAGCGAATAGAGAAACACTGCAGTGATCGCCGGCATTGGGCCCAGGCCTTGGCCGAACTTGGAATAGAACGGCAGCAGCAGGCCGAACAGCGCAATCGACGGAATCGTCAGCAGCACCGTGGCGCTGGCCTGCAATGGGCCGGCAAGCGCCGGGAAGCGGGTCATGAAGATGCCCAGCGGCACACCGACAACAATGGCCAAGGTCACGGCGATGCCCACCAGGGTGATGTGCTGCCAGGTCAGGTGCAGTACCAGCGGCCAATCCAGATGGGAAAAGGCGTCAAGAAAATCCATGGCTTTTCCTCCAGGTCATTGGGTTGAGAGCAGCGAATGCTGGCGCAGGAAATCAGCGGCAACGGTGGAAGGGCTTTCGTGGTTGACGTCCACGCGGGCGTTGAGCTGGCGCATGGTTGCGTCGTCGAACAGCTCGGCCAGGGGCTTGAGCTGTTCGGCCAGTTGCGGGTGCGCGTCGAGGTACGCCTGGCGCACCACTGGTGCGGCGGTGTAGTCGGGGAAGTAATGCTTGTCGTCTTCCAGCAACTTCAGCTTGAACGCGTTCAACCGGCCGTCGGTGGTGTACACCAGGCCGGCGAAGACCTGGCCGTTGCGCAGGGCGGTGTAGACCAGGCCCGCGTCCATCTGCCGGATGTTCTTGCGGGTCAGGTTCATGCCGTACTGCTCGACCATGCCCGCCAGGCCGTCTGAGCGGTTGGCGAACTCGGTGTCCAGGGCCACCAGATGATCGTCATCGGCTTCGGCCTGCAGCACCGTGTTCAACTGGCTGATGCTGTTGATCTGCGGGTACTGGCGGGCGATTTTTTCCGGCAGGGCCAGGGCGTAGGTGTTGCTGAATTTCGACGGTGTCAGCCAGACCAGGCCTTTTTTCGCGTCGAGTTCTTTCACCCGGGCGTAGGACTGGGCGCTGTCGAGTTTCTCCGTGACGTGGTTGTAGGCCACCAGCGACACGCCGGTGTATTCCCAGAGCATGTCCAGTTGCCCGGTTTCATGGGCGCTGCGGGCCAGGTTGCTGCCCAGGCCACCGGTAATCTGCGCGTCGTAGCCCTTGCTGCGCAGGTATTGCGCGGTGATTTCCGCCAGCAGCGTCTGTTCGGTGAACACTCGGGCGCCAAGGCGGATCAACGGTTTTTCAGCGGCTTGGGCGAATCCTGCGAACAGCAGGACGCAGCCCAGTATCAAGCTCAACTTCTTCATAAACGATTTCCTTTATCCAGCCGGCTTATGACGGTCGCAGACCGCGTTCCAGCCAGAGGCGGCTGGCCATTGTCACCAGGCCGTCGAGCAGCAGCGCCAGCAGGGCGGTGCAGGCCGCGCCGAGCAACAGCTGCGGCTGGTTGTTCAAGGCGATGCCGGGGAAGATCAGGCTGCCGAGACTGTTGGCGCCGATCAGGAACGCCAGCGGCGCGGTGCCGACGTTGATCGCCAGGGCCACGCGCACGCCACCGACGATGATCGGCACGGCGTTGGGCAACTCGACTTTCCACAGTACCTGGCGCGGGGTCATGCCGATGCCGACGGCGGCTTCCTTGAGGGAGCCCTGGACGTTTTTCAGGCCTTCATAGGTGTTGCGCACGATGGGCAACAGCGAGGCGAGGAACAGGGCGAAGATGGCGGGACCGCTGCCGATGCCCAGGATGCCCAGGGCGATGGCCAGCACGGCCAGGGGCGGCACAGTGTTGCCGATGTTGAACACTTGCATGAAGCGTTCGGCGCGCCCGACCATGCCGGGGCGGCTGAGGGCGATGCCGGCGGGAATGCCCACGAGCAGGGCCGCCAGCATGGAGGCCAGTACCAGCAGCAGGTGCGCTTGCAGGTAGAACAGCAGATCGTCGTGGTAGCGTTGGATCGTATCGATGCCGATCCAGTGGACCAACAGGGCCAGGAGCGCGACGACGACCGCACCCCCGATAAGCCCTTTGCCATAGCGGATAGCCACAGGCGGACTCCTTTGTCTTTCAGTCGGCGCACGCTTTCCCGGGCGGCAAACCATCACTGGTTGCCGGGAAAACGTTCGCGAGAAGCAGCTCTTTTCCATACCGGTAAAACGGCAGGTAAATCGAGCCATGAGCGCAGCCTCGTCAGGCTAACTTGCTGATTTTTCAGACCCTGACGAATAGCCGTAACAGGGTGGTGGACGCCTCCACACTGCTAAAGGTTCCCATGGCGGGGAAGATCTGGCCACCCTGGATGTGCTCAACGGTTCGGTTCCTGGCACAAGTTGAGCTATAATCGCCGCCCTTTTTTGAATCACCTGCCAGGCGATTTCCCATGACCAACCAGGCCGCCGAAGTCGCGAAACGCCGCACTTTCGCCATTATTTCCCACCCCGATGCCGGTAAGACCACCATCACCGAGAAGCTCTTGCTGATGGGCAAGGCGATTGCGGTCGCCGGCACGGTGAAATCTCGCAAATCCGACCGCCATGCCACCTCCGACTGGATGGAAATGGAAAAGCAACGGGGTATTTCCATTACCACGTCGGTCATGCAGTTCCCGTATCGCGATCACATGATCAACCTGCTCGACACCCCGGGCCACGAAGACTTCTCCGAAGACACCTACCGCACCCTGACGGCAGTGGACTCGGCGCTGATGGTCCTCGACGGCGGTAAAGGCGTCGAACCACGGACCATCGCGCTGATGGACGTCTGCCGTCTGCGGGACACGCCGATTGTCAGCTTCATCAACAAACTCGACCGCGACATCCGCGACCCGATCGAACTGCTCGACGAGATCGAAGCAGTCCTGAAGATCAAGGCCGCGCCGATCACCTGGCCGATCGGTTGCTACCGCGACTTCAAGGGCGTGTACCACCTGGCCGACGACTACATCATCGTCTACACCGCTGGTCACGGGCACGAGCGCACCGACGTCAAGATCATCGAGAAGCTCGACTCCGACGAGGCGCGCGCGCACCTGGGCGACGAGTACGATCGTTTCGTCGAGCAACTGGAACTGGTGCAGGGCGCCTGCCATGAGTTCAATCAGCAGGAGTTCCTCGACGGTCAACTGACCCCGGTGTTCTTCGGTACCGCCCTGGGCAACTTCGGTGTGGACCATGTGCTCGACGCCGTGGTCGATTGGGCCCCGCGCCCGCTGGCCCGTGTCGCCAACGAGCGCACCGTGGAGCCGGTGGAAGAGAAGTTCTCGGGCTTCGTGTTCAAGATCCAGGCGAACATGGACCCCAAGCACCGCGACCGTATCGCCTTCATGCGCATCTGCTCCGGCAAATACGAAAAGGGCATGAAGATGCGCCACGTGCGCACCGGCAAGGACGTGCGCATCGGCGACGCCTTGACGTTCTTCTCCTCGGAACGCGAGCAACTGGAAGAGGCTTTTGCCGGTGACATCATCGGCCTGCATAACCACGGCACCATCCAGATCGGCGACACCTTCACCGAAGGCGAAACCCTGGGCTTTACCGGCATCCCGCACTTCGCCCCGGAACTGTTCCGCCGCGTACGCCTGAAGGATCCGCTCAAGTCCAAGCAACTGCGCCAGGGTCTCCAGCAACTGGCCGAAGAGGGCGCCACCCAGGTGTTCTTCCCGACCCGCAGCAACGACATCATCCTCGGTGCTGTCGGTGTGCTGCAGTTCGACGTCGTCGCCAGCCGCTTGAAAGAGGAATACAAGGTCGAGTGCTCCTACGAGCCGATCACCGTGTACTCCGCTCGTTGGATCGAATGCGGCGACAAAAAGAAACTCGAGGAATTCTCCAACAAGGCCGTGGAAAACCTCGCGCTGGACGGCGGCGGTCACCTGACCTACCTGGCCCCGACCCGAGTCAACCTGGCACTGATGGAAGAGCGCTGGCCGGACGTGAAATTCCGCGCGACGCGTGAGCATCACTAAGCGCTGAGTGTTGAAACCGAAACCCCGTTGCGAAAGCTGCGGGGTTTTTTATGGCTTGTCCCATGTCCTGAACATGAATAATTAACTGTGGGAGCGAGCCTGCTCGCGATAGCGGCGTGTCAGCTGGAATTGATGTTGGATGTGCCGGCCTCTTCGCGGGCAAGCCTTGCTCCCACACTGGATCTTCAGTGGACAAGAAATTTATGTTTGGCACAGTTCCCTCTGTGGGAGCGAGCTTGCTCGCGATAGCGGTGGGTCAGCTTGCCTGGATGTTGGATGTACCGGCCTCTTCGCGGGCAAGCCCGCTCCCACACTGGATCTTCAGTGGGCAAGAAATTTATGTTTGGCACAGTTCCCTCTGTGGGAGCGAGCTTGCTCGCGATAGCGGTGGGTCAGCTTGCCCGGATGTTGGATGTACCGCCGCCATCGCGGGCAAGCCTTGCTCCCACACTGGATCTTCAGTGGACAAGAAACTTGTGCTCGGCACAGTTCCCTCTGTGGGAGCAAAGCTTGCTCGCGATAGCGGTGGGTCAGCTTGCCCGGATGTTGGATGTACCGCCGCCATCGCGGGCAAGCCTTGCTCCCACACTGGATCTTCAGTGGACAAGAAACTTGTGCTCGGCACAGTTTCCTCTGTGGGAGCGAGCTTGCTCGCGATAGCGGTGGGTCAGCTTGCCTGGATGTTGGATGTACCGGCCTCTTCGCGGGCAAGCCCGCTCCCACACTGGATCTTCAGTGGGCAAGAAATTTATGTTTGGCACAGTTCCCTCTGTGGGAGCGAGCTTGCTCGCGATAGCGGTGGGTCAGCTTGCCCGGATGTTGGATGTACCGCCGCCATCGCGGGCAAGCCTTGCTCCCACACTGGATCTTCAGTGGACAAGAAACTTGTGCTCGGCACAGTTCCCTCTGTGGGAGCAAAGCTTGCTCGCGATAGCGGTGGGTCAGCTTGCCCGGATGTTGGATGTACCGCCGCCATCGCGGGCAAGCCTTGCTCCCACACTGGATCTTCAGTGGACAAGAAACTTGTGCTCGGCACAGTTCCCTCTGTGGGAGCAAAGCTTGCTCGCGATAGCGGCGTGTCAGCTGGAATTGATGTTGGATATGCCGGCCTCTTCGCGGGCAAGCCTTGCTCCCACACTGGATCTTCAGTGGACAAGAAACTTGTGTTTGGCACAGTTTCCTCTGTGGGAGCGAGCTTGCTCGCGATAGCGGTGGGTCAGCTTGCATTGATGTTGGATGTACCGGCCTCTTCGCGGGCAAGCCCGCTCCCACACTGGATCTTCAGTGGGCAAGAAATTTATGTTTGGCACAGTTCCCTCTGTGGGAGCGAGCTTGCTCGCGATAGCGGTGGGTCAGCTTGCCCGGATGTTGGATGTACCGCCGCCATCGCGGGCAAGCCTTGCTCCCACACTGGATCTTCAGTGGACAAGAAACTTGTGCTCGGCACAGTTCCCTCTGTGGGAGCAAAGCTTGCTCGCGATAGCGGTGGGTCAGCTTGCCTGGATATTGGATGTACCGGCCTCTTCGCGGGCAAGCCCGCTCCCACACTGGATCTTCAGTGGGCAAGAAATTTATGTTTGGCACAGTTCCCTCTGTGGGAGCGAGCTTGCTCGCGATAGCGGTGGGTCAGCTTGCCCGGATGTTGGATGTACCGCCGCCATCGCGGGCAAGCCTTGCTCCCACACTGGATCTTCAGTGGACAAGAAACTTGTGCTCGGCACAGTTCCCTCTGTGGGAGCGAGCTTGCTCGCGATAGCGGTGGGTCAGCTTGCATTGATGTTGGATGTACCGGCCTCTTCGCGGGCAAGCCTTGCTCCCACACTGGATCTTCAGTGGACAAGAAACTTGTGTTCGGCACAGATCCCTCTGTGGGAGCGAGCTTGCTCGCGATAGCGGTGGGTCAGCTTGCATTGATGTTGGATGTACCGGCCTCTTCGCGGGCAAGCCTTGCTCCCACACTGGATCTTCAGTGGGCAAGAAACTTGTGTTTGGCACAGTTTCCTCTGTGGGAGCAAAGCTTGCTCGCGATAGCGGTGGGTCGGCTTGCCTGGATATTGGATGTGCCGGCCTCTTCGCGGGCAAGCCCGCTCCCACACTGGATCTTCAGTGGACAAGAAACTTGTGCTCGGCACAGTTTCCTCTGTGGGAGCAAAGCTTGCTCGCGATAGCGGTGGGTCGGCTTGCCTGGATATTGGATGTGCCGGCCTCTTCGCGGGCAAGCCCGCTCCCACACTGGATCTTCAGTGGACAAGAAACTTGTGTTCGGCACAGTTCCCTCTGTGGGAGCAAAGCTTGCTCGCGATAGCGGTGGGTCGGCTTGCCTGGATATTGGATGTACCGGCCTCTTCGCGGGCAAGCCCGCTCCCACACTGGATCTTCAGTGGACAAGAAACTTGTGTTTGGCACAGTTTCCTCTGTGGGAGCAAAGCTTGCTCGCGATAGCGGTGGGTCAGCTTGCCCGGATGTTGGATGTACCGCCGCCATCGCGGGCAAGCCTTGCTCCCACACTGGATCTTCAGTGGACAAGAAACTTGTGTTTGGCACAGTTTCCTCTGTGGGAGCAAAGCTTGCTCGCGATAGCGGCGTGTCAGCTGGAATTGATGTTGGATATGCCGGCCTCTTCGCGGGCAAGCCTTGCTCCCACACTGGATCTTCAGTGGACAAGAAACTTGTGCTCGGCACAGTTTCCTCTGTGGGAGCAAAGCTTGCTCGCGATAGCGGTGGGTCGGCTTGCCTGGATATTGGATGTGCCGGCCTCTTCGCGGGCAAGCCTTGCTCCCACACTGGATCTTCAGTGGACAAGAAACTTGTGTTTGGCACAGTTCCCTCTGTGGGAGCAAAGCTTGCTCGCGATAGCGGTGGGTCAGCTTGCATTGATGTTGGATGTACCGGCCTCTTCGCGGGCAAGCCTTGCTCCCACACTGGATCTTCAGTGGACAAGAAACTTGTGTTTGGCACAGTTTCCTCTGTGGGAGCAAAGCTTGCTCGCGATAGCGGTGGGTCAGCTTGCCTGGATGTTGGATGTGCCGGCCTCTTCGCGGGCAAGCCTTGCTCCCACATAGGTTCCTGGCGTTAGTAGGTTTGGAGATAACGCTTATTCGAAACCAATCTGTCGGGCTATGGCATTTCTGTCTGTTCTGGAGCGTCCTATCTGGTGAACCGGCCTGTTCAGAACTAGATTTTCTTGAGCGCCGTCAGGTCCCGGCTTTATCCGGAAAAGAAGGAATTGGCTATGAACAAGCTGCTACGCATGATGTTTTTGCTGAAGGTCTTGGTGATGCTGTCCCTGGGCTCCACCGCCGCTTGGGCGGAATGCGATGAGCACGAGCAGCACGCATCGAGTGGCTCGGTGGCGCAGGGTGAGTTGATGCTTGCTGCGTCCGATTCGGATGCCGGTGATCCGGATGATGGCGAGGACGATGATGGCGCGCCAATCGATACGCCGGACGGTGATGAAGATGAAAATGAAGAGGATGATAGCCAGACGTAGGTCTCTAACCTAAAGAAAACCCCTCCAGCCCAACTGATACTCAGTCGTGACTGGAGGGGTTTTTCATGCCTGATGCATTACCCAGTGCATGGGTTGAACCTGTGGATGATCAGGCCTTGCTCATGCCGCGCCATCGAGGAACTGCTCGGCGTAGTGACACGCCACCAGGCGGTTATCGAGCGGCCGCAACGCCGGTTCTTCGGTCTTGCAGCGCTCGGTGGCGTACGGGCAGCGCTTGTGGAAGGCGCAGCCGGACGGTGGGTTGAGCGGGTTGGGCAGTTCGCCGACGATCTTGATCTTCGGCTTGTTCGGGTCCGGGTGGATGGTCGGGGTGGCCGACAGCAGCGCCTGGGTGTACGGGTGCAGCGGGCGGCTGTAGATGGACTCGTTGGGGCCCATTTCCACCGGGCGACCGAGGTACATCACCATCACGTCGTCAGCCACGTGCTGCACCACCGCCAGGTTGTGGGAAATGAACACGTAGGCGGTGTTGAATTCCTGCTGCAGGTCCATGAACAGGTTCAGCACCTGGGCCTGGATCGACACGTCCAGCGCCGACGTCGGTTCGTCCGCCACCAGCACCTTGGGTTGCAGCATCATGGCGCGGGCCAGGGCGATGCGCTGGCGCTGGCCACCGGAGAACATGTGCGGGTAGCGCTGGTAATGCTCGGGGCGCAGGCCCACCTGCTTCATCATCGCCTGGACTTTTTCCCGCCGCTCGGTGGCCGACAGGCTGGTGTTGATCAGCAACGGTTCGGCCAGCTGATCACCGATTTTCTGCCGTGGGTTGAGGGACGCGTACGGGCTCTGGAAGACCATCTGCACGTCTTTGCGCAATTGCTTGCGTTCGGCCTTGTTGGCGCCGGTCACTTCCTGGCCGGCGATTTTCAGGGAGCCGGAGGATGGCTCTTCGATCAGCGTCAGGGCCCGGGCGAGGGTGGATTTGCCGCAACCGGATTCGCCCACCACGGCCAGGGTCTTGCCGGCTTCCAGTTCGAACGACACGCCGTTGAGGGCGCGCACGGTCGCATGGCCCTTGAACATGCCGCGGGACACTTCGTAATGACGGGTCAGGTCACGGGCGGTAAGTACGACGGCCATCACGCCACCTCCTGGTTCAACGGGTAGAAGCAGCGGGCGAGGCTGTTGGATTTCGGGTCAAGGGCCGGGCGTTGTTGACGGCAGTTGTCCTGCACGTACGGGCAGCGCGGCGACAGCAGGCAACCTTGTGGGCGGTCGTAGCGACCGGGCACGATGCCGGGCAAGGTCGCCAGGCGCTCGGCGCCCATGCTGTGCTCCGGAATCGCCGCCAGCAGCGCTTCGCTGTACGGGTGGGCGGGGATGTCGAACAGCTGCGGCACCTTGCCCACTTCCACCGCCTGACCGGCGTACATCACACACACGCGCTGGGCGGTTTCAGCCACCACGGCGAGGTCGTGGGTGATCAGCACCAGGCCCATGTTCTGCTCTTTTTGCAGGGCCAGCAGCAGGTCCATGATCTGCGCCTGGATGGTCACGTCCAGGGCGGTGGTCGGTTCGTCGGCGATCAGCAGCTTCGGCTCGCCGGCAATCGCCATGGCAATCGCCACGCGCTGGCTCATGCCGCCGGACAGTTGATGCGGGTAGGCGTCCATGCGGCTGGCGGCGCCTGGGATCTCGACTTTTTCCAGCAGTTCGATGGCGCGCTTGCGGGCGGCCTTGCCGGACAACTTCAGGTGCAGGCGCAGGACTTCTTCGATCTGGAAACCCACGGTGTAGCTAGGGTTGAGGGCGGTCATCGGGTCCTGGAAGACCATCGCCAGGTCCTTGCCGACGATCTGCCGGCGCTGGCGGTTGCTCAGCTTGAGCATGTTCTTGCCGTCGAAGTTCAGCGCATCGGCGGTGACGATGCCGGGGTGCTCGATCAGCCCCATCAGCGCCATCATGGTCACGGATTTACCCGAGCCCGATTCGCCGACGATGGCCAGGACTTCGCCTTTTTCCACAGTCAGGTCCAGGCCGTCGACCACCGGCACAGCGGTGGCGTCGCCGAAGCGGACGTTGAGATTCTTGATTTCTAGCAGTGACATGGGAATCTCCTCAGGCGGCATTCTTGAGTTTCGGGTCCAGCGCATCGCGCAGCCCGTCGCCCATCAGGTTGATTGCCAGCACGCTGAGCAAAATGGTCAAGCCAGGCAGGCTCACGACCCACCAGGCGCGTTCGATGTAGTCGCGGGCCGAGGCCAGCATGGTGCCCCACTCCGGGGTGGGCGGCTGCACGCCGAGGCCGAGGAAGCCCAGGGCGGCGGCGTCGAGGATCGCCGAGGAAAAGCTCAGCGTCGCCTGGACGATCAGCGGTGCCATGCAGTTGGGCAGCACAGTGATGAACATCAGGCGTGGCAGGCCGGCACCGGCCAGGCGGGCGGCGGTCACGTAGTCGCGGTTCAGTTCGCCCATCACGGCGGCACGGGTCAGGCGCACGTAGGACGGCAGCGAGACGATGGCGATGGCGATCACGGTGTTGATCAGGCCTGGGCCGAGGATGGCGACGATCGCCACGGCCAGCAGCAGCGAAGGCAGGGCCAGCATGATGTCCATCAAACGCATGATGGTCGGGCCGAGCAGGCGCGGGAAGAACCCGGCGAACAGCCCCAGCAGGATGCCCGGGATCAGCGACATCACCACCGACGACAAGCCGATCAGCAGCGACAGGCGCGAACCCTGGATCAGGCGCGAGAGCAAGTCGCGGCCCAGTTCGTCGGTGCCTAACAGGAACTGGATCTGCCCGCCTTCAAGCCAGGCCGGCGGCGTCAGCAGGAAGTCGCGGTACTGCTCGCTCGGGTCGTGAGGTGCGACCCAGGGGGCGAAGATCGCGCAGAACACCACCAGGATCATGAACAGCAGCCCGGCCACGGCGCCCTTGTTGCGGGAAAACGCGTGCCAGAATTCTTTGTACGGGGACGGATACAGCAGGCTTTGATCGACTGCTACCGCGGTAGTTGGAGTACTCATGGTTTTGATCTCAGCGCTGGTGACGGATGCGTGGGTTGGCAAAGCCGTAGAGGATGTCCACGACGAAGTTGACCAGAATCACCAGGCAGGCGATTAACAGGATGCCGTTCTGCACCACGGGATAGTCCCGGGCGCCGATGGCTTCGATCAGCCACTTGCCGATGCCCGGCCAGGAGAAGATCGTTTCGGTCAGGACCGCACCGGCCAGCAGTGTGCCGACTTGCAGGCCGACCACGGTCAGTACCGGGATCAGCGCGTTGCGCAGGCCATGCACGAACACCACGCGCGAAGGCGACAGGCCTTTGGCGCGGGCGGTGCGGATGTAGTCCTCGCGCAGCACTTCGAGCATCGAAGAGCGGGTCATGCGGGCGATCACCGCCAGTGGAATGGTGCCCAGCACGATGGCCGGCAGGATCAGGTGGTGCAGCGCATCGAGAAACGCGCCGGGCTCATCGGCCAGCAGCGTGTCGATCAGCATGAAGCCGGTTCTCGGCTCGATGTCGTAGAGCAGGTCGATCCGCCCCGACACCGGCGTCCAGCCCAAGGATACCGAGAAGAACATGATCAGGATCAGGCCCCACCAGAAGATTGGCATCGAATACCCCGCCAGGGAGATGCCCATCACCCCATGGTCGAACAGGGATCCTCGCTTGAGTGCCGCGATCACCCCGGCCAGCAGGCCCAGGATACCGGCGAACAACAGCGCGGCCATGGACAATTCCAGGGTCGCGGGAAACAGGGAGCTGAACTCGGTCCATACGCTTTCACGGGTACGCAGCGATTCGCCGAGGTCGCCGTGGGCCAGTTTGCCGATGTAGTCCAGGTACTGGGCATACAGCGGTTTGTTGAGGCCAAGGCGTTCCATTGCCTGTGCATGCATTTCGGGATCGACCCGACGTTCGCCCATCATCACTTCCACGGGGTCGCCGGGGATCATGCGAATCAACGCGAAGGTCAGCAAGGTGATGCCGAAGAACGTGGGGATCAATAATCCCAGTCGGCGGGCAATAAAACTAAACATCTTCAGGTGTACCTCATCAGCCGGTTAGGCGTGCCCGGTAGCCCTCGGATAAGGGGTACCGGGCGTTTTCTTATCTACTTCACCTGGGTGGTGGCGAAGTTGTTGGTGGTGAGCGGGCTAATCACGTAGCCCTCTACGTTGTTGCGCATTGCGGTGAACATGCGGGTGTGGGCCATGCTGATCCACGGTTGGTCCTGGTTGAAAATCACCTGGGCCTGTTCATAGAGCTTGGCGCGTTCCTCGGGGTTCACTGTGGCGCGAGCCTGGTCGATCAGCGCCTGGAATTTCTCGCTGCACCAGCGCGCGTAGTTTTCGCCGTTCTTGGCCGCCTCGCAACTGAGCATAGGCGTCAGGAAGTTATCCGGGTCGCCGTTGTCGCCCGCCCATCCGGCAGAGACCATGTCGTGCTCGCCGTTTTTCGCGCGCTTGAGCATTTCGCCCCATTCCATCACGCGGATGTCGACCTTGATCCCGACCTTCGCCAGGTCCGCCTGCATCATCTGCGCGCCGAGCATCGGGTTGGGGTTGGTCGGGCCGCCGCCGTTGCGGGTGAACAGGGTGAACACGGTTCCTTCCGGCACGCCGGCTTCCTTGAGCAACTGGCGGGCCTTGTCCAGGTCGCGGGTCGGGTTCTTCAGGTCGTGGTTGAAACCCAGCAGTGTCGGTGGGTACGGGTTGACCGCCACGGTGGCGTTGCCCTTGCCGAACAGCGCGTTGACGTAGGCTTCCTTGTCGAAGGCCAGGTCGATGGCTTTGCGCACCCGCACGTCGCTCATGTATTTGTGGCTGGTGTTCAGGGCGGTGTAGGAGACGGTCATCGCGTCCAGCTCGGTGACCTTCAGGTTCGGGTCTTTCTTGATGCTGGGGATGTCATCGGGTTTGGGGTACAGCGCGATCTGGCACTCGTTGGTCTTGAGCTTCTGCATGCGCACGTTGTTGTCGGTGGCGATGGCCAGTACCAGGGCATCGGCCGGTGGCTTGCCACGGAAGTAGTCCGGGTTGGCCTTGAAGCGAACCTGGGCGTCCTTGTTGTAGCGCTGGAAGACGAACGGCCCGGTGCCGACTGGCTTGCTGTTGAGGTCACCAGCCTTGCCTGCCTTGAGCAACTGGTCGGCGTATTCGGCCGGGTAGATCGAGGAGAAGGCCATGGCGATGTCGGCCAAAAATGGCGCTTCGCGGCGGGTCAGGCTGAACTTGACTGTGTGCTCGTCGACTTTCTCGACGCTCTTGAGCAGTTCCTTGAAACCCATGCTTTCAAAGTACGGGAAGCCCACGCTCGACAGTTTGTGCCACGGGTGATTCGGGTCCAGCTGGCGCTGGAAACTCCAGACCACGTCGTCGGCGTTCATGTCGCGGGTCGGCTTGAAGTATTCGGTGGTGTGGAACTTGACGCCCTTGCGCAGGTGGAAGGTGTACGTCAGGCCATCGTCACTGATGTCCCAGGATTCGGCCAGGGCCGGAATCACCTCGGTGGTGCCGGGCTTGAAGTCGGCCAGGCGATTGAAAATGGTTTCCGCCACGGCATCGGCGGTGACTGCAGTCGTGTACTGGACCATGTCGAAGCCTTCCGGACTGGCTTCTGTGCAAACCACCAAGGGTTTGGCCGTGGCGCCAACGGCGACGCTCAGCAATGCGGCGGCGATGGCGGCGCGTAGGGGAATCATGTTCATCGTCAATCCTCTGCAATCGGGTCAATGGCAAAAGACCGGGCGGGCGACCTTGTGAGTCGACCGCCCGGTGGCAGTTTAGAGAATGTTGAACGGGATGGTGGTGACCAGGCGGAACTCGTTGAGGCTGCCGTCGGCCTGGTTTTCGCTGGCGCGGTGTGCGGTGTAGGTCGCACGGATCGCGGTGGCTTTCAGTGGGCCGCTCTGTACGGCATAGGATGCGCCGATGCCGTATTCGTAATGGTGTTCACCGTCCATCGACTGCACGCTGGCATATTCGCCACCTTTGTAATGAGTACCGTCGATGCCCCAGCCGCGCGCCTGGTAGATGTTGAACTTCAGCCCCGGCACACCATATTCGGCCATGTTCAGGCCGTAGGCGATCTGGAAGGATTTTTCGTTCGGGCCGTTGAAGTCCGACAGCAGGGAGTTGGCCAGGTAGATGCCGTTGGTTTCGTGCAGGTAGTCGAAGTACTCGTTACCGTTCACTTCCTGGTACGAGAAGGTCAGGCTGTGAGCTTGGTGCGTCAGGCCAAACGATAGGGAGTAGGTGTCGTTGTCAATGTCACCCAGGACGGCTTTGCCTTCGTCCACGGTTTTGTAGTAGTTCAGACCCGTGGTCAGGCTTAGCACGGAGCTGTCACCCAAAACATGGCTAGCGCCGAAGTAGTATTGGTTCCACATGTCCTCGGCCTGAGTTGCCCACAGACTGGTGGTCAGGCTGGCGAGAGGTTGGTAACTGATGCCGGCGGTGTATACGTGATCGATTTCAACAAGGTGATCAGCATATTCTGCACGGAACTTACGCTGGCTTTCCTCTGTACGTGGGGAGTTTCTATCGAACGTGGCCAGGTCGAATGACAGATTTTCCAGCTCTTCGCTATGCAGGCTCACACCTTGGAAGCTGGAGGGCAGAGCACGGTTGCCGATCACATCGACCATTGGGCTGCTGAAATTCTGCCGTCCCGCGGTGAGGGTGGTGTTAGAAATACGGGCCTTAACGTTTGCCAGACCCAATTTGCTCCATTGGTCCTGAGCGTCGCCGCCATTCTCAGTCAGGGTGCGGTTGTTGCCTCGGCCGCCAACACCTGGAATTGGAGCTCCGCCATTCCCGGATGCGAGGTTCTTTCGGTCTCGCTCCAGGGCGATGGCATTGTAGGCGGCTACCTCGGTGCTGAAGCCTACCGTGCCCTCAGTGAAACCCGAGTTGTACTTGATGATAGTGCCCTGCAGCCAGTTGATACGGCGGTCGGTTTGACGCGTTTCACCGTTTTGACGGTAGGACAGTTTGGCACCACGCTTGAATTGCTCATTGGCGTACCAGTTACGGGTGGACCCCGTCACCGATTGGCCTTCGATGAAACCTTTGGCTTCGCTTTGCTCGCTAGTGGTCTTGAGGGTCACCGGGGTGACCGCCTGGCTTTGGGATTCTGCAAACGCCGTTGCGCTAATGCTGCTGATGGCCAAGGCCAGTATCGCGGTGCTGCTCAGTTTCATCGGTAACGCTCCTTTCTTTCTTTTTTATGCCGATCTTTTTGGGTGATTCGGCTATCGGTTTACAACTCATTCACAGCTGGCAAACGTTTGCTGGGTGCCTGATTGGCGAATTACGGCAAGACGTCGGCGTGGGGCTTCCAAAGGAAGCCCGCGCTGTGTGGCTAACGGTTATGGGTTCAGGCTGACGCCCGAAAAGACATTGCGACCGAAGGGGCTGACTTTGAACCCTTCGACTTTGGCACTCAGCGGCTGGTTGACCGTCGAGTGGGCAACAGGGGTGATCGGCACTTGCTGTTTGAGCAACTGCTGGGCCTGTTTGTAGAGCACGGTGCGCTGGTCGCGGTCGGTGACGACCTTGGCCTGCTTGATCAGCTTGTCGTAGTCCTGGTCACACCACATGGAGTAGTTGTTGCCACCAATGGCATCGCAGCTGTACAGCGTGCCCAGCCAGTTGTCCGGATCCCCGTTGTCACCGGTCCAACCGATCAGGCTGATGTCGTGCTCGCCGTTCTTGGTGCGCTTGATGTACTCGCCCCATTCGTAGCTGACGATCTTCACCTTCAGGCCGATCTTCGCCCAGTCGGCCTGGAGCATCTCGGCCATCAGCTTGGCGTTGGGGTTGTACGGGCGTTGCACGGGCATGGCCCAGAGGGTGATTTCGGTGCCTTCCTTGACGCCGGCGGCCTTGAGCAATTCCTTGGCTTTTTCCGGGTTGTAGGGAGCGTCCTTGATGGTGTCGTCGTAGGACCACTGCGTTGGCGGCATGGCGTTCTGCGCCAGTTGCCCCGCGCCCTGGTACACGGCATTGAGAATGCCTTGCTTGTTCACCGCCATGTCCAGCGCCTGGCGCACTTCGACCTGGTCGAACGGCTTGTGGCGGGTGTTATAGGCGATGTAGCCCAGGTTGAAGCCCGGTTTTTCGATCAGTTGCAGCTTGGGGTCGTTCTTCAAGGCCGGCACGTCGGCGGGACGTGGATGCAGGGTGATCTGGCATTCGTTGGCCTTGAGCTTCTGCACCCGCACCGAGGCGTCGGTGTTGATGGAGAAGATCAGGTTGTTCAGTTTCACCCGTTCCGGCGCCCAGTACTGCTTGTTGGCGACGTAGCGGATGTTGGAGTCTTTCTGGTAGCTCTTGAACTCGAACGGCCCGGTGCCGATCGGCTTCTGGTTGATGTCGCTCGGTTTGCCGCTCTTGAGCAACTGGTCGGCGTATTCGGCCGACAGGATCGCGGCGAAGCTCATGGCGATGTTCTGGATGAACGCGGCGTCCACGCTGTTGAGGGTCATGACCACGGTCAGTGGCCCGGTCGCTTCTACCTTGGCGATGTTCTTGTTCAGGCTCATGCCGTTGAAGTAGGGGAACTCGGTGGGGTAGGCCTTGCGGAACGGATGCTGCGGGTCGAGCATGCGGTTGAAGGTGAACAACACGTCGTCGGCGTTGAAATCTCGGGTTGGCGTGAAGTAGTCGGTGGTGTGAAATTTCACGCCTTCGCGCAGGTGGAAGGTGTACTTCAAGCCGTCTTCGGAAATATCCCAGCTGGTCGCCAGGCCCGGGACGACGTTGGTCGCGCCTTTTTCGAACTCGGCCAGGCGGTTGTACAGCGGCTCGGCGGCATCGTTGTCGGTGGCCGTGGTGTATTGCGCGGTGTCGAAACCGGCGGGGCTGCCTTCGGAACAGAACACCAGGCTGCCGGCGGCGGCCTGGGCTGCGGATGTCGCGGCCAACAGGCCGGTGCCCAGCAATGCGGATAAAACCAAGGTATGGCGCATGACGCTCCCTCTCTCGTTCGGGGTGTTTTAACAGTGAACCGGTGTCCTTCCGGGGACAGGTCCGGGGCACTGAGCTCATTCCAATGCGTAGCGATGCCGCAGGGCTGGCAAATCGTCCAAGTGCCGACGGTATGAGCCGTAGGCCGGGCGGTAAATGCGTAATACCTGAAAGACTTGTGGGAAAAGGCGATACGTCCTAAACCAACTGCTGTGGTACGCAGTGCTTTTGGATGTAGGCGTTTTCCTGGGTCTTAGTCTCGGCAGATAAAGCAACGGCGACGTTGAGAACGCCGCCGTTGCCTGTCTTTATTTGCTGACGCTGACGCCGTAGAAGGAGTTCAAGCCAAAGGGGCTGATCTTGAAGTCCTGCACGTTGGCGCGCATGGGTTGATACACCGTCGAGTGAGCGATGGGTGTCATTGGCACAGCATCCTTGAGGACGTGTTGTGCCTGTTTGTACAGTTCGGTGCGTTTGGACTGGTCGGTGGTGCGCTTGGCTTCCTTGACCAGGCCGTCGAATTTCTTGTCGCACCATTTGGAGAAGTTGTTGCCGGCCAGCGAGTCGCAGCCGAACAGCACGTTGAGCCAGTTGTCCGGGTCACCGTTGTCACCGCTCCAGCCGATGATCATCGCCTGGTTCTCGCCGCCTTTGGAACGCTTGATGTACTCGCCCCATTCGTAGCTGACGATGTTGACGTTCAGGCCGATCTTCTTCCAGTCGGACTGCAGCATTTCAGCCATCAGCTTGGCGTTCGGGTTGTACGGACGCTGGACCGGCATCGCCCACAGGGTGATGTTGGTGCCTTCCTTGACGCCGGCTTCCTTGAGCAGCTCCTTGGCTTTCTCAGGGTCGTACTTGGCGTCCTTGATGGTGGTGTCGTAGGACCATTGGGTCGGTGGCATGGCGTTGACCGCCAGTTGGCCGGCGCCCTGGTAGACCGAGTCGATGATCTGCGGCTTGTTGACCGCCATGTCCAGCGCCTGGCGGACTTTCAGGTTGGCGAGCACGTTCGGCTCGTTGCTGCCCTTGATCTTGTCCATCACGTTATAGGCGATGTAGCCCAGGTTGAAACCCGCCTGGTCAGGCATCTTCAGTGTCTTGTCTTCCTTCAGGGCCTTGAGGTCGGCCGGGCGTGGGAAGAGGGTGATCTGGCATTCGTTTTTCTTGAGTTTCTGCATGCGCACCGACGGGTCGGTGGTGATGGCGAAGATCAGGTTGTCGATCTTCACGTCGTCAGGCTTCCAGTAGTCCTTGTTCCCGGTGTAGCGGATGTTGGAGTCTTTCTGGTAGCTCTTGAACACGAACGGGCCGGTGCCGACCGGCTTCTGGTTGATGTCGGGGGCCTTGCCTTCCTTGAGCAACTGGGCGGCGTATTCGGCGGACTGGATCGAGGCGAAGCTCATGGCCATGTTCTGGATGAACGCGGCGTCGACATCCTTGAGGGTGAACTTGACGGTGTGGTCGTCGACTTTATCGATCTTGGTGATGTTGGTGTCCATCCCCATGTCGGTGAAGTACGGGAATTCGGTCGGGTAGGCCTTACGGAACGGGTCGTCCTTGTTGATCATCCGATTGAAGGTGAACAGCACGTCGTCGGCGTTGAATTCACGGGTCGGCTTGAAGTACGGGGTGGTATGGAACTTGACGCCTTCACGCAGGTGGAAGGTGTAGGTCAGGCCGTCCTCGGAAATGTCCCACTTGGTCGCCAGGCCAGGAATCACAGCGGTGCCGCCGCGTTCGAACTGGGTCAGGCGGTTGAACATGGTCTCTGCAGAGGCGTCGAAGTCGGTTCCGGTGGTGTACTGACCCGGGTCAAAACCGGCCGGGCTCCCTTCGGAGCAGAACACCAGGTTAGTCGCGGCTTGGGCGAAAGGTGCGCTGGCTAATAAGCTTGCGCCGACTAAAAACGGAATGACCGCTTGTTTAAGCATGTTGGCCTCATGATTTGTTGTCATTTTTGGATTTGAGGGCGACCTCGTGAGTCGTCCTGCGGATACTTATGCAGGCCCCATACCCAATGCAAGATCCAGAGCGGTCACAAGTCCGAAACAGTGGCACGAACGTACCTTAATGTCGCATCTGTGTAACTTCCGGCGCATTTGATCGTTTGCGCGTGTTTTTTCGGGGCAAATCGCGCCCTTTCCCGGTGCGCCGCAGGGCTGTAGCGCACCGGAAATGGGCAGGTGTTACTTCTTCAAACCCACGCCGTAGAAGGGTGTGAGGCCGAATGGGCTGAGTTTGAAATCCACCACCTGCCTGTTTATCGGCTGAAATACCGTGGAGTTGGCGATCGGGGTGATCGGGACCTGTTGCTTGAGGATTTTCTGCGCTTGTTGATACAAATCGATCCGTTTCTGGCGGTCTGTCGAGACCTTGGCCTGCTGGATCAAGCGGTCATACGCCGGGTCGCACCACTTGGCGTAGTTGCTGCCCTTGACTGCCGCGCAGCTATACAGCACCCCCAGCCAGTTGTCGGGGTCGCCGTTGTCACCGGTCCAGCCGTAGATCATTGCATCATGTTCGCCATTTTTTGCACGCTTGATGTACTCGCCCCATTCATAGCTGACGATGTTGGCCTTGATGCCGATCTTGGCCCAATCCTGCTGGATCATCTGTGCAGACATTCGCGCATTGGGGTTGGACGCGCGCTGCACCGTCATCGCCCATAAATCGAGGGTGGTACCGGGCGCAACCCCGGCTTCCTTGAGTAGCGCCTTGGCCTTGGTCACGTCGTGGGGCGCGTCCTGGATGCTCGGGTCGAACGACCACTGGGCCGGTGGCAAGGCGTTCTGCGCCAGCTGCCCGGCGCTCTGGTACACGGCCTTGATAATCGCCGGCTTGTCGATGGCCATGTCCAGCGCCTGGCGGACCTTGAGCTGGTCCAGGGGCGGGTGCGTCACGTTGTAGGCCAGGAAACCCAGGTTGAAACCCGGCTGCTTGAGCACTTGCAGGTTCGGATCCTGTTCGATCACCTCGATGTCGGCCGGGCGTGGGTAGCCACTGACCTGGCATTCACCGCGCTTGAGTTTTTGCAGGCGCACGGCGGCGTCCGGGGTGATGGAGAAAATCAGGTTGTCGAGCTTCACGTCCTCGGGTTTCCAGTACGCGGTGTTGGCGGTGTAGCGGATCTGCGAGTCCTTCTGGTAGCGCTTGAACACGAACGGCCCGGTGCCGACGGGCTTCTGGTTGAGGTCGCCGGCCTTGCCTTGCTTCAACAACTGCGCCGCGTATTCGGCGGACTGCACGGAGGCAAAACTCATTGCCAGGTTTTGCACGAAGGCGGCATCGACGTTGTTCAGGTTGAAGCGCACGGTGTGTTCGTCGACTTTTTCAACGCTTTTGATCGTGGTGTTCAGGCCCATGTCGGTGAAGTACGGCGATTCGGTGGGGTAGGCCTGGCGAAATGGGTGTTGTGGGTCGAGCAGGCGTTGGAAGGTGAACAGCACGTCCTCGGCGTTGAACTCGCGGGTGGGGGTGAAATAGTCGGTGGTGTGGAATTTCACCCCGTCGCGCAGGTGGAAGGTGTAGGCCAGGCCATCGGGCGACACGTCCCAACTGGTGGCTAGTCCGGGTTCGACCTCGGTGCCGCCGCGCTTGAATTGGGTGAGGCGGTTGAACACGGTTTCGGCCGAGGCATCGAAGTCGGTGCCGCTGGTGTATTGGCTGGGGTCGAACCCGGCGGGGCTGGCTTCGGAGCAGTAGACCAGGGTGGTGGCGGCCTGGGCCATTGGGGCGCTGCTGATCAGGGCCAGGGTGAGCAGGAGGGGCTTGAAGGTGGTTCTGTCCATGAAATCCCTTGGGGGGTGGTGAGGTTTTCTGGAGAGTAGCGTTGCGGGTGGGGGTGTTGGAAATATCGAAAAGTGAGGGGGGCTGTTGGGTTTGGGTATAGCCTCTTGGACGAGGCGGCCTTGTAGCCGACCTGGCTCTCCCGGTCGTACACCCATCAGATCTGTTTGAGCAGGACCTGTGGGAGCAAAGCTTGCTCGCGAGGCGGCCTAATAGCCGACCTGGCTCTCCCGGTCGTACCCGATCCAAGTGTGGGAGCGAGCTTGCTCGCGATGAGGCCAGTAAGCTCAACATCCATGTGACTGAACCACCGCCATCGCGAGCAAGCTTTGCTCCCACAGGAGAAACGCGGTCTCACCAAGAGCCAGGTCGGCTATAAGGCCGCCTCGGGGCGGACGTTGATCTGGGGCGCCCCGTTAGCCGCGCTGGGCCCAGAGTGTGTAAAAACCCCGAAGCCAACCCTTGCTATGATTCCCCAGGACTTCATCGCAAGGGCTGCCCATGAAACGCTTCATCCAAGGTGAACACCGAGATCAAACTACCTTGCTCCCCGAGAGCTTGGACGACTACGTCAGCGACACCAATCCGGTGCGCGTTGTCGATGTCTTCGTGGATGAGCTCGACCTGATCAGCTTGGGTTTTGACAGCGCTGTCCCCGCTAAAACGGGCCGACCGGCTTACCACCCTGCAGTCATGCTGAAGATCTACATCTACGGCTATCTCAACCGTATCCATTCAAGCCGGCGCCTTGAGCGCGAGGCGCAGCGCAACGTCGAGCTGATGTGGCTGACCGGTCGCCTGATGCCGGATTTCAAGACCATCGCCAACTTCCGCAAAGACAACGGAAAGGCCATTCGAGGAGTCTGTCGGCAGTTCGTCGTGCTGTGTCAACAACTTGGGCTTTTCTCGGAGCATTTCGTTGCCATCGACGGCAGTAAATTCAAGGCGGTGAACAACCGCGACCGCAATTTTACCAGCGCCAAGCTGAAGCGCCGGATGGAAGACATCGAGTCAAGCATTGCCCGTTATCTGAAGGCGCTGGATGAGGCTGATCGGGAAGAGCCCAAGTCTTCAGGGCCCAAAGGCGGCCTGGAAGAGAAAATCGCCAAATTGAAGGAGCAGATGAAGGCACTCCAAGCGATTGAAATACAGCTTGAAGCATCGCCGGACAAACAGATCTCGCTAACCGACCCGGACGCGCGCTCGATGATGATGACGAGCGGTCATGGCATCGTGGGCTACAACGTGCAGACAGCAGTCGATACCAAACACCATTTGATCGTTGCGCACGAGGTGACCAATGTCGGTCACGACCGTGATCAGCTTAGCTCGATGGCCCAGCAGGCCCGTGAGGCGATGCAAATCGAATCGTTGTCGGTGGTGGCGGACCGAGGGTATTACAAAAGCGTAGAAATCCTGGCCTGTCACGAGGCAGGGATCACAGCTTATGTGCCGAAAACACTGAGCTCGCGGGCCAAATTTGATGGCCGTTTCGGCAATGACGAGTTTGTTTACGACGCAGACAAAGATGTCTACGTCTGCCCCGCCAAGCAAGTGCTGATCTGGCGCAACTCTTACGTCGACAAGGGCAAGAAGCTGGACGTTTACTGGCACTCCAACTGCCGAGCCTGTTCGATAAAGGCGCAATGCACACCGGCCAGAGAGCGAAAAATTCGGCGCTGGGAACATGAGGCGTTACTGGAGGAAATGCAGGCCCGGCTGAACAATGAGCCGCAGATGATGAACATCCGCAAGCGAACGGTCGAGCACCCCTTCGGGACGCTGAAGCAATGGATGGGAGCGACGCATTTTCTGACACGGCGGCTGGCTGGGGTCAGCACTGAAATGAGCTTGAATGTGCTCGCTTACAATTGGAAAAGAGTGATGAAAATCCTTGGTGCGCAGGGTCTGATGAAGGCGCTGGCGGCCTGAAAGCCTGCCGTTTTGCCCCGTTAATCAAGCTATGAAGCCTTGCTAGCGTTCGTAGGGGCCGCTTGGAGCTACAGGAACCCTTCAGGTTTTAATCAGTTGGCCAACACCTGTCGGCACTACGTGCCGACGATGTTTTTTCTGTTTTTACACACTCTGGGCCATGGATGGCCCTTCGCGGCGGCCCACGGAGCAATGCCGGAGTGAGGGCACACCGAGCCTAGGCGAGGTGCCGAGTGGTGGGGCAAAGCGTTTTGCTTACTTTTGACTGGGCCGGCTTCCGGGCTTCTCAAAAGTGAGCCGCCGTCAGGGCGGAACCCTAAGCCGCCGTCACCAAAAAAACGGATATACACACAACTCTGAAAAGGGCCGCTGCGCAGCCCAGCGGGCGCAAGCTCCCTCGTCACGGGGTTTGCAGCAAAAATCAGCGACCGGGTGTGGAAACCTGAACCTTTTAACAGTGCATGGCTGAACATCGTGTTGCCGACGTCTCGTTTCGTCTGCAAACTGCGTCTTGGCGGCTGTGCGTGGGCAGACTTCGGTCTGGCCGGGTCCTGTTAACCGGTATTTCCACCCCGCGTACCGCCGCCACCTATTGTCGCGTGGAAACGACACAGGGATGGCTCCAATTTTATACAGGAGTATTACATATGGATAAGTCAGTCCCCGATCCACCCTTCAACAAAACCAACCCCCTTTCCGGCTTTGATTCCATCGAAGACCTACTCAAAGACCGCGCCGCCGCCGAGCGCGCCCTCAATCATTACCTCAACCCAAAACCTCCAGAGCCAAACACCGACCCGCGCATCGACAGCCTGTTTTCCGTCACCGCCAAAGCTGACGCCGACACACTACTGACCAGCACCTCCGAAACCCTGGCTTCGATAAAAGCCATGGCCGAGGACCTGGCTTTCGAAGTGGAGGGCACGCGGCGCAGCGTGGCGTTGGGGATTCATCAGTTGGTGGAGTTGTGCCAGTTGCTGGTGGACAAGGCGCTGGATCAGCTTGAAGCGCCGGCCAGCCCAGCCGAAGTGTAGCCGGAGGGAAGATGCGTCCGATCCATCAACTCAAGTTGGACGCATCTGTGGCGAGGGGATAAATCTCCTCGCCACGGGTTTCCTTCTGGTTCGGCTTGTATGGGCATCCACCTGTCAGCTCTGACAGTAGACGGTCTCGGGGGCGTGGTTAGGATGCTGGATACGGGCGTGCTTTATTCAAAGCAGCAATGCCGTACCGATCTAACTTAACGGATGAGGTTCGATGATGGCCGCTAACGAAATCCGCATATCACTTAAAGATCTTGATCGTGATGATAATCCTGAGGTTCGGCTCAAGTTTTATCGGGGCGAACAGTGTTACCTCGATACGTTTGTCTCTTCCTCGCTGAAGGATGGGCGCTACGACAAGGTGGGTATAAAAACTGATCTGAACGAGGATGGCGCTCGCGATGGGCAAGATATTGAGTTGCTCACCCAACTCGCGCAGGCAGCTGTGCTTTTGCTGAAGTAAAAACGTGGCAGACAGTTTGATGATCGTTCCCACGCTCCAGCGTGGAAATGCAGCCCGGGACGCTCCGCGTCCCTTTCCAAGGCCGAACGCGGAGCGTCCGTGGCGGCATTCCCACTTGGAGCGTGGGAACGATCGGGCGGGTTACTGCATCAACACCTCAACCACCCCATCCGCCGTCATCGTCACCTGGCTGGTGCCCGCTTCAACTTCCGGCGTCACCGACTCAGCATCCATGGACGCGGCTTTCATCATCATCTGCGGGCGCATGTACGGTTGTGGATAACCGTTGGTATTGAAGTTCAGGTTGACGATTTTGTAACCCTTGCCGCCCAGGGCGTCGGTGGCCAGTTGGGCGCGGGCCTTGAAGGCGTTGACGGCGTCCTTGAGCAGGGCGTCTTCGCTGGTTTTGCGGGTGGCGGTGGCGATGGCGAAGTCCATGCCAGCCATTTTCATGTCACCCAGCAGTTCGCCGGTGAGTTTGGACAGGGCGGCGAAGTCGGCGCTTTCCAGGCGCAGTTCCGCGCGCTCACGCCAGCCGGTGATTTTCCCGCCTTTGTTGTCGTAGATCGGGTAGCTGTTGCGGCTGCCCTGGCGCAGATTGATGTCCTTGACCTCTTTGGCCTGGCCGATGGCTTTGTTCAGCGTGGTGCTGACGGCGGCGGCGAGTTTGGCCGGGTCGGTGTTCTGCTCCTCGGTGTAGAGGGTGACGATCATCAGGTCGCGGGCCACTTCCTGGCTGGCTTCGGCGCGCAGGGAAATCTGGTTGTAGTGCAGCTCATCGGCGGCCAGGGCCGGCAGGCTGGCGGCGGTGCCGAGGCTGAGGGCGAGCAGGGCGGCGGGGCGACGGAACGTGTGCATGAAAGCTCCTTGGGATGGTGCGCAGGGGTGAGGTCCGGGCCTGCGTGAACGTTAAGACTCTAGCTTTTATGGGTGGGTTCGCACAGTTACAACTTCTATACAGATGTGCATGAGTCCAATTGACAGGGGGTGTGTCATTTCGAGGCTGTGGCGCTTTGCCGCATATCTGCCGCTGCAAGCCGCGCCTTGGTTATACTCCGTGCGATTCGCCTGGAGCGCTCATCAGGAGAGCTCATGCTCGCCCCTTTGCAAATGACATCCGCCTCTCGCCAGAACCTCTGGCGCCTGACATTCATCCGCATCCTGGTCCTGGCGGCCCAGGCCGGCTCGGTGGGGCTCGCCTATTGGTTCAACCTGCTGCCGCTGCCCTGGCTGCAATTGGCGATCACCCTGGTCTGTTCCAGCGTGCTCTGCGCGCTGACGGCGATTCGCCTGCGCACCTCGTGGCCGGTAACTGAGCTGGAATACGCCGTACAGCTGGCCGGCGACCTGTTTATCCACAGCGCGCTGCTGTATTTCTCCGGCGGTTCCACCAACCCTTTCGTCTCTTATTACCTGGTGCCGCTGACCATCGCCGCGGTGACGTTGCCGTGGCGCTTTTCGTTGATCCTGTCTGGTATCGCCCTGGCGCTGTACACCTTGCTGCTGGCGCGGTTCTACCCGCTGGAAACCTTCCCCATCGCCCGGGAAAACCTGCAGATCTACGGCATGTGGCTGAGTTTCGCCCTGGCCGCGGCGGTCATCACGTTTTTTGCCGCGCGCATGGCCGAGGAGCTGCGTCGCCAGGAAGAATTGCGGGCCATCCGCCGTGAAGAGGGCCTGCGCGACGAGCAATTGCTGGCCGTGGCGACCCAGGCCGCTGGCGCCGCCCATGAGTTGGGCACGCCGCTGGCGACCATGAGTGTGCTGCTCAAGGAGATGCGCCAGGATCACCACGACCCGGCGTTGCAGGAGGACCTCAGCGTGCTGCAGGACCAGGTCAAGCTGTGCAAGGAGACCCTGCAGTACCTGGTGCGCGCCGCCGAGGCCAATCGTCGGCTGGCCATCGACATGCAAGATGTCACCGACTGGCTCGATGAGGCGTTGAACCGCTGGCACCTGATGCGCCCGGAAGCCAGTTATCGCTTCCAGCGCCTGGGCCAGGGCCCGGTGCCACGCATGGCACCGCCACCGGACCTGACCCAGGCGCTGCTGAACCTGCTGAACAACGCCGCCGACGCTTGCCCCGAAGGGCTGGAAGTGGCGTTGGACTGGAATGCCTATGAGCTGACCATCAGTATTCGCGACCACGGCGCCGGTGTGCCGCTGGCGATTGCCGAGCAGATCGGCAAGCCGTTCTATACCACCAAGGGCAAAGGTTTCGGCCTGGGCCTGTTTTTGAGCAAAGCCAGCGTGACACGCGCCGGCGGCTCGGTGAAACTCTACCCCCATGAGGAAGGCGGCACGCTCACCGAGCTGCGCCTGCCCCATGCCGACCGAGGAGACGAAACATGAGTGACGAGATCCAAGTCGACGGCGAAGAGCTGCCGCACCTGTTGCTGGTAGATGACGACGCCACGTTTACCCGCGTCATGGCCCGGGCGATGTCCCGTCGCGGTTTTCGCGTCAGCACCGCAGGTTCTGCCGAAGAAGGCCTGACCATCGCCCAGGCCGACCTGCCGGACTACGCCGCCCTGGACCTGAAAATGGACGGTGACTCGGGCCTGGTGCTGTTGCCCAAGCTGCTGGAGCTGGACCCGGAGATGCGCGTGGTGATCCTCACCGGTTATTCGAGCATCGCCACCGCAGTCGAGGCCATCAAGCGCGGTGCCTGCAATTACCTGTGCAAACCGGCGGACGCCGATGATGTACTGGCGGCGCTGTTGTCCGAGCACGCCGACCTCGACACCCTGGTGCCGGAAAACCCCATGTCGGTGGATCGCCTGCAATGGGAGCACATCCAGCGGGTGCTGACCGAGCACGAAGGCAATATCTCCGCCACGGCCCGCGCCTTGGGCATGCACCGGCGGACTTTGCAGCGCAAATTGCAAAAGCGTCCCGTGCGTCGCTGAACCTGCGCTGAACAGGTGTTGTCCACCCCCGCGACACATCGGGTCGTTGCTCTATATGATCGGCCCGAGTCTGTTCTTTTTTTTATAGAGCCTTAACCATGAATCAGAACGCTGAATATTCCGCGGTCAATGACGCGGTGCGCGGGCAGTTTTTCCGCCGTGTCTGGCAAATGACCACGCCGTACTGGCGCAGTGAGGAGAAGGGCAAGGCCTGGACGCTGTTGATCGCCGTCATCGCACTCTCGCTGTTCAGCGTGGCGATCTCGGTGTGGATCAACAGTTGGTACAAGGATTTCTACAACGCCCTGCAAGAGAAGGACAGCGCGGCGTTCTGGCAGTTGATCCTGTATTTCTGCGGCATCGCGGCGGTGGCGATCCTGGGCGCGGTATACCGCTTGTACCTCACGCAGATGCTCACCATCCGCTGGCGGGCCTGGCTCACCGAGCAGCATTTCGCCCGCTGGCTCGGTGACAAGAATTACTACCGGCTGGAGCAGGGCGGTTATACCGATAACCCGGACCAGCGGATTTCCGAAGACCTCAACAGTTTCACTACCAACACCCTGAGCCTGGGCTTGGGATTGCTGCGCACTGTGGTCAGCCTGGTGTCGTTCTCGATCATTTTGTGGGGCGTGTCAGGCAGCATCGAAGTGTTCGGCTACACCATCCCGGGCTACATGTTCTGGTGCGCGCTGGTGTATGCGGCGGTGGGCAGTTGGCTGACGCACTTGATCGGCCGACGCCTGATCGGTCTGAACAACAACCAGCAACGCTTCGAAGCCGACCTGCGTTTTTCCATGGTACGGGTGCGTGAAAACGCCGAGAGCATTGCGCTGTACAACGGTGAACCGAACGAGAACCGTCGCCTGAGCGGGCGTTTCGGCCTGGTCTGGCATAATTTCTGGGACATCATGCGAGTGTCCAAGCGCCTGACGTTCTTCACCTCCGGCTACGGCCAGATCGCGATCATCTTCCCGTTCATCGTCGCTGCACCGCGCTACTTCGCCGGCAAGATCCAGCTGGGCGAGCTCATGCAGATCAACTCGGCGTTCGGCAATGTGCAGGAGAATTTCAGCTGGTTCATCAGTGCTTATGCCGACCTCGCCGCGTGGCGCGCCACCTGCGATCGTCTGCTGAGTTTCCGCCAGGCCATGAGCGACAACGAAGACCGTGTGCCGGCCATCGATGTGCAAAACCAGGGCGATGGGTTGAAGGTTCATCACTTGGGGCTGGACCTGGCCGACGGTCGCCATCTGCTCGATAACGCCGACATGACCGTGGAGCCGGGCGAACGGGTGATGCTCAGTGGCCGTTCAGGCAGCGGCAAATCGACCCTGCTGCGGGCGATGGGGCATTTGTGGCCGGCAGGGCACGGGACGATCCGGCTTCCGGCCGCGCGTTACCTGTTCCTGCCGCAGAAGCCTTATCTACCGATTGGCAGCCTGCGTGAGGTATTGAGTTATCCACAGGCCGGCGATATCTATCCCAACGAACGTTATGCCCAGGTGCTGGAAACCTGCCGCCTGCCGCACCTGATCCCGCGGCTGGATGAAAGCAACCACTGGCAGCGCATGCTCTCGCCCGGCGAGCAACAACGCCTGGCCTTTGCCCGCGCATTGCTTTATGCACCGCAATGGTTGTACATGGACGAAGCCACGTCGGCGATGGATGAAGAAGACGAGGCGACGCTGTACCAGGCGCTGATCGACCAGTTACCGGGCCTGAGCATCGTCAGCGTCGGCCACCGAAGCAGTTTGAAACGTTTCCATCCGCGACATGTGCGTATCGAAAATGGCCAACTGGTGGAGCGCACCGTGACAGCATAAACACCCAAAACCTGTGGGAGCGAGCTTGCTCGCGATAGCGGTGTATCAGTTGATATTGATGTGGCTGACCCACCGCCATCGCGAGCAAGCTCGCTCCCACAGGGGTTTTGTGGTGAGCCGGATGCAAATGCACGCAACCGCTCTAGTGTGGGAGCGAGCCTGTTCGCGATGAAGGCGAATCGGTCTCAGCACCAGACTCGCCGCTGCACCCACGGTGATCGTACAACCACGTTGCGCTATGATGATGCCATTCAGCCGTTTACCGAGACACAACCCCATGGAAAACCCGATCGAAGTACCACGCTTTCCCCGCAAGCGCCGCAGCCTGGCGCAGGAGCTGGTGACGGTGTTGACCGAGCAGATTCGCGACGGCCTGCTCAAGCGCGGCGATAAATTGCCCACCGAGTCGGCGATCATGGAAGCCCATGGCGTCAGCCGTACCGTGGTGCGCGAGGCGATTTCCCGCTTGCAGGCGGCCGGCCAGGTGGAAACCCGCCATGGCATCGGCACTTTCGTGCTGGACACGCCGAGCCCCAGCGGTTTTCGCATCGACCCGGCCACCGTGGTCACCTTGCGTGACGTGCTGGCGATCCTGGAGTTGCGCATCAGCCTGGAAGTGGAATCCGCCGGGCTGGCGGCGCAGCGCCGCAGCGACGAGCAACTGGCCGCCATGCGCGCCGCCCTCGACGCCTTGAACGAAAGCGCCGCCCACGCCAGCGATGCGGTGGCCTCGGACTTCGCCTTCCACCTGGAAATCGCCCTGTCCACCGGCAACCGCTACTTCACCGACATCATGACTCACCTGGGTACCAGCATCATTCCGCGTACCCGGGTGAACTCGGCGCGTTTGGCCCACGATGACCAGCAGCGCTACATGAACCGCCTGAGCCGCGAGCACGAGGAGATCTACGACGCCATCGCCCGCCAGGACTCCGAGGCGGCCCGTGCGGCCATGCGTTTGCATCTGACCAACAGCCGCGAGCGGCTGCGCCAGGCCCATGAAGAGGCGCAGGCGCAGGGCTAGCTGCTGTCAGTTGAGATGAGGTGAGTCACTGTTCCTGTGGCGAGGGGATAAATCCCCTCGCCACACAGATACTGCGTTGCTGCTCGCTTACCAGCCGACAAACGCACGGAGATGGCTACTACGCCTTGATCCGCAACATTTGCGGCTCGGATATATCGGGATCCCAGCTCTCGTAGCTAACCTCGTAACGAAGCTCAACCAATTTGTCGATGTAAGCTGTCAAGTCGGCATTGGTTAGCGTCATTGTCACATCCTTGCAGGGCGTACCTTCCTCACCCTCGGTCAGCGGTGTAAACGCACCTACCGGAGTTGGAGACGTCGAGCCGACGCCCAGAGTCAGTCGGGCGTTCGAGTACGGTTCAAAAGCTGCATCCGGAATCTTCACGCTCAACGTCTTTACCTTTGACAAGCTGATCGTGACTTCCCCAGTGGCTGGAAAGTCCTTGAGCGTCGGTTTTGCATAGCTCTTCGCCATGATGTCACTCCCTGTGAGGCAGCCCTGATCGTTGCGTACGGGCGACTCACTTAAAAGATTGAGAAAAGGACTACAGCCGGGCATGACACGGCCATGCCTGGGTTATGCCCCCTTGTCGTGACGACGCCTACTGACAGAGTTGACAGTGGCGATGAGCGGTCCTGGTGCTCGGTCGGCAAGTTTTATCTGTCTTTTCCGTCCTGCTCAAAGGCCCGATTTACAAGGTTCTGCGACAAACGCCTCAACCCCTGCACCCGACAAAAGACGAAATGCAGTTGACGTTCATATTTTAAGTTGTACGATGACCTACAACTTCACGTGAAGCTGAACCGTTTCCTACAACACATCATTTGCGTCCAGGGTGTTCGAATAATGAATCCACAAGAACTGAAGTCCATCCTCTCGTCTGGCCTGCTGTCGTTCCCGGTCACCGATTTCACTGCTCAAGGCGATTTCAATCGCGACAGCTACATCAAGCGCCTCGAGTGGCTGGCCCCGTATGGCGCCTCTGCATTGTTCGCAGCGGGCGGCACCGGTGAATTCTTCTCCCTGGCCGCCAGCGAGTATTCCCAAGTCATCAAGACCGCCGTCGATACCTGCGCCACCAGCGTGCCAATCCTTGCCGGTGTTGGCGGTGCCACTCGCCAGGCCATCGAATACGCTCAAGAAGCCGAGCGCCTGGGTGCCAAGGGCCTGTTGCTGCTGCCGCATTACCTGACCGAAGCCAGCCAGGACGGTGTTGCCGCCCACGTTGAAGCCGTGTGCAAATCGGTGAAGATCGGCGTGGTGGTGTACAACCGCAACGTCTGCCGCCTGAACGCCACTTTGCTGGAACAACTGGCCGAGCGCTGCCCTAACCTGATCGGCTACAAGGATGGCCTGGGCGATATCGAACTGATGGTGTCGATCCGTCGCCGCCTCGGTGATCGCTTCAGCTACCTGGGCGGCCTGCCGACCGCTGAAGTCTACGCTGCGGCCTACAAGGCCCTTGGCGTGCCGGTCTACTCCTCGGCGGTGTTCAACTTCATCCCGAAAACCGCGATGGATTTCTACCACGCCATTGCCCGCGACGATCACGAAACCGTCGGCAAGATCATCGACGACTTCTTCCTGCCATACCTGGACATTCGCAACCGCAAGGCCGGTTACGCAGTGAGCATCGTCAAGGCCGGCGCGAAGATCGTGGGCTATGACGCAGGTCCTGTGCGCACGCCGCTGACCGACCTGCTGCCAGAAGAATACGAAGCACTGGCCGCGCTGATCGACAAGCAAGGCAAGCAGTAACAGACCCGATAAGGCCGCTGAGCAATCAGCGGCTTTTTGCGTAAGGCTCGATCGCTCCCACGCATCGCGTGGGAATGCAGCCAGGGACGCTCTGCGTTCCTAGACAGCTTTTGTAGAAGGAGTAGCTCCGTGGCAGATTCAAAGCGTTTCGATAACTACATCAACGGTCAGTGGGTGGCTGGTGCTGACTATTGCACCAACATCAACCCGTCTGACTTGTCCGATGTCATCGGTGAATACGCCAAGGCTGACGCAGCGCAAGTCAATGCCGCCATCGAAGCCGCGCGCGCCGCGTTCCCGGCCTGGTCGACCTCGGGCATCCAGGCCCGTCACGATGCGCTGGACAAAGTCGGTAGCGAGATCCTCGCCCGCCGTGAAGAACTCGGCCAACTGCTGGCCCGGGAAGAGGGCAAGACCCTGCCCGAAGCCATCGGCGAAGTGACCCGCGCCGGCAACATTTTCAAGTTCTTTGCCGGTGAATGCCTGCGCCTGTCGGGTGATTACGTGCCGTCGGTGCGCCCAGGCGTCAACGTTGAAGTCACCCGTGAAGCCCTTGGTGTGGTCGGCCTGATCACCCCGTGGAACTTCCCGATCGCCATTCCCGCGTGGAAAATCGCCCCGGCCCTGGCCTACGGCAACTGCGTGGTGATCAAACCCGCCGAACTGGTGCCGGGCTGCGCCTGGGCCCTGGCCGAGATCATTTCCCGCGCCGGTTTCCCGGCCGGTGCGTTCAACCTGGTGATGGGCAGCGGCCGTGTGGTTGGCGAAGTGCTGGTCAACAGCCCGAAAGTCGACGGCATCAGCTTTACCGGTTCGGTGGGCGTGGGGCGGCAGATCGCCGTCAACTGCGTGTCGCGCCAGGCCAAGGTGCAGTTGGAAATGGGCGGCAAGAACCCGCAGATCATCCTCGACGACGCAGACCTCAAGCAGGCCGTCGAACTGGCGGTGCAGAGTGCGTTCTACTCCACCGGCCAGCGCTGCACGGCTTCGAGTCGCCTGATCGTCACCGCCGGCATCCACGACAAGTTCGTCGAGGCCATGGCCGAGCGCATGCAGTCGATCAAGGTCGGCCATGCGTTGAAGGCCGGCACCGATATCGGCCCGGTGGTTTCTGAAGCCCAGCTCAGCCAGGACTTGAAGTACATCGACATCGGCCAGAGCGAAGGTGCTCGGTTGGTCAGCGGTGGCGGCCTGGTGACGTGCGACACGGAAGGTTACTTCCTGGCGCCGACCCTGTTCGCCGACAGCGAAGCCTCGATGCGCATCAGCCGCGAAGAGATCTTCGGCCCGGTGGCCAACGTCGTGCGCGTGGCCGACTACGAGGCGGCGCTGGCGATGGCCAATGACACCGAGTTCGGTCTGTCCGCCGGTATCGCCACCACCTCGTTGAAGTATGCCAACCACTTCAAGCGCCATTCCCAGGCGGGCATGGTGATGGTCAACCTGCCGACGGCCGGCGTGGATTACCACGTGCCGTTCGGCGGACGCAAAGGCTCGTCCTATGGTTCGCGTGAGCAAGGTCGCTACGCGCAAGAGTTCTACACCGTGGTGAAGACCTCTTACATCGGTTCGTAAACGCAACACCGGCCGGGGCTGGATTTCCAGCCCCGGTCGTACAATCTGCTGACCCGCATAAAAATAAATAGTGGGAGTACCTCTACATGCAAGCGACCAAGCCGACTCACGTCCGCTATTTGATCCTGCTCATGCTGTTCCTGGTGACGACGATCAACTATGCCGACCGTGCCACCATCGCCATCGCAGGCTCCAGCCTGCAAAAAGACCTCGGCATCGATGCCGTCACCCTCGGTTATATCTTCTCCGCTTTCGGCTGGGCCTACGTGGCCGGGCAGATTCCCGGTGGCTGGCTGCTCGACCGTTTCGGCTCGAAAAAAATCTATGCCTTGAGCATCTTCACCTGGTCGCTGTTCACCGTGCTGCAAGGCTATGTGGGTGAGTTCGGCATGTCCACGGCCGTGGTTGCACTGTTCATGCTGCGCTTTATGGTCGGTCTGGCCGAGGCGCCGTCCTTTCCGGGCAACGCACGTATCGTCGCCGCCTGGTTCCCGACCGCAGAACGCGGCACCGCCTCGGCGATTTTCAACTCGGCGCAATACTTCGCCACGGTGCTGTTCGCGCCGCTGATGGGTTGGATCGTCTATCGCTTCGGCTGGCAGCATGTGTTCATCGTGATGGGCGTGATCGGCATCGTGTTCTCGCTGATCTGGCTGAAAGTGATCCACAGCCCGCGTCAGCACCCAATGATCAACGAGGCCGAGTTCAATCACATCGCCGCCAATGGTGCGATGGTCGATATGGACCAGGACAAGGGCAAGGACAAGAAAACCGACGGTCCGAAGTGGGATTACATCCGCCAACTGCTGACCAACCGCATGATGCTCGGCGTGTACCTGGGCCAGTACTGCATCAACGGCATCACCTACTTCTTCCTGACCTGGTTCCCGGTATACCTGGTGCAGGAACGCGGCATGACCATCCTCAAGGCCGGTTTCATCGCGTCCTTGCCAGCGATCTGCGGTTTCATCGGCGGCGTCCTCGGCGGGGTGATTTCCGATTACCTGCTGCGCAAGGGCCACTCGCTGACCTTCGCCCGCAAGGCACCGATCATCGCCGGCCTGCTGGTGTCCAGCAGCATCGTGGCGTGCAACTACGTCGACATCGAATGGATGGTGGTGGGCTTCATGGCCCTGGCCTTCTTCGGTAAAGGCGTCGGCGCACTGGGCTGGGCCGTGGTCTCCGATACGTCGCCAAAACAGATCGCCGGCTTGAGCGGTGGCCTGTTCAACACCTTCGGCAACCTGGCATCGATCACCACGCCAATCGTCATCGGCTACATCATCAGCGCCACCGGTTCGTTCAAATGGGCGCTGGTGTTTGTCGGTTGCAACGCGCTGGTGGCGGTGTTCAGCTACCTGGTCATTGTGGGGCCGATCAAGCGTGTCGTGCTCAAGGAACCAACGGCCAAGGATGCCGACATCTCCAGCCTGTCTGAAGCAAAATCCTGAAGGAGCGGCGTCAATGCAACTGATTGAACATGCCGATTCGCCGCGTTACATCCGCTTGCATGAGCGGGACAACGTAGTGATCGTCGTCAATGACCAGGGTGTACCGTCCGGGACCGAGTTCCCGGACGGCCTGGTCACTGTGGACTTTGTGCCGCAGAGCCACAAGGTCACCCTGGTGGACATTCCCGAGGGAGGCGAGGTGATTCGCTATGGCCAGGTCATCGGCTATGCGCTGCAACCGATCCCTCGTGGCAGCTGGGTCAAGGAAGACCAGTTGCGCATGCCGACCGCGCCACCGCTGGACAGCCTGCCGCTGTCCACTGATGTGCCGGTGGCCGATGCGCCGCTGGAGGGCTACACCTTCGAGGGTTATCGCAACGCCGACGGTACCGTCGGCACGCGCAATATCCTGGGCATCACCACCACGGTGCAGTGCGTGACCGGGGTGCTGGACCATGCAGTCAAGCGCATCAAGGACGAGTTGCTGCCCAAGTACCCGAACGTCGATGACGTGGTGGCGCTGACCCACAGCTACGGCTGCGGCGTGGCGATCACTGCCACCGATGCCTACATCCCGATCCGCACCGTGCGCAACCTGGCGCGTAACCCGAACCTGGGGGGCGAGGCGCTGGTGATCAGCCTGGGCTGCGAGAAATTGCAGGCCGGACAGGTGATGCATGAGGGCGACAGCTCGGTGGACCTCAGCGAGCCATGGTTGTATCGCTTACAGGATTCCAGTCACGGTTTCACCGAAATGATCGAGCAGATCATGGAACTGGCCGAGACCCGCCTGAAGAAACTCGACCAGCGCCGCCGCGAAACCGTACCGGCTTCGGAGCTGATCCTGGGCATGCAATGCGGTGGCAGCGATGCGTTTTCCGGCATCACCGCCAACCCGGCGCTGGGCTACGCCTCGGACCTGCTGCTGCGGGCCGGGGCAACGGTGATGTTTTCCGAAGTCACTGAAGTGCGCGATGCGATTTACCTGCTGACCTCCCGGGCACAAACCCAGGAAGTGGCCCAGGAACTGGTGCGTGAAATGGACTGGTACGACCGTTACCTGGCCAAGGGCGAAGCCGATCGCAGTGCCAATACCACGCCGGGCAACAAGAAGGGCGGGCTGTCGAACATCGTCGAAAAATCCCTGGGCTCGATTGTCAAATCCGGCAGCAGCGCGATCAATGGCGTGCTGGGTCCGGGCGAGCGCTTCAAGCAAAAGGGCCTGATCTTCTGCGCCACGCCGGCCAGTGATTTTGTCTGCGGCACGTTGCAACTGGCGGCGGGGATGAACCTGCACGTGTTCACCACCGGCCGCGGCACGCCGTACGGCTTGGCGATGGCCCCGGTGGTGAAGGTCTCGACCCGCACCGAACTGGCCCAACGCTGGCCGGACCTGATCGACATCGACGCCGGCCGGATCGCTACCGGACGCGCGACCATCGAAGAACTGGGTTGGGAGCTGTTCCACTACTACCTGGACGTGGCCAGCGGCAAGAAACAGACCTGGGCCGAGCGGCACAAGTTGTACAACGACATCACGTTGTTCAACCCAGCACCGATCACCTGATGATTTCGTGATCGCCGGAGATCCAGTGTGGGAGCGAGCTTGCTCGCGATAGCGGTGGTTCAGCTAGCATCGATGTTGGATGTGCTGCCGTCTTCGCGAGCAAGCTCGCTCCCACAGGGGATTTGCGGAGAGTGCGGATTTTGTGTTCACTGAAGAACACATGTGGGAGCGAGCTTGCTCGCGATAGCGCTCCACCAGACGCCAATGCCGTGAGTGGCTTATCATTAGCCACCTAACGACACCCTCTCAAGGTCCCCGGCATGCTGGCAATTTTCCTCGAAACCCTGAACATCACCGCGCCGGTGTTTGCCATGCTGTTTTTGGGGGTGTTGCTCAAGCGCATCAACTGGATCAACGACAACTTCATCCACATTGCCTCGTCCCTGGTGTTCAACGTCACCATGCCGGCGCTGTTGTTCCTCGGCATCCTCCATGCCGACCTGCATGCGGCGTTGCAGCCCGACCTGCTGATCTATTTCTCCGTCGCCACCCTGGCAAGTTTCGCCATGGCCTGGGGCTGGGCGATCTGGCGCTGCCCGCGCGAGGATCGCGGTATCTATACCCAAGGTGCGTTTCGCGGCAACAACGGGGTCATTGGCCTGGCGCTGGCGGCGAGCATGTATGGCGACTACGGGATTTCCCTGGGGGCGATTCTCGCGGCGCTGGTGATCCTGTTCTACAACACCTTGTCGACCATCGTGCTGGCGGTCTACAGCCCGGTGATCAAGTCTGACCCGTGGAGCATCTGCAAGAGTGTGATCTGCAACCCGCTGATCATCAGCGTGATCGTCGCCGCGCCGTTCGCCTATTGGCACATCGGCCTGCCAAACTGGTTCGAGACCTCGGCCAAGTACCTGTCGCAAATGACCTTGCCCCTGGCGTTGATCTGCATCGGCGGCACGCTGTCGCTGGCGGCCTTGCGCAAGAGCGGCAAGATGGCCCTGAGTTCGAGCCTGGTGAAGATGGTCGGGCTGCCGCTGCTGGCCACTCTCGGTGCGTGGCTCTGGGGCTTTCGCGGGGCGGAGTTGGGGATCCTGTTCCTGTACTTCGGCAGCCCCACCGCCGCCGCCAGTTACGTCATGGCCCGGGCGGCCGATGGCAACCATGAACTGGCAGCGGCGATTATCGTCATCACCACGCTGATGGCGGCGATTACCACCAACCTGGGGATCTTTGTGTTGCAGTGGGGTGGGTGGATCTAGCCTTGGGTTTGCGCTGTTCTTGAGGTCAAAATCGCGAGCAAGCTCGCTCCCAGGTGTATCGCAATCATCTGTGGGAGCGAGCTTGCTCGCGATAGCGATCCAACGGTCACTCAGGTTTCTGATAGCTATCGATCACTTCCTGCGCCGCCCGAAACGCATCGATCGCCGCCGGCACGCCCGCGTACACCGCGCAATGCAGCAATGCCTCGCGAATCTCTTCCACCGTGCAGCCATTATTCAGCGCGCCGCGCACATGGCCTTTGAGTTCCTGCGGGCACTTGAGGGCGGTGAGGGCGGCCAGGGTGATCAGGCTGCGGGTCTTCAGCGGCAGGCCTCCGCGGCTCCAGACGCTGCCCCAGGCATGTTCGTTGACGAAGTCCTGCAATGGCTGGGTGAACTCGGTGGCGTTGCCCAGGGCGCGGTCGACGAATGCGTCGCCCATGACTTGGCGACGCATGTCCAGGCCGGTCTTTGGAGTGTCGGTCATGGCAAATCCCTCTTGTGGTGTTGGCGGCGCCAGGCGCGCAAGGAGGTGAACAGTAAAAACGCGAGCAGGGCCGGCAGCACATAAAACAGCATCAGCCGTTCCAGTTGGCCGGCCAGGGGCATGCCGGTGGTGAAGGACATCACGTGCAGCCCATAGGCCAGGTACAATCCCAGCAACAGCAGACCTTCGGCGCGGGTGACACGATAACCGGAATAGAACACCGGCAGGCACAGCACCGCCACGCCGAGCATCACCGGCAGGTCGAAATCCAGGGCGTTCGGTGAGACCGACAATGGCGTGGGGGCGGCGAGGGCGGTTATCCCCAATACCCCGAGCAGGTTGAACAGGTTGCTGCCAATGACGTTGCCCACCGCAATGTCCCGTTGGCCGCGCAGGGCGGCGATCAACGAGGTGGCGAGCTCCGGCAGCGAGGTGCTGACGGCGACAATGGTCAGGCCGATGATGCGCTCCGAAAGCCCCAGGTCCGTGGCCACTTCCACCGCCGCGCCCAGCAGCAGGTGCCCGGCGAAAATCAGCATTGCCAAGCCCAGCACGATCATCGCCAGGCTCATGGGCCACGACCCCCGGGTCACCTCGATATCCACCGTGTGCGGCCGTCCCGAGTGCCGCGACTGGCGCAACAACAGGCCCAGGTACACCGCCAGGCCCACCAGCAGCCATACGCCGTCCAGCCGGGTCAGTTCCTCATTCCAGGCCAGCACGAACACCAGCAGGCTGGCACCGATCATCAACGGAATGTCCAGGCGCACCAGTTGGCGCGAGACGCGCAATGGAATGATCAGCGCCGACAGCCCGAGGGTGACGAGGATGTTGAAGATGCTGCTGCCGATCACGCTGCCCACGGCGATGTCGGCGTTTTGCGCCAGGGTTGCCTGCAGGCTAACGGCCATTTGTGGGGCGCTGCTGCCGAACGCGACGACGCTCAGGCCGATGATCAGTGGTCGTACCTGCAAGCGTGCCGCCAGGCCCACGGCGGCGCGCACCAGCAGTTCGGCGCCGCCGATCAGCAACAGCAGGGCGCCGAACAATTCGATCAGGCTGAGCAGCGGTAGGGCGGTGAGTAGGGAAATGGCCGGGCTCCGTCTATCAATCGTCGAGGGCTTGCACGCGCACCCGTGCGGTGCCGCTGCGCAACATGCCCAGTTGCTCGGCGGCTTCGCGGGACACGTCGATCAAGCGGCCTCGGGAGTATGGGCCACGGTCGTTGATGCGCACCACCACGCTGTCATTGTTGTTCAGGTTGGTGACTTTCACCCGGGTGCCGAACGGCAACTGGCGATGGGCGGCGGTCAGGCTGTGCTGGTCGAAACGCTCGCCGCTGGCGGTGCGCTTGCCGTGGTGCCTGGCACCGTAATACGAGGCGACGCCGGTCTGGTCGTAGCCGTGTGGATCGACCGTCCCGCTCTGGCTGGCGCAACCGGCCAACAGGGACAGCAGGGCGCAGGCGCCGAGGAGACGCTTCATTCGATGACCCCATGATCGTTCCCACGCTCTGCGTGGGAATGCAGCCCGTGACGCTCTGCGTCACAAAAAGCGGACGCGGAGCGTCCAGTGAGGCGTTCCCACGCAGAGCGTGGGAACGATCACCGTCGATAAGTCAGCCCTCGAGCTTGCTTTTGAGCAGTTCGTTGACCTGTTGCGGGTTGGCCTTGCCCTTGGAGGCTTTCATGGCCTGGCCGACGAAGAAGCCGAACATTTTGCCGCGCTTGGCTTCGTCTGCCGCACGGTACTGTTCGACCTGCTCGGCGTTGGCCGCGAGCATTTCATCGAGCACGGCGGAAATGGCGCCGGTATCGGTGACCTGCTTCAAGCCGCGCTTCTCGATGATCTCGTCGGCGCTGCCTTCACCATTGGCCATGGCTTCGAACACCATCTTGGCGATCTTGCCGGAAATGGTGTTGTCCTTGATCCGCACCAGCATGCCGCCCAGTTGTTCGGCCGAGACCGGCGACTGGTCGATTTCCAGTCCCTGTTTGTTCAACAGGCTGCCCAGTTCCACCATCACCCAGTTGGCCGCCAGCTTGGCGTCGCCGCCGATGCTCACGACTTTCTCGAAGTAATCGGCCTGTTCGCGACTGGTGGCCAGGACGTTGGCGTCATAGCTCGACAGCCCGAATTGCGCCTGGAAGCGCTCGCGTTTTTGCGGCGGCAGTTCCGGCAGGGTGGCGCGCACCTCGTCGAGGAACGAGTTCTCGATAACCACCGGCAGCAGGTCCGGGTCGGGGAAGTAACGGTAGTCGTTGGCTTCTTCCTTGCTGCGCATCGGACGGGTCTCGTCCTTGTTCGGGTCGTACAGGCGGGTCTGCTGGATGACCCTGCCACCGTCCTCGATCAGTTCGATCTGGCGCTGGATCTCGCTGTTGATCGCCTTCTCGATGAAGCGGAACGAGTTGACGTTCTTGATCTCGCAGCGGGTGCCGAACTCGACCTGGCCCTTGGGCCGGATCGATACGTTGCAGTCGCAGCGCAGCGAACCTTCGGCCATGTTGCCGTCGCAGATGCCCAGGTAGCGCACCAATGCGTGGATCGCCTTGACGTAGGCCACGGCTTCCTTGGCGCTGCGCATGTCCGGCTCGGAAACGATTTCCAGCAGCGGCGTGCCGGCGCGGTTCAGGTCGATGCCGGTGGCACCGTTGAATTCTTCGTGCAGGCTCTTGCCGGCATCTTCTTCCAGGTGCGCCCGGGTGATGCCGACGCGTTTGACCGTGCCGTCTTCCAGGGCGATGTCCAGGTGGCCCTTGCCTACGATCGGCAATTCCATCTGGCTGATCTGGTAGCCCTTGGGCAGGTCCGGGTAGAAGTAGTTCTTGCGGGCGAACACGTTGTGCTGGCCGATCTCGGCGTCAATCGCCAGGCCGAACATCACCGCCATGCGCACCGCTTCGGCGTTGAGCACCGGCAGAACGCCGGGCATGCCCAGGTCGACCAGGCTGGCCTGGGTGTTGGGCTCGGAGCCGAACGTGGTGGAGCTACCGGAAAAGATTTTCGACCGGGTGGTGAGCTGGGTATGAATCTCCAGCCCGATCACGACTTCCCATTGCATGTGTTTCTCCTCAGAAGCCGGTTGGGGTGCGGGTGTGCCAGTCAGTGTTCAACTGATACTGGTGGGCAACGTTCAACAGGCGGCCTTCCTGGAAATACGGCGCGAGCAACTGCACGCCCACTGGCAGGCCATCGACGAAACCGGCCGGCATGGACAGGCCCGGCAAGCCGGCGAGGTTCGCGGTAATGGTGTAGACGTCTTCCAGGTACTCGGCGACCGGGTCACTGTTCTTGGCACCGAGTTTCCACGCCGGGTTTGGCGTGGTTGGACCGAGGATGATGTCGACCTCGTTGAAGGCGGCCATGAAGTCGTTCTTCACCAGGCGGCGGATTTTCTGCGCCTTGAGGTAGTAGGCGTCGTAGTAGCCGGCGGACAGCGCGTAGGCGCCGACCATGATCCGGCGCTGCACTTCGGCACCGAAGCCTTCGCCACGGGAGCGCTTGTACAGGTCGATCAGGTTTTCCGGGTTCTCGCAGCGATAGCCGAAGCGCACGCCGTCGAAACGCGACAGGTTCGAGGACGCTTCCGCCGGGGCGATCACGTAGTACGCCGGAATCGCGTGCTGCATGTTCGGCAGGCTGATTTCCTTGATGACCGCGCCGAGCTTCTCCAGCTCCTTGACGCTGTTGTGGACCAGTTCGGCGATGCGTGGGTCGAGGCCGGCGCTGAAGTACTCCTTCGGCACACCGATGCGCAGGCCCTGCAGCGAGCCGTTGAGGCTGGCGCTGTAGTCCGGCACTGGCTCATCGATGCTGGTGGAGTCGTTCGGGTCGAAGCCGGCCATGCCTTGCAGCAGGATCGCGCAGTCTTCGGCGGTGCGGGCCAGCGGGCCACCCTGGTCGAGGCTGGAGGCGTAGGCGATCATGCCCCAGCGCGAGACACGGCCGTAGGTCGGCTTGAGGCCTGTGAGGTTGGTGAACGCCGCCGGTTGGCGAATCGAACCGCCGGTGTCGGTGGCGGTGGCGGCCGGCAACAGGCGTGCGGCCACGGCGGCGGCGGAACCACCGGACGAGCCGCCCGGTACGTGTTCCAGGTTCCACGGGTTTTTCACCGCGCCGTAATAGCTCGACTCGTTGGCCGAGCCCATGGCGAATTCGTCCATGTTGGTCTTGCCCAGGGTCACGGTGCCGGCGGCGGCCAGCTTGGCGACCACGGTGGCATCGTACGGCGCCTTGAAGTTGTCGAGCATCTTCGAGCCGCAGCTGGTGCGGATGCCCTGGGTGCAGAACAAGTCCTTGTGGGCGATCGGCGCACCGAGCAGGGCGCCGGTTTCACCGTTGGCGCGCCGGGCGTCGGCGGCCTTGGCCTGGCTCAGGGCCAGCTCCTGGGTGAGGCTGATGAAGCTGTTGAGCTGTGGGTCGAGCTGGGCGATGCGCGCCAGCAGGACCTGGGTCAGCTCTTCGGAAGAAAACTTTTTATCGGCGAGTCCGCGGGCGATCTCGGCCAGGGTCATGTGATGCATGAGAGGCTCTTTCCCTTTAGTCGATGACTTTCGGAACCAGGTACAGGCCGTTTTCGACCGCTGGTGCGATGGACTGGTAGGCCTCGCGGTGATTGGACTCGGTCACGACGTCGGCGCGCAGGCGCTGGCTGGCTTCCAGTGGGTGTGCCAGTGGTTCGATACCGTCGGTATTGACCGCCTGCATCTCGTCGACCAGCCCCAGAATGCTGTTCAGGGCAGAAGTGATGTGTGGAAGATCGGCTTCATTGAGGCCCAGACAGGCCAGATGAGCGATTTTTTCCACGTCGGAGCGTTCAAGCGCCATGGGATTCTCCAGTGGAAAACAAAACGGACGCAGTCTGTCCGTGTGTTAGATTGTCGGAACACTACCGCATTTCTACGGTCTTACGGCCGCGATTTCGGGGTTTGGTGCACAGAAAAGCGGCCAATTTAACATATTGGCGCCTTGCCCAAAATCCCTGTCGTTGTTAGAGTTTGCCGCACTTTTTTACCCACGCGTTGCCTAGGGTCCCTTTCCCATGTTCAAGAAACTGCGTGGCATGTTTTCCAGCGATCTTTCCATTGACCTGGGCACTGCCAACACCCTTATTTACGTGCGCGAGCGCGGTATCGTCCTGAATGAACCCTCGGTCGTGGCCATCCGCACCCACGGTAACCAGAAAAGTGTCGTGGCTGTCGGTACGGAAGCCAAGCGCATGCTGGGCCGTACACCGGGCAACATCGCGGCCATTCGCCCAATGAAGGACGGCGTGATCGCCGACTTCAGCGTCTGCGAAAAGATGCTGCAGTACTTCATCAACAAGGTTCACGAAAACAGCTTCCTGCAGCCCAGCCCTCGTGTGCTGATCTGCGTTCCATGCAAGTCCACCCAGGTAGAGCGACGCGCTATCCGTGAATCGGCCCTCGGCGCCGGTGCCCGTGAAGTGTTCCTGATCGAAGAGCCAATGGCTGCTGCCATCGGTGCCGGCCTGCCGGTGGAAGAAGCCCGCGGTTCGATGGTCGTCGACATCGGTGGTGGTACCACTGAAATCGCGCTGATCTCCCTCAACGGTGTGGTCTACGCCGAATCCGTACGTGTGGGCGGCGACCGTTTCGACGAAGCGATCATCACTTATGTGCGTCGCAACTACGGCAGCCTGATCGGCGAATCCACCGCCGAGCGCATCAAGCAGGAAATCGGCACGGCCTACCCGGGCGGTGAAGTGCGTGAAGTCGACGTACGCGGTCGCAACCTGGCCGAAGGCGTTCCACGGGCCTTTACCCTCAACTCCAACGAAGTGCTCGAAGCGCTGCAAGAGTCGTTGGCGACCATCGTCCAGGCCGTCAAGAGCGCCCTGGAGCAGTCGCCGCCGGAACTGGCGTCGGACATCGCCGAGCGCGGCCTGGTGCTGACCGGTGGTGGCGCGCTGCTGCGTGACCTCGACAAGCTGCTGGCCCAGGAAACCGGGCTGCCGGTGATCGTTGCCGAAGACCCGTTGACCTGCGTTGCCCGCGGCGGTGGCCGTGCATTGGAAATGATGGACAAGCACACCATGGACCTGCTCTCCAGCGAATAAGTTGGCTGGATCGTCTATGTTGTTCGCTCCCGGGCAGCACTTTGCAGTGCTGCCCGTTGGCGTTTATCTTCTGTCATTCGTATCCAGGCCGGTTTGATGCCGTATGAATAAAGAAAACATTTGCCTGGGAGGAGCGGCCTATTAAACCGCTTTTCGCCAAAGGCCCCTCATTGGGTGTGCGCCTGCTGGTGCTGACCGTGCTGTCGGTCGCGCTGATGGTGGTCGACGCCCGCTTCACGCTGCTCAAGCCTGTGCGCAGCCAGATGTCGCTGGTGTTGATGGAGTCCTACTGGATCACCGACCTGCCGCAGCGCTTGTGGCAAGGTGTGGCCAGCCAGTTTGGCAGCCGGACCGAACTGGTCGCCGAAAACGAAAAACTCAAGACCGAAAACCTGCTGTTGCAGGGGCGCATGCAGAAGCTGGCGGCCCTCACCGAGCAGAACGTGCGGCTGCGCGAGTTGCTCAACTCTTCGGCGCTGGTCAACGAGAAGGTCGAAGTGGCCGAGTTGATCGGCATGGACCCCAACCCCTTCACCCACCGCATCATCATCAACAAGGGTGAGCGCGACGGCGTCGTCCTCGGCCAGCCGGTGCTCGACGCCCGGGGCCTGATGGGCCAGGTGGTGGAGTTGATGCCCTACACCTCCCGCGTGCTGCTGCTGACCGATACCACCCACAGCATTCCCGTGCAGGTCAATCGCAACGGCTTGCGCGCGATTGCCAGCGGCACCGGCAACCCGGAACGCCTGGAACTGCGGCATGTGGCCGATACCGCCGATATCAAGGAAGGCGACCTGCTGGTCAGCTCCGGTCTTGGCCAGCGCTTCCCGGCCGGTTATCCGGTGGCAACGGTCAAGGAAGTCATCCATGACTCCGGCCAGCCGTTTGCCATCGTTCGCGCGGTGCCGACGGCTGCATTGAATCGCAGCCGCTACCTGCTGCTGGTATTCAGCGACAACCGTACGCCCGAAGAGCGTGCCAACGACGCCGCCGTGGCCCAGGAAGCCCAGGACCGCCAGGGCGGCGAGTCGGCCGCCCCAGCGACAGCAGCGCCTGCGCCTGTCCCTGCCACTGTGCCGAAACCACAAGTGCCTGCGCCAGCGACGGCGGCTCCGGCCACCACGCCTGCGGCCACCCCGGCTACCGCACCCGCCGCGCCTGCTGTGAAACCGACCCGCTCGGCCACCCACGCGCCCGCCGCGCAGCCTGCTCAGCCAGCCCGGCCCGCCGCCAAACCGCCAGCCTCCACGCCGGCCACCGCGCCAGCCCCCAGGGGAGCACGAGAAGAATGAGCAGTACCCAATCCGGTAACGGCTGGATGGTCTGGCTGACCTTCGCCATCGGCCTGTTGCTCAGCGTTTCGCCGCTGCCGCAGTTCATGGAAATCCTGCGCCCACTGTGGCTGGCCCTGTTGCTGGCCTTCTGGGCGCTGGCCTTGCCGCACAAGGTCGGCATGGTCACCGCCTGGTGCCTGGGTCTGGCCGAGGACGTGCTTTACGGCACGTTGCTGGGGCAGAACGCGCTGATCCTGACGCTGATCACCTTCCTGGTGCTGTCGTTGCAACAACGCCTGCGGATGTTCCCCATGTGGCAGCAGTGCCTGGTGATCCTGGTGATCTTCGGCCTGGCGCAACTGGTGCAATTGTGGCTCAGCGCGCTGACCGGCAACCGCCAGCCGACCCTGGCATTGGTGTTGCCAGCCCTGGTCAGCGCCTTGCTCTGGCCCTGGGTCAGCTTCGGTTTGCGTGGCCTGCGCCTGCGTTTCAAAATCAACTGATTCGGTCAGGCATTGGCCTTGATAGGGAGATGTCTTGATGAAACCGCTTTACCTCGCCTCAGGCTCGCCGCGTCGGCGTGAACTGCTCACGCAGATCGGCGTGCCCTTTACCGCCATCGGTGCGGAGATCGACGAAACTCCCCTGGACCACGAAACCCCTTCGGCCTATGTCGAGCGCCTGGCGCGCGGCAAGGCCGAGGCGGGTCGGCAAGCCCTGGACGCCGGCGTGGATGGCTGCGTGCTGGGCGCCGATACGGCTGTGGTACTGGACGGACGAATTCTCGGCAAACCCGTGGACCAGGCCGACTCCATGACGATGCTCTTGAGCCTGTCCGGTCGCGAACATGAAGTATTGACCGCCATTGCCATACTGGATGGGCTGCGTTGCGAATCCCGCGTTGTGCGCAGCCTGGTGCGTTTTCGTTCGATCACGGAACAGGAAGCGGCGGCCTACTGGGCCAGCGGTGAACCCCGGGACAAGGCCGGCGGCTATGGTATTCAAGGGCTGGGCGCGGTGTTCGTCGCCGGGCTTGAAGGCAGTTATTCAGCCGTCGTTGGCCTGCCGCTGTGCGAAACCGCAGAACTACTGGGCCATTTCGGCATACCCTGTTGGCAAACCTTGAAGGCGCGCTGAGCGCCGTCTGACTTGATGCGGCCATAATCGTGAACATGCCTGAACGAGACCCTGCCATGAGTGAAGAGATCCTGATCAACATCACGCCGATGGAATCGCGCGTGGCGGTGGTTGAAAACGGTGTTCTGCAAGAGGTCCACGTCGAGCGCACGCAAAAGCGTGGCATCGTCGGCAATATCTACAAAGGCAAGGTGGTACGGGTGCTGCCTGGCATGCAGGCGGCCTTCGTCGACATCGGCCTGGACCGCGCGGCATTCATCCACGCGTCGGAAATTTCCATGCGCGAAGGGCCGGCCGTGGAGAGCATCAGCGCGCTGGTGCATGAAGGCCAGAGCCTGGTGGTGCAGGTCACCAAGGACCCCATCGGCTCCAAGGGCGCGCGCCTGACCACGCAACTGTCGATTCCGTCGCGCTACCTGGTGTACATGCCGCGCACCGCCCATGTCGGCATTTCCCTGAAGATCGAAGACGAAGCCGAGCGCGAGCGCCTCAAGCAGGTGGTCAGCGACTGCGTGGAAAAAGAAGGTATCAAGGAAGCCGGTGGGTTCATCCTGCGCACCGCCGCCGAAGGGGCCGGGGCCGATGAGATCCTCATGGACATCCGCTACCTGCGCAGGCTTTGGGACCAGATCGCCGCGCAGATCAAGACCATCGCCACCCCCAGCGTGATCTACGAAGACCTGGGCCTGGCGCTGCGGACCTTGCGCGACCTGGTCAGCCCCAAGATCGAAAAAATCCGCATCGACTCCCGGGAAACCTTCCAGAAAACCACGCAGTTCGTCGCCGAACTGATGCCGGAAATCGCCGACCGCCTCGAGCATTACCCTGGCGAACGGCCAATTTTCGACCTGTACGGCGTCGAAGACGAAATCCAGAAAGCCCTGGAGCGCAAGGTGCCGCTCAAGTCCGGCGGCTACCTGGTGGTGGACCCGGCCGAGGCCATGAGCACCATCGATGTCAACACCGGGGCGTTCGTCGGCCATCGCAACCTGGAAGAAACCATCTTCAAGACCAACCTGGAAGCCGCCACCGCCATCGCCCGGCAACTGCGCCTGCGCAACCTGGGTGGGATCATCATCATCGACTTCATCGACATGGAAGATGAAGAGCACCAGCGCCAGGTGCTGCGGACCCTGGAAAAACAACTCGAACGCGACCACGCCAAGACCAACATCATCGGTATCACCGAGCTGGGCCTGGTGCAGATGACCCGCAAGCGCACCCGCGAAAGCCTCGAACAGGTACTGTGCGAGCCGTGCAGCAGTTGCCAGGGCCGTGGCAAGCTCAAGACCCCGGAAACTGTGTGTTACGAAATCTTCCGGGAAATCCTCCGGGAGGCGCGCGCCTACCAGGCGACTGGCTATAGAGTGTTGGCGAACCAGAAAGTGGTGGATCGCCTGCTCGACGAGGAGTCAGGCAATGTCGCGGAGCTGGAAGCGTTTATCGGACGCACGATTCGCTTCCAGGTGGAAACCATGTATTCCCAGGAACAATACGACGTGGTGCTGCTCTGAAGAGCTTCGGAAGCGGCGGGCCCGCGGATTTGATTGTCTTTGCCAGGGGAGCCCACTGACATGGAGCGTCTGACACGTATTTTGGCGGCGCTGACTCGCTGGGGGCTGGGGCTGTGTGCGCTGCTGCTGGTGTTGCTGGCGTTGTACGTCAGCCTCGGTCGTGAGCTGGTCCCGCTGGTGGCCGAATACCGCGCCGAGGTCGAGACCCGGGCCAGCGCTGCCTTGGGCATGCCTGTGCACATCGGAAGCCTCGACGGTAGCTGGAGCGCCCTGGCGCCAATCCTGGCAGCGCGCGACGTGGTGGTCGGCGAAGGCCCCAACGCCTTGCACCTGGACCAGGTGCGAGCCGTGCCTGACCTGTGGGACAGCCTGCTGGCACGTCAGGTGCGCATTGCCCACCTGGAAGTCAGCGGCCTGAAGATCAGCCTCAAGGAAGGCGCCGACGGCAAGTGGGCCCTGGAAGGCCTGCCGGTGAAGGACGACCAGCCCCTCGATCCGCAGCAATTGCTCGAACGCATGCAGGTGGTTTCCAAGTTCTCGCTGCTCGACAGCCAGGTGACCTTGCAACCTGTCGAGCAACCACCGCTGACCCTCACCTACGTCGGTTTGAGCCTGCGCACCGGCGCCACCCGCCAACGGCTGGACGTGCGCTTGACCCTGCCTGACGGTCAGCCCGTGGCGATCAACCTGCGCACCCGTATCCGCGCCAGTGATTGGAAGAATGGCCAGGCCGATGCGTACCTGAGCCTGCCGCAAAGCGACTGGTCCAAATGGCTGCCCAAACGCCTGACCCAGCAATGGAATTTTTCCCGGATCAAGGCTGGTGGCGAGTTCTGGCTGAGTTGGGGGGACGGTACGGTGCAAAGCGCGGCCATGCGCTTGAACGCTCCTGACATCCTGGGTGCCTACGCCGAGCGCAAGCCGGTGCAGATCCATAACCTGGCGCTCAATGGATATTTCCAGCGTGGCGACCAGGGATTTACCGCGACCTTCGATTCCCTGGCGATGAACCTGGGCGAAACCCGCTGGGAATCGCGCCTTCAACTGCAACAGAGTGCTGCCACCGAAAAGGCCGAGGAGCGCTGGCACCTGCAGGCCGACCGCCTCGACTTGACCCCCCTGACGCCTTTGCTCAATGCCCTGGCACCGTTGCCCGAAGGCCTGGCGACGACCATCGACCGTCTCAAGGTGACCGGTGGCCTGCGCAACGTGCTGCTGGACTACCGGCCGCAGAACACTGGTGACCAGAAAATCAGCTTCGCCACCAACCTGGACACCGTGGGCTTTGATGCCTATCGCGGCGCCCCGGCTGCGCGCAACGTATCGGGGAGCCTGAGCGGCGACCTCGGTGGCGGCGAGCTGCGCATGGACAGCAAGGATTTTTCCCTGCACCTGGACCCGATTTTCGCCAAGCCCTGGCAGTACCTGCAGGCCAACGCCCGGTTGACCTGGAAGCTCGACAAGCAAGGCTTCACCCTGATCGCGCCGTATTTGAAGGTGCTGGGCGAGGAGGGCCGGATTGCCGGCGACTTCCTGATCCGCCTGCATTTCGACCACAGCCAGGAAGACTACATGGACCTGCGGGTCGGCCTGGTGGACGGTGACGGACGCTATACCGCCAAGTACCTGCCAGCGGTCCTCAGCCCGGCGCTGGATGAGTGGCTGCGCACGGCCATCGTCAAGGGCGCGGTGGACGAAGGCTTTTTCCAGTATCAAGGCTCGCTCAATCACGGTGCCGAGGATGCGGCGCGCAGCATCAGCCTGTTTTTCAAGGTGCATGACGCCGAATTGGCGTTCCAGCCGGGCTGGCCTTCGGTCAGCAAGGTCAGCGGCGATGTCTTCGTCGAAGACAGTGGCGTGCGCATCTTCGCCAGCCAGGGACAATTGCTCGATACCCAGGTCAAGGATGTTTCGGTGAACATTCCCCATGTACCCAGCGGGCAGAGTGTTCATCTGTTTCTGGACGGCGGGTTCGCCGGAGGACTGGGCGACGGTCTGAAAATCCTCCAGACCGCGCCGATCGGGACCGCCGAGACATTCGCCGGCTGGGAGGGCGAGGGCGACCTGCAAGGCAGCGTGAAGCTCGACATTCCCCTGGTCAAAGGCGAGCAACCGAAGATCCTGGTGGACTTCGCCACCGACAAGGCCCGTCTCAAGCTCAGCGAGCCGGTATTGGAACTGACCCAACTCAAGGGCGATTTCCGCTTCGACAGCAACAAGGGCTTGAGCGGCAAGGGCATCAGTGCCCGGGCATTCGACCGGCCCGTGACCGCGCAGATTTTCGCTGAGGGCCGCGCCGGAGCGCTCAACACACGGGTCGCGGCGTCCGGGCAGGTGGAGATCAAGAAACTCACCAGTTGGCTGAATGTCACCCAGCCGTTGCCGGTATCCGGTGTCGTGCCCTACCAGTTGCAAGTGATCCTGGACGGCGCCGACAGCCAATTGTCGGTCAGTTCCAACCTCAAGGGCGTGGCGGTGGACCTGCCAGCACCCTTCGGCATGACTGCCGATGTCGGGCGCGACACGGTGTTTCGCATGACCCTGCAAGGACCGGAGCGCCGTTACTGGGTCAATTATGGCGACCTGGCCAGTTTCACTTACGCCGCGCCGAGCGGGAAAATCGCCGACGGTCGTGGCGAATTATTGCTGGGTGCCAGCGATGCCGTTCTGCCCGGGGCCAAGGGGCTGCGACTGCGTGGCAAACTGTCGGAACTGGACGTAAGTCCCTGGCAGGACCTGGTGAACAAGTACGCGGGCCAGGATCCGGGCGGCAGTGCCAAGCAACTGCTCAACAGCGTCGATCTGACCGTCGGCAAGCTCACGGCCATGGGCACGACCCTGGACCAGGCATCGGTGCAGTTGGACCGCAAGCCGGACGCCTGGGCCTTGCGGCTTGACAGTCAGCAGGCCAAGGGCGACGTCAGCCTGCCGGATGCGAAGGCCGCCCCGATTGGTATCAAGCTTGATTATGTGCGCCTGCCGGCCACAGACCCGACGGTCCAGGCGGATGAAAACTCTCCGGACCCGTTGGCGTCGGTCGATCCCGGCAAAATCCCGGCCATGGATATTGCCATCGACAAACTGTTCCAGGGCCCTGATCTCATCGGTGCGTGGTCGCTGAAAGTGCGACCGACCGCCAAGGGCATCGCGTTGAACGATCTGGACATGGGCCTCAAGGGCATGGTGTTGAACGGCAGTGGTGGTTGGGAAGGCACGCCCGGTTCCACCAGCAGTTGGTACAAGGGCCGTATCGGCGGCAAGAACCTGGGCGACGTGCTCAAGGGCTGGGGTTATGCCCCGAGCGTGACCAGCCAGACATTCCGGCTGGATGTCGACGGCCGCTGGCCCGGCTCGCCGGCGTGGGTCGCCACCAAGCGCTTTTCCGGCAGCCTCGACGCGTCGCTGAGCAAGGGCCAGTTTGTCGAAGTGGAAGGCAGCGCCCAGGCGCTGCGGGTATTTGGCCTGCTGAACTTCAACTCCATCGGCCGACGCTTGCGCCTGGACTTCTCCGACCTGTTCGGCAAGGGGTTGAGCTACGACCGGGTCAAGGGGCTGTTGGTAGCGAGCGACGGTGTCTACGTAACCCGCGAACCCATTACCCTGACCGGGCCGTCGAGCAACCTGGAGCTCAACGGTACGCTGGACATGGTGGCCGATCGGGTCGACGCCAAGCTGCTGGTGACGCTGCCGGTGACCAATAACCTGCCAATCGCCGCGCTGATCGTTGGCGCACCGGCGGTGGGTGGGGCGCTGTTTCTGATCGACAAACTGATCGGTGACCGCGTGGCGCGCTTTGCCAGCGTAAGATACGACGTCAAGGGGCCGTGGAAAGAGCCGAAGATCACCTTCGACAAGCCGTTTTGACAGTTCGACGCCAACTCCCTTGTGGGAGCGGGCCTGTGGGAGCAAAGCTTGCTCGCGATTGCGGTGTATCAGTCAGCCTATATGTTGGATGTACCTGCCTCATCGCGAGCAAGCTTTGCTCCCACTGCCGCCTTGGGCGAGGATAAAAAAGAGGGAGGAGCCATGCCAGTCGCAGTGATTCAAATGGTCAGCCAAAGCGATGTGCTCGCCAACCTGGCTCGTGCCCGTGTGCTGCTGGAGCAGGCTGCCGCAGGCGGTGCCAGGCTGGTCGTGCTGCCGGAGAATTTCGCCGCGATGGGACGGCGGGACATTGCCGATATCGGTCGAGCCGAAGCCTTTGGTCAGGGACCGATCCTGCCCTGGTTGAAACAGGTCGCCCGAGACCTCAAGTTATGGATTGTGGCCGGCACGTTGCCGTTGCCACCGGTGGACCAGCCCGAGGCCAGGTCCCATGCCTGTTCGTTGCTGGTCGACGATCAGGGGCAGATCGTGGCGCGCTACGACAAGCTGCACCTGTTCGATGTGGATGTGGCGGACAATCGCGGGCGCTATCGCGAGTCGGATGACTATGCTTATGGCGCTAACGTGGTGGTTGCCGATACCCCCGTGGGCCGGGTGGGCCTGACGGTCTGTTATGACTTGCGGTTCCCGGAGCTCTACAGCGAGCTGCGGGCTGCCGGGGCCGAACTGATCACGGCGCCGTCGGCGTTTACCGCGGTGACCGGCGCGGCCCATTGGGAGGTGCTGATTCGCGCCCGGGCCATCGAGACCCAGTGCTACGTGCTGGCGGCCGCCCAGGGCGGCGTGCATCCGGGGCCGCGGGAAACCTTTGGCCATGCCGCGATTGTCGACCCGTGGGGCCGTGTGCTGGCACAACAGGATCAAGGTGAGGCCGTGCTGCTGGCCGAGCGTGACAGCAGCGAACAGGCGTCCATCCGGGCGCGCATGCCGGTGGCCAGCCATCGGCGCTTTTTCTCGCAGGGCGCTCGACAGCGGCCTGTCCAAGACGACGAATTCAAGGCGTAAATCATATGAGCGGGTTGTTGTCCTCAGTCAGTGAACACCTTCTAGCCCCCGGCGGCGTGACCCTCGAAAGCCTGCAAGGCGTGCTGGGCGACCTGGCCGGCCCGGGCATCGATGCGGCCGACCTGTATTTCCAAGGGCAGATCTCCGAGTCCTGGTCCTTGGAAGACGGCATCGTCAAGGAAGGCAGTTTCAACCTCGACCAGGGCGTGGGCGTGCGCGCCCAGTCCGGGGAAAAGACCGGTTTTGCCTACAGCAACGCCATCACCCTCGAAGCCCTCGGCGCTGCTGCCCGTGCAGCCCGCTCGATCTCCCGCGCCGGGCAGAACGGCACGGTCCAGGCGTTCAGCAGCCAGGACGTGGCGCAGTTGTATGCGCCGGATAACCCGCTGGAAGTCATGAGCCGCGCCGAAAAAGTCGAGCTGCTCAAGCGCATCGACGTCGCCACCCGTGCCCTCGACCCGCGTATCCAGCAAGTGTCGGTCAGCATGGCCGGGGTCTGGGAACGGATCCTGGTGGCGTCCACCGACGGCGGCCTGGCGGCGGACGTGCGGCCGCTGGTGCGGTTCAACGTCAGCGTGATCGTCGAGCAGAACGGTCGCCGTGAGCGCGGCGGCCATGGCGGTGGCGGGCGCACCGACTACCGTTATTTCCTCAGCGAAGACCGCGCCATGGGCTACGCCCGCGAAGCGCTGCGTCAGGCGCTGGTCAACCTGGAGGCCATTCCGGCCCCGGCCGGTACGTTGCCGGTGGTGCTGGGGTCCGGCTGGTCCGGCGTGCTGCTGCACGAAGCAGTCGGCCACGGCCTGGAAGGCGATTTCAACCGCAAGGGCAGCTCGGCCTACAGTGGGCGCATGGGGGAAATGGTCGCCTCGAAACTCTGCACCATTGTCGATGACGGCACCCTGGCCGGGCGTCGTGGCTCCCTGAGCGTCGACGATGAAGGTACCCCGACCGAATGCACCACGCTGATCGAGAACGGTGTGCTCAAGGGCTACATGCAGGACAAGCTCAATGCCCGGCTGATGGGCGTGGCCCGCACTGGCAACGGTCGTCGTGAATCCTATGCGCACCTGCCGATGCCGCGCATGACCAACACCTACATGCTCGGTGGCCAAAGCGATCCGGCGGAAATCATCGCCTCGGTGAAAAAAGGCATCTATTGCGCCAACCTCGGCGGCGGCCAGGTGGACATCACCAGCGGCAAGTTCGTGTTCTCCACCAGCGAGGCCTACCTGATCGAAGACGGCAAGATCACCGCACCGGTCAAGGGCGCGACCCTGATCGGCAACGGGCCGGAGGCGATGAGCAAGGTGTCGATGGTCGGTAACGACCTGGCGCTGGACAGCGGTGTGGGCATGTGCGGCAAGGATGGGCAATCGGTGCCAGTGGGCGTCGGCCAGCCGACCCTGAAGATCGATGCGATTACCGTGGGTGGCACGGGCGCATGACCGGAGCATCGGGTGGAGTGCAAGGGCCTCCACCCGTGGGCGTTACTCAGCGCAGGCCGCGTTGGGTTTCGTCCAGCTCACGGATGTACTTGAAGATTTTACGGCTCGAGGCCGGTGGCTTGTTCTGTGCCAGTTCGTGCTGGGCCTGACGGATCAGGGAGCGCAATTGCTGACGGTCAGCCTCCGGGTAGTCGATGACGAATTTTTCCAGCACGCCGTCGTCGCCTGCGATCAAGCGATCGCGCCAGCGCTCCAGGTTGTGGAAACGTTCGTTGTACTGCCGGGTGGAGGCATCGAGTTGATCGAGCAGGACCAGGATGGCGTCAGTGTCCTGATCGCGCATCAGTTTGCCGATGAATTGCAGGTGCCGTTTACGCGCGATATTCGCGGTGTGCTTGGGCGCATCGGCCAGGGCCCGGCGCAAGGCGTCGGTCAAAGGCAGTTTGGCCAGCAAGTCAGGCTTGAGTGTTGTCAGGCGCTCGCCGAGGTCAACCAGAGCATGCAGCTCGCGTTTGACCTGGGATTTGCTTTTTTCACCCTCGTAGAGGGAGTCGTCGTAAGAATCAACCATGGTGGCAGTCCGCAAAGAAACGCCGCCATGATAACCAGTCGGGGGCCGCTTGTCCGGCCCGGTCGCTCGAAGGCCAAGGGTTTGTACGAAAAGTCGCCGAGCGGCGATCAGGCAAGGCGAAAACAGGCGAGGAAGCGGAGTTTACTGGTTGTAAATGAGCATTCCGAGCCTGTTTTCAACGCAGCATGATCGTCGCGCAGGCACTTTACGTACAAAGCCTTAACCGAAAGAAGAATTTGAGTGGAGAACACCATGAGTGCAGTTCAAAGCGTCGGCCCGCAGGCATTGCCGGCACTGCAGGAACAAGTCGAGCAGATCCTCGCCGAGGCCAAGCGCCAGGGCGCCAGTGCCTGTGAAGTGGCCGTATCGCTGGAGCAGGGCCTGTCGACGTCGGTGCGCCAGCGCGAGGTGGAAACCGTCGAATTCAATCGCGACCAGGGCTTTGGCATCACCTTGTACGTAGGCCAGCGCAAGGGCTCGGCCAGCACTTCGGCGAGCGGCCCGGAGGCCATTCGCGAAACCGTCGCCGCGGCACTGGCGATTGCCCAGCACACCTCCGAAGACGAAGCCTCGGGCCTGGCTGATGCCGCGCTGATGTGCAAGGAACTGCGCGACTTCGACCTGTTCCACGCCTGGGACATCACCCCCGAGCAGGCCATCGAACAGGCACTGCGTTGCGAAGCCGCGGCATTCGAGGCCGACAGTCGCATCAAGAACGCCGACGGCACGACGCTCAATACCCACCAGGGCTGCCGGGTCTACGGCAACAGCCACGGTTTTATCGGCGGTTATGCATCGACCCGCCACAGTCTCAGTTGCGTGATGATCGCCGAGGCCAACGGCCAGATGCAGCGTGACTACTGGTACGACGTGAACCGCCAAGGCACCCTGCTGGCGGACCCGGTGAGCATTGGCCAGAAAGCCGCGCAACGGGCGGCCAGCCGCCTGGGCGCGCGGCCGGTGCCGACCTGCGAAGTGCCGGTGCTGTTTTCGGCCGAGCTGGCCGGCGGCCTGTTCGGCAGCTTCCTGTCGGCGGTGTCCGGCGGCAACCTGTACCGCAAGTCGTCGTTCCTCGAGGGCGCGCTGGGCCAGAAACTGTTCCCGGAATGGATGACCATCGACGAGCGTCCGCACCTGATGCAGGCCATGGGCAGCTCGGCGTTCGATGGCGACGGCCTGGCCACCTACGCCAAGCCGTTCGTGGAAAACGGCGAGTTGGTGTCCTACATCCTCGGCACCTATTCGGGCCGCAAGCTCGGCATGCCGAGCACCGCCAATGCCGGTGGCGTGCATAACCTGTTCGTGACCCATGGCGAAGAAGACCAGGCGGCCCTGCTGCGGCGCATGGGTCGTGGCCTGCTGGTGACCGAACTGATGGGCCACGGCCTGAACATGGTTACCGGGGACTATTCCCGTGGCGCGGCGGGTTTCTGGGTCGAGAACGGCGAGATCCAGTTCCCGGTCCAGGAAGTGACCATCGCCGGGAACATGCGTGACATGTTCAAGCAGATCGTGGCCGTGGGCAACGATCTGGAACTGCGCAGCAACATCCGCACCGGTTCGGTGCTGATCGAGCGGATGACCGTGGCAGGTAGCTAACGCTCACCGCTTGAAAAGGGCGCGTCATCCACGAGGTGACGCGCCTTTTTTGTACCCGCAAATCCTGTGGCGAAGGCGCTTTTGTGGCGAGGGAGCTTGCTCCCGCTGGGCCGCGAAGCGACCCCAAGATCTTGCGGTCGCTGCGCAACCGAGCGGGAGCAAGCTCCCTCGCCACAATGAATTTGTGCGGTCTAACAGTTGTGTTGCTTCTTATTATCATCTAATAATGAATCTCATTCGCCGAGTGAGCCCCGGTCATGAGTTCTGCCCTGCACGAACAACCCTACCTTGAAAGCTGGCGCTGGATGAGCCGCCAGATCCGTTGCGCGATGAACCCGGACGAGCCGCGGTTGATCGAGCACTACCTGGCCGAGGGCCGCTATCTGGCCTGCTGCACCGTCACTTCGCCATGGATGATCTCCGAGACCGCGTTCCGGCTGCTGCTCGATACCGCCTTGGATGTCGCGCTGCCCTGGCATTGGCGCAATCTCTGCCTCGACCAGGCCTGGCGCCCTCTGCGTGAGCTCGAACAACAATCACTGTGCCGCTGCCGCCTCAAGCGCTGGCAGAGCCATGCCTGGGCGCTGGCGACCTGCGCCCTGGAGCCGTCGATTCCTCTTATTGAACTGGTGCAAGGATCTCCCGATGAGTAATACCCGTATCGAACGCGACAGCATGGGCGAGCTGCAAGTCCCGGTGGATGCCCTCTATGGCGCCCAGACCCAGCGCGCAGTGGATAACTTTCCGGTCAGTGGCCAGCGTATGCCGGCACAGTTCATCCGCGCCCTGATCCTGGCCAAGGCTGCTGCCGCCCGGGCCAACGTAGAGCTGGAACAAATCAGCGCAGCCCAGGGCAAGGCCATTGTCGATGCGTCCCTGGGGCTGCTCGAAGGCCGTTTCATGGACCATTTCCCAGTGGATATCTTCCAGACCGGCTCCGGCACCAGCTCCAACATGAACGCCAACGAAGTGATCGCCACCCTCGCCAGTCGTCTGCTGGGGGAAACGGTCAATCCGAACGACCACGTCAATTGCGGCCAGAGCAGCAACGACATCATCCCCACCAGCATTCATGTCAGCGCGGCGCTGGCCTTGCATGAGCAACTGCTGCCGGCGCTGTCGCACCTGGTGCAGGTGATCGAGCGCAAGGCCGAAGAGGTCCACCCATTCATCAAGACGGGTCGCACCCATCTGATGGATGCCATGCCGGTGCGCCTGAGCCAGGTGCTCGATGGTTGGGCGCAGCAGCTCAAGGCCAATATCGGCCACTTGGAGGATGTGCTGCCGAGCCTGCAATCCCTGGCCCAGGGCGGTACGGCGGTCGGCACCGGGGTCAATGCCCATCCACGTTTCGCCGAGCTGTTCAGTCAACAACTGACGCAATTGACCCAGGTGCAATTCACCCCGGGCAAGAATCTGTTCGCGCTGATTGGCTCCCAAGACACCGCCGTAGCGGTTTCCGGGCAGCTCAAGACCACCGCCGTGTCGCTGATGAAAATCGCCAACGACCTGCGCTGGATGAATTCCGGGCCGCTGGCAGGCCTGGGCGAGATCGAGCTCGAAGGCTTGCAACCGGGCTCCTCGATCATGCCCGGCAAGGTCAACCCGGTCATTCCTGAAGCCACCGCGATGGTGGCGGCCCAAGTGATTGGCAACGACACGGTGATCACTATCGCCGGTCAATCGGGCAACTTCGAATTGAACGTGATGCTACCGATCATCGCCCAGAACCTGCTGAGCAGCATCGCCTTGATGTCCACCGCCAGCCGCTTGCTGGCGGACAAGGCCATCGCCACCTTCAAGGTCAACGAGGCACGGCTCAAGGAAGCGTTGTCGCGCAACCCGATCCTGGTGACCGCGCTCAATCCCATCATCGGTTACCAGAAGGCCGCTGAAATCGCCAAGAAGGCTTACCAGCAAGGTCGGCCGGTCATCGATGTCGCCCTGGAGCACACCGACCTGACACGCAGCGAACTCGAAGTCCTGCTGGACCCGGAGAAGCTCACCGCCGGCGGCGTGTAACCCCGACACCTGTGTGGAGGACTCATCATGGAACACTGGAAACGTACGATCGAACGGGCCAATCGCTGTTTCATGCTGGGCGAGCTGGTAGACGCCCGCGAAGCCTACCTGCAGGCCCTGGCGCTGGCCCAGGTGCTGTTCGAGCGTTGGGCGGATGCCGACGAAGCCGTGGCCGCGTGCGTCGTCTCCCATCACAACCTGGCAGACCTGCACTTGCGCCTGAACCAGCCGGAGGAGAGCGCCGAGTATTTGTGCGCGATCCACCAACGGTTGTTGCAGACGATGCAGGACGAACGCCTGGCACCGGCCCTGCGCACCGCCGCACGGCGTCAGAGCCACAAGACCTATGTCGAACTGCTGAGTTTCATCAGCGAGCACGGTGAATACCCACGGACCCAACGCCTGCTGCACTGCAATGCCGCTACGCCCCGGCAGCGCAATGCCCCTCTTCATCATGGAGCTCATTGAACATGGCTTTTACCTTGCCTGCATTGCCCTACGCCTACGACGCCCTGGAACCGCACATCGATGCGCAAACCATGGAGATCCACTACACCAAGCATCACCAGACCTACATCAATAACCTCAACGCAGCGGTGGACGGCACCGAGTACGCCGGGTGGCCTGTCGAAAAACTGGTGTCCAGTGTCGAGCAGTTGCCGGCAAGCCTGCAAGCCGCAGTGATCAACCAGGGCGGTGGTCATGCCAACCATTCGCTGTTCTGGGAAGTGATGACGCCCCGGGGCGGCGGCCAGCCCGATGGCGCCCTGGCGGCGGCGATCGAAGCGCAACTGGGCGGTATCGAGGGTTTCAGGGAAGCCTTCACCAAAGCGGCGCTGACCCGTTTCGGCAGCGGTTGGGCCTGGTTGAGCGTGACCCCGCAAAAGACCCTGGTGGTGGAAAGCAGCGGCAACCAGGACAGCCCGCTGATGAAGGGCAACACACCGATTCTTGGCCTGGATGTCTGGGAGCACGCCTATTACCTGCGCTACCAGAACCGTCGTCCGGAATACATCAGCGCCTTCTACAACGTGATCAACTGGCCTGAGGTCGCCCGGCGCTACCAGGCTGCGCTGGCTTCGAGCCCTTCCTGAAAGCAACCCAAGGCTGACTATGGATACTCAAACACTGGCGATTGGAAGCGGACGGATGTTCCGCTATGCCTTGGGGTCGTTGTTGCTGCTGGCCGGAATGACATTGTTGGCTGCCCAGGGCCTGGCATGGCTGGACTTGGAGCCCAGGTTGTTGCGCGCGCTCGAGGGTGGCGGGCTCTGCGCCTTGGGCACCGCGCTGGGGGCCGTGCCGGTGTTGGTCATCCGGCGCATGCCCCAGGCCGTCAGCGATTCGCTGCTGGGATTCGGTGCCGGGGTGATGCTCGCGGCCACGGCATTTTCGCTGATCGTGCCGGGCATTGCTGCGGCCGAGCAGTTGGGACTGACGCCTTGGGCCGCCAGCGGCCTTATCAGTTTCGGCATTCTATCGGGCGCGTTCGGGCTGTATCTAGTGGACCGCAAAGTCTGCGCCTGTCCCGAAAGGCTGGTCGCTGCGCCAGGCCGGCCGATCATTGCGCCGCGGATCTGGTTGTTCGTGTTTGCCATCATCGCCCACAACATTCCCGAAGGCATGGCGGTGGGGGTGTCGGCGGGCGGCGGCATGCCGGATGCCGACAGCCTGGCGATGGGCATCGCCTTGCAGGATGTACCCGAAGGGCTGGTGATCGCGCTGGTGCTGGCTGCGGCGGGGATGTCGCGGGCCAGGGCGTTCCTGATTGGCGCGGCGTCAGGGTTGGTCGAGCCCGTGTTCGCGCTGCTGTGCGCCTGGTTGGTGAGTCTGGCCGAGATGCTCTTGCCCCTGGGGCTCGCGTTGGCGGCCGGGGCGATGTTGCTGGTGGTGACTCACGAGGTTATTCCCGAATCCCGTCGCAATGGTCACGAGAAACTGGCGAGCCTGGGCCTGTTGGTGGGGTTTTGTCTGATGATGGTGCTGGATACGGCGTTGGCGTGACAAACGGCAGGCATCTAGGGTGATGTGATTTATCTGTGGCGAGGGAATCTGTGGGAGCAAAGCTTGCTCGCGATCCAGGTACCTCGGTTTTCTGAGTTACCGAGTCGCCTTCATCGCGAGCAAGCTTTGCTCCCACAAATGAATTCCCTTGCCACAATAAATCCGCCTTGGGATTTGGTCGGTTATTCGCCTTCGTCGAAGTATCTGTTGATCAGATCCACCAGGGCATCCATCGCCTCCTGTGCCTGTTCACCTTCGGTGTGCAGGTGGATCTTGGTGCCCTTGCCAGCGGCGAGCATCATCATCGCCATGATGCTTTTACCGTCGACCGCAGTCTCGGGTGTGCGGCCAACCCTGATGGTGGTGTCCTTGAACTGGCCTGCGACTCCGACGAACTTGGCCGACGCTCGGGCATGCAAACCCAGCTTGTTGATGATTTCAATTTCCTGAGCAGGCATCGCGATGTGAATCCTTTAGCTGAGGTCGCGGTGGCGAACCTGGACGTTCTTCAGGGATTGTTGCAGGAGTTGACCCAGGCGTTCGGTCAGGTAGACGGAGCGGTGATGGCCGCCGGTACAACCGATGGCGATCGTGACATAGGCGCGGTTGCTCGCGGCAAAGCGGGGCAGCCATTTGAGCAGGTAGCTGGAGATGTCCTGGTACATTTCTTCGACATCCGGCTGGGCGGCCAGGTAGTCGATCACCGGTTGGTCGAGCCCGGACTGCGCGCGCAATTCCGGCTTCCAATAAGGATTGGGCAGGCAACGCACGTCGAACACCAGGTCGGCATCGACGGGCATGCCACGCTTGAAACCGAACGACTCCACCAGGAACGCCGTGCCCGGCTCGGGTTGGTTGAGCAGGCGCAGCTTGATCGTGTCACGCAACTGATACAGGTTCAGGTGCGTGGTGTTGACCTTCAGGTCCGCCAGGTCGGCAATCGGCCCCAGTAGCTGGCTTTCATCCTCGATGGCTTCGGCCAGCGAACGGTTGGCGTTGCTCAGTGGGTGGCGCCGGCGGGTTTCGGAAAAACGCTTGAGCAGTGTCTCTTCATCGGCATCCAGGTACAGCACGTCACACTGGATATGCCGGCTGCGCACTTCCTCGAGCAGTTCAGGAAAACGCGACAGGTGGCTTGGCAGGTTGCGCGCATCGATGGACACCGCCACCAGCGGCTGCGCCAGCTCGGTGTGGATCAGGGCGCGCTCGGCCAGTTCCGGCAGCAGGCCGGCGGGCAAATTGTCGATGCAATAGTAGCCGCTGTCCTCAAGCACGTTGAGGGCCGTGCTTTTACCGGAGCCGGAGCGGCCACTGACAATGATCATGCGCATTTTTAATGACCGTTCTGCTCGTCCAGGACAACCTGGTACAAAGCTTCGTTACTCGGTGCGCTGCGCAGTTTTTCGCGCACTTCCTTGCGGTCCAGCATGCTGGCAATCTGGCGCAGCAGCTCAAGGTGCGCATCGGTCGCCGCTTCCGGTACCAGCAATACAAACAGCAGGTCGACCGGGGCGCCGTCGATGGCGTCGAAATCTATAGCGGTTTCAAGGTGCAACAGCGCGCTGATCGGCGCGGCACAACCCTTGAGACGGCAGTGGGGAATGGCGATGCCGTTGCCAAAACCGGTGGAACCGAGTTTTTCACGGGCAACCAATGCCTCGAAGACGTCCTGCATTTCCAGATCCGGTACCTCGCGGTGGATCAGGTTGGCAATGTGTTCGAGGGCTTTCTTCTTACTGCCGCCCGGCGCGTTCACCTGGGAACGGCCGGGGGTCAGGATGGTTTCTAGTCGGATCATGGATTGGGGGGGTTAACGACCGGTTGCGCCCTGGAGGAGGCTCTGGGTCTTTTCCTTATGCTTTTTGAGTTGGCGATCCAGCTTGTCGGTCAGCAGGTCAATCGCGGCATACATGTCTGTGTGCTCTGCGTTGGCAACCACTTCTCCGCCGGGGATATGCAGCGTGGCTTCGATTTTCTGCAGCAGCTTCTCGACGTTCATCGTGACTTGCACGTTGGTGATCTTGTCGAAATGCCTTTCCAATCGGTCGAGTTTTTCGCCGATGTAGGTGCGCAGGGGTTCGGTCACTTCCAGTTGGTGTCCACTGATGTTGACTTGCATACAGCTTCTCCTTCGTTGCCAGTGCATAAAGCGGCAGGCAGAAATGCCTGCCACTGGAACGCTGTGGCGTGGCCTGTTACATCAACCGCTTGCGTTCGCTCGAAGGCGCGATCCCTAGGGATTCGCGGTATTTGGCGACGGTACGGCGGGCCACCTGAATGCCTTGTGCCTCCAGTAAACCAGCGATCTTGCTGTCACTCAACGGCTTTTTCTGATTTTCCGCAGCTACCAGTTTTTTGATGATCGCGCGGATGGCCGTGGACGAGCATTCGCCGCCTTCGGAGGTGCTGACGTGGCTGGAGAAAAAGTATTTCAATTCATAGATACCCCGAGGGGTATGCATGAATTTCTGGGTGGTTACCCGGGAAATCGTCGACTCGTGCATGCCCACTGCCTCGGCAATGTCATGCAGGACCAACGGTTTCATCGCTTCATCGCCGTACTCCAGGAAGCCGCGCTGATGCTCGACGATCTGGGTGGCAACTTTCATCAGGGTTTCGTTGCGGCTTTGCAGGCTCTTGATGAACCAGCGCGCTTCCTGCAACTGGTTGCGCATGAAGGTGTTGTCGGCGCTGGTGTCGGCACGCTTCACAAAGCCGGCGTACTGGGCGTTGACCCGCAGCTTGGGCACCGACTCCTGGTTGAGCTCCACCAGCCAGCGATCATTGTGCTTGCGCACGATCACGTCGGGGACCACGTATTCGGGCTCGGTGGATTCGATCTGCGAGCCGGGGCGCGGGTTGAGGCTCTGCACCAGTTCGATGACCTGGCGCAGCTCATCTTCCTTGAGCTTCATGCGACGCATCAGTTGGCTGTAGTCGCGGCCGCCCAACAGGTCGATGTAATCGGTGACCAGTCGCTTGGCTTCGGCCAGCCATGGTGTCTTGGCGGACAACTGGCGCAGTTGCAGCAACAGGCACTCGCCCAGGTTGCGGGCACCGATGCCGGCCGGTTCGAACTGCTGGATGCGATGCAGGACGGCTTCGATCTCGTCCAGCTCGATGTCGAGCTCGGGGTCGAAGGCTTCCAGGATTTCTTCGAGGGTCTCGTCCAGGTAGCCCTGGTTGTTGATGCAGTCGATCAGGGTCACGGCGATCAGGCGATCGGTGTCGGACATTGGCGCCAGGTTCAACTGCCACAGCAGGTGGCTTTGCAGGCTTTCGCCAGCAGAGGTACGGGTGGTGAAGTCCCACTCGTCGTCATCGCTGCTCGGCAGGCTGCTGGCGCTGGTCTGGTAGACGTCTTCCCAGGCCGTGTCCACGGGTAGTTCGTTGGGGATGCGTTCGTTCCATTCGCCATCCTCGAGGTTGTCCACCGTCGGGGCGGTTTCCTGGTAGGCCGGTTCCGGGATTTCGGTGTTGGTCTTCTGCTCGACGTTGTCGGCCAGCGGATCGGTGTTGTCGAAGTCGTCGCCTTCTTCCTGGCGTTCGAGCATCGGATTGGACTCCAGGGCCTCCTGGATTTCCTGTTGCAGGTCCAGGGTCGACAATTGGAGCAGGCGGATGGCCTGTTGCAGCTGCGGTGTCATCGTCAGCTGCTGGCCCATTCTCAAGACTAGCGATGGTTTCATGGCAGGGGCTTAACACCTTATTAGCCGGCGCACATGCGCCATCCACTACAGGGCGCCGAGGCGCCAAACTTAAGCAAATTATATGCCTGAAACTGAAGTGTTTGCCTAGAGCGTCGCCATAATAAAATTAAACGACGCTCGGACAATTCGCCAGACACTTGTGCTTACAGGCGGAACTCATGGCCCAGATACACTTCCTTGACCAGGTCATTGGCCAGGATGGCTGCGGAGTCGCCTTCGGCGATCAGCTGGCCGTCGTTGACAATGTAGGCGGTTTCACAGATATCCAGCGTCTCGCGCACGTTGTGGTCGGTGATCAGCACGCCGATCCCCTTGGCCTTGAGGTGATGGATGATCTGCTTGATGTCGCCTACCGAGATCGGGTCCACGCCGGCGAACGGTTCGTCGAGCAGGATGAACTTCGGTGCGGTGGCCAGGGCGCGGGCGATTTCCACGCGACGCCGCTCGCCACCGGACAGGCTCATGCCCAGGTTGTCGCGAATGTGGCTGATGTGGAATTCCTGCAGCAGGCTTTCCAGTTCCTGGCGACGACCGGCCTTGTCGAGTTCCTTGCGGGTCTCGAGGATCGCCATGATGTTGTCGGCAACCGACAGTTTGCGGAAGATCGACGCTTCTTGCGGCAAATAGCCGATACCTGCCTTCGCCCGGCCGTGCATTGGCTGGTGGCTGACGTCCACGTCGTCGATCAGTACGCGACCCTGATCGGCCTGGACCAGGCCGACGATCATGTAGAAGCAGGTGGTCTTGCCCGCGCCGTTGGGGCCGAGCAGGCCGACGATCTGGCCGCTGTCGATGGACAGGCTGACATCACGCACGACTTGACGGCTCTTGTAGCTCTTGGCCAGGTGCTGAGCTTTCAGAGTTGCCATTACTGGGCCTTCTGCTCGTCGGTTTTCTTTTTCGGTTGGATCACCATGTCGATCCGCGGACGCGACTCGGTCACCTTGCTGCCGGTGGCGCGACCGGCGCTGGCCAGCTTCTTGACTGTGTCGTAGACGATTTTTTCGCCTTGGGTGACGTTGTTGTCCTTGTCGACGACCTTGGCGCGGTCGATCAGGACCACGCGATCCTGGGCGGCGTGGTACTGGATGGTTACCCCGTAGCCCTGCACTGGCTTGGTATCGCCTGCGGTTTGCAGTTGCTCGAAATAGGCCAGGTTGCCCACCGAAGTCACCACGTCGATGTCGCCGGACGGGGTGCGGGTGATGGTCACGGTATTGCCGGTGACCTTCATCGAGCCCTGGGTGATGATCACGTCGCCTTTATAGGTGGCGACGCCATTCTTGTCGTCGAGCTGGGCATCGTCGGCCTGGATGCGAATAGGCTGGTTGCGGTCGTCGGGAAGAGCCCAGGCGCTCGCGCTTCCCAGTGCTGCGCCCAGACTGAGCAAAATAGGGAGGGTTTTAGCGAGCTTCATACTGTCCTCTTACGTTCGATAGCAGGTGTATCCTGCTTTCCTTCAAATACGCTTTCATTCCCGTGCCGGTCGATACACCCCCGGCGCCGTCGATTCTAACGGGTTGCTCGGTCTGCGCATATTCTTGCTGTGGGAACACGGTCATGCGCGTGCTGGTGATGATGGTCGTACGGTTTTTTTCGTCGGTTCGGGCGACGCGCACCGAGTCGATCAGTTCCACTTCGGTACCGCCGGAATTGACTTCGGCGTGCTCGCTCTGCACATGCCACGGAAACTCGGTGCCGCGGAACATGTTCAGGTCGGGCTTCGTAACCAACGTAATGTCAGTGGCTTTTACGTGGTCGACCTTGTCGGACGTCATCTCGTATTGCACCTTGCCGTCGGGCAGGTACTGCAGGGTATGCGTGTTGGTCGCGTACCAGTCGATCTTTTCCTCGACCTGGGCCGCAGGCTGGTCGAGAAACCGTTCGGGGCTGATGTTCCAGTAGCCCACCGCAGCAAAAATCGCCGCGATACAGCCGAACACCACGATGGTGCGAATCTTCTTGCTCAGCATAAATGGCTCACAGGTACGCGGCGTTGGCCGCTTCGAGGCGGCCCTGGGCGCGCAGGATCAGTTCACAGAATTCGCGGGCCGCACCTTCGCCGCCTCGCGCCGTGGTGACGCCGTGGGCGTGCTCGCGGACGAAACTGGCCGCGTTGGCGACCGCCATGCCCAGGCCGACCCGGCGAATCACCGGCAGGTCTGGCAGGTCGTCACCGAGGTAGGCCACCTGTTCATAGTTTAGGTTGAGTTGACCCAGAAGCTCGTCCAGCACCACCAGCTTGTCTTCGCGCCCCTGGTAAAGGTGCGGGATGCCGAGGTTCTTCGCGCGCCGCTCGACCACCGGGGTCTTGCGGCCGCTGATGATAGCGGTCTGCACGCCGGCGGCCATCAACATCTTGATGCCTTGGCCGTCGAGGGTGTTGAACGTCTTGAACTCGCTGCCGTCTTCGAGGAAGTACAGGCGGCCGTCGGTCAGCACGCCGTCCACGTCGAAAACCGCCAGCTTGATGGCTTGGCCGCGTTGCAACAGGTCTGTGTTCATTTACATGACTCCCGCACGCAGAAGATCGTGCATGTTCAGGGCGCCCACCGGACGGTCTTCGTCGTCGACGACCACCAGGGCGCTGATCTTGTGGTCTTCCATGATTTTCAGGGCCTCGGCGGCGAGCATCTCGGCGCGGGCGGTCTTGCCGTGGGGCGTCATGACTTGCTCGATGGTCGCACTGTGGATGTCGATGGTGCGGTCCAGGGTGCGGCGCAGATCGCCGTCGGTGAAGATTCCCGCGAGCTTGCCGTCGACCTCCAGGACCACCGTCATGCCCAGCCCCTTGCGGGTCATTTCCATGAGCGCGTCCTTGAGCAGCGTGCCGCGCAGCACTTGTGGCAACTCCTGGCCAGCGTGCATCACGTTTTCGACTTTCAGCAGCAGGCGACGGCCGAGGGCGCCACCGGGATGGGAAAAGGCGAAATCTTCCGCGGTGAAGCCCCGGGCTTCCAGCAGCGCCACGGCCAGGGCGTCGCCCATGACCAGGGCCGCGGTGGTGGAGGAGGTCGGTGCCAGGTTCAGCGGGCAGGCTTCGTGTTCGACATGAACATTGAGGTTCACTTCGGCGGCCTTGGCCAGCGGCGAGTCCGGGTTGCCGGTCATGCTGATCAACTGGATGCCCAGGCGCTTGATCAGCGGCAGCAGCGTGATGATCTCATTGGTGGAGCCGGAGTTGGACAGGGCCAGGATGACGTCGTCCCGGGTGATCATGCCCATGTCCCCGTGGCTGGCTTCGGCCGGATGGACAAAAAAGGCCGTGGTGCCGGTGCTGGCGAGGGTGGCGGCGATCTTGTTGCCGATGTGCCCGGACTTGCCCATGCCGACCACGACCACGCGGCCTTTGCTGGCCAGAATCATCTCGCAGGCGCGTACGAAATCAGCGTCGATTTGGGGCAGCAAGCCTTGCACGGCTTCGAGCTCGAGGCGGATGGTACGTTGTGCCGATTGAATCAGGTCGCTGGATTGGCTCATGTCAGAAATCGTATAGCCCGATGAAAAGGCGGCGATTATAGCGGCAATGAACAATTCCCTCACGTAAGTTCGTCATGCTTTGTTCGAGGGGCCGCAAGGTTCGACATAAAATGTGGCTTTTTACCTTAAACCAGGCTTAACAGGCGGGGCGTTGGCCTTGGGCGCTTGGCTGTTGCAGTGATATAGTTCGCCGCCGGTTCGTGTGCCCGGCGGTACCGGCGCTTGTCGGCTGCCCTGGGCATTCGAATGTGAGGCTGCATCGCAAGGAGTTTAGATGAGTGCCGACAACGCCTACGCGGTCGAGCTGAAGGGACTGTCCTTCAAGCGAGGGACGCGCAGCATTTTCAATGACATCGATATTCGCATTCCGCGCGGCAAGGTCACCGGCATCATGGGGCCTTCCGGGTGTGGCAAGACCACGCTGCTGCGGCTGATCGGGGCACAATTGCGCCCCAGCGCCGGCGAAGTCTGGGTCAATGGTCAGAACCTTCCCGAGTTGTCTCGCAGCGACCTGTTCGATGCGCGCAAGCACATGGGTGTGCTGTTCCAGAGTGGCGCGCTGTTTACCGATCTCGATGTATTCGAGAACGTGGCGTTCCCGCTGCGGGTCCATACCGAGCTGCCGGAAGAGATGATTCGCGACATCGTCCTGCTCAAGTTGCAGGCCGTTGGGCTGCGGGGCGCCCTCGACCTGATGCCCGACGAGCTGTCCGGCGGCATGAAGCGTCGGGTCGCGTTGGCGCGGGCTATTGCCCTCGATCCGAAGATCCTCATGTACGACGAGCCCTTCGTCGGCCAGGACCCGATCGCCATGGGCGTGCTCGTGCGCCTGATCCGCCTGCTCAACGATGCGCTGGGCATCACCAGCATCGTGGTCTCCCACGACCTGGCCGAAACCGCGAGCATTGCCGACTACATCTATGTGGTTGGCGATAGCCAGGTGCTGGGGCAGGGCACGCCCCAGGAACTGGCGGATTCGGACAATCCGCGCATCCGCCAATTCATGAAGGGTGATCCGGACGGGCCGGTGGCGTTCCATTTTCCGGCCACGGATTACCGTACCGATCTGCTGGGGAAGCGCTGATGCGCAAGAAATCACTATTGGAAAGAGTTCGCCTGTTCGGCCGTTCCGGCATCGATGTGGTGGCGGTACTGGGCCGTTCCTCGCTGTTCCTGATGCACGCCTTGCTCGGTCGCAACTCGACGGGCGGCGGTTTCGGCCTGCTGGTCAAGCAGTTGCACTCGGTGGGCGTGATGTCCCTGGTGATCATCGTGGTCTCCGGGATCTTCATCGGCATGGTCCTGGCGCTGCAAGGTTTCAACATCTTGTCCAGCTACGGTTCGGAGCAGGCGGTCGGGCAGATGGTTGCGCTGACGCTGCTGCGTGAGCTCGGCCCGGTGGTCACGGCGCTGCTGTTCGCCGGGCGTGCCGGTTCGGCGTTGACCGCCGAAATCGGCAACATGAAGTCCACCGAACAATTGTCCAGCCTGGAAATGATCGGCGTCGACCCACTCAAATACATCATTGCCCCGCGCCTGTGGGCCGGTTTCATTTCCCTGCCGGTGCTGGCGATCATTTTCAGCGTCGTGGGGATCTGGGGCGGCTCGTGGGTGGCGGTAGACTGGCTGGGGGTCTATGAAGGTTCCTACTGGTCGAACATGCAAAACAGCGTCGACTTCCTCGACGATGTCCTCAATGGCGTGATCAAAAGTGCCGTATTCGCTTTCGTCGTGACCTGGATCGCCGTGTTTCAAGGCTATGACTGTGAGCCCACGTCAGAGGGGATCAGCCGTGCCACAACCAAGACCGTGGTGTACGCCTCGCTGGCGGTCCTGGGCCTTGACTTTATTCTGACCGCCTTGATGTTTGGAGATTTCTGATGCAAAACCGCACCCTGGAAATCGGTGTCGGCCTTTTCTTGCTGGCTGGCATCCTGGCTTTGCTGCTGCTGGCCCTGCGGGTCAGTGGGCTGGCGCCGACGGCAAGCACCGATACTTATAAACTTTATGCAAACTTTGACAATATCGCCGGTTTGACGGTCAGAGCCAAAGTGACCATGGCCGGTGTCACCATCGGCAAGGTCACGGCAATCGATCTGAATCGCGAGGATTTCACCGGTCGGGTGACGCTGCAGTTGGAAAAGCGCGTGGATAACCTGCCGACTGATTCCACTGCATCTATCCTCACGGCTGGGCTGCTGGGTGAGAAATACATTGGCATCAGCGTGGGTGGGGAAGATACCGTGCTCAAGGACGGTGGCGTTATCCACGACACGCAATCATCCCTGGTGCTCGAGGACCTGATCGGTAAATTCCTGCTCAATACCGTTAGCAAAGACGCCAAATGAGGAGCTTTTGAATGATCTCTATCTTGCGACGTGGCTTGTTGGTGCTGCTCGCCGCGCTGCCGTTGATGGCTAACGCCGTGGCTGCGCCTTCGGCCCATGACATCATCCAGGACACGACGACCCGGCTGTTGGCGGACCTTTCCGCCAACAAAGAGAAATACAAGCAGGACCCGAGCGCGTTCTATGACGCGCTGAACGGCATCGTCGGCCCCGTGGTGGACGCCGACGGCATCTCCAAGAGCATCATGACCGTCAAGTACTCGCGCAAGGCCAGCCCGGCGCAGATGACCCGGTTCCAGGAGAACTTCAAGCGCAGCCTGATGCAGTTCTATGGCAACGCCTTGCTTGAATACAACAACCAGGGCATCACCGTTTCGCCGGCCAAGGACGAAAGCGGCACCCGCACCAGCGTCGACATGCAGGTCAAAGGCAACAACGGCGCGATCTACCCTGTCTCCTACACACTCGAGAAAATCAACGACGAGTGGAAGGTGCGCAACGTGATCATCAATGGCATCAACATCGGCAAGCTGTTCCGCGATCAGTTCGCCGACGCGATGCAGCGCAATGGCAACGACCTGGACAAGACCATCAACGGTTGGGCCGGTGAGGTCGCCAAGGCCAAGGAAGTGGCCGAAGATGCCAAAGAGAAGCAGGCACAATGATCGAGTCGGTGAGTGAGTCCGCCGTTCGTCTGGGTGAGGCTGGCGTGCTAATGCTCAGTGGCGTGCTGGATTACCGCACCGGCCCGGCCCTGCGCAAGGAGGGCCAGGCGCTGATCAAGTCCGTCAGTGCCGCCGAGGTGGTCATTGACTGCTCGGCGGTGCAGAAGTCCAGCAGCGTCGGCCTGTCGCTGCTGCTGTGCTTCATGCGGGACGCCAAGGCAGCCGGCAAAACGTGGAGCATCCGTGGGATGCCCGAAGATATGCGCGAAATAGCCCAGGTCAGCGAGCTGACCGAGTTGTTGGCGCACCCCTGAGCCACATTGTTGAAAAAGTCCCCCCGTCAGAGTCCTGCTTCGCGGGGTTCGCAGGCGCGGGGCTTTTTTGTATGATGTGCGACCCGCGCGCACAGGGCGCCGATTGAGGTTGAGCATGCAGGCTGTAGAAGTGAAGAGCTTCCTAGAAGGAAAGCTGCCTGGTACGCAGGTGGAAGTTGAAGGCGAAGGCTGCAACTTCCAGTTGAACGTGATCAGCGATGAACTGGCGACGTTGAGCCCAGTGAAGCGTCAGCAGAGCATCTATGCCCATTTGAACCCATGGATCGCCGATGGCAGCATCCACGCGGTCACGATGAAATTTTTCAGCCGCGCGGCCTGGGCCGAGCGCACCTGAGCCCAAGGGCCTCGAGATTCTTATGGATAAACTGATTATTACCGGCGGCGTTCGTCTTGATGGCGAAATCCGTATTTCCGGGGCAAAGAACTCCGCCCTGCCGATCCTTGCCGCGACCCTGCTGTGCGATGGCCCGGTGACCGTGGCCAACCTGCCGCACTTGCACGACATCACCACGATGATCGAGCTGTTCGGCCGCATGGGCATTGAGCCGGTGATCGACGAGAAGCTCAGCGTCGAAATCGATCCACGCACCATCAAGACCCTGGTCGCCCCGTACGAGCTGGTGAAGACCATGCGTGCGTCGATCCTGGTATTGGGCCCGATGGTCGCCCGTTTCGGTGAAGCCGAAGTCGCCTTGCCTGGCGGTTGCGCCATTGGCTCGCGTCCGGTGGACCTGCACATCCGCGGCCTGGAAGCCATGGGCGCGGTGATCGACGTCGAAGGCGGCTACATCAAGGCCAAGGCGCCGGAAGGCGGCTTGCGCGGCGCGCACTTCTTCTTCGATACCGTCAGCGTGACCGGCACCGAGAACATCATGATGGCCGCCGCACTGGCCAAGGGCCGCAGCGTGCTGCAAAACGCCGCGCGCGAGCCTGAAGTGGTCGACCTGGCGAACTTCCTGATCGCCATGGGCGCCAAGATCAGCGGCGCTGGCACCGATACCATCACCATCGATGGCGTCGAGCGCCTGCATTCGGCTACCTACAAAGTGATGCCGGACCGGATCGAAACCGGCACCTACCTGGTGGCCGCTGCGGTCACCGGTGGCCGCGTCAAGGTCAAGGACACTGATCCGACCATCCTTGAAGCCGTCCTGGAGAAACTCAAGGAAGCCGGTGCCGAAGTCACCTGCGGCGAAGACTGGATCGAAGTGAATATGCACGGCAAGCGGCCAAAAGCCGTCAACGTGCGGACCGCTCCGTACCCGGCGTTCCCGACCGACATGCAAGCGCAGTTCATCTCCCTCAACGCCATTGCCGAAGGCACGGGCGCTGTGATCGAGACGATCTTCGAAAACCGTTTCATGCACGTCTACGAACTGCACCGCATGGGCGCCAAGATCCAGGTCGAAGGCAACACGGCCATTGTCACCGGCACCGAGAAGCTCAAGGGCGCGCCAGTGATGGCCACCGACCTGCGGGCCTCGGCCAGCCTGGTCATCTCGGCCCTGGTTGCCGAAGGCGATACCCTGATCGATCGCATCTACCACATCGACCGTGGCTATGAGTGCATCGAAGAAAAACTGCAGATGCTCGGCGCCAAGATCCGCCGCGTACCGGGCTAATTGGAAAGTGACTGCGCGGCGATCAGGCAAGGCGAAAACAGGCGAGGAAGCGGAGTTGACTGATTGTCAATGAGCATTCCGAGCCTGTTTTCAACGCAGTATGATCGTCGCGCAGGCACTTTCCGTGGGCACAAGGATGTGTCCGTTGATTTCGTTTCAGGTCGAGGGTGTTTGCACCCTCGATGTGTGTCCGGCGCCGCTTGCGACCGGGCATGAGTACCTTGATAAGGACTGACGTTTCCCATGTTGACCATCGCACTGTCCAAGGGCCGCATCCTTGACGACACCCTGCCGCTTCTGGCTGAAGCGGGCATCGTGCCGACCGAGAATCCGGACAAGAGCCGCAAGCTGATCATCCCCACGACCCAGGCCGACGTGCGCTTGCTGATCGTGCGTGCCACCGATGTGCCGACCTACGTGGAACATGGCGCCGCCGACCTGGGCGTTGCCGGCAAGGACGTGCTGATGGAATACGGCGGCCAGGGCCTGTACGAGCCCCTGGACCTGCAGATCGCCCGCTGCAAGCTGATGACCGCTGGTAAAGTTGGCGCGCCGGAGCCCAAGGGGCGTTTGCGCGTGGCGACCAAGTTCGTCAATATTGCCAAGCGTTATTACGCCGAGCAGGGCCGTCAGGTCGATATCATCAAGTTGTACGGTTCGATGGAGCTGGCGCCGCTGATCGGCCTGGCGGACAAGATCATCGACGTGGTCGACACCGGCAACACCCTGCGGGCAAATGGCCTGGAACCCCAGGATTTCATCGCCGACATCACCTCCCGGCTGATCGTCAACAAGGCTTCGATGAAAATGCAGCACGCCCGTATCCAGGCTCTGATCGATACCCTGCGCAAGGCAGTGGAATCGCGACACCGCGGCTGATTCACCTGCGCGACCTTGAGTCGCGCCCGTCTATCCGTGTCATAGCCAATTTTCTCAGGTGCCCACGCGAATGGACTGGTAGCTTAGGGCGCCTGAGCATTTGCCATTAATGAGGCCCTCGCTATGACCGCTCCCACTTCGATTCGCCGACTCAATGCTGCCGACCCGGATTTCGCACATCATCTGGATCATCTGCTGAGCTGGGAAAGCGTGTCTGACGACTCGGTCAATCAGCGGGTGCTGGACATCATCAAGGCTGTGCGCGAGCGTGGCGATGCTGCCCTGGTGGAATTCACCCAGAAGTTCGACGGCCTGCAAGTGGCGTCCATGGCCGACCTGATCCTGCCGCGCGAGCGACTGGAACTGGCCCTGACCCGGATCACCGTGCCCCAGCGCGAAGCCTTGGAAAAGGCCGCGTCCCGAGTGCGCGACTATCACGAAAGGCAGAAACAGGACTCCTGGAGCTACACCGAAGCCGACGGCACCGTGCTGGGCCAGAAGGTCACGCCGCTGGACCGCGCCGGCCTGTACGTGCCGGGTGGCAAGGCGTCCTATCCGTCCTCGGTGCTGATGAACGCCATCCCGGCCAAGGTTGCCGGCGTGACCGAAGTGGTCATGGTCGTCCCGACCCCGCGCGGTGAAATCAACGAACTGGTGCTGGCCGCCGCTTGCATCGCTGGTGTGGACCGGGTGTTCACCATCGGCGGTGCCCAGGCCGTGGCTGCGCTGGCCTATGGCACCGAAAGCGTGCCGCGGGTCGACAAGGTGGTCGGGCCGGGCAACATCTATGTCGCCACCGCCAAGCGCCACGTGTTTGGCCAGGTCGGCATCGACATGATCGCCGGCCCTTCGGAAATCCTCGTGGTGTGCGACGGCCAGACCGACCCGGACTGGATCGCCATGGACCTGTTTTCCCAGGCCGAGCACGACGAAGACGCCCAGGCGATCCTGGTCAGCCCGGACGCCGAGTTCCTCGATAAGGTCGCCGCCAGCATCGACAAGCTGCTGCCGACCATGGACCGCGCCGAGATCATCAATACGTCGATCAATGGCCGTGGCGCGCTGATCAAGGTCCGCGACATGGAGCAGGCCATCGAAGTCGCCAACCGTATCGCGCCGGAACACCTGGAATTGTCGGTCGCCGACCCGCAGGCCTGGCTGCCGCAGATCCGTCACGCCGGTGCGATCTTCATGGGTCGTCACACCAGTGAGGCCCTGGGCGACTATTGCGCAGGCCCCAACCACGTGTTGCCGACTTCCGGCACCGCGCGCTTCTCGTCGCCGCTGGGGGTGTATGACTTCCAGAAACGCTCGTCGATCATCTTCTGCTCCGAGCAGGGCGCCTCCGAACTGGGCAAGACCGCTTCGGTGCTGGCCCGTGGCGAATCGCTGAGCGCCCACGCCCGCAGCGCCGAGTACCGCATTCTTGACGAAAACTCCATTGAAGGTCAGGGGAACTGAAATGAGTAAATTCTGGAGCCCGTTCGTCAAGAACCTGGTGCCCTACGTGCCGGGCGAACAGCCGAAGCTGACCCGGCTGGTCAAGCTCAATACCAACGAGAACCCCTACGGCCCATCGCCCAAGGCCTTGGCGGCAATGCAGACCGAGTTGAACGACAACCTGCGCCTGTACCCGGATCCCAACAGTGACCTGCTGAAAGGCGCCGTGGCCCGATATTACGGCGTGCAGAGCAACCAGGTGTTCCTGGGTAATGGCTCGGATGAAGTGCTGGCGCACATTTTTCACGGCCTGTTGCAGCACGACCAGCCGCTGTTGTTCCCGGACATCAGCTACAGCTTCTATCCCGTGTATTGCGGGCTGTACGGCATCCAGTTCGATGCGGTGCCGCTGGATGAGCAATTCCGGATCGACCCGGCAGACTACGCCAAACCCAATGGCGGGATCATTTTCCCCAACCCGAACGCGCCGACCGGCTGCCTGCTGGCGCTGGAAGCGGTCGAGCAGATCCTCAAGGCCAGCCCGGATTCGGTGGTGGTGGTCGACGAGGCCTATATCGACTTCGGCGGCGAGACGGCCATCAGCCTGGTGGATCGCTATCCGAACCTGCTGGTGACCCAGACCCTGTCCAAGTCCCGCTCCCTGGCGGGGCTGCGCGTGGGCCTGGCGGTGGGCCATCCGGACCTGATCGAAGCGCTGGAGCGGATCAAGAACAGCTTCAACTCCTATCCGCTGGATCGCCTGGCGAATGCCGGCGGCGCGGCAGCGTTCGACGACCGCGAGCATTTCGACCGGACCTGCCAATTGGTCATCGAGCACCGTGAATGGGTCGTGGCCCAACTGCAAGCCAAGGGCTTTGAAGTGCTGCCCTCGGCGGCCAACTTCATCTTCGCCCGCCACCCCCGGCACGATGCGGCAGGGTTGGCGGCGAAACTGCGGGAGCAGGGTGTGATCGTGCGGCACTTCAAACAGGAGCGGATTGCCCAGTTCCTGCGGATCAGCATCGGCACACCGGAGCAGAACCAAGCGCTGGTAGAAGCCCTCGGCGAACTCTAAACCCCTGCATTGAACCTGTGGGAGTCTGTGGGAGCAAAGCTTGCTCGCGATAGCGGTTTTGTTGTCCGTGACGACGCCATCGCGAGCAAGCTTTGCTCCCACAGTTGTTCTGCTGCGTTCACAAATCGGCATGCCACCGCCCATCCCCCTGTGGGAGCGAGCTTGCTCGCGATGGGGCCTTTGGATCAGACCCTGAACTGATTGATCAACCGCCGCTGCTGCTCCGCCAGCTTGGTCAACCCGGCGCTAGCTGCACTGGACTCATCGGCGCCGCTGGCGACTTCGTTCGCTACTTGCCCGATGTTGATCACGTTACGGTTGATGTCATCGGCCACGGCGCTTTGTTCCTCGGCGGCGCTGGCGATCTGGGTGTTCATGTCGTTGATCACCGACACTGCCTGGGTGATCGTCTCCAGGGCCTGGGCCGCTTTCGCCGCATGCTGCACGCTTTCGTCGGTACGGTTCTGGCTGTCTTCCATCACCCGCACCACATCCCGAGTGCCTTGTTGCAACTGTTGGATCATCGTCTGGATCTCTTCGGTCGCCTGTTGCGTCTTCTGCGCCAGGTTGCGCACTTCATCGGCGACTACCGCGAAACCACGGCCCTGTTCACCGGCCCGGGCGGCTTCGATGGCGGCGTTGAGGGCCAGCAGGTTGGTCTGCTCGGCGATTCCGCGGATGGCGGTGAGGATCGCGTTGATGTTCTCGCTGTCCTTGGCCAGGGTCTGCACCACGCCCACCGCCTTGCCGATTTCCACGGCCAGGGCACCGATGGAGGTGGAGGTGTCCCGCACGATCTGCATGCCCTGGCTGGCAGCCTGGTCTGCATGGCTGGCGGCCTGGGCGGCTTGGGTCGCGTTGCGGGCCACGTCCTGGGCGGTGGCGGTCATTTCGTGCACGGCAGTGGCGACCTGATCGATCTCCGACATCTGCTTGTGCACGCCCTGGTTGGTGCGGATCGCGATATCGGCGGTGTGCTCCGACGAATCGCTGACGCTCTGCACCGAGGTCACCACCTGGGTGATCATGCCCTGCAACTTGCTCAGGAAGGTGTTGAAGCCCCTGGCGATCGCCCCCAGTTCATCGGCGCGGTCGCTGACCAGGCGACGAGTCAGGTCGCCTTCGCCCTGGGCGATGTCATCGAGCATCGCCACCATTTGCTTGAGCGGACGGGCAATGCCGTGGCCCACCAGCCAGATCACCAGCAGCCCGATGCCGGCAATCACCAGGCCCACTATCGCCATGCCGAAGATATCGGCCTGACGCTGATGGTCGAGGTCCTTCTGCAGCGCTTGCAGGTCGGCCATGACCGCGTTCAGCGGCAGTTGCAACATCAGCGTCCAGCGGGCGTTGGTCTCGCCGATGCCGAACGGCATGTACACCTCGATATGCCCGTGTTCTTCGTCGATGTCATAGCGCACTTCGCCGGCGCCCAGCCTGGCGAGGTTATCCAGTGCACTGGCGTCCAGCAGGTCACTGGCCTTTTCCCCGAGTTTGCTCGGGTCCTTGGTAAAGGCCACCAGTCGATTGTTGCTGGAGAGCAAGGCCATTTCCCCGGCGCCGTCGTACAACTTGCCATCGGCGGCTACGAGCATGTCCTGGATGAAGTTCACCGACAGGTCGGCACCGACGATGCCCTGGAACTTGCCATCGATCATGATCGGTTCGATGAACGAGGCGAGCATGGTCATCGTGCTGCCCACGCGATAGGGCGCCGGGTCGATCACGCAGGCTTTCTTGCTGTCCTGGGAGCACAGGTAGTACTCACTGGCACGGATGCCGGTGGAAAGCAGTTTCTGGTCGGTCACGTCGGCGAGTTTTTCCAGGCCCAGGGAGCCGTCCTGGTTACGGAACCACCACGGCAGGAAACGCCCGTTGGTTTCCATGCCCACCACCTGGCTGTTCACATAGTTGGCGTCGTCATGGTCGATGGCGTTCGGTTCCCAGGCGATGTAGGCACCGAGGATCTTCGGGTTGCGCACCACGGTTTCGCGCAACAGGCTGATCATTTGCTCGCGGGGCACCTTCAATTGCGGGTTGCCGTCCGTGCCGTTCATGCCCATCAAGGCGTTGCTGGTGGCCAGGCCGCGGGCGAGCAGCAGCGGGGCTTCCAGTTCCCGCTGGATCAGGCTCGCCTGGGTGCGGGCCAGGGCAGTGAGGCGTTGTTCGATGAGTTGTTCGAACTGCGCCTTGGTCCGCTGTTGCACCATATCCTGGGTGCGCGCGCCGGCAAACAGTGCGTACAGCACAAGGGCGGCCACCACGCTGAGCACAATGGCGCCGGCGAGGGCGGCCACGGAAAACTGGATCGATCTGAATTTCATAAAGGCTCCGGACGCGGAAATGACGTCTGGAGCCGTTATCGGCGTTTCTGTGGCGTGGCATGAGGCGCTGTTCGTCGGCTGACTGTTTTAGCTGCGTGGGTGTCGCAAATGGACTGTGTAGGGTCTGTCCGAAAAACCTGTAATCCCTCGTTCTGTATCTGGCGCCGATACAAATCAAGGCCTAGGATACGCCCACGTTTCCAGGGAGCTTCTTTTACATGAACAAGACATTGATGGTGAGTGCTCTGAGCGCGGCTCTGCTGCTCACCGGTTGCCAGTCGGTCAATACCACCAGCGGCGGAGCCGTGGGCGTGGAACGCAAGCAGTACATGTTCAGCATGCTGTCGACCGATGAGGTCAACCAGATGTACGCCCAGTCCTACCAGAAGACGATGGGTGAGGCGAAAGCCCAGGGCGCGCTGGACAAGACCAGTAACGATGCCAAGCGCATCCAGGTCATTGCCGACCGCTTGATCGCCCAGGCACCTGTGTTCCGCCCGGATTCGGCGCAGTGGAACTGGGAAGTGAACCTGATCAAGAGCGATGAGCTCAACGCCAATTGCGGTCCTGGCGGCAAGATCATGTTCTACACCGGCCTGATCGACCAGTTGAAGCTGACCGACGCTGAAATCGCCGCGATCATGGGCCACGAAATCGCCCACGCCCTGCGCGAGCACGGGCGCGAAGCGATGTCCAAGGCCTATGGCATCGAGATGGCCAAGCAGGGCGCTGGCGCCTTGTTCGGCCTGGGCCAGGACAGCCTGGCGTTGGCCGACACCGTCGCCAACTACGGCATGACCTTGCCCAACAGCCGCGGCAACGAGAACGAAGCCGACCTGATCGGCCTCGAACTGGCCGCCCGCGCCGGCTACGACCCGAACGCGGCGATCACCTTGTGGAACAAGATGGCCAAGGCCTCGGAAGGCGCACCACCGGAGTTCATGAGCACCCACCCGTCCTCGAGCAGCCGTATCGCTTCGTTGCAGGCGGCGATTCCGAAGGTGATGCCGCTTTATCAGCAGGCCAAGAAGTAAGCATCGTTGTGGGAGCAAAGCTTGCTCGCGACAGGGGCGACGCAGACGTCAATCAGGCCGCGTCAAGCTATGCTCCCACAGTTATCCTCTGCCCAAGGTGTGACACAGGGTCAAACCCACCCACTGCTCTGCATCGCCTTGTACACCGCCACGATCGCCAGGACGAAGAATGCCGAGGCGGCCAGGCGGCGGATCAGGGTCAGGGGCAGCTTCTCGGCGGCGAAATTGCCCGCCAGGACCACTGGCACGTTGGCAATCAACATGCCCACGGTGGTGCCGATGATTACCAACCACAACTCCGGGTATTGCGCGGCGAGCATCACTGTGGCGATCTGCGTCTTGTCGCCGATTTCCGCCAGGAAGAACGCAATCAGCGTGGTCAGGAACGGTCCGAACTTGCGGGCCGTGTTTGCTTCCTCATCGTCCAGTTTGTCCGGGACCAGGGTCCACAGCGCCGTGGCCGTGAAGCTTGCCGCCAGTATCCAGTGCAACACCGCATTGGAGAAAAATCCGCTGACCCAGGCCCCCACTGCCCCGGCGGCTGCGTGGTTGGCGAGTGTTGCGGCAATGATGCCGGCGATGATCGGCCAGGGTTTGCGAAAGCGAGCGGCCAGGATAAGCGCGAGCAATTGCGTCTTGTCGCCGATTTCGGCCAGCGCAACGATAGCGGTAGGTACGAGGAGTGAGTCCAGCATCAGGAATTCCTAAAGGGGCGGGTCGACACGGCTATGACACGTACAGCCTTCCCGCCCCGGGTAAGGTGTGCGTGTCATAGGTCTTGTCAAACCCAGCGACCATCTGCGTGGACGCTTGGGCCGCATACGCCATGGTCTGCTGACCAAGTATGTTGACGTATGCCGGGCGAGCATGGCGCTCGCGGGAGACTACTCCCCTAGGACGGAGCGGATTCTGCCTAGGCAAATCCGATTGAGCAAGTGCTGTTGCCTAAAAGATTTCAACCGCGCTTGGCCCGGTAGATACGAAAGCCCTGGCCTTCGGCCTTGATGGCGCAGACGCCCAGATGTTCCTCGATCAGTGGCTGGTACTTGAGGAAACTATTGGCAACCAGCCGCAGTTCGCCGCCATTTTTCAGATGTTTGGCCGCTTTTCGCAGCAGATTCTCCGTGGCGTGGTAATCGGTGTGCACACCGACATGGAATGGTGGGTTGCTCAGGATCGCGCTCAAGCCCATCGGTGCGGCGTCGATGCCGTCACCAGTCAGCACCTCGGCCTCCAGGCCGTTGGCGGCCAGGGTCAGGCGACTGCTGGCGGCGGCAAATGCGTCCACGTCCAACAGGGTGACGGTGTTGTGCGGATAGCGCCGCTTGACCGCCGCCCCCAGTACCCCGGCACCGCAGCCAAAGTCCAGCAAATGCCCGCTGGGCAGTTTATCCAGGTGTTCCAACAGCAGCGCACTGCCGCGGTCCAGGCGACCATGGCTGAACACCCCTGGCAGGCTGATGACTTTCAGCGGGCCTTCGGCCAGGGGTAATTCGTAGGTCTGGGCCAGGCTTTCCAGTGGCGTGGCCTCGGGCGCGTTGGCGACGGTGACCTGCCACAGTTGGCAATGCCGCGCGCTGTCGAGCTTGCGTGGCTTGCCGAACGGGTTGAGCTGCTTGGACGCGCCTTCGATGCCGCTGCGTTTTTCCCCCACCAGGTACACCTCGCGCCCGGCCAGGCGCGCCGCCACGGCGTTGAGGATGTAGTCGGTCAGGTCCTTGGCCTTGGGCAGGAACACCACGGCCGTGTCGAACCCACGCTCGGGTACGTTCACGCCAAAGTGGCTGCGCTCGGGGAAGCGAGCCTCCAGCGCTGCCTGATCTCCAGCATGCCAGCACCAGCCATGGGCCTCGGGCAAACGGCCGAGCAGGTCATCGGCGGGCAGGCCGGCCAACAACACCGAACCCTGGAATAACTCGGCCTGACGAAGCAGTACTTCACTGCGCGGATCCATGGTCTGCTCCTTGAAAAAAAGTGCGGCAGTTTATCAACTGACGACACGCCGCGCTGTACCGCTGAAAAAGCCCTGGGCGTTTTCGCTCATTTGCCCGACGATCCGTTGCCGCGCCTCGCGGCTGCCCCAGGCGTTATGTGGCGTGACGATCAACCGTGGAATATCGCCGGCCAGCAGCGGGTTGCCTTGGGTCGGTGGCTCCACGCTGAGCACGTCGGTAGCGGCGCCCCCCAAGTGACCGCTGCGCAGGGCTTCGGCCAGGGCCTGTTCGTCGATAAGGCCGCCACGGGCGGTGTTGACCACGAATGTACCGGGCTTGAGCAGCGCCAGTTCGCGGGCGCCGATGAAGTTCCGGGTGTGCTCATTGAGCGGGCAGTGCAGGGTCAACGCATCGACTTGCGGCAACAACTGTTCCAGCGGCAAGCGGTCAGGGCGGGCCGGGCGCCCGGGGATCTGCCCCAGCAGCACACGCATGCCAAAGGCTTCGGCCAGCCGCCCGACGGCACTGCCCAATTCACCATGGCCCAGCAAACCCAGGGTCTTGCCTTCCAGTTCGACAATCGGATAGTCCAGCAGGCAGAACTGCGAAGCCTGTTGCCAGCGACCTTCACCCACCGCTTTTTGATAATCGGCCAGGCGCGTCGCCAGGTTCAGCAACAGCATGATCGTATGTTGGGCCACCGACGGTGTGCCATAGCCCTGGCAATTGCACACGGTGATGCCGTGGCTGCGGGCGGCGGCCAGGTCGACATTGTTGGTGCCGGTGGCGCTGATCAGGATCAGCTTCAGTTCGGGGCTGGCCGCCATGGCCTGTGCATCGATCACGATCTTGTTGGTGATCGCCACGGTGGCGCCCTTGAGCCGCTCGATGACCTGGTCCGGCGTGGTCCGGGCGAACAGTTGCAGGTCGCTGAAGCAGTTGCGCAGCGGGCCCAGGTCCAGATCGCCGAGGTCCAGGGAAGGGTGGTCGAGGAAGACTGCGCGGGCGGTGTTCGTCATCAGCTGTACCTTTTATGTGAAGAACCGAAGGCGTAATGTGGCGAGCCTATCAGATGTGTGTGGGAGCAAGCTTTGCTCCCACACAGCCCCCTCACTGCACAGTTGATGTTTGTTTCGAGATTGCGTTAGCCAAGGAGCTCCACCATGTACCTCACCGAATTCCTCACCGTCGCCCTGATCCACCTGTTGGCCGTTGCCAGCCCCGGGCCGGATTTTGCCGTGGTGGTGCGTGAAAGCGTGACCCATGGCCGGCGTGCCGGGACCTGGACGGCGCTGGGCGTCGGCACGGCGATTTTCCTGCATGTGGGGTACTCGCTGTTGGGTATCGGCCTGATCGTGTCGCAATCGATCGTGCTGTTCAACGCGCTGAAATGGGCCGCCGCCGCGTATCTGCTGTACATCGGCTTCAAGGCACTGCGGGCACAACCGGCCAAGCCCGCCGAGGACAACCTGCACAAGGAGGCCGGTGAACGTACCCCTCGCGGCGCGTTCACCTCGGGCTTCGTCACCAATGGCCTGAATCCCAAGGCCACCCTGTTTTTCCTGTCGCTGTTCACCGTGGTGATCAACCCACACACCCCACTGGCTGTCCAGGCCGGTTACGGCGTGTATCTGGCGGTTGCGACGGCTGCCTGGTTCTGCCTGGTGGCGCTGCTGTTCAGCCAGCAACGGGTGCGCGCCGGTTTTGCGCGCATGGGCCACTGGTTCGACCGGACCATGGGCGCGGTACTCGTCGCCATTGGGGTGAAGCTGGCGTTTACCGAGGCGCACTGATCCCGCTCTGTGTAGGAGCTCCTACAGTCCTGGACATGGCTCAAGGCTAGTATTTGCCCACTGATCAAATCATTCCTTTGGCTGATTTGATCAGTGTATAAGCGCTCTAGAGTGCTTACTTCCAGCCAAGACCGTGCAGTCAGAAAAGGGACTCTTATGTTGCAGACTCGCGTTATTCCTCCAGCCGAAGGCGCTTATCAATATCCGCTGCTGATCAAGCGGCTGCTGATGTCCGGCACGCGTTACGAGAAAACCCGCGAGATCATCTACCGTGACCAGTTGCGCTACAGCTATCCGACGCTGATAGAGCGGGTCGCGCGGCTGGCCAACGTGTTGACCGAGGCAGGGGTCAAGGCCGGTGATACCGTGGCGGTGATGGACTGGGACAGCCATCGTTATCTGGAATGCATGTTCGCGATTCCGATGATCGGCGCGGTGATCCACACCATCAATGTGCGCCTGTCCCCGGAACAGATCCTCTACACCATGAACCACGCCGAGGACCGCTTCGTGCTGGTCAACAGCGAGTTCGTCGGCTTGTACCAGGCGATTGCCGGGCACCTGACCACGGTGGACAAGACCCTGCTGCTGACCGACCTGCCGGAGAAAACCGCCGACCTGCCGAACCTGGTGGGTGAATACGAGCAACTGCTGGCCGCCGCCGCCCCCACCTACGAGTTCCAGGATTTCGACGAAAACTCCGTCGCCACCACGTTCTATACCACCGGCACCACGGGCAACCCCAAGGGCGTGTACTTCACCCATCGGCAACTGGTGCTGCACACCATGGGCGTGGCGACCATCATGGGGTCTATCGACAGCGTGCGGCTGCTGGGCACCAACGACGTGTACATGCCCATCACGCCGATGTTCCATGTCCACGCCTGGGGCCTGCCCTATGTCGCGACCATGCTCGGGCTCAAGCAGGTCTACCCGGGCCGCTACGACCCCGAATTCCTGGTCCAGTTGTGGCGCAAGGAAAAGGTCACCTTTTCCCATTGCGTGCCGACCATCCTGCAAATGGTCCTCAATGCCAAGGGGGCCCAGGACACCGATTTCGGCGGTTGGAAAATCGTCATCGGTGGCAGCGCCCTGAATCGCAGCCTCTACGAAGCGGCCAAGGCGCGGGGCATCCAGCTCACTGCCGCCTATGGCATGTCGGAAACCGGCCCGTTGGTGTCCTGTGCCCACCTCAACGATGAACTGATGGCCGGCAGCGAAGACGAACGCACCACCTACCGGATCAAGGCCGGTGTGCCGGGTCCGCTGGTGGAGGCGGCGATCGTCGACACCGAAGGGCGCTTCCTGCCGGCCGACGGCGAGACCCAGGGCGAACTGGTGCTGCGCGCGCCGTGGCTCACCGAGGGCTATTTCAACGAGCCGCAGAAGGGCGCCGAGCTCTGGGCCGGCGGCTGGCTACACACCGGTGACGTCGCCACGCTGGACAACATGGGCTTCATCGACATCCGTGATCGCATCAAGGACGTGATCAAGACCGGTGGCGAGTGGATCTCCTCCCTGGACCTGGAAGACCTCATCAGCCGTCACGTGGCGGTACGCGAAGTAGCAGTGGTCGGCATTCCCGATCCGCAGTGGGGTGAGCGGCCGTTTGCCCTGCTGGTGATTCGCGAAGGGCATCAGATCGGGGCTCGCGAACTCAAGGAACACCTCAAGCCGTTCGTCGAGCTTGGGCACTTGAGCAAGTGGGCGATCCCGAGCCAGATCGCCCTTGTTACTGAAATTCCCAAGACCAGCGTCGGCAAGCTCGACAAAAAGCGCATCCGCGTCGACATCACCGAATGGCAGAGCAACAACAGCACCTTCCTCTCCACGCTTTAGGCCTTTTTTCCGTGCCCGAAAGGGCACGGCAGCCCCACCAAGCAAGCGCTTGCCTTGTCAAACTGAAAATTTCAGCCATCCTTGCCGTGCCGACATCTGTCGGCCTGGCGAAAGGACTGTTCCAGAGTGGTTGAGGGCTGCAAATCACACTTTAGAGGGATCAAGCCGTACTACCTGCTGGCTATAGTCCGCTCACGGATTCTCAGGAACGGGGCGCACGCACGAAAGGGCGATGCGACTTCGACGGATGTCGGGACGCTGCCGCTCCCAGCCATCGAGGTGTTCTTGAAATGTCCACTGCCATAACAATAATGCACATGGAGTAGCGTCGATGACCTCAGCAACCACGTTCTGGCGCCGGGCAAAACTGCCTCTGGCGGTCAGTCTCGCCTCTTCGCTCGCCGGGCCAGCATTCGGCGTCAGTTTCAACATCGGTGAAATCGAAGGCCAGTTCGACTCGTCCCTGTCGGTCGGTGCGAGCTGGTCCACGGCCAACGCCAACAAGGACCTGATCGGTGTCAACAATGGCGGCAAGGGTTTGTCGCAGACCTCCGATGACGGCCACTTGAACTTCAAACGAGGGGAAACCTTCTCGAAGATCTTCAAGGGCATCCATGACTTGGAACTGAAGTACGGCGATACCGGCGTGTTCGTGCGCGGCAAGTACTGGTACGACTTCGAACTCAAGGACGAAAGCCGCCTGTACAAGGACATCAGTGACAACAACCGCAAGGAAGGCGCCAAGTCCTCCGGCGGACAGATCCTCGATGCATTCGTCTACCACAACTACGCCATCGCCGATCAGCCGGGTTCGGTCCGTCTGGGCAAGCAGGTGGTCAGCTGGGGTGAAAGTACCTTCATCCAGGGCGGCATCAACTCCATCAACCCGGTCGACGTGTCCGCGTTCCGTCGTCCTGGTGCCGAGATCAAGGAAGGCCTGATCCCGGTCAACATGTTCTACGTCTCCCAGAGCCTGACCGACAATCTGTCGGCCGAGGCGTTCTACCAGTTGGAGTGGGACCAGACCGTGGTGGATAACTGCGGTACGTTCTTCTCCCAGCCGGATGTGATTGCCGATGGGTGTACCGATAACCTGCGGGTGCTGAACAAGCGTTCGACCATTCCGCTGCCGGGCGTCATTCTTCCAATATTGGAAGGCCAGGGTGTCGATATCAATGAAGAAGGCGTGCTGGTACGCCGTGGTCCGGACCGCGATGCCCGCGACAGCGGCCAGTGGGGCGCATCGTTGAAGTACATGTTCGAACCGCTGGACACCGAGTTCGGCGCCTACTTCATGAACTACCACAGTCGTGCGCCGATTTTCAGTGCCCAGGGGGCTGCGCAGCAGTTCTACACCGCGGGGCCAATCGCGGCACTGCGTCCTCTGATCGTGGCAGGTAACTCCAACTACTTCGTCGAATACCCGGAAGACATCCGTCTCTATGGCCTGAGTTTCTCCACGACACTGCCTACCGGCACGGCGTGGAGCGGTGAGATCAGCTATCGCCCGAATGCGCCAGTGCAACTGAGCACCACTGACATTCTCTTCGCCGGTGTGACGCCGCTTCCCGGTTTTGGCGATGCATCGGTGCTTCAGGGCACGCCAGGCCAGGACCTGCATGGCTATCGCCGTAAAGAGATCACTCAGTTCCAGACCACGTTCACTCACTTCCTGGACCAAGTCATGGGCGCCAGCCGCTTGACCCTGGTGGGAGAAATCGGGGTGACCCATGTCGGTGGCCTGGAGAGCAAATCCGACGCTCGCTACGGCCGCGATCCGGTGTTCGGGCCGGGCGAGCTGCCCAACGGTTTCTGTAACTCGCTCAATACCTCTACTGCGTCGGGTGGCGGCCAGACCATCAACGACGTGAACAGCAACTGCAACAACGACGGCTTCACCACCTCCACCTCCTGGGGCTACCGTGCGCGCGCCATCTGGGAATACCCGGACGTCTTCGCCGGCGTGAACCTCAAGCCCAACGTGGCCTGGTCCCATGACGTCAAAGGCTACTCGCCAGGCCCTGGCGGCAACTTCGAAGAAGGCCGCAAAGCCGTCAGCCTCGGGCTGGATGCCGAGTACCAGAACACCTACAACGCCAGCCTGGCCTACACCAACTTCTTTGGTGGCGACTTCAGTACCGTGGACGATCGTGACTTCCTGGCGCTCAGCGTCGGCGTGACCTTCTAAGCACCGAATTTCAGGACGACACACTATGAAAATAACAAAGAATCTGTTGCAGGTCGGTGTTCTGGGGCTGTCCCTGCTGGCTGCCAGCGTCATGGCGGCAGTGCCCGCCGCCGAGGCCGATAAACTCGGCAAGAGCCTGACGCCGATGGGCGCCGAGATGGCCGGCAATGCCGACGGCTCGATCTCGGCCTGGAAACCCATGGCCAAGAATGCCGGTTCCGTGGACAGCAAGGGCTTCCTCGCCGACCCATACGCCAGTGAAAAACCGCTGTTCACCATCACCGCGCAGAACGTCGACCAGTACAAGGAGAAGCTCGCGCCGGGCCAGTACGCGATGTTCAAGCGTTACCCGGAAACCTTCAAGATGCCGGTCTATCCGACCCATCGCGGTGCCACCGTGCCGGACGAGGTGTTCGCCTCCATCAAGAAAAACGCGGTCAACACCAAGCTGGTCTCCGGCGGCAACGGCCTGGAGAACTTCGAGACGGCCGTGCCGTTCCCGATTCCCCAGAGCGGCGTGGAAGTCATCTGGAACCACATCACCCGCTATCGCGGCGGTAGCGTGACGCGTCTGGTCACCCAGGCCACCCCACAGCCCAACGGTTCGTACAGCCTGGTGTATTTCCGCGACCAGTTCGTGTTCCGCGACAAGATGAAGGACTTCGATCCGGCCAACCCTGGCAACATCCTGTTCTACTTCAAGCAGCAAGTGACCGCGCCGGCGCGCCTGGCCGGTGGCGTGCTGTTGGTGCACGAAACCCTCGACCAAGTGAAGGAGCCGCGTTCGGCGTGGGTCTACAACGCCGGCCAGCGTCGTGTGCGCCGTGCCCCGCAAGTGTCCTACGACGGCCCGGGTACCGCCGCCGACGGCCTGCGTACCTCCGACAACCTGGACATGTACAACGGCGCGCCGGACCGCTACGACTGGAAGCTGGAAGGCAAGAAAGAGCTGTACATCGCCTCCAACAGCTACAAGATCGATTCGCCGCAACTCAAGTACGCCGACATCCTCAAGGCCGGCCACATCAACCAGGACCTGGCACGCTACGAGCTGCGTCGTGTCTGGCACGTGACCGCGACGCTGAAGGAAGGCCAGCGCCACATCTACGCCAAGCGTGACTTCTTCATCGATGAAGACACCTGGCAAGCTGCGGTGATTGACCATTACGACGGCCGTGGCCAACTGTGGCGCGTGGCCGAGGCCCATGCCGAGAACTACTACGACAAGCAAGTGCCGTGGTACGCCCTGGAAACCCTCTACGACCTGCAGTCCGGCCGCTACCTGGCACTGGGCATGAAGAACGAAGAGAAATCGGCCTACGACTTCGGCTTCACCGCCACCACCGCCGATTTCACCCCGAACGCCCTGCGTCAGGACGGCATCCGCTAAACCGCTTTACCCGAGGCCGCATCCTCGAAGAAACGCCCCGACTGGTTCGGGGCGTTTTTTTTGAGCAACACAACCCCCCTGTGGCGAGGGAGCTTGCTCCCGCTGGGCTGCGCAGCAGCCCCAAACCAGCCTTCTCATTGTGTCAGGTACAACGCAGTCGCTGCCTTTGGGGGTTGCTTCGCAACCCAGCGGGAGCAAGCTCCCTCGCCACAAGAGCGGTGGCTGCCTAAGTTTTTTCAAGTCGGTCGGCGTGTAGTCTTTTTGTAGCCATTTGTAGCACTCCCTTCAATACCTCCTCGTTTACCGCTAGTCTGCGGACATCTGCAACGCCGCCACCCGCATTCCAACAAGAGCCGGCCATGACTGATTTGTCTTCACTTCCGGATTCTGCCCGCGCAGCCATCGCGGTACAGGACGGGCGTTTCTACCGCCCGCCCTTGCCCGACGGCCATGTCGTGCGGCCCCGGTTGTGCGAGCGTTTGAGCGCAGGGCTCGCAGGCAGGTTGCTGTTGGTCAGTGCCCCGGCGGGGTTCGGTAAAAGCTCCCTGGCGGTGGAGTTCTGCCAGAGCCTGCCGGCCCATTGGCAAAGCCTCTGGCTGGGGCTCAGCGCCCGGGACAACGATCCCGGCCGCTTCCTGGAACGGTTGCTCGAAGGGCTCCAGGCGTTTTTCCCGCAACTGGGCGGTCGGGCCCTGGGGCTGCTGAAAATGCGTCAGCGTCATCAACCCTTTGCTTTCGAAGAATGGCTCGACGGCCTGCTGGACGAACTGTCCACGCACTTATCGCCCCACGAGCCCTTGCTGCTGGTGCTCGACGATTACCACCTGGCCCAAAGCCCGGTGCTGGATCGCTGCCTGCAATTTTTCCTCAATCACCTGCCCGACGGGTTGCTGGTCCTTGTCACCAGCCGCCAGCGGCCGGATTGGCATTTGGCGCGCTTGCGCCTGTCGCGGCAACTGCTCGAACTCAATGAGCAGGACCTGCGCCTGACCCATGACGAAGCCTTGACCCTGCTCCAGCACCACAGCAGTTCGTTGCGCGGTGAGGCGCTGGAAAACCTTATCCAGCGCAGCGAAGGTTGGGTGGCCGGGCTGCGTTTCTGGTTGCTGGCCGCCTCCGAAGCGGGTACCGAAGGCCTGCTGCCCCAGGCCTTGCACGGCGGCGAAGGGCTGATTCGCGATTATCTGCTTGAAGAGGTCATCGACTGCCTGCCCGCCGAGGTGCAGGCATTTCTCTACGACACGGCCCCTCAGGAACGCTTTTGCAGCGAACTGTGCGACGCCGTGCGCGAGGCCCATGACAGCGCCGAAATCCTGCGTTACCTGGCGGCCCACCAGGTGTTCCTGGTGCCGCTGGACGAGCACGGCCATTGGTACCGATACCACCATCTGTTTTCCGACCTGCTGCGCAGTCGCCCCAGCGCACCGGCCATGGTCCCGGCCGCGACCCTGCACTTGCGAGCCTGCCGCTGGTTCAACGCCCAGGGCCTGATCGACGAAGCCGTGGAGCAGGCGCTGCGGGCCGGGCACCTGGACGTGGCGGCGAACCTGGTGCAGAACCTCTCGGAGGAGCAACTGCTGGCCGAGCAGAACGTCGGCATGTTGCTGCGCTGGAAAATGGACTTGCCCGACAGCCTGCTCATCAGCACCCCGCGGCTGATCGTGCTCTACAGCTGGGCGTTGGGGCTGGCCTGCCAGTTGGACGCTGCCGAAGAGCTGGCGGCGCACTTGAGTCGTTTCCTGCCGGCTCCCTCGGCCACAGCGCAAAAATCCATGCTCGCCCAATGGCTGGCCCTGAGCGGGATCGTCGCCCGTGGCCGGGGCGACCGCGAGGCCACCGTGCGGTATTGCAGCGAAGCTTTGGAGAGCCTGCCGCAAAAACGCTACGGCCAGCGCCTGATGTGCCTGTCCACACTGTCGAACCTGGCGATTGCCGACGGCGACCTGTGGCGCGCCCGGAACCTGAACCGTGATTCCCTGGAGCTGGCGCAGCGGGTCGGTAATCCACTGTTCGAGGCCCTGGCCCATTATGATCGTGCCCGGGTCCTGCAGGCACGGGGGGAGATACTGCGGGCGCTGGATGAAGTGCACCGGGGCCTGCAACGTTTGCACAAGCTGTCGCCCCAGCGGCTTTATGCGGTACGGGCGCGCTTGATCATGTACGAAGGTTTTTTGCTGACCTTGTGCATGCAGCCCCAGGCCGGCCTTGCGCGGCTGCAGGCGGGCCTCACTGAGGCCCGTGCCTGCCGCGACATCAGCGTGCTGATCGGCCATTGCGTGATCGCGCGTATCGAAGGCTACAGTGGCGAGTTCGCCCGGGCCTTCGCCGAACTGGCTGAAGCCGAGCGCCTGATGCATATCTGGGATGTTCCGCCGATCTACTATCTGGCGATGATCACCCTGGTCAAGTGCGAACTTTGGTTGGCCCAGGGCCGCACCGACCTGGCCGAAGCCTGGTTGGCCCGGTTGGGCCAGACCTACACGGGCGAACGGGCCGCCGCACCACCGGAATTCCACCCGCAACTGCCGCTGCATGTCGAATTGCAACAGGCGGTGCTGGAGTCCATCCGAGGCCAACCGATACTCGCGCAAGGGCGGCTCGATGCCTTGCTTGAACACGGTCAGCAGAGTGGCCGGCAGATGCTCAGCGTGATGGCGCTCAACCAGAAAGTCGCCTTGCTGCTGAGCATCGGGCGTGAACCCGAAGCCCGTCGCACCCTGGCCCAGGCTTTCGAAGCCGCCAGCGGCGGGGTATTGCAGCCTTTCGAGTGGTTGTTCGGCGAGCACCGTGAATGGTTGCGCGAACAGCTGCTGCAGGCACCGCCCAGTACCTTGCGCGAGCACCTGCTCGAACGCCTGCCCTCGACGGTGGCCCAGCCTGCCGACCCAGCGGCACCGGTCGAAACCCTCAGCAGTCGCGAGCGGGCGGTGTTGCAGTTGATTGCCCAAGGCTGCTCGAACCAGGAAATCAGCGAGCAGTTGTTTATCTCGCTGCACACCGTCAAGACCCACGCCAGTCACATCAACAGCAAACTCGGCGTCGAGCGCCGCACCCAGGCGGTGGCGCGGGCGAAGGCGTTGGGGTTGTTGGGTTGAGCGAGATTTTGGGAGCGGTGAGAACCCCCTGTGGCGAGGGAGCAAGCTCCCTCGCCACAAAGGCTTTGACAAGGAGTCCTTCGATGTTGCCTCTCTACAAAACCATCCAATCCCCCGTCGGCCAACTGATCCTCGTCGCCCGGGAGACACGGCTGGCGGCCATCCTCTGGGAAAACGAGCGGCTCAATCGGGTGCGGCTGGGGCCTTTGGAGGAGGACCCCCAGCATCCGGTCCTGAAGGAAACCGAGCGTCAGTTGCTGGAATACTTCGCCGGCCAGCGCCGTCGTTTCGAGCTGGAGCTGGACTTCGCAGGGACTGATTTCCAGATCCGCGTCTGGCAAGCCCTGTTGACCATCCCCTTCGGCGAAACCCGCAGCTACCGCGACATCGCCATCCAGATTGGCCAACCGACGGCGGTTCGGGCGGTTGGCGCCGCCAATGGCCGCAACCCCATCTCGATCATCGCCCCATGCCACCGCGTCATCGGCAGTTCCGGCAGCCTTACCGGCTTCGCTGGCGGCCTGGCGGCGAAGCAGCTGCTGCTCAGCCTTGAAGGTCAGCAGAGCCTGCAATTGGCGTTCTGACCTGCCGACTTCCCTGTGGGAGCGACCTTGTTCGCGATAGCGGAGTGTCAGCTTGCGAAAATACTGATCATGCCGCCGTCATCGCGAGCAAGCTCGCTCCCACAGGTGTTTTTGCATCCGCTCCCACAGGTTTCAGGCTGGTGGGGATTTGGGAGGCCGCATGCGCGTCGGCGGTTGGCCGTTGGCGTTGTGCTGGTAGATCTTCGTGGGCTGGCCCTGTTCATTGAAGAACACCTGGCCAATGCCTGCGCTGTTCCACAGCCGCTCACCGGCTTCGGCGTGTTCCGGGGTGTGGGGGACGATGCGCATGCTGCGGCGCTTGGTGAACCAATTCAAGGGCGAGCGCGGCGAGTAGAGCCAGCGGTTCAGGCGGTCGAACCATTCCAGCAGCGCAGGCGGAAATTCATTCTTGATGCCACTGCTGGTGATCTGCCAGATACGCGGACCGCCCTTGCGGTGTGGGATCAATACTTCGTAAACGAAGGAATAATGCACGTCCCCGGACAGCACCACGTAATTACCGGGCGTACGCGAGTGGCGGAAAATATTCAGGATCACCTGGGCAGCGCCGCGATGGGCCATCCAGTTTTCCGCATCCACCAGCAGCGGATAACCGCACCAACTGAACACCCGCTGCACAGTCTCGATCAGCTTCACACCGAAGATCGGTGCCGGTGAGACGATGATCGCCGACGGGTGATCCAACAACTCCTGCTGCAACTCGCTCAGGGCTTCCCAATCCAGCAGGCCGGAAGGCTGCTTGAGGTTGTTCTCGCTGCGCCAGCGGCGGGTGCGGGTGTCGAGCACCACCAGGGCCGGGGTGCTCGGCAGCACGTAATGCCATTGCTGGAAAGCCAGCAGGGTGTCGATCAGTTGGTCCTGGGGTTCGCTGTCGAGGTAACGATCCCGGGCGGTGTCGCTCAGGGCCAAGGTTTGCGGGAGCACGTCAGCGAAGGCATCCGGGTTGTTGCCCCAGCCCTGGCAGAGCATGTAGGCGATCAACGCATTACCGATGATGCGTTTGGAGAACGGATGGCCGTAGGCCGTTTCCTCCCACTGCGCAGACAGGTTCCAGTCATCGGTAATGTCGTGGTCGTCGAAAATCATCAGGCACGACAGGTGCGCAAACACCCGCGCCACACCGCCCAGCCCGGTCTTGAACGCATCGATGCGCTGCTGTTCCAGGTCGTAGCGCTGGCGCCGTTCGACGGTCAGTTCGGGCGGTTGCACCGTGATCAGCGTCCAAGGCACGGGTGACCACACCAGCAGGTACATCGCCATGACCTCGGCGAAAGTCACCAGGTGATTGTCGGCGCTGCTGCTGGTGAAAATCGGCTTGCGGGCCCCGCCGAAAAATCGCTCGCGCAGGGTTTCGTTACTCTCAAGTGCCGGCAGCAAATCGGCACGATGGTAATAACTGGCCGGGTGCTGATAGAGCTTGGCGCTGTCTTCCACCACGGCACCGTCCAGGCATTCCTCGAACAGCCCCAAGCGTTCGATCAGCGCATGAATCGCCCGCAACATGGGCCCGGCGACATCGTCGGCATAGACCTGGTCGCCGCTCATCATCAGCAATGCCGGGCGCTGCTCCGGGGTTTGCGCCAATAGCCGGTCGACGCAGAGCAGGCCGTCGTTGGCTGGGTAGTGGGGTTTGCGGCAAGAGCCGTGGACCAGTTGCTCGATGCGCGAATGCAACATGAAATTCGGGCACGGTGCGCCGTCATACAGCAGATGCGGCGCCCATTCGGCGATGGGCGCGCCGTCCACCAGCAAGTCGTAGTCAATCGTCACGTCCCGGGGCAGGGGGCTGTCGAGCCGTACATCGATCAGGTGTACAAAAGCCTGCTGCCCCACCGGCACCACGGTGCAGCACGTCGCATCCAGTGCACGATCGCCCACGCCGGCCACGCGCAACGTCAACGCCAATGCTCGCGTACCCACCAGCCACATCACCAGCCGCGAGGGCTCCAGCCGTCGCAACAGTGGGCCGACCAGGACGGCGGGCAGGGCGGTGGTATCGGCGGTGGACGGCAGCATTCGCGAGTAAAAGCTCTGTTCAGGGAGAGGCGGGGATCATAACGCAATGTGCCGGGTTGCTGGGGACGGTGGATTCAACGTGGATGACCGCTTTTGTGGCGAGGGAGCCTGCTCCCTCGTCACAGGGCCGTGCTATACCTTGTTACATCACTGGGCCTTGTTGGAAGCCTCAGCCGCCTTGATCAGGTCCGGCCCGATCTCCTGTTCAAACTTCGCCCACACCGGCTTCATTTTTTCGCGCCAGGCGTTACGCTGCTCTGGTGTGAGGGTAATGATCTCGGTGGTCTTGGCGTCCAGCACATGCTGCTTGTCCTGCTGGTTGAATCGCTCCGCTTCCTGGTTGGCATGGGCGGTGGATTGGACCACGATCTTGTCCAGTTCGCTGCGGATATCCGGCGGCAGGCCGTTCCAGAAGTCCGAGGTGGTGATCAGCATGTAGTCGAGTATGCCGTGGTTGGACTCGGTGACGTATTTCTGCACTTCATTGAGTTTCTGGTTGTAGAAGTTCGAATAGGTGTTTTCCGTGCCGTTGACCAGACCGGTGCGCAAAGCCTGGTACACCACCGAGAAGATCATCGGTTGCGCCTTGGCGCCCACGGCCTGGAACTGTTCCTGCAGCACCGCGGAGGTCTGTATCCGGAACGCCAGGCCGCGGGCATCCTCGGGGGTGCGCAGCGGCTTGTTGGCCGATAGCTGCTTCATGCCGTTGTGCCAATAGGCCAGGCCGGTGATGTTCTTGCTTTCCATGGACTTGAGCAGCTTCTGGCCCTCGGGGCTGCGCTGGAAACGGTCCACGGCGGCGATGTCGTTGAACAGGAAGGGCAAGTCGAACAACTGCACCGACTTGGTGTACTGATCGAACTTGGCCAGCGACCGCGCAATGATCTGCACTTCCCCGAGGAGCAAGGCCTCCAGCTCCTTGTCATCGCCATACAGCGTGGAGTTTGGGTACACCTCCACCTTCACCTTGCCCGCCAGTCGTTCATCCACGAGCTTCTTGAACATCAACGCGCCCTGGCCTTTGGGCGTTTGTTCGGCCACGACATGGGAAAACTTGATCACGATCGGTTCCGCCGCCGTGGCCGTGCCCAACGCACTGAAGGCCAGGGTACAGGCGAGCGTTATCCACATAGGTTTGAGCATTGCCGGATTTCCTTATGCATGTGTCGACGGTGCATTAACCACACCAGGAGCTGCACCTGCGGAGTGATGAGCCAGTGCCTTCGCTCCGCAGGTCTGTGTTCGGTTGGGCTTAACTCATCCCCAACCAGTTCGGTAGCACCAGCGAGATCCACGGCACATAGGTAATCAGCACCAGGAACGCCAGCAGAATCATCAACCATGGCATGGCGGCGCGGATGGTGGCGGGCAGGGACATGCCGGTCACCGCCGAGGTGACGAACAGGTTCAATCCCACCGGTGGCGTGATCAGGCCGATCTCCAGGTTCACCACCATGATGATGCCCAGGTGGATCGGGTCGATGCCCAGCTTCATGGCGATGGGGAACAGGATCGGCGCCAGGATCAGGATGATCGCCGAAGGCTCCATGAACGCGCCCGCGACCAGCAGCACGATGTTCACCACCAGCAGGAAGGTCACCGGCGTCAACCCGGCATCGATCACCCATGCGGTGATTTGCTGCGGCAGTTGCTCGGTGGTCAGTACGTGGGCGAAGAGCATGGCGTTGGCGATGATGAACATCAGCATGATGCTCAGCTTGGCCGACTCCAGCAGCACTTTCGGCGTCTCACGGAACGTCAGGTCCTTGTAGACGAACAACGCAATGAACGCCGAATACACCGCCGCCACCGCCGCTGCTTCGGTGGGGGTGAACATCCCGGAGTAAATCCCGCCGAGGATGATGAACATCAGCAGCAGGCCCCAGATGGCCTGGCGTGCCGTGCTCAACCATTCACGGAGCGTCGCCCGGGGCAGGGCTGGGAGGTTTTTCTTCACAGCGACGATGTAGATCGCCACCATCAGGAAAAAACCCAACAACAAGCCGGGAATCACACCGGCCATGAACAGCTTGCCCACCGAGGTTTCGGTCGCCGCGGCATACACCACCATCACGATCGAGGGCGGAATCAGGATGCCCAGGGTCCCCGCGTTGCACACGATGCCTGCGCCAAACGCCTGTGGATAACCCGAGCGCACCATCCCGGCAATGGCGATGGAGCCGACCGCTGCCACCGTCGCGGGACTCGAGCCCGACAACGCCGCAAACAGCATGCAAGCCAGCACCGCCGCAATCGCCAGGCCGCCACGGATATGCCCGACGCAGGCGTTGGCAAAGTCGATCAGCCGTCGTGCCACACCGCCGGTGGTCATGAACGCACCGGCCAGCAGGAAGAACGGAATCGCCAGCAACGTGTAGTGCTCGGACGTTTCGAACAGCTTGATCGCCAGGGAACGCACCGAGTCGGGGCTGAAGAAAATGATAGTCAGCGAGCCGGCCAATCCCAGCGAAATGGCAATGGGCACGCCGATGAACATCAGCACGAACAGTGCTATGAACAGGAAGGCAATGGTCATGGCTTGTCTTCCTCATGTTCGGTCAACTTGATGGCTTCGGCTGCTTCATCGGCCAAGCCCAGACCGGTCTGGCGGTTGCGCAGGATCCGCACGAGAATTTCTGCGAAACGGATAAACACCAGGGCAAAACCGACCGGTACGATCAACCCGATATGCCACTGCATGATGCCGAAATGGCCGAGATCCTCGGCGCCGATCTGGGCAATCATCAAGGTGTTGATCCATTCGAAACTCGCCACCGCCAGCAGCCCGGCATAGCCAAGGCAGCACAGGCAAGCAATGACGCCGATGACGCGCTGCACCGGTTTGCTCGCCAGTTTCACCAGCGCATCGACGCCGATGTGCCCGGCCGTGCGCACGCCGTACGACAACCCGAAAAAGATCAGCCAGCCAAACAGGGCCTTGGTCAGTGACGTGCTCCAGGTCATGGCCTGGGCCATGCCCATGACGGTGTCACCAATGGCGAACATCGACTCGCTCGCGGCTGACCATTGGTCGCCGAGGCTATAGAAAACGGTATAGAGATTGTTGAGTACCACGTAGACGAACGTTACAAGCGTCATGGCGGCCAGAAGGAAGGCAATGAAAGCTTCCTCGAAGTGTTCCCAGATGCGCCGAAGGGCGTTCATGGCGTGACCTCTCCTGTGGGGGACGACAGGCCGGCGCTACCAGGGCGGCAGCACCGGCCAACCAATCACTGGGCCTTGTTGGAGGCTTCGGCGGCTTTGATCAGGTCAGCGCCGATATCACCTTCGAACTTTTTCCATACCGGTTTCATCTTGTCGCGCCATTCGCCACGTTCTTCTGGCGTCAGGGTGATGATCTCGGTGGTCTTGGCGTCGAGGATGCGCTGTTTGTCGTGCTCGTTCAGTTGCGCGGCCTCTTTGTTCACGTGGGCCGTGACTTCTACCAGGATCTTGTCCAGTTCAGTGCGGATGTCCGGCGGCAGGCCGTTCCAGAACTTGGTGTTGGTGATCAGCATGTAGTCGAGTACACCGTGGTTGGATTCGGTGATGTACTTCTGCACTTCATGCATTTTCTGGCTGTAGATGTTCGAGTACGGGTTTTCCGCACCGTTGACCACGCCGGTCTGCAAACCTTGGTAAACCTCGGCGAAACTCATCTTGCGCGGGTTGGCGTTCACCGCCTTGAATTGCTCTTCCAGTACCGCCGATGCCTGTACGCGGAACTTCAGGCCACGAGCATCCTTGGGTTCACGCAGGGGTTTGTTCGCCGACAGCTGCTTCATGCCGTTGTGCCAATAAGCCAGGCCGGTGATGTTCTTGCTTTCCATGGATTTGAGCAGCTTCTGGCCTTCAGGGCTCAACTGGAAACGGTCCACGGCGGAGATGTCATCGAACAGGAACGGCAAGTCAAACAACTGTACGGTCTTGGTGTATTGCTCGAACTTGGCCAGTGACGGCGCGATCATCTGCACGTCGCCCAATAGCAGGGCTTCCATTTCCTTGCCATCGCCGAACAGTGAAGAGTTGGGGTAGACCTCGACCTTCACTTTGCCTGGCAACCGTTCTTCCGCGAGTTTTTTGAACAGCAGCGCGCCTTGGCCTTTTGGTGTTTGTTCGGCGACCACATGGGAGAACTTGATCACCACCGGATCTGCCGCCATGGCCGTGCTCATCGCACTAAGGGCCAATGTGCAAGCGAGCGCTTTCCAGATAGGTTTGAACATTACGGGCTTTCCTCTTGTTTTTAGTATTTTCGTGCGGGCTCATTCAAAACACAGCGCACGGCGGAACAATGATGAGTCTAGGCAGAAAAACAACTTGTCGAGTGCGGTTAACAGGAAAACCGTCCTTTGGCTGTACATCTCGACAGGTTGCGCTAGAGCCCTCCTTGCGTCGGGCTGAAACATCACAAACGGGTCATTTCGAAAGGTTTCAGTCAATAACCGTGCTGGGGCAGGAAACCATAAAGGAGCGGTGATGGCTACTGGCTTTCAATCTTGCGCCAGCGCTTATTGAATCCATGGTGCGAGCAGGTCTGCTAGGCTATTCGTCCAGGATAAAAACCTCATGGAGAGGGCAGAATGTTTACATTCGACACGTTGTGGAAAAGCCATCCGCAGATATTTGGTGATGCCGCGCCTTGCAGAACCAATGGTGCCAAGAACTTCAGTGACCAATGCGCGATCAACCTCGGCGTGGCCCTGCGTCGCGCTGGTGCAGACATGAGTCAGCTCAAAAGCGTGCGACATTGCTGGCAACACCCCAAGAGCGACGGGCACATATTGGCCGCCGAAGAGCTCGCCAAGGCCTTGAGCCGCGCCAAGATTCCTGGCTTGCAGGCCATGAAGACCATTAAAAGCGAAGAATTCGAAGAGACCCTGAGCGGGCAGCAGGGCGTTATTTTCTTCAAGGACTTCTGGCGTCGGGCAAACGAAACCACGACCAACCGCAGCGGCGATCACATCGACCTGTGGAATGGCCGTCGCCTGACGGATTGGCTGAGCTACCCACGTATACAAATGGGTTTTTCGATCGAAGGCACGTTCTCGGACTTTCACGATTCCAAGGACATCTGGTTCTGGAAAGTCATATGAACGTCATCAAGGAAACTTTGTTTGTTCTCCTGATCATCGTGTTGGCGGTCGGTACATTTAATTTGGCGTTCATGGCCGTTGGTAGTTATTTCGGGCCGTTCTACGAGAGCGAAGCAGACCAGAGCCGCAACTTTGCGATCTGGTTGTTTGGCAATGTCGGGGTGGTGGTCGTGGCTGCGACGGTGGGCATTGTCTGGAGTCGACGGCGCAAACCTCGAATCTAGCCAGGCAGCCAAAGTCAGCACAAAATCTGTGACAGGGAGTCCACCCTCCGCAGCCACCGCCTCCCACAGTTTTTGATTGCGGCTGTTCACAAATTCGGCGTCCGCCAGAGATCCCCTGTGGGAGCGAGCCTGCTCGCGAAGACGGCGGCACATCCAGCATCACCGCCTCTGACACACCGCTATCGCGAGCAAGCTCGCTCCCACAGTTTTGATCCCAGGTGTTCACGAATCCTGCGCTCACCACAGTCCCCCTGTGGGAGCGAGCTTGCTCGCGATGCCGGCGGCACAGCCAACATCACCGTCTCAGACAGACCGCTATCGCGAGCAAGCTCGCTCCACAGTCGCCCATCCCCTGGCCCACGTCTTCAGCCTTCAAGGCACTACGTCGTCTGCGACAAGTGGTCTCACTTCACGCTGCGTGGTATGACGACATTTTAGAATTTTGCTCATGGAAATAACCTCTTCTTCGCGGAAAACCTCGTGCGTACGCAAGTTTTATTGCGTTTAAGGGGTTGACAGTCCACCGGGAACGTCAGAATAATCCGCTACGTTGTATGACGACATACAAATAAACAATAACAACATTGGTGTTCCTCCCCATGAGAATCACAGGCGTTCACGTCGACGTTTTTTCCACCCCTTCGCGCCGTGCCCAGGACAGCGCCGGCCATGCCCATCCAGGCGATGAGGTCATGATCAAGATGGCTTTGCTGCGAATCGGTTGCGACGATGGCTCCGAGGGTTATGCCTTCGGCCCGCCTGAGTTGATTCGTCCGCACATCATCGAGTCCTTTGTGCGCAAAGTGCTGATCGGTCGCGACCCGATGGACCGCGAGAGCATCTGGCAAGACCTGGCACACTGGCAGCGCGGCAGTGCCGGGCAGTTCACCGACCGGGCGCTGGCGCTGGTGGAGCAAGCCTTGTGGGACTTGGCCGGGCGTGCGCTCAAGCTGCCGGTGCACAAGTTGATTGGCGGCTATCGTGACAAGGTTCCGGCGTACGGCTCGACGATGTGCGGCGACGATTTGCCGGGTGGCCTGTCGACGCCGGACGAGTACGCTCAGTTCGCCGAGAAGCTGGTCCAGCGCGGCTACAAGGCCATCAAGTTGCACACCTGGATGCCGCCGATTTCCTTCGCCCCCAACCCGCAAATGGACATCCAGGCCTGCGCCGCCGTGCGTGAGGCGGTCGGCCCCAACATCGCGTTGATGCTCGACGGTTACCACTGGTACAGCCGCATGGACGCGCTGACCATTGGCAAGGCACTACAGGAGCTGAATTTCGCCTGGTTCGAGGAGCCGATGATGGAAGACTCGGCCGAGTCCTATGCCTGGCTGGCGGCCAACCTGGATATTCCGGTGCTGGGCCCGGAAAGCATCGCCGGCAAGTTTCACAGCCGCGCCAGTTGGGTCACCCACAAGTCCTGTGACATCCTGCGTGCCGGCGTGGCCGGGGTCGGTGGTATCGGGCCGTGCCTGAAGGTGGCGCACTTGGCTGAGTCGTTCGGCATGGATTGCGAAGTCCACGGCAATGGCGCGGCGAACCTGGCGGTGGTCGGTGCCATCAGCAACTGTCGTTGGTACGAGCGCGGCTTGCTGCACCCGTTCCTCGACTATGAAGAAGTCCCGGCGCACCTCAACAGCATCGTCGACCCCATGGACGCCGACGGTTTTGTGCACCTGTCGGATCGGCCAGGGTTGGGCGAAGACATCAACTTCGCGTATATCGAGGCCAACACCCTGTCTCGACATTGATCCTGTTCCACGCCTGAGGCTGATGACTGCCCGGGCGACAAAGTCTTTATAAATATAAGAAAGGACTGAACCATGAATCTCTGGCCCAAGCGCCTGACCAGGCTGCTATGCGTCGCCGTGGCCCTGTGCGCAGTGCAGGTGCCCGTCAGCCTGGCCCAAGGCGAAACGCCCCCCGACCAATTGGTGGTGGGCATGAGCATGATCAACCTGCTGTCCCTGGACCCCGCTGCGGCCACCGGCCTGGAGGTCGCCGAAGTCAATGCCAACGTCTATGACATGCTCCTGGAGCAGGACGCGGCGCAGCCGGACACGCTGATTCCGGCCCTGGCGAAAACCTGGGAAGTCAGCCCCGACCGCATGCGCCTGACGTTCCAGTTGCGCGACGACGTGCGTTTTCACTCCGGTGCGCCACTGACCGCGCAAGACGTCGCCTGGTCATTGCAACGGGTGGTCACCCTCAACCGCGCCCTGGCTTCAACCTGGAAAGCCTACGGCTTCACCGCCGACAACGTCGTCAAACTGATGCGTGCCGAAGGGCCGCACACCTTTGTCATGGAGCTGCCCCGCATTACCGACCCGGTGCTGGTGCTCAATACCCTGGCGACCTCTCCCAGTGCCTTCATCATCGATCGCTCGGTCGCCTTGCAACATCAGGTCGGCGACGACCAGGGCGCCGCATGGCTGGCGACGCACACGGCCGGGTCCGGCGCGTTCAAGCTCGACATCTGGCGGGCCAACGACGTCATCCTGATGAGTCGTCATGACGACTATTGGCGCGGCCCCGCGAAGTTGCGCCGGGTGATCATGCGTAACATGACCGAGTCCCAGGCACTGCGCCTGATGGTCGAGCGCGGTGACCTGGATGTCGCCCGGGGCATGGCCGCCACCGACATCAAGGCGCTGGGCAAGGTCGAAGAAGTGCGCATCCAGAGCATCGCCCGCGGCACGCTGTATTACGTGGCGATGAGCATGCAGCAACCGTTGTTCCAGGACATCCGCGTGCGCCAGGCCATCCGCCTGCTGATCGACTACCAGGGCATCAACGATGTGGTGATGCCGCACTACGGCGTGATCAATCAGCGGCCGTTGCAGTTGGGGCTGCCTGCACGCCTGGAGGATCCGGGCTATCGCCTGGATGTGGTCGAGGCCAAGCGCCTGCTGGCGGCGGCCGGACATGCCGAAGGCTTCAAGGTGACCATCCGTTCGCTGACCGATCCACCGTTCATCAACATCGCCACCAGCCTGCAGGCGACACTGGCCCAGGCGGGCATCCAGGCGACGATCATCACCGGCACTGGCAACCAGATCTATGGGGCGATGCGCGACCGCCAATTCGACATCCTCGTCGGTCGTGGCGGTGGTGGGGCGGAGCGTCACCCGCACTCGAGCCTGCGGGCCCTGGTGTACAACCCGGACAACCGCACCGAAGCCAAGCTGAGCAACTTCCAGGGCTGGCGCACCTCGTTTTTCAACCCGCAGCTCAATCAATTGATCGAGCAAGCCGAGCGCGAGCGTGACCCCGAGCACCAGCGCGAAATCTACGCGCAGATCCAGACCCTCTACGACCAACAGGCCGGGGCGATCATGCCGGTCTCACAGATGGTGGACGAAGTGGTGATCCATGCGGATGTGCGCAACTACATCGGCCACACCGCCGCCACCACGCGTCTTCGGGACGTCTACAAGCAGCGCTGAAATCGACGGCCACAGGGCCAAGGCAGGAATGAACATGTCGACTGCATCCTTTTCAATCTGGACCACCCGGGCCGCTTCGGCGACCCGGCGCGGCGGCTCGGTGGCGGTGACGTTGCTGGGGTTGCTGCTACTGACTTTTTTCATCGGGCGAGTGATGCCCCTGGACCCGGTGCTGGCCATCGTCGGCCCGGACGCCGACGCCTCGGCCTACGCCCAGGTGTACAAAGAGCTGGGCCTGGACAAACCGTTGTGGACCCAGTTCGCGATCTACCTCGGTGACCTGTTGCACGGTGATTTCGGCATGGCCTTGCTGACCGGCAACCCGGTCATCACCGACATCGCCCGGGTCTTCCCGGCTACGTTGGAACTGGCGACCCTGGCCATTCTGTTCGGCGTGTTGGCGGGCCTGCCGCTGGGTGTCTACGCCGCGACTCATCAGGGACGTGCCGGTGACCATATCGCGCGCCTGATTACCCTGTTCGGTTATTCCACACCGATTTTCTGGATCGGCATGATGGCTTTCCTGGTGTTCTACGCCTGGCTGGGTTGGGCCGGTGGCGTCGGGCGCATCGGCCTGGCCTATGACGGGCTGATCCCGAGACACACCGGGCTGTTGTTGATCGACACCGCCTGGTCCGGCGACTGGGAGGCTTTTCGCAGTGCGTTGCGCCATATCCTGTTGCCGGCGGTAATCCTCAGCTTCAACTCGGTCGCCTACATCAGCCGCATGACCCGCAGCTTCATGCTCGAGCAGCTGTCCCAGGAATACATCATCACCGCCCGGGTCAAGGGTTTGTCCCAGCGGCGCATCGTCTGGGGTCATGCGTTCGGCAACATCCGCGTGCAGTTGCTGACCATCGTCGCGCTGGCCTACGGCGGCCTGCTGGAGGGCGCGGTGCTGATCGAAACCGTGTTCGCCTGGCCGGGCTTCGGCCAGTACCTGACCAGCAGTTTGCTGCTCGGTGACATGAACGCGGTGATGGCCTGCGTGCTGTTGATCGGCCTCATCTTCGTGACGCTGAACCTGATCAGCGACGCGCTGTACAAGATCTTCGACCCGAGGACTCGCTAATGAACCTGCCCCTGGCTTCCAGCGCACCCGCCGCCGCGCTGCCCGCTTCCAGTACCGCAGCGATGGCCGCCAGCACCTTGCGCCTGCTGCGTTTCCTGCTGCGCAACCCGATGACCTTCGCCGGCCTGGTCGTTGTCTCGACCCTGATGCTGGTCGCGGCTTTTGCTCCCTGGATCGCCGGCCACGATCCGTTGCTGCAGAACCTCGCCGGCGCGTTGCAGGCACCCAGTAGCGCGCACTGGTTCGGCACTGACGAATACGGTCGCGATGTGTTCGCCCGGCTCGTCTACGGCTCGCGCATCACCCTGTACATCGTCTTGCTGGTGACGGTGATTGTCGGCCCCATCGGCCTGCTGGTCGGGACGGTTTCCGGTTACTTCGGTGGCTGGGTCGACAGCCTGTTCATGCGCATCACCGACATCTTCATCTCGTTCCCCAGCCTGGTCCTGGCGCTGGCGTTCATCGCCGCCCTCGGCCCGGGGCTGGAGCACGCAGTAATCGCCATCGCACTCACCGCATGGCCGCCGATTGCCCGGCTTGCCCGCGCCGAAACACTGCCGTTGCGCAACGCCGACTTCGTCGTCGCGGTACAGCTCCAGGGTGCATCCAGTACCCGGGTCATCCTGCGGCACATCATTCCAATGTGCCTGTCGTCGGTGATCATCCGCCTGACCATGAACATGGCGAGCATCATCCTCACCGCCGCCGCCCTGGGCTTTCTCGGCCTCGGCGCCCAGGCACCGTTGCCGGAGTGGGGCGCGATGATCTCCACCGGGCGGCGCTACATGCTCGAAAGCTGGTGGCTGGTGGCGGCGCCCGGTGCGGCGATCATGCTGGTCAGCCTGGCTTTCAACCTGTTGGGCGACGGCTTGCGCGACGTCCTTGACCCCCGCAGCCAATCCTGAGGACAGCCCCATGACTGAGATAAAACTTGCGGTACAGGACTTGTGCGTGGAGTTTCGCAACGCCGGCAAAACCTCCCTGGCGGTGCGTGACGTGTCGTTCACCCTGGGCCGGGAAAAACTCGCCATCGTTGGTGAATCCGGCTCGGGCAAATCCACCGTCGGCCGCAGCCTTTTGCGTCTGCATCCGCCGACCGCGCGGGTCACCGCCAAGACGTTGCGCTTCGCCGACATCGACCTGTTGGCCGCCAGCGAAAAGCAGATCCAGGCGATTCGCGGCGCGCGCATGTCGATGATCATGCAAGACCCAAAGTACTCGCTGAACCCCGTGGTGCGGGTCGGCGAACAAATCGCCGAGGCCTACCTGGCCCATCACAAAGTGCCCCATCGCGAGGCCCGCGAACGCGCCCTGGACATGCTCGCCAAGGTGCACATTCGCGACCCTCGGCGGGTCTATGAACTGTACCCCCACGAGGTCTCGGGCGGCATGGGCCAGCGGATCATGATCGCCATGATGGTGATCACCGATCCCCAGGTGATCATCGCCGACGAACCGACTTCGGCGCTGGACGTGTCGGTGCGCCGCCAGGTGCTCAACGTGCTGGAAGAGTTGGTCAGCGAGCGTGACCTGGGGCTGATTTTCATCAGTCACGATTTGAATCTGGTGCGGCATTTCTGTGACCGCGTGCTGGTGATGTACGCCGGTCGCGTGGTCGAGTCGATTGCCGCCGCCGACCTGGGTAACGCCACCCATCCTTACACCCAGGGCCTGTTGGCCGCATTGCCGAGCCTGGACCATCCGCGCGCCACGTTGCCGGTGCTGCAGCGTGACCCACACTGGTTGAATGCTTGAGGAGCCTGTCATGAGCATGATTGAAATCGCCGGCCTGAACCTCAGTTTTGGCTCCGGCGCGGCACTGAACGCGGTATTGCACGACGTCGATTTGAGCGTCGCCGAAGGTGAGGCATTCGGCCTGGTGGGGGAGTCCGGTTCGGGCAAGACCACCGTGCTGCGCTGCCTGGCCGGGCAGTACCAGCATTGGAGTGGACAACTGCGGGTCGCAGGGCAAGCCGTCACGCGCAACCTGCCGCTGAATCACTACCGCACCGTGCAGATGGTGTTTCAGGACCCGTATGCTTCGTTGCATCCGCGCTACACCGTCGATGCCGCGTTGCAGGAACCGCTGCGCATCCACGGCATCGACGGGCGTGCGCAGAAGGTCAGCGAGATCCTGCGCAAGGTCGGCTTGAACGACAGCTTCCGCTTCCGCTATCCGCATCAGTTGTCCGGCGGTCAGCGCCAACGGGTGGCGATTGCCCGTGCGCTGATCCTGCGTCCCCGGGTGCTGTTGCTGGACGAGCCGACCTCGGCGCTGGATGTCTCGGTGCAGGCGGAGATCCTCAACCTGCTGGCCGACTTGCGTCGCCAGGAAGGGCTGACCTACCTGATGGTCACCCATGATCTGGCGGTGGTGGCGCACCTGTGTGATCGGCTGGCAGTGATGCAGCAGGGCAGGGTGGTGGAGACGCTCGACAGTCACCTGCTGGCGAGCGACGGCGCTGTCCATGCGTACACCCGTTTGCTGGTGCAAGCCAGTCGCGACATACAACGTGTACCCATCGCTGTCTGAGTTTTTTAACTGACGAGTTGTACTTGTTTTAACCCGTAAAAGACGTTGAGCCCCAGGTATCAATGCCGCGCACGCGCTCGCCTGTGATTTGGCGTTTACCCCAACTAACTATTAAACCAACAAGAATAAAAAACATGAAAAAGTCCCTCGTAGTTCTGTCCATCGCTTCGTTGTTCACGTCGGTTGTTGCACAGGCCGATACCGGTTATATCAACGTTCGCCATCAATATGCGGAACAGTCGCGCATGCATGCCGACCGCGCCAAGTTCGGCATGCGGCTGGACAACGGCATTGGGTTGGAAGGTGAACTCAAATACAAGACCGCCGGTGATCGCGAAGACGTCGCCTTCGACAACACCGTTGGCAGCGGCCATGAATTCACCGTCAACTATCAGCACAAGATCGATGACCGCTGGACGCTGACGCCCTCGTTCGCCATGGAGAGCGATGAGGAATCCACCACCTACAAATTGGGCATGCGCCTGGGCTACAAGATCACCAAGGAACTGAGCATCGCCGGTCGCTACCGCTACGATTCGTCCAAGCTGGACCGTGACAAGGTTGATCATGACGTGCCGGACAACGGCCAGGACGATCAGAAAATCAATCGCTACGACGTCTACGTCAACTACGCCGATCAAGGGCCGTGGGCTTATGAGTATCAACTGACGTACTTCGATGCCAACTACATCCGTTATAACGGCGGCACCGATGACTATGAACAGAATGCCGTGGTCAAGTACAAGTGGGATAAGCGCTGGGCACCGTTCTTTGAAGTGGGCGATATCAAGGTCAACTCGGTCGACAGTGATCGCCAACTGCGCCTGCGGGTCGGCATTCAATACAACTTTTTCTAAGTTGTGGTAGCACTGGGATCAACTTGTGGGAGCCGAGCGTTCACAGATCAGGCGTTCACCATAGATCCCCTGTGGGAGCTGAGCTTGCTCGCGATGGCGGTGTGTCTGTGCCAATGATGTTGGATGTATCGCCGTCATCGCGAGCAAGCTCGGCTCCCACACTGGTTTTCGAGCGTTCACAGATCAGGCGCTTACCATAGATCCCCTGTGGGAGCTGAGCTTGCTCGCGATGGCGGTGTGTCTGTGCCGATGATGTTGAATATATCGCCGTCATCGCGAGCAAGCTCGGCTCCTACACTGGTTTTCGAGCGTTCACAGATCAGGCGTTCACCATAGCTCCCCTGTGGGAGCTGAGCTTGCTCGCGATAGCGGTCTGCCTGTGCCGATGATGTTGGATGTATCGCCGTCATCGCGAGCAAGCTCGGCTCCCACACTGGTTTTCGGGCGTTCACAGATCAGGCGCTTACCATAGATCCCCTGTGGGAGCTGAGCTTGCTCGCGATGGCGGTGTGTCTGTGCCAATGATGTTGGATGTATCGCCGTCATCGTGAGCAAGCTCGGCTCCCACACTGGTTTTCGAGCGTTCACAGATCAGGCGTTCACCATAGATCCCCTGTGGGAGCTGAGCTTGCTCGCGATGGCGGTGTGTCTGTGCCAATGATGTTGGATGTATCGCCGTCATCGCGAGCAAGCTCGGCTCCCACACTGGTTTTCGAGCGTTCACAGATCAGGCGCTCACCATAGCTCCTCTGTGGGAGCTGAGCTCGCTCGCGATAGCGGTCTGCCTGTGCCGATGATGTTGAATGTATCGCCGTCATCGCGAGCAAGCTCGGCTCCTACACTGGTTTTCGAGCGTTCACAGATCAGGCGTTCACCATAGCTCCCCTGTGGGAGCTGAGCTTGCTCGCGATAGCGGTCTGCCTGTGCCGATGATGTTGAATGTCTCGCCGTCATCGCGAGCAAGCTCGGCTCCCACACTGGTTTTCGAGCGTTCACAGATCAGGCGTTCACCATAGCTCCCCTGTGGGAGCTGAGCTTGCTCGCGATAGCGGTCTGCCTGTGCCGATGATGTTGAATGTCTCGCCGTCATCGCGAGCAAGCTCGGCTCCCACACTGGTTTTCGAGCGTTCACAGATCAGGCGTTCACCATAGCTCCTCTGTGGGAGCTGAGCTTGCTCGCGATAGCGGTCTGCCTGTGCCGATGATGTTGGATGTATCGCCGTCATCGCGAGCAAGCTCGGCTCCCACAGAAGGAGTGTGGGTTATTCGTTGTAGAACGCCTGGCGTTGTTGGGTTTCACACAGGCGCATGCGGCTGTTGCTCAAATGCAGGTACATGGCCGCCCGCGCTGCATCGACGTTCCCACTGACGATCGCGTCGAAAATCTGCTGGTGTTCGGCGTTGATCCCCTGAAGATAAGCACTTCGATCACTTTGCCCGGAGTAGGCAGAGTTCATGCGCGTACGCGGGATCAGCTTCGTGCCCAGGTGCTTCATGATGTCGATCAGGTAGTAATTGCCGGCGGCCTTGGCGATTTTCAGATGGAACTGGAAATCGGCATTGATGGTGGTGCCGGATTTTTCCGGGCCTTGCAGCAACGCCTCCAGGGCCTGGGCCAGTTCGGCCAGGGCTTCAGGCGTTGCGCGCTCGGCGGCCATGCCAGCGGCCTGGACTTCCAGGCTCAGGCGAAACTCCAACAGGTTGAGCACATCCGACAACGTCGCAATCGTCGCCGGCCCCAAGGTGAAGCCCTCCGGCGCCGGCATGTCGAGGACAAAGGTGCCGACGCCATGCCGCGTCTCCACCAGCCCCGCCGCCTGCAAGCGCGACAGCGCCTCACGCACCACCGAACGACTGACGCCTTCGGCCTCCATGATGTGCACTTCGGTGGGGAGCTTTTCGCCGCACTTGAGAATGCCGTCGCGCATGCGCTGGGCAAAGCGGTCGACCAGGGTTTCGGCGAGGCGGCGCGGCTTGTTCAGTGGAGATAACGCTTGATCCGTCATCGGCTTGCTCTTGAGTGATCAGCGGGCATTATAGTGCGTTTCGCCGCGAGGTCGCGGCTATAATGCCGCGATCGTCTGGCTTTAATGGATAGGTGCAATGGACCATGTCACACCCGATCGACGCCTGAGCATGACTCAGCAACTGGTGGTCGACCTGACGCAGCAGATACTGGCCGGCGAACTGCCCGCGGGCAGCAAACTGCCGACCGAACAGGTCATCATCAAGGAACGCGGCGTCAGTCGGACGGTGGTTCGCGAAGCCATGTCGCGGCTCCAGGCCGAAGGCTTGGTGGAGACGCGCCACGGCATTGGCACCTTCGTGGTCGACACCGCTCGCCCGGGGGATTTCCAGGGCAGCAAGCACGTCAAGGGCGGCGCCTACGATGCGTTGGCCGTCATCGAACTGCGCCTGAGCCTGGAAGTTGAAGCGGCCGGCATTGCCGCGCAACGGGCCACGCCGGAGCAACTGGTGGCGATGCGTGAAGCGCTGGATGCAGCGAGTGCCTTTAGCGCAACGGATGACGAAAGCGCGCGGGTCGATTTCGCGTTTCATCTGCAGATTGCCCAGTGCACAGGCAACAGTTTTTTCATCGACGCCATGGCCCATGTGGGCAATAGCCTGATCGCGGTCGTGCAACAGGCCGGGCCGGCGGTGACGGGTGAAAATCGGGCGTCGGTGGTGCGTGAGCGCGAGCAGATCTACGCGGCGTTGGCGCGACGTGATTCCGAAGCGGCGCGGGCGTCGATGCGTTTGCACTTGATCAATATGCTGCAGCGGGTTCGGGGTGTGGTCGAGTCGACGGCGCAATAACCTCCCACCGCAGAACCCTGTGGGAGCGAGCCTGCTCGCGATGACGGTGGCCCATTCGCTTGCTAGTTGCGCTTCCAGCACTCCGCAAACCGCGCACATACCCCGTAACGCTCATCCATCTGCGCCATCCTCTCCAAGTGATGACCTACCGCTTCGACCGTCACCCCATTCCCGATCCGGAAGTACTCCACCATCATCGCGACGTCCAGGTCGATCTCGGCTTTTTCCGGCTTGGCATTGGCGGTTTTGGGCAACGCCCACTGTTCCAACTGCTCGTCCTTCAACTGCCGCAGGCGCGTCTGGTATTCGTCTTTGAAGCGTTCCATCGAGTGCGCCTTGTTCTGCGCCATATCATCGCCAAACGTCTTCAGGTTTTCCCGGTACAGCGTCCAGTAGTCAGCCGGCAGGTCGAAGCCGAGCTTGGCCTTGCGTTCGCTGATCAGGGTGTCCAGCTTCTCTGGCGAATAACTCTCGACTTTTTCCTTGGCCGGATCGGTCTTCACCGTGACGACCAGGCTTTTATCGATGACCCGGCTCATCAGCTCCAGGCGATGGGGCGTGTCCGGGTAGGTCTTGGGGAACAGCGCATTGCGACCGGCGCAGGCGGGAAAGTCTTTTTTCAGGATCGGGATCGGTGTGCGCACATCCTTGCCGTCGACCCGTTGCAAGCGTTGCAACTGAGTCAGGCAGAAGTTCTTCTCGGACTTGAACGTCACCTCGTATTCGGCATTGGCCTCGGGCGTAAAGTTGAAGCCCTTGCCGCACACGGCATAACCGCTGTTCATGTTGGTGCGCAGGTGAATCTGCTCACCCGGCTTGAGCTTGACCTCCAAATAACCCCTGGCATCCTTGGGCGCCGGAACGCTCATCCCCACCCGCCGCGCGGTATCGCTCAGCAGCATATTGTTGAGAATGCCGGTGGTTTGCCCGTCGCAATGGGCCGCGTCGAAATAATCCAGCGTGGCGTTGCTGGTATTGGCGACGAACCGCAACTTGGCGGCGTCCGGTTCGATGGCATCGGGGTAACTGCCATTGACGCTGCAACCGCCGAGCAATACAAACAACGCGGACAATGCTAATAACGGGGCAGGACGGCGAGGCAGGGCGAGCATGGGTCATCCTTGAAGGATCGATAAAGTTGGCGAATGCTACTGAAGTGCCACTATTGCGTCCATCACCTGCCGCTGGGCTGTAGGCAATACTATTTTCTTCTCGACAAGGACTTATCGATGATCGACTTCAACAACAAAGGCTTCTTCAAGCTCAAGCAAAACGACGAATATGCCGAGCGCGTCACGGCGCTGCTGCTGGACGGTGAACAGGTCATCGACGCTTACAAATCGATGCGCGACGGTGTGGTCTTCACCAACAAACGCATCATCGCGGTGAACGTGCAAGGCATCACCGGCAGCAAAAAAGACTTCACTTCCTTACCCTACAAAAACATCGTCGCCTACTCGGTCGAAACCTCCGGCACCTTCGACCTGGACTCTGAACTGGAGATCTACTTTTCATCCCTGGGCAAAGTGAAATTCGAATTCACCGGCAAGACCGGCATTGTGGAAATATCCAAGGTAATCTCCAAACACCTCCTGACCTGATCGGCAAACTCAGTGTCCACCGCCAACCCCCTGTGGGAGCGCTCGCCAGTTGCTGCTCAAGGCTCCAACGCCGGCCCCTTCAACTCGATCTGGTTGCCGTCCGGATCGAAGCAGTAAATCGACCAACCCTTGCCCTCCGCGCCATAGCGCTTCTGCGCTTTCTCAACCTCCAGGCCAGCTGAAGCCAGATGCGCGAGGAGGGCTTGTTCATCAAACGGCTCGATACGCAGGCAGAGGTGATCGACGTTGTGCCCTTGCTTCCCGGCCGCCGGCCCGCCCTGGCGACCGAGAGGCCCGTCGACGGCTACCAGGTCAATCATCGAAACACCGGTGCCCAGATGAATCATGCCAAGATCGTCCCGGCGCTTCTTGAGCTCGCAACCAAGCACCGACGTGTAGAAAGCGAGGCTGCGCTCGATGTCTTTTACGCGCAGGACGATGTGGTCAATACGTTGAATCGTGAAGTTCTTCATACGGGCCTCATGTGCTCAGTGATGGACGCTACGGGTTACTTCACCTTAGCTATTCATGCTGGAATGTCATCTCAACACAAAAAACTGTGGGAGCGAGCTTGCTCGCGAAAACGGCAGCACATTCAACATCGCAGGTTAGACCGGTCGCATCGCGAACCAGCTCCCCTTTACGCCCGGTATCCTGCAGGCTAAAGGTCATCGACGTGCGGTCGATAGGGTGATTCTGGAGACGTGCGCATCCATCTGTGTTTCTCCTCATTGTTCAGTTTGGAATGGAAAAGGAAAAGGTAATGGAGCAAGAATTCGGCACAACGGACGAGAAACAGAAACCTGCCTCATTCCAACAGGATATCTACGCGGCGCTGAAATTGATGGCGGAGCATTGGGGCCTGATAGGCAGTCTGGGGGCGTTAATCAGTGCGGTGCTCAGTTTTGGAATCCTGATGACGTACGCGAAGGCGATCGATCGGATCGACCTTTTACCGCTGGTGTTCGATAAGAAGCTCTCTGCATTGCTTCCGTGGATGGGAGTGGTTGCCTTTGTCCTGTTTCTTTACATGGTGGTGATGTGTGTCACTACCATGTTCTACGCCTTAGCCGTGTCTTTTTTCAACCAGACGCCCAACCTCAGGCCAACGGTTGCTCGCTGGTTTTTCTGGGCGGCGGTCGTGGGGTCGTTGATTTTTGTGGCCTTTGCGTTCCAGGCGCCTAAGCTCGAGCATTGGATTGTCGCCTTGGTCATCCTTTCAGGCATGAGCGCGGTCTTGGGCTTATCGTTGAAATCGCAAAGAATTCGAATGGCCTTGAAGTTGGTGTCCCTCTTTAACAACCTCAAAGGCCTTGGGGTTTGGTGGCATCAGGCAGGCGTATTCTTTTTTGCCTACTCTATTTTGATAATCGCCGTTTTCGCCGCCGTCTACCCGATGTTGATATTGCTGAAGTCGTACACGGGCAAAGACACCCCGGAAGCGATCAACTCGCTGATGGTCATTTCCATGGTGGCGGTCGTCTTGCTGTTCTTACCAGCCTTGATCTTCTTCGTGAGCAAAAAACATATCGTCGCCCGCGGACTGTTGTCGTTCGGATCGGCATTGCTTGTCACCTTGGTGGTTGTCGCCACGTATCCGGGCGCGAGCTCTACCGTGGTGTTCAAGGCGGCGGGGATGATGGGGGTGCGTGAGACGACTCCACTCAAATATCGGTTGTTGAAGAATTTTGAGGCCAAAGACTTTGATCCGGCGAGCTGGGGAACGGTGGACGCGAGCCTGGATCTCCCGGTTGTAGAGGCCTTTCCACTCTTTTCCCTTGGGGATGTTCTTCTGCTGTGCCCCGGTGACTTGAGCGGCACGCACCTGGGCCAATGGCCAGAACATTCACATGTCTGCATCATCACGCAACGCAGTGACGTGGTGATATTGCCTGGCGCGACGGCCGCGCCCAAGCAAACGTAGACGCCGATCAGGCAAGGTTGCCAATCAAGGACCCCTATACCGGATACCCAGCCAAGTCGTACGCCAGCGTACACCCCATGGTGATGGCAAGATTCGCTTCCGCGCTGGCAACCTGCCTCAGTCCTATCGTGGGCTCATGACCCATTCACAGACGGGGGGAGAGAGTGAATGTCCTGGTTTGATGGGGAATCAGGATTCTGGTGAGACAAAATGCTGCGAACACTGATGATTGTGGGAGCGAGCCTGTTCGCGATGACGTCATTTTAGCCAACACCAATGCCCGGACGCGCCACCTCATGATGAAATGGTTCAATTCCCTCACTCGAACAGACGCCATTGCAACACTGGCTTTGATCGTCTCCATCGCCTCAGCCTACTTCAGCTACCAGCAATACCAGGACAGCGTCGCCAGCCGCAGAACTCCACTCATCATCCGGGTCGGCGCTGAACACAGCAAAGTGTCCTTCTACAAAGCCTACCAGGATGACCAGGAGGTGCTGTTCAAGCAGCGCTACAAAATCATCCTCACCAATAACAGCTTCAACCCGGAAAGCGTTATCGGCTGGCGAATATCGGAACGCAGGGGAAATAGCAGTGACGCGTACGCCGGCATGAATTCAAAGCTGTTCGATTCGACGGGCGAGTCCATGACTTTGCCATTCCTGATCGCCGCGAAAGAAAGCAAGGTGGTCTTCCTGGATGTCGGGCAAAAAGTATCTCCGGCGGCATGGGCAATGGTGGAGCCGCTCGTAGCCTTGCACAAGGAGATGGACTGGTATGAAGCGGAGCAACTGTTTACCAATGCAGGCTATCCGCTGTTCGGGCAGCTCGAACCCGGCGAAAGTACCCTCCACCAAAACCTGAAAGTTGACCGTTGGCGGGCCGGTCCTGCGTACCAGGAATTTCAGTTGCGCTTCAGCAAAGCCGACGGACAAGAAGTGGCGGCAAAGTTGTCGTTGAATGTGAGCGACATTTATCCACAGGGAGAGGCTGAGCGGTAGTTGCTGCTGGCCGAAAAACCTTATCGAGGCACATGAGCATGAAGGCTCCAAGAATTTTCATGATCCACGCAACCCCTTTGGCAATCGAGCCCATCACGGCGGCTTTTACCCGGCATTGGCCGCAGGCACGGATCATCAATTTGCTCGAGGACTCGTTGCCCCAGGACCGGGTGGAAGAGGGCGAGTTGACCACGAGCATGAAAGCGCGCTTCCTGACGCTGTCCCATTACGCCGTACAAAGCGCGGCGGATGCCATTCTGTTTACTTGCTCGGCCTTTGGTGATGCCATCGACCTGGTTAAACCCGAGGTGGCCATTCCCGTGCTCAAGCCGAACGAAGCCATGATCGACCAGGCGCTGAGCCAGGCATCGCGCATTGCTGTGCTGGCAACGTTCGAACCCACCATTACCTCGATGATGCCCGAGTTCAAGCAAGCGGCAGAGCGCAGTGGCCGCGCGGTGGAAGTGGTGCCCTATTTCGTTTCGGGGGCATTGCAGGCGTTGAAAGACGGCAACCCGCAAGCCCACGATGCCGCCATCGTGGAAATGGCCGCCCGGGTCGAGGGTTGCGACCTGATCTGTTTCGCCCAGTTTTCGATGACCAGTGCTGCCGAACAGGCCCAGGCTCGCTCCGGACTACCGGTATTGACCACACCCGACAGTGCCGTGCTGGCGCTGCGCAAGTTGCTCTAAACGGATGATTTCGTTTCTTCCCAGGATGGATGATTTACCCAATGCCCAAGTTCAACGCTCATCTCGGTTTTCAATTCAATGAAGTGCCTTTTCTACAACGCATCGAAGCCGCCGCTGCTGCGGGCTTTCGCGCGGTGGAATTCCCGTCGCCCTATGAGTTCGACGCCAGTCTTCTGGCCGATCATCTGACTCGACACAACCTGCCGTTGATCCAGTTCGCTGCACCGGCTGGCGTGACCAAAGGCATCGCAGCCTTGCACGGCAAGGACGAGGAGTTTCGCAGCGGCTTGCTCCAGGCTGCTCGCTATGCAAAGGCGCTGGCGTGTTCGGATGTCCACATCATGTCGGGCGTTACGACTCAGGAAGACGCCGCGCTTATCTATGGGCGCAATCTGGAGTACGCCGTCAAATTTCTCGAAGACCAGGGGTTGCGGCCGTTGATCGAAGTCATCTGCGTGCAGGAAATGCCGGACTACTACATGTCCGACTTCAGCAGGGCGCAGCAGGTGCTGGAGACGTTCCCGAGTGTTGGGCTGATCCTCGATCTTTACCATGCCCAACGGCTGACCGGGGACGCGGCGGATATCCTGGCTCGTTTCTATGACCGAACCGTCCATGTACAAATTGCCGACTGTCCGGGGCGTCATGAACCAGGGACGGGGAGCATGGATTTTGCGGCTTTGTTCGCAGACCTGGAGCGGCGTGGCTACCAAGGGTGGATCGGCTGTGAATACCGTCCCGCCGGCTCTACCGTGGCAGGCCTTGATTGGATCAAGCAGTTCAGTGCTTAACTGAAGGAGTGTGAAGGCATTATCTTGAGCGCCGGGTACTTCAAGGAAGTCATTTCCCCTTCCGATACGACGCGCTCTTTTTCGAGGAGCCAGAATCTCAAAGTCCGATTTTGCACCACAGGCCCTTAGCCAATGGGCTTTTCCATCAAGCGCAAGCGCAGTTCTGGCTTGTCCTGTCTGGGCCCGATATCAGTCCAACCATGGTGGCTATAAAACTGCGCCGCCCTCTGGTTCGTTTCGCTCACCGACAATCTCATCCGCTCGCAGCCCAGCCCCGCAAGAAAGTCGGTCGCGTAAGCCAACAGCAACTTCCCGGCACCGCGTGATCGCCAGTCAGGGATGAGATAGAAAAAGTGGATGTAACCCACTGCAGGTTCTGTCTTCAGCAGCGATATCTCTATCTGTCCCACAATCCGTGTTTCATCCCAGGCATGGACAACGCTGCCAGGAACCGCGGCTGCTTTTTCTTGCAGCGACTGAAGGTATCGCTGCCTACCATCGGGACCGTGTAGCTGTTGTGCGCAACCAAACGCACACAGCAGCATGTCCTCGAAGAAATGCACGCAAACGTCGCTGTCTTGATCAAGGTTGGCTGGACGAAAACTCAGGGACGAGTCTGAAGCGTTTTCTGTAACCATTGGGCAGCACTCAGGCCTCATTTTGGCGGGCAACGTGGAACAAGGCCCCTCGCTGGACGGTGTGAAATACGCTGTCTAGAGTGAAGTATTCGCTCTGAATGCAACATCGGGAGGGATTCCAATGAACCACCTTAACGACTACACCAATCAAGACGAAGCGCTGAATAAAAAAACCTGGCGCTGGCGCCCAAAGAACGGCGAGACGGCGTAAAAACCACATTGTTTTTTACGCCGGATACCGAGTTCGACTCTAAACCATTGACCTTGACGACCGGCAGCTATCCCTTTACCCCGATAGGAAGCCTTGGCATTACGCAGGTGAGTACCACCGGGCAGGTCTTTATTCTAGCCTCCTGTGGGCAATAAGTGCGGGGCTTGCAACCGACCATCAATGGATTCCAGGACCATGAAAAAACAAGAACAAGAAAGTTTGCTCAACACCCTGAAGGCCCGCTTCGACCAAAATCCCCAACGCCACCCAGGTATCTCTTGGGCCGACATCCAAGCCCGGCTTGAAGCCAACCCCAATGCCCTGAAGTCCCTCCAGGCCATGGAAGCCACCGGAGGCGAGCCGGACGTGATCGGCCTCGATCCGAAAACCGGCGCTGTCACCTTCTGCGATTGCGCCAAAGAAAGCCCAACCGGTCGCCGAAGCCTCTGCTACGACCGCGCCGCCCTGGATGCACGCAAGGAGAACAAGCCCAAGGGCAGTGCCGTCGAAATGGCCGAAGAAATGGGTATCGCCCTGCTGACGGAAGACCAGTACCGAGCTCTGCAAACGCTCGGTGAGTTTGATGCCAAGACATCCAGTTGGCTGGCAACCCCTCCAGCGCTTCGCTCGCTCGATGGGGCGATTTTTGGCGACTACCGTTATGGCCGGGTGTTCATCTACCACAATGGCGTGCAGTCGTATTACGCGGCGCGCGGGTTTCGCGGCGTGCTAAGTATCTAAGCAAACCTGTGGCGAGGGCGCTTGCTCCCTCGCCACAAAAGCTCCTGCGTAACCGTCTCACTCAAAAACCAAAACCTCACACCCCTTGGCCTCAACCATCTCACTGAACTCCGGCAACCGCGCCACAAACTCTGTCTCAAACGCCAGGTACCGATCCTGCGCCGGCACGTAACGAACATCCGGTTTAATACGCGGGATGTCCTTGGTCGACAGCTTCACCACCTCATTGCTGCGTTGATTCCAAAACCACGCCAGCGTCTGCGACCCAAACGTATTGGCGCGATAACTCCACACCCACCAATCCCCATGCCCCCGGGACACATGAAGCTGCCCGTGAAACGTGCGCAAGGTAATGACCTGCTTGGGCTGCGTGACGAGCAGGCGCGTGTCCTGGCGCAGTTCACTGCCGAAACCATCCAATGTCGCCTTTGTCGCAGTGCCAGTCATGAAGTTGAAGCGCCACGCCAACAGCACCGTCTCCTGATAACCCGAGTGCTCGACGTTCTGCCGCGCGCCTTCGCTGAACAGCAGGATCTCGTCACCCCCCAGGTACGCGGTTGAGGCCCGCAGCTTATAGGCCTCAGCGGGCATCGGTTTGGCGACGATGGCCTGGTGCGGCGGGTCTTGATTCCAGACCCAGCACTTCGGGCCGTTGTGCTGCATGAACAGCAAGCGGCCAGGGCCGATGGGCAGAATCGTCAGTTCATCCGCGTACTCGAAAATCACCTCGCTGCTGTCCGCCGTGATCCGCCAGATCCGCGTCAAATGCTCGGGTTCGTAAATACGCTGGCGTTCGAATATCTCCGAGCCCACCACCACGCAGGGCTGTTCAACCTCCGGCCACTGCACCCCGGCAGGTCCGAACGTCGCGATCTCATCGCCTTGCCGAATCTCGTACTGGTAACGGTCATCCGCACTGTAATCGCCGCGTACGACCCGACGTTTCCACAGGCTGCGCTGGGCATCGGCATCGATGAGCTGCAAGTCCGCGCCGTCCACGCCATCGGTCCGGTGTTCGAGCATGTCCTGTTCGGCGGGCGGCCACTGGTTGTAATCGATCAGGAAGCACAACCACTGGTCTTCGTCCTGCTCGGTGATGGCGGCCCAACCGTTGCGGTAGTTGTATTCATGCACATAGGTGGTGCCGGGATAGTCATGGACTTCCTGCAGCCAATTCAACTTGCTGCGTTTGGCCTTGGGTTTTTTGCGCTCGACTGCGACAGGTTTCGGCGGCTCGATCAACGTTGGCGTGTAGCCTGGCTCTGCGTTTTGTTCCCGCCAGTGTTGTGCAAACGCCTCGCGCTGATCGACCGGGACAATCACCGGCCGATAATCATCGCCACCGGCATCCAGGTTCCACAAGTCGTAACCCTGAGCCGCCAACACCGGCGCCAGCGCCTCGAAGCAGACCTCGGGCATCTCGTTGGACAGCTCATCCAACAACGCCTCGAATTCCGGGCCGGAAAACACACCGATGTCGGGATAGTAATGTTGCAACAGCCCGAGCAAGTCGTTGCCCGGTGTTTTCCAATCGATATGAACCAACGGATCAAATGGCGATTGCATCGCGGCTGTCTTCCTTGTGGTTTCTCTGCGCGCCATCTTAGCCGCACGCCGCCGAACTTAAGCAAACCAATTACCCCGTGGAGAGGTCTGTGCAGTGCATTGATTGTTCCCACACTCTGCGTCACCTCGCAGAAGCGGAACGCGGAGCGTCCCTGGCGGCGTTCCCACGCGGAGCGTGAGGAACGATCTTCCACCGCCGCCGCACCCTGATCGTTCCCACGCTCTGCGTGGGCATGCATCCCGTGACGCTCTGCGTCACCTCGCAGAAGCGGAACGCGGAGCGTCCCTGGCGGCGTTCCCACGCGGAGCGTGAGGAACGATCTTCCACCGCCGCCGCACCCTGATCGTTCCCACGCTCTGCGTGGGCATGCATCCCGTGACGCTCTGCGTCACCTCGCAGAAGCGGAACGCGGAGCGTCCCTGGCGGCGTTCCCACGCGGAGCGTGAGGAACGATCTTCCTCCGCCGCCGCACCCTGATCGTTCCCACGCTCTGCGTGGGCATGCATCCCGTGACGCTCTGCGTCACCTCGCAGAAGCGGAACGCGGAGCATCCCTGGCGGCGTTCCCACGCGGGAGCGTGGGAACGATCAACTCAAAGCTCCGGAAACTCAGACAAATAACAAACCGGCGAACTCCCCTCCGCCCGTTTCTCCACCTCATCCTCCAACCACTGCGCCAACACCACCGCATTGTTCTCAACCGTCGACTTGGCCGCATACACCAACGTCAGCGTCCCATCCCGCGCAATATCCACCAGCTTCCACCAATGCTCTGGCCGCGCCGCCAGCTCACGCCGATACGCCACGCTGAACTCGGCAAACGAAACCGCCCCCGCCTTGAACGCCTTGCGCAACTCATGGGAAGGCCCGACCTCCGGCAGCCACTGCGCAATCGCCAACGCATCCTTGCGGCAATTGCGCGGCCACAAGCGGTCCACCAGAACCCGTACGCCATCCTCGGCGCTGGCTGTTTCATAGGCGCGTTTGCACTGGATCATCAAAGCCTGCCTGTCGAAGTAGGATCGCCTCAGCATAGCGGCCATGGACATATCGGCGCCTTCAAGTCTTCGCCGCACCTGCCGCTATTGGTGTAACGATTTTTACCGATCCATCGATTTTGCGTTGCGATACCGTTGCTTTCCGGCAATTAATTGGCAAACGCACGATAAGAGAACGTAGCGAATGGACGACGGACGATACGAAAGGCGGGCGGCTCTGGAGGCAAGCGCGGCGGTGTCGTCCGAGCCGCCGCATATTCTGCTGATCGACGACGTCCCGGAGGATATCCGTGCGACGCTCATCTTGCTCAAGGCCCAACCCTGGCGCATTTCCCTGGCCAGCGATGCTCACCAGGGTTATCAGCGGGCACTGGCCTTGCGTCCGGATTTGATCGTGCTGGACGTGCACATGCCGCACATGAACGGTTTCAGCCTGTGCCGGCTGTTGCGCGAGGCGCCGGCGACACGGCACACGCCCATCCTGTTCCTGTCATCGGCCAACAGCTCCATCGAACGCCTGGAAGGGCTCACCGTGGGCGGGGTGGATTACATCCCCAAGTCCTGCGCGCCCGAGGAAGTGCTGGCGCGTATCAAGATCCACCTGCAATTGACCTGGCGCGCGCCGCCCACCCACCAACAGAACCCGGCGGATCCGGAGCCGGAAGGCGATGAGATCGTCCTGCGCGCCGCGATGCGGTTGATCGAAGACCACCTCGATGACATGCCGTCCCTGGTCCAACTGGCGCAAAAAGTCGGCACTCACGAGAAACGTCTCTCGCGAATCTTTCGCGAGCACCTGGGGCTGACCGTGTTCGCCTACATTCGCGACGCACGACTGCGGCGCGGCCAGGATCTGCTTTCCGAAAGCGCCATGAGCGTGCAAGACGTTGCCGAACTGGTGGGCTTTCGCAACGCCTGCAACTTCACCACGGCCTTCCGCCAGCGAATCGGCATGACGCCCAGCCAGTTTCGCCAGCAAGCCCTGGGCATCACCGAAACCGAGTTGGCCGGGCGCGCCTGATGCGGCTCCTACAGGTTTTATTGCTGACGATAGCGTTGTTATCCACAGGCTTGCTGCGCGCCGCGCCTGTGGATATCTGCCGGGCTGACCACCTGGACCTGATGCCCGCGATACAGATTTTCGAGGACACCCAGGCCAGCCTGAGCCAGGAAGAAGTCACTCAACTACCCAACACGTATTTCAACCACGCAACCCCAGGCTGGCCGACCCAAGGCTACAGCCGCTCCGCCTTCTGGTTGAAAGTGCAGCTCAGCAACTCAAGTACTGCGGCGTGTTCGCGCCTGCTGGTGGTCGGCGCGCCGCGCCTGGAAGACATCCGCGTCTATCAACCGGGTCAGGATGCCCACGCCGGCGGCGCCTATCCCTTGGCCGAATGGCCGCAGCCGGCGACACGTCAGCCGGCGTTCCCGGTCTCGCTGGCGGCAGGGGAGAGCGCCACGCTGTTCATCCGCGTGGCGAGCAATTTCCAGATGTTGCTGGAGCCGGAACTGTGGTCCGAACCGGCGCTGCTGCGCAGTCAGCAACAGACCTACCTGAGCGACGGACTCACCCTCGGCATTGTCCTGCTGGTGGTCCCGTTCGGTTTCATCGTCGGCTGGATCCTGCGCTCCCAACTGCTGACCGTGAACGCGGGCGCGATATTTAGCTACATCCTGCTGACCTGCATCCTCAACGGCTACCTGATCTATTGGCCCACCGCACTCGGCTGGACACGCGAGCTGCTGACCTGCGCCAGCGCGTTCTCGTTCGTACTCTTCCTGGCCTACATACGCGTCCTGTTGCAGGTTGCCCGTCTGCCCGGAATCATCGGCTGGAGCTATTGGGTGCCGCTGCTGGGCTGCATCCTCGGCCGACTCTGGTGGCTGAAGATCGATCCAGTCCAAGGCGCGCAGATCGTCCAGATATCCTTGATGAGTTTCTATGGCGTACTGCTTGCCACGCTCTTCATGGCTTGGCGCGCACGACTGAGCTACAACTGGATGGCCTGGCTGGTGCCGGCGCTGTTGCTTGGGCAATTGCTAATGCGGCTGTTCTTCCCCCAGGAGCAATTGCCCTGGCAGTCGCCGCAAAGCAAATACAGCCTATCGTCCACCCTGGCGGGCGTGGCGTTGCTGGTGTGTACGTTGATCATGGAAGTCGCCCGCAGTCGCAACCGTGAAAAAAACGCCCTGTCCACCCTCGACCAACAACGCCAAGCCGAACAGGAACGCCTGGAAAGCACCGTGGCCCTGCGCACGTCGCAGTTGCGCGAATCCCTGGCGGCGCGCAGTGCGTTGATGGCGCGGATCAGCCACGACCTGCGCTCGCCGCTGGTACGCATCATCGACTACGCGCGGCTGCTGCACGCCGGCCCCAACCGCGATTATCAAGCCACGATCGAGCGCAACGCCCGTCAGCAACTGGAACTGATCGACGAGATGCTCGAGTTCTCCCATGGCGAGCTGGAGCAGATGCAACTGACCCTCGCGCCGGGTTATCTGTACGGCTTCCTCACTGAGATCGCAGACGAAGCGGGCTTTCTCGCCGCACGCCAGGGCAACACCTTTGAGGCGGTGCTGGCGGATGACCTGCCGCCACTGGTAGAGGCCGATTTCAAACGCCTCCGGCAGATCCTCATGAACCTCCTGGCGAACGCGGCGAAATTCACTCGCAACGGCCAGATCCGTTTCGAAGTGAGCGCTTCTTCAGGTGCGAGCACCAATACCGTGGAACTGCGCTTCAGCGTGATCGACACCGGCATCGGCATCGATCCGCAGGAATTCGAACAACTCCTGCAACCGTTCCGCCGCGGCCGCAATGCCCAGCGCTACGAAGGCAGCGGGCTGGGCCTGTCCATCGTCACGCAACTGCTGGAACGCATGGACAGCCGCCTCGAACCCCAAACCACAGGGCAGGGCAGCCACTTCAGTTTTCGCCTGCAACTGAACTGCGCCCAAGAACACGACCTGGAAAACGGCATCGTCGACAACAACGCCACGCCATTCGACGGCCAGGGCAAACACGTCCTGCTGGTGGACGACATCGAACAGAACAGCGAATGGCTCTACGACCTGCTGGCCGGTTACGGCTTCGACGTGAGCATGGCGGCGAACGGCGAAGACGCCTTGGCCTGCCTGGCTGAACAATCGATTGACCTGCTGATCAGCGACCAGATGATGCCCGGCATGGACGGCTGGGAACTGCTGCGCCAAGTGCGCGACGGTCCGCGCGATCTACCCGTGATGCTTTATTCCGCAGTGCCGCCACGCAGACCGGAGAACTATCCACAGGACCTGGCCTTCGACGCAGTACTGCTCAAGCCCGCCGACAGCCGCGAATTGCTGGCGTGCGTCAAGGCTCTGGCCTGCGCGGACACGGCGGGTCCGGCGATGGCTCGGGAGCAATAGCGTGCAGGGTTGGGGTTACCGACTGCTTTTGCTCGGCAGCCTTTCGATGGTGCCCTGGGCGAAGGTCCAGGCCGAACAAACGGTGCCCAGCGTCCTCACGCTCGACGAAACCACCGTCACCGCCCGCCGCCGCGAGGAAGACCCGCAAAACGTGCCGATCCCGATCAACGTCCTCTACGGCGATCAATTGGACGAAGCCGGCCTGCACCGGCTGCAAGACATCCAACAACGCGTGCCGGGCTTGATAGTGTCCGGCCACGATGCCCGCTACGCCGGCTTCGGCCTGCGCGGCTTCGGCGCCACCGCCTACAACGAAGGCCTGGAAGGCAGCGTCGGCACCTACGTCGATGGCGTTTACCAGGCGCGCCAGGGCATGGCCTTCACCGAGTTGATGGACATCGAGCGCATCGAAGTTTTACGCGGGCCCCAAGGCACCTTGTTCGGCAAAAACACCACCGCCGGCGCGCTGAACATCATCACCAAACAACCGACGTTCCAGCCCGAAGCCAACCTCGAAGCCCGCTACGGCGAGCGCGGTTTGCGTGAGTATCGCGGGACGATTTCCGGGCCGCTGCAAGACGACGTGCTGGCCGGCCGCCTCAACGTTTTCGACAGCGCCTCCGATGGCGCCGTGGAAAACCTGCAAGACGGCAGCCGCCTCGGCGACGCCGACAGCCAGGGCCTGCGCGGCCAATTGCTGTGGACGCCGAACCCGGACTTCAGCGCCCGCCTGATCGCCGACTATGCCGAGCAAAACGAAGCCGGCAACGTCCTGCTGGTCAATCATTACGGCGAGCAAACCCGCAAACGCGCCAAGTTCCTCGGCTATCCACTGACCGAGCCCGACCCCTACAAACGCGAGTCCCGCATCGACGCGCCGGGCCATCCACAAACCCTGCAGAACGGCGTCTCACTGGAGTTGAACTGGGACCTCGACGAGGCGATGCGCTTCACCAGCATCACCGCCTACCGCGACTGGGACTACCGCGCCACCCGCGACAGCGACAGTACCGCGCTGTCGGTGATCCAGTCCGAAACCGAGCTGGGCCACCGGCAGTTCAGCCAGGAATGGCGCCTGTCCGGCACAGCCGGCTCGTCCGTCGACTACGTCGCCGGCCTTTACTACCTGCGCCAGCAGCTCGACCGGCAGATCGACGCCGAGTTCGGCAAGGACGCCGCGCCCTGGTTCGTCGGCGATCAACTGGAGCAACTGAAGAAACTGGGCATCAACATCACCGATCCGAGCCAGGTGCCGGCCATGCTGCTGGACGGCGCCCGGCAACGTTACGACGGCGAGCAGAAGGGCGACAGCCGGGCGATTTTCGGCCAGCTCTCCTGGCGCCCGATTGACCCGCTGGAACTCACCGGCGGCCTGCGCTACAGCCAGGAGCGCAAGGACGGCTGGATCTCCCGCGACGTCAGCAACCTCGCCCCGCTGACTGGCTTGCCCCCGGTGTTCCAGGCCGGTGGGCAATTGCTGCGCGACATTGCCCTCGGTGGTGCTTATTACCGCGAAGATTCGATTGAAGAACACAACGTCTCCAGCCTCCTCAGCGCCAGCTACCGTTTCAGCGAGGCGGTGATGGGCTACGTCAGCTGGTCGCGGGGCTACAAGGCCGGCGGCATCAACTTCGACGTGGTCGGCCCGTTCACCGCGCCGACCTTCGAACCCGAGCGGGCCACATCACTGGAACTGGGCATGAAGACGCGGTTCTGGGATGAACGCGCGCTGCTCGACCTCGCCATTTACCAGACCGACGTCGACAACTACCAAGCGCTCACCTACAGCCCGCCCACCTCGCTGTTCGCGCCACCCCTGCGGGACAATCTGATCAACGTCGGCAAAGTCCGCCTGCGCGGCATCGAACTCGATTCGGCCTGGCAACTTACCCCCAAACTCACCGGCCGCCTGGGCCTGGCCTGGAGCGATGCGCGCTACCGCAGCTTCCCCAACGCCCCGTGCCCACCGGCCTCGGGCCAATGGACCTGCGACCTCAGCGGCGAGCGCCTCTACAACGCGCCGGAATGGACCCTCAGCAGCGGCCTCGACCACACCCACCCGCTGCCCTACGGATTGGAAGCCTTCAGCGGCATCGACTACAGCTTTCGCACCGGCTACTCCGGCACCCTCGAAGGTGGCGAAGGCAGCTATCAACCCAGCTACGGCCTCACCAACCTGCGCCTGGGCCTGCGCAGCCAGGACCGTGCCTGGGAAGTCGAAGGCTGGGTGCGTAACCTCTTCGACCGCAACTACATCACAGCCGTCTATTCACTGCTCGGCACCGGCGACTACGGCGTCATGACCGGCAGCGAACGCACCCTCGGCACCACCGTCAGGCTTCGCTATTGACCGAAATAAACCGCGTCGGACAAAACGCCAAACGATTACCACCGGCCTTCTTCGACAGATACATGGCCTGATCCGCCTTACTGATCAGCCCATCGATCTCATGCCCATGCTCAGGGTAAAACGCCACCCCGATACTCGCCGCGATCTCCACCGTTTGCGCGCCAATCAAAATCGGCGCATTCGCCGCCGCCAGCATCCGCTTGAGCAACGGCTCGCAGTCCTCCACCGCCTGCAACCCCACCAGCCCGGCAACAAACTCATCACCCCCCAGCCGCGCCAACGTATCGCCCTCACGCAACGTCGCATTGATCCGCGCCGCGACAATCTGCAACACCCGGTCCCCCCAGTCATGCCCGTAGCTGTCGTTCAGCGCCTTGAACCCATCCAGATCAATAAACGCAATCGCCACCTTCTGCTGATAAATACGCGCCTTGCCCAACGCCTGACGCATCCGCTCGGCCAACAACAACCGATTGGGCAACTGCGTGAGCGCGTCATATCGCGCATCGCGCTCCAGCAACTGCAGCCGCTGCTTCATCTGCGTCATGTCGCTGAACAGCGCCACATAGTGCTGAACATTGCCGTGACGGTCATGCACGGCACTGATGCTGATTCGCGACGTCATTTCCCGGCCATCCTTGTGGTTGCTCTGAATCTCACCGGACCAATGCCCGTGGAAATCCAACGCGTTTTTCATTGGCGCGTAAAAAGCGGTGAGGCGACGGACCATGCGATGGGAGTTCAGCTCGCGGCCCTTGATCTCTTCCTGCCCGTAACCGGTGAGCCGCGTGAAGGCCTCGTTCACGGCGATGACCCGGCCGAAGGGGTCGACCAGGATGATGCCTTCGCGGGCGTGGCTGAACACAGTGGCGGCCAGCTCTGGGCACACGGTGTTGAGGCGACGGTCGAGCGTGGCTTCGTCACGGGTGGCCGGCCATATGTTGGGATCGAAGCCTTGCTGGGCCAGGTAGGCGGCCAGGGATGACAGCGCTCGGTGCAGCCGGGTCAGGGCATGCGTGGCGAGCCTGGAGTTGAGGCAATAGCTCCGGATGAAGGTGCGTAGGTTCATGGGGGGGACACGGTGCTCGGTTGCAGCGGTAGGGGGTGAGTGGAGAAGGGATTATCGACGCGGGGGATTGGAGGGGCGTTTGCTGGAGCGGATGGGAGCTTTGCGGGAAGGGATGGAGTGGAAAGATTTTCGGGACGTGACTGCGCACCATAGCGACTTACAGTGCGCAGGTTTTATCAAGGCCTTGCGTCAAGCGGGAGTCAGCGAAGTCGTAGGGTTTTCACCACGGCTTCGCCTTGTGAGCCACCAGGCCAACAGAGATCGACAGATGCCGAGGCTCCACCCGCTACGTGGAATATTGCAAAGTTCTTGTCTTCCGAGTGACTGAAAAGGTGCTCGAAATAGATGGAGTCATGACCGTTGATCTTTCCAGAATTTGCGATCCCGGTTCCGGCGAACTGCCCGGCGGGCATTCGGGAAATAGCGCTGGAGGTCACCTGATAAATACTGGCTTTACGATATTTATCATGGCTCAGTCGAAACGCAGCGGCACAGTGAACGTCGCCACTGATGAACACCAATGTCTTGCCGCTTTTGTCCAGCGCTGGAAAGATGGAATCGAGCAGAATGTTTCGCTCTGCATGGTTGCTGCTATGGTCCCACTCATCCATGCAATCATCTTTGGCGGAGTCAAGCCAGGAACCAGCCGTCAAGAGCACCGATTTCCAGTGAACGAATGGCACCGGGCTAACCACAAATAACAAGGGAGAGGATGAGTTCGCGCTACTTTTCAACCATCCTTGGAATCGTTCGATTTGTTTTGTGCCGAGAAGAAAGTTCTTCTTTTCCGGGGTTTCGACGTCGTGATGTCCACGCATGTCAAGCATATAAAATGGAATGCCGCCTTTTTCAAAACCGTAATCCCAGATACAGGTCTCTGGTTTTTTCAAAGAGCCTTTGGAAACGCCAGTCTCGGGATTGTGGCTGTGCGCATATTCAAAGTAAGCCGTCCGCGCAGCCGTCCACATTGAATTAACCAATTTTCTATCTATTACCTTGTCATCGCGTTCGAAATACCTGGAAATTATTGCGATTCGCTCTTCGTCGGTACGAGAACCCCAGCCATCCATGATTTCATGATCATCCCAGATCATGTATTGCGGGTATTTGGAGAACGCTTCCTGGAGGTGTGGAAATTTCCAATACACTCGATAGTACCAGCGATACAGATTGAGCAGGTACGCGTCGAGCTTTTTAAGGTCAAGCTTACCTTTTGTGGAACACTCTGCGATCAAGTCGTCCTTGTTGTCTTTCAACCACTCCCAGATGTCAGGAAAGTGCTTGCTTTCCTGGCAATCAACATACACCTGATCGCCACCCCCTATAGCGAATCTGGCGTTTGAAACATCCATTTTTTCCAGAAAGAGAGGCCAGGCGCCATAACTTCCATTTGCGTTGAACGGATCATGGCAACTATAGAATCCAAAGCTGAAATCAAGCATCTCGTCTGCCATGGTCCTGAAGGCGAGTGACTTATGACAACCGATTTCGGTCCTGCGGAATGTGTCCGTACCGTCTGTCTCGTCGGTCATTAAATAGTAGAAATAAGTCGTGTCTTGATCCAGGCCCTGAAGGTCGAAGGTATGGGTCAGATCATCTTCCCAGCTGAATGCGTATGAGTCATAAGCACAGTTATACGGTTTCAAAAACTCGGCCAGCGGTTTGCCATCCAGCTTTACCAAATCTCCTTCGATTGCATTCTTTGACCAAACCAGGCTCCAGTTTCCTGGTGTATAGACGCGAATCCAAATGCGTGCAGACTGGGTGGTGACGTGTCCGATAATACTTGCACTTTGTAGTTTGGAAACGTCGTACTCGTTATTTCTAGGGTCGACCAAAGCCATGGGGAATTCCTTTGTCCGAGCATAGTTGTCTCAGAACAGGAGATGAGTCCGGTTCGGATGCTTACGTCCCTCCGGCAGGATCTACGGCGAAGGATTCAAATCCAATCAGGATGGAGGCATTGTGAATATAGCCGTACCGTTTCGCTTGTCGAATCGACTCGCCTGTTTTTGGCGATAATTGAAAGTGTTGACGGCGTGCTGTTAAGTAAATGAAACACTTGGCAGGATAACAATTCGTTGAACCCTGCTTATCGACAGGCCGACAGCAACGAACGGGCCGTGGCCTCAATAAAAACTCAAGTTGCCCGGTCGCTCGCCGATAGGTTGCGCAGCAATCCCATTCGAAGGACCGGAGCATGTTTTACCCACGCGAAGCTGAAAAAGACCACCTGTATAACCGAATCGTCCTGCTTACCGTTGCTTGCTGTGTACTGCTATTTCTAGCCTCCCTGGCAAAACACTCAGGGTCCATTTATGGGGCCATTCGGTGGAGCGCTGTCGAGGTAAACGGCACCGTGACGCAACTGGAAAGCATCCCGATGAATGAAAACGGCATCATCATTCGTTACCAATATGCCGACGGTGATCAGCAAGTCCATGAAGACGAATACGTGGACCAACGCTATAACGAACATGATCAGTACGAGGTAGGGGGTGACGTTCCCCTGCTGTATTCACGTTGGTTTCCCCAAATCAGCAGCATCGCCACCGAGCTACACACTTATCGCGCCAGCTTCTTCGTCATGGCTGGCGGGGTATTGCTGACATTGGTGTTCTTCGGAATTTCCTTCATGACGTTCGGTCGCATTTACCGCATGAAAGAAGAAGACCGCTTCTGTTGAGCGGTCTGGCAACAACCGCTCAGGCAAACCGGAGTGCTGCGCGCCTCCTCATGGATAAGGAGTTATGGATGACCGCTGTCTCGACACTCAAGCAGTACTCGCTAAAAAGCTGGGCCGCGATCGTGGCGATTGTTGGCTTGTTGGCCGGGTTCCCCAGCATTTCATCCTGGTTGGCCGAAATGAGGGCCGACTACTACAAAAGCCACTTCATTGGTCGTTGGACCGAAGCGTTCAGCTATCCCAACGGCGACGGCATGAAGTTCGAGTTCAAGGGCACCATCGAATACTTCGCCAACAATCATTACAACGTCAGCGGCGTCGTCGCGCTGGTTGGGACAGAGCCTTCGAAGCCGTTCAGGCTCGAATACAGCGCCAATGGCGCCGGCACCTGGAGCGCAGACAGCGAAAACCTGTCGTTCACGCTGCAGCAGATGAAGACGTTACCCAAGACCTACTCGGTTGACGGCCAAGATATTTCGCCTTTGACAGTGGCGCAATTTATAGGCCCCAGCATGCCCAACCTCAGTGATATCTACCCCGAAGGGGGATCGGGGCAGGCGCGCATCAAGGAGGTGGATAAGAACAGGATGGTCCTGGAGCAAATGGATCTTGAGGGCAGGCCCTTTATCGTGACTGCGGATCGTCAGGTAGCAGGGCAATCCGAGCCGTAGCTTTACCATTTGCGAAAAGCGCACCGGCTAAGACAGAATCCCGCCTTCATAGACTCGATAAGGATGCGAGCATTGAAGTTTGAAACAGGCCAATTTTCTGGCAACCATGGAATTATCTTCAGCGTATCGCGCTTCACCCTGTCAGCCGATGAACGGGGTAGCCTCAGAACACTGCACTTTGGCGAAGCGAAATCCGCCCACTATGAAGTGAGCAACCAGGTGGTGGAGCTCTACGACAAAATGCTCGCCAAGGATTTACCCTGCCAAATGATGATCGGGATTTCAAAACCCCTGACCCGGCAACAAGGTGATTTACTCAACGCCCAACGAATGAGTATCGCCAACCTCACCACTGGCGTTTTCGCCACGGCGGCCGGCAAATTAATGCCCGGCGCAGCCCTTCCTGTGGGATGGGCGGTCCGCGAGTTCACACTGGGCAAGTTGCCGACCTATCACGCCGGTGATGTCATCGTTAGCCTGGATGCACAAGTTAGCGGTGGCATAGGTCCGCAACGCTCCGGATCCTCCATGATCATCAAGGCTCAAGGAGGTTAGGACTATGAGCGAATATGGCCTGTACGCCTTGGCATACGCGGTGTTCCTGCTGCTGTTCTTCTATATGAAATCCTACGACCTCAGGAAATGGCTCGGCATAACCCTGCTTGCGCTGGGATTCGCGAGTATTTTTGCGCTGCCATCCTTCATCTCGGGCTTTGATGTGGGTATCGCTTCAACCAGTGCTATTGCTATCGGTGCGGCACTGTTTTTTAGCCGGGCACGGTATGTGGCGTGAGTCTGTATTTCTCTTTAATCGACCACTCACTCCGTGGCTACCAGCTGTCTCGATAGTCGAAAGCAATCTGATAGTCGTAGCGGCTCCAATCAATTGAGTGTTGAAAGTGAGGTTGGAGGGTTTTTACCCATTCTTGGGGGACATCAAACCCTCCGTTATTTACATTGTTTTCGACTGGAATCCCTAGGGCTTCAATGACAGAGCCGTTATCACCCAAGTCTTCGGAATACTCCTCCCCCTCGTAGGATTCGGTTTGCTTGTTATACCATTCAAGTCTTAGTTTTAATCCCATTTGGCTCGGTACCGAAATGCAATTTGATAATCGAAATTTTCTGGGGCGATTGAATGCCCAAAGAAGGGCTGAATGATAGGTATCCATTCGGCGCGAACATCAAAGCCCCCGTCATATATTTCGGGTTCGCTTTCCAGATCCAATGCCGTGATTACTGACAAATCATCCCCCAAGTCGTTCGAATATTCTTTGCCTTCGCCCAATTCGGTTTTTTTGTCGTACCAATCCAATCTTATTTTTAAGCCCATCGAATCCTCACAAATATTTTTTGATGTTGCGGTTTTTTCTAGCTTTACCTACTTGCACTCCCGTCCGATGATCGAACGCGCCTAAATGACTTCCGTCGCTTGCGCGATATGCCTCTAACTCACCATGTTGGGAGTCCCATTCGTAAATGGTCCGTCCTTTAGGATCAACCCAACGTTCTCTGAGTCCAGCCCCTCCTTGTTTTGGTGTTTTCTTTTTTACCTCTTTGAGATTTGAAAAGCCGGTAATTTCTTCGGTTTCTGGTGCTGGATAGTAGTCATGGTCGGCGTTACCGCTTCGCCTGACAGAGACCACGACATAAACCGGCCGAACCCCCGAGTCCGCCGGGAACACCAGAATGAAATCCTTGTACTCCGGCGGATAAATCGGGTCGACGATAATGCTGTCGGCCATCGGCGTCGGCGGATAGATCCAGATGGGAGGCGCCTGGGGTGCTGCTTCCAAGGCAGGAATGGCGAGGGTGTCGGAAGCGTTGATGGCCGGCGTCCAGATCAGTTCGATGCCATCACCCATGTCGGCGATGAACTGATCGGCTCGCGGTGTGAACTGGACAACGTCGACCATTTCCCAGTCGCGATTCTGGCCGGTGTAGAAGCCGTAACCCTTGAGGCTGCCGTCGGGCTGCTGCTCGACGCTCAGGCGCATGCGGCTGCGAGCCTGCTTGAGATCGCGTAGCTGGTCTTCGCTATAAAGTGCGCTATCGCCCAGATTGGACGGCCAGAGCAGGGCGACGATGCCGGTCAGCAACGCTGCACCGACGGTGCCGCCGGCAACTGCAGCCGAGGAAGTCGCCGAACCGCCCAGCGCGAGCCTGCCCAAGGTAACGGGAACCGTACCCGAGCCGATCCGCTTGAGGGGGATCGTGCCGGATGGATCGGCGCTGCGACCGCCGAGCCACATGAGTTCGCCGTACTGCTTGACCAGATCTGCCGGGACGTAGCCGTTGGGGTTGCTGTAATCGATGATGCCGTTGGGGAGCTTGCAGCTCTTGGCAAACACGCTTCCGGTCACGCTGAATACGGGCTTTTTATCCACCGTGGCCCAGCGCTCTCGTTCATAGGCTGCCTGCCGGGCAAGCATGGCTTCGTGAGCCAACTGCCGGGCTTCGCGCTCGGCCAGTTCGCTGGCGGTCATGTCCCGATAGGTAACGTGATGCCCGTCGCCGCCGGGCGGGTTTCGGACCTGGGGGATATCTTTTTTGCGTGTCGCCACGTAGTGAATCTCGTCCGCTAAATGCAGCACAGACGCTAACGCGGGAAGAGAGGGGCGCGATGTAGGAGGTTTCTTGAAGTGGTCGTTCCGGTTTCCTCAAAACAGGTAGGGCTGGCTATGAGAGGCCGGAACAATTTGAAGTGTCAGATGGGGCTGTCAGTCATTGGGCAACCGCAACTCGCGAGCCGACGTCGCCTTGCGCCTTTGCCTACAACTACGCCAGAATCCGCCGGCTTGTTCGCCTTGGATTGCGTCGGTAGTTTGGGACCTGTCACTGCTCATCAGTGATCGGGTTTAGTCGCCCGTCGTTGCTAAGTCGTTCAAGCGTCCATCAGTCAGGTATCCCCATCCCTGCACTCGATGGTGGCTGTGCGCAGGGCGCCTCCGGGCGCGCCGATATCTTAGCTCGTCGGTCGACTAACCTGCGTACAGCTGCCTCCCAATCGTTTAGTCGCGAACGGGGAGTAGCCTCAACTAAAGAGAGCTAAGGCTATGGTCAAAATTACACCGAATCCTCCCGTTACAGATGAACCCACGTCTCGTGCACAGTCTGCTCGCAACAAAAAGCTCGACGACGCTGCCACTCGCGCGTTGGATTACTACCTGAAACCCAAGCCTAAGGGTGAAACGTCTGATAAGTCCGACTCCATTTTTCGGATTGATCCGGCTGTGGATTCTGAATGTTTGCTTGCGAATCTCAGTGAGAACCTGGCTTCGGCGAATGCCATGATCAATGATTTGGCGTTTGATCTGGATGGATCGCGGCGGCGTGTTGCGTTGGGGATTTTGCGGGTGATTGAGGAGAGTGAGCTGTTGGCGAATCGGGCTTTGGATATTGTTGAGGTGAGGTAGGTAGCAATATCACGTGCTACGTGAGTTGGAAAAAGGTCTTGCCCAGCAAGACCTTTTTTGTGTCGAGGAAGACTGTCGCAATGCAGTAAATTCAAGACCTCTCAGGGCAATTTTTTCGTTGTGGTACTGCTTGTCCCTGACACCGTTACCGGGCTTCTACGGACCTCAGTAATCGATTAAGCCTGGATATTGCGAAATGTATGTCATCTTGGGTATCCCCATCCCATTCCTCAATCGTTTCGAGCTCTATCTGTAGCCTTGCGATACGCTGTTTGATCTCTTCAATTTCAAGGGCACCACATTGCTTAGCGATTGCCAGCCAGCCGTCATCTGAAATTTTTTCCTGGAGAGACAAGCCTGACCGGGCATTCTCAATCAGCTTCTGTAAGTTACTCATCTACGATCTCGGGCGGGCTGCAAAAAAGGTGCTGGGAACTCTGACGATATCCTAAGAGTACGGGAGCGAAAACCCGCGTCAGCCCAGGCCGTCAGCCATTGGGCGAGCAGAACCTGCAAGCCCACATCGTCTTGCGCCTTTACCTACAACTACGCCAGAATCCGCCGGCTTGTTCGCTTTGGGCTGCGTCGGTAGTTTGGGACCTGTCACTGCTCATCAGTGATCGGGTTTAGTCGCCCAGGGTGAAACAGGTTGTGCAAGGCGTCATCCAGTCGGGATTCCCATCCTGCACTCGATGGTGGCTGTGCGCAGGGCGTCCTCGGACGCGCCGGTTTCTTGTTTCCCCGGTCGACTAACCTGCGTACAGCTGCCTCCCATCGTTTAGTCGCGAGTGGGTGATGGCTCCAACTACAAGGAAGCAAGAAAATGGCAAAAGATACTCCGAACCCTCCTGATACGAACGAACACGTCTCCCGTGCTCAGTCTGCCCGCAACAAGAAAATCGACGACGCTGCCACGCGAGCGTTGGATTACTACCTGAAGCCTAAGAGCGAAACGTCTGACAAGTCGGACTCCATTTTCCGGATTGATCCGAGTGTGGATTCTGAGTGTTTACTTGCGAATCTCAGTGAGAATTTGGCTTCGGCGAACGCGATGATCAGTGATTTGGCGTTTGATCTGGATGGGTCAAGGCGGCGTGTTGCGATGGGGATTTTGCAGGTGATTGAGGTGAGTGAGCTGTTGGCGAATCGGGCTTTGGATATTGTTGAGGTGAGGTAGGTTGGTGAGCCCAGCCTTTCAAAAATATCTGTAAGAGGGCAGATTCACTTGCCGAACTGGTAAGTAAATCTGCCCATTGAACGTGAATAGTCTTTGATCCCATCTGTTACTGAAGCGACTGCTTGGCTTTCTCGATAAAAGCACTCAGAAGCTGAGGGTTGTCATCGATCCACATTTCACATACTGATGAAAATAAACGATTAAAATCTATTCCTAGTGTAGCGCTGACGGAGTGAAAGTAGTCGTGAAAATCTTTGCCTGCAGCTACGGTTTTTGCTTGTGCAATTCGCGGTTCAGAAGTCATTAATGAAGTGGCAATTATTTTAGACGGTTTGGACTTAAAGTAATCCATCATTATTTCATCTGGAGCTTTGTTGCCAGGCAAGAAAAAGAACCTTTCACCATTACTTGGCAGTGATTTCTCGCGGCAGTCACCGTCGTATAGTCCAACGAAACTCCAGCCTTTATGAGGGAAGGCCAAACGTCTTAGGTCGGTGGTGATTTCACTTTCTGATCCGGATTTGTGATAGTAAAAACTGTCGACCGAGAAATCTTCAGCTTTATTGAATAAAGCTTTCGCAAAAAGTATTCCACCAACATCCTCTAGGAAGATCATGCCGATTTTAGGCGTGACTAGACCCAAACTATCCATGTGGGAGACGATTCCACCTGAAACTGGGTAAGTACGAACTCCATCTTCAGTGCGTAAAACAAGATGCATGCGAGAAGTTGGCATGCGACGCAAAATGTGTTCAGAATGCGTAGATAAGACCAAACTAGTACCTTGTTTGGCACAAGTCATAGCAATAAGGTTTGCTAGACGGTCTTGGCTAGCGGGAGGTAAAAAGCTTTCAGGCTCTTCAATAATGAGGATCTTACAACCCTCTACTCTATCGATGTAACCAATAAGCCACCAAAAATAAAATAGTGACAATTCTCCCATTCCCATTGCGGAACTGTTGTAGGTTACGCCTGCAGATTCAACGCAGAAATAGGGGAATGCCGGATAGTCAGAAAATTCTTCTTCAATATTGGTTACAGTGACCTTTGTATATTCATTGCCCGTTAGGTAGTTTAGGGTTTTTAAGTCTTCTTCAGATGCTATGTTTTGGCCGTGTTGTTCTAGTAGTTCTAGAATGTTACTTTGCTCTAACAGCATCTGCTGGAATAGAGGTATTAATGTGCACGGGTCAAACATAAATGATGTGGCGCCGAGAGGGGGGCCCTCTATGGAGGCGGCTACGATCGGTTCTAGGGTTCTTATAAATGTTTTTTTGTTGATTTCCAGAGCTAATTCAATTTTTGCCTTGTTTATCATTGGAGTGTCGAACGCGGCACGATTACTCCCTTCCGCAATTAAGCAGTTATAGATCAATCGAACTAGATTGCTTTTCCCTACTCCGTTCCGCCCTACAAATATATTTATGCCTCCGGAAAGTTGGATTTGTAAGTTGTCAAATACTTCATGCTCAATAAACTTTAAGTTGTTTAGGGAAATCCCATAGTTGCGTCGTGAGAGATCTTTCCAGTAATCATTGATTTTTGCCTCCTTTAGTATCGTCACAGCACGTCTCCCCAACGCAGATCTTTAGCAATTTTGGATAGGGATGCCTCACTAAAACTGATATCTTTTTGGGAGCTGAGATAGTGAAAATGTAAGTTTAATGGCGATAAGTCGTTATTTGGTTGGATTGTGGTTTGGTGGAATAGGGAGTAAAGGCCCCATAATATTATGTCTCGTAATATTACTGAGCTTGTATCAGCTACGCGAGAGCTAGCGCGGTCTTGGTATATTTGAATGGTTTTTACTAAAAAGGTCTGCGTTATGCCGTTGGGTATTAGCTCTTTCCCAATTACACCTTCGTGGTTTTCGCGCAAAGTTTCGAATTGGTCGTAAAAACTTATAACGGTATCTAAGTTAATTCCTTCATTCAATGCCTTGTAAATAAATATCAGCCATGATGAAATTGTGGCTTTGTTTAGCTTGCTGGCGCTGTTACGGTTTTCCAAGCATTCAAAAAGTAGCCTGAGGCATTCCACAGCTCTTGATGTTATTTCCGCGGAAAAGCCAGTTGATTCCCTATATCTGCTTGTTACGGTGTTTGCTGTTATTTTTTTTGTCAGAGTTCTGCTTTCGAGAGTTAATAAAAATTTTGCAAGTATATCGTCGTACGCCATGCGAGAGTTAGAAAAGCCCATTAGCTCTCGACTAAAGCCTCCTTCTTCCATGTGCTCGGTGAGATTTTTTATTTGTTGACGTGCTTCGCCAAAATAAGCATTTCGCTGTTCGGCAGATGTTAAGTTTGTAGGTTGATTTAAACGGTAGAAAAGCTCGCCTGGTTCGCGTGGTTTATAATCTGAGATGGTAAGAACTCTGATGGTGAAATCTTCGAATTTCCCTCTGATTTCTTGGCTTAAGTCACTCCAAAATAATCCATCAAGCTCCGCTATGAATTTCTCCGCCGGTTCTTGCTCACCATTTATAGGGAAGCCATCTTGCATAAAATCTCTTATCGCAGCTAAACGCTGCTGCCCATCGAGCACTTCCTGACGCTCGCTATTAGGCACCTGAATGACATGGATAGGAGGAATATGCCAGCCTCTTAAAACGCTATCGACTAATCGCTGTTTTTTTCCCTTACCCCAAACTTCGCCCCTTTGGAAGTTGGGTTGAAGGTCGAGCCTATCTGCACGAATTTTTCGATATAGGGTCGCGATATCTGGGTCCGATGGCGTTAAATGCATTTTCTAGTCCTTTATTTTCAGCAAGGGGGGAAAGAGGCAATTCACGCTACCAAAATTTTCTTGGTGGCAAAAGGCTAGCCGGAGGTTTATTTGTTGATGTTATCAAGGGCACGCCGGTCCCAGATCCCAGTAGACAAGGGGTAGGTCAATGGCTCGCAGGTGTCGTGGATCGCGGCTGTTCATTCAGCGCATACAAAGCCGACGTCGCCTTGCGCCTTTGCCTACAACTACGCCAAAACCCGCCGGCTTGTGCGTCTTGGACCGCGTCGGTAGTTGGAGTCCTGTCACTGCTCATCAGTGATCGGGTTTAGTCGTCCTGGGTGAAATAGGTTGTGCAAGGCGTCATACAGCCAGGACTCCCATCCTGCACTCGATGGGGACTGTGCGCATGGCGTCCTCGGACGCGCCGGTTTCTTGTTTCCCCGGTCGACTAACCTGCGTACAGCTCCTCCATCGTTTAGTCGCGAGCGGGTGATGGCTCCAACTACAGGAAGCAAGATAATGGCAAAAGATACTCCGAATCCCCCCTGATACGAACGAACACGTCTCCCGTGCTCAGTCTGCCCGCAACAAGAAAATCGATGACGCTGCCACGCGAGCGTTGGATTTTTACCTGAAACCCAAGCCTAAGAGCGAAACGTCTGACAAGACCGACTCCATTCTTCGTATTGATCCAAGTGTGGATTCTGAGTGTTTGCTTGCGAATCTCAGTGAGAACCTGGCTTCGGCGAACGCGATGATCGGTGATTTGGCGTTTGATCTGGATGGCTCGCGGCGACGTGTTGCGTTGGGGATTTTGCAGGTGATTGAGGTGAGTGAGCTGTTGGCTAATTGGGCTTTGGATATTGTTGAGGTGAGGTAGGGCTGCAGCGCTACGTGCCGCCTGGATTGGAAAAAGGTCTTGCCTAGCAAGGCCTTTTTTTGTGCCCGAGGCCCCAAAGGTTCCCTTTCTTCATTCATGAGGGCTTTTCTTCTACTAGCTGAGGTGTGACAAATTTTCGCAGGGCAGCAGTGGCGTTTTGCTGCTATACCTGAGTCGAGCATATATACGGCGCGGTGTAAACAGGAGTTCAGGATGAAGATTCTTGCAGGGTTGGTCGCGGGACTGATATTAGCGATTCTTGTTTCGACAGTTGTAGCCATCGCCGGGGCGGCATCCACGAGAGCCGCTGGAGGGGCTGGCGCGATTGTTTTCTTCGTAACGTGGATCATTGCACTAGCAATAGCTGTCTCCGCCCCTTCTGCTGGGAAGGCATGGCGCCGACTTTTGGTCACCTCGGGCATCGCTGCGTTCATGCTCCCCTTGGCTGGTATTGTTTTTACCGGAAGCCATATCGCGACCAACATTAGCGGCCCTCATTCAGGTGCGGAAACCGCAGGGGCCGCGATTGGTGGCACCTTGGTGAGTGGATTTCTAGGTTTCGTTGGTTTCTTTCTCGGGGTAATCTTTCTCATTATCGGTTTATTGGTCGGTCGAGATAAACAAGTGATCTGTATTCAGCCCCCACCAAACGCCTAGGAACTGAAAAAAGGTGCTGGTTAACTGGTTTGAGTACATATACGTAGCAGTTAATGTTTTGTGTTGTGAAAAGCGGGTAGCAAACTTATTTTTTAGCAGCGGGGGACGTTCTGGAATAAACCACCCTTTTGAATTTGACGCAACGGCATAGCGATAACTTTCAACGTTAGAGCACATGAACTGCTTAAACTTTGAATTGAAAGACCTATATCAAAGGGAGAATTACGACATGGCTAGATGTACAGCGCCAGTACGGGGACATAGTTCATCAGCAGCGGCTGCTGCCTGCCCAGCATGCCGTTACCGCACTAGCTACCGCTATGAGAGTTACGGCTCGTCCTACCCTGTGTCGGGTAGCAGTGGGGGGAGCTATGGTGGCAGTAGTGGCAGATCAAGTTCGCGGCCGCGCTGGTCGAAAGCGGATTCGCCCGTGTCTTACACTGCTACGCAAGTGCAGTCACTCACGCCAATCCGCGAAACCATTGAGAAGCGAGCAGCGGAGCAACCTGACCTTCGTGACGTCTTCCTGTGCCACGCGTGGGACGACCGGAGCGGGCCAGCCAAAGAGCTGCATGATCTGCTCGTGGCAGCTAATGTCAGAGTTTGGTTTAGCGAGAAGGACCTTGGCCTCGGCGTCCCGATGATGCGCGCTATCGACAAGGGCCTGGCGAACTCGCGTATAGGGCTTGTGCTGGTGACCCCTGCGCTGCTAGTGCGCCTTCCCAAGGAGAGCGTCGCCGATAAGGAACTTTCGGCACTTTTGGCTGGAAATCAGCTCGTTCCCATAGTGCATAACACGTCGTATGAGGCTCTCCGGAACGTCAGCCCTTTGCTCGCATCCCGAAGCGGTCTGGACACTGCAGAAGATTCAATGGCAGTGGTCGCGAAGAAAATCGCCGAACTTGTCGCTACCTAGTTTTCTTGCCACAAAAGGAAAAAATGTGATTTTCACCGCTAAAGAAAAAGGGCAGGGGTAGATTGTTGTTCAAGGTAATTGGCATTAAATAGCGTAGCAGTCGCTCAATAAAGAGGTGGCGTAAGCGCAAGGTAGAGGACTTGTGAATGGAATCAGCAAGTGCGTCAAACACTTCTTGGCTCGGTGCGACACTAGCCATCTCCGCGTTCATTTTCGGGGTGGTTGGGGTTGCCGCTCTTGTCTGGCAGGATAAAACAATTATTTTAGCTATAGCGGCTGGATCCTCCTTTACACTTGCGGTTGGGCTATGGGTAATAACACACCAACAAAGCAAACGCATCAGTGACCTGGAAACCGATCTAAAGGAGTCAAGGCGTCAGGCAGGAGAATGGAGTGCCACGTCCAGCAGTATTGCCACGGCGATACGCTCCATGTATGAACTGGCGGCTTTAACTCCGGAAGCTCCAGTTCGCCGAATAAGACCTCGTAATCAGGATGGTCAAAATGATAACTAGTAATGATCTTGACAGCATCAAGTATCTTCCGTGCTTTAGGTCAAGGAGAGCGGAGCTTCGTGGGTATAAGGAGCTTAGGCAAGCCACGAAGGATGGCGTGATTCCTCTCATTTCAATTGGTAAGCTCGGAACAACATCTGGCGTTCGGCAGGTTCTAGATGCGGTAAAGAATATTGTTCCTCGGGCTTTTATAGATATCAATTCACATAATCATCAGCATTGTGCGGATTTTTCAGAGTATCTTAATTCTGCTGGAAATTATGCCGCGTGGAGAGCCCTATTTCACGGTAGTGAGAACTATGTTCCGACCGCAGTTTTAGAACAGGGTGGCAATGTCCGTTCGTTTATTCGGCAAGTAATTGAAATTGAGGGGCGACATGGTGTAGTAGCTATTCGCTCGAGAAATGGTGTACACGACTTGCCTGCCTTACAAGCGGCGATTTCAGCTGTTGATGATGTAAATAACATACTGTTCGTGTTGGACTTCGGTTACGTCAGAGGGGCGATTGCACCGAGAGAATCCGAAGCTAGACGTCTAATCTCTGCTTTAAGAGCGATAGATTCAGTTGCGCGTGTCGCCGTCGTTGGATCTTCATATCCTCGTTCTGTCGCAGCCTATGGTGAAGAAAGCGGGGTGTTAGAAATTGAAGAACGGGAACTTCATGCGCAGATTGGTGGGGATCTTGTCGCAATTTATGGTGATCATTCATCAATATTTTCCGAGCCATTTGAGCCGAGTATAAGTCGATATGTGCCAAGAATTGATTATTGCTTGGATGATTCATGGATTTATCGTCGGTATAGGGAGAGCGCCGGTGGATACATGCAATGCGCGAGATCAATAATTCAGTCTCCGGATTGGGATCCAGTATTTACACAGACTTCTTGGGGGGCTGCGAAAATTGAAGAGACAGCTGTCAGTGTGCCTGCAGGCTTCGCGGCACCAGCAAACTGGATCGCAGCACGAGTCAATATGCATATTGAACGTCAATATATCGCATCGCAAGCTAGTGGTGACGATGATTTTGATGTCGATATTTAACGGCGTGATCTGGCTATCACTGGTCCTGAAGGAGAGTATATAAGGTCAGGATGTTCTGTTGGAATTGTCGGGTATTTTGTTAAGTCATCCGCCTCATAGGGTAGAGCGATTGGTCGTTTAGAACCGGTCGTTCTTCTCAGTGCAGGTATGGCTTCATAAGAATCCGTTCGCTCTCGCTGGAGTAAGAAGCGGTCGTGAACCTCTTTGAAGCGTATTTTTATAGCAGTGCGAGCGCCGTCAGCTAATATCGTTGGCGGCAGATTTTTTGCGAGGTCGACTAGGTCACTTCGATGGCTTGTTTTCTGATGCTTTATGCCGTTAGCGGTCAAGAGGCGACGTAGTTCGGTAGCTGTTATTAAGCTTATGGATGCTTCAGGTGATATTAATTTTGCCCGAGGCCGAATTTTTTCGGTTATTTCACCATTGTTCGATGCAACCCATAGACCGACACCGTTTGCATCTTTGATAAGTTCTAAAACTCGCTTCTCGAATTTTTTTGATACTACGAGAACAAACTTTTCAAAATGTCGGGAGAAAGACTTTATCTGTGCCGGAAGCCGGGAGAGAGAGTCTTTCTCAGATTTTAGCTCAAAGCCCCAAAGGCGACCATTTGCAAGAACGATATCGGTTCTATGTGTCCAGTTATCTACTGTCAGTTCTGACACTAATACAGAGTTTTCATCCAAAATTCCGGAGTTTATTAAGCGGTCAATAACGGCAGCTTTGAGGCGTGCCTCCGCGCTCTTTTCAGAGCTCATATATCCCTCCGCCATATGTTGTGTACCATTTGCGCCGGGCTGCACTCTATATGAAGCTCTACTAAGGTGGAAGGGACCTCTTCGGTCATCCGATCAACGAGGCGTAGGCTCATCCGTAGGTTAGCTTCGTTTTGAAAATCTTTAAAGACAATCGAGTGACGACGAGAGCAGAGGTAGCGGCTTTGCCGATATCGTATTTTTGATCAGAAGAAAAGGGACCGTTATGACTGTCTTCACAGCCCACTTCAGTCTTTGAAATCCGACAAAATAAACGACGTGCAGCTCGTAAGATAAACCTCAACCCTCTCCAACGACGGCATCACCTCGCTACATGACTCGTTGCGCTCCCCGTCCGCCTCCCGCATCACGCTAACGGAATACCCGCCCTCAACCCGCCGCAGGGTGCCAACATATTTAACTGCACGACCCTGTTCGTCACTTAACGACGTAGCGATCAGGTCCTTCTCCGGCAAGGCCAGCTCCGTTCGCACCATCAGCGCCTTACGCTTCGCGGCGTAATCCTTCGCGGCGATCGCGCCGACAATCGCGACGGCGATCCAGAAGAGCATTTCCAGGTTGCTAACCATTCGCCGTTTTGCTTCATGGGTTTCGGTTAGCCAACTGCCTATCGCTGTGATGATGTCGTCCATGGATTGCCTGCGTAGGAGCGTGTTTTGCCCGTTAAGTCTGCAACGCGGAACGTCGCGGGATGCGTTACCACGCGGCGTGGGAGCGAGCGCGGCGGTTTATAGAATATCTTTCACATAACCGTTAAGCGCGATGAGCGGAGCGTGAAGGTCGTCCATCTTCTGCGCAGCGCTGAAATCCGCAGCCAAACGATGCAGCTCTCGGCCCAGCACTGTATCCGCCCCGCCAATCGCCCCCAACGCTAAATCCAGGCATCGACCGATTTCGCCCTGAATCCCAGCCACATCGCCCCGCCTTATCAACAACCCAAAAACCTCCCGATCACACCCCCCCATCAACGGATCATCCCGCAGAATCGGGCTGTGACCCTCTGTCTCATAAGCCAGCTTGAGGGAGTAAAGAGCGACCGTTTCCAGCAGCAATTCCATGGGGTGAAATCCTTGGTGATTGGGTGAGGAGGGTGGGGTGATGGTTTATGCCTTGGCGGTGGCAACTCGGAGTATCGGTGAGGGTGGTGACTGCTTTGTGAGCGCTTCGCGCTCAAGCGGGAGCAAGCTCCCTCGCCACAGGTTCTTCTCCTACCACAGGATCTTCCCTGCCACCGGTTCTTCCTTGTCCCCAGGTTCTTCCTCACCATGGGGTTGGGTATTTGGGGCCGCTTCGCGACCCAGCGGGGATAAATCCCCTCGCCACAAAAGCGGATCGGGGTTTGGCTTGGATCTGCTTGGGCCCCGGCCAAACCACTTTCCTACAGACGAAAAAAAAGACCTTGAATTTCAAGGTCTTTCTTTAAGATGGTGCCCCGAGGGAGACTCGAACTCCCACTCCTTTCGAAAACGGATTTTGAATCCGCCGCGTCTACCAATTCCGCCATCAGGGCTCAATGGCGGCGAAGTATAGAGAGGTGCCTACCGTTGGTCAATCACGTTTCATGGTGAATTTTTGATATTTCCGCTAGACTTTCCGGCCCTGCTAGACGAACCCCATCATGCGTGTTGCTGACTTTACCTTCGAACTCCCGGATTCGCTGATCGCTCGCCACCCTCTGGCCGAGCGTCGCGCCAGTCGACTGTTGACCCTGGACGGGGTCAGCGGTGCCATGGCTCACCGTCAATTCACTGATTTGCTTGAGCATTTGCGCCCGGGCGATTTGATGGTGTTCAACAATACCCGTGTCATTCCCGCGCGTTTGTTTGGCCAGAAGGCCTCCGGCGGCAAGCTGGAGATTCTGGTGGAGCGGGTGCTGGACAGCCATCGCGTGCTGGCCCATGTGCGGTCGAGCAAGTCGCCCAAGCCCGGTTCGTCGATCTTGATCGACGGCGGCGGTGAGGCGGTGATGGTGGCGCGGCACGATGCGTTGTTCGAGCTGGAGTTTGCCGAAGAGGTGTTGCCGCTGCTCGACCGTGTCGGGCACATGCCGTTGCCTCCTTATATAGACCGCCCGGACGAAGGTTCGGACCGCGAGCGGTATCAGACCGTGTACGCCGAGCGCCTGGGGGCAGTGGCGGCGCCGACGGCGGGGCTGCATTTTGATCAGCCGTTGCTGGAGGCCATTGCGGCCAAGGGCGTGGAGACCGCGTTCGTGACGCTGCACGTCGGCGCTGGCACGTTCCAGCCGGTGCGCGTCGAGCGTATCGAAGACCACCACATGCACAACGAATGGCTGGAAGTGAGCCAGGACGTGGTCGATGCCGTGGCGGCCTGTCGCGCACGCGGCGGTCGGGTGGTGGCGGTGGGGACCACCAGCGTGCGCTCCCTGGAAAGCGCCGCCCGCGATGGCGTGCTCAAGCCGTTCAGTGGCGACACCGATATCTTTATCTACCCGGGCCGGCCGTTTCATGTAGTCGATGCCCTGGTCACCAACTTTCATTTGCCCGAATCCACGCTGTTGATGCTGGTTTCGGCGTTCGCCGGTTATCCCGAAGCCATGGCCGCCTACAAGGCCGCCGTCGAGCATGGATACCGCTTTTTCAGCTACGGTGATGCGATGTTCATCACCCGTAACCCCGCGCCACGCGGACCCGAGGAAACAGTATGAGTCGCACCTGTCGCATGTCCTTCGAGTTGCTCGCCACCGATGGCAAGGCTCGTCGTGGTCGTCTGACCTTCCCCCGCGGTACCGTGGAAACCCCCGCGTTCATGCCGGTGGGCACCTACGGCACGGTCAAGGGCATGCTGCCGCGTGACATCGAGGCGATTGGCGCGGAAATCATCCTGGGTAATACCTTCCACCTGTGGCTGCGCCCGGGCATGGAAGTGATCAAGGCCCACGGTGACCTGCACGATTTCATGCAGTGGAAAGGCCCGATCCTGACCGACTCCGGCGGCTTCCAGGTGTTCAGCCTGGGCGCGATGCGCAAGATCAAGGAGGAGGGCGTGACCTTCGCTTCTCCGGTGGACGGTTCCAAGGTATTCATGGGACCGGAAGAGTCGATGCAGGTGCAGCGCGACCTGGGCTCGGACATCGTGATGATCTTTGACGAATGCACGCCGTACCCGGCCGATGAAGACGTGGCGCGGGTGTCCATGGAGCTGTCGTTGCGCTGGGCCCAGCGGTCGAAGAACGCCCATGGCGACAACACCGCCGCGCTGTTCGGCATCGTCCAGGGCGGCATGCACCGCGACCTGCGCATGCGCTCGCTCGAAGGCCTGGACAAGATCGGCTTCGACGGCCTGGCGATTGGCGGCCTGTCGGTGGGCGAGCCCAAGCACGAGATGATCAAGGTGCTCGATTACCTGCCGGGTGAAATGCCGGCTGACAAACCTCGTTACCTTATGGGCGTTGGCAAACCGGAAGATCTGGTTGAGGGTGTGCGCCGCGGTGTGGACATGTTCGATTGCGTGATGCCAACCCGTAATGCCCGCAATGGGCATCTGTTCATCGACACTGGTGTGCTGAAGATCCGTAACGCGTTTCATCGCCATGATAATTCGCCGCTGGATCCGACGTGCGATTGCTACACCTGCCAGAACTTCTCCCGCGCTTATCTGCATCATTTGGACAAGTGCGGCGAAATGCTCGGCAGTATGCTCAATACCATCCACAATTTGCGCCATTACCAGGTGCTTATGGCTGGTTTGCGCGAGGCTATTCAACAGGGTACATTGGCCGCCTTTGTCGAGGCCTTCTATGCCAAGCGCGGGTTGCCTGTACCGCCCTTGGACTGAGTTTTCCGATCCCTAGATTCAATACTTGCAACTGGAGTGCTAAATGAGCTTTTTTATCTCTAATGCCATGGCTGACGCGGCTGCACCTGCTGCTGCCGGCCCTATGGGCGGCGGTTTCGAGTGGATTTTCCTGGTCGGCTTCCTGGTCATCTTCTACCTGATGATCTGGCGTCCACAGGCCAAGCGCGCCAAAGAGCAGAAGAACCTGCTGAGCAACTTGCAGAAGGGCGATGAAGTGGTCACCACCGGCGGTATCGCTGGCAAGATCACCAAAGTGGCTGATGACTTCGTGGTTCTGGAAGTGTCCGACACTGTTGAAATGAAGTTCCAGAAGGGCGCTATCGCGGCCACGCTGCCAAAGGGCACGCTGAAAGCGATCTAAGTAACAACTTCTATTCAATCGACGGGGCGCGCAAGGCGCCCCGCGTCATAAGCGGGCGGCGTGATGCTGAACAAATACCCTCTGTGGAAATATGTACTGATCCTGGCGGTGCTGGCGGTCGGTCTGATTTATTCCGCTCCCAATCTATACCCGGATGACCCGGCCATTCAGGTCAGTGGCGCAAGCACTGCGCTGCAGGTCACCCAGGCCGATCTGGACCGTGCGAGCGCTGCGCTCAAAGCGTCCAATATCGAGGTCAAGGCTGCGTCCATCGCCGAAAACGGCAAGGGCGGCCTGTTGCGTCTGGCCAAGGCCGAAGACCAACTGCCAGCCAAGGACGTGGTGCGCAAGGCGTTGGGCGACGATTACGTTGTGGCCCTGAACCTGGCCCAGACCACCCCGCAATGGCTGCGCAAGCTCGGCGCGCATCCGATGAAGCTGGGTCTGGACTTGTCCGGCGGTGTGCACTTCCTGCTGGAAGTGGACATGGAAAAAGCCCTCGATGCGCGACTGAAAGTCTACGAAGGCGACGTCAAGAGCTTGCTGCGTAAAGAGCGCGTGCGTTATCGCAGCCTGCCGCAACTCGACGGTGCCATTCAGTTGGGCTTCAGCGATACCGATACCCGCGAGCAGGCCCGTAGCCTGATCCGCAAGAACTTCAATGATTTCGACGTTGTGCCGGCCGACCTCAATGGTCAGCCAGTGCTGCGTCTGGCGATGACCCCGGCCAAGCTGGCGGAAATCCGCGAATACTCCATCAAGCAGAACTTGACCACGGTGCGTAACCGCGTCAACGAGCTGGGTGTGGCCGAGCCGATCGTGCAGCGCCAGGGCGCCAACCGCATCGTGGTTGAGCTGCCAGGCGTGCAGGACACTGCCGAAGCCAAGCGTATCCTCGGCAAGACCGCCAACCTGGAATTCCGCCTGGCCGCTGAGCCGGGTGCTTCCAAGGCGACTTCCGAGAGCTTCGAGTTCCGTGAGGGCAACCGTCCGGCGGCGCAGATCGAGCGTGGCCTGATCATCACCGGTGACCAGGTGACTGACGCCAAGGCGGGCTTCGACGAGCAGGGTCGTCCGCAGGTGAACATTCGCCTCGACGGCCATGGCGGCGAACTGATGAGCCGCGCTACGCGCAGCAACGTCGGTCGCAGCATGGCGGTGATCTTCATCGAGCAGAAGCCGACCACCACTTACACCAAGCAAGTGGTCAACGGCGTCGAGAAAGACGTCGCGGTGCAGACCTTCAAGGAAGAGAAGAAGATCATCAGCCTGGCGACCATCCAGTCGCCACTGGGCAGCCAGTTCCGCATCACCGGCCTGAACGGCCAGGGTGAATCCTCGGAACTGGCCCTGCTGCTGCGTGCCGGTGGTCTGGCCGCGCCAATGTACTTCGCTGAAGAGCGCACCATTGGCCCGAGCCTGGGTGCCGACAACATCACCAAGGGTATCGATGCTTCGCTGTGGGGCATGCTGTTCGTGTCGCTGTTCATCATCGCCATCTACCGCTTCTTCGGCATCATCGCCACCGTCGCGCTGGCAGTGAACATGGTGATGCTGCTGGCCTTGATGTCGCTGCTGGGTGCCACGCTGACCCTGCCGGGTATCGCCGGTATCGTGTTGACCATGGGTATGGCGGTGGACGCCAACGTGCTGATCTTCTCGCGGATACGTGAAGAGATCGCCGCGGGCATGACAGTTCAACGGGCAATCAACGAAGGCTTCGGCCGGGCATTCACCGCGATTCTCGACGCCAACCTGACCACGTTGCTGGTCGGCGGGATTCTCTTCGCCATGGGCACCGGCCCGGTCAAGGGCTTCGCAGTGACCATGTCCCTCGGGATCTTTACCTCGATGTTCACGGCCATCATGGTGACCCGCGCAATGGTCAACCTGATCTTTGGCGGTCGTGACTTCAAGAAGTTGTGGATTTAAGGGGCTGCCATGTTACGTACAATCAACTTCATGGGCGTTCGCAACGTTGCGTTCGGCGTCACATTGTTCCTTACCGTACTGGCGTTGTTCAGCTGGTTCCACAAGGGCCTGAACTACGGCCTGGATTTCACCGGCGGTACGCTCATCGAGCTGACCTACGAGCGTCCGGCCGACGTCACCAAGGTGCGTGAGCAGTTGGTGACCTCGGGCTACAGCGATGCCATCGTGCAGAGCTTTGGTGCGACCACCGACCTGCTGGTGCGCATGCCGGGTGCAGACCCGCAGCTGGGTCACCAGGTGGCTGAAGCCTTGCAGAAGGCGGGCGGCGACAACCCGGCCCAGGTCAAGCGCGTCGAGTTCGTTGGCCCGCAAGTGGGTGAAGAGCTGCGCGACCAGGGCGGCCTCGGCATGCTCATGGCCCTGGGCGGCATCCTGCTCTACCTGGCCTTCCGCTTTCAGTGGAAGTTCGCGGTAGGCGCGATTGTCTCGCTGATCCACGACGTGATCGTGACCGTGGGCATCCTGTCGTTCTTCCAGATCACCTTCGACCTGACGGTGCTGGCGGCGGTGCTGGCGATCATCGGTTACTCGCTCAACGACACCATCGTGGTGTTCGACCGGGTGCGTGAGAACTTCCGTGTGCTGCGCAAGGCCTCGCTGATCGAGAACATCAACATCTCGACCACCCAGACCCTGCTGCGGACCATGGCGACGTCGATCTCCACCTTGCTGGCGATTGCTGCGCTGTTGTTCTTTGGTGGCGACAACTTGTTCGGTTTCTCCATCGCGCTGTTCATCGGCGTGTTGGCGGGTACTTACTCGTCGATCTACATCGCCAACGTGGTGCTGATCTGGCTGAACCTGAGCACCGAGGATCTGATTCCTCCGGCTGCTGCTGAAACGGAAGTGGACGACCGCCCGTAAGGCTCCGGTTTCCATTCGTCACCACTGAAAAGGCGCGAGTTGAACTCGCGCCTTTTTTTGTGCTCCAAGGCTGGGAGAAGCGCGGATTAATCCGCTTGTGATGGTCAGGAGGTTCAAGTGAACAAATCGATGCTGGTTGGTGCGGTATTGGGTGCTGTCGGTGTAACAGCCGGTGGTGCGGTCGCCACCTACAGCTTGGTAAAAAGTGGCCCTGAGTATGCGCAAGTATTGGCCGTGGAGCCGGTCAAGACCCAAATCAAGACCCCGCGTGAAGTGTGCAAGGACGTCACCGTGACTCGGCAGAAGCCAGTCCAGGACCAGCACCAGATCGCCGGTACCGTCCTGGGCGCCGTAGCCGGTGGCCTGCTGGGCAACCAGATCGGCGGCGGCACCGGTAAGAAGATCGCCACCGTGGCGGGTGCGGCCGGTGGTGGTTATGCCGGTAACAAGATTCAGGAAGGCATGCAGGAGCGCGACACCTACACCACCACCCAGACTCGCTGCAACACGGTCAATGACATCAGCGACAAGGTTGTAGGCTACGACGTTCGCTACATGCTCGACGGCAAAGAAGGCAAAGTCCGCATGGACCGCGACCCGGGCAACCAGATCCCGGTGAACAAGGAAGGCCAACTGATCCTGGGCCAGAACGAACCGGCTCAGTGATCCAACCGCTATGAAAGAAGCACCCTTCGGGGTGCTTTTTTTTCGCCCGCATTTCATGCCCCACCCCAAATCCCATACTGGATGTGCCGGCCTCTTCGCGAGCAAGCTCGCTCCCACAGTGGATCTGCGGCAGGCTTCGATTTCCCGGCTACCCAAATCTTCTCTGTGGGAGCAAAGCTTGCTCGCGATAGTGGTGGGTCAGGTTGCAAGGATGTTGGATGTGTCGGCCTCTTCGCGAGCAAGCTCGCTCACAGTGAATCTGCGGCAGGCTTCGATTTCCCGGCTACCCAAATCTTCTCTGTGGGAGCAAAGCTTGCTCGCGATAGCGGTGGGTCAGGTTGCAAGGATGTTGGATGTGTCGGCCTCTTCGCGAGCAAGCTCGCTCCCACAGGGGATCTGCGGCAGGCTTCGATTTCCCGGCTACCCAAATCTTCTCTGTGGGAGCAAAGCTTGCTCGCGATAGCGGTGGGTCAGGTTGCAAGGATGTTGGATGTGTCGGCCTCTTCGCGAGCAAGCTCGCTCCCACAGGGGATCTGCGGCAGGCTTCGATTTCCCGGCTACCCAAGTCTTCTCTGTGGGAGCAAAGCTTGCTCGCGATAGTGGTGGGTCGGCTTGCATCAATGTTGGATGTGCCGCCGTCATCGCGAGCAAGCTTTGCTCCCACAGGCTTTGCTCTTGCAGATAATTGGAGGTATGTCGAAATCCGGGAATAAAAAAAGCACCCCGAAGGGTGCTTTTTTGTAGCCGGTTGCTTAGCGCTTCAGCGAAGCCGGCAGGTGCGGCTGGATGGCGGTGAGCACAGCCTTGAAGCATTTGGTGTTGCCGGCAACGATGTGGCCTTTTTCAAGGAAGTCGTGGCCGCCGGTGAAGTCGCTCACCAAACCACCGGCTTCCTGGATCAGCAGGGCGCCAGCAGCCATGTCCCATTCGGACAGGCCCGATTCCCAGAACGCATCGAAACGGCCAGCGGCCACATAAGCCAGGTCCAGGCTCGCAGCGCCGGCGCGGCGGATGCCGGCGGTCTGGCCGACCAGGGCGCGGAACATGCCCAGGTAGTTGTCCAGGTTGTCCATCTGGTCATCGCGGAACGGGAAGCCGGTACCCAGCAGGGCGCCGTCCAGGCTGGTGCGGCCGCTGACGCGCAGGCGACGACCGTTCAGTTGGGCGCCACGGCCACGGCTGGCGGTGAATTCTTCCTGGCGAACCGGGTCCAGCACGACGGCGTGTTCCAGGCGACCACGGTATTTGCAGGCGATGCTGACAGCGAAGTGAGGAATGCCGCGCAGGAAGTTGGTGGTGCCGTCCAGCGGATCGATGATCCACAGGTACTCTTCGCCTTCGATGCCAGTACCGGCGTGCATGCCGGTCTCTTCACCGAGGATGGAGTGGTTCGGGTAAGCCTTGCGCAGGGCGTCGACGATCTTTTGCTCGGCGGCGCGATCAACCTCGGACACGTAGTCCTTGGCGTCTTTTTCATCGACCTTGATGGTATCCAGGCGCTCGATGGAGCGGAAGATCAGTTCACTGGCGCTGCGGGCGGCGCGCAGCGCGATATTCAGCATGGGCTGCATGGATGTGTCACCTAAGGTTGTTAAAGAAAGCCGCGCATTCTATCAGAAAGTTTTCTCAGGAGAAGGTTGGTGTTCGCTTTCATAGCTTAACGGTAGGTGCTTATGTAAGATTTGCTCCCTTTATCGTGTTCGAGAGCGCCTCCCTTGTTGCAGAACATTCGTGTCGTCCTGGTCAATACCAGCCATCCGGGTAACATCGGCGGAGCTGCGCGGGCCATGAAGAACATGGGCCTGTCGCGCCTGGTGCTGGTCGAACCGCGCTTGTTTCCCCATCACGAAGCTGACGCCCGGGCCTCTGGCGCTGGTGACATCCTCGCCAACGCGCAGGTCGTCGCTACTCTGGAAGATGCCCTGGTGGGGTGCAACCTGGTGCTCGGCACCAGCGCCCGCGACCGACGTATCCCCTGGCCGCTGCTCGACCCCCGCGAATGCGGCACCAAAGTGGTCGAGGAAGCCGCGCAAGGCTTTGAGATTGCCCTGGTGTTCGGCCGTGAAGACTCCGGCCTGACCAACGACGAGCTGCAGCGATGTCACTTTCACGTGCATATCCCTTCCGACCCCGAGTTCAGTTCCTTGAACCTGGGGGCGGCGGTGCAGGTGTTGAGCTATGAAGTGCGCATGGCTTGGCTGGCAGCCGAAGGCAAGCCCAGCAAAATCGAAAAAACCGAGGTCACGTCGCCGCGCAGTGAGACACTGGCGACCATGGACGAACTGGAGCGGTTCTATGAGCACCTGGAGCAGACCCTGGTGGACATCGAGTTCCTCGACCCGGAAAAGCCGCGACACTTGATGGCGCGCCTGCGTCGGTTGTACGGACGAAGCTCGGTCAGCCGGGCGGAGATGAATATATTGCGCGGCATCCTCACGGAAACCCAGAAGGCGGCCCGTGGCGAGCTGATTAAGCGGAAGAAATAAAATGTTCGAACGTTTGCGTGAAGATATCCAAAGTGTTTTCCATCGTGACCCGGCGGCGCGCAATGCCTTTGAAGTGCTGACCTGCTACCCGGGGATGCACGCGATCTGGATCCACCGCCTGTCCGGCGCCTTGTGGAACATGGGCTGGAAGTGGCTGGCGCGGCTGGTCTCGAACTTCGGGCGCTGGCTGACCGGGATCGAGATCCACCCGGGCGCCAAGGTCGGTCGCCGGTTCTTCATCGACCATGGCATGGGCATCGTCATCGGCGAAACCGCCGAGATCGGCGACGACGTGACGCTATACCAGGGCGTGACCCTCGGCGGCACCAGCTGGAACAAAGGCAAACGCCACCCGACCCTGGAAGACGGTGTGGTAGTGGGCGCCGGCGCCAAGGTGCTCGGGCCGTTCACGGTTGGGGCGGGGGCGAAAGTCGGCTCCAATGCCGTGGTCACCAAGGCCGTGCCGCCTGGCGCGACCGTGGTGGGTATTCCGGGGCGGATCATCGTCAAGTCCGATGACGAGCAGGACGCCCGCCGCAAGGCCATGGCCGAGAAGATCGGTTTCGACGCCTACGGTGTCGGCGAAGACATGCCCGACCCGGTCGCCCGCGCCATCAACCAGTTGCTCGATCACCTGCAGGCCGTCGATGGGCGCCTGGAGGGGATGTGCGGCGCCCTGAAGGACCTGGGCAGTAATTACTGTGCCAAGGACCTGCCTGAACTGCGCGAGGAAGACTTTGCGTGTGTGAAGGACAAGGATGAGACCCAGGCCAGCTGAAACCCTACTGGCCTCATCGCGAGCAAGCTCGCTCCCACAGGGGGGGCTTTGGTGGATGCACAATTCGTGTACGCCGCAGATCCCATGTGGGAGCGAGCTTGCTCGCGATAAACGATAACGCGGTATCACTGGTCGCCGCCGGCCAGCCTTTGCTATGATGCGCGCGCTCTTTCGCGGGTAAACCTGAGTAAAGCACTAGGTCTTATACTTGACTTAAATACTCGGGAATTGCATACTCGCCCCCATTCCGAACTCCGTGGTAATTGTCCATGCGACTGACTACAAAAGGCCGATACGCCGTGACCGCAATGCTGGATCTGGCATTGCATGCGCAGCACGGGCCGGTGTCCCTGGCCGATATCTCCGAGCGCCAGGGCATTTCCCTGTCTTATCTTGAGCAGCTGTTCGCCAAGCTGCGCCGTAGCAACCTGGTTTCCAGCGTTCGCGGCCCTGGCGGCGGCTACCAGCTGTCGCGCGACATGCAGGGCATCCAGGTCGCCCAGGTGATCGATGCGGTGAACGAATCGGTCGATGCGACCAAATGCCAGGGCCTTGGCGACTGCCATGGCGGCGATACTTGCCTGACCCACCACTTGTGGTGCGATCTCAGCCTGCAGATTCACGAATTTCTAAGCGGTATCAGCTTGGCTGACCTTGTAACTCGTCGTGAGGTGCAAGAAGTAGCCCAGCGTCAGGACCAGCGTCGTTGCAATAGCAAGGCGCCGCACCTGGACAAGATTGAAGCGTCCGCCGTCGAATGACTGCCGCAGAGCACGCGGAACGCCAGCCAGCCTGATTTAGGAGAGAGTCCATGAAATTGCCGATTTACCTTGATTACTCAGCGACCACCCCGGTTGACCCGCGTGTTGCGCAAAAAATGAGTGAATGCCTGCTGGTCGACGGAAACTTCGGTAACCCGGCGTCCCGTTCCCACGTGTTCGGCTGGAAGGCCGAAGAGTCGGTCGAAAACGCCCGTCGCCAGGTCGCTGACCTGGTCAACGCCGACCCGCGTGAAATCGTCTGGACCTCCGGTGCCACTGAATCCGACAACCTGGCAATCAAGGGCGTCGCGCATTTCTATCACACCAAGGGCAAGCACCTGATCACCTCCAAGATCGAGCACAAGGCTGTCCTGGACACCATGCGCCAACTGGAGCGTGAAGGCTTCGAAGTCACCTACATCGAGCCAGGTGAAGACGGCATCATCACTCCAGCCATGGTCGAAGCCGCCCTGCGCGACGACACCATCCTGGTTTCGATCATGCACGTGAACAACGAAATCGGCACCGTCAACGACATCGCGGCCATCGGCGAGCTGACCCGTTCCAAGGGCATCCTGTTCCACGTCGACGCGGCCCAGTCCACCGGCAAGGTCGACATCGACCTGTCCAAGCTGAAAGTCGACCTGATGTCGTTCTCGGCCCACAAGACCTACGGCCCTAAAGGCATTGGCGCGCTGTACGTCAGCCGCAAGCCGCGTGTTCGCCTCGAAGCGACCATGCACGGCGGCGGTCACGAGCGTGGCATGCGTTCCGGCACTCTGGCGACCCACCAGATCGTCGGCATGGGCGAAGCCTTCCGTGTAGCCAAGGAAGACATGGCTGCCGAGAACGTGCGCATCAAGGCCCTGAGCGACCGCTTCTTCAAGCAGGTCGAGGACCTCGAAGAACTCTACGTCAACGGCAGCATGACCGCCCGCGTACCGCACAACCTGAACCTGAGCTTCAACTATGTTGAAGGCGAGTCGCTGATCATGGCGCTCAAGGATCTGGCCGTGTCGTCCGGTTCGGCCTGCACCTCGGCATCGCTCGAGCCTTCGTACGTACTGCGCGCCCTGGGCCGCAACGACGAACTGGCCCACAGCTCGATCCGCTTCACCTTCGGCCGCTTCACCACCGAAGAAGAAATCGATTACGCCGCGCAGAAAGTCTGCGAGGCCGTTACCAAGCTGCGCGCTCTGTCGCCGCTGTGGGACATGTACAAAGACGGCGTCGACATTTCGAAAATCGAGTGGGCGGCGCACTGAAGAAGTCGCCACCAGAGCGACTCACTGATGAGGATTAAAGCAAATGGCATATAGCGAAAAGGTCATCGACCACTACGAGAACCCGCGCAACGTCGGCAAGATGGACGCGCAGGATCCTGATGTCGGCACCGGCATGGTCGGCGCCCCAGCGTGCGGCGACGTCATGCGCCTGCAGATCAAGGTCAACGAGCAAGGCATCATCGAAGATGCCAAGTTCAAGACCTACGGCTGCGGTTCCGCGATCGCGTCCAGCTCCCTGGCCACCGAGTGGATGAAGGGCAAGACCCTTGATGAAGCCGAAACCATCAAGAACACCCAGCTGGCCGAAGAACTGGCCCTGCCGCCAGTGAAGATCCACTGCTCGGTACTCGCCGAAGACGCCATCAAGGCCGCCGTTCGCGATTACAAGCAGAAGAAAGGCTTGATCTGATCCGCGTTACGGTAAGGAGTTTTCCATGGCTATCCAGATGACAGAAGCGGCAGCTAACCATATCCAGCGCTCACTTGCGGGGCGCGGCAAGGGCGAGGGTATCCGCCTGGGTGTTCGCACCACGGGCTGTTCTGGCCTCGCCTATGTACTGGAATTCGTCGACGAAGTGGGCGAAGACGATCAGGTGTTCGAGAGTCATGGTCAGAAAGTGATCATCGACCCGAAAAGCCTGACGTACCTGGACGGCACCGAACTGGATTTCGTCAAGGAAGGGTTGAACGAAGGCTTCAAGTTCAACAACCCCAACGTGCGCGGTGAATGTGGCTGCGGCGAAAGCTTCAACATCTGAGGCAGCTTGTGGGTACTCCTTGTCATTTTGCGTTGTTCCAGATGCAGCCTGCGTTCCAGCTGGATCTCGACCAGTTGTCCGCGCGTTATCTGGAATTGGCCCGTGGTGTCCACCCGGACCGCTTTGCTGACGCCTCCGAAGCCGAGCAGCGCCGGGCGCTTGAGCAGTCTGCGAACCTCAACGAGGCGTACCAGACACTCAAGAGTCCAGCCAAGCGCGCGCGTTACCTGCTCGCCATCAGCGGCCATGAGTTGCCGCTGGAGGTCACGGTCCACGATCCCGAATTTCTTTTGCAGCAGATGCAATGGCGCGAAGAGCTCGAAGACCTGCAGGACAGCGCCGACCTGGCCGGTGTCGCGGTATTCAAGCGCCGCTTGAAAGACGCCCAGCACACATTGAACGAAAGCTTCGCAGCCTGCTGGAACGATGCCGCGCAGCGCGAACAGGCCGAACGCCTGATGCGGCGCATGCAGTTCCTCGACAAGCTCACCTACGAAGTGCGCCAGCTCGAAGAGCGCCTCGACGATTAACCCAGTGCCGCTCCGGTCGCACGCCTGATTACAGATAAGTCCTGATTACGATGGCCCTACTGCAGATCGCCGAACCCGGCCAAAGTCCACAACCGCACCAGCGTCGCCTGGCTGTCGGGATTGACTTGGGTACCACCAATTCCCTGGTCGCTGCCTTGCGCAGCGGTCTTTCCGAACCGCTGGCCGATGAGCAAGGGCAAGTGATCCTGCCGTCCGCCGTGCGCTATCACGCCGATCACGTCGAAGTGGGCGAGTCGGCCAAGCTGGCCGCCGCCACCGACCCGTTGAACACCATCGTCTCGGTCAAGCGCTTGATGGGTCGTGGTCTGTCCGACGTCAAGCAACTGGGCGACCAACTGCCGTACCGCTTCGTCGGCGGTGAATCCCACATGCCGTTCATCGAAACCGTACAGGGCCCGAAAAGCCCGGTAGAGGTTTCCGCCGACATCCTCAAGGTCTTGCGCCAGCGCGCCGAAGCGGCACTGGGCGGTGAATTGGTGGGCGCGGTCATTACCGTCCCGGCTTATTTCGACGATGCCCAGCGCCAAGCCACCAAGGATGCCGCCAAGCTCGCCGGCCTGAACGTGCTGCGCCTGCTCAACGAGCCGACGGCCGCTGCGGTGGCGTATGGCCTGGACCAGCATGCCGAAGGCCTGGTCGCCATCTACGACTTGGGTGGCGGTACTTTCGATATTTCGATCCTGCGCCTGACTGGCGGTGTCTTCGAAGTCCTGGCCACCGGCGGCGACAGCGCCCTGGGCGGCGATGACTTCGACCACGCCATCGCCGGCTGGATCATCGAGCAAGCCGGTTTGTCCGCTGACCTCGACCCGGGTGCGCAACGCCATCTGCTGCAAACCGCCTGCGCCGCCAAGGAAGCCTTGACCGACGCCGCCACGGTTGAAGTCGCTTATGGCGACTGGAAAGCCGCGCTGACCCGCGAAGCCTTCGATGCCCTGATCGAACCCATGGTCGCCCGCAGCCTCAAGGCCTGCCGCCGTGCCGTGCGCGATTCCGGCGTAGAGCTCGAAGACGTCAAGGCCGTGGTCATGGTCGGTGGTTCGACCCGCGTGCCTCGAGTTCGCGAAGCCGTGGCCGAGGCCTTTGGCCGCCAGCCGCTGACTGAAATCGACCCGGACCAGGTGGTTGCCATCGGCGCCGCGATCCAGGCCGATACCCTGGCCGGCAACAAGCGCGATGGCGGCGAACTGCTGCTGCTCGACGTGATTCCGTTGTCCCTGGGCCTGGAGACCATGGGCGGCCTGATGGAGAAGGTGATTCCGCGTAACACCACCATCCCCGTTGCCCGCGCCCAGGACTTCACCACCTATAAAGACGGCCAGTCGGCCATGATGGTCCACGTGCTGCAAGGCGAGCGTGAGCTGATCAGCGACTGCCGCTCCCTGGCTCGCTTCGAATTGCGCGGCATCCCGCCGATGGTGGCGGGTGCGGCGAAGATCCGCGTGACCTTCCAGGTCGATGCCGACGGCTTGCTCAACGTCTCCGCCCGCGAACTGGGTTCGGGCGTGGAGGCGAGCATCCAGGTCAAGCCGTCCTATGGCCTGACCGACGGCGAAATCGCCAAGATGCTCAAGGATTCCTTCCAGCATGCCAGCGACGACAAAGTCGCCCGTGTGCTGCGCGAGCAGCAGGTCGACGCCCAGCGCCTGATCGAAGCCGTGCAAGGTGCCCTTGAGGCTGACGGCGACCGTTTGTTGGATGCCGAAGAGCGCATGGTCATCGAGCTGCAGATGCAGGAATTGTCCGAATTGATCAAAGGCACCGATGGCTATGCCATCGAGCAGCAGACCAAGCGTCTGTCGCACGTCACCGACGCCTTTGCTGCCCGCCGCCTGGACTCGACGGTGAAAGCCGCCCTGGCGGGGCGCAACCTGAATGAAATCGAGGAATAACTGATGCCGCAGATCATTTTTCTGCCACACGCCGAGCATTGCCCGGACGGTATGGTGGTAGAGGCCGAAACCGGCAAGTCCATTCTTGAAGTGGCCCACGACAACCACATCGAGATCGAGAGCGCCTGCGGCGGTGTCTGTGCCTGCACCACGTGCCATTGCATCATTCGCGAAGGTTTCGACTCGCTGAATGAGGCCGATGAGCTGGAAGAAGACTACCTTGATAGGGCCTGGGGCCTGGAACCGACGTCGCGCCTGACCTGTCAGGCCAAGGTCGGTACCGAAGACCTGGTGGTCGAAATCCCGAAATATTCGCTTAACCATGCGGCCGAAGCGCCGCACTGATGGTGACACTGTCATGAGCTATGGTTGGAATGATGTACAACGCATCGCAGAAGAACTGGCCGAAGCCAAGCCGGACGTGGATCCGCTGAAGGTCAATTTCGTCGATCTGCAGCACTGGATCATGGAGCTTCCCGGTTTCGACAGCACCTCTGGCCGTTGCGGCGAGAAGGTCTTGGAAGCGGTCCAGGCGCTCTGGATCGAAGAAATCGACTGATCGACCTGGCAGGTTAGGCAATACCCCTGAACCCGCGTATAATTCGCGGGTTTAATTTTTCGCAAATTACCGTTTCTGGAGTTACACCATGGCTGTTCAACGTACTTTCTCCATCATCAAGCCTGACGCCGTTGCTAAAAACGTGATCGGCAAGATCGTTACCCGCTTCGAAGACGCTGGCCTGCGCGTTGTAGCTTCGAAAATGAAGCAACTGTCCAAAGCCGAAGCCGAAGGCTTCTACGCTGAGCACAGCGAGCGCGGTTTCTTCGGTGAGCTGGTTGCTTTCATGACTTCCGGTCCGGTTGTCGTTCAGGTGCTGGAAGGCGAAAACGCTATCGCTCGCAACCGTGAGCTGATGGGCGCTACCAACCCTAAAGAAGCTGCTGCCGGCACCATTCGCGCTGACTTCGCCGAGTCCATCGACGCCAACGCCGTTCACGGTTCGGACTCCGAAGCCGCTGCTGCTCGCGAAATCGCTTACTTTTTCGCTGCTACTGAAGTAACCGCTCGCTAAGCATTGGCTTGAGAGTGAAGGTGAATCCATGACTACATCGACTGTTAAAACCAATCTGCTGGGGCTGACCCAGCCGGAAATGGAGAAATTCTTCGACTCGATCGGGGAGAAGCGTTTCCGTGCCGGTCAGGTGATGAAATGGATTCACCACTTTGGCGTCGACGACTTCGACGCCATGACGAATGTCGGCAAGGCCCTGCGCGAAAAGCTCAAGGCTGTTGCCGAGATTCGCGGCCCCGAAGTGGTCAGCCAGGACATTTCCAGCGACGGCACCCGCAAGTGGGTGGTGCGCGTGGCGTCCGGCAGCTGCGTCGAGACCGTCTACATTCCCCAGGGCAAACGCGGCACCTTGTGCGTTTCGTCCCAGGCAGGCTGTGCCCTGGACTGCAGTTTCTGCTCCACCGGCAAGCAAGGCTTCAATAGCAACCTCACCGCCGCCGAAGTGATCGGCCAGGTGTGGATTGCCAACAAATCCTTTGGCAGCGTCCCGGCGACCGTCGACCGTGCCATCACCAACGTGGTGATGATGGGCATGGGTGAGCCGCTGCTGAACTTCGACAACGTCGTTTCCGCCATGCACCTGATGATGGACGACCTGGGCTACGGCATCTCCAAGCGCCGCGTGACCTTGTCCACTTCCGGCGTGGTGCCGATGATCGATGAGCTGGCCAAGCACATCGACGTCTCCCTGGCGTTGTCGCTGCACGCACCCAATGACGCATTGCGTAACCAATTGGTGCCGATCAACAAGAAATATCCGCTTAAGATGCTGCTCGAGTCGTGCCAGCGCTACATGTCGTCCCTGGGCGAAAAGCGCGTGCTGACCATCGAGTACACGCTGCTCAAGGATGTGAACGACAAGGTCGAACACGCGGTCGAGATGATCGAGCTGCTCAAGAACATCCCGTGCAAGATCAACCTGATTCCGTTCAACCCGTTCCCGCATTCCGGTTACGAGCGTCCGAGCAACAACGCGATTCGTCGCTTCCAGGATCAGCTTCACCACGCTGGCTTCAACGTCACCGTGCGCACCACCCGCGGCGAAGACATCGACGCCGCCTGTGGCCAATTGGTAGGACAGGTGCTGGATCGCACCCGTCGCAGCGAACGCTACATTGCCGTGCGTGAGTTGAACGCCGCGGACGATGCGGTGCAAAACGCTGCGAACAGTCACTAAGAGAGGAACTCTATGTCCCTGCGCTTCGCGCTCGTTTTGCTGTTGGCCGGCCTTTGTTCCGGTTGTGTCCTGTCGGGTGACTACAACCCGATGAGGACCAGCAAAGGGCGCGACGAGGCGCGTGTGGCCTACGTGCAACTGGGCATTGGCTACCTGCAGCAGGGCATGACCGAACGGGCCAAGGTGCCGCTCAAGAAAGCCCTGGAGCTGGACGATTCCGACCCGGACGCCAACGCGGCCCTGGCCCTGGTGTTCCAGGCCGAGATGGAACCGGAGCTGGCCGACCAGCATTTTCGCAAGGCGCTGTCTGCCCGCCCGCAAGACGCACGGATCCTGAACAACTACGGCAGCTTTCTTTTCGAGCAGAAACGTTACAAGGAAGCCTACGAGCGCTTCGAGCAGGCTGCCGCCGACACCCTTTACCCTGAGCGTTCGCGGGTTTTCGAAAACCTCGGCATGACGGCCGCGCAGCTGGGCCAGCGTGACCTGGCCCGCCAGCAGCTGGAAAAGGCGCTGCGGCTCAACCGCCAGCAACCGCGGGCGCTGCTGGAAATGGCTGAGTTGTCCTACGAAGACAGGCATTATGTGCCCGCGCGTGACTACTACGAGCGTTTTAGCCTGCTGAGCGAGCAAAATGCACGTAGTCTATTGCTCGGCGTTCGGCTGGCACATGTGTTTGAAGATCGCGACAAGGCTGCAAGTTACGGCCTGCAACTCAAAAGACTCTATCCCGGTACGCCGGAATATCAGCAATACCTGTCGGAGCAATGATGAAAGCGGCGCATCCCGAAGTTGTAGCAGCGACTCGCGTAAATCCTGGTGAGACCCTGCGTCAAGCCCGCGAAAGCAATGGTTGGTCGCTGGCCGAAGTGGCCCTCAAGCTCAATCTCACCGTGGCCTCCTTGGGCAATCTGGAAGCGGGCGCGTTCGACAAGCTGCCTGGGCATACCTTCGCCCGCGGCTATATCCGCGCCTATGCCAAGTTGCTCGGCATGGACCAGACCGTGCTGGTCCAGCAATTCGATCAATACACCGGTTCCGATGCCCAGGGCAGCAACGTGCACAGCCTGGGTCGCATCGAGGAGCCGGTTCGCGTTTCCCACACCATTTTGCGAATCGTCAGCCTGTTGCTGCTGATCGCGGTGATTGGTGGCGGTTTTGTCTGGTGGCAGGATCAGGCTTCCTTGCGCAACAAAGAGCCGGTCGCCATGAACCCTGAGCACGTTGAGGTCGAAGGCGCCGACGGCACCACCCAGATCCATCCGCTGGACGAGCCGGAAGACCAGGCTGTCGTCGAAGGCCAGGCCGAAGGCGAAACCGCCCTGGCGTTGCCACAGGGCCAGGACGCCGCCGATGCCGAAGCGGGTGCCGAGCCGGCTGTTCCAGCCCCTGTGCCAGCTGCACCAACAGCGCCGACTGCACCGATTGCCACCGCCCCTGCCGCACCGAGCACGCCAGCGCCAACCGCGGCTGCGCCTGCGACCCACGCGGCTCCAGCCGCGCCAGTTGTTCCGGCAGCCCCGGCGGCCCCGACCCCGGCTCCAGCGGCAGGTGAAGGCCAGGTACAGATTCAGTTTGTCGCCGACTGCTGGACGCAGATCACCGACGGCAACGGCAAGGTGCTGTTCAGTGGCCTCAAGCGCAAGGGCGACAGCACCTCCATCAACGGCAAGCCACCCTTTGCCGTACGCCTGGGTTATGCCCGTGGCGCGCAGGTCAGCTACAACGGCCAGCCGGTCGACATCGCTCCGTTCACCAGTGGCGAGACCGCTCGCCTGAAGTTGGGTCAATAAGTCATGCACGGCGAATCTCCAATCAAGCGTCGCGAATCCCGAAAAATCTGGGTCGGCAACGTGCCCGTGGGCGGCGATGCGCCTATCGCTGTGCAGAGCATGACCAACAGCGACACCAATGACGTGGCCGCCACGGTCGCCCAGATCAACCGCCTGGAAGCCGCCGGTGTCGACATCGTGCGGGTATCGGTGCCAGACATGGACGCCGCCGAGGCGTTCGGCAAGATCAAGCAACTGGTCAAGGTGCCCTTGGTGGCCGACATCCATTTCGACTACCGCATCGCCTTGCGTGTGGCCGAGTTGGGCGTCGATTGCCTGCGTATCAACCCGGGCAACATCGGTCGCGAAGACCGTGTCCGTGCCGTGGTGGATGCCGCCCGCGACCGGGGCATCCCGATCCGCATCGGCGTGAACGCCGGTTCCCTGGAAAAAGACCTGCAGAAGAAATACGGCGAACCGACCCCCGCGGCACTGGTGGAGTCGGCCCTGCGCCACGTCGAGCACCTCGAACGCCTGAATTTCCAGGACTTCAAGGTCAGCGTGAAGGCGTCCGACGTGTTCATGGCCGTCGAAGCCTACCGCCTGCTGGCCAAGGAAATCGTCCAGCCGCTGCACCTGGGCATCACCGAAGCCGGTGGGTTGCGTTCGGGCACGGTGAAATCCGCCGTCGGCCTCGGTATGCTGCTCGCCGAAGGGATTGGCGATACCATCCGCATCTCGTTGGCGGCTGACCCGGTCGAGGAAGTGAAAGTCGGCTACGACATTCTCAAGTCCCTGCACCTGCGTTCCCGTGGCATCAACTTCATCGCCTGCCCGAGCTGCTCGCGGCAGAATTTCGATGTGGTCAAGACCATGAACGAGCTGGAAGGGCGCCTTGAAGACCTGCTGGTGCCGCTGGATGTCGCGGTGATCGGTTGCGTGGTCAACGGGCCGGGCGAAGCCAAGGAGGCCCATATCGGCCTGACTGGCGGTACACCGAACCTGATTTACATCGACGGCAAGCCGTCGCAGAAACTGACGAATGACAATCTGGTGGATGAGCTGGAACGGCTGATCCGCCAGAAAGCGGCCGAAAAGGTCGAAGCCGACGCAGCGGTCATCGCGCGCGGTTAAGTCGAAAGATTAAGGAATACACGTGAGCAAGTCCCTGCAAGCCATTCGTGGCATGAACGACATCCTGCCCGAGCAGACGCCGCTGTGGCGCTATTTCGAGGGCACCGTGGCGCGTCTGCTGGATAACTACGGCTATCGGCAGATCCGCATGCCGATCGTCGAGTTCACCGAGCTGTTCAAACGCTCCATCGGTGAAGTGACCGACATCGTCGAAAAAGAGATGTACACCTTCGACGACCGCAACGGCGATTCTCTGACCCTGCGCCCCGAAGGCACGGCGGCCTGCGTGCGTGCGGTGCTCGAGCACGGCATCACCGGCGGCGGTCAGGTGCAGAAACTCTGGTACGTCGGCCCGATGTTCCGTCACGAGCGTCCGCAGAAAGGCCGTTATCGCCAGTTCCACCAGATTGGCCTGGAGGTGTTCAACCTCGAGGGTCCGGACATCGATGCCGAGCTGATCGTCATGACCTGGCGCCTGTGGGGCGAGCTGGGGCTTCGCGATGCGATCAAGCTTGAGCTCAACAGCCTGGGCACCAGCGAGTCCCGTGGCCGCTACCGTGAAGCGTTGGTCGAGTTTCTTTCCGCCCACCTGGACAAGCTCGACGAAGACAGCCAGCGCCGTCTGAAGACCAACCCGCTGCGTGTGCTCGACACCAAGAATGCCGAGACCCAAGCGGTCCTGGTCGACGCGCCGAAAATGGCCGACTACCTCGACGACGAATCCCGTGCACACTTCGAAGGGCTGAAGGCGCGCCTCGACGCCGTGGGCATTCCTTACGTGATCAACCCCAAGTTGGTCCGTGGCCTGGACTACTACAGCAAGACCGTCTTCGAGTGGGTCACCGACAAGCTCGGCGCCCAGGGCACCGTGTGTGCCGGCGGCCGCTACGACGGGCTGGTTGAGCAGATGGGCGGCAAGCCGACCCCGGGCGTGGGCTTTGCCATGGGCATCGAGCGCCTGGTGCTGATGCTTGAAGCCTTGGACAAGGTCCCCGAAGAACTGGCCCGTCAGGTCGACGTCTACCTGTGCGCCTTTGGCGAGGCCGCCGAGCTGGCAGCCCTGTCGTTGAGCGAGCGGATCCGCGACCAGTTGCCCAACCTGCGCCTGCAGATCAACGCCGGTGCTGGCAGCTTCAAGAGCCAATTCAAGAAGGCCGACAAGAGCGGTGCGCTGTACGCACTGATCCTCGGTGACGACGAACTGGCCCAACAAGTGGTAGGTTTCAAACCCCTGCGTGGCCAGGGCGAACAACAAAGCATTGCCTGGGATGCGCTTGCTGCACACCTGGCCACCTGCGTCGTGCAGGGTTGAAGCTGTCAAACAGCCGATTTAGCGATTAAGGAGTATTGGGGTGTCGAGTACCGAAGATGAACAGCTGGCGGATTTGAAGGACTGGTGGACGCGCAACGGCAAGCCGCTGGTCACTGGCGGCCTGTTGGCGCTGGTCATCGTGTTCGGCTGGCAGGCCTACCAGAAATACCAGAGCAACCAGTCGCAAGGCGCCTCGGTGCTCTACCAGCAATTGCTGGAAACCACCCTGACCCCGGACGGCAAGCCTGACGCTGCCCGCGTGGCGGACCTGGCCGGCAAGCTGGACAAGGAATTCGGCGGCACCGCCTACGCCCAATACGGTCGCCTGTTCGTGGCCAAGGTGGCGGTGGACAGCGGCAAGCTGGACGATGCGGCCACCGAGCTCAAGGGTATCGTCGACAAACCGGCCAACCCGACCCTGGGCGAAGTGGCGCGTCAGCGCCTGGCGCAGGTGCTGGCGGCACAGAACAAGGCCGAAGACGCCTTGAAGCTGCTCGACGGTGATGCCGACAAGGCATTCCTGGCGACCCGTGAAGAACTCAAGGGCGACCTGCTGGTACAGCTGGGCCGTGCCGATGAGGCCCATGCGGCCTACCAAAAAGCCAAGGCTGCGCTGTCGGATGAAGCCGCAGTCGGTGGCCTGCAAATCAAGCTGGACGACCTGGCCAAAGGGGATGCGTGACGTGATCCGTTGGAAACATGCAGCATTGCTGGCTCTGGCCATTCTGGCCGCGGGTTGCAGCAGCAACAGCAAGAAAGAACTGCCTCCGGCCGAACTGACCGACTTCAAAGAAGAAGTCGTGCTGCAGAAGCAGTGGAGCCGTTCCATCGGCGATGGCCAGGGCGAAACCTACAACATGCTGGTGCCGGCCATTGACGGCGACACCATCTATGCAGGTGATGTCACGGGCGTGGTGATGGCGATGGACCGCACCAACGGCGATGTCAAATGGAAGAAAGATCTTGAACTGCCTGTTTCCGGCGCCGTTGGCGTGGGTTACGGCCTGGTCATGATCGGCACGCTCAAGGGCGAGATCGTCGCCCTGGACGCGAGCAGCGGTGAAGAGAAATGGCGCGCCCGCGTGACCAGTGAAGTGCTCGCACCGCCGGCCACCAACGGTGACGTGGTGGTGGTCCAGACCCAGGACGACCGTCTGATCGGCCTGGATGCCGCTACCGGCAACCAACGCTGGTTGTACGACAGCACCCCGGCGGTACTGACCCTGCGCGGCACCAGCGCGCCAGTCGTCACCAACCGCCTGGCGGTGGCTGGTTTGTCGACCGGTAAAGTGGTGGCCCTGGATATTTCCAACGGCGTGCCGGTCTGGGAACAGCGCGTAGCGATCCCGCAAGGTCGTTCGGAGCTGGAGCGTGTGGTCGACATCGACGGCGGCTTGCTGCTGTCTGGCGGCACACTGTACGTCGCCAGCTACCAGGGCCGCGTTGCAGCATTGGACCTGGAAAGCGGTCGTCCGCTGTGGCAGCGCGATGCGTCCAGCTACGCCGGTGTCGCCCAAGGCTTTGGCAGCGTCTACGTGAGCCTGTCCTCGGGCACCGTCGAAGGTGTTGACGAGCGTTCCACCACCGCCTTGTGGAGCAACGACTCCCTGGCCCGTCGTCAACTGTCGGCCCCGGAAGTGTTCTCCAGCTACGTCGCAGTGGGTGACCTGGAAGGTTACCTGCACCTGCTCAGCCAGGTGGACGGTCGTTTCGTCGGCCGTGAGCGCATCGACAGCGACGGCCTGCGTGCCCGTCCGCTGGTGGTGGGCAACATGATCTATGTGTATGGCAACAGCGGCAAACTGGAAGCCCTGACCATCAAGTAAGACTATGCTTGGGGCTAATCCCCCAAGCGGCCTTGTTCACAAGGTTTGCAGGGCTTGCACAGACTGCCCCGAGCACCAGCCGCTGCCTCGCAGCGGCTTTTGTATTTTCTGAAATAACGAAGTGGAGAGCCGCATGGTTCCCGTAATCGCCCTGGTGGGCCGACCGAACGTCGGCAAGTCCACCTTGTTCAACCGCCTGACCAGGACTCGCGACGCCATTGTCGGCGACTTGTCCGGTCTGACCCGTGATCGCCAATACGGTGAGGCCAAGTGGCAAGGGCGTACCTATATTCTGGTCGACACCGGCGGCATCTCCGGTGATGAACACGGCATGGACGAAAAAATGGCCGAGCAGTCGCTGCTCGCCATTGAAGAAGCCGATGTGGTGCTGTTCCTGGTAGACGCCAAGGCCGGTTTTACCGCCGCCGACCAGATGATCGCCGAGCATTTGCGCAAGCGTAACAAGCGTTCCTACGTGGTCGCCAACAAGGTCGACAATATCGACCCGGACATGGCCCGCGCCGAATTCGCACCGTTGGGCATGGGCCAGGCGATCCCGATCGCCGGCGCCCACGGTCGTGGCATCACCCAGATGCTGGAAATCGCTCTGGAGAGTTTCCCGAAAGACGACGTGGAAGAGCCGGAAGAGGGCGAGGAAGAGATCGTTGCCGAAGGCGAGGAAGCCAAGCGCATTCCTGGCCCGAGCGAAAAGGACGGGATCAAGATCGCCATCATCGGCCGCCCGAACGTGGGCAAGTCGACGCTGGTCAACCGCATGCTCGGCGAAGACCGGGTCATCGTCTACGACCAGCCCGGCACCACCCGCGACAGCATCTACATTCCCTTCGAGCGTAACGAAGAGAAGTACACGCTGATCGACACCGCCGGTGTGCGCAAGCGCGGCAAGATCCACGAAGAAGTTGAAAAGTTCTCCGTGGTCAAGACCCTGCAGGCGATCAAAGACGCCAACGTGGTGATCTTCGTGATGGACGCCCGCGAAGGCGTGGTCGATCACGACTTGAACCTGCTGGGGTTCGCCCTGGAAGCCGGTCGTGCGTTGGTCATCGCGATCAACAAGTGGGACGGCATGACGCCGAGCGAACGGGATTTCGTGAAGATCGAATTGCAGCGTCGCCTGTTCTTCGTCGACTTCGCCGATATCCACTTCATCTCGGCTCTGCACGGCACGGGCGTGGGCAACCTCTACGCTTCGGTGCAGAACTCGTTCAAGTCGGCGGTGACCCGCTGGCCGACCAACCGCCTGACCCAGATCCTCGAAGATGCGGTAGGCGAGCACGCGCCACCGATGGTCAACAACCGTCGGATCAAGCTGCGCTACGCCCACTTGGGCGGTGCCAACCCGCCGATTATCGTGATCCACGGTAACCAGATCGAGAAGGTGCCCAAGTCGTACGTTCGTTACCTGGAGAACACCTACCGTCGCGTCCTGAAGCTGGTCGGCACGCCGATCCGCATCGAGTTCAAGGGCGGCGAGAACCCGTACGAAGGCAACAAGAACACGCTCACCGACCGCCAGGTCAACAAGAAGCGCCGCTTGATGTCGCACCACAAGAAGGCCGACAAGAAGCGCCGCGACAAGCGCTGATTCAGTCTGGATCTGGGATCTGGACCTGTGGACCTATGGAACTGTGGGAGCAAGGCCTTGCTCCCACAGTCTTGGCCTCACAGTCTTGCCTACCACAGCTCTGGCTCCCACAGGGCATGAGTCTTCAGCATGAGAAGGGTGCCCTGGGTGGCACCCTTTTTCATGCCCGGCGATTGGGCTATCCTCGAGCTCTCCCGCGCCGCACCAGAGCCGGGTGCAGAGCAGGGACCCTTCATGATCACCAGCAAGTTGCCGAATGTCGGCATCACTATTTTCACCCAGATGTCCCAGCTCGCCGCGCAGACGGGCGCGCTGAACCTGTCCCAGGGCTTTCCCGATTTCGATGGTCCGCAGGCCCTGCGCGATGCGGTCGGCCGGCACATTGCCCAAGGCCATAACCAGTATTCGCCCATGACCGGCCTGCCGGCGCTGCGCCAGCAAATCGCGGCGAAGATCGCCCGCAGCTACGGCGCCAGTGTCGATGCCGATCAGGAAGTCACCGTGACCCCGGGCGCGACCCAGGCGATTTTCTGTGCCATCGCGGCGGTGGTCCACAGCGGCGACGAAGTGATCGTCTTCGACCCCAGCTACGACAGCTACGAGCCCGCCGTGCTATTGGCCGGGGGGCGTTGCGTGCACGTGCCATTGGGCCTGGATGATTTCGCCATCGACTTCGAGAAGCTCGGCGAAGCCCTGAGCCCGCGTACACGCATGATCATCCTCAACTCGCCGCACAACCCCAGTGGTGCGCTGATCAGCCGCGCCGAACTGGATCAATTGGCGACGCTGATTCGCGACCGTGACATCTACCTGGTCAGCGACGAGGTCTACGAACACCTGGTGTTCGATGGCGTCGCCCACGCCAGTGTCCTGGCCCATGAAGAGCTGTACCGCCGCGCCTTCGTGGTCAGTTCGTTCGGCAAGACCTACCACGTCACCGGCTGGAAAACCGGCTACGTGGTGGCGCCAGCGGCCCTGACGGCGGAACTGCGCAAGGTGCACCAGTACGTCAGCTTCTGCGGCGTGACGCCCTTGCAGTACGCCCTGGCCGACTATATGGCCGAGCATCCGGAACACGTCGATGAGCTGCCGGACTTCTACCAGGCCAAGCGCGACCTGTTCTGCGATTTGCTGGCGCCGTCGCGGTTCAGCTTCAAGCGCGTGACCGGCACTTATTTCCAGTTGGTGGACTATTCGCAGATTCGCCCGGACCTGAATGACGTCGACATGGCGGTGTGGATGACCCGTGAGCATGGCGTGGCGACGATTCCGATCTCGGTGTTCTACCAGCACCCACCACAAGGCCAGCGCCTGGTGCGCCTGTGCTTTGCCAAACGCGAGGAGACGCTGCGCGAAGCGGCGCAAAAGCTATGCGAGATTTGAGTACATTGCCGGACCTCGACATTGCCCTGGTCCAGACCACCCTGGCCTGGCACGACCGCCGGGCCAACCTGGAGCATTTTGAAGCGCTGCTTGAGCAGGCGCGCGGGGCTGACCTGATCATCCTGCCGGAGATGTTCACCACCGGTTTCTCCATGGAGTCCGAGACCCTGGCGGAGCCGGAGAACGGCCCGACGCGCCAATGGCTCAAAGCCCAGGCTGCGAAGCTGGACGCAGTGATCACCGGCAGTGTGATCATCCAGGCCGCTGACGGCAGCCATCGCAATCGCCTGCTCTGGGCGCGGCCGGATGGAGAGGTGCTGCATTACGACAAGCGCCATCTGTTTCGCATGGCGGGGGAGCACAACCACTACACCCCGGGTGAGCGACAGGTGCTGTTCGAACTCAAGGGCTGGCGGATTCGTCCGCTGATTTGCTACGACCTGCGCTTCCCGGTCTGGAGCCGCGACGCCGAGGACACCGACCTGCTGCTGTACACCGCCAACTGGCCCGGGGCGCGGCGTCTGCACTGGAATCGGCTGTTGCCGGCCCGGGCGATCGAGAACCTGTGCTACGTGGCGGCGGTAAACCGTGTTGGCACCGACGGCAAGGGCTTCGCCTACACCGGTGACAGCCAGGTGCTGGATTTCCAGGGCGAGAGCTTGCTCAGCGCCGGCGAGGCGGATGGTGTGTTCAAGGTGTGCTTGAACGCAGCGGACCTGGCGGCGTATCGCACGCGGTTTCCGGCGAACCTGGATGCCGACTCGTTCGAATTCATCTAACTGAAACGTTTCAACCCTTCAGGAACGGTGTTGCGTGCCGATAACCGGTCAGCCAAGGAGAAGTCCCTATGACCAGTATCAGCGCAACCACCGTCAACCCTTATCCATTGTCAGCCCCTAAAGTCTCCATCCGTGGGGCTGAAGAAGAGAAAGCGGTCAGTCCAGTGGCATCGACTGACAGCAGCGAAGACAAAGACAAAGACAAGAAATTGGAAGTCGACACCAGCGGCGCGAATATCGCAGGTGCGGGTGGCAGCAGCGGCAGCGGCGATGTCATCGAACAACTGAAGAAGCAGATCGAACAGACCGAGAAGTTGCTGGCCGAACAGCAAGCCCAGCTAGCTCGGGTGCAAAAAAGCCGGGCTGATGAGGAGCAGAAAGCTCAGGAAACCATGGCGATCCAGACTCAGATCATGGCGACCCAAGCCACATTGCAGACCCTGCAGGCCGCTCTGTTGCAGGCAATGACTGTCTCGATCGATACCCATGCCTGACATTTTGGTTGTCTGACAGACCGCCATCGCGAGCAAGCTCGCTCCCACAGGGGGGGGCAGCGCCGCTATCCAAATGTGGGAGGAGCAGAAAGCTCAGGAAACCATGGCGATCCAGACTCAGATCATGGCGACCCAAGCCACATTGCAGACCCTGCAGGCCGCTCTGTTGCAGGCAATGACTGTCTCGATCGATACCCATGCCTGACATTTTGGTTGTCTGACAGACCGCCATCGCGAGCAAGCTCGCTCCCACAGGGGGGCAGCGCCGCTATCCAAATGTGGGAGGAGCAGAAAGCTCAGGAAACCATGGCGATCCAGACTCAGATCATGGCGACCCAAGCCACATTGCAGACCCTGCAGGCCGCTCTGTTGCAGGCAATGACTGTCTCGATCGATACCCATGCCTGACATTTTGGTTGTCTGACAGACCGCCATCGCGAGCAAGCTCGCTCCCACAGGGGGGGCAGCGCCGCTATCCAAATGTGGGAGCGAGCTTGCTCGCGATGAGGCCCTACCAGACCACACAAAACCATCAGCCAAACAAAAAGGCCCCAGGGTTCACACCCCGGGGCCTTTTTGATTTTTCAGCGACCGATCAGGCCGCTTTGGCTTCCGGCTGGCTCAGGGAACGGTTCAGTGCACTGAACAGCGCCTTGAAGCTGGCGGTGGTGATGTTCTCATCAATGCCCACGCCGTGCACCGCACGCTCGCCGTTGACCCGCAGTTCGATGTACGCCGCCGCCTTGGCATTGGTGCCGGCGCCGATGGCGTGTTCGTTGTAGTCCATGATCTCCACCGGAATTGGCAGGCCGGCCACCAGGGCTTCCAGCGCGCCGTTGCCCTTGCCGCGCCAGTGCAGGTTGGTCTCGCCCTGGCCCTTGCTCGCCACTTCCACTTCCACGGCGCTGTTGCCGTTTTCTTCCTGCAGGCGATGGCTGACCAGCGCGTACGGGGTGTTGGCTTGCAGGTATTCACGCTGCAGCAGGGCGTGGATCTGCTGGGCAGTCATTTCCAGGCCCAGACGATCGGTTTCGCGCTGTACCACCTGGCTGAACTCGATCTGCATGCGACGCGGCAGGCTGATGCCGTATTCCTGTTCCAGCAGGTAGGCGATGCCGCCCTTGCCCGACTGACTGTTGACGCGAATCACCGCCTCGTAGCTGCGGCCAATGTCGGCCGGGTCGATCGGCAGGTAAGGCACTTCCCACAGACCGTCCGATTTCTGCTGGGCGAAGCCCTTGCGGATGGCGTCCTGGTGCGAGCCGGAGAACGCGGTGTGGACCAGGTCGCCAACGTACGGATGACGCGGGTGTACCGGGATCTGGTTGCATTCCTCGACCACTTTGCGCACGCCGTCGATGTCGGAGAAGTCCAGCTCAGGGTTGATACCCTGGGTGTAGAGGTTCAGCGCCACGGTCACCAGGTCGACGTTACCGGTGCGTTCGCCGTTGCCGAACAGGCAGCCTTCGACACGGTCGGCGCCGGCCATCAGGCCCAGCTCGGTAGCGGCTACACCGGTGCCACGGTCGTTGTGGGTGTGCAGGCTGATGAGCACGCTGTCACGACGGGTGATGTTGCGGTGGAACCACTCGATCTGGTCGGCGTAGATGTTCGGCGTGGCGACTTCCACGGTAGCGGGCAGGTTGAGGATCACCTTGCGCTCTGGCGTCGGATTCCAGACTTCGATCACCGCGTCGCAGACTTCCTTGGCGAACTCCAGCTCAGTGGCGCTGAAAGTCTCTGGCGAGTATTCGAACTGCCATTGGGTTTCCGGTTGCTGCGCGGCGTATTTGACGAACAGCTTGGCCGCGTTCACCGCGATTTCCTTCACGCCTTCCTTGTCCTGGTTGAACACGATGCGGCGGAACGACGGGCAGGTGGCGTTGTACAGGTGAACGATGGCCTTTTTCGCGCCGCGCAGGGATTCGAACGTACGGGCGATCAGGTCTTCACGGGCCTGGGTCAGCACCTGGATGGTGGTGTCGTCCGGGATGTGGCCTTCTTCGATGAGGGTGCGCACGAAGTCGAAGTCGGTCTGCGAAGCGGCTGGGAACGAAGCTTCGATTTCCTTCACGCCCACCGCGACGAGGGTTTTCCAGAAGCGCAGCTTCTTGACCGCGTCCATCGGCTCGATCAGCGACTGGTTGCCGTCACGCAGGTCGGAGCTGCACCAGATCGGCGCGGCGGTGATGGTCTTCGACGGCCAGGTGCGGTCCGGCAGGTTGATCGTCGGGAAAGCACGGTATTTGGAAGACGGGTCTTTGAGCATGCTCATGGGGAAATCCTTATTGTCGTGGCCGGAAAGAGGCGGCCTGCCGGTGGTTCGATGGGGGTGGCTTCACAGCCGGGACGAGGTGCCGCGATTCAGCCCGGCAGTCGTGCGCTGACGAGGCACAGGCTGCGGTGCTGGCGAAGCTGAATGAGGGTGTGAGAGGTTTTCATGCCTTCAACCCTAACCGCGTGAGGAGAGGATCGCAAGCAGTCGGAAAAAATTGAGATAAGTTCTGCTTTTAGGCGGGTTTGCGAGATTTAATCGCGCATGTATCAGGTACGGATGTCAGAAATTGCGTCGATGTTTTGAGCTTGGCAATTCAAAGGAGGGGGTGATGCGGCTGCCGTCATCGCGAGCAAGCTCGCTCCCACAGGAGATCTATGTCGCACTGAAGATCAAATGTGGGAGCGAGCTTGCTCGCGATGAGGCCAGTAGCCCCACCATCCCATTCAGGGTTGGAAAGCTCCGATAAAAATCGCCGGATCCACCCGCGCATCGTTCAGGCTGATGTTCCAGTGCATGTGCGGCCCCGTCGCACGACCGGTGGCGCCGACCTTGCCCACTACGGTGCCCCGGGCCAGTTGCTGGCCGACCTTCACGTCGATCTTCGACATGTGGCAGAACATGCTGATGAAGCCCTGGCCATGGTCGACGAACACGGTGTTGCCATTGAAGAAGTAGTTGCCGGTGAGGATCACCTTGCCGGCGGCCGGGGTCTTGATCGGCGTGCCGGCGGGCACGGCGAAGTCCAGGCCGGCGTGGGGGTTGCGCTCTTCGCCGTTGAAGAAGCGGCGCACGCCGAACTTGCTCGACAGCGGGCCGTCGACCGGTTTGTCCAGCAGCAGGTTGCTGGGGATGTTCGGGCTGAAGCTGCGATAAGCCTTCAGTTGCACCGCCAGCTCGGCGTCGATGCGCTTGAGGTCCGCCGGGTTCGGGTTGACCTGGCGCTTATTCTTCAGGGTGATGTGTTGCTCGGGGTACTTCTTGTAGCCGACCACGAACGGCTGGGTGCCGCCGCCACTGCTGATTTGCTGCGTGCCGGGCTGGACCGTCAGCGGGATGCCGACAATCGCCAGCCAGTTGTCCTGTTCCTTGACCACCAGCACCGGCTTGCCCTGGTAACTGGCTTTCGGTGCCTTGGCGGCGCTGCCCAGGTCCACCACGGCCACGCCGCCGGGCACTGGTTTGTTCAGCAGGCGGGTGATGTAACTGTCGGCGTGGGCGTTGAAGGTCAGGCACAGCAAGAGCAAGGGGGCGAGATATCGCGGCATGAATCAATCCAGTAAAGAAAGGGTGACCGGCGTCAGGTGATTGTCTTCGACCCGTACCAGCAATTCGCCTTCGCCGAGCTTGGCGGTCAGGCGCTGGCCGGTCTGGGTTTGCCCGGCACTGCGGATCGCCTGGCCGCGTTCGTCGAGCAAAATGCTGTAGCCGCGGCCGAGGGTCGCCAGGGGGCTGACAATGTGCAGCGTCTGCATCTGGTTGTGCAATTGCACGCGGCGGTTTTTCAGACCTTCGCGCATGGCCCGGGGCAGGCGTTCGGCCAGGCTGTCCAGGCGCTGGCGCAGCAAGGCCAGTTGCCGGCCCGGATGTTGCCCGGCCAGGCGGGTTTCCAGGCGGATCAGGCGTTCGCGGCGGGTATTGAGGCTGCGCTCGAACGCCCGGCGCATGCGCATGTCCAGGTCGTCGAGGCGCTGGGCTTGCTGGCGCAGGCGTTCGCCGGGGTGACGCAGGCGTCGGGTGAGGCCTTCGAGACGCAGTTGATCGCGCATCAGCCGGTCACGCATGCGCATCACCAGCCGGCGATGCAGGCTTTCGACCCGACGCACCAGGTCGCCGGCATCCGGGGCCAGCAGTTCGGCGGCGGCGGACGGGGTCGGGGCGCGTACGTCGGCGACGAAATCGCTGATGGACACGTCGGTCTCATGGCCTACGGCGCTGACGATCGGCGTGACGCAGGCATCCACCGCCCGGGCCACGGCTTCTTCGTTGAAGCACCACAAGTCTTCCAGCGAACCGCCGCCCCGGGCCAGGATCAGCGCATCGAAACCACGGGCGTCGGCCAGCTTCAGGGCGCGGACGATTTGTGCGGTGGCTTCGCGGCCTTGCACGGCAGTGGGAATCAGGGTCAGGGCAATCTGCGGCGCGCGGCGACGGAACACGCTGATGATGTCGCGGATCACCGCGCCCGTGGGTGAACTGATAATACCGATGCGTTGCGGATGGGCCGGCAACGGCACCTTGCGTTCGGCGCTGAACAGGCCTTCGGCGCTGAGCTTTTCCTTCAAGGCATCGAAGGCCAGGCGCAGTGCGCCATCGCCGGCCGGCTCGACGGTGTCGAGGATCAGTTGATAGTCGCCACGGCCTTCGAACAGCGAGACCTTGCCGCGCACTTTCACCGCCAGCCCGTCTTTCAAGGCCTGGCGCACCCGCGCGGCATTCTGCCGGAACAGCGCACAACGCACCTGGGCGCCACTGTCCTTGAGGGTGAAGTACACATGGCCGGAGGCCGGACGGGCGAGGTTGGAGATTTCGCCCTCGACCCAGATGTTGCTGAACACGTCTTCAAGCAACACCCGCGCACGGCCGTTGAGCTGGCTGACAGTCAGGACCTCGCGGTCCAGGCCCAGTCGGGCAAAGGGATCTTTAATCATGGGCGGCATGATAAGGGGATTCGCCGGTGGTGTGCAGACAATTAGACCGGGTTGCCTGCATCGCGAGCAAGCTCGCTCCCACAGGAGATCTATGTCGCACTGAAGATCAAATGTGGGAGCGAGCTTGCTCGCGATAGCGATAGGCCAATCACCACAAATGCTGGAAGTACCCCCCCGCATCTGGCTAAAGTCGCCGCTTTCGCCATCAAGGAAGTGCCGGATGAGTCTTCTCCCATGGTTGGGCCAATGGGCATTTGCCCCCACGCAATGGCTGGTGATCGGCTCGGCCATTGCCCTGGCCTATATCGTCTTCGGTATCGCCGGGTTCGGCACAGCGCTGGTGGCCGCGCCCATTCTGCTGCTGTTCATGCCCCTGTCGAAAATCGTCCCGCTGCTGGTCTTGCTGGATTTTGTCGCGGCCTTCGGCAACTTGCTGCCGTCGCGTCGGGACGTGTCCCGGCCGGAGCTGCTGCGGTTGTTGCCGTGCATGGCGCTGGGCTGCACCCTCGGGGTGATTTTCCTGCTCAACCTCAAGTCCGACCTGTTGTTGCTGCTGATGGGGGTGTTCATCAGTTGCTATGCGATCTACAGCCTGCTGATCAAGACCCGGCCGACGCAGTTGTCATCGCTGTGGGCGGTTCCGATGGGCACGGTGGGCGGGATGTTCGGCGCGTTGTTTGGCAGTGGCGGCTTTTTATATGCCATCTACCTGAACAGTCGCTTGCCCAAGGACCCGGCCCGAGCCACGCAAAGTGCCCTGATCAGTTGCAGCACCGTGGTGCGCCTGAGTCTGTTTATCGTGGCCGGGGTCTATGCCGAGCTACCCTTGTTGGTACTGGCGCTGTGTTTGTTGCCGGCCATGGCGCTGGGGTTGTGGGTAGGGCGTCGCTTGACCATGAAGATGTCGCGAGAGGCATTCGTGCGGCTGGTCACCTGGCTGGTGCTTGCCAGCGGCCTCGCGTTGATCGGGCGCTACCTGAGTGCTTGACCTGGCCCCGCCAGGGATTAAGCTGCCGGCCTTTGATCAGACCCTGCCAGGGAAACAGCCAGGCCTCGCCATGAACTCGCAAAGCATCATCGTTCCGAAAATTTCCACCCTGCCGGTCCACGAGCCTCGGGCCCGGGCGATCGTGCGCTGGCTGGTGCGCAAGAATATCGTCGAAGAACAACTGACCACCTGCGGGCGCACCGGCAATCGCATGGCCCACGCCATCGCCCCCGGAGCCCGCGAGGTGGTCCTGCATCCCGAAGCCTTGCCGTTCGGTGAAGCGATCAATGGCCTGGAGATCATCACCAAGCGCTGCATCTATACACCGGCCAAGGGCTTTCTCGAAGAAGCCGGTTGCGCCGAGTGCCGCAAGGAAGTCGGCGAAGCGCTGTTCGAAAGCCTCGAAGACTGGATGCCGGCGCGCACCGACAACTTCACTTGCCCCGAATGCGGTCATGAAGACGACATCAACGGCTTCCTGTTCCTGCAGCCCTGCGGCTTTTCCAACCTGGGGTTCATCTTCAACAACTGGCTGGAGGCGGGGTTCAAGCAGGACTTTCTCGATGAGTTCGCCGATTGGCTCGATCAGCCGGTGAGTTGGGTGAAGGTGGAGTTGTAAGGACACCGATGAGCGAGTGTGGGAGCGAGCTTGCTCGCGATGGCGTCGGGTCAGTTGGTGCGGTGTTGACTGATACGCCGCCATCGCGAGCAAGCTCGCTCCCACAGGGAATGTGTTGGCAATCGGGCAGTGATTTAGCCCGTCAATCAGTCCGGCAATAATAGACAGAGTTTTACATTGAGCCAGACGGGGTCCATGAGTATAATGGCGCGCTTCCATTTTCCCGCTCGGGAGCCCCCGCGATGCTGCGTATCAGCCAAGAAGCTCTGACCTTCGACGACATTCTCCTAGTGCCCGGTTATTCCGAAGTACTGCCTAACGAAGTCAGTCTCAAAACCCGTCTCACCCGTGGCATCGAACTGAATATCCCCCTGGTTTCCGCCGCCATGGACACCGTGACCGAAGCCCGTCTGGCCATTGCCATGGCCCAGGAAGGCGGTATCGGTATCATCCACAAGAACATGACCATCGAACAGCAGGCCGCCGAAGTGCGCAAGGTCAAGCGGTTCGAGGCTGGCGTGGTCAAGGATCCGATCACCATCGAGGCTGACGCCACGGTCCGGGATCTGTTCGAACTGACCCGCATGCACAACATCTCCGGCGTTCCGGTGCTGCACGATGGCGACCTGGTCGGCATCGTCACCTCCCGCGACGTGCGTTTCGAGAATCGCCTGGATGCCACCGTCCGCCAAGTGATGACGCCTAAAGAGCGCCTGGTCACGGTCAAGGAAGGCACCAACAAGGAAGAAGTCCGCGAGTTGCTGCACAAGCACCGCATCGAGCGCGTGCTGATCGTCGACGACAAATTCGCCCTCAAGGGCATGATGACCGTCAACGACATCGAAAAAGCCAAGGCCTACCCGCTGGCGAGCAAGGACGACCAAGGTCGTCTGCGCGTCGGCGCTGCGGTCGGCACCGGCAAGGACACCGGTGACCGTGTCGCCGCCCTGGTCAGTGCCGGTGTTGACGTGGTGGTGGTCGACACCGCCCACGGCCACTCCAAAGGCGTGATCGACCGCGTTCGCTGGGTCAAGCAGAACTTCCCTGAAGTGCAGGTGATCGGCGGCAACATCGCCACCGGCGCTGCCGCCAAGGCCCTGGCCGAAGCCGGCGCCGACGCGGTCAAGGTCGGTATCGGCCCTGGCTCGATCTGCACCACCCGTATCGTTGCCGGTGTCGGCGTGCCGCAGATCAGCGCCATCGCCAACGTCGCCGCCGCCCTTGAAGGCACTGGCGTGCCGTTGATCGCCGACGGCGGTATCCGGTTCTCCGGTGACCTGTCCAAGGCCATCGTAGCCGGTGCCTCCTGCGTGATGATGGGTTCGATGTTCGCCGGTACCGAAGAAGCACCGGGCGAGATCGAGCTGTTCCAGGGCCGTAGCTACAAGGCTTATCGCGGCATGGGTTCGCTGGGCGCCATGTCCCAGGCCCAGGGCTCTTCCGACCGTTACTTCCAGGACTCCTCCGCGGGTGCCGAGAAGCTGGTGCCGGAAGGCATCGAAGGTCGCGTGCCGTACAAAGGCACCCTGAGCGCCATCATCCATCAACTGATGGGCGGCCTGCGTTCTTCCATGGGCTACACCGGCAGCGCCAACATCGAAGAGATGCGCACCAAGCCGGAATTCGTGCGTATCACCGGCGCTGGCATGGCCGAGTCCCATGTCCACGACGTGCAGATCACCAAGGAAGCGCCGAACTACCGCGTAGGTTAAGGCTTCCAGCAAAACGTTAATCACCGGGGCTGTTCATTCAGCCCCGAGTTGTTTCTGATTCACTACATGAGAATGAGTCATGGCCCTCGACATTCACGCTCACCGCATCCTGATCCTCGACTTCGGTTCCCAGTACACCCAGCTGATCGCCCGCCGCGTGCGTGAAATCGGTGTGTACTGCGAATTGCATCCGTTCGACATGGATGATGAAGCGATTCGCGAATTCGCGCCTAAAGGCGTCATCCTCGCCGGCGGCCCCGAGTCCGTGCACGAAGCCGACAGCCCGCGCTGCCCGCAAGCCGTGTTCGACCTGGGCGTGCCCGTCTTCGGTATCTGCTACGGCATGCAGACCATGGCTGAACAGCTGGGCGGCAAGGTCGAAGGTTCGGACCTGCGTGAGTTCGGTTATGCCCGCGTTGACGTAGTCGGCAAGAGCCGCCTGCTGGACGGCATCGAGGACCACGTCGACGCCGACGGCCTGTTCGGCCTGGACGTGTGGATGAGCCACGGTGACAAGGTCACCAGGATGCCGGAAGACTTCCACATCCTGGCCAGCACCCCGAGCTGCCCGATTGCCGGCATGTTCAACGATGATCGCCGTTACTACGGCGTGCAGTTCCACCCTGAAGTGACCCACACCAAGCAGGGCGGCCGCATCTTGTCGCGCTTCATCCTCGACATCTGCGAGTGCGAAGCCCTGTGGACCCCGTCGAAAATCGCTGAAGATGCCATCGCCCAGGTGCGCGCCCAGGTTGGCACCGACAACGTGCTGCTGGGCCTGTCTGGCGGCGTTGACTCCTCGGTGGTTGCCGCATTGCTGCACAAGGCTATCGGCGACCAACTGACCTGCGTCTTCGTCGACAACGGCCTGCTGCGCCTGCACGAAGGCGAGCAAGTGATGGCCATGTTCGCCGAGAACATGGGCGTCAAAGTGATCCGCGCCAACGCCGAAGAGCAGTTCCTGAACAACCTGGCCGGCGAGTCCGACCCGGAGAAGAAGCGCAAGATCATCGGCCGCACCTTCATCGACGTGTTCGATGCCCAGTCCAACAAGCTGGACAACATCAAGTACCTGGCCCAGGGCACCATCTACCCCGACGTGATCGAGTCGGCCGGCGCCAAGAGCGGCAAGGCCCACGTGATCAAGTCCCACCACAACGTCGGTGGCCTGCCGGAAGAGATGAACCTCAAGCTGGTCGAGCCGCTGCGCGAACTGTTCAAGGACGAAGTGCGTCGCCTCGGCCTGGAGCTGGGCCTGCCGTACGACATGGTCTACCGTCACCCATTCCCGGGCCCGGGCCTGGGCGTGCGGATCCTCGGTGAAGTGAAGAAGGAATACGCCGACCTGCTGCGTCGCGCCGACCACATCTTCATCGAAGAACTGCGCAAGGCCGACTGGTACCACAAGGTCAGCCAGGCGTTCGTGGTGTTCCAGCCAGTGAAATCGGTGGGCGTGGTCGGCGATGGCCGTCGTTACGCCTGGGTCGTGGCCCTGCGTGCCGTGGAAACCATCGACTTCATGACCGCGCGCTGGGCACACCTGCCGTACGAGCTGCTGGAAACCGTTTCCGGGCGCATCATCAATGAAATCGAAGGTATCTCGCGCGTGACGTATGACGTGTCGAGCAAGCCGCCGGCGACGATTGAGTGGGAATGAGTCAGGCTTAGATATCTGACTGCTGACGGCCACTATTGGCCCTGGCGCCCGTTTTGAACAAAAGCCCTGTGGATAACTTCCATGGGGCTTTTTTCATTTTGGCTCAATTCCAGGCTTCATCAGCTTCCGCCCGTGGTGACCTAGCGTGACGGTATTGGGAGGGCGGTGCCGTCACCGTTCGCTACGATTACCCGCCTTAGCGGTGTTCCGGAAACGCTTATCATCGGGCGGCATGGCCCCAAGAGTATTTCACCGTACGGTTCACGAGGACCTGTCACATGCCAACCTATCTCCTCGTTTGAGACGCTGCTGACTGGCGCCGCTTGAAGCGGATGCTTAGGTTGTCATCTGACAATCTGGCGACTCATGCGAATACTGAAGATCACGGATGATTCGTCCAACGCACCCGAAGAAAGAAATCGAAGAAGCGCTTAGGCATGCCGAAGGGCAGGGGTGGTGCATAGAAGTTGGCGGCAGTCACGCCTGGGGACGGGTTTATTGCCCGTACAACGATGAGACGTGCCGCTGCGGCGAGTTCTGCATCACCTCGATATGGTGCACGCCGAAGAACCCTGGCAACCATGCGCGAGCATGCGACGCGTCGTGGACAATTGCACTGCGCATCGCAATCGGCGTGAGGCTGATGACGATGCTGAGCAATAGAACAATGGACTATATTTTTACCTTGAAATATCAGCTTGCTGACGATGGCTGTGCCATGGATGAACTGATCGAGCGCTTGGGAGAAGCGGGCTGCGACGATGCCCTGGTCGGCATCGGGCAGCCGGGGCGACTGGCGCTTGAGTTCACTCGCGATGCTCCTGATGCGGTCAAGGCAGTGCTTAGTGCTCTGGCCGACGTCCATCGCGCGGTGCCGTCGGTCAAATTGATCGAGGTAGCGCCTGATTTGGTAGGGCTGACCGATGTAGCTGAGATCGTAGGTGTGTCTCGGCAGAACATGCGCAAGCTGATGTTGGCTCATCCAGGTAGCTTCCCAACGCCGGTGCACGAGGGGAGTGCTTCTATCTGGCATTTGGCAGACGTGCTGACCTGGCTGCAGGCCAAGGGCAGCTATTCGCTTACCAAGAATGTGTTGGATGTGGCCCAGGTGGCGTTGCAGGTCAACGTTGCGAAAGAAGGTCGACGGTTACCTGGTATGGCTTGCGAAGAGTTGGAAGCTTTGGTTGGGTGATAGTCATGCTCAGCCTCTCCTCAGTTTGACGAGCCGGTTGGCAGGAGTAATCGTTTTTGTGCGCGACTCTTGTTATCTAATCGTTTTTTTACAACCTTAACCGTTAGCTACAAGATCAGGTGCACGACATCATTTCTGGAATGCCCGCGCTGCAACAGGTAGGGGTATGGGCCGAAATCAACGCCGCGCCACATCCGAAAAATAAAACTTGTCCAGCGTATGCCGCGATTCGGTGTACTCGAACTGTCGGCCGTCCTGGAGAAAGGTCTGGTTGCTGACCACGATCACATGGCTCTGGCCGTCGAGGTCCAGGTGTTGCTGGTCGTCCTTGCCGCAGCGGACTGCTTCGATGGTGCGCTGGGCGTAGGCGATTTGCAGGTGCAGGGTCTGTTCGATGAAGGCGTAGATCGACTGCATGGCGATGTCGCGGGTCAGGCCAGGGATCACGTCGCTGACGAAGTGGTTGATGTCCAGGATCACGCGCTTGCCGTCGATTCGCCGGACCCGCTTGATGCGGGTGATCGGGCTCCCGGCGGGGGCCTTGATGTGTTCGAGCAGCGCTCCTTCCAACGGAAACTGGCTGAACTCGACCACTTCGGTGCTGACATCGTTGCCCAGGCGCGGGTAGGTCTCCTGGAAGCTGACGATGCCGCCGAGCTGGAATTCGATGGGCTGGGTCGACAGCACAAAGGTGCCCTTGCCATGGATCTTCTGGGCGAAGCCGCGCTCCTGGAGTTGTTCGATGGCCTTGCGCACCGTGCCACGGCTGGCCTGATAGCTGTCCATCAGTTCGGTTTCGGAGGGCAGGCGAGCGCCTCGCTCCAGGCGTTCGGTGGTAATGCTGGTCAGCAGATCGTTGTAGATCTGGTTGTATTTGCTCATGGAGAGGGCTCTGTACCGCGCTGTTCACCGGGGCGGAACCTTACGGGCCAAGTGGGGGAGTTGTCCATTCGGCTGTCATTATTTGACGACAGGAGCGTAGGACGTTTCCCGGTTTTCGGAGGCTTATCATAAACAAAAACAAAACTCGTCTGTACGAGTTGTTGATTTAACTCGTACAGACGAGTACTTTCTCTTCCACGTGCTGTCGACTCTCAATAACAAGAATGACGCGGAAGAAAAAAGCATGAGCCACGATTACTCCAAAATCGCCAGCGAGCTGCTGCAAAGCTTGGGTGGCGTCGACAATATCGAGCAGGCGGCCCATTGCGTGACGCGCCTGCGCCTGTCCCTCAAGGACGCGGCCCGGGTGGACAGTGCCACGCTGAACCAGATCGACCTGGTCAAGGGTTCGTTTTTTACCGGTGGCCTGTTCCAGGTGGTCATTGGCCCGGGCGAGGTGGAAAAGGTCTATGCCGCCCTGCGCGAGCTGACGGGCCTGGCCGCCGCGACCATTGCCGACGTCAAGCGCCAGGGCGCGCAGAAGGGCAACGGCATGCAGCGCCTGGTGCGGGTACTGTCCGATGTGTTCATGCCCATTTTGCCTGCCCTGGTGATCGCCGGCCTGCTGATGGGCGTCAACAACCTGTTGGGTGCCAAGGGCATGTTCATTGCCGGGCAGACGTTGCTCGATGCCTATCCGCACCTGGATGGCGTCTGGAGCCTGATCAACCTCATGGCCAATACCTCCTTTGTCTTTCTCCCGGCCCTGGTGGGCTGGTCGGCGGCCAAGCGTTTCGGCGGCAGTGAGATCCTTGGCATCGTGCTGGGCCTGATGCTCGTCCACCCGGACCTGCTCAACGCCTGGAACTACGGCAAGGCCGTGGCGGGGCTGGAAGGCCAGAGCCTGCCGTACTTCGACATCTTCGGCTGGTTCCGGATCGAGAAAGTCGGTTACCAGGGGCAGATCCTGCCGATCCTGCTGGCGGCCTATGTCATGAGCGTGATCGAGCGATGGTTGCGGGCCAGGGTGCCCAACGCCATCCAGTTGCTCGTGATCCCCATCACCACCATCGTCATCACCGGTGTACTGGCCCTTGCCATCATCGGTCCGGTCACCCGGCACCTGGGCATCCTGATTACCGAAGGCATGGTGGCGCTGTTCGACCTGGCGCCGGTGATTGGCGGGGCGATTTTCGGCCTGCTCTATGCGCCGCTGGTGGTGACCGGCATGCACCACATGTTCCTGGCGGTGGACCTGCAATTGATCTCGACCCAGGGTGGCACCTTCATCTGGCCGATGATCGTCATGTCCAACCTGGCCCAGGGCAGCGCGGCGCTGGCGGTGTTCTACATGACTCGTAATGCGCGGGACAAGAGCATGGCGTCCACGTCGGCGATTTCCGCTTATTTCGGCATCACCGAGCCGGCAATGTTCGGCGTCAACCTGCGCTACAAATTCCCTTTCTATTGCGCGCTGGCCGGCTCGGCCCTGGGCTGCATTTTCCTGTCGCTGAACAAGATCAAGGCCTCGGCGATTGGCGTCGGGGGCCTGCCGGGTTTCATTTCGATCGTGCCCGATTACATACCGATGTTCGTGGTCGGCATGGTCATCGCCATGAGCGTGCCCTTTGCCCTGACCTGCGCGTTGAGCATGAAGATCGTCCGGCCGGGGTATCGGGTGGCCTGACACCTGTGGGAGCCGGGCTTGCCCGCGATGAGGCCTGTGAGGCCGGTACAAAACAGACTGAAGGAAACGCACATGCAAGACTGGCAACGCTCGGTGATCTATCAGATCTACCCCAAGAGTTTCTACAGCCATGGCGGCCAGGCCACCGGTGATTTGCTGGGGGTGGTGGACAAGCTCGACTACCTGCACTGGCTGGGTGTGGATTACCTGTGGCTGACACCGTTCCTGCGTTCGCCGCAACGGGACAACGGCTACGACATCAGCGACTACTACGCCATCGACCCCAGCTACGGCACCATGGCCGATTGCGAATTATTGATTACCGAAGCGAGCAAGCGCGGTATCAAGCTGATGCTCGACATCGTGGTCAATCACACCTCCATCGAGCATCCCTGGTTCCAGGCCGCCCGCAGCAGCCTCGACAACCCGTACCGCGATTTCTATATCTGGCGGGACCAGCCGAACAACTGGGAATCCAAGTTCGGCGGCTCGGCCTGGGAGTACGAAGCGCAGACCGGCCAGTATTACCTGCACCTGTTCGACCACACCCAGGCCGACCTGAACTGGGACAACCCCCAGGTGCGCGCCGAAGTGTTCAAGATGATGCGTTTCTGGCGGGACAAGGGGGTGGGGGGCTTTCGTCTCGATGTGATCAACCTGATCTCCAAACCGGCCGACTTCCCTGACGACCATACCGATGGCCGGCGTTTCTACACCGACGGCCCCAACGTGCATCGCTACCTGCAGGAAATGCACCGGGAAGTCTTCGAGGGGTTCGACCTGATCAACGTCGGCGAGATGTCGTCCACCAGCCTCGAACACTGTGTTCGCTATTCGTGTCCGGCGTCCCGTGAACTGTCGATGACGTTCAATTTCCATCACTTGAAGGTGGACTACCCGAACCTGCAAAAGTGGGTGCGGGCCGACTTCGATTTTCTTGAACTCAAACGCATCCTGTCCGACTGGCAAGTCGGCATGCAGGCCGGTGACGGTTGGAATGCGCTGTTCTGGTGTAACCATGACCAGCCGCGGGTGGTGTCGCGGTTCGGTGATGACGGCGAGTACCGCGAACCTTCGGCGAAGATGCTCGCCACGGCGTTGCACTTTCTCCAGGGCACCCCGTTCGTGTACCAGGGCGAGGAGTTGGGGATGACCAATCCGGGCTTCGAGCACATCGAGCAGTATCGCGATGTGGAAACCCTGAACATCTATCGTCTCAAGCGCAACGCCGGGGTGTCGGAGGCCAACGCCATGGCATCGATCATGCAGAAATCCCGTGACAACGGGCGCACGCCGATGCAATGGAATGCCGGGCCGAACGCAGGTTTCAGCCGGGCCGAACCCTGGATCGGCGTGCCCGCCAACGCCGCGTTCATCAACGTCGAGCAGCAACAGCAAGACCCGACCTCGGTGCTGCATTACTACCGTCAATTGATCGCCCTGCGCCGCAGCGAAGCCTTGATCCAGGACGGCGTCTACCGCCTGCTATTGCCCGAACATCCACACGTGTGGGCGTACCTGCGCGAAGGGCAGGGCGAGCGCCTGTTGGTGGTCAGCCATTTTTATGGAGGCGACTGCGAGGTGGAACTGCCCGAAGGAGTCCTCACCCATGACACGAAACAACGCTGGGTGATCGGCAACTACGAGGCCGGCGAACACCGATACCGACGGCTGCGCTTGCGGCCTTACGAGTCGTTTGTGTTGCACCTGAGCGACTGAATAAAAACTTCCCCTGACCCAGGCAATGCCTGACAGCGAACACGTTGCGCCAGACGCATCGTGGGCCCTTTTTCGTCAGCCAAATGGCGGCCAAGGGGGGAAGTCATGGAGCAAAAAAACAATAAGAAATAATGGAGAGGCGTATGAAAACAATAATAAACCGTGGCCTTGCCGCGTCCTGTATCTGCCTGGCGCTGCCGTTCCCGGTTCAGGCCCTGGAGTTTTCCGGTTATCTGCGCAGCGGCGTCGGCAGCGCGACCAATGGTCGTTCACAATCCTGCTTCCAGTTGCCCGGGGCGCAGACTAAATATCGGTTGGGCAATGAATGCGAGCAGTACGGGGAACTGGAACTGCGCCAGGATCTTTTCACCCTCGACGATGGCTCGGTGTTGAGCGTGGACGGCATGGCGTCGCTGTACAACCGCTATGACCGCACGCCGACTTTCCAGGGTGAAAACGGCTCGGCACGCATGCCGCAGATGTATGCCCAATGGTCGAACATGCCCAGCCTGAACGGCGGGTCGCTGTGGGCCGGTCGGCGTTACTACAAACGTAACGACATCCATATCTCGGATTTCTACTACTGGAACCAGAGTGCTACCGGTGGCGGGATCGAGGACGTGCTGATCGGCGGGTTGAAATACAGCTACGCCTTCTCGCGCAAGGACAACCTGTACCAGAAAGACCCGGTCAACCGGCATGACTTCAACGTCGCCGGTTTCAAGGCCAACCCCGGTGGCGAGTTGGAGTTTGGCCTGAGCTTCATCGACCGGGCGGACCGTCGCGACGCCCATCGCGGCTGGGCCTTGACCGCCCAGCATGTGCAACAGGACTTCCTGGGTGGGAAGAATAAACTGGCCTTGCAATATGGCGAGGGGCCCGGCACCGGGCTGGGTTATACCGGCGACACCGGATTGGACGACAGCAACAAGAGTTATCGTCTGGTGGAGTTTTTCGATTGGCAGGTCACGCCACGTTTCGGCGGGCAGGTGCAAGCGGTGTACCAGAAGGACATCCGCCCCGATGGTGCTGACCAGGACTGGCTGTCGTTGGGGGTTCGCCCGGCATACGCCATCACCGATCAGTTCAAGCTGGTGGCTGAACTGGGCCATGACCAGGTTCAGGCCAGCGATGGAACTCGCAAGCTGAGCAAATTCACCTTTGCGCCCACCTGGTCGCCCAAGGGCCCGGAATTCTGGGCTCGTCCGGAAATACGCCTCTACTACACCTACGCCAGTTGGAACGAGGCGGCCAAGCGTGCTGCCAATGAACTGGCAGCCGGTTCGGCGCTGTCGGACACCGGTGTATTTGGCGGTGCGCGACATGGTTCCAACGTGGGCCTGCAGGTCGAATACTGGTGGAAATGACCCGTGTAGCGCGGGTCGCTGATCTCTGCGTGCCCGCGATGCCAAAAAGAACAGACAGCAGCAGGTGAAGTCTCATGAACACAACGCAACCTTTGCAATTGCTCGCACCGTTGTCCGGGGTCTTGATGCCCTTGGACAGCGTGCCGGATCCGGTCTTCTCCAGCCGAGTAGTGGGGGATGGCATCTGCATCGATCCGACCTCGCAGACCCTTTGCGCACCGCTGTCCGGTGTCATCGGCACGCTTCAGGACAGCGCCCATGCAGTAAGTGTCACCGCTGATAACGGCGTCCAGGTGCTGATGCATATTGGCCTGGACACGGTCAATCTGGCGGGCAAGGGGTTCACCTCGCGGGTGACCATGGGGCAACGGGTCGAGGCCGGCCAGCCGCTGATCGATTTCGATGCCGATTACATCGCCCTGCATGCGCGAAGCCTGTTGACGCTGATGCTGGTGGTCAGCGGCGAACCCTTCAGCCTGCTCGGGGACGGGGCGAGCTGTATCGAGAGTGGTGCTCCGTTGTTGCGTGTGTGCCCAGCGGAACAGGGGCCTGTCGACGAGGCGCAGCAGGGCTCGGTGCTGTTTTCCAAGCCGCTGATCGTGCCCAATGAAAGTGGCCTGCATGCCCGTCCTGCCGCGGTGTTCGCCCAGGCGGCCAAGGGGTTTGATGCCAATATCCAACTGCATAAGCAGCAAGCCGGCGCCAATGCCAAATCGCTGGTCGCGATCATGGCGTTGCAGACGGCCAAGGGCGACAGTGTGCAGATCAGCGCCGCCGGCCCTCAGGCCGGACAGGCCATCGAAGCGTTGGAACACTTGCTGTTGTCGGGGTGCGGCGAAACGGTGCAAGCGCCGCTGACGCCGGCGCCGACCGTCACCGACGAGCCATCGATACCTGGTCGGCTGCGGGGTGTCTGTGCGTCGCCCGGTTCGGCGTTTGGTGAAGTGGTCCAGGTCGCCTCCCAGGTGTTGGATATCGAGGAGGCGGGGGGCGGCATCGAGGTTGAGCAGGCCGCCCTGGATCAAGGGCTGAAGCAGGCAATGCAAGCCTTGAAGGCGCTGCAGGACGAGGCGGCGGGCAGTGTCCAGGCGCAGATTTTTCGCGCCCATCAAGAGTTGCTGGAAGACCCCACCTTGCTGGAGCAGGCCCAAGCCTTGATCACCGAGGGCAAGAGCGCGGCATTCGCCTGGAGGACCGCTACCGAGGCGAGCGCTGCGCTGTTCCAGCAATTGGGCAGCGCTTTGCTGGCCGAGCGCGCAGCGGACCTGGCCGACGTCGGGCAACGGGTGCTCAAGCTGATCCTGGGGGTTCAGGACAACGCCTGGAACCTGCCTGAACGGTCGATCCTGGTGGCCGAGCAACTGACGCCCTCCCAGACCGCCAGCCTCGACACTTCACGCATCGCCGGTTTCGTCACCGTGGGTGGCGGCGCCACTAGCCATGTTGCGATCCTCGCCCGTGCGCTGGGCCTGCCCTCGTTGTGTGGCGTGGCGCACCCCGTGCTGGCCCTGGATAACGGCACCCGGGTGTTGCTGGATGCCGACAATGGCGAACTGCACGTGAACCCGGATCAAGCCCTGGTCGAGCAACTCCAGGCCACTCGTGACCGACAGCACCAGCGGCATCAGCGTGACCTCGAACAATCGGCCCAGGCGGCTCGCACCCTTGACGGTCATCGAGTCGAGGTCAGCGCCAATGTCGGGTCGCTGCGGGACGTGGAGCAGGCCATGAGCCTGGGCGGCGAAGGGGTCGGGCTGTTGCGCTCCGAGCTGCTTTACCTGGATCGCGCGCACCCCCCTGGCCATGACGAGCAAGCGGCCCTGTACAGCGCCGTCGCCCGGACCCTGGGGCCGGAGCGCAATCTGGTGGTACGTACCCTGGACGTGGGCGGGGACAAACCGCTGGCCTATGTGCCGATGGCTCATGAGGCCAATCCATTCCTCGGCATGCGCGGTATTCGCCTGTGCCTGGAGCGCCCCCAGTTGTTGCGTGAACAGTTCCGGGCCATTCTCGCCTGTTCGGGGCTGGCGCGGCTGCACATCATGCTGCCCATGGTCACGCAACTGGCAGAGCTGCGCCTGGCGCGGCAGATGCTGGACGAAGAGGTCCGCCACCTGGGACTCAAACAGGCGCCGAAGCTGGGCATCATGATCGAAGTGCCGGCGGCGGCGCTGATGGCCGACCTGTTTGCCCCAGAAGTGGATTTCTTCTCCATCGGCACCAACGACCTGACCCAATACACCCTGGCCATGGACCGTGACTACCCACGCCTGGCCAGCCAGGCCGATAGCCTGCATCCCTCGGTGTTGCGCCTGATCGCCCGTACGGCCGAGGCCGCCCGTGCCCATGGCAAATGGGTCGGTGTGTGTGGTGCGCTGGCCTCGGAACCCCTGGCGGTGCCGGTGCTGCTGGGGCTGGGCGTGGATGAGCTATCGGTCAGTGTGCCGCTGATTCCGGCGATCAAGGCCTGCGTGCGTGAATGGAACCTTAGCGAGTGCCGTACGCTGGCCCAACAGGCCCTGGGCCAGGAAAGCGCCGAGCAGGTGCGTGACCTCCTGCGTACTCATTCATCCACGGCCACCCCGGCCACCCTGGCCATGGAGCATTGAACATGTTCGACAAACTGCAACAGGCATTCTGGAAAGCCCTGACCCCGGACCTGGTGCCGGAAGAGCCCAAGCGACCGGCCTCGGTAGATGGGCTGGCGCCGGCTATCATCGCTGCGTTGGGCGGTGCGGAAAACCTCAAGACCCATCAGCCCGTGGCACTGACGCGGCTGCGGGTGGAACTGCGGGATGTGGCGCGGATCGATCGGATGGGCTTGAGTGCCGCCGGTGTGGCAGGCGTGATGACGCTGGACAACGGTGTGGTGCATCTGATCACTGGTTTGCGAGGCTGAACCGAAGCTGGCACACCGCGAAGACGGTTCTGGGGCTGCTGCGCAGCCCAACGGGGATAAATCCCCTCGCCACGGGGGAACGATCAACGCCCAGGCTCTGCGCAAAGTCGGGTTTTAAATTGTGCTTAAATGCCAACTTCCCCATCGTTGCTCTTGGCTTGTCCACGTTTGTCCGTCGCTCTCTGCAAGTGAATGCGCAAAGCTGTCGGCCGCTCACAACAAGACTGCAAACTTCCATCCCAAGAACACCGTGCCGACAAACTCAGAAACGGTGTCACTGCCCTTATGTTCAAACGCATCCTGTCCGCTCTGAGCGGCAAGAAATCCAGCACGTCGACACCGGTTTCTTCCGCGCACACTGACGCGCCACCGCCCCAGCCGGACGAGAGTGAATTGATCACGGTCTACGACAGCTACGGTCGCGAGATGCAGATCACCCGCAACGAGTGGCGCAACAACGTCTTCCTGCCAAACCTGCGAGAGAAATGGAATTCTGCCGACGAGCTCTACAGCCTGATCATCTCGGGTTTGAATGATGGTTTTGTCGCTGACTTGATCCCGGCCGCGGCACAACTGGTCGAGATCGACAGCAATCCCGAGCGCAGCCATGTCATCCAGGGCATTGTGTTGCTGGAGAACGGCCAACTCGATGCCGCCGAAAACGCGCTTCGCACGGGGATGGCGAAAGTGGGCGCGACAGGCACCTTGCTGACCAACCTGGCCAAGGTCTTCAGCGACCGAGGCGAGCAGGCGCTTGCCGACGAAACGCTTTGGCACGCGGTTCAAGCCGACCCGAATCAAGAGAATGGCCTGTTGTGGTGGGCGGCCATTCAGCGGGAAAAGGCCGGCGAGGCGGGTTATCTCGAAGCACTGCGTACCGTGGCTGCGTTACCCGGCAGTTGGCGTGCGCCCTTGTGGCTGGCGCGTCATTGCCTGGAACAGAAGGATGTCGAATCGGCACGCGTGTTTTACACGCAGGTGCTGACGGCGGGTACGTTCGACGGCAGCGCGCTGATGATGATCTCGGGCGACTTGGGTAACAACGGCCAGATTCCACTGATCATCGAGTTGGTCGAGCCCGTCTACGATGAGCACAAACACGACCCCATGGCCGGTATCAACTTGCTGCGCGCCTATCAGGAACTTGGCCAAGCGGCCGAAGGCGAGGCGCTGCTCGCCCGCCTGTATGCCCTGGGTTTTGCGCCGATCAAAAACCAGCTCGACCAGTTTGCCCAAGCCTTCCAGCAAATGCACAAGCAGGACGCCCAAGGCGTGCCGGTGGATTCTGAAAACCTGCAGTTCGCGACGTTGGCATTGAGCCAGCCGATCTGGCACTACGGTTTGCGCAACGCCGATTGGTTCTTCGCGCAGAAACCGGAAGGGGCATCGGAAATCGGTTTCTTCGCGCTGTCCAAAAGCACAGACGGGGCAGTACGCGCCGAATCGCAACGGGAGGATGAACTGGGACGCTTCTCGCGCGCGATTCCTCTATACCTGGCCGAAGCCGTGCACTACTGGAGCGACCATGTAGGCACTTGCTATATCCAAATCGTGGAAGGCGGCGGTCCGGTGCTGTCGGGGTGTGAAGCCGACGGCCAAGCGCTTTTCGATATCGTGCCGCCGACGATGAAGTCCTTCATCACCGGCGAGATCGGCTGTTCGGGTGAGGGTGATCAAGCCCAATGGCAGCTTTCCCTGAGCCTCTGGGACTGCGCGACCCGCACCAGGCAAACTACCGAAAGCGGCAGCGCGGTGAAGGCTGATATCGGTGCGCTGGTACTCGACCTTGAGCAGCGCTTGCTTGCGCGCATTGGCCTGAGGCGCGAGACGCCCGTGGATTCGTTCTACCTGCACCCCACCGCCGAGGTCCTGCCGGTCTACCTGACCGAGCTGGGCCAGGCCTTCATGTTGACGCTGCTGGCGAACGGGCGCATGCCCAAATCCGCGATGTGGGGGGAGCGTGCCATGCTCGACTGGCCGCTCAACATGGCCCTTCATTGGCCCACGGTGGAGGTCGCCAAGCTGATGTACATCTCCGGGTTGGGCAAGGCCCACGATTACCAGTCGGACGTACTCGCCGAATACAAGGAGCGCAGCCTGCAGTGGCTGCGCGAGTTGGAGCAGGCGGGCAACCCTGCATCGCGCTTGGCGCCACTGATATGGAAGGTGTTCGGTATGCAGGCGGAGCTACAGGCTTACCTGCGCAACTTGCCCGACGATACAAGTGCTGCGCACAAGGCCTGGCTGGAGCGGGTGAGCGAGGCTGGATGATCGACAAGTCGCTCGGGAGGGCCCAGGCGACTGACGGCATGGGGTGGCCGGTGTGCGTTACAGGCGCGTTCTATACTCCTGGCACCCATTGCGGCGACAGCCACGCCGAAACAAGGAGCCAGCCATGAACGACACCCAACGACTCGCCGCCTTGCGTATGGTTTTGATCGTTGTCGGCCTGATCGCCGTCTTCGCGTTCTGGCCGCTGATGAACCTGTGGCCGTCTGGCTGGGCGTGGCACAGCGGCCATTCCCACTATCCGCTGATGATTGTCGGAATCTACGCCACCCTCGGAGTGTTCCTGCTGAAGGCGTCGCGCGATCCGATGAAACACCTGAGCCTGATCTGGTTCACGGTATGGTCGAGCATCGTGCACGGCGCGATCATGGCCGTGCAGTCCTTCGACGTCGAGATGGATGGGACCCGGCATATGGGGCATTTACTCGGCGATGTGCCGGCGCTGTTCATTGCCGCGGCGGCGCTGGCTTTTTTCATGCCACGCGGTAACCCGACGCACTAGCGGCTTCGAGTGGGGCGATGGTGCTCTCTTCCGGATATCGAGCATTTCGGCACAATTGTCGAGCGTTTCGGCACACTGACCATTTGGCGTTCAACCTAGACTCTGGCTTCATTTTCAGCCTCAAACGGAGTCGCGATGAACATCAGATCAATCCTGCCTGCACTTTCCATGGCTGTGGTATTCAGTGGACATGCCGCCGACTTTTCACTGACCAGCCAGGACATTGCTGACAATCGCCCATTGACCCGGCGGGAAGTGTTCCAAGGCTTCGGTTGCGAAGGCGGCAACACCTCCCCGCAGCTTTCCTGGATAAACGCCCCCACCGGCACTAAAAGCTACGCGATCACGGTCTACGATCCCGATGCGCCGACGGGTAGCGGTTGGTGGCATTGGACGGTCTTTAACCTGCCCGCTTCTGTCCATAGCCTGCCAAGAGGGGCGGGGCCGAGTTTGCCTGCCGGTGCAGTACAAGGGCGAACTGACTTTGGTCAATCCGAGTTTGGCGGCGCGTGTCCTCCAGTTGGGGATAAACCCCATCGCTATCAATTCACCGTATGGGCATTGAAAGTCGATAAGCTAGCGCTCGACAACCAGGCCAGCGGGGCTTTGGTCGGGTACATGCTCAATGCCAACGCCTTGGCCAAAGCGACCATTACTTCAACTTACGGACGTTAAGCACGATGCACCCTTGTGAGGGCGTACAGCACCGGGAAAATATTATCGATGCGTGTGTCATTCGGGCGCGCCAGCCCCTGACCTTGTCAAGGGTGCCGGTGTTCGTGACGACTTTGTGTCGAGTACGACAAGGGGAAAAGTTGTTGCAGTGGGATGGCCGGGAGATGCGCGCCGGGCCGCAACATCTGATACTGATGCCGGCCGGGCGCGAGTTGGGTCTCTCAAACCTGCCCGGTCTCCACGGCCACTACATCGCCGATGCGGTGACCTTTCCCGCCTCGACATTGCGCAGCTTCAGTACCCGTTATAGCCAGCAGATCATGAGCCGTCGCGGTGCACTGAAGAGTGATCTATGCGTTCCCCTGGACAGGCACACGATACAGGCATGGGATCAGTTGCTGACTGCTATCAGGGATGACGCCCCCCAGGTATTACGCACACATTATGGGGAAGCGGTTCTCCTGGGCCTGTGCCTTGGCGGCCGACTCGGCCCCTTGCTGATGGGGCGCAACGATCCACTTTGCGAACGTGTGCAGCAGTTGGTAATGGGCAGCCCGGAGAGAGACTGGACGGTGGCGGATGTCGCACAGCACCTGAACCTGGGGGAGTCGACGTTGCGTCGCCAGTTGGCGAATGAGGAGGACAGTTTCCGCAATATTCTGGAGGGCGTTCGATTGGCGACCGCGTTGCAATGGCTGCAGACCACTTCTCGGCCGATCGGTGAAATTGCCGGGGCCTGTGGTTACGCCTCGGCCTCACGTTTTGCAGTGCGCTTCCGCTCACGCTATGGGCTGTCGCCACGTGAATTGCGGGACGGGATTTAAGCTTTCCGGAGGTCACCTTTGGAACACAGGGGTGGTACCAACATCAAGCGCCCGAGATGTCGAAACCCTGAAAGTTGAGCTGATAGGGACTGAGAAGACCTGTGGATAATTTCTATAGGTTTTTTCATTTTTGCAGCCCTTACCGTTTCTCATCTGCGGGTGTATCGTATTCGCCTTTTGCGGGCCCAACGGTTCGCCGCGGATTCAATAGGTGGTTGCGTTCATGTCCTTTACCCGTCGCCAAATACTCGGTGGCCTGGCCGGTCTTGTTGTCGTTGGCGTGGGTGCGGGAGGTGCGTCACGGTATTGGTTGGGCAAGCGCGCCGATGCCGAGGCCGGTCATGACTATGAATTGATCGCCGCTCCGCTGGACGTCGAGCTGGTGGCCGGGCACAAGACCCAGGCCTGGGCGTTTGGCCCCTCGGCGCCGGGCACCGAGCTGCGGGTGCGCCAGGGCGAATGGTTGCGGGTACGCTTTATCAATCACCTGCCGGTCGCCACCACCATTCATTGGCACGGGATCCGTTTGCCGCTGGAGATGGACGGCGTGCCGTATGTCTCGCAATTGCCGGTGTTGCCGGGCGAGTATTTCGATTACAAGTTCCGTGTGCCAGACGCCGGCAGCTATTGGTATCACCCTCACGTCAACAGCAGCGAAGAGCTTGGGCGGGGGCTGGTGGGACCGTTGATCATCGAAGAGCGTGAGCCCACCGGCTTCAAATACGAGCAGACCCTGAGCCTCAAGAGCTGGCATGTGGACGAGCAGGGCGAGTTCGTCGCGTTCAGCATTCCCCGTGAAGCGGCGCGTGGTGGCACGGCCGGCCGGCTGGCGACCATCAACGGCGTGGCGCAAGCGGTGATTGACCTGCCGGCCGGGCAGATCACCCGGGTGCGCTTGCTCAACCTGGACAACACCCTGACGTATCGCATCAACATCCCAGGCGTAGAAGCGCAGATCTATGCGCTGGACGGCAACCCCATCGAACCGCGCCCGTTGGGCAAGGAATACTGGCTCGGCCCGGGCATGCGCATTTGCCTGGCGATCAAGGCACCGCCAGCCGGTGAAGAGTTGTCGTTGCGCAATGGCCCGGTGCGCCTGGGCACCCTGCGTTCGGTGCCTAACAGTGACGCGCCGAGCCAATGGCCGCCGGCGCTGCCGCCCAACCCGGTGTCGGAGCCGGACCTGGCCAATGCCGAAAAACTCAACTTCAATTTCGAATGGGTCGGCTCGGTGTCGGTCAATGTCGACAATGGCAAGCCGCCGAGCCTGTGGCAGATCAACGGCAAGGCCTGGGACATCACCGACAAGACCTGCGCCGACCGGCCGATCGCCACGCTGAAGAAAGGCCAGAGCTACATTTTCGAATTGAAGAACATGACCCAGTACCAGCACCCGATCCATTTGCACGGCATGAGTTTCAAGGTTATCGCGTCGAACCGGCACAAGGTCGTGCCGTATTTCACCGACACTTACCTGCTGGGCAAGAACGAACGGGCGCAGGTGGCGCTGGTGGCGGATAATCCAGGCGTGTGGATGTTCCACTGCCATGTGATCGACCACATGGAAACCGGCCTGATGGCCGCCATCGAGGTGGCTTGATGCGCCAGATTCGCCCTGCCAGGATCATCGACCGCAGCCGTGACCAGGACTTCATGCGCGAAGCCCTGGCCCTCGCCGCACAAGGCGCAGCCCTGGGCGAAGTGCCGGTGGGCGCAGTGCTGGTGCAGGACGGCGAGATCATCGGGCGCGGCTTCAACTGCCCCATCAGCGGCCACGACCCCAGTGCCCATGCGGAAATGGTCGCCATCCGCGCCGCCGCCCAGGCGGTGAGCAACTATCGCCTGCCCGGCAGCACGCTGTATGTGACGTTGGAGCCATGCAGCATGTGCGCTGGCCTGATCGTCCATTCGCGTATCGCCCGGGTCGTCTACGGCGCCCTGGAGCCCAAGGCCGGCATCGTGCAGAGCCAGGGGCAGTTCTTCAGCCAGGGTTTCCTGAACCATCGGGTGATGTACGAGGGCGGGGTGCTGGCGGAGGAATGCAGCACCGTGCTGAGTGAGTTCTTCAAGGCCCGAAGAGCCAAGCCCTCAGACTGACACCGTCCCCCTGTGGGAGTGAACCTCTGTGGGAGTGAACCTTTGTGGGAGTGAACCTCTGTGGGAGTGAACCTTTGTGGGAGTGAACCTTTGTGGGAGCAAGGCTTGCCCGCGATGAACGATAACGCGGCCTTGCTATAGACCGCGGTGCCTCCATCGCGGGCAAGCCTTGCTCCCACAGGGGTTTTGTGGTGCTTGGGTGATTCAGCTTGGGCGATTTACTTGCGCGCCACGATCACCGCCCGCATCGGCGCCGGCAGCCCTTCGATGGTTTTGCTGTGGTCGGTGGGGTCGAGGAAGTCGCTCAGCGACTGATACTTCATCCACTCGGTACTGCGCTGTTCCTCTACGGTGGTCAGGCTCACGTCCACGCAACGCACATCGCTGAACCCGGCGCGGCGCAGCCAGCGCTCCAGGGCCGGGACCGACGGCAGGAACCACACGTTGCGCATCTGCGCGTAGCGGTCCTCGGGCACCAGCACCTGGTGTTCGTCGCCCTCGATCACCAGGGTTTCCAGCACCAGTTCGCCGCCCTTGACCAGGCAGTCCTTCAAAGCCAGCAGGTGCTCGATCGGCGAGCGCCGGTGGTAGAACACGCCCATGGAGAACACCGTGTCGAAACCTTCCAGCTCCGCTGGCAGGGCCTCGAACGGGAACGGCAGGTGCCAGGCGTTGGGCTGCGACAGGTAGCGCTGCACCGCCTGGAACTGGCAGAAGAACAGCCAGTTGGGGTCGACGCCGATCACCGTGTCAGCTCCGGCGCCGAGCATTCGCCACATGTAATAGCCGTTGCCGCAGCCCACATCGAGGATGCGTTTGCCTTTCAGGTCCAGGTGCGGGGCCACTCGTGACCACTTCCAGTCCGAGCGCCATTCAGTGTCCACGTGCACGCCAAACAGGTCGAAAGGTCCTTTGCGCCATGGCGACAGGCCCATCAACGCGGTACGCATTTGCGCACGGGTTTCGTCGGAACAATCGGTGTCGAGCGTCAGGCAGTTCAGCAGGTCGACCGTGGTGGGTTGCAAGGCCGGTAGCGCATCGAGTGCGCTTTGCCAACGCTCCAGATCGCCATGGCCCTTTTCCATCTTGCTGTCGAGTTGCGTCTGCAGCGTCGCGGCCCAATCGGCCAGGGGCGTGCCGGCCAGATGGCGGGCGAGGGGGGACAGATCAATCATGGCAGGGCAATCAACGAGGCGAAGTTAAGACACTGGAACCACGGCACGACTTTCGAGAACCCGGCCGCCAGCAGGCGTTCGCGGTGTTCTTCGAGGCTGTCGGGCTTCATGACGTTTTCGATGGCGCTGCGTTTCTGGGCAATTTCCAGCTCGCTATAGCCGTTGGCGCGCTTGAACGCCACGTGCAGGTCGGTGAGCAGGGCGTGTTCCTCGGCATCGTTGAAACGCAACTTTTCCGACAGGATCAGGGCGCCACCGGGCAGCAAGGACTGGCGAATGCGGCTCAACAATGCGGTGCGTTGGTCCGGCGCGATGAATTGCAGGGTGAAGTTCAGTGCCACCACCGAGGCCGGCTGGAACGTCAGGGCGAGGATGTCGCCTTCGATCACTTCCACCGGCAGCAGCTCCTGGAACATCGAGTCCTGGCCGTTGAGGTATTCGCGGCAGCGCTCGACCATGGCCGCCGAGTTATCCACAGCGATTACCCGGCAACCGTCGGTGCGCACGTGGCGGCGCAGGGCCTGGGTCACGGCGCCCAGGGACGAGCCCAGGTCGTAGAGCACGCTATTGGGCTGGGCGAATTGCGCGGCGAGCACGCCGAGGTTTTCGACGATGGTCGGGTAGCCCGGCACCGAACGCTTGATCATGTCCGGAAACACCCGCACCACGTCCTCGTTGAAGGCGAAGTCCGGCACTTGGGCCAGGGGTTGGGCGAATAGGCGATCGGGGTCTTTGCTCACGGCGGTTCCAGCGGCATGGGTGGTGAAAAGGCCGGCATTTTAACCAAAAAAACTGTGGGAGCGAGCTTTGTGGGGCAAGCCTTGCTCCCACAGACCTTGCTCCCACATTTATCTTTGCTCAGTGCCGCTTTTGGATAAACGCCGACGCCGTAATCCCCCATTGGCCCAGCCAATAACTGACGATGATCAGGTAAGGCGCGGCATGGAAGGGCTGCACGAACCGGTTGATGCCGATCAGGCTGTCGGAGAACACAAACGCCAGTGCCCCGGCGGCGGCCAGCCAGGCCGAGCGTTTCGGCACGCCGCTGCCCAGCCGCGCCAACGCTCGCCAAAGCATGGCGCTGATGGCCAGGCCGTAGACAATCACCGGCACCAGCAACGGCCCGAGGCCGTTCGAGACCAGAATCCCCAATAGCACCGCGCCGATGCCCAAGGCCAGGGCCAATGGCAGCAGTGCCGGGCGGCGGCAGTCGCTGAGGTAGGCTTTCAGGTAGGCCAGGTGCGCCAGCAGAAACGCGCCGAGGCCGAACACGAACAGATCCCCCGGCCAGGCCAGCAACACATCACCCACCAGCGAAAAAATCAGCCCGAGGCTGATCCAGCGCCGATAGTCACTGGGCGGCGCATCGTGCAGCCAGCCGAGCAGGGCCAGGACCGGCATGGGCTTGACCAGCAGGCACAAGAGTGTGGCGTGCACGCTCAGGCCGTACAGGTAGGTGGCTGCGCCCATCAGTGCAAGGATCAGCCAGCCCACGGTCAATTCACCGAAATGGCGCAGTCAAAGGTTTCCACGGGCGGCACTTCCGGGGCCCAGGGCTGTTGATAAGTCAGGCGCAAGCGCCCGGTGCCGGTACTGAACGCTTGGAAGCGCCAGGTCGAGACACCCGCGGCGCCAACAATGCCGGCGTCTTCAGGATTGCGATAAACCTCCGGACCCAAGCCTTTGAGCACGCCACCGGCCGAATCCTGGATCGCCCAGCGATAACCGGTGGTGGGGTTGCTGGGCAAGCTCAGGATCAGGTTCTGCCCGTTATTGAGCCTTACCGGGCACTGGCTCAGTTTTTCCACGGTCACGTTGTTGCCGGTTTGCGTGGCGCAGGCGCTCAGCAGGGCGAGGCTGAGGGGGACGAGCAGGCGGGTGAGGGACATAAGGGTGGTGGCTCCGGCATTTACGACGAACGGCGAGCATAACCGAAGATGATACTGGGTGTGTCAGCTGGGCATATGTTGTTGCTGATGCCGCCTTCGCGGGCAAGCCTTGCTCCCACAATGGATCTTTGTTGCAGACAAAATCTGTGAGCGACATTTAACCCGGTGGGAGCAAGGCTTGCCCGCGATGGGGCCCGCACAAGCGCTAGAGGAACATCAGAACAACACCTTGGCCACATCCGCAAACCGCTTGGCAAAGTGCACCGTGACGCCTTCCTTGAGGTAGTCCGGCAGTTCTTCGAAGTTGCCCCGGTTGGCTTCCGGCAGGATCAGCTCGTTGATTTTCTGCCGCCGCGCCGCGATGACCTTCTCGCGCACCCCGCCAATCGGCAGGACGTGCCCGGTGAGGGTCAGTTCGCCGGTCATGGCCACGCCTTTTTTCGGCGGCTGGTTGCGGGCCAGGGACAGCAATGCGCTGGCCATGGTCACGCCGGCGCTCGGTCCGTCCTTGGGCGTGGCGCCTTCCGGTACGTGCAGGTGAACGAAGGCCTCGTCAAAGAACTTCGGATCGCCGCCAAATTGCTTCAGGTGCGAACTGACATAGCTGTGGGCGATTTCCGCCGATTCCTTCATCACGTCCCCCAGTTGCCCGGTCAGCTTGAAGCCGCGATTGAGGGTGTGGATGCGCGTCGCCTCGATCGGCAAGGTCGCGCCGCCCATGCTGGTCCAGGCCAGGCCGGTGATCACGCCGATGCCGGACAACACCTGCTCGTTGCGAAATACCGGTTTGCCCAGGGAGGCTTCGAGGTCCTTCGGCCCGAGCTTGATCACGGCCTTGGGGTCGTCGATCAGCTTCATCACCGCCTTGCGCACCAGTTTGCCCAGCTGTTTCTCCAGCTGTCGCACCCCGGCTTCACGGGCATAGCCGTCGATCAGGGCCTTGAGGGCGCTGTCGTTGATACTCAGGCTGCCCTTGGACACGCCAGCCTTGGCCAGTTGCTTGGGCCACAAGTGACGCTTGGCGATGGCGACTTTTTCTTCGGTGATGTAGCCCGACAGGCGGATCACTTCCATCCGGTCCAGCAGCGGGCCGGGGATCGAGTCCAGGGTGTTGGCGGTGCAGACAAAGAGCACTTTCGACAGGTCCAGGCGCAGGTCCAGGTAGTGGTCGAGGAATTCGACGTTCTGCTCCGGGTCGAGGGTCTCCAGCAGGGCCGAGGCCGGGTCGCCCTGGTAGCTCTGGCCCATCTTGTCGATCTCGTCGAGCATGATCACCGGGTTCATCACTTCGACATCTTTCAGCGCCTGCACCAGCTTGCCCGGCTGGGCGCCGATGTAGGTGCGCCGATGGCCCTTGATCTCGGCTTCGTCGCGCATGCCGCCGAGGCTGAAGCGGTAGAACGGCCGCCCCAGGGATTCGGCGATGGATTTGCCGACGCTGGTCTTGCCCACGCCCGGCGGGCCGACCAGCAGTACGATGGAGCCGCTGATCTCGCCTTTGTAGGCGCCGACGGCGAGGAACTCCAGGATGCGGTCCTTGATGTCGTCCAGGCCGGCGTGGTGCTGGTCGAGCACCTTGCGCGCGTGCTTGAGGTCAAGCTTGTCCTGGCCATACACGCCCCACGGCACCGAGGTTGCCCAATCCAGGTAATTGCGGGTGACGGCATATTCCGGCGAACCGGTTTCCAGGATCGAGAGTTTGTTCATTTCCTCTTCGATGCGCTTCTGTGCCTGGGCCGGCAGCACCTTGCCTTCGAGCCGCTGCTCGAACTGTTCGATATCGGCGCTGCGGTCGTCCTTGGTCAGCCCCAGCTCCTGCTGGATGACCTTGAGCTGCTCCTTGAGGAAGAACTCGCGCTGATGTTCGCCGATCTTGTTGTTGACCTCGGCGGAAATCTCTTTCTGCAGCCGCGCCACTTCGACTTCCTTGCGCAGCATCGGCAGGACTTTTTCCATGCGCTTGAGCATGGGCACGCAGTCGAGCACTTCCTGCAGCTCATTGCCGGTAGCGGAGGTGAGCGCAGCGGCAAAGTCGGTCAGTGGCGAAGGGTCGTTGGGGCTGAAGCGGTTGAGGTAGTTCTTCAGCTCTTCGCTGTACAGCGGGTTGAGCGGCAGCAGTTCCTTGATCGCGTTGATCAGCGCCATGCCGTAGGCCTTGACCTCGTCGGTCGGCTCACTCGGCTGGTGTGGATATTCGACTTCCACCAGGTACGGTGGGCGATGGTGCTTGAGCCAGGTGCGGATACGCACGCGGGTCAGGCCCTGGGCGACGAATTGCAGTTTGCCGCCTTCCCGGCTGGCGTGGTGCACCTTCACCAGCGTGCCATACAGCGGCAGTTTCGAGGTGTCGAAATGACGCGGGTCTTCCTGGGGCGAGTCCATGAAGAACAGCGCCAGGGAGTGATGGTCGGACTTGGCCACCAGCTCCAGGGTCTCGGCCCACGGTTCTTCGTTGACGATGACCGGCAACACCTGGGCTGGGAAGAACGGACGATTGTGGATCGGGATGATGTAGACCTTGTCCGGCAAGTTCTGTCCAGGCAGGGCCAGGCCGGTGCCGGAGGAGGTGTGTTCGATGTGTTCGGAGTCAGCGTATTCGTTGGTGGCTTCGGTAGAGTGCTGGTCGCTCATGGGGCACCTGCGCAATGGAGTATGGGTCTTAGATGGGGCAGGTGGGGGGTGGTTTCAATGGCGGGTGATTGTTAGCGGTTATTTCATTGACCGGTTTTGCCCCGTAGGAACTGCCGAGCGAAGCCAGGCTGCGATCTTTCCCCTGACGCTTGAATCTCAAGCGAAAGCTCAAAAGATCGCAGCCAGCAGCCGCGCCTGCGGGTTCGCGTCAGGCAACCCGGTTCAAGTCGTTATGACGCGTTTCCTTCAAGCACAGCACGGCGATCACGCTGAGCAGCGCGGCCGCTGAAACGTAGCCCCCGACATAACTCAAACCACCCATTGCCACCAGTTTCTGGGCGAAGAACGGCGCGGCCGAGGCGCCGACGATGCCGCCCAGGTTGTAGGCCGCCGAGGCGCCGGTGTAGCGCACGTGGGTGGGAAACAGTTCCGGCAGCAAGGCGCCCATGGGGGCGAAGGTCACGCCCATCAGGAACAGCTCGATGCACAGGAACAGCGCCACGCCGCCGGTCGAGCCGTGGGTCAGCAAAGGTTCCATGAGGAAACCCGAGGCAATCGCCAACACGCCGCCGACGATCAGCACCGGTTTGCGCCCGTAGCGGTCGCTGGCCCAGGCCGACAGGGGCGTAGCGGCGGCCATGAACAGCACGGCAAAGCACAGCAGGCCCAGGAAGGTCTCGCGGCTGTAGCCGAGGGTGGACACGCCGTAGCTCAGGGAAAACACCGTCGAGATATAGAACAGCGCGTAACACACCACCATCGCCGCCGCGCCCAGCAAGGTTGGCGCCCAGTACTGGCTGAACAGCTCGACCAACGGCACTTTCACCCGCTCCTGGCGGGCCATGGCATTGGCGAACACCGGGGTTTCATGGAGCTTGAGTCGAACATAGAGGCCGACGATCACCAGTACTGCACTGAGCAGGAACGGAATCCGCCAACCCCAGGCGCGAAATTGCTCATCGTCCAGGCTCATGGCCAGGGTCAGGAACAGCCCGTTGGCCGCCAGGAAGCCGATGGAGGGCCCCAGTTGGGGGAACATGCCGAACCAGGCGCGCTTGCCCTTGGGCGCGTTCTCGGTGGCGAGCAGCGCCGCGCCGCCCCATTCACCGCCCAACCCCAGGCCCTGGCCGAAACGCAGCACGCACAGCAGGATCGGCGCCCAGGCGCCAATGCTGGCGTAGCCGGGCAGCACGCCGATGAGGGTGGTGCACACGCCCATCAGCAGCAGGGACGCCACCAGCGTCGACTTGCGCCCGATCCGGTCGCCGAAATGGCCGAACAGCGCAGAGCCCAGCGGGCGGGCAAGGAAGGCGATGCCGAACGTCAGGAAGGACGACAGCATCTGTGCCGTGCCTGAGGTTTGCGGGAAGAACACCGGCCCGATCACCAGGGCCGCAGCCGTGGCGTAGACGTAGAAATCGTAGAACTCGATGGCGGTGCCGATGAAACTCGCGGTGGCCACGCGTGTGGTCGAGTTTGTCGGCTGGGCAGACACAGCCTCGTTGCAGGTAGCGGTCGTCATGCGGTTATCCCTGACAGTCATGTGCTCCATTGGAGCGAATTATTATGGTCGAACACCCAGGGATATGGGCGGGTATCCTTTCGCTGTTTCGGGTAGGAACAGTCGCAGGACTGATGCGGATTTTGCCGATGAACCGGCTGGGTGCGGGTAAGCACGAGGTTCGGGCGGGGCTGGGTAAGCGGATTGAGTATAGGAAGGAGGCTAACGATTCAACAAGTGAGCTGGCCCACAATATTGAAGCGTGCGCTGGGCTTTTTGTGGCGAGGGGATAAATCCCCTCGGCACAACTGTGTTTTACCTTGAGCCTGGGGGGATTCAGGAAGCCGTGGGCACCGAACTGTTATGCCACGCCAGCACCTGGCTGACACGGTTGTCCACGGTCTCGATGATTTCCAGTCGATAACGACCGATCTTCAGGCACACCGGGCTTTCGGGGATGGTTTCCAGGGCTTCGGTCACCAGCCCGTTGAGGGTCTTGGGGCCGTCGCAAGGCAGATGCCAGCCAAGGGTCCTGTTCAATTCGCGGATCGACGCCGCGCCATCGATCATCAGGCGACCATCGGGCTGGGGGTGCACGTGGGGGTTGTCGAGGCTGTGCTCGCTTTCGAATTCGCCGACGATTTCTTCGAGGATGTCTTCCAGGGTGACGATACCCAGCACTTCGCCGTATTCGTCCACCACCATGCCCAGGCGCCGCTGCTGCTTGTGGAAATTCAGCAATTGCAGTTGCAGTGGCGTGCTTTCAGGGACGAAGTAGGGCTCGTGGGAGGCGGCCAGTAGCGCTTCCTGGGTCAGGCTCGCATCCGCCAGCAAATGACGGATCTGGCGCGTGTTGAGCACCGCTTCGACCTGGTTGATGTCGCTGTGGAACACCGGCAGGCGGGTGCGACGGTTCAGGCGCAGCTGTTCGATGATCTCGCCGATGGGGTCGTCGAGGTTGATTCCGTCGACCTCGCTGCGGGGCACGAGGATATCGTTGACGGTGATGTTGTCCAGGGCGTGGATGCCGGAAATCGGATGCAGTCGGCTGCTGCCGTGCTCAGGTTCGTGCTCGCTGCGCGGTGGCGCGGGCATTTCGTCGTCGCTCTGTTGCACCATGCTGGCTTTGCGCGCAAAGGGGCGCAGCAACAATTGGCTGGCACCATTCAACAGCCAGGCAAACGGATAGAGGATCTTCAACGGTATGCCAAGCAAGGCGTTGCCCAGCGCCAGCACCGCTTCGGGCTGGCGGGTGGCCAAGGTGCGCGGCAGGTAGTCGGCAAATACCAGCAGGGCGGCGCTGGTGCCGAGCCAGGCTACCCAAGGGCCGTTTTCCAGCCAGGTAAAAATCGCCAGCAAGGTGCCGATGACCACGGCCAGGGTGCGACAGAGGGTATTGCACAGGATCAGGCTGGCCAGCGGGAATGTCAGCGTTGCCAGCGGTTTGTCACTGGCGCGCGAGGCCGTGCGCTGGGCCAGCAGGTGCTGCTGGGCGGCTTCGATGGCGGTGAACAGGGCCGACCAGAGGATCAGCACCACGAGCACGGCAAACAGCGGCGCCACGGGCAACGTATCCATCAGGGCCGTCCGTCACACATGCAGGATGTATTCGCGAACCAGCTTGCTGCCGAAGTACGCGAGCATCAGCAGGCAGAAACCAGCCAGGGTCCAGCGAATCGCCTTGTGGCCGCGCCAGCCGAGGCGGTTGCGGCCCCACAGCAGCACGCTGAAGACTATCCAGGCCAGGCAGGCCAGCAGGGTCTTGTGTACCAGGTGCTGGGCGAACAGGTTCTCGACGAACAGCCAGCCGGAGATCAGCGACAGCGACAGCAGGCTCCAGCCGGCCCAGAGGAAGCCGAACAGCAGGCTTTCCATGGTTTGCAATGGCGGGAAATTGCGGATCAGTCCGGACGGGTGCTTGTTTTTGAGCTGGTGGTCCTGCACCAGCAGCAGCAAGGCCTGGAACACCGCGATGGTGAACAGGCCATAGGCAAGGATCGACAGCAGGATATGGGCAAGGATGCCCGGCTCTTCGTCGATGATCTGCACCGTGCCCGACGGCGCGAACTGCGCCAGCAGCACCGTGGCCAGCCCCAGCGGGAACAGTAGCACCAGCAGGTTTTCCACCGGGATGCGCGAGCAGGCCAGCAGCGTCAGGGCGATCACGGCGACGGCGATCAGGCTGGCGGCGTTGAAAAAGTCCAGGCCCAGGCCGATCGGCGTCATCAGGTGGGTATAAAGGCTGGCCGCGTGGCCGAGCACCGCCAGCACGCCAAGCGTGACCAGCAGGCGTTTGTTCGCCTTGGCGCCGGTGGCCAGGCGGGTGCCTTGATAGAGGGTCGCAGCGGCATAAAGGCAGGCGGCGGCGAGCGTGGCAAGCAAGCTGGGTGACAAGGGGAGCATAAATCCTGTTAGGCAAGCCCGAAAGGCGCTGAGTTTGGCATAGAACCCCCTCCGCACGAAAGACCACAGCAACTGACAGTAAGGTGTACGTAGCCCGCTTCTTCGCTATAATCCGCGACCTGCCCACGCCGCAGGCTCGCCGAGCACATTTTTCACGGTCTGGGCCGCCATTATCCCGGTCTCATCTGGGCCTGAAAGGATCGCGCATGTTTGAAAACCTAACCGACCGTCTCTCGCAGACGCTGCGCCATGTCACCGGCAAGGCGAAACTGACCGAGGACAACATCAAAGACACCCTGCGCGAAGTGCGCATGGCGTTGCTCGAAGCCGACGTCGCCCTGCCGGTGGTCAAGGACTTCGTCAATTCGGTCAAGGAACGCGCCGTCGGCACCGAAGTGTCGCGCAGCCTGACACCGGGCCAGGCGTTCGTGAAGATCGTCCAGGCCGAACTCGAAAGCCTGATGGGCGCCGCCAACGAAGACCTGAACCTGAGCGCCGTACCGCCAGCGGTGGTGCTGATGGCTGGTCTGCAGGGCGCGGGCAAGACCACGACAGCCGGCAAGCTGGCGCGCTTCCTTAAAGAGCGCAAGAAGAAGTCGGTGATGGTGGTGTCGGCGGACATCTACCGTCCGGCGGCGATCAAGCAACTGGAAACCCTGGCCAACGACATCGGCGTGACGTTCTTCCCGTCCGACCTGAGCCAGAAGCCGGTGGACATCGCCCAGGCGGCTATTAAAGAAGCAAAACTGAAATTCATCGACGTGGTCATCGTCGATACCGCCGGTCGCCTGCACATCGATGAAGAAATGATGGGCGAGATCAAGGCGCTGCATGCCGCGATCAACCCGGTGGAAACCCTGTTCGTGGTCGATGCCATGACCGGCCAGGACGCGGCCAACACCGCCAAGGCGTTCGGTGATGCACTGCCGTTGACCGGCGTGATCCTGACCAAGGTCGACGGTGACGCCCGTGGCGGTGCCGCGCTGTCGGTACGCGCCATCACCGGCAAGCCGATCAAGTTCATCGGTATGGGCGAGAAGAGCGAAGCGCTCGAGCCGTTCCACCCCGAGCGTATCGCTTCGCGCATCCTCGGCATGGGCGACGTGCTCAGCCTGATCGAGCAGGCCGAACAGACCCTCGACAAGGACAAGGCCGACAAACTGGCCAAGAAGCTGAAGAAGGGCAAGGGCTTCGACCTCGAAGACTTCCGCGACCAGCTGCAACAAATGAAGAACATGGGCGGCCTTGGCGGCCTCATGGACAAACTGCCGAACATCGGTGGCGTGAACCTGGCGCAGATGGGCAATGCCCAGGGTGCGGCTGAAAAGCAGTTCAAGCAGATGGAAGCCATCATCAACTCCATGACCCCGGCCGAGCGCCGCGACCCTGAGCTGATCAGCGGTTCGCGCAAACGCCGTATCGCCATGGGTTCCGGCACCCAGGTGCAGGACATCGGTCGCTTGATCAAGCAGCACAAGCAGATGCAGAAGATGATGAAGAAATTCTCCGCCAAGGGCGGAATGGCCAAGATGATGCGCGGCATGGGCGGTATGTTGCCCGGCGGCGGCATGCCGAAAATGTAAAGAATCTGCGCCGGCTGTCATGTCGGCGTTGCCCCGCACGGATGCGGGGATCTCCAGCAAACCCGCGCTACGCGGGAGCTGACTTGCCGTTTTTCATGACGGCTCTATGGCAAATCTTGATCGCATGGCGCCAGGCGCCGGAAAAAGACATTTGCAAAAGTCCGGATATTCCTTAGAATATGCGGCCTTTCGGGCACCTATGCCCGCTGTGCATTTAGATTTGCAGCACCGACTACAGGAACGATGTTCACATGCTAACAATCCGTCTTGCCCTTGGCGGCTCCAAAAAGCGCCCGTTTTACCACCTGACCGTAACCGACAGCCGCAACCCGCGTGACGGTTCCCACAAGGAACAGGTTGGTTTCTTCAACCCTGTTGCCCGTGGTCAGGAAGTACGTCTGTCCGTGAACCAAGAGCGCGTAGCCTACTGGCTGAGCGTTGGTGCACAACCTTCTGAGCGCGTTGCTCAGTTGTTGAAGGAATCGGCTAAGGCTGCGGCCTGAGCAATATGAACGCGACGCCAAAAGATGCTGATGATTTGATCGTTGTCGGCAAGATCTACTCTGTACATGGCGTTCGCGGCGAAGTGAAGGTGTATTCCTTTACTGATCCGATCAAGAACCTGTTGGACTACAAAACCTGGACGCTCAAGCGCGAAGGTAGCGTGAAACAGGTAGAGCTGGTCAGCGGACGCGGGAACGACAAGTTCCTGGTCGCGAAGCTCAAGGATCTCGATGATCGTGAAGAAGCGCGTCTTCTGGCCGGTTATGAGATCTGCGTGCCGCGCAACCTGTTCCCTGAACTGACCGACGGCGAGTACTACTGGTACCAGCTGGTGGGTCTGAAGGTCATCGACCACCTCGGGCAATTGCTCGGGAAAATCGATCACCTGCTCGAGACCGGTTCGAACGATGTCATGGTGGTCAAGCCTTGCGTCGGCAGCCTGGATGATCGCGAACGCCTGTTGCCCTATACCGAGCAATGCGTGTTGGCCGTCGACCTTGCCGCAGGCGAGATGAAGGTGGAATGGGATGCGGATTTCTAAACGTGGCTAACTTGCGCGTTGAAGTCATCACATTGTTTCCCGAGATGTTTTCCGCCATCAGCGAGTACGGCATAACCAGCCGCGCGGTGAAACAGGAGCTGTTGCAGCTCACCTGTTGGAATCCGCGGGACTACACCACGGATCGACATCACACTGTGGACGATCGCCCGTTTGGCGGTGGTCCGGGCATGGTGATGAAGATCAAGCCCCTGGAAGATGCGCTGGTTCAGGCCAGGACGGCAGCCGGGGAGGGTGCGAAGGTGATCTACCTGTCGCCCCAAGGCCGCCGACTGACTCAGTCGGCGGTACGCGAGCTGGCGAATTCGGATGCATTGATCCTGATTGCCGGCCGTTATGAAGGCATTGACGAGCGTTTCATTGAAGCTCATGTCGATGAAGAGTGGTCGATTGGCGACTATGTACTGTCTGGCGGCGAGCTGCCGGCGATGGTCCTGATCGATGCGGTTACACGACTGCTGCCTGGAGCTTTAGGGCATGCAGATTCCGCTGAGGAAGATTCCTTTACGGATGGTCTGCTGGATTGCCCGCACTACACCCGACCGGAGGTGTATGCGGATCAGCGTGTTCCCGACGTGTTGCTAAGTGGCAACCACGCGCACATCCGGCGTTGGCGTTTACAGCAGTCCCTTGGTCGGACCTATGAACGACGCGCCGATCTTCTGGAAAGCCGCTCGCTTTCTGGAGAAGAGAAGAAGCTGCTCGAGGAATACATCCGCGAGCGGGACGATAGTTAACAACGTATCGATGGTGAGTCCGACGACTTGCCTTAGGAGCACAGCATGACTAACAAAATCATCCTTGCACTCGAAGCAGAGCAGATGACCAAAGAAATCCCTACCTTTGCCCCAGGCGACACCATTGTCGTTCAGGTGAAAGTGAAGGAAGGCGACCGTTCCCGTCTGCAAGCGTTCGAAGGCGTCGTTATCGCCAAGCGTAACCGTGGCGTGAACAGTGCATTCACCGTTCGTAAAATCTCCAACGGTGTTGGCGTAGAGCGTACTTTCCAGACCTACAGCCCGCAAATCGACAGCATGGCTGTCAAGCGTCGCGGTGACGTACGTAAAGCCAAGCTGTACTACCTGCGTGACCTGTCGGGTAAAGCAGCTCGCATCAAGGAAAAACTGGCTTAAGTCCAGCTTCCGATGCAAAAAAAGCAGCCTGCGGGCTGCTTTTTTGTTGCCTGCGATTTGCTCTTTGAGCACCCTGCATAGCTTCATTTGCCATTTTGATGCTGTGTGTGCCCGCATCCTTCAAGAGTTTTTATGCCAGCCATCGATCATCCGCTGATAGACCAGTTTCTCGACGCCCTGTGGCTGGAGAAGGGCCTGTCCGATAACACCCGCGATGCCTATCGCAGTGACCTGGCGCTGTTCAACGGTTGGCTGCAGGAAAACCACCTGGAACTGATCAATGCCGGCCGGGAGCTGATCCTCGATCACTTGGCGTGGCGCCTGGAGCAGAACTACAAACCGCGCTCGACGGCTCGGTTTCTCTCCGGCCTGCGTGGGTTCTATCGCTATTTGCTGCGGGAAAAGCTGATCGCGGTGGACCCGACCTTGCGCGTGGAAATGCCGCAATTGGGGCGTCCATTGCCCAAGTCCCTCTCGGAAGCCGATGTGGAAGCGCTGCTGGCGGCACCCGACCTCAGCGAAGCCATCGGTCAGCGCGACCGGGCCATGCTGGAAGTCTTGTACGCTTGCGGCCTGCGGGTCACCGAGTTGATCAGCTTGACGCTGGAGCAGGTCAACCTGCGCCAGGGCGTGCTGCGTGTGATGGGCAAAGGCAGCAAGGAGCGCCTGGTGCCGATGGGTGAGGAAGCGATCGTCTGGGTCGAGCGCTACATGCGCGATGCCCGCCACGAACTGCTGGGCGGGCGCCCCAGCGACGTGCTGTTCCCCAGCCTGCGCGGCGAGCAGATGACCCGCCAGACCTTTTGGCACCGGATCAAGCACCAGGCCAAGGTGGCCGGGATCAACAAATCCCTCTCGCCCCACACCCTGCGCCATGCCTTCGCCACGCACCTGCTCAACCACGGCGCCGACCTGCGGGTGGTACAGATGCTGCTCGGCCACAGCGACCTCTCCACCACCCAGATCTACACCCACGTCGCCCGGGCACGGCTGCAGGACCTGCATGCCAAACACCACCCTCGCGGTTGAATGAAATCCCCTGTCGGAGCGAGCTTGTGGGAACAAGGCTTGCCCGCGATGAACGATAACGCGGTGTAGTTGTTACACCGCGGCGCGGCCATCGCGGGCAAGCCTTGCTCCCACAGGACAGCTCCCACAGAAAAGCCTGCATCAATCTTCAAAGCGTCTTGCATCAGCGGCATTCGGTCACGCGGGCCTTATGTGGTAGGCTTTCCCGGTTTGCACAGTGGGCGGTTGGAACCCGAATCTGCGGGTCGGCGTTTCCCGTCTCATTTGTTCGCCTCAGGAGTCCCCATGCGTTTGATCCAGATGTTCACCGCCGCCGCCATTGCGCTGGCCAGTACCTTTGCCATCGCCGACGACGCGGCCGACAAGGCTATCCGCAAGAGCCTGGAAAACCTTCAGCTCGAAGTGCCGATCGAAACCATCTCGGCCAGTCCCATGGCCGGCCTGTATGAGATCAAGCTCAAGGGCAGCCGCGTGCTTTACGCCAGCGCCGACGGTCAGTACATCGTCCAGGGCAACCTGTTCGAGCTCAAGGACGGCAAGCCGGTCAATCTCACCGAGATGACCGAGCGCCAGGGCATTTCCAAGTTGATCAACGGCATTCCAGTCGCTGAAACCGTGGTCTATCCGGCGATTGGCGAAACCAAGTCGCACATCACCGTGTTCACTGACACCACCTGCCCGTATTGCCACAAGCTGCACGCCGAAGTGCCGGAGCTGAACAAGCGCGGCATCGAAGTGCGCTATGTTGCGTTCCCGCGCCAGGGCCTGGGCTCGCCGGGCGATGAGCAGTTGCAGGCGGTCTGGTGCTCCAAGGACAAGAAAGCGGCCATGGACAAGATGGTCGATGGCAAGGAAATCAAGGCCGCCAAGTGCGAGAACCCGGTTTCCAAGCAGTTCGCCCTTGGCCAGTCCATTGGAGTGAACGGCACGCCGGCCATCGTTTTGGCTGACGGCCAGGTGATTCCGGGCTACCAGCCGGCGCCACAAGTCGCCAAACTGGCCCTGGGCGCAAAATGATCATGGGCGATCCGCTTCTGAAGATCACGGCTCGGCGAAAACCTTCGTCGGGCCGTTAAACACAAAGTCGCGTTGCTGCGCGGCTGTATTTCACGGCCGACCTTGCGTCGGCCGTTTCATGGGGAGTCAAGAGTGAATCCGGTCAAAGTAGGCATCTGTGGGTTAGGTACCGTCGGTGGCGGCACCTTCAACGTACTTCAGCGCAACGCCGAGGAAATTGCTCGTCGTGCCGGGCGTGGGATCGAAGTGGCACAAATTGCCATGCGCACGCCAAAGCCTCAGTTCCAGACGACCGGTATTGCGATTACCAACGATGTCTTCGAAGTGGCCACGAACCCTGAGATCGACATCGTCATAGAGCTGGTCGGCGGCTACACCGTTGCCCGTGAGCTGGTACTCAAGGCCATCGAGAATGGCAAGCATGTGGTCACCGCGAACAAGGCGCTTATCGCTGTTCACGGTAATGAAATTTTCGCCAAGGCCCGCGAGAAGGGCGTGATCGTGGCTTTCGAAGCCGCCGTGGCCGGCGGCATCCCGGTGATCAAGGCGATCCGCGAAGGCCTGTCGGCCAACCGCATCAACTGGGTCGCGGGGATCATCAACGGCACCGGTAACTTCATCCTCACCGAGATGCGCGAGAAGGGTCGCACCTTCGAAGACGTGCTCGCCGAAGCCCAGGCCCTGGGCTACGCAGAGGCTGATCCGACGTTCGACGTGGAAGGCATCGACGCAGCGCACAAGCTGACGATCCTGGCCTCCATTGCGTTCGGCATTCCGTTGCAGTTCGACAAGGCCTACACCGAAGGCATCACCAAGCTGACCACCGCTGACGTGAACTACGCCGAAGCCTTGGGCTATCGCATCAAGCACCTGGGCGTGGCGCGCAGCACCGCCAACGGCATCGAGCTGCGCGTGCACCCGACCTTGATCCCGGCCGATCGCCTGATCGCCAACGTCAACGGCGTGATGAACGCGGTGATGGTCAACGGCGACGCCTCCGGCTCGACGCTGTTCTACGGCGCCGGTGCGGGCATGGAGCCGACGGCCTCCTCGGTGATCGCCGACCTGGTGGACGTGGTTCGCGCCATGACCTCGGACCCGGAAAACCGTGTGCCACACCTGGCCTTCCAGCCAGACTCGCTGTCGGCTCACCCGATTCTTCCGATCGAGGCATGCGAAAGCTCCTACTACCTGCGCATCCAGGCCAAGGACCATCCAGGTGTACTGGCCCAAGTGGCGAGCATCCTTTCGGAACGCGGCATCAACATCGAGTCGATCATGCAGAAGGAAGTCGAGGAACACGACGGCCTGGTGCCGATGATCCTGCTGACCCACCGTGTGGTCGAGCAGCGCATCAACGACGCGATTGCGGCGCTGGAAGCGCTCCAGGGTGTCGTTGGCCCGGTGGTCCGTATCCGCGTCGAACATTTGAATTAATTTAGCGGCAAGCGGTAAGTTGCAGGCTGCGAACGAAGGCAAACTTGCCTTTGAGTGTGTCGCCTGCAGCTTCAACGCTTGAAGCCCAAACCGAAGGTTTGCCCCATGCGCTATATCAGCACCCGCGGCCAGGCACCGGCCCTGAATTTCGAAGATGTCCTCCTGGCCGGCCTGGCCACGGACGGCGGTCTCTATGTGCCGGAAAACCTGCCGCGCTTCACCCAGGAAGAAATCGCTTCCTGGGCCGGCCTGCCGTATCACGAGCTGGCGTTCCGGGTCATGCGCCCGTTCGTCACCGGCAGCATCCCGGACGCCGATTTCAAGAAAATCCTCGAAGAGACCTATGGCGTCTTTTCCCACAACGCCATCGCACCGCTGCGTCAGCTCAACGGTAACGAATGGGTCATGGAGCTGTTCCACGGCCCCACCCTGGCGTTCAAGGACTTCGCCCTGCAATTGCTCGGTCGCCTGCTGGACTACGTGCTGCAAAAGCGTGGCGAGCGTGTGGTGATCGTCGGTGCCACTTCTGGCGACACCGGTTCGGCGGCCATCGAAGGCTGCAAGCATTGCGAGAACGTCGACATTTTCATCCTGCACCCGCACAACCGGGTTTCGGAAGTGCAACGTCGGCAGATGACGACGATTTTCGGCGATAACATCCACAACATCGCCATCGAAGGCAACTTCGATGACTGCCAGGAAATGGTCAAGGCCAGTTTCGCCGACCAGAGCTTCCTCAAGGGCACGCGGCTGGTGGCGGTGAACTCGATCAACTGGGCGCGGATCATGGCCCAGATCGTTTATTACTTCCACGCGGCCCTGCAATTGGGCGGCCCGGCCCGCTCCGTGTCGTTCTCGGTGCCGACCGGCAACTTCGGCGATATCTTCGCCGGCTACCTGGCGCGCAACATGGGTCTGCCGATCAATCAATTGATCGTCGCCACCAACCGCAACGACATCCTGCACCGCTTCATGAGCGGCAACCAGTACGTCAAGGAAACCCTGCACGCCACCCTGTCGCCGTCGATGGATATCATGGTGTCGTCGAACTTCGAACGCCTGCTGTTCGACCTGCACGGTCGCAATGGTGCGGCGATTGCCGGCCTGATGGACAGCTTCCGCCAGGGCGGCGGTTTCAGCGTCGAGCCTGAGCGCTGGACCGAAGCCCGCAAGTTGTTCGACTCCCTGGCCGTGGACGATGAGCAGACTTGCGAAACCATCGCCGAGGTGTTCGAGCAGAGCGGTGAGTTGCTCGATCCGCACACGGCCATCGGTGTCAGGGCCGCTCGTGAGTGCCGTCGTAGCCTGGACATCCCGATGGTGATCCTGGGCACGGCTCACCCGGTCAAGTTCCCGGAAGCCGTGGAGAAAGCCGGTGTAGGAAAAGCGCTTGAACTACCTGCACATCTTTCTGATTTGTTTGAGCGAGATGAGCGTTGCACCGTGTTGCCCAACGACTTGAAGGCTGTGCAGGCCTTTGTCAGCCAGCATGGCAACCGCGGCAAGCCGCTCTGAGCGCGTAAACCTGTCACATTTTGAAGCCCGTCTCCTGACGGGCTTTCTTGTTTCTGCATGCCAAACTGGTCGGGTTTTCGCCCTTGGAGGAACGGGCGAGTCATCTCGAAGGAAATGCAGATGTCGTTTTTTAGCAAAGGCAAGCCAGCCTTGGGCTGGGTAATGGGCCTGGCCCTGATGTACTGGGCGCAAGGGGGCGATGCGGCGCAGTTGGCGGCTTTCGAAACGCCGCCGTTCAATCCTGGCGAGCGGCTGGTATTGGATGCGCAGGAATTGAAGTGGATCAAGGATAACCCCCGCGTCATCGTGGCCACGATGCAGTTTCCGTTGTACCTGTTCAAGGATGAGCTGGGGCAGTGGAGCGGTCTGAACCACGACATTCTCCAACGCATTACGCAAATGACGGGCCTTGAGTTCGTGCATCGGGAGTCGTTCTCCCCCGGCGAGTTGCTGACGCTGCTGGAAAACAGCGAAGCCGACATGACAACCCTCCTGGCGATGAATGATGAACGCAGGGATTTCCTGAGTTTCAGCCATGCATTTGGTGGCTCGGGCTGGGTATTTGTTGGCCGTGACGGAGAATCGATCCTCCATTCGCTGGAGCAGCTGGAAGGGAAGGTCCTGGCGTTGCCGGCGCGGCATGCCTTGGAAGCGGAGATCAGGCGCGACTACCCGGCCATCAAATTGCGCACGACCAAGACCTATGGCGAAGCGCGGGCATTGGTCGAGAGCCGGGAAGCCTATGCCACCATCGAAAATGAAACCGGGGTGCATCTCTATCCGGCGGGTCAATTGCAAGTAGGCAGGGGCCTGGAGGGCAAGTGGGAACCCGATTACCTCGCGGTACGCCAAGACCTGACCGTGCTGCTGGGTATCTTGAATAAAGCGCTGGAAGCCTTCCCGGCCAAGGACATGCGCGCGCTGCGTTCCAAATGGGTGGCCGGTATCACACCCGTCCAGGCGCCATCGATCTGGGAGCGGGTGTCCCGCTGGGGTTACTGGTGCGTGGTCGTGGTCGTGGTGTTCGGCCTCCTGTCCCTGCTATGGAACCGCCGCCTGCAGATACAGATCGATCAGCGCCTCAAGGCCGAGGCGATCCTCAAGGACCAGTTGATGCTCCAGCGGGCCTTGATGGATGCCATTCCCGACCCGATTTTCATCCGGGATCTGGAAGGGCGCCTGATCATGTGCAACAAAAGCTACGAGGACCAGTTTGCGACCCGCTTCGAAAAGCTGCGGGGCACGCGGCTGACAGATTCGGCGGCATTCCCACCGGCCACCGCCGAGTTGCTCCATGGGGAGGTGATGGAGCAATTGCGCACCGGCCAGTCTCGGTTCGTCGACCGGCAATTGATGTTCAGCAGCGGCTTGCGGGAAATCTATCATTGGTCGGTACCCTTTTATGGAGCCGACGGGCAGTTACGCGGCATTCTGGGGGGCTGGACCGATGCCGGGCGTCGGTGGCGCCGTTGCGACAAGTTGATGGCCTGACGCCGACCGTCACCACGCCAAGGTTTCAAGAAAAGGCTGTTGTTTGCCTGTCATATTGGGCGCGCATGCTCGGTTGAACAGGTTGAAGGCGTGCCGGTTCGGTGCGCTGACGAACTTTCTGCTGCGGCTCACGGTCACTTACTGTGAACATGCAGTTGTTTTCGGACTATTGAAGGGTGAGCGAATGGAAAGTATCAGCCTATTGCTGGGTGAGGCTTTGAGCCCGTATCAGGTCACGCTGACTCCCTCCGGCGCCAAGGGCGAATGCCTGGTGACGCTGAAGAATGCCTCCGGGGCCATCATGGTCGAGCGAGTGTTCAATCAGGCCCAATTGACCGACAAGCGTCAGTTGACGGATGTGGTCGATGGCCTGCATCGCGATGTGCTGATTGCCGAGGGGCGCCTGGAGCCCTGTGTGATTGCGGCGCTGCGCAATCTGGCGCGCGACAAGGTCATGGTCGGGGCGAATTGACTGGGGTTTTGTGGGAACCTTCCTACGTCCTGATGAGTCAGACTCTTTACCAACAAGAGCGAGCATTGTGCTCCGGTGCTTGTCGCTTGTTGTACGGACCATGAGTGGTCACGTTTAACCCCGAGTCGTCTCCCCACTTCTCGGGGTTTCTTTTTGCCTGGCTTTTGTGGTTTTAGCGTGGTTTGTCAGGTGTTGGCGCCGTTGTGGGAGCAAAGCTTGCTCGCGAGGCGGCCCGACAGCCGGCCTGATTCTCCCGGATGAAGCCAAGCTTAATGTGGGAGCGAGCTTGCTCGCGATTGCGGTGTGTCAGTCAGCATCAAATCGATTGAACGGACGCTATCGCGAGCAAGCTCGCTCCCACAGTTTGATCTTCAGTGACTGCCCGTTGCGGTGTGTCAAATGGCCCCGTCACTGCGCAGCTTGGCGATCTGCTGTGCATCGTAGCCAAGTTCGCCGAGCACTTGTGCGTTGTGTTCACCCAGCGCCGGCCCGACCCATTCGGAGGTGCCCGGGGTGTCGGAGAGCTTCGGTACGATCCCCGGCATCTTGAATGCCTTGCCGTCGGGCAACTTGGCCTGCAGGAACATTTCACGGGCCAGGAACTGCGGGTCGCTGAACATATCCTCGGCGCTGAAGATCCGACTGGCCGGCACTCCGGCCTGGTTCAGTTGGTCGATAACGCTGTCGAGCGGCAGCGAGTTGACCCAGCGATCGATGATGCCGTACAGCTCGTCACGGCGGCTGTCACGGCCATCGTTGCTGGCCAGTTGTGGGTCATTGGCCAGGTCGTCACGGCCGATGATCTGCATGAAGCGCTTGAAGATCGCGTCGCCGTTGGCCCCAATCTGCACGTGCTTGCCGTCAGCGCTGGTGTGGATGGACGAGGGGGTGATGCCGGGCATGATATTGCCGGTGCGCTCGCGGATGAAGCCGAACACGTCGAACTCCGGCACCATGCTTTCCATCATGGCGAAAATCGCCTCGTACAAGGCCACGTCCACCACTTGCCCGGTTCCGCCATTGATCTCGCGGTGACGTAGGGCCATCAATGCGCCGATCACGCCCCAGAGCGCGGCGATGGAGTCGCCGATGGAAATCCCGGTGCGCACCGGCGGGCGGTCTTCGAAGCCGGTGATGTAGCGCAGGCCGCCCATGGACTCGCCCACCGCACCAAACCCCGGTTGATCTTTCATCGGCCCGGTCTGGCCGAAGCCCGAAAGCCGCACCATCACCAGTTTCGGGTTCAGTGCGTGCAATACATCCCAGCCCAGGCCGAGCTTTTCCAGTACGCCGGGGCGGAAATTCTCGATCAGGATATCGGCTTCGCCAATCAGTTTTTTCAGGATCGCCAGGCCTTCAGGGTGCTTGAGGTTCAAGGTCAGGGACTTCTTGTTGCGAGCCTGGACGAACCACCACAGCGAGGTGCCTTCGTACAGCTTGCGCCACTTGCGCAGGGGGTCGCCGCCGTCGGGCGATTCGACCTTGATGACTTCGGCACCGAATTCACCGCAGATGCGCGAGGCGAAGGGCCCGGCGATCAAGGTGCCGAGTTCGATGACTTTGACACCGGCAAGGGGTTTGGCAGTAAGCGACATGACAGATCCTGTAGGACAAAGGCAGAACGAATAGAGCGTTTTATCATAGGCCAAGGTCAGTCGCCGCAGGTTGATGGTCGGCAATTCGTGGATTGCCCGCGTCATCGGTTAGACTTGCCGCCTTTCCTCGTATCAAGAAGCCCGTTCATGGCCCAGCCGTCCACGACTTACAAGTTTGAACTGAACCTCACCGATCTCGACCGCAATGTGTATGAGAATGTGAAGCAGACCATCGCCCGCCACCCTTCGGAAACCGAAGAGCGCATGACTGTGCGCCTGCTGGCTTACGCGTTCTGGTACAACGAGCTGCTGGCGTTTGGTCGTGGTCTGTCAGACGTCGACGAGCCTGCGCTGTGGGAAAAAAGCCTGGATGACCGTGTGCTGCACTGGATCGAAGTCGGCCAACCGGATGCCGATCGCCTGACCTGGTGCTCGCGCCGGACCGAGCGCACCAGCCTGCTGGCTTACGGCAGCCTGCGGGTCTGGGAAGGCAAGGTGATCCCGGCGGTCAAGAACCTGAAAAACGTCAACATCGCCGCGGTGCCCCAGGAAGTGCTAGAAACCCTGGCCCAGGACATGCCCCGGGTGATCAAGTGGGATGTGATGATCAGCGAGGGCACGATTTTCGTGACCGACGACCGTGGCCAGCATGAAGTCCAGCTGCAATGGTTGCTGGGCGAGCGTGGTTGAGCCATTGACCCGGTATTGAATGAGCCATTGTGGGAGCGAGCTCTCCTTGCCACAATCTTCACGATTTCCAGAGAAAACTTTGTCACCCCATGCGCATAGAACCCCGCCAACTGCCCGACACCCTGCCATTCCTCGGTGACCTGCCGCCCCTGTTGACCCGCCTGTACGCAGCGCGTGGCGTGCAGTCCGAGGCTGAACTGGACAAGAGTCTGGCGCGCTTGATTCCCTTCCAGCAGCTCAAGGGGATCGACGCCGCGGTGGATCTGCTGGTGACGGCGCTGGAGCAACGCCAGCGCATCCTGATCGTGGGCGACTTCGATGCCGATGGCGCGACCGCCAGCACCGTGGGCATGCTCGGGCTGCGCCTGCTCGGTGCGGCCCATGTCGATTACCTGGTGCCCAATCGCTTCGAATATGGCTACGGGCTGACCCCGGAAATCGTCGAAGTCGCCCTGGCTCGCGAACCGCAGTTGCTGATCACTGTGGATAACGGTATTTCCAGCGTGGAAGGCGTGGCGGCGGCGAAAGCGGCGGGACTTCAGGTGCTGGTCACCGACCACCACTTGCCCGGCCTCGAGCTGCCGGCAGCCGATGCCATTGTCAATCCGAACCAGCCGGGCTGCGAGTTTCCGAGCAAGGCCTTGGCCGGTGTCGGCGTCATTTTTTATGTGCTGATGGCCCTGCGGGCGCGTCTGCGCAGCCTGGGGTGGTATGCCAGCACACCTCAGCCGAACATCGGCGAATTGCTCGACCTGGTGGCCCTGGGCAGCGTGGCCGACGTGGTGCCCCTGGACGCGAATAACCGGATCCTGGTGCACCAGGGCCTGGAACGGATTCGCGCCGGACGTGCCCGGCCCGGCATCAAGGCTATTCTGGAAGTGGCCAAGCGCGATGCGTCACGGATTACCTCCACCGACCTTGGTTTTATCCTCGGGCCGCGTCTGAATGCGGCAGGGCGCCTGGACGACATGAGCCTGGGCATCGAATGCCTGCTCACTAACGATCCGGCCCTGGCGCGGGAGATGGCGGCGCAACTGGACGGCATGAACCAGGACCGCAAGTCCATCGAGCAGGGCATGCAGCGCGAAGCCCTGGCCCAGCTCAAGGACCTGCCGGTGGAGTCGATGCCATTCGGTTTGTGCCTGTTCGATCCGCAGTGGCACCAGGGGGTCATCGGCATTCTCGCCTCGCGAATGAAAGAGCGCTATTTCCGTCCGACCATTGCTTTTGCCGATGCCGGGGATGGTTTGCTCAAGGGCTCGGGTCGCTCGGTGCCGGGCTTTCACATTCGCGATGCGCTGAGCGTGGTGGCGGCGCAGCATCCCACCCTGATCAGCAAGTACGGCGGTCACGCCATGGCGGCGGGGCTGACGCTGCCGGAGGCTAATTTTCCGTTGTTCGCCGAAGCGTTCGATGCGGAAGTGCGCCGGCAGTTGCGCGAAGAAGACCTGACCGGCCGGCTGTTGTCGGATGGCACCCTGGCGGTGGAGGAGTTCCACCTGGAGCTGGCCCGGGCACTGCGCCACGCCGGCCCCTGGGGCCAGCATTTTCCTGAGCCGATGTTCCACGGCCTGTTCCAGTTGGTCGAACAGCGCGTGGTGGGCGAACGGCACCTGAAGGTCATCCTCAAGAGCGAGTGTGGCTCGGTGAAGCTCGATGGCATCGCCTTTGGCATCGACCGCGAGATCTGGCCCAACCCTACCGTGCGCTGGGTGGAACTGGCCTACAAGCTCGACCTCAACGAGTTCCGCGGCCAGGAAACGGTGCAGTTGATGATTGCCCATATCGAGCCGCGGTAGCCGATACGCCGATCGGCCTTTGTGGCGAGGGTCGCCTTAAGTGAACTGCAGTGCGCCACACCGTCGGTTTTTAAGTTCTGAACCCTCCGTCCTTGCGGGTTGTCGACTAGGCTCTAAGCACTGCTTGATAGCCCTTGTGACGTCTTGTCGAATTTTTTGCCCGCGGGGGCGGGTGTTGCACCTTTTGTCACTCGTCGACTTTTCAAACAGAACCCTGGAGCCTGCCCACTGATTCGAGAGGTGCCCCATGAGTCTGCTGCTGGAACCCTATACCCTTCGCCAATTGACCCTGCCCAATCGCATCGCGGTATCGCCGATGTGCCAGTATTCGAGCACCGATGGCCTGGCCAACGATTGGCACCTGGTGCACTTGGGCAGCCGTGCCGTGGGCGGTGCCGGCCTGGTGTTCACCGAAGCCACCGCCGTCACCGCCGACGGTCGCATCACCGCCCAGGACCTGGGGCTGTGGAATGATGAACAGATCGAACCCTTGCAACGCATCACCCGGTTCATCACCGCCCAAGGGGCCGTGCCGGGCATACAACTGGCCCATGCCGGACGCAAGGCCAGCACCTGGCGACCCTGGCTGGGCAAGCATGGCAGCGTAAAACCGGCGGACGGCGGCTGGGTTCCGGTCGGCCCGTCGCCGATTGCCTTCGACCCGCAACACACCCCGCCGGTGCAGTTGGACGAAGGGCAGATCGCCGATGTGATCCAGGCCTTCGTGGATTCGGCCAAGCGCGCCCTCACGGCCGGCTTCAAAGTGGTCGAGGTTCACGCTGCCCATGGTTATCTGCTGCATCAATTCCTCTCGCCGTTGAGCAATCAGCGCCGCGATCAATACGGCGGCTCGTTCGAGAATCGCATCCGCCTGGTGCTGCAAGTCACCGAAGCGGTGCGGGCCGTATGGCCTGAAGAACTGCCGGTGTTCGTTCGCGTTTCCGCCACCGATTGGGTCGAGGACGGGTGGAACCCGGACGAAACCGTGGAGCTGGCGCGGCGATTCAGGGCCCTGGGGGTGGATTTGATCGACGTGTCATCGGGTGGCACGGCGGCCAATGCGGAAATTCCCACCGGCCCGGGTTACCAGACACGCTTTGCCGAGCGGGTGCGCAAGGAGTCGGAAATCGCCACCGGCACCGTCGGCATGATCACCGAACCGGCCCAGGCCGAACACATCCTGCGCACCTGCCAGGCCGATATCATCTTCCTGGCGCGCGAATTGTTGCGCGATCCGTACTGGGCCCTGCATGCCGATGATGACCTGGGCGGCCGCAAGGCCACGTGGCCGGCGCAGTACCAGCGGGCAACGCATCGGGACCAGCCGATTCATGAGTCGGATTTGCGCGATTGAGTGTTTGGTAAAACAAAAAGCCCCGGTCGTCATTGGCCGGGGCTTTTTGTTTGTTTGAAAAAAATTGGTGCTTGTACCGGCCTCATCGCGAGCAGGCTCGCTCCCACAGTGGATCTGTTGTGTGGCGTGGATAGCGTTCACAACAAGGCTCAATGTGGGAGCGAGCCTGCTCGCGAAGGCGTCATCCCTGACGCAGCAGGGCTCAGGGATATTTGCGCTTATCCGGCGCTGGCGGGAAGTACTGGTACAACCAGGTCTCGCTCAAGGTGCGGTCCTTGGTGCGAATGAACAGGCGCATCTGCACCGGCTCCACACTGTCGTCGGTCGGGTACCAGTCGAAGGTGATGCGGTAGCCCTTGATTGCATCCATCACCAGCACGTTGAAGTCTTTCACTTCACCGTGGGAACAGGTCACCACCGGTTCGATGCCGGTGCCCGGCGGCAGTTGGTCGAGGCCGCCGCCGCTGAAGTCCACGGCAAAACGACGGGCCCAGACGGTCGGGTAATGCTCGCCCGGGGCCCAGCCTTCGATGAAACCGCCCATGCCTGAGCGGGTGGCGTCGACGTGGGCCAGGTCCGTGCTGACTGGCGGCAGCGCGCTCCAGTAGAGCTTGTAGCCATAGTTCAGCGAGTCGCCGGCGGCCACCGGTTTTTTCGGCGTCCAGAACGCGACAATGTTGTCCAGGGTTTCGCCGGTGGTAGGAATCTCCAGCAGGTCGACCGAGCCTTCGCCCCAGGCCGTCGTCGGCTCGACCCACAGGCTTGGGCGCTTGCTGTACCAGTCCACGGTGTCCTGGTAGCTGGCAAAGTCGTGGTCGGTCTGTACCAGGCCGAAACCTTTCGGGTCCTTGTCGGCGAAGGCGTTGAATTGCAGGGTGGCGGGGTTGTTCAACGGACGGCACACCCATTCGCCATTGCCGCGCCACATGGCCAGCCGGTCGGAATCGTGGATTTGCGGGTGAATGGTGTCGCACATGCGCCGTTCGACGGTGCCACAGCTGAACATGCTGGTCATGGGCGCGATACCCAGCTGCTCGATTGCGGTACGGGCATTGATGTGCGCGTCGATCTCCATCACCACCCGGGTCGGCTGGCAATCGATGTCAAACCGATAGGCACCGGTGGCGCTGGGGGAGTCGAGCAGGGCATAGACCACGAACCGGGTGCTGTTCTTTTCCGGGGTTTCGAACCAGAACTTGGTGAAGTCCGGGAACTCCTCACGCTTCTTCGCATAGGTGTCGATGGCCAGGCCGCGGGCCGATAGCCCGTACTGGCCGCTGGCATCCACGGCGCGGAAGTAGCTGGCCCCCAGAAACGAAACGATGTCGTGCCGGTCCAGCTCCGGCGCCTTGAAGACGCGGAAGCCGGCGAAACCCAGGTCACCCTTCAATTGCGCGGTGTTGACCGTGGTTTTCTGATAGTTGAACAGTTCCGGGCGGAAGTGCACCTCACGGGCCATACGCGTCTTCGGATCGACGCTGTACATGCGCACCGGCTGCTTGAAGCCCATGCCGACATGGAAGAACTGCGCATCCAGTTGCCGCCCGTCGAGGTCATTCCACAGCGAGTGGTTGACGTCGTACTGGATGGCGTTGAACTGCAACGGCGACATCTGGGCCAAGGTTTCTGGCAGGACTTGCTTGGTGTCGACATAGCGGCTCTCGGCCAGCCGCCGGGCTTGATCTTTCAAACCGTTGAAGTCGAAAGGACGGGCTTCGCCGTCGGCGGTCTGATCGGCGGCCCAGGCGCGTGCGGCCATGAGTCCGGAGGCCGATAGCCCAGTGTAGGCGGCGAAGGCCATGGAGGCCTTGAGCAGATTCCTGCGGTGCATAAATACAACCTTTCTCGAAACAGTCCCGAGCCGATCCTGGCAACAGAGACTGATAAGGGAGTTCGGACATGCCATTGGCCAAACGCGACGAACGTTAGAACAGATGCCTGAGAGCTGGATCGGTTCACCGAGGGGCAAAATCATAGGGGAAATACGGGCTTTGAGAGAAAGGAAAGCGTGGCTTGGTCAAATTTTCTTACAGTTATTTCTTTTTTTATGTCGATTCCGACTTTTTTTGACTAATTACTCTAAAACTCCCTTTTCACGCTTTGAATCCTCCCTATTCTTTAGCGTGATAGGCGATCTGGCCCGGATTCAGACGGCGCTATCAGGTCAACCTCGACGTAAAGAAGGACAACTCATGACAAAAATACAGGGCATTACCGAAATGCTGGGGATCTTTCCAGGCCTGACCAACCCGCGCAGGACACGCCGGCTCAGCCTGGAAGAATTGAGACTGGTAGAGCGCTATCGGGAGTTGTCGGAAAACGACCGCATCGCCATGCGCTATCTGGTGGATGCGATGCGCAGTGTTTCGCGGTTTTGAAGCGTGGCGCAGGTGAGCGGTCGGGGCGGGGAGCACCGGCCTACATCACTCCACCGACCAGTCCTGGAGGCGTTCGGTGCGCTGGTGCAGTATCCGCAGGACCTGCAGTTGTCCATGCTTGAGCCGGTAGGGGGCTACGAATGGGTAGCGCGTCAGTACCAGCTCTCGAATATCAGGAGCGACTGACGGACGCCCCGAGCCGGGAAAGCGTTGCAGTTGGCGCAGTGTCTCCAGGATGGCGCTGATGACATCATCGGCGCCTTCTGCACCGATGGCGCTTTGGTAATGTTCGTGGATCGAGTCGAGGTCACTCTGTGCTTTGTCGGTCAGTACGATGCTCGGCACGTTTTGCCCACTTAGCCTTCACGGCGTCCAGATCGGTCAGGTTTCCAGCGTCGGCATCGGCTATGCCTTCGCTGATGGCTTGCAGATGCCAGGATTCGGCCTCCACATATCGGACCAATGCACGCTTGAGGTGATACTGACGGTCGCGGTCGGTGGCGGCAGCCAGCAAGTCCAGCTGTTGGGCCAGACCTTCTTCCACACGAAAGGACAAAACGGGCGAGGCCATGGCTGATCTCCAGGGTGTATACGTTGTAGACACCCTAGGTGCTGCCAGGATTTCCGTCAACCGGCGAGCGTGCACCGATCGACGAAAACCTTAGCAGGACGAACGCAGGGCAAGCGCAGGCATGTGTTGCCAAGGTTGTCTTGTCGTCAATGCTTGAACATCACATGCCGCACTACCGTGTAATCCTCCAGTCCATACATGGACATGTCCTTGCCATAGCCGGAACGTTTCTGACCGCCATGGGGCATTTCGCTGACGAGCATGAAGTGGGTATTCACCCAGGTGCAGCCATATTGCAGGCGTGCCGACAGACGATGGGCTCGGCCGATGTCGGCGGTCCATACCGATGAGGCCAGGCCGTAGTCCGAATCGTTGGCCCACGCCAGCACTTGTGCCTCGTCGAGGAACGGCGTGACGGACACCACAGGCCCGAAGACTTCCCGACGGACGATTTCGTCATCCTGCTGGGCGTCGGCCAACACCGTCGGCTCGAAGAAGAACCCGTTGCCGTCCACGGCCTTGCCGCCGGTGATCAGGCGAATATGCGGCTGGGCAATGGCCCGTTCGACAAAACCGGCCACGCGGTCGCGGTGCTGGGCGGTGATCAGTGGGCCCATCTCGGTGTCTGGCGCGGTTTGCGGGCCGTACTTGATACTGCCCACCGCGGCGCCGAGCTTCTCGACGAACTGGTCGTAGATGCCTTGCTGGGCATAGATGCGGCAGGCTGCGGTGCAGTCCTGGCCGGCGTTGTAGAAACCGAAGGTACGGATGCCTTCCACGGCCGCGTCAATGTCGGCGTCGTCGAAAATGATCACCGGGGCCTTGCCGCCCAGCTCCATGTGCATGCGCTTGACGCTGTCGGACGTGCTGGAAATGATGTTCGAGCCGGTGGCGATGGAGCCGGTCAGCGACACCATGCGCACTTTCGGGTGGGTGACCAGCGGGTTGCCGACGGTTTGCCCACGACCGAATATCACGTTGAGCACGCCAGCTGGGAAAATTTCCGACGCCAGTTCTGCCAGGCGCAGCGCGGTCAGCGGAGTCTGCTCCGATGGCTTGAGCACCACGGTATTACCGGCGGCCAGGGCCGGGGCGATTTTCCAGGCGACCATCATCAACGGGTAGTTCCACGGCGCGATGGAGGCGATGACGCCCACCGGGTCGCGGCGGATCATCGAGGTATGCCCCGGCAGGTATTCACCGCCCGCCGAACCACTCATGCAGCGGCTGGCGCCGGCAAAGAAACGGAACACGTCAGCAATCGCCGGGATCTCGTCATTCAGTGCGGCGCTCAAGGGTTTGCCGCAGTTGTCCGACTCCAGCTTCGCCAGTTCCTCGCCGTGGGCTTCGATGGCATCGGCCAGCTTGAGCAGCAACAGCGAACGGTCCTTGGGCGGCACTTGCGACCAAGACTCGAAGGCGGTGTCGGCGGCGCGCACGGCGGCATCGACCTGGGCCTCGCTGGCTTCATTGATTTCCACCAGCACCCGGCCCAGCGCCGGGTTGAACACCGCTTGGCCAGGGCCTTCGCCGTTCACCAGGTGGCCGTTGATCAGCAGTTTGGTTTGCATAGCATTGTCCTCATCGAAGCAGTCTTGTGTCTGCTGGAACCGATCCCTGTGGGAGCGAGCTTGCTCGCGATAACGGTCTTACAGTCGACATCTGTGTTGAATATTTGTCAGTCATCGCGAGCAAGCTCGCTCCCACAAAAAGCCCTTCTACTTCCCGCCGCTACCGGCCACGCTCTCTCCGCCTCGGGTCAGGTAATACGCGCCCAATATCGGCAACATCGTGACCATCATCACCAGCATTGCCACCACGTTGGTCACTGGTACATCGCGAGGGCGGCTGAGTTGGTTGAGCAGCCACAGCGGCAGCGTGCGTTCGTGGCCGGCGGTGAAGGTGGTGACGATGATCTCGTCGAATGACAGCGCAAACGCCAGCATTCCGCCGGCCAGCAACGCCGAGCCGAGGTTGGGCAAGATGATGTAGCGAAAGGTCTGCCAACCGTCGGCCCCCAGGTCCATCGAAGCCTCGATCAGGCTGTGGGAGGTACGGCGCAGGCGGGCGATGACGTTGTTGTAGACGATCACCACGCAAAAAGTGGCATGGCCGACGATGATGGTGAACATGCCGGGCTCGATGCCCAGGGTCTTGAAGGTCGCCAGCAGCGCAATGCCGGTGATGATGCCCGGCAAGGCAATCGGCAGGATCAGCATCAGCGAAATGCCTTGCTTGCCGAAGAAATCGCGCCGGTACAGCGCCGCCGAGGCCAGCGTGCCAAGCACCATGGCGATCAGCGTGGCGATGGCTGCGACCTGCAACGACAGCTTGATCGCCTCCAGCACATCCGGGCGCGCGAAGGCGACGCTGAACCACTTCAGGGTCAGGCCCTTGGGCGGGAAGCTGAACGCGGCGTCCTCGGTATTGAAGGCGTAGAGGAAGATGATCAGGATCGGGAAATGCAGGAACACCAGCCCGCCCCACGCCGCGATCCGCAAGCCCCACGAGGCCCGGTCTTGAGAGTCAGAGTGCATCGAAAGCCCCCAGGCGCTTGACGATAGACAGGTAGATGGCGATCAGCACGATGGGCACCAGGGTGAACGCCGCGGCCATGGGCATGTTGCCGATGGCGCCTTGCTGGGCGTAGACCATGCTGCCGACGAAGTAGCCCGGCGGGCCCACCAGTTGCGGCACGATGAAATCCCCCAGGGTCAGCGAGAAGGTGAAGATCGAGCCGGCGGCGATGCCGGGGATCGACAGCGGCAGGATCACCTGCATGAACGTCTGGTGTGGCCTGGCGCCCAGGTCTGCCGAGGCTTGCAGCAGCGATGGCGGCAGACGCTCCAGGGACGCCTGGATCGGCAGGATCATGAACGGCAGCCAGATGTAGACGAATACCAGAAAACGCCCCAGGTGTGAGGTGGACAAGGTGCTGCCACCCACGCCCGGGATTCCCAGCACGAACTGCAACACCGGCCCCAGGCCCAGGTGCTGGACGAACCACTGCGCCACGCCACCCTTGGCCAGCAGCAGCGTCCAGGCATAGGCCTTGACGATATAGCTGGCCCACATCGGCAGCATCACCGCGATGTAGAAAAACGCCTTGGTCTTGCCACTGGTGTAGCGCGCCATGTAGTAGGCAATCGGGAACGCGACGATGGCGCTGGCGATGGACACCGCTATCGCCATGCTCAGGGTGCGCAAAATGATGTCGAAGTTCGACGGCTGGAACAGCGCCGCGAAATTCGCCAGGGTCAGGTCCGGCGTGACCGCCATGGTGAAGTCGTCGAAGGTGTAGAAACCCTGCCACAGCAAGGTCAGCAGCGAGCCCAGGTAGATCGCGCCGAACCAGATCAGCGGTGGCACCAGCAACATCGACAGGTACAGGTTGGGGCGCCGGTACAGCAGGTTGGAAAATCGTCGCAACGGTGAACCGGGTGTGGGCGTTTGAGCGATGGCCAGGGTGTTCATCTCACACCTCGCCACTGACAGTGTCGTGCAACGCGACCATCGCCTCCCGCGCCCAGCGTACGCTCAGGTGCTGGCCGGTCTGGTGCTGGGCTGTGTTGTCGAGCCACTGGGTGTTGGCCTGGCTGAGGTTCAGGGTCTGGCCGTTGGCAAGTTTCAACTCGTAGCGTGTGGCGCTGCCCTGGTACTGAATGTCGTGCAGCAGGCCGTGGACTTCGATCTCACCACTGGCCAACGGACCTTCGGCGAAACGCACGTGTTCCGGGCGAATCGAGAACGGTTGTGGATAACCGCTCAGTTCCCGGGCCAGCTCGCCACGGATCACGTTGGAGGTGCCGACGAATTCGGCGACGAAGGTGGTCGCCGGTTTCATGTACAGGTTGCGTGGGGTATCGACTTGTTCGATGCGGCCCTTGTTGAACACCGCCACGCGGTCGGACATCGACAGCGCTTCGGTCTGGTCGTGGGTGACGAAAATGAAGGTGATGCCCAACTGGCGTTGCAGCTTCTTCAATTCGCCCTGCATTTGCTCACGCAGCTTCAGGTCGAGGGCGCCCAAGGGTTCATCGAGCAGCAACACCCGCGGGCGATTGACCAGCGCGCGGGCCAAGGCCACGCGTTGGCGCTGGCCGCCGGAGAGCTGCACCGGCTTGCGTTCGCCGTAGCCGCCCAGGGCAACCATCTCCAGCGCTTCGTCAGCGCGCTGGATGCGCTCGGCCTTGGCGACGCCTTTGACTTTCAGACCGTAGGCCACGTTGTCGCGCACGTTCATATGGGGGAAGAGGGCGTAATCCTGGAACACCGTGTTGACGTCCCGTTGGTACGGCGCAAGCCCGGTGGCCTCTTCGCCGTGGATGCGGATCGAGCCGGCACTGGGTTGTTCGAACCCGGCGATCAGTCGCAGGCAGGTGGTCTTGCCCGAACCGGACGGGCCCAGCATGGAAAAGAACTCGCCGTCCTGGATGTCGATGCAAACCCGGTCAACGGCCTTCACATCGCCGAACTGACGGGATACCTGGGTGAATTGGACTGCAAGCGTCATGGTGCGGGGCTCCAAAAAGTGCGACTTCTATTGGATCGTGGGTGGGTTGCCGTGCACCAGACCTGTGAGAGCAACGCTATGGGAGCAAAGCTTGCTCGCGATACAGGCGCCTCGGTTCCCCGGGAGACCGCATCATCTTCATCGCGGGCAAGCCTTGCTCCCACACAGTGAACTACACCGACTGATTGGGCTTAGCGCCCGCCCATGATCGCAATGTAGTCCTGGGTCCAGCGGCTGTACGGCACGAACTTGCCGCCCTCGGCCTGTGGGGTTTTCCAGAAGGCGATCTTGTCGAACTGATCGAAACCGTTGGTCTTGCAGCCTTCGGCGCCCAGCAGTTCGCTGCCCTTGCACGCCGCGGGCACCGCCGGCAACGAGCCGAACCACGCCGCCACGTCACCCTGGACTTTCGGTTGCAGCGACCAGTCCATCCACTTGTACGCGCAGTTGGGGTGCTTGGCCTCGGCGTGCAACATCGTGGTGTCGGCCCACCCGGTGGCGCCTTCTTTCGGAATGGTCGAGGCGATCGGTTGCTTCTCGTTCATCAGGCCGTTGACCTGATATGGCCAGGCGCCAGAGGCCACCACGCCTTCGTTCTTGAAATCGCTCATCTGCACGGTGGTGTCGTGCCAGTAGCGGTGGATCAGCGGCTGCTGGGCCCGCAGCAATTCCAACACGGCCTTGTACTGGGCTTCGTCGAGTTGGTATGGGTCCTTGATGCCCAGCTCAGGCTTGGCGGTCTTGAGGTAGAGCGCCGCGTCGGCGATGTAGATCGGGCCATCGTAGGCTTGCACGCGGCCTTTGTTCGGCTTGCCGTCGGGCAGGTTCTGGGCGCTGAACAGCACGCTCCAACTGACGGGCGCCTGCTTGAACACGTCGGTGTTGTACATCAGCACGTTCGGGCCCCACTGGTACGGGGTGCCGTAGGTCTGCTGGTTGACCACGTACCACGGTGCATCCTTGAGGCGCGGGTCGAGGTTTTTCCAGTTGGGGATCAGCGCGGTGTTGATCGGCTGCACGCGCTTGCCGGCAATCAGCCGCAACGAGGCGTCGCCCGAGGCGGTGACCAGGTCGTAGCCGCCCTTGGTCATCAGGCTGACCATTTCGTCGGACGTAGCGGCAGTTTTCACATTGACCTTGCAACCGGTTTCCTTCTCGAAACCGGTGACCCAATCGTAGGCCTTGTCGCTTTCGCCGCGTTCGATGTAACCCGGCCAGGCGACGATATCCAGTTGGCCCTCACCGGCGCCAACGGCCTTGAGCGGTTCGGCGGCCTGGAGGCTGACGCTGGTCAGCAGCGCCGTGGTGATTGCACTGAGCAATACGGTCTTGTGCGCGTACATGGAAATCCCTCTTGCTTTAATTATGGTCGGGGCAGTGTTCGAACAGGGTGAAGCGCCATGGATGGCCTGTTATTAGAGTAGTGCTGTTATCTACAGATGCTGGCCGTGGCGGGCCATGATGTGGCGCACCACGCTGTAGTCCTGGAGCGAATCGCTGGATAGGTCTTTGCCGTAGCCCGAACGTTTCAGGCCGCCGTGGGGCATTTCGCTGACCAGCATGAAATGGCTGTTGATCCAGGTGCAGCCGTATTGCAGCCGCGCCGCCACTTGCATGGCCTTGTCGAGGTTCTGGGTCCATACCGAAGAAGCCAGGCCGTATTCGGAATCGTTGGCCCAGTCCACCGCCTGGCTGAGTTCGTCGAAGCGGGTCACGGTGACGACCGGGCCGAACACTTCGCGCTGGACGATTTCATCGCTTTGCTTGCAGCCGGCCAGCAGCGTGGGTTGGTAGTAGAAACCGGCGCCGGAATGCACCGCCGCGCCGGTAATGCGTTCGATGTGTGGCTGGCCGAGGGCGCGCTCGACAAAACTGGCGACCCGGTCGCGCTGGCGGGTGCTGATCAGCGGGCCGATCTCATTGTCGGCGTCGCGCTTGCCGGCAAAGCGCAGGCTGCTGACCGCCGCGCCGAGTTCGGCCACCAGGCGGTCGTGAATCGCGCCTTGGGCGTAGATCCGACACGCCGCCGTGCAATCCTGCCCGGCGTTGTAATAACCATAGGTGCGCACGCCTTCGACCACGGCCTGGATGTCGGCGTCGTTGCACACGATCACCGGCGCCTTGCCGCCCAGTTCCAGGTGCGTGCGCTTGAGGGTTTTCGCCGCTGCCTGGAGGATCTTCTGCCCGGTGACGATATCGCCGGTCAACGAGACCATGCGCACTTTGGGATGGCTGACCAGATGGCTGCCCACACCTTCGCCGCCCCCGCAGAGGATGTTGATCACGCCCCGTGGCAGGATCTGGGCCAGTGTCGGCGCCAGGGCCAGGATCGACAGCGGTGTGTGTTCCGACGGCTTGAACACCAGCGTATTACCGGCAGCCAGGGCCGGGGCGATTTTCCACGCGGCCATCATGATCGGGTAATTCCACGGTGCAATGGACGCCACCACGCCAATCGGGTCGCGGCGCACCATGCTGGTGTAGCCGGGCAGGTATTCGCCACTGAGCTGGCCGGTCTGGCAGCGCACGGCGCCAGCGAAGAAACGGAATACATCCACCGTCGCACTGAGGTCGTCCTGGCGCGCCAGGTGCAGCGGCTTGCCGCAGTTCAGGGATTCGAGGCGGGCCAGCTCATCGGCGTTCTTTTCGATGGCGCTGGCGATGTCCAGTAGCAGGTTAGAGCGTTGTTGCGGTGTGGTGCGCGACCAGCCGTCGAAGGCCTGGTGGGCGGCGAGGATCGCGGCTTCGACCTGCTCGGTACTGGCCTCGGCGATGTGAGCCACCACTTCGCCAGTGGCCGGGTTGAGGATCGGCTCGACAATGCCTTCACCGGGAACCAGTTCCCCGTCGATCAGCAACGCGGTGCACAACGGGGTTTGCGTACCAGCCATTTTTATAGGTCTCAGTTGAAACAAAGAACCTGTGGGAGCGAGCTTGCTCGCGATAGCGGTTTGTCAGTCGAATCTATGTTGCCTGACCCACCGCTATCGCGAGCAAGCTCGCTCCCACAGGAAAGAGGCGTGCAGTCAGATTAGTGCTCAGATCCGAGGCCGACAAATTCGAAATACTCAAGGCTGCGTTCGATTAAATAGATGGCTTTCGTCCGCCATGGGGTTGTTCCCGGGCGACGGCCAGGAACGGGTCGACCGACGCCGGTCGCGCCGTGCCCCGGCGCCAGGCCAGGCCGACGTCGAGGGTCTGGTTGAGGTCGGCAATCGGTCGCGCTTCGATGATGTCGCCTTCCAGCGACCAAGGGCGGTAGGTCATGTCCGGCTGGATCGACACCCCCAAGCCTGCCGCCACCAGGCTGCGCACCGCTTCGGTCGAGGCGGTGCGCAGGGTGACCCTGGGTTGCAGACCGGCACCGCGCCACAGGCGCTGGGCGTTGCGGTCCATTTCATCGACGTTCAGCTGGATCAGCGGCTCGCGGGCCACGTCGGCCAGGTTGATGCTGTCGTGTTCCAGCAGCGGGTGCTGCGCTGGCAGCCACAAACGGTGTGGTGAATGCGTCAGCACTTCGGTCTGCAAGGCGTGGCGGTCTTCCAGGTTGGACAGGATCAACACCCCGACGTCGATTTCGCCGCTGACCAGCAAATGCTCGATATACGGCCGCTCGTCCTCCATCACCCGGATCTCCACGTTGGGATAGGCGCGCTGGAAACGGGTCAGCAGGTCCGCCAGGTAATAGCCGGCGACTAGGCTGGTGACGCCGATGGTGACCTGGCCGGCGACCTGGTCGGTGCTCTGTTGCAGGCTGCGCTTGGCGTTGTCGACGGTGGCCAGGATCAAATGGGCCTGGCGCAGGAATTGATGACCCTGATGGGTCAGGGTCATGCCCTTGGCGTGGCGGTTGAACAGGCTGACGCCGATTTCCTGCTCCAGTTGCTGGATGGCCAGGGTCAAGGTCGACTGGGAAATGAACGCCGTTTGCGCAGCGGCAGAGATGGAGCCGGTTTCGGCCACGGCGATGAAATGGCGGATCTGGCGCAGGGTCATCATGGTCGAATATCCGGTGGGCGGTTTTATCGATGTGCTGGAGTGTATATCGTTTTTTTAGAATGAAAGGGGAGTGTGTCTTGGAATGAGCCAGGCAACATCTGGAAGCAATCTCGCCAACGGCGCCGGGGCACTTTCGATCTAGGCTGGTGGCCTTACGTTGACACGAAATGTGGAGACAACAAATGAACACCCGTGGATTGCTCGATCAGCTTCTCAAGTCCGGCCAGGAAATGTTGCAGAACAAGGCTGGCGGGTCCCAAGGCAAGTCCTCCGGCGGTCTGGGCGGTCTGGGCGGTTTGCTCGGTGGCTCCGGCAACCTTGGCGGGATGCTTTCCGGTGCGGGCGGCGGCGCTCTGGCCGCCGGGGCCATGGGCCTGTTGCTGGGCAACAAGAAAGCCCGCAGCTTCGGTGGCAAGGCCCTGGCCTATGGTGGTCTCGCGGCCTTGGGCGTGATCGCCTACAAGGCCTACGGCAATTGGCAGGCCCAGCAAGGCACCGCGCCGAAAACCGAACCGCAGACCCTCGACCGCGTGCCCCCGGCGCAGGTCGAGCAGCACAGCCAGGCGATCCTCAAGGCGCTGGTGGCGGCGGCCAAGGCCGACGGCCATGTGGACGAGCGCGAGCGGCAGTTGATCGAAGGCGAATTCACCAAGCTCGACAACGACCAGGAACTGCAACACTGGCTGCACGCCGAACTCAACAAGCCCCTGGACCCCACCGACGTCGCCCGCGCTGCCAGCACCCCGGAAATGGCGGCGGAAATGTACATCGCCAGCGTGATGCTGGTGGACGAGGAAAACTTCATGGAGAAGTCCTACCTCGATGAACTGGCGCGCCAACTCAAGCTGGAGCCGGGGCTGAAGGTGGAGTTGGAGAAACAGGTGCGCCAGGCGACTGTATAGATCAGTCCCACCTCATTCCCTGTGGGAGCGAGCTTGCTCGCGATGGGGTTCGGTCAGTCACAGCCGCGTGGTCTGACACGCCGCTATCGCGAGCAAGCTCGCTCCCACGGGGGCATTGCTCATCTTGAGAAAACTACGAGCCTCGCCTTCGTCAAAAATCCCCTCAAACCGCCATACAGGCCCGGTGCCGCCCTCGGCTATACTCCCCAGCATTTCAAATGCCCGAGGTTTTACCGTGAAGAATTGGACATTGCGCCAACGCATCCTGGCGAGTTTTGCAGTGATCATCGCCATCATGCTGTTGATGGTGGTTGTCTCGTATTCACGGTTGTTGAAGATCGAGGACAGTGAAGAAAACGTCCGGGTCGATGCGGTGCCAGGGGTGTATTACAGCTCCATGATTCGCGGTGGCTGGGTTGACAGCTACGTCTTGACCCAACAAATCGTCGGCCTTTCGGGCAACCGGGAAATCACCGCTGAGGATAAGGCCCGCTACCAGGGCTTCGAGCAGCACCTGCGCGAAGAGATGCAGAACTATCAAAAACTGATCCAGAACCCCGCCGACCAAGCCTCTTTCGACGAGTTCGAGGCCAATCACCTGGCGTTCAACCAGGCTATGGCAAAGGTCCTGGACTTGTACCAGCGCAAGGACTACGAAGGGGCGCGGCAGGCTTTGGACAAAGAGCTGACGCCAGAATGGATCGGCGGCCGCGGGCATTTGAATCACATCATCGAGCGCAATCGTGAGCTGGCGGAAAACGCCACCCAGACCATCGGCGATGCGGTAACGGCGGCCAAGGTCGCCATGGGCCTGTCGTTCCTGGTCGCGTTGATCGTCGCCGTACTCTGTGGCCTGCTGTTGATGCGGGCGATCATGGGACCGATGAACCGCATCGTCGAGATCCTCGAGATCATGCGCAGCGGCGACCTGAGCGGGCGCCTGAACCTGGCGCGCAAAGACGAATTCGGTGCAGTGGAAACCGGCTTCAACGACATGATGGCCGAGCTGACCTCACTGGTGTCCCAGGCCCAACGCTCCTCCGTGCAGGTCACCACCTCGGTGACCGAGATCGCCGCCACCTCGCGCCAGCAACAGGCCACGGCCACCGAAACCGCCGCCACCACCACCGAGATCGGCGCGACGTCCCGGGAAATCGCCGCCACCTCCCGAGACCTGGTGCGCACCATGACCGAAGTGTCCACCGCCGCCGACCAGGCTTCGGTGGCCGCCGGCTCCGGTCAGCAAGGCCTGGCGCGCATGGAGGAAACCATGCATTCGGTGATGGGCGCCGCCGACCTGGTGAACGCCAAGCTGGCGATCCTCAACGAGAAGGCCGGCAACATCAACCAGGTGGTGGTGACCATCGTCAAAGTGGCCGACCAGACCAACCTGTTGTCCCTCAACGCGGCCATCGAGGCCGAAAAGGCCGGCGAGTACGGTCGTGGTTTCGCCGTTGTCGCCACTGAAGTACGACGCTTGGCTGACCAGACCGCCGTAGCGACCTATGACATCGAGCAGATGGTGCGCGAGATTCAGTCCGCGGTATCGGCCGGGGTGATGGGCATGGACAAGTTTTCCGAAGAAGTGCGTCGAGGCATGGCCGAAGTGCAACAGGTGGGTGAGCAACTGTCGCAGATCATCCATCAGGTCCAGGCCCTGGCGCCGCGGGTGTTGATGGTCAACGAAGGCATGCAGGCCCAGGCCACCGGTGCCGAGCAGATCAACCACGCCTTGGTGCAACTGGGCGATGCCAGCAGCCAGACCGTGGATTCCCTGCGCCAGGCCAGTTCCGCCATCGACGAGCTGAGCCAGGTAGCCGTAGGGCTGCGCAGCGGCGTCTCGCGTTTCAAAGTCTGATGGGCGAACTCGAGACCCGGCGTGGCGCCGCACCGACGGCCCGCCAGTCGTTGTTCCTGGTGTTCTGCATCGGCAACGAACGTTACGCCCTGCAGGCCATCGATGTGGTGGAGGTGCTGCCGCGCCTGCCCCTCAAGCCGATTGCCCGGGCGCCGTCCTGGGTGGCGGGGGTGTTTGCCTGGCGTGGCACGGTGGTGCCGGTGATCGACCTGTGCGCCTTGACCTTTGGCCAGAGCGCACAGGCCCGGACCAGTACGCGACTGGTGCTGGTGCGCTATCAGGGCGACGCGCAACAAACGGGACAGGTGCTGGGCCTGATCCTGGAACAGGCGACCGACACCGTGCGCTGTGACCCGGCCGATTTCAAACCCTATGGTCTGGACAACCGGCAGGCGCCGTACCTCGGCCCGGTGCGCGAAGATGCCCACGGGTTGCTGCAATGGGTGCGCGTCAATGACCTGCTCGATGAATCCGTTCGGGCGCTGCTGTTTCCTGCGCCGCCGCTGAACCTCGACGACCTCGAGGCAACGCCATGAACAACGACCAGCGTTTTTTCGATTTTCTCAAGGAGCGCATCGGCCTGGATGTGACCTCCGTCGGCACCGCGATCATTGAGCGGGCCGTGCGCCAACGCATCATTGCCGTGCCCGGGCGAACCGCCGATGAGTACTGGCAAGGCCTGCAGCATTCGGCCCAGGAGCAGCAAGCGCTGATCGAAGCGGTGATCGTCCCGGAGACCTGGTTCTTCCGCTACCCCGAATCCTTCGCGACCCTCGCCAGGCTGGCCGTCAAGCGCCTGGCCGAGATCAAGCACCTGCGCGCGCTGCGTATCCTCAGCTTGCCGTGTTCCACCGGCGAAGAACCTTATTCGATTGCCATGGCCTTGCTCGACGCAGGCCTGGGGCCACATCAGTTCAAGGTGGACGGCCTGGACGTCAGCCCGCTGTCGGTGGCGCGGGCCAAGGAAGCGCGTTACGGCAGGAATTCCTTCCGTGGCGCGGAGCTGGGTTTTCGCGAGCGTTACTTCGACGCCGAAGACGAGGGCTACCGCCTCAGCGAGCGGGTGCGCGAACAGGTGCGTTTGCAAGTGGGCAACCTGCTGGATCCGGCTTTGTTGGCGAACGAGGCACCTTACGACTTTGTGTTCTGTCGCAACCTGTTGATCTATTTCGACCAGCCGACCCAGCAGCAGGTGTTCGAGGTGCTCAAGCGCCTGACCCATCAGGACGGTGTGCTGTTTATCGGCCCCGCCGAGGGCAGCTTGCTCGGCCGACTGGGCATGCGCTCGATCGGGGTCGCCCAATCGTTCGCCTTCAGCCGCCAGGGGGCACCCGAGCCGCAACCGTTACCGGCCTTGATGCCGACCCCGCTGCCGGTTCGTCAGCCTCCGCCCCGTGTCGTTGCGCCGGTGATTCGGCCGCGACCGTTTGCGGCGAGCGTGACGCCGATTGTCGAGCCCAAAAGCAGCGCCGCCGCGACCTTGCTGGCCAATATCGCTGCCCTGGCCAACGGTGGTAAAAGCGCCGAGGCCCGCGTGGCTTGCGAAGCCTACTTGCGCAGCCACGCGCCAAACGCCCAGGTGTTCTATTGGTTGGGCCTGCTCAGCGACATGGCTGGCAGCGCGCTTGAAGCCCAGGGTTTTTATCGCAAGGCGCTTTATCTTGAACCGCAACACGCCGAGGCCCTGGTGCATCTGGCGGCGCTGCTGGCTTCCCAGGGAGACGCGGCCGGAGCCCGTCGATTGCAGGAACGCGCCGCCCGTAGCGGGCGCGCGGCAGACAGTGAGCACAAACGATGAGCGGTTCGGCTTCTTATACCGTCACCCATGACGATGCCCAGGCTATCGACGACTGCTGGAATCGCATCGGGGTGCATGGCGACAAATCCTGTCCTTTGCTGGTCGAGCATATCCATTGCCGCAATTGCTCGGTGTATTCGGCGGCCGCCACCCGGCTGCTCGACCGTTATGCCTTGCCGCAGGATCAGCGGGATCTGTCCCTTGCCCCCGCGGACACCGATGTGGTCACGCGCTCGCTGCTGATGTTCCGCCTCGGCGAGGAATGGCTGGGCCTGACGACGCGCAGCCTGGTGGAAGTGGCACCATTGCAGCCGATCCATTCCTTGCCCCACCAGCGCTCGCGGGCCTTGTTGGGCGTGGCGAATGTACGCGGGGCGCTGGTGGCCTGCCTGTCGCTGGTGGAGCTGTTGGACCTGGAGCCCGGCGCGGCGGTGGTTTCCGGCGCACGGGTGATGCCGCGCATGTTGATTGTCGCGGCCAAGGGCGGGCCGGTGGTGGTGCCGGTGGATGAGGTGGACGGCATCCACGCCATCGATGAGCGCATCCTGGCGAGCGCTTCGCAATCGACGGGCAAGTACACCCGTGGTGTGCTGCCCTTCAAGGGCCGCAGCCTGCGCTGGCTGGATGAAGAACAACTGCTGTCCGCCGTGGCTCGGAGCCTGTCATGACCCCTGATCAGATGCGCGACGCCTCGTTGCTGGAGCTGTTCAGCCTGGAAGCCGAAGCCCAGGTCCAGGTGTTGAGTGCCGGCCTGCTGGCCCTGGAGCGCGATCCGACCCAGGTCGATTACCTGGAGTCGTGCATGCGCGCGGCGCATTCCCTCAAGGGTGCGGCACGCATAGTCGGGGTGGACGCCGGGGTTAGCGTGGCCCATGTGATGGAAGATTGCCTGGTCAGCGCCCAGGAGCGGCGCCTGGTGCTGGGCGCTGAACACATCGATGCCTTGCTGCAAGGTACTGACCTGCTGACGCGCATCGCCACCCCGGGCAACGGCGTCGGCGCCCCGGACATCGACGCCTATGTGGCGTTGATGGGGCGTCTGCTTGATCCCAACGCGCCACAGGCCCCGGCAGTGGTCTTACCAAGCGTCGAGACACCGGTCGAGCCGCTACGCATCGAGCTGCCGGAAGTGGAACCGCTCCCGGCAACGGAGCCGGCCCCCAAGCGCAAACGGGTCACCGAAGGCGGCGAGCGGGTCTTGCGGGTCACGGCCGAACGCCTCAACAGCTTGCTCGATCTGTCGAGCAAGTCCCTGGTGGAGACCCAGCGCCTCAAGCCCTGGCTGGCGACGATGCAGCGGCTCAAGCGCCAGCAAAGCAGCGGTTTGCGCGCCCTTGAAGAGCTGAACGTGCACCTCAAGGACCATGCCCTGAGCCTGCAAGCCCAGGAAGCCCTTGGCGATGCTCGCCGTTTGCTCGCCGAAACCCAGCAATTGCTGGCGCAGAAAACCGCCGAGCTGGATGAATTCGCCTGGCAGGCCAGTCAGCGGGCGCAGGTGCTGTATGACACGGCGCTGGCCTGTCGCATGCGCCCGTTCGCCGATGTGCTTTCGGGTCAGGCACGCATGGTCCGTGACCTGGGCCGCAGCCTGGGCAAACAGGTGCGCCTGGAGATTGAAGGCGAGAAGACCCAGGTCGACCGCGATGTGCTGGAAAAGCTCGAAGCGCCGCTGACGCATTTGCTGCGCAATGCCGTGGACCATGGCATCGAATCCCCGGAGCAGCGAATACTGGCCGGCAAGCCCGCCGAAGGCCTGATCCGCCTGCGGGCTTCCCATCAGGCTGGCCTGTTGGTGCTGGAACTGGCGGACGACGGCGCCGGGGTGGACCTGGATCGGGTACGCCGCAGCATCGTCGAGCGTGGCCTTTCCCCTGAGCAAACCGCCGCCAGCCTCAGCGAGGAGGAACTGCTGACCTTCCTGTTCCTGCCCGGTTTCAGCCTGCGCGACAAAGTCACCGAAGTGTCCGGGCGCGGCGTCGGCCTGGACGCGGTCCAGCACATGGTCCGGCAGTTGCGCGGCGCGGTGGTGCTGGAGCAGACGGCGGGCGAGGGCAGTCGTTTCCATCTTGAGGTGCCGCTGACGCTGTCGGTGGTGCGCAGCCTGGTGGTGGAAGTCGGCGATGAAGCGTACGCCTTTCCCCTGGCCCACATCGAACGCATGTGCGACCTGGCGCCGGAGGACATCGTCCAGGTCGAAGGCCGCCAGCATTTCTGGCACGAGGGCCGGCATATCGGGCTGGTCGCCGCCAGCCAATTGCTCAATCGCCCGGCGACGAAAGGCAGCAGCCAGACCCTCAAGGTCGTGGTGATCCGCGAGCGCGAAACGATCTACGGCGTGGCGGTGGAGCGCTTCATTGGCGAGCGGACCCTGGTGGTCCTGCCCCTGGACGAACGCCTGGGCAAGGTCCAGGACATTTCCGCCGGGGCCTTGCTCGACGATGGCTCAGTGGTGTTGATTGTCGATGTCGAAGACCTGTTGCGTTCGGTGGACAAGTTGCTCGATACCGGACGCCTGGAGCGCATCGCCCGGCAGAACCAGGCCCAGGCCCCGCGCAAGCGGATCCTGGTGGTGGACGATTCCCTGACTGTGCGCGAGCTGCAGCGCAAGTTGTTGCTCAATCGCGGCTACGACGTGGCGGTGGCGGTGGATGGCATGGACGGTTGGAACGCCTTGCGCTCGGAGGATTTCGACTTGCTGATCACCGACATCGACATGCCGCGCATGGACGGTATTGAACTGGTGTCGCTGTTGCGGCGTGACAACCGACTGCAATCGCTGCCGGTGATGGTGGTGTCCTACAAGGACCGCGAAGAGGATCGCCGCCGTGGCCTGGACGCTGGCGCCGACTATTATCTGGCCAAGGCGAGTTTCCACGACGACGCCTTGCTCGACGCCGTGGTTGAATTGATCGGAGGGGCACGCGCTTGAAGATCGCCATCGTCAATGACATGCCCCTGGCGGTCGAAGCCCTGCGCCGCGCCCTGGCGTTCGAGCCGGCGCATCAACTGGTCTGGGTGGCGGTCAATGGGGCCGAGGCGGTGCAGCGCTGCGCCGAATACACCCCGGACCTGATCCTCATGGACTTGTTCATGCCGATCATGGATGGCGTGGAGGCCACCCGAAGGATCATGGCCGACAGTCCCTGCGCTGTTGTGATCGTCACCGGTGACAGCCAGCAGAACGTCCACCGGGTGTTCGAGGCCATGGGCCATGGCGCGCTGGATGTGGTCGATACCCCGGCCCTGGGCGTCGGTAACCCGGCAGATGCGGCGGCGCCGTTGCTGCGCAAGATCACCAACATCGGCTGGCTGATCGGTGAGCGCAACAAGCGTGAACGACCGGTGCCGACGACGCAGCGTGCGGCAGTGTCGCGCAAGAGCCTGGTGGCCATCGGGTCGTCGGCGGGCGGTCCGGCGGCGCTGGAGGTGCTGCTCAAGGCGCTGCCGCGTAACTTTGCCCCGGCCATCGTGCTGGTCCAGCATGTGGACGAGGTGTTTGCCGCGGGCATGGCCGAGTGGCTGGGCAGTGTCTCGGGCCACACGGTGCGCCTGGCCCGGCACGGCGAGACGCCGCAGAGCGGCACGGTGTTGCTGGCCGGGACCAACCATCATCTGCGTTTGTTGAAGGACGGTACCCTGGCCTACACCGCCGAGCCGGTGAACGAGATCTACCGGCCCTCCATCGACGTGTTTTTTGAAAGTGTCGCCCAGTACTGGAGCGGTGACGCGGTGGGCGTATTGCTCACCGGCATGGGTCGCGACGGTGCACAAGGGCTTAAGCTCATGCGCGAACAGGGCTATGTGACCATCGCCCAGGACCAGCGCAGCAGTGCGGTGTACGGGATGCCCAAAGCGGCGGCCGCCATCGACGCCGCCGCCCATATTCTCGCCCTGGACGCTATCGCGCCTCGGCTGTTGGAGATTTTTACCCCATGAAGAACCCCGCCAGTGTTGCCCCAGGGCGTACTCAGGTAAGCCACCATGAATGATCTGCAGCTAGACGATTTCAAGCGCGATGAGAACGCGGCCATGGTCTTGCTCATCGACGATCAGGCGATGATCGGCGAGGCGGTGCGGCGCGGGCTATCGAACGAAGACAACATCGACTTCCATTTCTGCTCCGATCCTCACCAGGCCATCGCCCATGCGGTTCGCATCAAGCCGACGGTGATTCTCCAGGACCTGGTGATGCCCGGCCTGGATGGCCTGAGCCTGGTGCGCGAGTACCGTAACCATCCGGCCACCCGCGATATCCCGATCATTGTCCTGTCCACCAAGGAGGACCCGCTGGTCAAGAGCGCGGCGTTCGCCGCCGGGGCCAACGACTACCTGGTCAAGTTGCCGGACAACATCGAGCTGGTGGCGCGCATCCGCTATCACTCGCGTTCCTACATGATGCTTTTGCAACGCGACGCGGCCTATCGGGCACTGCGGGTCAGCCAGCAGCAACTGCTCGACACCAACCTGGTGCTGCAACGCTTGATGAACTCCGACGGCCTGACCGGGTTGTCCAATCGTCGCCACTTCGACGAATACCTGGAGTTGGAATGGCGCAGGGCGATGCGCGACCAGAGCCAGCTGTCGCTGCTGATGATCGATGTGGACTACTTCAAGGCCTACAACGACAACTTCGGCCATTTGGAAGGCGACGAAGCGCTGCGCAAGGTCGCCACGGCGATCCGCGAGGCGTGCAGCCGTCCATCCGACTTGCCGGCCCGTTACGGCGGCGAGGAGTTCGCCCTGGTCCTGCCCGGCACCTCGCCGGGCGGCGCCCGGCTGATGGCCGAGAAACTGCGCCAGGGCGTCGTCGCCCTGAAAATCCCCCACACCACGCCCGACGGCGGCGAAAACCTGACCGTCAGCATCGGCGTCTCGACCTTCATCCCCCAGCAGGGTAGCGATTGCCGGCAATTGATCTCGGCGGCGGACAAGGGGCTGTACCTGGCCAAGCACAATGGGCGTAATCGGGTGGGGGTTGAATAAATCCCTGCTTGGCGAAGAGGCTTTTTGTGGTGAGGGGGATTGTGCAGATCAATCCCTGAACCTCATTACCCCTAAAGCCGCCAGGCGGGCTGCCGCTGGCGCTTGATTACGTTATACTCGCCGGCTTTCAAAAGTTCGCCAACGAGTGCTGCCCGCCATGGAAATCAACCCGATCCTTAACACCATCAAGGACCTGTCCGAGCGCTCCGAAACTATTCGGGGGTATCTTTGACTACGATCAAAAGCATGAGCGTCTGACCGAAGTCAATCGCGAGCTTGAAGATCCGAATGTCTGGAACAACCCTTCGTACGCCCAGGAACTGGGCCGCGAGCGTTCTGCGCTGGCGCAGATCGTCGAGACCCTGGACGAGTTGTCCAGCGGCCTGGCCGATTGCCGCGACCTGCTGGACATGGCTGTCGAAGAGAACGATGAGGGCGCGGTCGGCGATGTCGTCGCCGAGCTGACACGCCTCGACGAGAACCTCGCCAAGCTGGAATTCCGTCGCATGTTCAGCGGCGAGATGGACATGAACAACGCCTACCTGGACATCCAGGCCGGCTCCGGCGGCACCGAAGCCCAGGACTGGGCCAACATCCTGCTGCGCATGTACCTGCGCTGGGCTGACAAACGCGGTTTCGACGCCACCATCATGGAACTGTCGGCCGGTGAAGTCGCCGGGATCAAGGGCGCCACCGTGCACATCAAGGGCGAATACGCCTTTGGCTGGCTGCGGACCGAGATCGGCGTGCACCGCCTGGTGCGCAAGAGCCCGTTCGACTCCGGTAACCGCCGCCACACCTCGTTCTCGGCCGTATTCGTTTCGCCGGAAATCGATGACAACATCGAGATCGAGATCAACCCGGCGGACTTGCGCATCGACACCTACCGTTCCTCCGGGGCCGGTGGTCAGCACGTTAACACCACCGACTCGGCCGTACGGATTACCCACGTACCGACCAACACCGTGGTCAGCTGCCAGAACGAGCGTTCCCAGCACGCCAACAAAGACACCGCGATGAAGATGCTCCGGGCTCGCCTGTACGAGCAGGAAGTGCAGAAGCGCAACGCGGCGTCCCAGGCGCTGGAAGACACCAAGTCGGACATCGGCTGGGGTCACCAGATCCGTTCGTACGTGCTTGATGCCTCGCGGATCAAGGATCTGCGGACCAGCATCGAACGCAGCGATTGCGACAAGGTGCTCGATGGCGATATCGATGAATACCTGATCGCCAGCCTCAAACAAGGGCTGTAACGCGACACCCATGCGGCGGGCAGGCATGCTTCCATCAAGGAGCATGACTCGCCCGCAAACTCCGGCCCGGGGCCGGGGGCAACGAACCTGTGATGGAATCCTTAAAGACATGAGCGACCTAGAACTCGACCCGCAAGCCCTGCAACAGGAAGAAAACTCCCTGATCGCCCTGCGCAAGGAAAAGCTTGCTGCCGAGCGCGCCAAGGGCCAGGCCTTCCCCAACGACTTCCGCCGCGACGCCTACTGCGACGTCTTGCAGAAGCAGTATGCGGACAAGACCAAGGAAGAGCTGGCCGAGGCGGCGATTCCAGTCAAGGTGGCCGGTCGTATCGTGCTCGATCGTGGTTCGTTCATGGTGATCCAGGACATGACCGGGCGCCTCCAGGTCTACGTCAACCGCAAGACCCTGCCGGAAGAAACCCTGGCCGCCGTCAAGACCTGGGACCTGGGCGACATCATTGCCGCCGAAGGCACCCTGGCCCGTTCCGGCAAGGGCGACCTGTACGTCGAGATGACCAGCGTGCGCCTGCTGACCAAGTCCCTGCGCCCGCTGCCGGACAAGCACCACGGCCTGACCGACACCGAGCAGCGCTATCGCCAGCGCTACGTCGACCTGATCGTCAACGAAGACGTGCGCCAGACGTTCCGCGTGCGCTCGCAAGTCATCGCCCACATCCGCAGCTTCCTGATGAAGCGTGACTTCCTGGAAGTCGAGACGCCGATGCTGCAGACCATCCCTGGCGGTGCGGCGGCCAAGCCGTTCGAAACCCACCACAACGCCCTGGACATGGAAATGTTCCTGCGTATCGCGCCGGAGCTGTACCTCAAGCGTCTGGTTGTGGGTGGCTTCGAAAAGGTCTTCGAGATCAACCGCAACTTCCGTAACGAAGGTGTTTCGACCCGGCACAACCCCGAGTTCACCATGCTCGAGTTCTACCAGGCCTACGCCGACTACGAAGACAACATGGACCTGACCGAGGAACTGTTCCGCGAGCTGGCCCAGCTTGTTCTCGGGACGACCGACGTGCCGTACGGCGACAAGGTGTTCCACTTCGGCGAGCCGTTCGTGCGCCTGTCGGTGTTCGACTCGATCCTCAAGTACAACCCTGAACTGACTGCCGATGATCTGAACGACATCGAAAAGGCTCGCGCCATCGCCAAGAAGGCCGGTGCCAAGGTGCTCGGCTTCGAAGGTCTGGGCAAGCTGCAAGTGATGATTTTCGAAGAGCTGGTCGAGCACAAGCTGGAGCAGCCGCACTTCATCACCCAGTACCCGTTCGAAGTGTCGCCGCTGGCCCGTCGTAACGACGAGAACCCAAGCGTGACCGACCGTTTCGAGCTGTTCATCGGTGGCCGTGAAATCGCCAACGCCTATTCCGAGCTCAACGATGCAGAAGACCAGGCCGAGCGTTTCATGGCCCAGGTGGCTGACAAGGACGCCGGCGACGACGAAGCCATGCACTACGATGCCGACTTCGTGCGTGCCCTGGAGTACGGCATGCCGCCGACCGCTGGCGAAGGCATCGGCATCGATCGCCTGGTGATGTTGTTGACCAACTCACCGTCGATCCGGGACGTGATTCTCTTCCCGCACATGCGGCCTCAAGCGTAAGTGCTTCAACTAAAAAGCCGCCTGGAAGGGCGGCTTTTTATTGCCTGTCTGGTACAAACGTATCAATTGGTTACTTTTTCAAAGAGCGAGGAAGACCTGTCGTGAATCGTGCAATGGCTTCAGAAGGTGCAGCGGGCGTCGCCACGGCTGTCGCTGAAAGTGTTCAGTACCAGGGCCGCAAGGCCAGCCGACAGGGCAGTGAGCAGCGTCGCCAGGAGATTCTCGACGCGGCCATGCGCATTGTGGTGCGCGACGGCGTGCGAGCCGTGCGTCACCGCGCCGTGGCCGCCGAAGCGGGCGTGCCGCTGTCGGCCACCACGTATTATTTCAAGGACATCGATGACTTGCTCACCGATACCTTCGCCCAGTATGTGGAACGCAGCGCGGCGTTCATGGCCAAGCTGTGGACCAACAACGAAGGCCTGCTGCGGGAAATGGTCGCTTACGGTGACGGCAGCGCCCAATCGCGCTCGCAGCTGGCGGACGACATTGCCCGGATGACCGCCGACTACGTGCAACACCAATTGGACAGTCGCCGTGAATACCTGATGGCCGAACAGGCCTTCCGCCAGGAAGCGCTGCTCAACCCGCGCCTGGCGGTGTTGGTGCGTTCCCACCAGCAGATTTTGCTGCACGGCACCTGTCAGTTTTTCCAGGTATTGGGCTCCCGTGAGCCGCAACAGGATGCCAAAGTGTTGACGGCGATTATCGGACGGATGGAATATCAGGGCTTGCTCAATGGCGCCGAGCCGGTAGCCGATGAAGATATGCTCGGCATCCTGACCCGCTACATGCACCTGGTACTGGCGTCGGTGTAACCCCTTATGGGAGTGGGCTATGTGGGAGCAAAGCTTGCTCGCGATGAACGATAACGCGGTCTCTCGATAGACCGAGGTGTCTTCATCGCGAGCAAGCTTTGCTCCCACACACACCTGCTCCCATATGTAAGGACGAGGCGCTGTGCCATAGGGAGTTCAAATGAAAGCCTGGCGTGCCGTTGTACTGGCCGTGTCGTTGCTGCTGCTCAGTGGTTGTCTGGTGTCGTTCAAGGCGCCGTTGCCTGACAGCGAAGCGGCGCCCGAGGGCCTGCTCGGTCACTGGACCAGCACCAATGCCTGGGGCGAACCGTTGAACCTGGAGCTGACGAAGGTCGGCAAGCACCGCTACCAGGCCATCAGCTACTTCAGGGCCAGGCCCCATGAGCGCGAAGCCATCCCGCTGACCGTTTCCCGTCATGGCAGCCGCTGGTACGTGTCAGCCAAGGTGCCGGCCCGGTTTGGCGGCCATTATTTGATCGCCGGTTTCGAGTTGACCGACAAGCAAGAATTGGTGGTCTACAACCTGGACCTGGATCAGATCAACCAGGCCATCGCCCAGAAACGCCTCAGCGGCCAGCCGAACCAGAGCGAGGAAGGCGATGGCGTGCTAGTGGACAGCGACATGAACAAGGTTTTCAGTTACCTCGACGACCCGGCCAATTCCGATGTGTTCTCGGAGGCCGTGCGCTACCAGCGGCTGGTCAAATCCCAATAACAGCAACAAGCGGACGTTTTTTCACAGGAGTTCCGGGTGGACGATTACCAGCAGACGATACGCACCTTGTCCGATCGCATTGTGCTGGCGCAAACGCCGATTCGCATCCTCGACGCGGTGAAGTGGGACGAGAACATCCGCAAGGGCTTTCTCAAGGCCAAGGGCAAGGAAATGCCCGCGGTGGATCGCGACTATTACCTCAACCGGCCACTGTCCTTCGATTCGAGCAAGGTGAAGCTGGAGTTCCAGAACATCGAGCGCGACATCACCCGCCAGCTTGGGCAGTTCAACCCGGTTGGCCAGATCATGCGCCGCATGTGCAAGGAATACCGCATGGTGGTGCGCATGCTCGAGGCGCGTGGCACCGAGGATTTCGGGTTGATCTCCCAGGAGCTCTATGGCGCCGCCTCCGATGCTTTCCACGCCGGCGACCCGACCCTGGCCGACCTGGGCCTGATGCTCTCCGATTACCTGAACAACATCGATGGCCGTGGCGACCTCAAGGACGAGCCGAAAGTCCTCAGCGCCAAGGAAGCCGTCAGCCTGCTGCAACACCGCCTCAACCGGGTGTTTGGCGAAGCCGAGGAAACCATCCGGGTGTTCGAGTCCGATGGCATCGTGGCCGACGCAGCGGCGGGCGCGGACTACATCAAGATCCGCACCGATGCGATGTTCAACGAGCGCGACGTACGAGCGCTGGAAGTCCACGAAGGGTTGGTGCACGTCGGCACCACCCTCAACGGCCTCAACCAGCCGATCTGCACCTTCCTGTCCAAGGGCCCACCCTCGTCCACGGTGACTCAGGAAGGCCTGGCGATCCTGATGGAAATCATCACCTTCGCCTCCTACCCGAGCCGCCTGCGCAAACTGACCAACCGCACCCGGGCCATTCACATGGTGGAGGAGGGCGCCGATTTCCTGCAGGTCTTCGAGTTCTTCCGCGAGCAGGGTTTTGAAATGGCCGAAAGTTACGGCAACGCCAGTCGGGTTTTCCGAGGGTCGGTGCCGACGGGGCTGCCATTCACCAAAGACTTGTCCTACCTCAAAGGCTTCATCATGGTTTACAACTACATTCAGTTGGCCGTGCGCAAGGGCAAGCTGGAACAGGTGCCGCTGCTGTTCTGCGGCAAGACCACCCTCGAGGACATGCGCACGTTGCGGCAACTGGTGGACGAAGGCCTGGTCGTACCGCCCAAGTACCTGCCCGAGCAGTTCCGCGACATGAACGCCCTGTCGGCCTGGATGTGTTTCTCCAACTTCCTGAACCACCTGAGCCTGGACCGGATCGAAGCGGATTATTCCAATATCCTCTAATCGCACCACCAATCCCTGTGGGAGCGAGCTCGCTCCCACAGGGGGACTGCGTTTACTTCTGACTTGCGAGGTTTCACCGGATGCGAACCCTCGGCATCATTTGCCTGCTGCTGGCCCTGAGCGGTTGCAGCTCCCTGCTGTTCTACCCCGAGCACGGCCTGCCGTTCACCCCGGAGCGGGCCAGGCTCGAATACCGCGACGTCACCCTGACCACCGCCGACGGTCTCAAGCTCCACGGCTGGTGGCTGCCGGTCAAACCGGGTGTGGAGGTCAAGGGCACGGTCCTGCATTTGCACGGCAACGGTGGCAACCTGGCCTGGCACCTGGGCGGGAGCTGGTGGTTGCCGGAGCAGGGCTACCAGGTGTTGATGGTCGACTACCGGGGTTATGGCCTGTCCGAAGGCGAGCCGAGCCTGCCGGCGATTTACCAGGACATTGACGCCGCGTTCCAATGGCTCGACCAGGCGCCCGAGGTGCAGGGCAAGCCTCTGGTGCTGCTCGGCCAGAGCCTGGGCGGTGCGCTGGCGGTGCATTACTTGGTCGAGCACCCGCAGCGCCAACGGCAGCTCAAGGCCCTGGTGCTCGATGGCGTGCCTGCCAGCTATCGTGACGTCGGCCGGTTTGCCCTGAGCACCTCGTGGTTGACCTGGCCGTTCCAGGTGCCATTGTCCTGGCTGGTACCGGACGGTGACAGCGCGATCAGTTCCGTGGCGCAATTGAATGGCGTGCCGAAATTGATCTACCACAGCCTGGACGACCCCATCGTGCCCCTTTCCAATGGCATCCGCCTGTATCAAGCTGCGCCGCCGCCGCGGGTCTTGCAGTTGACACGCGGCGGCCATGTGCAGACATTCGCCGACCCAACCTGGCGCACCGTGATGCTGCGCTACCTCGACGACCCCCAGCACTTCGACGGCCTGCGCCGCCTGGGCGAGGTCCCGAATTACCCGAAATCACCCGTTGAATCACCAGAGAGTCCGCAATGAGCGAAGAACGTAACGCCATCCCCCTGATCATCACCGGTATCTGCAGCATCCTCGGCACCGTTGCGACGCTGTGGTACTACGGCTACCTGCACTTCGCCAAGCCCGAGGACGCGTTGCTGCTCAACCAGTTCACCATGCTCAAGACCGTACCGGGCGAGGACTACAAGGTTTCCCTGGAGCCGGCCCCCCAGGTCGCCCAATGCATCGATGGTGTGCTGGTGTTGTTCGACACCGAGCAGAAAGGCCTGACCGGCGTGCTGATCAACGAGAAGAAACGCGCGGTGCGCTGCATGGGCCAGGAAACGCCGCAGAAGCTTCAGCCATAAGCGAGACCCCTGTGGGAGCGAGCTTGCTCGCGATAGCGGTGGTTCAGCAGCATAAATAGTGCCTGACACGCCGCCATCGCGAGCAAGCTCGCTCCCACAGGGGTTGTGTACAGCCAAACCTATTCGGCCATGAAAAAAGCCCCGCCTGACTAGAAATCAGGCGGGGCTTTTTTGTTGCTCTCAGCCGATCAGTTGGCGCTCATGGTCGAACGTGGGGCCACTGGCTGGTTGTCGTTGGAGATGGTCACTTCCACGCGCCGGTTCATGGCACGGCCCGAGACGCTGGTGTTGTCAGCCACCGGGAATTCCTTGCCGTAGCCCTGGGTCACGATGCGAGCCGGGTCGACGCCCATCTTCACCAGCGCGAGTTGCACAGAACTGGCGCGGCGCTCGGACAGGGACTGGTTATAGGAATCCGAACCGGTGCTGTCGGTGTAGCCTTCGATGATCACCTTGCGGTCCGGGTTTTCCTGGAGGAACTGCGCCAGTTTGCTCACATTCGTCATGCCGCTGGCGCGCAGGTCGGACTTGTTGGTGGCGAACAGCACGTCGCCGAAGGTCACCAGCGTACCGCGTTCGGTCTGCTTGGCGTTGAGGCTGTCCTGCAGTTGCTTGATCTGCGCATTACGCGCATCGAGCAGGGCACGGGCACGTTCGTCACCGGCGTTTTTAAGCTCGGCTTCGGCGTTGCGCAGGGCGATGGTCTGCTTGGCCACTTCGACGCGCTGGTTGGTCAGGTAGGCCAACTGGTCGACCTTGGCTTCGTCTTCCTTGTCCATGTAGGCCTTGTCAGCCTTGGCCAGGAAGTCGGCGGCGTCCTTGGTTTCCAATGCAGCCACTTTGGTCGCCGCTGGATCAGCCTGCAGGCCGTTGTAGTTGGTCCGTGCCTGTTCCAGGTTCGCGTTCGGGTCGTGGGAGCAAGCGGCCAGGGCTACGCAGGCAGCGAGCAGGGCGGGCATCATCAAGTGTTTGTGCATCATAGTCTGTCGTCCTTTTATCAATGAGAAGTACGTCGTGGTGTGAACGGCTTACTGAACCTTGTTCATGCCTTCCTGACGCAGTTCCTGAACCCCTTTCTGAGAGTCCTTGAGTGCTTGTTCGGCCTTGGCGGCCTGAGCCTTGCGCTCGGCGACGCGGGCGTCCCACTCGGCCTGTTCGGCCAGACGCTTGGCTTCGTCGTATTTCTTGTCATGCATGGCGATTTCGGCCTGCTTGAGTTTGTCCTGGGCCGATTTCATTTCCACAGCCGCGAATTCGGTACCGCCGGCGCTGACGGCGCTATTGACCGCCGATTGGGTCACCGCGTACTGCTCCGAAGGTGGATTACCGGCGCAACCGGCGAGAATGAAGCTGCTACCGATCGCCAGGGCAGCCAACTTCAAGCCGCGCAGGCCAGTGGACGAGGGTTTGGCAGTGCAAGTATTCATAGGCTTCAACTCCATTGGAAAACTCCTGAAAAAACTACAAATCCATGCTGGGACCGAAGCCGTGACGTCTGGTTTGGTGCTGGCGCCAAGGCGCGTTTATTTAAACAACCGTTCCAGTATGGTTACTCGGTGTGACCCGAGGCGTTTTTCAAAAGTTCAGCGAAGATGGCCATTCGCCAAAAGAATTACTGACTGATCGGTCAGTCGCAGAAAAGCTGAACTTTCAAGGCGCGCAGCGGTATTCCGGCGCGGGTGGGAAAGCATCGCGCCGGAAAGTCGCAACCAGGAATGAAAGCGGTCAGTGTTTGGATTTGTCGTTCTGCGAGGAAAGTTCGTGCAGATGCCGCCGGGACAAGGCGAGGAATCGCGGGGTCGGACCCACGTCTTCGTACAGCGGGTCGCCTTCTTCATCGGTCGCGACGACTTGCGAACCCTTGATGTAGGGGAAGCTTGCTTCCAGCTCTTCCAGTGCCGCCCCGATCAGCTCGCCGAGCAGCTCCTCGGGCTGGCGCTTGGGGTACATGTCGCAGATCGCCGCCAGCCGTGCGGCGGCTTCCACGTCCAGATGAATCGTGTAGCCAGTCTGGGTCAGACGGCCCTTGGCGTTTTCTTCCCAATGCTGGGCAAGCTCACGAATTTTCATGATGACCTCAATAAGCCTGCTCGTGGCAGGCGCGGTGAGTGACAAGCCGTGGTGTGGCTTAATCATGAGACTAGCTTTGTCCTGCAAGGTTTAAAGTCCCTTCGTCGCTTGTCAGAAACGGTGGGCATCGGCACTCTCTAATCCAAGAGCTGTCCGGACTTTTTTGCTGGAGAAATGCTGATGACCGATATCGATGCACGCTTGCGCGAAGACGTTCACCTGCTCGGTGAGCTATTGGGCAACACCATCCGTGAACAATACGGGGACACGTTTCTCGACAAGATCGAGCAGATCCGCAAGGGTGCCAAGGCTGATCGACGCGGTTCCGTGGACGCCGAACTCAGCGCCAGCCTCAACCAGTTGAGCGAGGACGAACTGCTGCCGGTGGCGCGGGCGTTCAACCAGTTTCTCAACCTGGCCAACATCGCCGAGCAATACCAACTTATCCACCGCCGCGAAGAATCGCAGCCGGAACCCTTCGAGGCGCGGGTGTTGCCCGAGTTGCTCGCCCGGTTGCGGGCCGAAGGCCATGGCGCAGAGGCCCTGGCCCGGCAATTGGGGCGGCTGGAGATCGAATTGGTCCTCACGGCCCACCCCACGGAAGTGGCTCGCCGTACGCTGATCCAGAAATACGACGCCATTGCCGCGCAATTGGCCGCCCAGGATCACCGCGACCTGACCAGCGCCGAGCGCGCGCAGATTCACGAACGCCTGCAACGCTTGATCGCCGAAGCCTGGCACACCGAAGAAATCCGCCGCACCCGGCCGACCCCGGTGGACGAGGCCAAGTGGGGGTTCGCGGTAATCGAACACTCGCTGTGGCAGGCCATTCCCAATTACCTGCGCAAGGCTGACCAGGCGCTGCATGCCGCCACCGGCTTGCGCCTGCCGCTGGAGGCCGCGCCGATCCGTTTTGCCTCGTGGATGGGCGGCGACCGTGACGGCAACCCGAATGTCACCGCCGCCGTGACCCGCGAGGTGCTGTTGCTGGCGCGGTGGATGGCGGCGGACCTGTACCTGCGTGACGTCGATCAACTGGCGGCCGAGCTGTCGATGCAACACGCCAGCGAGGCCTTGCGTGCCCAGGCCGGCGACAGCGCCGAACCTTATCGCGCCGTGCTCAAGCAACTGCGTGAACGCCTGCGCGCCACCCGCAACTGGGCCCACGCCTCCCTGAGCGCCGCCACGCCGCCAAGCGCCGATGTGTTGCAGCACAACCGCGAGCTGCTGGACCCCCTGGAGCTGTGCTACCACTCGTTGCACGAATGCGGCATGGGCGTGATTGCCGACGGGCCGCTGCTAGATTGCCTGCGCCGGGCAGTGACCTTCGGCCTGTTCCTGGTGCGCCTCGACGTGCGCCAGGACTCGACGCGCCATACCGCTGCCATGACGGAAATAACCGACTACCTGGGCCTGGGGCGCTATGAGGATTGGAGCGAGGAGCAGCGCATCAGCTTCTTGCTGGCGGAACTGAGCAACCGGCGTCCGCTGCTGCCGGCCCATTTCAAGCCATCGGCTGACACGGCGGAAGTTTTGGCGACGTGCCGGGAAGTGGCTGCGGCGCCAGCGGCATCCCTGGGTTCCTACGTGATCTCCATGGCCGGTGCGGCTTCCGATGTCCTCGCGGTGCAGCTGTTATTGAAGGACGCCGGCGTGTTGCGGCCAATGCGGGTGGTGCCGCTGTTCGAGACCCTGGCCGACCTGGACAACGCCGGGCCGGTGATCGAGCGGCTGTTGCTGCTGCCCGGCTATCGCTCGCGGCTGCAAGGTCCTCAGGAAGTGATGATCGGCTATTCCGATTCGGCCAAGGACGCCGGGACCACCGCGGCGGCCTGGGCGCAGTATCGGGCCCAGGAGCGGTTGGTGGACATCTGCCGCGAGCAGCAAGTCGAACTGCTGTTGTTCCATGGTCGCGGCGGCACCGTGGGCCGTGGTGGTGGTCCGGCGCACGCGGCGATCCTGTCCCAGCCGCCGGGTTCGGTGGCCGGGCGTTTCCGTACCACTGAGCAAGGTGAAATGATTCGTTTCAAATTCGGCCTGCCGGACATCGCCGAACAGAACCTCAACCTTTATCTCGCTGCGGTGCTTGAAGCTACGCTGCTGCCACCGCCGCCGCCCACGCCGCAGTGGCGGCACCTGATGGACGAACTGGCGGCCGATGGCGTCAAGGCCTACCGCGCCGTGGTGCGGGAAAACCCGCAATTTGTCGAGTACTTCCGCCAGTCCACCCCCGAGCAGGAACTGGGGCGCCTGCCCCTGGGCAGCCGTCCGGCCAAGCGTCGGGCCGGTGGCATCGAAAGCCTGCGGGCGATCCCGTGGATCTTCGGCTGGACCCAGACCCGCCTGATGCTGCCGGCCTGGCTCGGCTGGGAAACCGCACTGAGCAAGGCCCTGGAGCGTGGCGAAGGTGAGTTGCTGGGGCAGATGCGCGAGCAATGGCCGTTCTTCCGGACCCGCATCGACATGCTGGAGATGGTGCTGGCCAAGGCCGACGCCGATATTGCCCGCTCCTACGACGAGCGTTTGGTGGAACCTGGGCTGCTGCCTTTGGGTGCGCATTTACGCGACCTATTGTCGCAGGCCTGCTCGGTGGTCCTTGGGTTGACCGGTCAGTCGCAGCTACTGGCACATAGCCCAGCCACGCTGGAATTCATTCGTCTGCGCAACACTTACCTCGACCCGCTGCACCTGTTGCAGGCCGAACTGTTGGCGCGCTCGCGGCAGCAGGATGTAGCCCAGGGCAGCCCCGTGGAACAGGCGTTGCTGGTGTCTGTGGCGGGGATTGCCGCCGGTTTGCGCAATACCGGCTAAGGTTAGGCAGCGCACCGAAACGGCTCGCCCGGCGTTCCCGGGCGTTGTCCGTCGGGGGAGGGAACAGGTTGGCCAGGCGACAGTTCGTTGCCCGGTTGCGACTCTCGCCACCCCCTCCGAAGGTCGTATCGGGCGCGGGTTCCTCCGACTTTCGGCGGCTTGTGTGGGTCGGGCCTGCTGTGTATCTTGATCAGCCTTTGGCCGTTTGGGCGGTCACGATCCTGTTTTTCGAAGATTGGCCCCACGAGGCGAATCCGAGCGTTTTACATAAAAAAATTGAGGAGCACATCGATGCGCGTCATTCTGCTGGGAGCTCCCGGGGCCGGTAAAGGTACTCAGGCAAAGTTCATCACCGAAAAATTCGGTATCCCGCAAATTTCCACTGGCGACATGCTGCGTGCCGCAGTCAAGGCGGGCACCGAGCTGGGCGTCAAGGCCAAGAGCATCATGGATGCCGGCGGCCTGGTGTCGGATGACCTGATCATCGCCCTGGTCAAGGATCGTATCGCTCAAGCCGATTGCGCCAACGGCTTCCTGTTCGACGGCTTCCCACGCACCATTCCCCAGGCTGAAGCCCTGGTGACTGCCGGTGTTGAGCTTGATCACGTGGTCGAAATCGCGGTCGACGACGAAGAGATCGTCCAGCGCATTGCCGGTCGTCGTGTCCACGAGCCGTCCGGCCGTGTCTACCACACCGTCTACAACCCGCCGAAAGTCGCGGGCAAGGACGACGTCACCGGTGAAGAGCTGGTGCAGCGCAAGGACGACACCGAAGAAACCGTGCGTCATCGCCTGTCGGTCTACCATTCCCAGACCAAGCCGTTGGTGGCGTTCTACCAGAATCTGTCGGCTGCCCAGGGCAAGCCGAAGTACAGCCACATCCCGGGCGTAGGCACGGTCGATGCGATCACCGGCAAGGTGCTCGAAGCGCTGAGCTGAAAAGTCTGATCAGTTGCATCAACTACGGCCCGCTTGCGGGCCGTAGTTGTTTATACTGGCGCACTTTTTTCCACCTGATTTACGGACACATCGATGAGCACCTTGCTGGCCCTGGACACCGCGACTGAAGCTTGCTCCGTTGCCTTGCTGCACGACGGCAAGGTCACGAGCCATTACGAGGTGATCCCGCGCCTGCATGCGCAGAAGCTGTTGCCGATGATCCAGAAACTGCTGAGCGATGCCGGGACGACCTTGCAGGCAGTGGACGCGATTGCCTTCGGTCGCGGGCCGGGGGCTTTTACCGGCGTGCGCATCGCCATCGGCGTGGTGCAAGGACTGGCGTTTGCCCTGGAGCGGCCGGTGTTGCCGGTGTCGAACCTGGCGGTGCTGGCCCAGCGCGCTTTGCGCGAACAAGGCGCCCGCCAAGTCGCAGCGGCCATCGATGCGCGCATGGACGAGGTGTACTGGGGCTGCTATCGCGAAACCGACGGCGAGATGCGTCTGGTGGGTGCCGAAGCGGTATTGCCGCCCGAAGCAGCGGCGTTGCCGAGCGGGGCCGACGGTGATTGGTTCGGTGCCGGTACCGGCTGGGGCTACGGCGAGCGCATCGCCGTCAGCCTGACCGGCCAGGACGCCACCTTGCTGCCTCACGCCGAAGACCTGCTGGCCCTGGCGCGCTTCGCCTGGGCCCGTGGTGAAGCCATTGTGGCCGATGATGCGCAACCCGTTTACCTGCGGGACAAAGTCGCAACGCCAAAATCCGAGCGATAAACCCAGCCTCCAGAAGCGGAACGCGGAGCGTCCCTGGCGGCATTCCCACGCGGAGCGTGAGGAACGATCTTCCACCGCCGCCGCAGCCTGATCGTTCCCACGCTCTGCGTGGTAATGCATCCCGTGACGCTCTGCGTCACCTTCCAGAAGCGGAACGCGGAGCGTCCCTGGCGGCATTCCCACGCGGAGTGTGAGGAACGATCAAAAGTCATTCCTCTTCTCAAAGTTATTTACGCCCCCAAAAGTCACACCCAATATTGCCAGTCGTCATTTTTTCAGCCCGTTTTTAAACCTTTTGGGCTTTATGTGTTCTAGTTATCACTTGCGCATTTGCGCGGCTGCGAAAGTGCCGCTAAATTGCCATCATTGATACCGAGCATTCTGTTATGCGTATAGACGGCTTTTCATCCCAGTCCTATCCCATCAAGCGCAAGCCTCGTGCAGGCAAAATCGCTGAGCAAGAATCCTTCGATGATGATATCGATGGCGAACTGGAGTTCCCGTCTGAAGAGCAATTGGCCGCCCGTGCCGCCAAAGCCTCCGCGCAACGCCTGAGCAATCTTCCCGCCCGCCAGCAAGACATGCTCTATCACCGTGCAATGAGCCGCAGTGTCGCCACGGCCCTGGCGAGCTACCTGAGCACCGCCGGTTTCGTCGATTGGGATATGGAAGTGCTGGGTCTCGATCTCTACATCTGATGGTCTTGCCTTACTACCTGGGCTGCCCCTCCTGGAGCGAAAACGCCTGGCGTGATTATCTTTATCCCCAGGACGCCAAAAGCACCGACTTCCTGAATCTCTATTCCCAAGTGTTCAATGCCGTGGAAGGCAATACGACCTTCTACGCCAGCCCGTCTGCGGCCACGGTCCAGCGCTGGGCCGAAATCATGCCCGAGCACTTTCGCTTCACCGCCAAGTTTCCCGGTGACATCAGCCACAACGGCGACTTGCGCGAGCGCCTGACGGCCACCGAAACCTTCCTGCAACTGCTCAGCCCCTTGGGTGAGCGCGTCTCGCCGTACTGGCTGCAACTGTCCAAGGCCTTCACCCCGAATCGGTTGCCGGAACTGGCGGGGTTCATCGACGCGTTGCAGCGTCCGTTGGCCGTGGAGGTCCGTCACGATGAGTTCTTCGCCAAGGGCGATGCCGAACGGCGCCTCAATCGCCTGTTGCTCGATCGTGGTGTCGAACGCATCTGTCTCGATCCCCGGGCCTTGTTCAGTTGCACCTCGCTTGATCCTGCGGTGCTCCACGCGCAATCGAAAAAGCCCCGCGTGCCGCCCCGGCCTGCGGCGTTCACCCAATGTCCGCAAGTGCGCTTCATCGGTCATCCGGTGCTGGAAGCCAATGAACCGTTCCTGACGCCGTGGGTGGAGAAAATCGCCGGATGGATCGAAGAGGGGCGCACGCCCTATATCTTCCTGCACACCGCCGACAACCTGCTGGCGGCCAAACTCGCGCAACGCTTCCACACTCGCCTGATGAGTCGTTTGCCTGGATTGCCGGCCCTGCCTGAGCTATATAGAGAGCCCGCCGCCGAGCAACTGGGTTTGCTCTGAGGCCCATTCCTTCTCTGCTCAGGAGCGAACTACATGGATGCGCAAACTCGTCGAGCCCAGGCGTTCAAGGCCTTGCACGAACGTGAAGGGGCTTTTGTCATTCCCAACCCGTGGGATGCCGGTTCGGCCAAGATGCTGGCCAGCCTCGGCTTTGAAACCCTGGCGACCACCAGCGCCGGCCACGCCTTTTCCTTGGGCCGGCCCGATGGCGCGCTGGGCCTGGAGGACACGCTGGCCAATGTGCGGGCGATTGTGGCGGCCACCGACCTGCCCGTGGCTGTAGACCTGGAGAACGGTTTTGCCGATGCCCCCGACGATTGCGCGCGTAACCTGCTCCGTGCGGCGCAGGCCGGTGCGGTGGGTGGTTCGATCGAAGATGCCACGGGGCGCGAAGACAGCCCGATCTATTGCTTCGACCATGCCGTGGCGCGGGTCAAGGCCGCCGCCGACGCGGTGCGCAGCCTGCCGTATCCCTTCCTGCTGACGGCCCGGGCGGAGAACTTCCTGCACGGCAATCCGGACCTGGACGACACCATTCGCCGCTTGAAGGCTTTCGCAGACGCAGGTGCCGACGTGTTGTACGCCCCGGGGCTGAGCAGCGCCGAGCAAGTGCTCGCGGTGGTGCGGGCCGTGGCGCCGAAACCGGTGAATGTGCTGATGTCCGGGGCGCTGGACCTGACCGTCGCGCAGTTGAGCGAGTTGGGCGTCAAGCGCATCAGCGTCGGATCGGCGTTGGCCCTGGCCGCGCTTGGCGAGTTCTTCCGCGCCGCCGAGGAAATCCAGCAGCAGGGCACGTTCACCTTCACGCGCCGCTCGATGCCGTTCAAGCAGGCCAACCAATTATTCAAGGGTTGATGCCCGAGGCAACATCGTGCGGTTTTTGAAAGTTCTTGCGGTCGTGGCACTGCTCGTTGGCGTCGCAGTGCTGGGGGTATGGCGCGGCTGGGTGGCGGTGCCGCCCCAATGGAATCCCTGGGCGCCCCTGGACGTCAACCTTGCGCCGAACCTGCTGACCCGTTTCAAGCTCATGGCCCTGCGCAACGACCCGCAGCTGTGCGACCAGGCCCTCGCCACGTCGGGGCTGCGCACCGCTCGCCAGGCTGACAGCGGCGCCAATACCGATTGCCCGCTGACCAACGTGCTGAGGGTGCAGGGCGGTGAGGTAGCGCTGAGCAGCAGTTTCCTCGCCAGTTGCCCGCTGGCCGTGGCCTTCGCGCTGTTCGAGCGCCATGGGTTGCAGCCGGCGGCAGCGGCGGTCTATGGGCAGAAAGTGACGCGAGTCGATCACCTCGGCAGTTTCGCCTGTCGCAACATGTACGGTCGTGAGAACGGCTCGCGTAGCCAGCACGCCACTGCCAGTGCGCTGGACATCGCCGGGTTTCGCCTGGCCGATGGGCGCACGGTCAGCGTGCTCAAGGACTGGCCCAAGGACAATGCCGATGCGCGCTTTCTACGTCAGGCCCGCGACGGTGCCTGCGATATGTTCAGTGTGGTCTTGAGCCCGGATTACAACGCGGCGCACCGCAACCATTTTCATCTGGATGTGGGGCCTTGGTGGATCTGTCGCTGATTTAAGCGGCGATGCGCAGGTTCTGCAGCACGATCGGACGTGCCCAGCGGGTGTCGAAGTCCAGTTGTTTCTGCTGCGCCACCAATTCCTCTTCCGGGAAGGGCGGGAACGGCTTGTCCAGCAGGTCGAGTTCGAACTCGGCAATCGGCAGGTGCAGTGGGCGCGGTTGCGGTGCAGGGCCGGGCTCCGGCAGTGGTTGGCCGGCGGTGAGGACGAGTGGGCGAACCCAATTGCTTTCGAAGGTCTGCTGTTTTTGCTGGGCGGCGATTTCTTCCGCTGGGAAAGGCGGGAACGGCTTGTCCAGCAGGTCGAGTTCGAATTCAGCGATGGGCAGGAACAGCGGCTCAGGCGGCTTGACCGGTGTTTCGGTCACTTCGCAGGTGCGCTGGCTGACGATGTGCTCCAGCAGTTCGGCGCCGAGGGTCGGTTCAACCGCTTCATCGAGGGCCACTGGCTGGTAGCTGCCAGGTGCCGGTGCGTTATCACCCAGTTGATCGGCCAGGGCCCGGGCAAAAAAATCCTGCCACAGGTGACTGACGCCGCTCAGCGCTTGGGTGTTACGCAGGCTGTAATCGCCGTAAGGGGAGATAACGCCTATCGATGTGGATTGAATGTCTGACATTTTTCTCGGTCGACGCTCAGCTCTGGCAAAATGCCGTTCACCGTTGTTATCGGCCGTTTTTGCCGATCCTTAATTTTTTGAGCATGTTTCCATGAGTGAGCAACCCGCGGCCTGCCGCATCCATGTCGAGGCCCTGGCCCCGGCCTTCCAATCGCAGGCCGAGCACTGGGCCGAGCGGCTTGGCCTGCCTTTGCAAGTGGACGATGGCGAGTTTGCCTTGCAGATCGGCGAGCAGGGATTGCAGTTGCAGCAACTGGGCCCGGACGCGCCAGGACCGGTGCGGGTGGACTTTGTCGAGGGCGGAGCAGCCCATCGGCGTTTGTACGGTGGCGGCAGCGGCCAGATGATCGCCAAGGCGGTCGGTATCGCCCAAGGTGTGCGTCCGCGGGTGCTGGATGCCACGGCCGGGTTGGGCAAGGATGCGTTTGTGCTGGCCAGCCTGGGCTGCGAAATGAGCCTGATCGAGCGTCAACCGTTGATTGGGGCCCTGCTGGAGGATGGCCTGGCCCGCGCGGCGGAGGATTTCGACGTGGCGCCGATCGTGGCGCGCATGCGTTTGCTCAAGGGCAACTCCATCGAAGTGATGCGCGACTGGGAAGGCGAACCGCCCCAGGTGATCTACCTGGACCCGATGTTTCCCCACCGGGAGAAAACCGCCTTGGTGAAGAAGGAAATGCGCCTGTTCCGCCCTCTGGTGGGCGATGACCCGGACGCCCCGGCGCTGCTCGCTGCGGCCCTGGCCCTGGCGACCCACCGGGTAGTGGTCAAGCGCCCACGCAAGGCTCCGTGCATCGAAGGGCCGAAGCCGAGTCATGGGCTCGATGGCAAATCCAGTCGCTACGATATCTACCCGAAGAAAGCGCTCAAGCCCTGATCTGTGGGAAAAGGTGTTCTGTCGGAGAAGAATGATCTGTGGGAGCAAAGCTTGCTCGCGATGAACGATGACGCGGTGTTCTGAGAGATCGCAGCGCCGCCATCGCGAGCAAGCTTTGCTCCCACAGGTCAACCTCTGTCGGGGAAAGCTTTGCTCCCACAGGTCAACCTCTGTCAGGGAAAGCTTTGCTCCCGCAGGTCCACCTCAGTCAGAGAAACCGGTGGCAGGCCTAAGGCCGATAAGCCCGCATAAACAACTCCACCACTTCCTGCACATGGGCCTCGGCCGCTTCAGGTTCCAGTGGCGCGCCGCAGCCATACAACAGGCGGAAGTTCGCTGCGCCCTTGATCAGGCAGAAGAAATGCTCGGCGGCGTTGCGCGGTTTGTCGATGCTCAGGGCGCCGTGCTGGTTGACCTTGGTCAGCAGGCGTTCCATGCCTGAGAGTATCCGTTGCGGGCCGGCTTCGAAGAAAATCGACGACAGCTTCGGGTCCTGGCTACCCAAGGCCATGATCAACCGATGCAGATTCAGCGATTCGTCGCTGTTGATCAGTTGGTTGAAACCGCGAGCGATGTTCAACAACACATTTTCGATCGGAACGCCGTCAGGCCATTCAAAAAAAAGCGTCGGTACCTGTTCCTCACACTTGGCGATCACGGCGGAGGAAAATAGCGTCTCCTTGTCCTTGAAATGGCTGTAGACCGTAAGTTTCGACACGCCCGCCTCAGTGGCGACGGCGTCCATACTGGTGCTGGCATAACCCAGATGCATGAACAGTTTCTTCGCCGCGTCGAGAATGGCCTGGCGCTTGGCCAAGTCCTTGGGACGGCCGGGGCCGGAAGGGATTGGAGGATTGTTCGACATTTCTTCGCTTTAATACTGGACTGGTGAGTTTGCTATTAATAACATACTCGCCAGTATAATTATTCCAAGCACCATTAGCGAAAGGTCACTCGCCATGTTCCGCTATGCCTTGCCCCTCGCCGTGCCAGTCACCCTGGCTTTTTTATTGTCTGCGTGCGGTCATGACGAGCCGGTCCCGGTCGCCGTGCGCCCGGCCCTGGTGGTGAAACCACAACCTTCAACCCAGGCGATGGACAGTTACCCCGGTGAAGTGCGAGCACGGTTCGAGCCCGACCTGGCCTTTCGCATTGGCGGCAAGGTGAGCCGACGACTGGTCGAAGAGGGCCAGCGGGTCAAGGCCAATCAACCACTGGCCGAACTCGATCCCGAAGATGTGCGCCTGCAACTGGAGGCCTCCCGTGCCCAGGTCGCTGCCGCCGAGGCTAACCTGAATCTGGTGCGCGCCGAGCGTGACCGCTACAAAACCTTGATGGAACGGCAGATGGTCAGCCGCTCCCAGTACGACAATGCCGAAAACCTTTACCGCTCCGGCACCGCGCGGCTCAAGCAGATCAAGGCCGAGTTCGACGTCGCCAACAACCAGGCCAGCTATTCGGTGCTGCGTGCGCCCCAGGATGGCGTGGTTGCGCGGCGTTCGGTGGAGGTCGGGCAGGTGGTGGCGGCCGGTCAAACGGTGTTCACCCTGGCGACCGACGGCGAGCGTGAAGTGCTGATCAGCCTGCCGGAACAGGGTTTTGGCCGGTTCAAGATCGGCCAGCCGGTTTCGGTCGAACTGTGGAGCCAGCCCGACCAGCGTTTCAGCGGACGTATTCGCGAGCTCTCGCCGGCCGCCGACCCCAAGTCCCGTACCTTCGCCGCCCGTGTGGCCTTCACTGCTGGCAGTGTCCCGGCCGAGCTGGGCCAGAGCGCCCGGGTGTTTATCCAGACTGCCGACAAGGTGCCGCTGTCGGTGCCCTTGTCGGCCCTGACGGCTGAAAATGGCGCGACGTACGTTTGGGTGGTCAACGCCAACAACACCCTGAAAAAAGTCCCGGTGCGGGTCGGCGCCTTCGGCGAAAAGACCGTTCCGGTGCTTGAAGGCCTCAACCCAGATGACTGGGTGGTGGCGGCCGGCGTGCATGTGCTCCTCGACGGCCAGCAGGTGCGGCCGGTGGATCGCTCCAACCGCGTGGTCAACCTGACGGCCAAGGAGTAATCCCCGATGGGTTTCAATCTTTCCGAATGGGCGCTGCGCAACCGCCAGATTGTACTGTTCCTGATGCTGTTGCTGGCGATCGTTGGCGCGCTTTCCTACACCAAGCTCGGCCAGAGCGAAGACCCACCGTTCACCTTCAAGGCCATGGTCATCCGCACCAACTGGCCGGGCGCCACGGCCGAGGAAGTCTCGCGTCAGGTCACTGAGCGCATTGAAAAGAAGCTGATGGAAACCGGCGATTACGAACGGATCGTCTCGTTCTCCCGTCCGGGCGAGTCCCAGGTGACCTTCGTGGCCCGCGACTCCCTGCATTCGGTGCAGATTCCCGAGCTGTGGTACCAGATACGCAAGAAGATCAGTGACATCCGCCACACCTTGCCGCCGGGTATCCAAGGGCCATTTTTCAACGATGAATTCGGCACCACCTTCGGCAACATCTATGCGCTGACCGGTGACGGCTTCGACTACGCCGTGCTCAAGGACTACGCCGATCGCGTCCAGATCCAGCTGCAACGGGTCAAGGACGTGGGCAAGGTCGAGCTGCTCGGTTTGCAGGACGAGAAGATCTGGATCGAGCTGTCGAACGTCAAGCTGGCGACCCTCGGCCTGCCCTTGGCGGCGGTCCAGCAGGCTCTGGAAGAGCAGAACGCCGTATCGACCGCCGGCTTCTTCGAAACCGGCAGCGAGCGATTGCAGCTACGGGTTTCCGGGAATTTTCAGTCCGTGGAAGAGATCCGCAACTTCCCGATCCGGGTTGCCGATCGTACGTTCCGCATCAGCGATCTGGCCGATGTGCGCCGGGGGTTCAACGATCCACCGGCGCCACGCATGCGTTTCATGGGCGAAGACGCCATTGGCCTGGCCGTGGCCATGAAGGAAGGTGGTGACATCCTGGTGTTGGGCAAGGCCCTCGAGGTCGATTTTGCCCGGATCCAGAACACGCTCCCGGCCGGCATGCAATTGCGCAAGGTGTCGGACCAACCGGCGGCGGTGAAGACCGGGGTTGGTGAGTTCGTCCAGGTGCTGGTGGAAGCTCTGACGATTGTGTTGCTGGTGAGCTTCTTCTCCTTGGGGTTGCGCACTGGGATGGTGGTGGCCCTGGCGATCCCGCTGGTGCTGGCAATGACGTTTGCCGCGATGTATTACCTGGGTATCGGCCTGCACAAGATTTCCCTCGGTGCGCTGGTATTGGCACTGGGGCTACTGGTGGACGACGCGATCATCGCGGTGGAGATGATGGCGATCAAGATGGAGCAGGGCTTTGACCGGATCAAGGCCGCCAGTTTCGCGTGGACCAGCACGGCATTCCCGATGCTCACCGGTACGTTGATCACCGCGGCTGGCTTCCTGCCAATCGCCACTGCGCAATCGGGCACCGGCGAATACACCCGTTCGATTTTCCAGGTCGTGACCCTGGCGCTGCTGGCGTCCTGGGTGGCTGCCGTGGTGTTCGTGCCTTACCTGGGGGAAAAGCTCCTGCCGGACCTGGCGAAAATTCACGCGGCCAAACATGGCACGGCTGACGGCCAGACCGACCCGTACGGCACGCCGTTCTATAAGCGTGTCCGGCGGATGGTGGAGTGGTGCGTGCGTCGTCGCAAAACTGTCATCATCCTGACCGTGCTGTTGTTCGTCGGCTCGGTGGTGTTGTTCCGTTTCGTGCCGCAGCAGTTCTTCCCGGCATCGGGGCGGCTGGAACTGATGGTCGACCTGAAGCTGCAGGAAGGCGCCTCCCTGAGCAACACCGCCGAGCAGGTCAAGCGCCTTGAAGCGCTGCTCAAGGACCACGTGGGCATCGACAATTACGTGGCCTACGTCGGCACCGGTTCGCCGCGTTTCTACCTGCCGCTGGATCAACAATTGCCAGCGTCCAGCTTCGCCCAGTTCGTGGTGCTGGCCAAGACCATCGAAGACCGCGAGCCTTTGCGCAGTTGGTTGATCTCGACCCTGAACGAACAATTCCCGACCCTGCGCTCGCGGGTCACCCGTCTGGAAAACGGCCCTCCAGTCGGCTACCCGGTGCAGTTCCGCGTCACGGGCGAACACATCGAAAAGGTTCGCGCCCTGGCGCGCAAAGTGGCGGAGAAAGTTCGCGAAAACCCTTACGTGACCAATGTGCACCTGGACTGGGAAGAGCCGAGCAAGGTGGTGTACCTGAACGTCGACCAGGACCGCGCCCGAGCCCTGGGCGTGAGCACGGCCAACCTGGCGAGTTTCCTGCGCAGCTCCCTCACTGGCTCCAGCGTCAGTCAGTATCGGGAAGACAACGAGCTGATCGAAATCCTGCTGCGTGGCACGGTGCATGAGCGCACCGAACTGTCGTTGCTGCCGAGCCTGGCGGTGCCGACCGACAACGGCAAGAGCGTTGCCCTGTCGCAGATTGCGACCCTGGAATACGGCTTCGAAGAAGGCGTGATCTGGCACCGCAACCGCTTGCCGAGCGTGACCGTACGGGCCGATATCTACGGCAAGGAACAACCGGCGACCTTGGTGCAGCAGATCTTCCCGACCCTGGACCCGATTCGTGCAGAACTGCCGGACGGATACCTGCTGGAGGTGGGCGGTACGGTAGAGGATTCGGCCCGCGGCCAGAAATCGGTGAACGCCGGGGTGCCGTTGTTCATCGTGGTGGTGCTGACCTTGCTGATGCTGCAACTGCGCAGTTTCTCACGCACCGTCATGGTGTTTCTCACCGCACCGCTGGGGTTGATCGGTGTCACGCTGTTCCTGTTGATGTTCCGCCAGCCGTTTGGTTTCGTCGCCATGCTCGGCACGATCGCGCTGTCGGGGATGATCATGCGCAACTCGGTGATCCTGGTGGACCAGATCGAACAGGACATCAAGGCGGGGCTGTCGCCCTGGCAGGCGATCATCGAAGCGACGGTACGCCGCTTCCGCCCGATTGTGCTCACCGCACTGGCGGCGGTGCTGGCGATGATCCCGCTGTCACGCAGCCTGTTCTTCGGCCCGATGGCCGTGGCGATAATGGGCGGGTTGATTGTGGCGACGGCGTTGACGCTGTTGTTCCTGCCGGCGTTGTATGCGGCGTGGTTCAGGGTCAAGAAAACCTGAGGCGTTCAGAGGCCAGAACAGATCCAATGTGGGAGCGAGCTTGCTCGCGATAGCGGTGTAACAGTCAACCAAGATGTTGAAGCCAATACCGCCATCGCGAGCAAGCTCGCTCCCACAGTTGTTTCGGATTGAGACTCAGAGCGTACCGAATACCTTCTTCGCCAAACTGGTCGCCGCAGCCGCCGGATTCTGGCGAATGGTGGCTTCCTGCTTGCCGATCATCTCGAACAACCCGTCCAGCGCCTGCTCGGTCACGTAGTTTTCGATGTTGGCGCTCTTGGCGTCCAGCACGCCGAAGGTCGCGGCCTGGCCGGCGAAGGCATTGTATTTCTGCGCCAGGCCGACCTTGTCGGTGGCTTGCTTGACGATGGGCAGGAACTTGGCGCGGATCTGCTCGCGGCTGCTCTTGTTCAGGTATTGCGTGGCGGAGTCTTGGCCGCCGCTGAGAATGCCCTTGGCATCGTCCACGCTCATGTTCTTCACGGCATTGACCAGGATCGGCTGGGCCTGGACCACCGCAGCTTCGGCGGCCTGGTTCATGCTGGTTTCCAGTTGATCGACCTGATCACCCATGCCGAAGGCTTTCATCTTGCTGGCGACTTTGCCGAGCTTGCCCGGCAGTTCGATCTTCACATCCGGGTTGTTGCTGAAGCCGCCGGGTGTGCCCAGTTGCTTGACCGCTACCTGCGCGCCTTGGGTCAAGGCGTCCTTGAGTCCGCCCGTGGCGTCTTTTTGCGACAGGTCGCCCAGGGACAGGGCCATGGCATTGGCGCAGATCAGCAGGCCTGCGCACAGGCTGGTGAAACGGAGGGTTGAAAGAAGCATGATGGCGTCCTTGATGAAAGTTTGAAAAAGGAATCAGCGTGCGGCGTTGACGCGGATCTTCAACGGCTGCGGATCCTTGCCATCGAGTTGCACGGCGTGTTGTTCAGTGGTGATGAACATCAACTGGCCGTCCACTTCGATGCGGGCACTCACGGCATAACGATGCCCGGGCTTGACCTGGGCCGGATCATAACTGAGGTGGAACGGCAGTGGGACCTGGCCTTTGATCGGGCCGCTCTGCTCATCGAGTACCACCGCAGGGGCGTCGGCCAGGGAAACGTCCTGCAGGCTCACGCTCAAGGTAGCGTTGGGCGGCAGGGCAATGCGTTGCAGATAGAAGACTTCGCCATCGAGGGACGCGGAGGGTGGGGTTGTCGATTGGCAAGCGGCCAGTAGCGCCATGGATGCAAGCAGAGCGAGTTTTTTCATTGGAAGCACCTGGCTCATTGACGCCAGCCACGCGGGCGTCAATGAGCATTTAGCGGATTTGCGTCCAAGCATCCATTCGTAACGTCGCGGTTCAGGAACCGAACGCGGGCGCTTGAACAGTTTCAGCCAGCGATGCTGGCGCCAGGCTCAGCAGGATGTCAACGTGTTGATTGCCGCCATCCCAGGTGAAGGCCTGTTCGGTTTCAAGAAAAAGCGCGGTGTCACCTTCGTACGCTTGTGCCTTGACCGAGAGTTCCTCCCCTACGGGCGTCGTCTTGGGGTCGAGGAGAAAGCGATATTGCCAAGGCTGCTGGGCCACTGGCTCCTTAGGCGCCATGTTGGAACCCTGGCCACCGCTGGCGCTGATCTGAGCGCCGGCAGCATTTTGCACACTGACTTCGGTGCGAGCGGCTTCCGGGAGTTGAAAGCCTTCGGGCAGTTGCAGGGTTAACGTGATGATGTTCATGCTGAATTCCTTTTCAGTACGTCGACATTGACGTGAGCCCATCCTAAAGGCCTGCTCCAAAGTTCTCTGTAGGTCTTTTCTTGGTTTGACGTCGCCTTAGCCGCTGCGCAGCGTCGGAGTAAGCTGGTTGACTGTCCCATCAACTCACCGCAAGCGTTCCATGCTTCTCGGTGAGTGATCGACAACCTTCAACTGTCGGGGCTGATGGCGACCTCTGCGGCATCTTCACTGCGATGCAGCGCCACCTGGCGGATCGACAGGCGAATTTCCGCCGGCAGCACTCGCTTGGCCGCGCCTTCGGCCAGTTCGCCCAGCAGTTCGTGGTAGCTGAGTTTGCCGGCCTCGTCGCGGCGCAGTACGTCGAGGTCGAGCATGGTCTGGATGAAGTGGCGGAACAGGCTCTTGTCGAAGAACTCCGGCGCATTCAGGCCATGCAGGATCGACAGGCGCTGGGCCATGACGGTGCAGAGGTCTTCCAGTTCTTCGGCGCTGATGGTGTTCTGGCCGCTGTTGAGCAGCAGCGAAACGGTCATGTAGAAGCGCTGCAAGGTCTGGGCGATGCTTTTTGACAGCAGAGTCAGCAGCACGAAGTGCCGCGAACTCGGCGCCGGACGCAGGTACAGGTCATTTTCGAAACGCAGCAGGCCCTGTTCGACGAATGCTTCGAGCCACTGGTCGACCACGCCATCCAGTTCTTCCAGCGACCAGCGAATGAACAGCTCCGATTGCAGGTACGGGTACAACGCATGGGTGTAGCGCAGGATCTGCTCGCGGCTCATGCGCGAGCTGCTCTGGAAGAAGCTCGCCAGCAACGCCGGCAGGGCGAAGATGTGCAGGACGTTGTTGCGGTAGTAGGTCATCAGTACCGCGTTCTGCTCATCCAGGTACAGAATCTTGCCCAGGGCATCGCTCTGTTCCGACAGCAGGTCCATGCCTTTTACATGTTCGATCAGCGCCCGGCCATCGCCTTCGGGCAGGGTGGTGTGGGGCGAGTACGGGACCTTGCGCAGCAACGCCAGGTACAGGTCGAGCACCCGGGCCATGGCGCGGTCGTCCAGGGCCAGGCGGCTGGTGGACAACAGCGCCAGGGCGACGAGGTTGACCGGGTTGATCGCCGCGGCTTCGTTCAGGTGCCGGGCCACGCGCTCGCCGAGGCGGTTGGTGGTCGCGTTGAGCCAGGCCGGTTTGAATTGCGGGCCCAGTTCCTGTTGGCGCCAATCCGGTTGTTCGCCGTCGAGGAATTCCGCCAGCTTGATCGGTTCGCCGAAGTTCACCGCCACCTGGCCGAAGCGTTGCTTGAGGGCGCCGATGACCTTGAAGATGTCGAAGATCGATTCTTTTTTCTTGCTGGCCCCGCGCAGTTCGCCCAGGTAGGTGCGGCCTTCCAGTACGCGCTCATAACCGATGTAGACCGGCACGAACACGATGGGCATGCGCGACGAGCGCAGGAAGCTGCGCAGGGTGATGGCGAGCATGCCGGTCTTGGGTTGCAGCATGCGCCCGGTGCGCGAACGTCCACCCTCGACGAAGTACTCCACCGGAAAACCTTTGGTGAACAGCGTGTGCAGGTATTCGTTGAACACGGCGGTGTAGAGCGGGTTGCCCTTGAAGGTGCGACGCATGAAGAACGCCCCGCCACGGCGCAGCAGGCCGCCGATCACTGGCATGTTGAGGTTGATGCCGGCGGCGATGTGCGGCGGCGTCAGGCCGTTGCGAAACAGCAGGTACGACAGCAGCAGGTAGTCGATGTGGCTGCGGTGGCACGGCACGTAGATGACTTCGTGGCCTTGGGCGACGTTCTGCACGCCTTCGATGTGGTTGACCTTGATGCCGTCGTAGATCTTGTTCCAGAACCAGCTCAGCACCACTTCCAGGAAACGGATCGCGGTGTAGGTGTAGTCCGAGGCGATCTCGTTGCCGTAGCGCAGGGCCTGGGCCTTGGCTTTTTCGGCGGAGATCTTTTCCCGCTCGGCTTCCTCGGCAATCGCCTGCTTGACCAGCGGCTGGTTCAACAGGCCCTTGACCAGGTTGCGTCGGTGGGAGATGTCGGGGCCGATGACCGCTGCTTTCAGATTGCGGAAATGCACCCGCAGGATCCGCTGGGCCATGCGTACAGTGCGTTCGTGGCCCTTGTCGTGTTCGATCAGCTCGCGCAGGTGGATCGGCGCGGAGAACTGCACGCGAGTCTTGCGCCCCAGAATCATGATGCTCAACAGGCGGCGCAGGCGTCCGGTGACGGCCCAACTGTCGGCGAACAACAGTTTCCAGGGACTGGATTCGCTGTCGGGCGACTGCCCCCAGAACACGCTGACCGGGATGATCTGGGCGTCTTCGGCGGCATTGTGGGTCAAGGCGTTGACCAGCCGAGTCAGGGTGGGCGGCGCACCGCGCTTGTCCTGGCGGCCGATCCAGTCCGGCGCTGGCGTCAGGTAGAAAAACGCCGCCGGTTCCAGCAGGTTGCCCACCGAGACCGGCAGCACCGGACGGGGCAGGCCGGCCTTGGTGCATTCGGTGTCGAGCACCGCCAGGTCAGTGAGCGAAGGATCTTGCAGGACGTAGAACACCGGACGACTGCGGTCGAGGTTGAGGGTGAAGGACGACTGGTTGATCGTCTCTGAGCGAACCCAGAGGTACAACAGTCGGCGCAGGGTGCCAAACACAAGACGGCGGAACGGGGAGCGGGTCATACGGCTTCTGCATGAGTGAATGGGATGGGGCGGGCGCCAGTGTGCCGGATTCGCCGAAAATCGGCAAAAAAGCGCCGAAGTAAAGTCAGTTGAGAGTTTTCTCGTGTGTCATATACTCGGCCAGTGACTGCCACGGCCTCCCTTATGGATGGCCGGAGGGTGGCTAAAATTCGTACGGCTTTGCCTTTTGCGGTTGGGCGGGAAAAGCCGACTCAAAAAATAAAAATGGGAGTGAGCATCATGGCAGCACGGGAAACCGGCAGTGTGAAGTGGTTCAACGACGCGAAGGGCTACGGCTTCATCCAGCGTGAAGGCGGGGCGGATGTGTTCGTGCATTACCGCGCCATCCGCGGCGAAGGCCACCGTTCACTGACCGAAGGCCAGCAGGTCGAGTACGCGGTCGTGGAAGGGCAGAAGGGCTTGCAGGCTGAGGATGTGGTGGGGTTGTAACCCCACTCTTGAAGCCGTGGTAGATCCCTGTGGGAGCAAAGCTTGCTCGCGACAGTGGTAGGTCAGCTTGCATCGATGTTGAATGTACCTCCGCCATCGCGAGCAAGCTTTGCTCCCACAGTGCTCCCACATTTGGATCTAGGCTGCTCCTGAGACTGGCGTCACGCCGTCTTCCAGGTAATCTCTTCTTCCCCATCGGCGCTGATGCGAATCCAGCGATCCGCCGACTCCTCGCCTTCTTCCTCGACCCATGACCCAGGCGCGCAGCGCACTTCGACATTCAGTGCGGCGAAGGCGGCGCGGGCGCAGGCGATGTCGTCTTCCCACGGGGTCTGGTCACTTTCCAGGTACAGGCTGTTCCATTTGCCCACGGCCTTGGGCAGCCAGGTCACCGGGATGTTGCCGGCCTTGCACTTGTAGGTCTGGCCTTTCTGCACCCAGTCGCTGCACGGGCCCAGGGCCTGGCCGAGCCAGGCGGCGATGGCCTTGTGGTCGACGTCGGCGTCTTTGAGGTAAATCTCGATATCGGGTTGGCGCATGGATGTCCTCGCTGCGGTCTTGAAAAATCCATTCGCGGATTTAACGGGGCCCGAGCGGTTGCCCGGGACCGGAATCAAAAGGTTATTGAAGAACGAAATAATCGTAGCGCATCGACACCGTGACCTGGAACGGCTCGGCCTGCTCGATCACGCTGGCACGGCGTTCGGCACTGGCGCGCCAGCCGTGGGGCGTCATGGCCAGCAGGTTGGCGCGGTCCTGGCCACTGTCGAGGGTCAGCTTGAATTCGAGGGTTTCGCTGTGATCCAGCACCATGCCCGGCGGCACCAGGGCCAGGTGCTTGTCGTCGGTGTACTCGCGCACTTCGTCGTACAGGCGCTCGCGCAATTCCATCAAGTGGCCGGCGGTGGGGCCGACTTTCATCAGGCCGCCGCCGGGGCTGAGCAAGCGCTTGGCCTCCTGCCAGTCCAGCGGGCTGAATACGCTGGCCAGGAACTGGCAGCAGCCGTCCGCCAGCGGCACCCGGGCCATGCTGGCGATCAACCAGGTCAGCTGCGGGTTGCGTTTGCAGGCGCGCTTGACCGCCTCGCGGGAAATGTCCAGGGCATAGCCATCGGCGTTGGGCAACGCTTCGGCGATCTGCGCGGTGTAGTAGCCCTCGCCACAGCCGATGTCCAGCCAGCGTCCGGGCGCGCGTTCGGCGGCCAGTTCCGCCAGGCGCCGGGCGACCGGGGCGTAATGCCCGGCGTTGAGGAAGTCGCGGCGGGCTTCGACCATCGCCTGGTTGTCACCGGGGTCGCGGCTGTTCTTGTGCTGCACCGGCAGCAGGTTCAGGTAACCCTGCCGCGCGCGGTCGAAGCGGTGGCCGGCCGGGCAGACCACGCCGTTGTCCACCGCGTTCAGCGGTTCACTGCAGATCGGGCAGGCGAGCATCAGGCGAGCAACTTGATCAGCGTCTTGTAGTAGATCTCGGTCAGCACATCGAGATCGGCGGCCAGCACGCGTTCGTTGACCTGGTGGATGGTCGCGTTGACCGGCCCCAGCTCCACCACTTGCGTGCCCATGGTGGCGATGAAGCGACCGTCGGACGTGCCGCCGCTGGTGGACGCCTGGGTCTCGCGCCCGGTGACGTCCTTGATGCTCGACGATACGGCGTCGAGCAGCGCACCGGGTTCGGTGAGGAACGGCAGGCCGGACAGCGCCCAGTCGATGTGCCAGTCCAGCTGATGCTTGTCGAGGATATCGGCAACGCGCTGTTGCAGGCCTTCGACGGTGGATTCGGTGGAAAAGCGGAAGTTGAACACCGCCACCAGATCACCGGGGATCACGTTGGTCGCGCCGGTGCCGGAATTGAGGTTGGAGATCTGGAAACTGGTCGGCGGGAAGAAGTCGTTGCCGTGGTCCCAATGCTCGGCGGCCAGTTCAGCCAAGGCGGGCGCGGCCAGGTGGATCGGGTTCTTCGCCAGGTGTGGATAAGCCACGTGGCCTTGCTTGCCGCGCACGGTCAACTTCGCGCCGAGGGAACCGCGCCGGCCATTCTTGACCACGTCGCCCACCAGCGTGGTGCTCGACGGTTCGCCGACGATGCACCAGTCCAGTCGTTCCTGACGGGCCTTGAGGCGTTCGACCACGGCTTTGGTGCCGTGGTGGGCCGGGCCTTCTTCATCGCTGGTAATCAGGAAGGTCAGTGAGCCCTTGTGGTCCGGGTAGTCGGCGACGAACCGTTCGGCCGCCACAACCATCGCCGCCAGGCTGCCTTTCATGTCTGCCGCGCCACGGCCGCAGAGCATGCCCTGTTCGTCGATGACCGCATCGAACGGGTCGAGCTGCCAGGCCTGCACCGGACCGGTCGGCACCACGTCGGTGTGCCCGGCGAAGCACAGCACCGGGCCGTCATGCTTGCCATGGCTGGCCCAGAAGTTATCCACATCCTCGATACGCATCGGTTCGAGCGCAAAGCCCGCGTTGCCCAGGCGCTGCATCATCAGTTTCTGGCAATCGGCATCCACCGGCGTCACGGACGGACGGCGGATCAGGTCGCAGGCGAGTTGCAGGGTCGGCGAGAGGTCGGCGTGGGCCGTCATGAAAGCTCCGGGAATATAGTGTGAACGCAAGGCTTATGCAGGCGCGGGCTGGCTCGCGCAAAATGGCGGTTATCTTATAGCAAAACGACCACCATGGGCCCCTGGTGCGGGACAGGTGGAGCACAAAACCTGTGGGAGCAAGCTCGCTCCCACAGAGGTTTTGCTTAAATTGCCGAGACAAAGCCCTATAATGCGCGCCGGTTTTTGGGGTAATGGTCATGAGTACAGAAGATCCACGGTTTGCCGGTATCGCCCGTTTGTATGGCATCGAAGGCCTGGAGCGCCTGCGGGCGGCCCATGTGGCGATTGTCGGGGTTGGCGGTGTCGGCTCCTGGGCGGCGGAAGCCATTGCCCGTTGCGGCGTGGGCGAGATCTCGCTGTTTGACCTGGACGATGTCTGCGTCAGCAACGCCAACCGTCAGTTGCACGCCCTGGACAGTACCGTCGGCAAACCCAAGGTGGAGGTGATGGCCGAGCGACTGCGCGGGATCAACCCCGACTGCACCGTGCACGCGGTGGCCGACTTCGTCACCCGCGACACCATGGCCGAATACATCACGCCGAACATCGATTGCGTGATCGACTGCATCGACAGCGTCAACGCCAAGGCTGCGCTGATCGCCTGGTGCAAGCGCCGCAAGATCCAGATCATCACCACCGGCGGCGCGGGCGGGCAGATCGACCCGACGCTGATCCAGGTTTGCGACTTGAACCGTACGTTCAACGATCCGCTGGCCTCCAAGGTGCGCTCCACCTTGCGCCGCGACTACGGCTTTTCCCGCACCGTGACCCGTCACTACAGCGTGCCCTGCGTGTTCTCCACCGAACAACTGCGCTACCCGAAACCGGACGGCAGCATTTGCTTGCAGAAGAGTTTTGTCGGCGACGGCGTCAAGCTCGACTGCGCCGGCGGGTTCGGCGCGGTGATGATGGTGACGGCGACGTTCGGCATGGTCGCGGCGACCAAGGCTGTGGATAAGATCGTGGCGGGTGTGCGGCGGCCGGCGGATAGGGTCAAGCCTCAGGTTTGAGCACTGGAGCTGATGCCTTCATCGCGAGCAGGCTCGCTCCCACATTGGATCTCAAGGAACACAAATTTTGTGTACGACACGGATCCCCTGTGGGAGCGAGCCTGCTCGCGATGGCGATCATTCAGTCAGCTCAAGCATCCGCTTCAACACTGCATTCAAGCCATTGCTACGCGACGGCGACAACTGTCGCGACAATCCCAACTGATTGAACCAGCCCGGCAAATCCACCTGCTGCAACTCTTCAGCGGACAATCCGTTGACCCGCGCCAACAGCAACGCCACCAGCCCACGGATCAACCGCGCATCGCTGCTGGCGCAAAACTGCCAATGCCCGTCGTGCAACTGACCCACCAGCCACACCTGACTTTCACAGCCGTGGACGAGGTTGGCCTCGCACTTGTCTTCGTCGCTCAGGGGCGGCAGGCGCTCGCCCCATTGCATCAGCAGTCGGGCGCGTTGTTCCCAACCTGACGCGTCCTGGAAAATCTGCAGCGCGGTGGCGGCCTCGGCGGGCAGGTTCATCGGAGCATCTCCAGGGCCTGGTCCAGCGCCTCGAAGAAACGCTCGAGATCAGCGGAGTCGTTGTACAGCGCCAGCGACACCCGAATCGCCCCCGACAGATTCAAATGCTTGAACAACGGCATTGCGCAGTGATGCCCGGCGCGCACGGCGATGCCTTGCTCGGTCAGCAGGTGGGCCAGGTCGGCGTTGTGGATGCCTTCGACCACGAAGCTGACCAGGGCCAGGCGCGGGTTGCCCACCAGGCGAACGCCGTTGCGGGCCAACAGGCCATGGAGCAGGTAGTCATGCAGCGCTGCCTCATGCTCGATGACCGCCAGCGGGTCGAGGTCGGACAGGTAATCCAGGGTCGCCCCCAGGCCGATCACGCTGGCAATCGGCGGCGTGCCCGCTTCGAAACCCAGCGGCGCCGGGCGGAAGCTGGCGCTGTGGTAATCGGCCTGTTGCACCATTTCGCCGCCGAACTGCCAATGACGCAAGTTGCCGAGGGCTTCGGTACGGCCAAACAGCACGCCCAGCCCATCGGGGCCGTAGAGTTTGTGGCTGGAAAACACGTAAAAGTCGCAACCCAGCGCCTCCACGTTGTGGCGACCGTGAACCACGCCTTGGGCACCGTCGATCACCGTCAGCGCGCCCTGGGCCTTGGCCAGCGCCAGCAGCGCCGGCACCGGCTGCCAGGCCCCGAGCACATTGGATAACTGGCTCACCGCCAGCAAGCGCGTACGCGGGCCGATCAGTTCGGCGGCGGCGCCAGGGTCGATCACCCCGTCGGCATCCAGTGGCAACACCGCCAGGGTCAATGAACGGCGTTCGGCCAGTTGCTGCCACGGCAGCAGGTTGGCGTGGTGTTCCAGGGCGCTGATGACGATCTCATCGCCCGGGTTGAATAGATGTTCCAGCCCATAGGCCAGTAGGTTCAGCGCCGAAGTGGCGCCGTGGGTGAAGACTACTTGTCCGCAGTTTCCGGCATTGAGCCACTGCGAAACCTTGAGGCGGCTGTCCTCGAACGCCTGTGTGGCATGGGCGCCCGGCAAATGTTGCGCACGGTGCACGTTGGCCGCGCCATTGACGTAGTAATGCGTCAGGGCATCCAGCAGTGCTTGGGGTTTTTGCGTGGTGGCGGCGCTGTCCAGGTAGGTCTGGCCTTGCCGTTGCAGGGCGGCGATGGCCGGGAAATCGGCACGCCAGGGGGATTGGATCAACATGCTTTCGGGCCCTGCTCGAATGACGCCGGACCCTGTGGGAGCGGGCTTTTTTTGTGGGAGCCAAGCTTGGCTCCCACAAAAAGGCTCGCTCCCACAGGTGGTGGTGTGAAGCTTAGTTGTGGGCGTGCAGTGCTTCGTTCAGCTCGATGGCCGATTTGTGCGTCTTGCATTCCACCGCACCGGTCTCGGAGTTGCGGCGGAACAACAGGTCAGGCTGGCCGGCCAGGTCGCGGGCCTTGACCACTTTGACCAGTTGGTTGTTTTCGTCCAGCAGCTTCACTTTGGTGCCGGCGGTCACGTACAGGCCCGACTCCACGGTGTTGCGGTCGCCCAGTGGGATACCGATGCCGGCGTTGGCGCCGATCAGGCAGCCTTCGCCGACCTTGATCACGATGTTGCCGCCGCCCGACAGGGTGCCCATGGTCGAGCAACCGCCGCCCAGGTCCGAGCCCTTGCCGACGAATACGCCCGCCGAAACACGGCCTTCGATCATGCCCGGGCCTTCGGTGCCAGCGTTGAAGTTGACGAAACCTTCGTGCATCACGGTGGTGCCTTCGCCCACGTAGGCGCCCAGGCGGACCCGTGCGGCATCGGCGATACGCACGCCGGCCGGAACCACGTAGTCGGTCATTTTCGGGAACTTGTCCACCGAGAACACTTCCAGCAGCTCGCCACGCAGGCGGGCTTCGAGCTGATGCTCAGCCAGTTCGCTCAAGTCGATCGCGCCCTGGCTGGTCCAGGCCACGTTCGGCAGCAGCGGGAAGATGCCGGCCAGGTTCAGGCCATGAGGCTTGACCAGGCGATGGGACAGCAGGTGCAGCTTGAGGTAGGCCTCAGGCGTGGAAGACAGCTGGGCGTCTTCGGCCAGCAGCGTGGCGACCAGCGGCTTGTGGCTTTCGGCCAGGCGGGTCAGCAGCGCGGCTTGCGCGGCATCGACACCCTTGAGTGCTTCTGCCAGTTGCGAGGCCTGGGCGGTGGTGAAGGTGATGGCCTGGTTGCCTTCGCCGTAGCCGAGAATCGGCGCGATGGCTGCGACGATGTCAGCCGACGGGTTGAGCAGCGGCTGTGCGTAGAACACTTCCAGCCAGGCGCCTTGACGGTTTTGAGTGCCGACACCGAAGGCCAGGCTGAACAGGGTAGTGGACATGAAATTACCTCTACAAAATGGACTGGGCAGGCTTACTTGATCTCTGCCGCATAAATATCTGGCTTGAAGCCAATCAGGGTTCGGTCACCGAGGTCAAGCACCGGGCGCTTGATCATCGAGGGTTGGGCGAGCATCAGTTCGATGGCTTTCGGCTGGTCGAGATCGGCTTTGCGTTCGTCGTCGAGTTTGCGAAAGGTCGTACCGGCACGGTTCAACACCACTTGCCAGCCATGCTCGTTGCACCATTGGGTCAGGCGCTCACGGTCGATGCCGGCAGTTTTGTAATCGTGAAAGTCATAGCGCACCGCGTGCTCATCGAGCCAGGTACGCGCTTTTTTCATCGTATCGCAGGCTTTGATGCCGAAAAGCTGTAAGTGCTTGTTTTCCTTGGGCATGAATGCTCCCCCAAAACGTTCCCGGTATCGTCCTGAAAATCAGCGGACGATTATGCCACGTCGTTCCTTTCAGTGCCTTGACTGTCGCGACGGATCGGACGAGGCGGAACCGATAGGAAAGAGGTGGCCACACAGCGCAGGTAAACCCAGCACTTTTGCGCACAAGAGACCCGCCCATGGATTCCATCTCCCTGACACCGCCCCATCCACTGACCAATCAGACTGAAGAAACCCTCCCGCCCCATTCAACGACATCGGCCACCGGGACCGCTGCATCTGTCCCGATCGGCCCCGTCACGGCTGAACAGGACCTGGCAAATCGGACTGGTGCAATCAAGGCCCAGCTCACCCGGGTATTCGAGCCGCATATGAACGGTGCCAATCGCGAGACCTTCGAAGCACTGATCGACGATCGTTCGCGTACCTTGGCCAATGACGGGGAAACCGCGGAAAGCGTCGATGCCGTGCTGACCAAAGGCTCGCGGCTGGATCGTGCGGCCCATGACACTGTTGGATTCCTTCGTTCGGTTCCCTTCGGCGCGGCGTCCATCGCGCTGGACTTCGTCCCGGCGGTGACCGGTAATGGCTCGATTACCGCGCCGTTGGCACTGTCGGCGATTGCCGGCCTGGTCAGCAGCGCCAGCGACACGGTCGGCAACGGCCTGATCAAGCGTGCCACCAGCGACACCCAGTGGCTGGTGGCCGAAAATGCCGATCTGGAGCCGGTCATGCAGGAAGCCGCCCAGGCGGTGAAGCCGAGCCTGACGACCCAGGCTATCGAAGGCAGCCTGACTTTCCAGACCTTCTCCGCGCGAAACGTGTTGCGTACGGTCATCCAACCCGTCGTGACGAAGACCGTCGATGCGCAAACGGGCAGCAAGGTGGACTCTGTGATAGCTGCCATCGGCTCTCCGCTTTCAGGCATGGCCGCCTATGACCTGCAACATTCCATCGATAAATCCAAACACCGGATTGGCCCGGAATACCTGTTGGGGCGTCAAGACTGGCACCAGCGTTACAAGGACCTCAAGAATTATGGCGTAGGGAGTGCTGCGATGGGCATTGCGAAGCGGGTCGGCAGTCTGCCGCTGGACGCGATGCGCGATGGCAGCAAATCGCTGCAAGCCTTGGTTACGCCGACAGGCCTGGTCAGTGGTCTCGGAGCGTTGGCCGGCGGTATTACTGCGATCGGCATGGCCCAGACCGCCGCTGTCAACGCAGCCAGGAGCGCCGGGATTTCGCCTGCGGGTGTTGCGGCGGCGGGGAAGGCGACGGTTACGGCCACGATGGCCCCGGTGCTCGCCGCCTGGGTGACAACGGGAGTGATGACCCAGCCGTTGGCGGACAAGGCCTCCGCCGCGTTGGACAGGCTATCCGCCGGTCCCGCTCATCCGGATGAGCTGCAGGGAATGTTGCCCTTGGTCGAAATGTCGACGGCCGAACAGATCGGGGAAGACAGCGACAATGAGGGTGACGGCGTCGATGTTGTCTCGGGCCGCTCGACCCTCAATGCCGCCGAGCGAGCTGTTTAGCGTCGGATAGTCGTCGGTCGCTCCTGCCGCGTGGAGGTTGGGAGCGGCCAAGGGACGCCTGCGCATTGACGCCGCTGAGGTGCGACCAATGTGCAAAGGCAGCGGTTCACCGTGGCAGTTAATATGGCACTTCACCGGCCAGCTGTTGCCGCAGATGTGTATGGCTGTCATTGGAAGTCCGTTATGCAAAGCGCCTATACCGTCCTGATCCTGTTGATGCTGGTGGGCGTGTCGCGCCTGATCGGACGGTTGATCCCGCTGCCGTTGCCCCTGGTGCAGATTGGTGCTGGCGCCGTGCTGGCCTGGCCCTCGCTGGGGCTGCATGTGGCGCTTGATCCCGAGTTGTTCCTGTTTCTGTTCCTGCCGCCGCTGCTGTTCTCCGATGGTTGGCGCATGCCCAAGCGTGAACTCTGGCGCCTGCGCGGGCCGATCCTGACGCTGGCGGTGGGGTTGGTGCTGTTTACGGTAGTTGGGGCGGGGTATTTCATTCATTGGCTGCTGCCCGGTATCCCGTTGCCGGTGGCCTTCGCCCTGGCTGCAGTCCTGTCACCCACCGACGCCGTGGCGGTCTCGGCGATTGCCCGGGACCGCTTGCCCGCGCCGTTGATGCACATGCTCCAGGGCGAAGCCTTGATGAACGATGCGTCGGGCCTGGTGACCTTCAAGTTCGCCCTGGCGGCGGCGATCACCGGCGTGTTTTCCCTGGCGGGCGCGAGCCTGACCTTTGTCCTGGTGGCGATCGGTGGATTGCTGGTAGGCGTGGCTTTGAGTTGGCTAGTGGGCCGCTTGCGGGCCTGGATGATTGCCCGGGGCTGGGACGATCCGGCCACCAACGTAGTATTCATGTTGTTACTGCCGTTCGCGGCCTATGTGCTGGCTGAACGCTTGGGCGCCTCGGGGATTCTCTCGGCGGTGGCGGCGGGGATGATGCAGAGCTGGCTCGACCTGCTGCCACGCCAGACCGGCACGCGTCTGCTCAATCGCAGTGTCTGGTCGCTGTTGGAATTTGCCTTCAATGGCTTGATCTTCCTGCTGCTGGGCTTGCAACTGCCGGACATCGTCAAGGCGGTGACCAGCCATGAGCCGACGTTGTGGCCAGCGTTGTTCTATCGCTGCCTGGACGTGGTGGCGATTTTCCTGGTGTTGTTGGTGCTGCGGTTTGTCTGGGTACAAAGCATCTGGCGCGTATCCGGGCTGTTGCGCCGCTGGCGCGGCAAGGGCGAGTTGACCCTGGTGCCGACGGCGCGTTCCTGCTGGTTGCTGACCTTCGGCGGTGTGCGCGGGGCGGTGACGTTGGCGGGGGTGTTGTCGGTACCGTTGTTGTTAAGCGCTGGTGTTGAATTCCCGGAGCGCGACTTGCTGATCTTCATTGCCGCCGGGGTGATTCTGCTGTCGCTGATTGCGGCCTGCATTGCCTTGCCACTGCTGCTGCGTGGCATCGAGAAGAGCCCCGATGACAAGCGTCGCAACGAAGTTCGCGAGGCCTGGCGCAAAACCGCTGAAGCGGCGATTCATGCACTGGAAGTGGAGGAGCCGGCCGAAGCGACCAGTACGCCGGATGCGGCCCAGGCGGCGCTGGCGACCGAGGTCAAGGCGCGGCTGATGTCTGAGTATCGCCATCAGTTGGAGGTGTTCAACGACTCCGCCGAAGCCCAGGCGCTGGCGTTCGAAATGGACCTGCTGGAACGCCGGCTGCGCTTGAAGGCTTACCGGGCGCAGCGGTTGGAGTTGTATCGCCTCAGTCGTCATCATCAGATTGGGGATGATGTGTTGCGTGAGGTGCTGGGGGAGTTGGATTTGGCTGAAGCGAATTTGGGGTTGGGTAAGTAGCAATGATGCGCCGGCCCTTTGTGGCGAGGGGAGATCCCACCACTTTGCGGAGCTTCGGCATTTCAGGCGCAACAAAGCCCGGCGTGCCTTGTTCTCATAAAAAGCAAAGCCGCCCGAAGGCGGCTTCAATCGACACGCAACTGAGCTTGCTTGGCCCCGTCTGCGTGGCTGGGTCAACCCGAAGAGGGACCCAGACTCCTGCCAGCGTTCACTGGTGACGGGGCGATCATGGCTGCCGGTAATAACGAATTCAAGCCAGCTTGATTCTTGAAACAGGGCTGTGTGAGATCTGTTGAGGTGCTTAACCAGTGAAATCAATGGCTTGCTTTATGGAGGTGCGTTTTATTTCTTTTCTTGTCTGAGCAAGTGATCGTGGTCTGTCAGACGCGCCGAAGTTTCCGACAAGTTTTTAAGGTTGTCCGTCGGAAGCGAGAGCTCTAGCCTCTGGGTGTCGCTGCCAATTCAGCGACCGGACGTGAGAATCCGAACTCCTCTAGGCGCGCAGGCGTCGACCATATAAAGTGCAGGCGCTTTTCGTCTGCGCATTATGTTATGGCGGCTGTGCGCGGGCATGCTTCGGCATGGCCGGGCTCCTAGAGGCTCGGATTCTCACCCCGCGTACGGCTGCCACCCTCCGGTCCGTGAGAAGACTCGGTGGCGGCTCCCACTTCTCTAGGAGCTATAAACATGATCAAAGAAACTCCCAATCCTCCAAAGCCGGCCTCCACTTTCCCTTACGGCGATTACGCACCCGAAAAGCTGCAAGAGGCCGCTGACCGTGTGCTGGATCAATACCTCAAACCTGACGACAGCAAGTCAGAACCCAAGCCCTCGGTACAGTTATTCACTGTGGCTGAAGGTATCGACACCGAAGTGTTGCTGGCCAACCTCAGTGAAACCCTGGCTTCGGCCAATGCAATGCTCAACGACCTTGCCTTCGATCAGGACGGCTCGCGACGACATGTAGCATTGGGGGTGGCCCAGATGATTGAGTTGGGGATGTTGTTGGCGAACAAGTGCCTGGACCGGGTAGAGCTTCGGACTTGATGTAATAAGTGCCGACCTCATCGCGAGCAAGCTTTGCTCCCACAGGGGATTTGTGGTGTTTGAACCTTCCCACGCAGAGCGTGGGAAGGTTCAAACGGAATACGTCAGGCAGATTGAGTTGACTGCTTCAGGGGCCGCTACGCAGCCCAGCGGGGATAAATCCCCTCGCCACAGCAGCGCTTAGGCGTGGGCCTCTTCCTGCTCGGGCACCAACCGTACTTCCACCCTCTGACCCAACGCACGCGCTGCGCTGGCAAGTGTTGCCAGCGTCATTCCCGCATCGTTCTGATCCAGCGCACGATCAACAGCAGTGCGACTGGTGTGCATCCGCTGTGCCAAGGCTTTTTTGGTCACTTTCTGAAGCCTCATTGCTTCGGCAATCTGCCAGGCAATAACGCGTTTGAGCGCAGCTGCGGAAACTTCTTCGGCGATACCTTGCTCGGCGAGGAAGTCGTCAAAATCAGATCCGATGTGCTTGTTCATTTGCTGTGCCTCATAGTCTTGCTTTGCGCTGCTTGGCGGTTGCCATGTCGGTGGTTGGCGTTTTTTGACTTTTCTTTATGAAAGCGTGGAGTAGAACCATGTCAGAGCCCACCACAGTGAAGAGAACGCGGGCGATGGTATCTCCAAGGTCAATTCTGACCTCCCATAGCCCAGTGTCCAGCTTGCGAACCACCGGCATACCTATAGGCCAACCAATCTGAACGGTCTTGATGTCAGTTCCGATCATCCGTCTATGCTCGCGAGGCAGGTCAGTCAGCCATTCGCGAACAGGCTCATTCCCGGCGTCTGTGCGGAAGAAACGTACGTTCAGTATGGGGGCGATATCAACCATGAGTGGAGTGTACCGAAATAGGTGCATTGCGCAACCTGGGCGTTACTAAAGATTTGTACAGGGGAGGCGGTGTTATGGATCGTTCCCACGCTCCGCGTGGGAATGCCGCCAGGGACGCTCCGCGTTCCGCTTCGGGGAGGTGACGCAGAGCGTGGGAACGATCGATGGGGTGATTAACCCCGACGTTGGATGAACGCGCGAATCCGCTCGGCCGCTTCCACGCATTCAGCCAATGGCGCAACCAAGGCCATGCGCACGCGTCCGGCGCCTGGGTTGACGCCATCCACATCGCGGGACAGGTAGGAGCCCGGTACGACCGTCACGTGTTCCTGTTCGAACAGGTCCCGGCAGAACGTCGCATCGTCGCCCGCCACGTTCGGCCACAGGTAGAAGCTGCCATCGGGGCGTTGCACGTCCAGCACCGGGCTGAGGATCTCCAGCACCGCGTCGAATTTCTCCCGGTACAGCGCGCGGTTGGCGCGTACGTGCACTTCGTCGTTCCACGCGGCAATGCTCGCCAGTTGGGTCTGAACCGGCATCGCGCAGCCGTGGTAGGTGCGGTACAGCAGGAAACCCTTGAGGATGTCCGCGTCGCCAGCGACGAAACCGGAACGCAGGCCCGGCAGGTTGGAGCGTTTGGACAGGCTGTGGAACACCACGCAGCGCTTGAAATCCTTGCGACCGAGTTCGACGCAGGCGCTGAGCAGCCCCGGCGGCGGGGTTTGTTCGTCGAAGTACAGTTCGCTGTAGCACTCGTCCGCGGCGATGACGAAGTCATATTCGTCAGCCAGGGCGATGAGTTTCTTCAGTACATCCACCGGGATCAGCGCGCCGGTCGGGTTGCCAGGGGAGCACAGGAACAGGATCTGGCAGCGTTTCCAGATGTCCGGCGATACCGCATCGAAATCCGGATTGAAGCCGTTCGCGTCCAGGCACGGCAGGTAATGCGGCTTGGCCCCGGCCAGGAACGCCGCGCCTTCGTAGATCTGATAGAACGGGTTCGGGCTGACCACCAGGGCGTCGTCGCCACGGTTGACTACGGTCTGGGTGAAAGCGAACAGGGCTTCACGGGTGCCATTGACCGGCAGCACATGGCGCGCCGGGTCCAGCCAGCCGTTTGGCACGTTGAAGCGGCGCTCGCACCAACCGGTGATGGCCTCACGCAACTCGGGGATGCCGAGGGTGGTCGGGTAGACCGCCATCTTTTCCAGATTGCTGGCCAGGGCCTCAGCCACGAAGCTGGGCGAGCGATGCTTGGGTTCGCCGATGGACAGGGCGATCGGGCGTTTGTCCGGGTTGGGCGTGACGCTGCCAAGCAAGGCGCGGAGCTTTTCGAACGGGTAGGGCTGGAGCTGGTTCAGAGCGTTGTTCATCAAGGGCCTCGTCAATGTGGGCGCGGTCCTTGTGGGAGCGAGCTTGCTCGCGATGGCGGTGAGTCAGGCAGCATCAATGCTGGATGCTCCGTCGCTATCGCGAGCAAGCTCGCTCCCACAGAGGGAGATTGTTCGTTCAGATGCTGATACGTGTCATGTGAGCATCGGGTTCCTGGTTGACGCTCAAATGCTGCACGATCGCTTCCTGCAAGCGGCTGCACAGCTGCGGATCGGACAGCGGCTGGTTATGTGCGTCGGTGATGAAGAAGACGTCTTCCACCCGTTCGCCGAGGGTGGCGATCTTGGCGTTTTGCAGCGACAGGTCGAACTCCAGGAAAATATGGCCGATCCGCGCCAGCAGGCCCGGGCGGTCCGGAGCGCTGAGCTCCAGCACGGTGACCTGGCGCTGGGCGTCGTTGTGGATCGTTACCTGCGGCGCGAAGGCGAAGTGCTTGAGCTGGCGCGGCACCCGGCGCTGGATGATGGTCGGGTAGTCCGCCGGGTTGCGCAGGGCTTCGGTCAGGCCGTCGCGGATCTGCTTGACCCGCGCCGGGTTATCGCCAATCGAGTCGCCGTCGGTGTCGAGCACGATGTAGGTGTCGAGGGTGAACTGGCTGCTAGAGGTAATGACCCGGGCGTCGTGAATGTTGAGGTTGAGCTGGTCCATCGCCGCCACGGTCACGGCGAAGAAGTCGTGCTGGTCCGGGGCGTAGATGAAGATCTGCGTGCCACCTTCGAACTCGCGCTGGGTGGTTTCCTTGATCAGCACCAGCGGCCCGCCATCGGCCGGTTGCTGGAGGATCGCGTCGCTGTGCCAGGCCACGTCGCCGGCGGTATGGCGCAGGAAATAGTCATCGCCCAGTTGCGACCAGAGCTGCTCGACGTCGTCCGGATCGGTGCCGCCGCGCACCAGGATGTCCAGGGCTGCGCTTTGGGTGCGACGGATCTGCTCTTCGCGATCCACCGGGTTTTCCAGGCCGCGGCGCAAGGCGCGCTTGGTCTCGGTGTAGAGCTGGCGCAACAGGCTGGCGCGCCAGGAATTCCACAGGGTCGGATTGGTGGCGTTGATGTCGGCCACGGTCAGCACGTAGAGGTAATCCAGACGTGTTTCATCGCCGACGTTCTGGGCGAAGTCGTGGATCACCTGCGGGTCGGACAAGTCCTTGCGCTGGGCGGTGGTGGACATCATCAGGTGGTTCTGCACCAGCCAGACGATCAGCCGGCTGTCCCACAGGGGCAGTTGATGGCGCTGGCAGAACGCCTCGGCATCCACCGCACCAATCTCGGAATGATCGCCTTGGCGGCCCTTGCCGATGTCGTGGTACAGCCCTGCCATGTAGATCAGTTCGGGCTTGGGCAACTTGGCCATGAGCTTGCTGGCCAGCGGGAATTTCTCCGACACCTGGGTGTACTGCAGCTTACGCAGGTGCTTGATCAGGTTCAGGGTGTGGGCATCGACCGTGTAGATGTGGAACAGGTCATGTTGCATCTGCCCGACGATGAAGCCGAACTCCGGCAGATAACGCCCGAGGATCCCGTAGCGGTTCATGCGTCGCAGGTTGCGGTGCACGCCGATCTTGCACTTGAACAACTCGATGAACAGGCTGGTGTTGCGGATGTCGTGGCGGAAGTCTTCATCGATCAGGTGACGGTTTTCCCGCAGCAGGCGAATGGTGTCGGCGCGTACACCCTTGATTTCCGGCTGCTGGGCCATGAGCACGAAGATTTCCAGCATGGCGAACGGCGTGCGGCGGAATACATTGGCGTTGCGCGCCTCGATGTAGCCGTCGTGCAGTTGGAAACGAGAGTTGATCGGCTGCGGCGGTTCTTCGTCTTCGGGGGCGAGGATGACTTCCTCGAAGTGCTGGATGATCAATTCGCTGAGCTGGGCAATGCTCATCACCACGCGGTAGTACTGCTGCATGAAGTTTTCGATGGTTTGCTTGGCATCCTGCCCTTCGAAACCCAACAGGCTGGCGATGGAGCGCTGATGGTCGAACAGCAGGCGGTCCTCGGAGCGCCCGGCCAGCATGTGCAGGGCGTAGCGGACCTTCCACAGAAATTCCTGGGACGAGGCCAGCAAGGCGTTTTCGCTTTCCACCAGGAAACCTTCACCGGCCAGGGCGCGCAGGTTCAGCGTGCCGTACTGGCGACGGGCGACCCACAGGATCGTCTGGATGTCCCGCAGCCCGCCGGGCGAGCCCTTGACGTTGGGCTCCAGGTTGTATTCGGTGTCGTTGTACTTGTGGTGGCGGGCCTTCTGCTCGGCGCGCTTGGCCAGGAAAAAGTCCTTGCTGGGCCACATGTGCGCCGTGCTGGTGACATCGAGCATGCGCTGGCGCAGGTGCTCGGGGCCGGCAATGGTGCGGCTTTCCATCAGGTTGGTGATCACCGTCAGGTCGGCGCGGGCCTCGTCGGCGCATTCCTGCACCGAACGCACGCTCTGGCCGACTTCCAGGCCGATGTCCCACAGCAGCGTCAGGAACCGTTCGATGGAGTCACGGAAAACTTCATGATCGGCGCTGTCGAGCAGGATCAGCAGATCGATGTCGGAGTAGGGGTGCAGTTCGCCGCGCCCGTAGCCGCCGACCGCGACCAGCGCGATGTCGGCATCCTCGCTCCAGTTGAACTGCTCCCAGGCCTTTTGCAGGATGTTATCGACGAACCAGGCGCGGTCCTCGATCAGCCGCCGAATGTCCCGGCCACTGCGAAAGCGCTGGTCGAGCACTTCGTGGGCCTGGCGGATCGCCTTCTTGAACGCCGAGATGGGGCTTGCCTTCAGGGCCAGTTCAGCCTGGAACTGGCCGCGGTCGAAGAGTTCGGGATCCACCTGCGGCATTGAATGACTTTCCTTTCTATCTATATCTATAGGCTGGGTTCGGATCAGGCGGAAACGCGAGGGATGGTGTCATCGCTGCGCAGGGTGAAGATCTCGTATCCGGTCTCGGTGACCAGCAAGGTGTGTTCCCACTGGGCCGACAGCTTGCGATCCTTGGTGATGGCAGTCCAGCCGTCGCCCAGCACCTTGGTGTCGGCGCGCCCCTGGTTGATCATCGGCTCGATGGTGAAGGTCATGCCCGCCTGCAGTTCCATGCCCGTGCCGGCACGGCCGTAGTGCAGGATCTGCGGTTCTTCGTGGAACACCTTGCCGATGCCATGGCCGCAGAACTCGCGAACCACCGAGAAGCCGTTTTTCTGCGCGTGCTTCTGGATCACTTCGCCGATGTCCCCCAGGCGGCAGCCCGGTTTCACCAGTTCGATGGCCATGTACATGCATTCCTGGGTGACCTTGGACAGGCGCTGGGCCCACTCCGGCACGTTGCCGACATGGAACATGCGGCTGGTGTCGCCGTGAAAGCCGTCCTTGATGACGGTGACGTCGATGTTCAGGGTGTCGCCATCCTTCAACGGTTTTTCGTTGGGGATGCCGTGGCAGACCACGTGGTTGATCGAGGTGCAGATCGACTTCGGGAAGCCTTTGTAGTTGAGCGGGGCCGGGATGGCTTTCTGCTCGTTGACGATGTAGTCATGGCAGATGCGGTCCAGCTCTTCGGTGGTCACGCCAGGCTTGACGTAGTCGGCGATCATCTCCAGCACATCGGCGGCGAGTTTGCCGGCGACACGCATTTTGGCGATGTCCTCGGGAGTCTTGAGGGTAACGGTCATACAGGCTCTCTCTGCGCCTGACGGCGCTGTTCAAAACGAAATGGGCGGCGGATGATGGTTCACGTGGCCCTGAAAGAGGCGATTCTAACAGACGATCAGCGCAAAGAACTCCCCAGCCCGAACTCTGTGGCAAGGGGGGCGAGTGGGAGCAAAGCTTGCTCGCGAAGCAGGCGACTCGATTTCTGAAGGACCGCGTAGCCTTCATCGCGGGCAAGCCTTGCTCCCACATTCCACTCACCGCAGAGGATTTCAGAATCCGTGTTCCGTTTTCGCCCTTGCTGTGGTATAAAATGCGCCGCTTTCCGGGGATGACCCCGTAAGCTTAAATCCACACACGTGTCGACACGATGACCTGGGTGCCTTTGGCTTTTATAGCCGCTGGTTGGTCATTGGGATACGTGGAGGCCAAACCCGACTTATCAAGGAACTATCATGTCCCAAGTCAACATGCGCGATATGCTGAAGGCCGGTGTGCACTTCGGTCACCAGACCCGTTACTGGAACCCGAAAATGGGCAAGTACATTTTCGGCGCGCGTAACAAGATCCACATCATCAACCTTGAAAAAACCCTGCCGATGTTCAACGAAGCGCTGACCTTCGTAGAGCGCCTGGCCCAGGGCAAAAACAAGATTCTGTTCGTCGGTACCAAGCGTTCCGCTGGCAAGATCGTTGCTGAAGAAGCAGCACGTTGCGGTTCGCCGTACGTCGATCACCGCTGGTTGGGCGGCATGCTGACCAACTTCAAGACCATTCGCGCTTCCATCAAGCGTCTGCGTGACCTTGAAGTCCAGTCCGAAGACGGTACTTTCGCCAAGCTGACCAAGAAAGAAGCGCTGATGCGCACTCGCGATCTTGAGAAGCTGGACCGCTCCCTGGGCGGTATCAAGGACATGGGCGGTCTGCCTGACGCACTGTTCGTGATCGACGTTGATCACGAGCGCATCGCGATCACCGAAGCCAACAAGCTGGGTATCCCGGTCATCGGCGTTGTCGATACCAACAGCAGCCCGGAAGGCGTTGACTACATCATCCCAGGCAACGATGACGCCATCCGCGCCATCCAGCTGTACATGGGTTCGATGGCTGACGCTGTTATCCGTGGTCGCAACAACGTGAATGGCGGCACCGAAGTCTTCGCTGAAGAAGCTCCGGCAGCAGCCGCTGAGTAATTGACGCCCTGGCGTTGACTCAGTAAGCAAAAAGGGGGCTTGGCCCCCTTTTTGCCACCTCGAAAACCATTTGCCGCCAGCGCAGTGACCTGTTTGTAACCTGCCGCGGCCTATAAGCAGTGGTTTTCCAGGAAGAATTGATCGCCCGTTCGATCGGGTGGAATGGTTGAAAACCTATCCAAGAGGATTTTGAAATGGCAGAGATTACTGCAGCGTTGGTCAAAGAACTGCGCGAGCGTACCGGCGAAGGCATGATGGACTGCAAGAAAGCCTTGACCAAGGCTGGCGGCGACATCGAAAAAGCCATTGATGACATGCGTGCTTCGGGCGCCATCAAGGCTGCCAAGAAAGCGGGCAACGTTGCCGCTGAAGGCGCGATCGGCATCAAGGATGACGGTAAGGCTGCCGTTATCATCGAAGTCAACTCGCAGACTGACTTCCTGGCTCTGCAAGACGACTTCAAGGCATTCGTTGCTGCCAGCGTAGAAAAAGCATTCGCCGACAAACTGACCGACGCAGCTCCGCTGATCGCCGCTCAGGAATCGGCTCGTGAAGCCCTGGTTGCCAAAGTAGGCGAAAACGTCAACATCCGTCGTCTGGTTCGCGTCGAAGGTGATGTTGTCGGTTCCTACCTGCACGGCAACAAGATCGGCGTCGTTGTAGCCCTCAAAGGCGGCAGCATCGAGCTGGCCAAGGACATCGCGATGCACGTCGCTGCCAGCAACCCTGAGTTCCTGCTGCCGTCGGAAGTTTCCGCTGATGCCATTGAGCGCGAGAAAGCCGTGTTCATGCAGCTCAACGAAGACAAGATCAAAGGCAAACCAGCCGAAATCGTTGAAAAAATGGTTGCCGGTCGTATCACCAAGTTCCTGGCTGAAGCCAGCCTGGTTGAGCAGGCGTTCGTCAAGAACCCTGAAATCAAGGTCGGTGAACTGGCCAAGAAAGGCGGCGCTGAAATCGTTTCCTTCACCTACTTCAAAGTGGGCGAAGGCATCGAGAAGCCAGTAGACAACTTCGCTGAAGAAGTTGCTGCTCAGCTGGCTGCCAGCAAGCAATAAGACAGTTTTTATAACTGTCGCCCTGAAGAGGCTGCCCGCTCACGCGCGCAGCCTCTTTTCGGATGGGGATGCCGATTTTTATTGGTTTCCTGTCGGAACTGGCTTACAAAGCCGTGTTCCGATGACGCTGTGTCAGCGTCAAGCTAGAGTGAACGCAGGCTGAAAACAGCTTGCAAAGAATTTTCGAAAATACGCCGCAGGAGAGATTCGCAATGGCTCAGCAGGGCAGTGGTTATCAGGCTCGCTATAAACGCATTCTACTCAAGCTTAGCGGCGAGGCCCTGATGGGCTCGGAAGAGTTCGGGATCGATCCGAAAGTGCTGGATCGCATGGCCCTGGAAGTCGGCCAGCTGGTCGGGATCGGCGTTCAGGTCGGCCTGGTCATCGGCGGCGGCAACCTGTTCCGCGGCGCAGCGCTGAGCGCGGCCGGCATGGATCGGGTCACGGGCGACCACATGGGTATGCTGGCCACTGTGATGAACGCCCTGGCTATGCGTGACGCGCTGGAGCGTGCCAATATCTCGGCCATCGTGATGTCGGCCATTTCCATGGTTGGCGTGACCGATCACTACGACCGCCGCAAAGCCATGCGCCACCTCAATTCCAAGGAAGTGGTGATTTTTGCCGCCGGTACCGGTAATCCGTTCTTCACCACGGATTCGGCCGCCTGCCTGCGAGCGATCGAGATCGATGCCGATGTCGTGCTCAAGGCAACCAAGGTCGATGGCGTGTATACCGCTGACCCGTTCAAGGACCCGCATGCCGAGAAGTTCGATCATCTGACCTACGATGAAGTGCTGGATCGCAAGCTGGGTGTAATGGATCTGACGGCTATCTGCCTGTGCCGCGACCACAAGATGCCGCTGCGCGTCTTTAACATGAACAAGCCCGGTGCCCTGCTGAATATCGTCCATGGCGGCGCCGAAGGAACACTGATCGAGGAAGTTCAACAATGATCAACGAAATCAAGAAAGACGCTGAACAGCGCATGCAGAAATCCCTGGAGTCCCTGGCGCACAACTTCGGTCGCATCCGCACCGGCCAGGCGCACCCGAGCATCCTTGAAGGCGTGATGGTTCCGTACTACGGCTCCGACACCCCGATCAAGCAAGTGGCCAACATCACCGTCAAGGACGCTCGCACCCTGCAGGTCGTGGCCTTTGAGCGCAACATGCTGGGCGCAGTCGACAAGGCCATCGGCAGTGCCGGTCTGAACCTGAACCCGACCAACCTGGGTGAGCTGCTGCTGATCTCCATGCCGGCCCTGACCGAGGAGACCCGCAAGGGCTTCACCAAGCAGGCCCGTGATGTGGCTGAAGACGCCCGTGTTGCCGTGCGCAACATCCGTCGTGATGCCAACAGCCAGCTCAAGGACCTGGTCAAGGAAAAGGAAATCAGCGAAGACGAAGAGCGTCGTGCCACTGGCGAGATCGACGACCTGACCAAGAAGTACGTGGCTAAGATCGACGCGGATTTGGCGCAGAAAGAAAAAGACCTGATGGCCGTATAAGGGTCTCGTTTTCATGGAAAAGACCAAGCAGGCCGTGCCGTTCGCGGTGCCGCGCCACGTGGCGATCATCATGGACGGCAATAACCGCTGGGCCAAGAAACGCTTTATGCCTGGCGTTGCCGGGCACAAGGCGGGGGTCGACGCGGTTCGTGCGGTCATCGAGGTGTGCGCCGAGGCAGGGGTCGAGGTGCTGACCCTGTTCGCCTTCTCCAGTGAGAACTGGCAGCGTCCGGCCGATGAAGTCAGTGCCTTGATGGACCTGTTCCTCAAGGCCCTGCGTCGTGAGGCCAAGCGCCTCAACGAGAACAAGATCAGCCTGCGGATCATCGGTGATCGCTCGCGCTTCCATCCTGAATTGCAGGCTGCGATGCGCGAAGCCGAATCCGCGACGGCAGGCCCTGATCGGTTTGTCCTGCAGATCGCCGCCAACTATGGTGGTCAGTGGGACATTGCCCAGGCTGCCCAGCGGCTGGCGCGGGAAGTCCAGGCCGGGCACTTGCGCCCGGAAGACATCACGCCGGAACTGTTGCAGACCTGCCTGGCGACCGGCGACCTGCCGTTGCCGGACCTGTGCATCCGTACCGGTGGCGAACATCGCATCAGCAACTTCCTGCTCTGGCAGTTGGCGTATGCCGAGTTGTACTTCTCCGACCTGTTCTGGCCGGACTTCAAACACGAAGCCATGCGCACCGCACTGGCCGATTTCGCTTCCCGTCAGCGTCGCTTCGGTAAAACGAGCGAGCAGATCGAAGCTGGAGCCCGGGTTTAATGCTTAAACAACGAATCATCACTGCCTTGATCCTGTTGCCTATCGCCCTGGGTGGTTTCTTCCTGCTCGAAGGCGCCAGTTTTGCGCTGTTCATCGGGCTGGTCGTGACCTTGGGTGCGTGGGAATGGGCGCGGCTGGCGGGTTTTCCTGCGCAGTCGGCGCGCGTGGCCTACGCGGCGGCCGTGGCGGCCATGCTGTTCATCATGTACGTGGTGCCTGGCCTCGCGCCTTGGGTGCTGGGCGCTGCGGTGCTGTGGTGGGCGACGGCGACCTTCCTGGTCTTGACCTACCCGCAGACTACCCAGCATTGGGCCAATGCCGCGACCAAGCTGGTGATCGGCCTGTTGATCCTGTTGCCGGCCTGGCAGGGGCTGATCTGGATCAAGCAAGGCCCGTTGGGCAACTGGCAGATCATGGCCGTGATGGTGCTGGTCTGGGGTGCTGACGTCGGCGCCTACTTCTCCGGCAAGGCCTTCGGCAAGCGCAAGCTGGCGCCGAAGGTCAGCCCTGGCAAGAGCTGGGAAGGGGTCTATGGTGGCCTGGCCTTGAGCCTGGTGATCACGGCCGTGGTCGGCTTCGTGCGGGACTGGACGGTCGCGCAGCTGCTGATGGGCCTTATTGGCGCCGCCTTGATCGTATTTGTGTCCGTGGTCGGCGACCTGACCGAAAGCATGTTCAAGCGTCAATCGGGGATCAAGGACAGCAGTAACCTGTTGCCCGGTCACGGTGGCGTGCTGGATCGCATCGACAGCCTTACCGCCGCGATCCCGATCTTTGCCGTGCTGTTGTGGATGGCGGCGTCGTGAGTCGCCCCCAGCAGATCACGGTCCTTGGTGCGACCGGTTCGATCGGCCTGAGTACGCTTGACGTCATTGGTCGGCATCCGCAGCGTTACCAGGTGTTCGCCCTCAGTGGCTTCACGCGCATGAGTGAGTTGCTGGCCTTGTGCATACGCCACACGCCGCGGTTTGCCGTGGTGCCTGAGGCCGCCGTGGCGCGGGCGCTGCAGGACGATCTGCGCGCCGCTGGCTTGCAAACCCGTGTGCTGGTGGGGGAGGAGGGCCTCTGCCAAGTGGCGTCCGACCCCGAAGTCGACGCCGTGATGGCGGCAATTGTCGGTGCGGCGGGCTTGCGTCCGACGCTGGCGGCGGTGGAAGCCGGCAAGAAGATCCTGCTGGCCAACAAAGAAGCGCTGGTGATGTCCGGCGCGCTGTTCATGCAGGCTGTGCGCAAAAGCGGTTCGGTGTTGCTGCCCATCGACAGCGAGCACAATGCGATTTTTCAGTGCATGCCGCAGGATTTTTCCCGTGGCCTCGGCGCGGTGGGTGTCCGGCGGATTTTGCTGACAGCCTCCGGTGGTCCGTTCCGGCAGACACCGCTGGAAGAATTGGTGCATGTTTCACCCGAGCAGGCCTGTGCGCACCCGAATTGGTCCATGGGGCGCAAGATTTCCGTGGATTCGGCCAGCATGATGAACAAGGGGCTGGAGCTGATCGAGGCCTGTTGGCTGTTCGATGCCAAGCCGTCCCAGGTCGAGGTGGTGATTCATCCCCAGAGCGTGATTCATTCCCTGGTGGACTACGTCGACGGTTCGGTGCTGGCCCAGTTGGGCAATCCGGACATGCGCACTCCGATCGCCAATGCCCTGGCCTGGCCAGAGCGCATCGATTCGGGTGTTGCGCCGCTGGACCTGTTCGCCATCGCTCGCCTGGACTTCCAGGCGCCCGATGAGCAGCGTTTCCCCTGCCTGCGCCTGGCGCGCCAGGCGGCCGAGGCGGGCGACAGTGCGCCGGCCATGCTTAACGCCGCCAATGAAGTGGCGGTTGCAGCGTTTCTCGATGGACGTGTCCGTTACCTCGAGATCGCGAGTATCATCGAGGAAGTCTTGAATCTCGAGGCCGTGGTTTCGGTCAATGACCTCGATACGGTATTTACGGCGGATGCCAGGGCTCGTGAATTGGCGGGCCAATGGCTGCGGCGCCACGGGCGTTGAAGCTGCGATACGTTAGCCAGGGTTGCCCTGGACAGGATTGCGGAGAAAACAGATGAGCGCGCTCTATATGATTGTCGGCACCCTGGTTGCCTTGGGGGTGTTGGTCACATTTCACGAATTCGGTCATTTCTGGGTCGCGCGGCGCTGTGGCGTCAAGGTCCTGCGTTTTTCCGTGGGCTTTGGCATGCCCTTGTTGCGCTGGCACGACAAGAAAGGCACCGAGTTCGTCGTAGCGGCCATCCCGCTGGGCGGCTACGTCAAGATGCTCGACGAGCGCGAAGGCGAAGTCCCGGCCGACCAGCTCGATCAATCCTTCAATCGCAAGACCGTCCGTCAGCGTATCGCCATCGTCGCCGCGGGGCCGATCGCCAACTTCCTGCTGGCCATGGTGTTTTTCTGGGGCCTGGCCATGCTGGGCAGCGAGCAGGTGCGTCCGGTCATTGGTGCGGTGGAGTCGGGTAGCGTTGCCGCCCGTGCCGGGCTGGGTGCCGGGCAGGAAATCGTCGCTATCGATGGCGAGCCGACCTCGGGCTGGGCGGCGGTCAATCTGCAGCTGGTGCGTCGCCTGGGTGAGAGTGGCTCGTTGCAACTGATGGTGCGCGAGCAGGGCTCCACGGTGGATTCGCCTCGTGAACTGGTCTTGGACAAATGGCTCAAGGGCGCCGACGAGCCGGATCCGATCCGGTCCCTGGGGATCCGTCCATGGCGTCCGGCGATGCCGCCGATACTCGCCGAGCTTGATCCGAAAGGCCCGGCCCAGGCCGCAGGCTTGAAGACCGGCGATCGGTTGCTGGCGCTCGACGGCCAGCCGGTCAGCGACTGGCAGCAGGTGGTCGATTCGGTTCGCGTACGTCCTGATAGCAAGATTGTGCTGCGCATCGAGCGCGACGGTGCTCCAATCGATGTCCCGGTGACCCTGGCCGCCCGTGGCGAGAGCAAGGCGCCGACCGGTTACCTGGGGGCGGGCGTCAAGGCTGTCGACTGGCCGCCGGAAATGATTCGCGAGGTCAGTTTCGGCCCTGTGGCGGCGATTGGCGAAGGTGCGCGTCGTACCTGGACCATGAGTGTCCTGACGCTGGACTCGCTCAAGAAAATGTTGTTCGGCGAGCTCTCGGTAAAAAACTTGAGTGGACCGATAACCATTGCTAAAGTGGCGGGCGCTTCTGCCCAGTCGGGCGTCGCTGATTTCCTGAATTTCCTTGCTTATCTGAGCATTAGCCTGGGGGTTCTGAATTTGCTGCCCATCCCGGTACTGGATGGGGGGCATTTGCTGTTTTATCTGATCGAGTGGGCGCGTGGTCGTCCCTTGTCGGATCGGGTGCAGGGTTGGGGGATACAGATCGGTATCAGCTTGGTGGTCGGGGTCATGTTGCTTGCCCTCGTCAACGATCTGGGTCGTCTGTAACGCTTCGCTGAATTGCGAATCTGCCGCATTTTGCGGCAGTTTGTTTATTGCCAGTTGGAATAAGAAAGGACTTCATGAAACGTCTGCTGCTAACTGCGGTTCTCACCGTATTGATGATCGCCGAAGTTCACGCCGAGTCCTTCACTATCTCTGATATTCGCGTCAATGGCCTCCAGCGGGTCTCCGCGGGTAGCGTCTTTGGTGCCTTGCCGTTGAACGTCGGCGAGCAGGCGGATGATCGGCGCCTGGTGGAATCCACTCGTGCGCTGTTCAAGACCGGCTTCTTTCAAGATATCCAACTGGGCCGTGACGGCAATGTCCTGGTCATCACCGTTGTCGAGCGCCCGTCGGTCGCCAGTATCGAGATCGAAGGCAACAAGGCGATCTCCACTGAAGACCTGATGAAAGGCCTCAAGCAATCCGGCCTGGCCGAAGGCGAGATCTTCCAGCGCGCCACCCTCGAAGGTGTACGTAACGAGCTGCAACGCCAGTACGTTGCCCAGGGCCGCTACTCGGCCACCGTCGACACCGAAGTGGTGCCGCAGCCGCGCAACCGCGTCGGCCTGAAGGTCAACATCAACGAAGGCACCGTGGCAGCCATCCAGCACATCAACGTGGTGGGCAACACGGTTTTCCCTGATGAAGACCTGATCGACCTGTTCGAGCTCAAGACCACCAACTGGCTGTCGTTCTTCAAGAACGACGACAAGTACGCCCGTGAAAAACTCTCCGGTGACCTGGAGCGCCTGCGTTCCTACTACCTGGACCGCGGCTACATCAACATGGACATCGCCTCGACCCAGGTGTCCATCACCCCGGACAAGAAGCACGTCTACATCACCGTCAACGTCAACGAAGGCGAGAAGTACACCGTTCGTGACGTCAAGCTCAGCGGCGACCTGAAAGTGCCTGAAGACCAGGTCAAGTCGCTGCTGCTGGTGCAGAAGGGCCAGGTGTTCTCGCGCAAGCTGATGACCACCACGTCCGAGCTGATCACCCGTCGCCTGGGTAACGAGGGCTACACCTTCGCCAACGTCAACGGCGTGCCACAGCCGCACGATGAAGACCACACCGTCGACATCACCTTCGCCGTGGACCCGGGCAAGCGTGCCTACGTCAACCGCATCAACTTCCGTGGCAACACCAAGTCCGAAGACGAAGTGCTGCGCCGTGAAATGCGCCAGATGGAAGGTGGCTGGGCCTCGACCTACCTGATCGACCAGTCCAAGACCCGCCTGGAGCGCCTGGGCTTCTTCAAGGAAGTCAACGTCGAGACCCCGGCCGTACCGGGCGTCGATGACCAGGTCGATGTGAACTACAGCGTCGAAGAGCAGGCTTCCGGCTCGATCACCGCCAGCGTCGGTTTCGCCCAGAGCGCCGGTCTGATCCTCGGTGGCTCGATCACCCAGAACAACTTCCTGGGTACCGGTAACAAGGTCAGCATCGGCTTGACCCGCAGCGAATACCAGACTCGCTACAACTTCGGTTATGTGGACCCCTACTGGACCGCTGATGGTGTGAGCCTGGGCTACAACGCCTTCTACCGCACCACCGACTATGACGAGCTCGATTCCGATATCTCCAGCTATGCGGTGGACAGCTTCGGTGTTGGCGCCAACGTGGGTTACCCGATCAGCGAGACTTCGCGCCTGACCTTCGGCCTCACCGCCCAGCAGGACAAGATCAACACAGGTAAATACACCGTTGACGAGATCTTCGATTTCGTTAACAAGGAAGGCGATAGCTACCTGAACTTCAAGGCGTCTGCCGGTTGGTCCGAGTCGACCCTGAACAAGGGCGTACTGGCAACCCGTGGTCATTCCCAGAGCCTGGTTCTGGAAACGACTGTGCCGGGTAGTGACCTGTCGTTCTTCAAGCTCGACTATCGTGGCCAGCTGTTCCAGCCGTTGACCGACAACTACACCATGCGCCTGCACACCGAGCTGGGCTACGGTGACGGTTACGGTTCGACCGACGGCCTGCCGTTCTACGAGAACTACTACGCCGGTGGTTTCAACTCGGTACGTGGCTTCAAGGACAGTACTCTTGGTCCTCGCAGTACTCCAAGTAAAGGCACCAACCCGGGCACAATTGCCGACCCAGACCAGGATCCACTGCCATTTGGTGGCAACGTCCTGATCCAGGGCGGTGCCGAAATCCTGTTCCCGATGCCGTTCGTCAAGGATCAACGCTCCCTGCGTACCTCGGTATTCTGGGACGTGGGTAACGTATTCGACTCCTCGTGCAGTGACACCACCAACGCCAACGGTACTAGCTCCAACACCAAGTGCAACGACATCAGCCTGAGCAACATGGCCAGTTCCGTCGGCGTGGGTGTGACCTGGGTCACCGCGCTGGGTCCTTTGAGCTTCGCATTGGCGATGCCGATCAAGAAACCGGATGACGCTGAAACCCAAGTGTTCCAATTCTCCCTCGGCCAGACGTTCTAAGCGTCTGACCCATGACAACGACAATGGATTTTGTAGGAGTACATCGTGCGTAAGTTGACTCAATTGGTTCTCCTGGCGACCGTACTGGTCGCTGGTCCGGCTTTTGCCGACATGAAGATCGCCGTGCTGAATTATCAGATGGCCCTGCTGGAATCCGACGCGGCGAAGAAGTACGCCGTGGATGCCGAGAAAAAATTCGGCCCGCAACTGACCAAGCTCAAGGGCCTGGAAAGCAGCGCCAAGGGCATTCAGGATCGTCTGGTGGCCGGTGGCGACAAGATGGCCCAGGGCGAGCGCGAGCGTCTGGAGCTTGAATTCAAGCAAAAGGCCCGTGACTTCCAGTTCCAGTCCAAGGAACTGAACGAAGCGAAAGCTGTTGCCGACCGCGAAATGCTCAAGCAACTCAAGCCGAAACTCGACAGCGCCGTGGAAGAAGTCATCAAGAAAGGTGGTTTTGACCTGGTGTTCGAGCGTGGCGCAGTGATCGATGTCAAGCCTCAATACGACATCACGCGCCAAGTGATCGAGCGCATGAATCAGCTGAAGTAATCCATGACCGCGACCATCAAGCTCGGCCAATTGGCCGAGTTCCTCGGCGCCACCCTGCGTGGCGACCCGGAGAAGGCAATTACTGGGCTAGCCACTTTGCAAGAGGCTGGCCCAGCTCAGTTGAGCTTTCTGGCAAATCCTCAATACCGCAAGTACCTGGCCGACAGCCGGGCAGCCGCGCTGTTGCTCAAGGCTGCTGATGCCGATGGGTTTGCCGGCGATGCCCTGATCGTGCCCGATCCGTACTTGGCGTATGCCCGTATTTCCCATCTGTTCGATCCCAAGCCGAAAGCGGTTGCCGGTATTCATCCCAGCGCCGTGATCGCTGCTGATGCCGTGGTTGACCCCACGGCCAGCATCGGCCCATTCGTGGTCGTCGAAAGCGCGGCCCGAATCGGTGCCGGCGTCACGCTGGGTGCCCATTGTGTCATTGGCGCGCGCAGCGAGATCGGCGAAGGCGGTTGGCTGGCACCACGGGTCACCCTGTATCACGATGTGCGCATCGGCAAGCGGGTCGTGATTCAGTCTGGCGCAGTACTGGGCGGCGAAGGGTTCGGGTTTGCCAACGAGAAAGGCATCTGGCAGAAAATTGCCCAGATCGGCGGCGTCACCGTTGGTGATGACGTGGAGATTGGCGTCAACACCGCGATCGACCGTGGTGCCCTGGCCGACACGGTCATCGGCAATGGCGTCAAGCTCGACAACCAGATCCAGATCGCCCACAACGTCCAGGTCGGTGACCACACCGCCATGGCCGCCTGCGTGGGCATCTCCGGCAGCACCAAGATCGGCAAGCACTGCATGCTCGCCGGTGGCGTGGGGCTGGTGGGTCATATCGATATCTGTGACAACGTATTCCTGACCGGGATGACCATGGTGACCCACTCGATTACCGAGCCAGGTGCCTACTCTTCCGGTACGGCCATGCAGCCGGCAGCCGAATGGCGCAAGAGCGCGGCGCGTATCCGCCAGCTCGACGACATCGCGCGGCGCCTCAAGCAGGTGGAAAAGCGTGTAGGGGACGTGACCCCTGGCGGTAATGCTTCATCAGATGGCTGATACCATTTCCATATCAAGTGTGCACAGCCGTTAGGGCATCTTGATTTGCTAGCGGAGTGCGCGTCACTCGTGCGCTTCCAATCTTTACATAGGCTTCCCCCCGAAATGATGGACATCAACGAGATTCGCGAATACCTGCCTCACCGTTACCCGTTCCTGCTGGTGGATCGGGTGGTGGACCTGGACGTTGAAGGCAAGCGCATTCGCGCCTACAAGAATGTCAGCATCAACGAGCCGTTCTTCAATGGTCACTTCCCTGCGCATCCAATCATGCCGGGTGTATTGATCATCGAGGCAATGGCTCAGGCTGCCGGGATCCTTGGTTTCAAAATGCTCGACGTAAAACCTGCCGACGGCACGCTCTATTACTTCGTCGGTTCCGACAAGCTGCGTTTCCGCCAGCCAGTCACCCCGGGCGATCAGTTGATCCTCGAAGCCAAGTTCATCAGTTGCAAGCGCCAGATCTGGAAATTCGAATGCCAGGCTTCGGTCGACGGCAAGCCAGTCTGCTCCGCTGAAATTATCTGTGCGGAACGCAAACTATGAGTTTGATTGACCCTCGCGCAATCATCGATCCGACGGCCGTTCTGGCCGCCGATGTCGAGGTCGGCCCGTGGTCGATTGTCGGCGCAGGTGTGGAAATCGGCGAGGGTACGGTGATCGGTCCCCACGTAATTCTCAAGGGACCGACCCGGATTGGTCGGCACAATCGCATCTACCAGTTTTCTTCGGTAGGTGAGGACACGCCCGATCTCAAGTACAAAGGTGAAGAAACCCGTCTGGTCATCGGCGATCACAACGTGATCCGCGAAGGCGTGACGATTCACCGTGGCACCGTTCAGGATCGTTCCGAAACGACCTTGGGCGACCACAACCTGATCATGGCCTACGCGCACATCGGCCATGACAGCGTGATTGGCAACCATTGCATCCTGGTCAACAACACCGCGCTGGCCGGTCATGTGCACGTGGATGATTGGGCGATCCTGTCCGGGTTTACCCTGGTGCACCAGTATTGCCATATCGGCGCCCACAGCTTCTCTGGCATGGGCACTGCCATTGGCAAGGACGTCCCGGCCTATGTCACGGTGTTTGGCAACCCGGCCGAAGCCCGCAGCATGAACTTCGAAGGCATGCGCCGTCGTGGTTTCAGCGAAGAGGCGATTACGGCGCTGCGTCGCGCCTACAAGGTCGTGTATCGCCAGGGCCTGACGGTCGAGCAGGCGCTCGCCGAATTGGCCGAGGCTTCGGCGCAACACCCGGAAGTCGCGATTTTCCGTGACTCCATCCAGTCTTCGACCCGCGGCATCACTCGCTGACCATGGCTAATTTGCGTATTGCACTGGTGGCGGGAGAGGCTTCCGGTGACATTCTGGGCGCCGGTCTGATGCGCGCGCTCAAGGTGCAGCATCCCGCTGTCGAATTCATTGGTGTTGGCGGGCCGTTGATGGAGGCCGAAGGCCTGGCGTCCTATTTCCCGATGGAACGCCTGTCGGTGATGGGCCTGGTGGAAGTACTCGGTCGCCTGCGCGAGCTGCTGGCCCGGCGCAAGAAGCTGATCCAGACCCTGATCGACGAAAAACCGGATGTGTTCATCGGCATCGATGCGCCGGATTTCACCCTCAATATCGAACTGAAGTTACGTCAGGCCGGTATCAAGACCGTGCATTACGTCAGCCCGTCGGTCTGGGCCTGGCGGCAGAAGCGGGTGCTCAAGATTCGCGAAGGTTGCGACCTGATGCTGACGCTGCTGCCGTTCGAAGCCCGGTTCTACGAAGAGAAGGGCGTGCCGGTGCGGTTTGTCGGGCACACCCTGGCCGATACCATTCCCCTGGAAGCCGACCGCGACGCGGCCCGCCAGGCGTTGGGCCTGCCCGAGGGACCACTGGTGGCCTTGATGCCCGGCAGCCGGGGCGGCGAAGTGAGTCGCTTGGGCGGTCTGTTTTTCGACGCCGCCGAACGCCTTCGGGCGCTGCGACCCGGTGTACGTTTTGTCCTGCCGTGTGCCAGTGCGCAGCGTCGCGTCCAGTTGGAAGCGCTGCTGGTCGGCCGCGATTTGCCGGTGACGCTGCTCGACGGTCGTTCCCATGAAGCGTTGGCGGCCTGCGATGCCGTGTTGATTGCCTCCGGCACTGCTACCCTTGAGGCGCTGTTGTATAAGCGCCCGATGGTGGTCGCCTATCGCCTGGCGCCGCTGACGTTCTGGATTCTCAAGCGCATGGTCAAGAGCCCCTACGTGTCCTTGCCGAACCTGTTGGCCCAGCGCTTGCTGGTGCCGGAGCTGTTGCAGGACGATGCGACCGCCGAGGCGCTGGCTACCACGCTGTCGCCCTTGATCGATGGCGGCGAGGAACAGACCCGGGGCTTTGATGAAATCCATCGTACTTTGCGTCGTGATGCTTCCAACCAGGCGGCTGACGCGGTACTGACCCTGATTGGCGCAAAACCATGAGCAACTCAAAGCTACAGATGGGCCTGGACTTCAACCTGGTCGCCGAAGTGGAAGAACTGGTGGCCGGTGTCGATGAAGTGGGGCGTGGCCCGTTGTGCGGCGCGGTGGTGACGGCGGCGGTGATTCTTGACCCGAAGCGGCCGATCCTTGGCCTCAACGATTCGAAGAAACTCACTGAAGCCCGTCGCGAAAAGCTCTACGACGAGATCTGCGAGAAAGCCTTGAGCTGGTGCATCGCCCGGGCCGAAGTCGAAGAAATCGATGAACTCAATATCCTGCACGCCACCATGCTTGCCATGCAGCGTGCCGTGCAGGGCCTGCACATCACGCCGAAACTGGCGATGATCGATGGCAATCGCTGCCCGAAACTGTCGATGCGCGCCGAAGCGGTGATCCAGGGCGACGGCAAGGTGCCGGCCATCGCGGCGGCATCGATTCTGGCGAAGGTCAGCCGTGACCGGGAAATGGCCGCTTTCGAATTGATTTACCCGGGCTATGGCATCGGCGGCCACAAGGGTTACCCGACCCCCGTTCATCTAGAAGCCCTGGCGCGCCTTGGGCCAACGCCGATCCATCGGCGTTCGTTCGCCCCGGTGCGGCTGGCTTATGAAGCTCGTGATGGCTTGATCGAAAGGATCTAGCGAAAGCGTCGCAATGCCCCGTCGTGCCCTGTAGGAGCTGTCGAGCGAAGCGAGGCTGCGATCTTTCCACTGCCGATTGAGTCGAGAGTGAAAGATCGCAGGCTTCGCCAGCTCCTACATGTTTTACCCAAGGCCCGGTACAATCCGGGCCTTGTTGTTTTCATGACTTAACGCAGGATCACTATGCCGGCTTCATTCGTTCATCTACGCCTGCACACTGAATACTCCCTGGTCGACGGTCTGGTGCGGATCAAGCCCCTGGTCAAGACCCTGGTGGGCATGAACATGCCTGCCGTGGCGGTCACCGACCAGAACAACATGTGTTCGCTGGTCAAGTTCTACAAGGCCGCCATGGGCGCCGGGATCAAGCCGATCTGTGGTGCCGACCTGTGGCTGTCGAACAAGGATCCGGACGCTCCGCTGAGCCGTATCAGCCTGTTGGTGATGAACGCTCTGGGTTATCGCAACCTCACCGAGCTGATCTCCCGTGGTTTTATCGACGGCCAGCGCAACGGCTCGATCATCATCGAGCGCGAGTGGGTGGCCGAGGCCAGCGAAGGGCTGATCATGCTGTCGGCGGCCAAGGAAGGTGAAATCGGCCTGGCGCTGCTCAGTGGCAACCCCGAGGAAGCCGAGACCCTGGCTCGTGACTGGATGTCGGTGTTCCCGGATCGCTTCTACATCGAAGTGCAGCGCACCAATCGTCCGAATGACGAAGAGCACCTGCACGCCGCCGTGGCCCTGGCCGACAAGATCGGCGCGCCGCTGGTGGCGACCAACGATGTGCGGTTCATCAAGCAGGACGATTTCGAAGCTCACGAAACCCGCGTTTGCATCGGTGAGGGCCGTGCCCTCGATGATCCGCGGCGGTCGAAGAACTACAGCAACCAGCAATACCTCAAGAGCGCCGAGGAAATGGCCGAGTTGTTCAGCGACCTGCCCGAGGCGCTGGAAAACACCGTCGAGATCGCCAAGCGCTGCAACATCGACGTGAAGCTGGGCAAACACTTCCTGCCCAACTTCCCGATCCCCGATGGCATGACCATCGACGAGTATTTCCGCAAGGTGTCCTTCGACGGCCTTGAGGAGCGCCTCAGCGTCCTGTTGCCCAAGGACACCACCGAAGATTACGAAGCCAAGCGCCAGGTCTATGTCGACCGGTTGAATTTCGAGCTGGATATCATTATCCAGATGGGCTTTCCCGGCTATTTCCTGATCGTGATGGACTTTATCCAGTGGGCCAAGAACAACGGCGTGCCGGTGGGCCCAGGCCGTGGGTCGGGTGCCGGGTCGCTGGTGGCCTATGTGCAGAAGATCACCGACCTCGACCCGCTGGAATATGACCTGCTGTTCGAACGTTTCCTCAACCCGGAACGGGTATCCATGCCCGACTTCGACGTCGACTTCTGCATGGACGGTCGCGACCGGGTGATCGATTACGTGGCCGAGAAGTATGGCCGCAACGCGGTGAGCCAGATCATCACCTTCGGTTCCATGGCCGCCAAGGCTGTGGTGCGCGACGTGGCGCGGGTGCAGGGCAAGTCCTACGGCTTGGCGGATCGTCTGTCGAAGATGATTCCGTTCGAAGTTGGCATGACCCTGGAAAAAGCCTACGAGCAGGAAGAAATCCTGCGGGACTTCATCAAGGTCGATGAAGAAGCCGCGGAAATCTGGGAGATGGCCCGCAAGCTTGAAGGCGTGGTGCGTAACGTCGGCAAGCACGCCGGGGGCGTGGTGATCGCGCCGACCAAGCTGACTGACTTCTCGCCGATCTATTGCGACGAAGAAGGCGACGGCCTGGTGACCCAGTTCGACAAGGATGACGTCGAGGCGGCGGGCCTGGTGAAGTTCGACTTCCTCGGCCTGCGCACCCTGACCATCATCGACTGGGCGCTGAAAACCATCAACCGTGACCGGGCCAAGGTCGGTGAAGAACCGCTGGACATCGCCTTCATCCCGCTGGATGACAAGCCGACCTACAGCCTGTTGCAAAAAGCCGAAACCACGGCGGTGTTCCAGCTTGAATCCCGGGGCATGAAGGAGCTGATCAAAAAGCTCAAGCCCGACTGCCTGGAAGACCTGATCGCACTGGTGGCCCTGTTTCGTCCGGGCCCGTTGCAATCGGGCATGGTGGATGACTTCATCAACCGTAAGCACGGCCGCGCCGAGCTGGCGTACCCGCACTCGGACTATCAGTACGAAGGCTTGAAACCGGTGCTCGCACCGACCTACGGCATCATCCTGTATCAGGAACAGGTGATGCAGATTGCCCAGGTCATGGCCGGTTACACCCTCGGCGGCGCGGACATGCTGCGTCGGGCGATGGGTAAGAAAAAACCCGAGGAAATGGCCAAGCAGCGCGGCGGTTTCATCGAGGGTTGCGCCACCAACGGCATCGACCCTGACCTGGCCGGTAACATTTTCGACCTGGTGGAAAAGTTCGCCGGCTACGGCTTCAACAAATCCCACTCCGCCGCCTATGGCCTGGTGTCGTACCAGACCGCGTGGCTGAAGGCGCACTATCCGGCGCCGTTCATGGCCGCGGTACTGTCGGCGGATATGCACAACACCGACAAGGTCGTGACCTTGATCGAAGAAGTGCGGACCATGAAGTTGCGCCTCGACGCACCGGACGTGAACGCTTCGGAGTTCAAGTTCACGGTGAACGACGAAGGCCGCATCATTTACGGCCTGGGCGCGATCAAGGGTGTGGGCGAGGGGCCGGTGGAAGCCATTACCGAAGCGCGCCAGGACGGGCCATTCAAGGACCTGTTCGATTTCTGCGCCCGGGTTGACCTCAAGCGCATCAACAAGCGCACCCTCGACGGATTGATCCGCAGTGGTGCCCTGGACCGGCTGGGACCTTACTTCCAGGATGAGCCCAAGGCCTACCAGGCCAATATCGACCGCAACCGCGCGGTGTTGCTGGCGGCGATGGAGGAGGCGATCAAGGCCGCCGAACAGACCGCCCGTACCCATGACAGCGGCCACGCCGACCTGTTTGGCGGGCTGTTCGTCGAAGAAGACGCCGATGTCTATGGCAACCATCGCAAGGCCAAGGAGCTGACCCTCAAGGAACGCCTCAAGGGTGAGAAAGACACCTTGGGCCTGTACCTCACCGGTCACCCGATCGACGAATACGAAGGCGAGATCCGCCGCTTCGCCCGTCAGCGCATCATCGACCTCAAGCCGGCACGCGACACGCAGACCGTCGCCGGCATGATCATCGCCCTGCGGGTGATGAAGAACAAAAAGGGCGACAAGATGGGCTTCATCACCCTCGACGACCGCTCCGGGCGCATCGAGGCCTCATTGTTCGCCGATGCGTTCCACTCGGCGCAGTCGCTGTTGCAGACTGACGCGATGGTGGTGGTGGAAGGCGAGGTCAGCAACGATGACTTTTCCGGTGGCCTGCGCCTGCGGGTCAAGCGGGTGATGAGCATGGAAGATGCCCGTACCAACCTGGCTGAAAGCCTGCGCCTGAAGTTGCAGACCCAGGATCTCAAGGGCGATCAGCTACGCTGGTTGGGCGAATTGTTCAAGCGCCATCGCGGTGCCTGCCCGATCACCATGGAGTATGTACGCCCCGACGCCAAGGCTGTGTTGCAGTTCGGCGAAGGCTGGCGGATCGATCCGGCGGATGCGTTGATTCAAGCCTTGCGTGACCAGTTCGGCAAAGACAACGTCTTCCTCCAATACCGTTGACGGCCAGGGGCCATTCTCGAAACCGGAATACCCCTGATCTCGACCCGAATTTTTAATCTCGACCTGAACGCGCCTCTCCCTTAAGGTAGGCGCGAATAGACAACCGGCCGGCCCAAGCTCTCTTGGACGTCGACCCAAGACGGACGCCTATGAACCCGAATTTTCTAGATTTCGAACAGCCGATCGCCGACCTGCAAGCCAAGATCGAAGAGTTGCGCTTGGTCGGTAATGACAATTCGCTGAATATCGGCGATGAAATCTCTCGTCTGCAGGACAAAAGTCGCACGCTGACCGAAGACATCTTCGGCAAGCTGACCAGTTGGCAGATCGCCCGCCTGGCGCGTCATCCACGTCGTCCCTATACCCTGGACTACATCGACCACATCTTCACCGAGTTCGATGAGCTGCATGGCGACCGCCACTTCTCCGACGACGCCGCGATCGTCGGCGGTGTCGCCCGCCTGGACGACCAGCCGGTGATGGTTATCGGTCATCAGAAAGGCCGTGAAGTGCGCGAGAAGGTGCGCCGCAACTTCGGCATGCCGCGTCCGGAAGGCTACCGCAAGGCCTGCCGCCTGATGGAAATGGCCGAGCGCTTCAAGATGCCGATCCTGACCTTCATCGACACGCCGGGCGCCTACCCGGGCATCGACGCCGAAGAGCGCAACCAGAGCGAGGCGATTGCCTGGAACCTGCGCGTCATGGCGCGCCTGAAAACCCCGATCATCGCCACTGTAATTGGCGAAGGTGGTTCCGGCGGTGCACTGGCCATCGGTGTCTGCGACCAGTTGAACATGCTGCAATATTCCACCTATGCGGTGATCTCGCCGGAAGGCTGCGCCTCGATCCTGTGGAAAACCGCCGAGAAGGCGCCGGATGCCGCTGAGGCCATGGGCATTACCGCCGAGCGTCTCAAAGGCCTGGGCATCGTCGACAAAGTGATCAACGAGCCAGTCGGCGGCGCTCACCGCGACCCGGCTGCGGCTGCGGCACTGATCCGCGCCGAGCTGAGCTCGCAATTGTCGATGCTCAAGAAGTTCGACAACGAAGCGCTGCTGGCTCGTCGCTACGAGCGGTTGATGAGCTACGGTCTCTGATTCAGCGCTGTACCCCTGTGTGGGAGCGAGCTTGCTCGCGATGACGGGTTAACATTCAACAGATAAGTTGACTGAGATACCGCTATCGCGAGCAAGCTCGCTCCCACATTTGATTTGTGTGAAGGCAGTTGCGATGAATCAGCCCACGATTGATCTGCCAACCCGGCTCCTCAAACACATGCTCCCCTGGCGCAACGCCGCCACCTGGCGCATCGCCTTCTCCGGCGGCCTCGACTCCACCGTCCTGCTGCACCTGCTCGTAACCCTTTCGCAACGCCAACCCTTGCCCGCGCTGAGCGCTATTCATGTGCATCACGGCCTCCAGGCTGTAGCTGAGGCGTGGCCGGACCATTGTCGTTCGGTCTGCGCGGCCCTGGGCGTGCCGCTGGACGTGGTAACTGTGCAAGTGCGCCCTGGCGCCAGTGTCGAGTGCGCCGCGCGGGAAGCGCGTTACGCGGCCTTTGTAGCGGCGATCCACAGCGATGAAGTGCTGCTTACCGCCCAGCATCGCGATGATCAGGCCGAAACCCTGCTGTTTCGCCTGCTAAGGGGGGCGGGGGTGAAGGGCTTGGCGGCGATGCCGCCGCAGCGTCCGTTGGGCCAAGGGCATTTGCTGCGGCCCTTGCTCGATGTGTCCCGTGTGGAGCTGGAAGCCTATGCGAGGCAGCAGGGCTTGAGCTGGATCGAAGATCCCTCCAACGACGATCACCGGCATGCGCGCAATTACCTGCGCCAGCGGGTTTTTCCAGTGTTGGCCGAGCAATGGCCCCAAGCTTCGACGACCCTGGCTCGCAGCGCTGCGCACATGGGTGAAGCCCAAACTTTGCTGGACGATTTGGCGCGGATCGACCTGGCCCGGGCCGCGACCCCGGGCGTGTTCGACTGGCTCGGGCTGCAATCCCTGGCGCTGGCGCCTTTGCGGGCGTTGTCGCCGGCCCGTCAGCGCAACGCCTTGAGCCACTGGCTGGCACCGATGACCCTGCTGCCCGACACCGATCACTGGTCGGGCTGGGACTCGTTGCGCGATGCCGCCGACGATGCCCGACCGATCTGGCGCCTGGCCGGTGGCGAGCTGCATCGGGCCGCCGGGCGGGTCTGGTGGTTATCCGACCACTGGCTATGTTCGCTGCCAGGCACCGTCGACTGGGCCGATCCGGCGGTTGCGCTGCGGCTGCCGGGCAATGGTCGGGTGGTGCTCGACGGCACGCCGCCTGCGGGGCCGCTCAGCGTGCGCTATCGTCAGGGCGGCGAGGTAATGGCGTTAGCGGGTCGTGGTCACCGTGACCTCAAGCGTTTGCTCAATGAAAAGGCAGTGCCGGCGTTCGTTCGAGGTCGATTGCCGCTGCTCTATCAGGGCGAGCAATTGCTGGCGGTAGCCAACCTGGCCGGGCTCGATGCACAGGCTGATGGCAGTTGGCAATTGATCTGGACGCCAGGAAGCCAAGATCTGGGTTTGAGCTGAAAGGGGCTTTCCGGTAGACTACGCTCCCTTCTTGATACAACTTCTGTGGATTCGCCTGAATTGCAGGAGTTGCCGATTACCAAGCAGTCTTTGCTGGGCGATTCCAAAAAATGTGTAGCGAGCAACGTACCGGTGATTTCACTTCCGGTCTGTCCCAACGCGGCGGTTTTTTTGAAAGGTGCACTGTGATTAATGCAGGTGATCGGGGGCTTCGGCCTTCCTTCGCTTTCCCCGGCGGCTCGGACCGCTTTAACGCAGACTTCTAGGGTTTTTCATGACGCGCTACATATTCGTCACGGGCGGTGTTGTTTCTTCATTGGGGAAAGGCATTGCCTCGGCTTCATTGGCGGCCATCCTGGAGGCGCGGGGACTTAAGGTCACCATGCTCAAGCTGGACCCGTACATCAACGTTGACCCGGGCACCATGAGCCCGTTCCAGCACGGTGAAGTGTTCGTCACCCACGACGGCGCCGAGACCGACCTGGACCTGGGCCACTACGAGCGGTTCATCCGCACGACCATGACCCAGAACAACAACTTCACCACTGGCCGTGTCTACGAACACGTGCTGCGCAAGGAGCGTCGTGGTGACTACCTGGGCGCGACCATCCAGGTCATCCCGCACATCACCGACGAAATCAAGCGTCGCATCATCAAGGGTGCGGGCGATGCCGACGTGGCGATGGTCGAAATCGGCGGCACCGTGGGCGACATCGAGTCCCAGCCGTTCCTCGAGGCCATCCGCCAGTTGCGTTTCGAAATCGGCGCCAAGCGCGCGATGCTGATGCACCTGACACTGGTGCCGTACATCGCCACGGCCGGCGAAACCAAGACCAAGCCCACCCAGCACTCGGTCAAGGAACTGCGTTCCATCGGCCTGCAGCCGGACGTGCTGATCTGCCGCTCCGATCACCCGATCGACATCTCGTCGCGTCGCAAGATCGCCCAGTTCACCAACGTTGAAGAGCGTGCGGTCATCGGCCTGGAAGACGCCGACACCATCTACAAGATCCCGGGCATCCTGCACTCCCAGGGCCTGGACGACTTCGTCGTCGAGCGCTTCGGCCTGCAATGCGCCAGCGCCGACCTGTCCGAATGGGAAGCCGTGGTCGATGCCAAGCTCAACCCGGAACACGAAGTCACCATTGCCATGGTCGGCAAGTACATGGAGCTGCTGGACGCCTACAAGTCTCTGATCGAGGCGATGAGTCACGCTGGCATCAGCAACCGTACCAAGGTCAACCTGCGCTACATCGATTCCGAAGACATCGAGAACCAGGGCACCGGCCTGCTCGAAGGCGCCGATGCGATCCTCGTGCCGGGCGGCTTCGGCCTGCGGGGCGTGGAAGGCAAGATCACTGCCGTGCAATACGCTCGCGAAAACAAGGTGCCTTACCTGGGTATCTGCCTGGGCATGCAAGTGGCGGTCATCGAGTTCGCCCGTAACGTGCTGGGCTGGAAAGACGCCAACTCCACCGAGTTCGATCGCGCCAGCGGCCATCCGGTCGTGGGCCTGATCACCGAGTGGGAAGATGCCACTGGTGCGGTGGAAGTGCGTACCGAAAGTTCGGACCTGGGCGGCACCATGCGTCTCGGTGCCCAGGAATGCCTGCTGGAAGCCGGCTCCAAGGTGCACGATTGCTACGCCAAGGATGTGATCGTCGAGCGTCACCGTCATCGCTATGAAGTGAACAACAACCTGCTGCCGCAGTTGATCGAAGCCGGCCTGAAAATCTCCGGTCGTTCCGGTGACGGCGCGCTGGTCGAAGTGGTCGAGGCCCCGGATCACCCATGGTTCGTCGCTTGCCAATTCCACCCCGAGTTCACCTCGACGCCACGGGACGGTCATCCGCTGTTCAGCGGTTTCGTGAAAGCCGCTTTGGCTCAACACCAGAAAAAGGCATAAGACGATGGCCCAGAAGATCATTCGTGTCGGCGACATCGAGATTGCCAACGACAAGCCCATGGTGCTGTTTGGCGGCATGAACGTGCTGGAAAGCCGCGACATGGCGATGCAGGTCTGCGAGGAGTACGTGAAGGTCACCCAGAAGTTGGGTATCCCTTACGTGTTCAAGGCCAGCTTCGACAAGGCCAACCGTTCGTCCGTGACCTCCTACCGTGGCCCGGGCCTGGAAGAAGGCATGCGGATCTTCCAGGACATCAAGCAAGCCTTTGGCGTGCCGATCATCACCGACGTCCACGAGCCGGCCCAGGCCGCGGTCGTCGCCGAGGTCTGCGACATCATCCAGTTGCCGGCTTTCCTGTCGCGCCAGACCGACCTGGTGGTCGCGATGGCCAAGACCGGCGCGGTGATCAATATCAAGAAAGCCCAGTTCCTCGCGCCCCAGGAAATGAAACACATCCTGAGCAAGTGCGAAGAGGCTGGGAATGACCAGTTGATCCTCTGCGAGCGCGGTTCGAGCTTCGGTTACAACAACCTGGTAGTCGACATGCTCGGCTTCGGCATCATGAAGCAGTTCGAATACCCGGTATTCTTCGACGTGACGCACGCCTTGCAGATGCCGGGCGGTCGTTCCGACTCCGCCGGCGGTCGTCGCGCCCAGGTGACCGACCTGGCCAAGGCTGGCATCAGCCAATCCCTGGCTGGCCTGTTCCTTGAAGCCCACCCGGATCCGGACAATGCCAAGTGCGACGGCCCTTGTGCCTTGCGCTTGAACAAGCTGGAACCTTTCCTGTCTCAGCTCAAGGCGTTGGACGAGCTGGTCAAGAGTTTTCCGACGATAGAAACCGCGTAAGGCGGTTTTCTCCGGTAAAGTACCGCTCGATTATCGCTCTGGCCCGCTGGCCGCACTGCTCTTGCGGGAGCATGGCTTGCCAGCGATGGCGTCCTTGAGGCCCCCATCGCCGGCAAGCCGTGCTCCCACAGCGTTTTCGTCAACTTTGGAGTGTTTACAACAATGGCAAAAATCGTCGACATCAAAGGTCGTGAAGTTCTCGACTCCCGTGGCAACCCCACTGTTGAAGCGGACGTGCTTCTCGACAACGGTATCATCGGCAGCGCCTGCGCGCCGTCCGGTGCTTCCACTGGCTCGCGCGAAGCGCTGGAGCTGCGTGATGGCGACAAGAGCCGTTACCTGGGCAAGGGCGTGCTCAAAGCCGTCGCCAACATCAACGGTCCGATCCGCGAGCTGTTGCTGGGCAAGGATCCTGCCGACCAGAAAGCCCTCGATCACGCGATGATCAAGCTCGACGGTACCGAAAACAAAGCCACCCTGGGCGCCAACGCAATCCTCGCCGTGTCCCTGGCCGCTGCCAAGGCTGCTGCCCAGGACCAGGACCTGCCGCTGTACGCCCACATCGCCAACCTCAACGGTACCCCGGGTGTCTACTCGATGCCGGTGCCGATGATGAACATCATCAACGGCGGCGAGCATGCCGATAACAACGTCGACATCCAGGAATTCATGGTGCAGCCGGTTGGCGCCAAGACCTTCTCCGAAGGCCTGCGCATGGGCACCGAGATTTTCCATCACCTCAAGGCTGTGCTCAAAGCCCGTGGCCTGAGCACCGCGGTTGGCGACGAAGGCGGTTTCGCACCGAACCTGGCGTCCAACGAAGACGCGCTGAAAGTGATCTCCGAAGCCGTGGCCAATGCTGGCTACAAGCTGGGCACCGACGTGACCCTGGCCCTGGACTGCGCCGCCAGTGAATTCTACGAAGACGGCAAGTACAACCTGTCCGGCGAAGGCCAGGTGTTCACCGCCGAAGGTTTCGCTGACTACCTCAAGGGCCTGACCGAACGCTATCCGATCATCTCCATCGAAGACGGCCTGGACGAGTCCGACTGGGCTGGCTGGAAAATCCTCACCGACAAGATCGGCGAGAAAACCCAGCTGGTGGGTGACGACCTGTTCGTGACCAACACCAAGATCCTGAAAGAAGGCATCGACAAGAAGATCGCCAACTCGATCCTGATCAAGTTCAACCAGATCGGTACCCTGACCGAAACCCTGGAAGCCATCCAGATGGCCAAGGCGGCCGGCTACACCGCCGTGATCTCCCACCGCTCCGGTGAAACCGAAGACTCGACCATTGCCGACCTGGCCGTGGGCACTGCGGCAGGCCAGATCAAGACCGGTTCGCTGTGCCGTTCCGACCGCGTTTCCAAGTACAACCAGCTGCTGCGTATCGAAGAGCAGTTGAACGGCAAGGCCAAGTACAACGGTCGCGCCGAGTTTCGCGGTTAAGCGGTAAATGGTAAAAAGACAGCGGATTAGGTCGCAAAAGTCGCCATGGCGGCGGTTTTGCCTCTAATCTGATGCCTTATCAAGCACAAGCCTGGGTTTTCCAGGCTTCGTGCTATCAGACGCTTCAAAGTTTGGCATGGCGGTCTTTTTTCACTGGATACCTGATATTCGATGCGCAGTCCCAATTGGTTGTTTCTTGTCTTGCTCCTGTTGCTGGCCGGCCTGCAGTACCGCCTGTGGGTGGGCAATGGCAGCTTGGCGCAAGTGGCCGACCTGACTCAGCAAATTGCCGACCAACACGCCGAGAACGAGGCGCTGCTTGAGCGTAATCGGGTGATGGACGCCGAAGTGACAGAGCTGAAAAAAGGCATGGAGACCGTTGAAGAACGGGCTCGACATGAACTGGGCATGGTCAAGGAGGGCGAAACCCTCTACCAGTTGGCCCAATGAGTATTCGTTTGCCGGCCTTCTGGGCCGTGATTCCTGCCGCGGGCGTTGGCGCTCGTATGGCCGCGGACCGGCCCAAGCAATACCTGCAGTTGGGCGGACGCACAATTCTTGAACACAGCCTCGGCTGTTTCCTCGACCATCCCACCGTCAAGGGCGTGGTGGTCAGCCTTGCACACGATGATCCTTACTGGCCGACCCTGGCCTGCGCCAACGACACACGCATCCAGCGTGTCGACGGTGGCGAACAACGTTCGGATTCAGTGCTCAATGCCTTGCTGTACCTGCACGAGCAGGGCGCCGACGATCACGACTGGGTGCTGGTGCACGACGCCGCCCGGCCCAATCTGGCCCGGGACGACCTGGACACACTGCTCAGCGAGTTGGCGACCGATCCGGTCGGCGGCCTGCTGGCCGTCCCGGCGCGCGACACCCTCAAGCGCGTCGACAAACACGGCCGCGTGCTGGAGACCGTTGATCGCAGCGTGATCTGGCAAGCCTACACGCCACAGATGTTCCGCCTCGGCGCCTTGCATCGGGCCTTGGCCGACAGCCTGGTTGCAGATGCGCTGATTACCGACGAAGCGTCCGCCATGGAATGGGCGGGGCAGGCGCCGCGGCTGATCGAAGGGCGGGCCGATAACATCAAGGTCACCCGGCCGGAAGATCTGGAGTGGTTGCGCCAGCGGTGGGCGAATCGGCATTAAACCGGATATGTTTCCTCGTTAGATCTTCATCGTCTGGGCCGGCGCCATCGCGAGCAAGCTCGCTCCCACAGTGGGTTGGTGTGAACACTTGACCGTCATTCGACGATAACCCTGTGGGAGCGAGCTTGCTCGCGATGGCGTCACCCCCAGACGACAAAAAACCACTGTCATCCCCGATATTCCGGTCGCCCAGCCAGCCCTTCCTTCAAAAAATCCACCAACTTGCGCACCTTCGGCGACAGATGTCGCTGCTGCGGGTACAACGCCCACACCGCCGTATTCGGCGGCTGATGAGCCTCCAGCAGCGAGATCAATGCACCGCTGTGCAAATGCTCCAATACGTAATAGTCCGGCAGTTGGCACAACCCCACCCCTTGCAGCGCCGCGTCCAACACCGCTTGCCCACTGTTGCAGCGCCAGTTTCCCTGTACCCGTTGGGAAAATTCCCGCCCGTTCTGCTCCAGTTGCCAGACGTCGGAGCTGCCGATCAGGCAATTGTGGCGGCTCAGTTCCGACAAGCTATGGGGCCGCCCGTAGCGTTCCAGGTAAGAGGGTGAAGCGCACAGGTACATGCGCCGCGGTGCCAGGCGCGTGGCGACCAGGCGGGAGTCCTGCAGGCGACCCAGGCGAATCGCCAGGTCGAGGCCTTCGTGCACCAGGTCCAGAGGACGGTTGCTCAGCTCGATGTCTACCCGCAACTGCGGGTACAGCCCCATGAACCGCGTTACCAGAGGCACGATGAACCGTTCGCCATAGGCCACGGCGCAGGTCATGCGCAGCATGCCCTTGGGTTCGCTGGTGAGATCGCCCACCGCCCGCAGTGCTTCCTCGCGCCCGTCCTGCAGGCGTTGGCAATGCTGCAAAAATGTCTGGCCGGCCTCGGTCAGGGTGACCCGCCGGGTACTGCGGTAGAGCAAACGTGTCTGCAAACGCTCTTCAAGCCGTACGATTTGTCGACTGATGTGGGAAGACGAAACCCCGAGACGTTCAGCGGCGGCGGTGAATTGACTGCATTCGGCCACGGCGACGAACTCGTCGATCCCTTCCCAGCGGTTATCGGACATGAAGGATTATCCCTGTACAGCAATAATGTTTTGCTTTTGGTTGGATTATTCATCGTCCGGCGGAGGATTACACTCCCGGTCTTGTTTTTATTTGCTGGAGAGTCCGGATGATCAAGTCGCGCGCTGCCGTTGCCTTCGAGGCCAAGAAACCCCTGGAAATCGTTGAAGTCGACGTCGCCATGCCCAAGGCGGGCGAAGTGCTGTTGCGCGTGGTGGCTTCCGGTGTCTGCCACACCGACGCCTATACCTTGTCGGGCGCCGACCCGGAAGGGATCTTCCCGTCGATCCTCGGTCACGAAGGCGGTGCGATTGTCGAAGCCATCGGCGAAGGCGTGACCTCGGTCGCGGTGGGCGACCATGTGATCCCGCTGTACACGCCGGAATGCGGTCAGTGCAAATTCTGTAAGTCAGGCAAGACCAACCTCTGCCAGGCGATTCGCGCCACCCAGGGCAAAGGCCTGATGCCGGACGGCACCTCGCGTTTTTCCTACAAGGGCGAGACGATTTTCCACTACATGGGCACCTCGACGTTCTCTGAGTACACCGTGCTGCCGGAAATCTCCGTCGCGAAGATTCAAAAAGAAGCCCCGCTGGAAAAGGTCTGCCTGCTGGGTTGCGGCGTCACCACCGGTATCGGCGCGGTCCTCAACACCGCCAAGGTCAAGCCGGGTGACACCGTGGCGATCTTCGGCCTGGGCGGCATCGGCCTGTCGGCAGTGATTGGCGCGGTGAAGGCCAAGGCTTCGCGCATCATCGCCATCGACATCAACCCGGCCAAGTTCGAAATCGCCAAGCAACTGGGTGCCACCGATTGCGTCAACCCGAAAGACTTCGACCGTCCGATCCAGGAAGTCATCGTCGATATGACTGACGGCGGCGTGGACTTTTCCTTCGAGTGCATCGGCAATGTCCAGTTGATGCGTGCCGCGCTGGAGTGCTGCCACAAAGGCTGGGGCGAGTCGGTGATCATCGGTGTGGCCGGCGCCGGCCAGGAAATCGCCACCCGCCCCTTCCAGTTGGTGACCGGGCGCGTCTGGCGCGGTTCGGCCTTTGGTGGCGTGCGCGGTCGCAGCGAGTTGCCAAGCTATGTGGCAATGGCCGAGACGGGCGAGATCCCGCTGGATACGTTCATTACCCACACCATGGGCCTGGAAGATATCAACAAGGCGTTCGACCTGATGCATGAAGGCAAGAGCATCCGCACCGTTATCCATTTCTGAGGTCGGTCATGAGTCTGGAAAACATCTCCTGCCAGAAAAGCTTCGGCGGCTGGCACAAACGTTACCGGCACCGTTCCGACGTGCTCGGTTGTGACATGGTGTTTGCCGTGTACCTGCCGCCGCAAGCCGAGCAGGGCGGCAAGTTGCCTGTCCTGTATTGGTTGTCCGGGCTGACCTGCACCGACGAGAACTTCATGCAAAAGGCCGGTGCCCAGCGCATGGCCGCCGAGTTGGGCCTGATCATCGTCGCGCCGGACACCAGCCCTCGTGGCGCCGACGTGCCGGGCGATCCGGACGGTGCCTGGGACTTCGGCCTGGGGGCGGGTTTTTATCTGAACGCCACGCAGGATCCGTGGGCACGGCACTATCGGATGCATGACTACGTGGTGCAGGAATTGCCGACACTCGTCGAAGCGCATTTCCCGGCCTCGGACAAACGCGGCATCAGTGGTCATTCCATGGGCGGTCATGGCGCGCTGGTCTGCGCCTTGCGCAACCCGGGGCGTTACCGCTCGGTGTCGGCCTTTTCGCCGATCAACAATCCGATGGATTGCCCATGGGGCCAGAAGGCTTTCTCTCGTTACCTGGGGGAAGACCGTTCGAAATGGCGTGAATGGGATGCCTGTGCATTGATTGCCGAGGCGCAGGAGAAGCTGCCACTGCTGGTGGACCAGGGTGATCGCGATGATTTCCTGGCCAACCAGCTCAAGCCCGAAGCCCTGCAACAGGCGGCCAAGGCTGCCGACCATCCGCTGGAACTGCGCCTGCAACCGGGCTACGACCACAGCTATTTCTTCATCGCCAGCTTCATTGATGACCACTTGCAGCATCATGCGCGCGCTCTAAAGGCCTAATGCAGGTAGAATCACGCCCTGACAAAAATCGGGGCGTTTTTTTATGCGTATTGGCCACGGCTACGATGTTCACCGTTTCGCTGAAGGCGATTTCATTACCCTGGGCGGCGTGCGGATCGCACACGGCTTCGGGCTGCTCGCGCATTCTGACGGTGATGTCCTGCTGCACGCCTTGAGCGATGCATTGCTCGGCGCGGCTGCCCTGGGTGACATCGGCAAGCACTTTCCCGACACCGACCCGCAATTCAAGGGTGCCGACAGCCGCGTGCTGCTGCGCCATGTGGTCTCGCTGATCCACGCCAAGGGCTGGAAAGTCGGCAATGTCGATAACACCATCGTTGCCCAGGCCCCCAAGATGGCGCCGCACATCGAAGCGATGCGCCAATTGATTGCCGAGGATCTTCAAGTTGAGTTGGACCAAGTGAACGTGAAAGCCACCACCACCGAGAAGCTTGGCTTCGTCGGTCGCGAAGAAGGCATTGCCGTCCACTCCGTTGCCTTGTTGCTGCGCCCATGACTGAACTGGAACTGTTGGGGCCGCGGGCCTACGGCGAACCGCTGGGCAGCGCGGTACTCAAGGCCACCGCTGAAGATTTCCAGGTCGATGAAGTGCTCGACATCCCGTTGACCGGCGATGGCGAGCACTTGTGGATCTGGGTTGAAAAACGTGGCTTGAACACCGAAGAAGCGGCCCGGCGAATCGCCAAGGCTGCCGGCGTGCCGCTGCGCACCGTCAGCTACGCCGGGCTCAAGGACCGTCAGGCCCTGACCCGCCAGTGGTTCAGCGTCCAATTGCCGGGCAAGGCCGATCCGGACCTGTCGGCGGCAGAGAACGACACGCTGAAAATCCTCAAGACCGCACGCCACAGGCGCAAGCTGCAACGCGGCGCGCACTCGGCCAATGGCTTTACCTTGCGCCTGACCCAATTCAAGGGCGACACGGCGGCGATCGATGCGCGCCTGCAACGGATTGTCCGCCAGGGCATCCCCAACTATTTTGGCGCCCAGCGTTTCGGCCATGACGGCGGCAACGTCGTCGATGCTCGGGCCTGGGCGGTGCGCAGGGCGTTGCCGGAACAGCGCAATGTGCGCTCGCGGCTGTTGTCCACCGCCCGCAGTTTCCTGTTCAACCGGGTGCTGGCGGCGCGGGTCGCCGACGGTACCTGGCAAAAAGCCCAGGTGGGCGATTTGCTTGCCTTCACCGACAGCCGCAGTTTTTTCCCGGCCGGCGAGGCTGAATGCAGCGACCCGCGCCTGGCCATTCTCGACCTGCACCCGACCGGGCCGCAGTGGGGCGAGGGACCTTCGCCTGCCGCTGGTGCGACGTTCGAGCTGGAACAAGCCATCGCCGCGGGCGAGGCCGATTTGCGGGACTGGTTGATAAACGCGGGAATGAGTCACGAACGTCGCATCCTGCGACTGCCCATTGGCGGGCTGTCGTGGCATTATCCCTCGCTGGACATTCTGCAACTGGAATTCGTCCTGCCGGCCGGATGTTTCGCCACTGTCTTGGTGCGCGAACTCGTCGATCTGGTGCCGGTGGGGCAGACGGACAGCCCATGCGTATTCTGATTTCTAACGACGACGGGGTGACTGCACCCGGTCTTGCCGCGCTTTATGCTGCGCTGGCGGATTTTGCCGAGTGCGTGGTCATCGCCCCGGACCAGGACAAAAGCGGCGCCAGCAGCTCGCTGACGCTCGACCGTCCGTTGCACCCCTGCTATCTGGATAACGGTTTCATCAGCCTCAACGGCACTCCGACCGATTGCGTGCACCTGGGCCTCAACGGCTTGCTGGAGCGTGAGCCGGACATGGTGGTGTCGGGTATCAACCTGGGCGCCAACCTGGGGGACGACGTGCTTTATTCCGGCACGGTTGCCGCCGCCCTGGAAGGTCGCTTCCTGGACAAGCCATCGTTTGCCTTTTCGTTTGTTTCGCGGCAGGTCGATAACTTGCCGACCGCCGCCTACTTCGCCCGTAAACTGGTCGAAGCCCACGGCGAGCTGGAGCTGCCGCCACGCACGGTGCTGAACGTGAATATCCCCAACCTGCCGCTCGATCACATCCGTGGCATCCAGCTCACTCGCCTGGGCCACCGTGCCCGCGCCGCCAAACCGATGCATGTCGTCGACCCGCGCGGCAAGGCCGGTTACTGGATCGCCGCCGCCGGTGATGCCGAGGACGGCGGGCCGGGCACTGATTTCCATGCGGTGATGCAAGGTTATGTCTCGATCACGCCGTTGCAGTTGGACCGTACCTTCAACGACGCCTTTCGAAATCTCGATGGCTGGCTGGAGGGGCTGCGCTGATGGCTCGTGAGCAAGACGATATGCTGCGCCGCGGAATCGGCATGACCTCCCAGCGCACCCGTGAACGACTGATCCAGCGTCTCTACGAAGAAGGTCTCTCCAACGCCCAGGTGTTGGAAGTCATTCGCCGCACGCCGCGCCATCTGTTCGTCGATGAGGCCCTGGCCCATCGCGCCTATGAAGATACGGCGTTGCCGATCGGCCACAACCAGACCATTTCCCAGCCATACATGGTGGCCCGCATGAGCGAGTTGCTGCTGGAGGCGGGACCGCTGGACAAGGTGATGGAGATCGGTACCGGCTCGGGTTACCAGACGGCGGTGTTGTCGCAACTGGTCGAGCGGGTGTTTTCCGTAGAGCGGATCAAGGTACTGCAGGATCGCGCCAAGGAACGCCTGGTTGAGTTGAACCTGCGCAACGTGGTGTTTCGCTGGGGCGATGGCTGGGAGGGGTGGCCGGCCCTGGCACCGTACAACGGCATCATCGTGACTGCGGTGGCCACCGATGTTCCCCAGGCCCTGCTGGATCAGCTTGCTCCCGGCGGGCGACTGGTCATTCCGGTGGGTGCCGGTGAAGTCCAGCAACTGATGCTGATCGTGCGCGAAGAACACGGTTTTTCGCGACACGTCCTGGGGGCGGTGCGGTTCGTGCCGTTACTCAATGGGCCGTTGGCCTGAGCATTTATAAACAGACGCTGAATTCCGTGGCCTGGCCTGTGTCTTACAGCGGCACCGATTTGCTGAACAGAGTCCAACGGCGTCGAGCAAACGTGTGCGGCGGCACATTGCGCTTCATTAATAGAGGCGCAGTCGTTGCCAGCTATATTTATATGAGTTCTGCCTGGATAGGCAGTTTCCAATTTTTCTGCCACCACAAAGGGAGCGGCGGGTGAGTCTCACAGTCATTGCGCAGCGTATGGGTATCACGAGCTTTCAGCGCCTGGTGACTGGCCTTGTCTTGAGCACTTTGCTGGTCGGATGTTCCAGTACGCCGTCGGGTAATGTCCGGGTTGTCGATCGCAACAACAGTGCAACACCTCAACGTCCTACAGTAACGACCGGCCAATATGTAGTCCGTCGCGGCGATACGCTGTTTTCTATCGCTTTCCGCTACGGCTGGGACTACAAAGCCCTTGCGGCGCGTAACAACATTCCTGCGCCTTATACGATTCACCCAGGTCAGACGATTCGCTTCGATGGCCGTAGCGGTTCAACGCCTACCGCAGTGGTTACGCAGTCGGGTTCGACGCCTTCTTCCTCGAGTAAAACCACGGTTATTCGCCGGCCGACGGGGGCTGAAGCGGCAACAGTACCGTCCGTCGCGAGCAAACCGACCCCCGTTCCGATGCCTCCGGCAGGCCCCGCCCCGACAGGCTGGGGATGGCCTTCTAGTGGCGTTCTCATTGGAAAATTCTCTTCAAACGGTAGTTTGAATAAAGGAATTGATATCGCCGGGGATTTGGGACAGCCTGTTTTAGCCGCGTCTGATGGCACGGTTGTGTACGCCGGGAGTGGTTTGAGGGGCTACGGCGAACTCGTGATCATCAAACACAGCGATACCTACGTCAGTGCCTACGGTCACAACCGCAGGCTGTTGGTTCGGGAGGGGCAGCAGGTCAAGGTCGGACAGACAATTGCCGAAATGGGATCAACGGGAACAGACCGGGTGAAACTGCATTTTGAGATTCGCCGACAAGGTAAACCAGTCGATCCGCTGCAATTCCTGCCACGGCGTTGATTTGATTGTCAGCCTGTTCCGTCACGTAGAGGGAACAGGCTCCAGCGTTGCCAAGGATAAAGGCGTCGCTTGAGCTTGAGGTCGAACTCACCAAAGGACTATAACAATGGCTCTCAGTAAAGAAGTGCCGGAGTTTGACATCGACGATGAGGTTCTCCTTATGGAGACCGGCATCGCTATGGATTCGATGTCGAATGATGAAGGGGCGACTCCACCTTCCGTTCGTGCCAAATCCAAACACTCCGCTTCGCTTAAACAACATAAGTACATCGATTACACCCGGGCGCTGGACGCCACTCAGCTGTATCTCAACGAAATCGGTTTTTCGCCACTGCTCTCCCCCGAGGAAGAAGTTCATTTTGCGCGGCTGTCGCAAAGTGGCGACCCGGCCGGTCGAAAACGCATGATTGAAAGCAACCTGCGCCTGGTGGTGAAAATCGCCCGACGCTATGTCAATCGTGGGCTTTCGCTGCTGGACCTGATCGAAGAGGGCAACCTGGGCCTGATTCGCGCCGTCGAGAAATTCGACCCCGAACGCGGCTTCCGTTTCTCGACCTACGCCACCTGGTGGATCCGCCAGACCATCGAACGGGCGATCATGAACCAGACCCGGACCATCCGGTTGCCGATTCATGTGGTCAAGGAGCTGAACGTCTACCTGCGGGCCGCCCGTGAGTTGACCCAAAAACTCGACCATGAACCTTCACCCGAAGAAATCGCCAACCTGCTGGAAAAACCGGTAGGTGAGGTCAAGCGCATGCTTGGGCTCAACGAGCGGGTCTCTTCGGTAGACGTCTCGCTGGGGCCGGACTCGGATAAGACCCTGCTGGATACCCTGACCGACGATCGTCCGACCGATCCGTGCGAGTTGCTCCAGGACGATGACTTGTCCCAGAGCATCGACCAGTGGCTTTCGGAACTTACGGACAAGCAACGGGAAGTGGTGATTCGCCGCTTCGGCTTGCGCGGTCATGAAAGCAGCACGCTTGAAGATGTGGGCCTGGAGATTGGTTTGACCCGTGAGCGGGTGAGGCAGATCCAGGTTGAAGGTCTCAAGCGTCTGCGAGAGATCCTGGAGAAGAACGGCTTGTCGAGCGAGTCGTTGTTTCAATAACCCAAGGCGAGTGCAGCAGAAAGGCCCTGATTGGCTGTGATGCTGTTCACTTGGAAAAAACGGTGCTTCTTTCAGAAATGAAAAGTGCCGTTTTTTTTGGCTTGGGTTTGGGGGTATATCCGTTTCTTCGGTCACGGCTACTTATGGTTCCGCCCTTACGGCGAGTCACTTTTGGAAAGAGCGCCAAAAGTAACCAAAAACGCTCTGCCCCACCACTCGACACCTCGCTTAGGCTCGGTGTGCCCTCACTCCGGCATTGCTCCGTGGGCCCGCCGCGAAGGGCCATTCATGGCCCAGCGCGGCTACCTCGGCATCCATGCCGAGGTGCCCACTCCACAATGCCTGCGTTCGGCCAGCGTGGTTTAACGGGGCGCCCAGATCAAAAGCCAGGGCGAGGCGGCCTTATAGCCGACCTGACTCCGGGTGGGACCGCGTTTCCCTTGTGGGAGCGGGCTTGCTCGCGAAGGCGGCGTTACAGTCGATGAAGATGTTGGATGTGCTGACCTCTTCGCGAGCAAGCGCTCCCACAGTGGGACTGTGTTGGATATGAATTTTGTGTCCGCTGAAGATTGAATGCGGGAGCGAGCCTGCTCGCGATGACGGTGGTTCAGTCACATGGATGTTGGGTTTGCTGGCCTCATCGCGAGCAAGCTTTGCTCCCACAGATCTGATGGGTGTACGACCGGGAGAGCCAGGTCGGCTGTTAGGCCGCCTCGCGGTGGACGTTGATCTCGGACGCCCCCGTTAACCACGCTGGCCGAACGCAGGCATTGCGCAGTGGGCATCTTGGCATGGATGCCGAGGTAGCCGCGCTGGGCCATGGATGGCCTTTCGCGGCGGGCCCATGGTTACTTTTGGCGCTCTTCCAAAAGTGACCCGCTGTAAGAGCGGAACCATAAGGCGCCGTTACCGCAGAAACGGATATACACACCACTCCTGAAACCCCCGCTCGTAAAACTATAGAACATCGCGACTGGTTCGAATCTTCTGCGTATCTGAAGAGTCGCTTTTCCAACCCCAACTCCATTTGTAGGTTCAGCGTGTAAGCCTTTGCCTAGTGTTACGTAAGCGATCAGTTCCCCATCGGCCGGACAGACCGCTATAAATACCGTGATCTTTTTGTATTTGACTGATTTATAACGAAAATTTGTTGATGAACGTAGCGTGACAGAGCAAGCCACCTGTATCAGTCGCGTTGCACTCGCCTGGGAAAATACTAATATCAGTCCTGTGTCGACGGACAGACACACCCGTCAAGGACGATGGGAAGGAAGGACATCGCAGGACGCGATTCATCAGGATGATGAAAAGGATTAAAGGGATTAGGGAAAAAATGTGGGCGGGTCAAACCGCCCCTTTTTTTTTGCCTGCGATTTCTTGACCCGAAAAAGCAAAAAGGCCCGCAAGGGGCCTTTTCCACGAAAGCAGCAACGATCAGCGTTCCAGATCCTTGAGCTTGCCTTCCTTGCCATCCCACTCTTCGGCGTCCGGCAGCGCATCTTTCTTCTCGGTGATGTTCGGCCAGATGTCCGCCAGTTCTGCGTTCAGCTCGATGAAGTTCTCCATGCCGGCCGGCACTTCGTCTTCCGAGAAAATGGCGTTCGCCGGGCATTCCGGTTCACACAGGGCGCAGTCGATGCACTCGTCCGGGTGAATGACCAGGAAGTTCGGCCCTTCGTAAAAGCAGTCCACCGGACACACTTCTACGCAGTCGGTGTACTTGCACTTGATGCAGTTGTCGGTGACGACGAAGGTCATTTCTAATTCTCTCCTCAGGCGGCGGCAGCGAAGCCCCTTCACGGTAGGGTCGCCAGGTTTGGGAGCGATAGTCTGCGAACCAGGCTAATAGTCCGCAGCATCCCAAACCGCGCGCGATTCTAACAGCTTGAAAGCCTGTGTGTTAGATCCGTGTCTTCAATGTATAGAGTAAATCCAGTGCCCGACGAGGTGTCAGGTCGTCCAGATCGAGCTTGGCCAGTTCATCGAGCACCGGATGCGGCAGGCTGGCGAACAGGTCGCTTTGCTGCGGTGCGGCCGGTTTGCCTTTGGTCGGGCGCGGCGCTTCGTGGGGCAGGCTGGTGGTTTCCAGGCGGCTCAGGTGCTCGCGGGCACGGGTAATGACTTCACTTGGCACGCCGGCCAGTTGCGCCACCGCCAGGCCGTAGCTCTGGCTGGCCGGGCCGGGCAGCACGTGGTGCAGGAAGACGATGCGTTCGTTGTGCTCGGTGGCATTGAGGTGGACGTTGGCCACCAAAGGCTGGCTTTCCGGCAACACGGTGAGTTCGAAATAATGGGTGGCGAACAGCGTGTAGGCCCGCAGGTGCGCGAGGCGTTCGGCCGCTGCCCAGGCCAGGGACAAGCCGTCGAAGGTGCTGGTGCCGCGTCCGACTTCGTCCATCAGCACCAGGCTGCGTTCGGTGGCGTTGTGCAGAATGTTCGCGGTTTCGCTCATTTCCACCATGAACGTCGAACGTCCACCGGCCAGGTCGTCGCTGGAGCCGATGCGGGTGAAGATCCGGTCCACCAGGGACAATTCGCAGCTGGCCGCCGGAACGAAGCTGCCAATATGGGCCAGCAGCACGATCAACGCGGTTTGGCGCATGTAGGTGGATTTACCGCCCATGTTCGGGCCGGTGATCACCAGCATGCGGGTGTTGTCGTCCAGGCTCAGGTCGTTGGCCACGAACGGCGTGGTCAGTACTTGCTCGACCACCGGGTGACGACCCTGGCTGATGCGCATGCACGGCTCACTGACGAAGCGCGGGCAATTGAGGTCCAGGTTCAGCGCGCGTTCGGCCAGGTTGCTCAGCACATCCAGTTCCGCTAGGGCGCCAGCAGTGTCCTGTAACGGCGGCAGTTGGCTGATCAGGTCTTCGAGCAACGCTTCATAGAGCATCTTTTCCCGGGCCAGGGCGCGGCTCTTGGCCGACAGCGCCTTGTCTTCGAACGCCTTGAGTTCCGGGGTGATGAAACGCTCGGCGCCCTTGAGGGTCTGGCGGCGAACATAATCGGCTGGTGCCTGTTCGGCCTGCTTGCTCGGCAATTCGATGAAATAACCGTGGATGCGGTTGTAGCCGACCTTGAGGTTGGCAAGGCCGGTACGGGCTTTTTCCCGGGCTTCGAGGTCGATCAGGAACTGGCCGGCGTTCTCGCTCAGCGCTTGCAGCTCGTCGAGTTCGGCGTCGTAGCCGGTTTTCAGCACGCCACCGTCACGGATCACCGCGGGTGGGTTATCGATAATGGCTTTTTCCAGCAGCGCGGCCAGCTCCGGGTAGGTGCTGGTGGTGCGCGCCAGTTGCTGCAGGTGCGGCGCTTCGAGGTCGGTCATCGCCACCTGCAATTCGGGCAACGCGCCGAGGGCATCGCGCAGGCGCGCCAGGTCGCGGGGACGGGCGTTGCGCAAACCGATGCGGGCGAGAATCCGCTCGATGTCACCGATTTCCTTGAGCTGCGGTTGCAACTGCTCGAAGCGATAACGATCCAGCAGGCAGGTAATGGAGGACTGGCGCGCCAGCAGCACGGTCAAGTCCCGCAGCGGCCGATTCAACCAGCGTGTCAGCAGGCGGCTGCCCATGGCGGTCTGGCAGCGATCGACCACCGATTGCAAGGTGTTGTCGCGCCCGCCGGCCAGGTTGGTGTCCAGTTCCAGGTTGCGGCGGCTCGCGCCGTCCAGCACCACGGTGTCATCCAGGCGTTCGTGCCGCAGGCTGCGCAAGTGGGGCAGGGCGGTGCGCTGGGTTTCCTTGGCGTAGGCCAGCAGGCAACCGGCAGCGCCGATGGCCAGGGTCAGGTTCTCGCAACCGAAGCCCTTGAGGTCCTGGGTGGAAAACTGCTGGCAGAGACTTTTCAGCGCCGAATCACGCTCAAAATCCCACGGCGCCCGACGACGCACGCCACGGCGTTTTTCTGCCGGCAGGTCTTTGGGCCAGTCATCAGGAATTAAAAGCTCTACTGGATTGACCCGTTCCAGTTCCGCCAGCAGGTTTTCCCAGCCCTTGATTTCCAGTACCGAGAAGTTACCGCTGGTGATGTCCAGCACCGCCAGGCCGAACAGGCGTTCATCGCCCAGCACTGCGGCGATCAGGTTGTCCCGGCGTTCATCCAGCAAGGCTTCGTCACTGACCGTGCCTGGGGTGATGATCCGCACGACTTGGCGTTCCACCGGGCCCTTGCTGGTGGCCGGGTCGCCGACTTGTTCGCAGATCACCACGGATTCGCCGAGCTTGACCAGCTTCGCCAGGTAACCTTCTGCCGCGTGGTAAGGAATCCCGCACATCGGAATGGCCATGCCCGCCGATTGCCCACGTGCCGTCAGGGTGATGTCCAACAGCTTGGCGGCCTTCTTTGCGTCCTCGTAGAAGATTTCGTAGAAGTCGCCCATGCGGTAGAACATCAGCTGATCGGGGTGCTGGTTCTTCAGGCGCCAGTATTGCTGCATCATCGGCGTGTGGCTGGAGAGGTCGTTCACGGCGGTATTCATGGGTGTCAGGCAAGCTCGTTGAAAGGTGTGGGGCAAAAGGAGGGGCATTGGCCCGGCTTTTCCGCGATGGGCGCAAGGTTAACATGGGTGGTCTGTGCTACCCATATGTGAGTGGTTTTTGGGATTGGGGACTTATCCGTTTTTTCGGTAACGGCTGCTTAGGGTTCCGCCCTGACGGCGGCTCACTTTTGAAGGGAAGGGCGCAAAAGTAAGCAAAACGCTTCTGCCCCACCACTTGGTGCCTCGCCTAGGCTCGGCATGCCTGAACGAAGGCATCGCTCCGTGGGCCCACTGCGCAATACCTTCGTTCAGCCAGCGTGGTTAACGGGGCGCCCGAGATCAACGTCCACCGCGAGGCGGCCTGATAGCCGACCTGGCTCTCCCGGTCGTACACCCATCAGAACTGTGGGAGCAAAGCTTGCTCGCGATGGCGGTGGCTCAGTCACATGGATGTTGGGTTTGCTGGCCTCATCGCGAGCAAGCTTTGCTCCCACAGGTGATCCTGGGTGTCCATGAGTTCTGTGTTCACTGCGGCCCATTGTGGGAGCGAGCCTGCTCGCGAAGGTGGCCTGACAGTCGGCCAGTCTCTCCGGCTATACCCGATCAATTGTGGGGAGCGAGCTTGCTCGCGATGACCGCAGCCAATACAACTTAGTTGTCACTGGACTACCGCTATCGCGAGCAAGCTCGCTCCCACATTGATTACTCGGGCTTCTCTTAGGTCTCGGCTTGCATCATGGATGCCTACCTCGGTTCAACCACATCCAGCGCCCGATTCGCCAGCAACTGGCTCAGCTCGATCATCTGTTGAACCCCCAGCAAGATATTCCGTCGCGAGCCCTTCAGGTCGAATGCCAGGTCGCTGACCATGGCGTTGGCCGAGGCCAGGGTTTCGCTGAGGTTGGCGAGCAGGCATTCGGCGTCGATGTTGGGGGCGATGATGAAAAGGGTGTCGGGTGTGTCGCAGGTTTCTTTGTCGGCTTTCGGCTTGAGGTAATAGTCCAGGGCGCGGGTGGCCGCGTCGTCGAGTTTCTTGGCGTTGGCCGATTGGCTGCGGGAGACGTGATCGTCTGGGGGATTTGGAGTGTTCTTCGGCATTCTATGGATCCTTGAAGTTGAGCCACCACTCACTCGCGACTAAACGAGGGGCGGCAGCTGTACGCAGGTTAGTCGACCGGGGATCCAAGAAACCGGCGCGCCCGAGGGCGCCCTGCGCACAGCTACCATCAAGTGCAGGAATAGAAGTACCTGACTGAATGGAGCAATGAGCACCTTGGAATACCGAGCGACTAAACCCGATCACTGATGGGCAGTGACAGGATCAAAAGTACCGAGGGGCCCCAAGGCGCACAAGCCGGCGGATTCTGGCGTAGTTGTAGGCAGAGGCGCAAGGCAAGGTAGCCTTGTGTTGCGCAGTTGAAGGACGCGATTGGAGTCTTTTCTTAGGGGCCTGTAGGGCAAATCCCGGGCGGGAGAGTTTGGCTTTTGTAGGAGCTGGCGAAGCCTGCGATCTTTTGATCTTTCGCTTGAGATTCAAGTGTCTGGGGAAAGATCGCAGCCTCGTTGCACTCGACAGCTCCTACACATTGCATATTTATGCAAAACAGCATTTGTCTTCTGCGAAAAGAACAAGCACTATGCGCGTTATGCAAAAACGCAACGTTTCTACCGTATTAAGAGCATTGCTCGATCAGCACGGGATCTCCCCCACGGAGCTTCACCGGCGTACCGGCGTGCCTCAGTCCACCCTCTCGCGGATCCTCAGCGGCAAGATCGTCGATCCTTCGGATAAACACATCTCGAAGATCGCCGAATACTTCGCTGTGAGCACCGACCAGTTGCGCGGGCGCGCGGACGTTGTGCCTGTCGGCAATGCCCGCCGCGATGAGCCGCACTCCGAACTCAAGGACATAAGCCTGTGGGACGACGAAACACCGGTCGAAGAAGACGAAGTGTCGGTCCCTTTTCTGCGCGAGGTTGAATTGGCTGCTGGATCAGGAAGATTCGTCATCGAGGAAAGCGAGCGCTCAAGCCTGCGCTTTGGCAAGCGCAGCCTGCGCCATAATGGCGTGCAGTTCGACCAGGCCAAGTGCGTGACGGTGCGCGGCAACAGCATGTTGCCAGTGCTGCGCGACGGCGCCACGGTTGGGGTGAACGCAGGCAAGTGTGGGATCGGCGACATTGTCGACGGCGACCTCTACGCCATCAATCACAACGGCCAACTGCGGGTGAAGCAGCTTTACCGCTTGCCCACCGGCATTCGCCTGCGCAGCTTCAACCGCGATGAGCACCCGGACGAGGACTACACCTTCCAGGAAATGCAGGACGAGCAAATCGTCATCCTCGGTCACGTCTTCTGGTGGGGCATGTACGCCCGTTAACCCCTCCGCTGTCAGATAAAACCCGCCGCCGTGCGGGTTTTTTTCGCCTCCTGAAAAGCCGCAACCCCCGTGTTCCCAAGGGTTTCATGCATTTGCGCACTGGTAACGCATAAATAAATGCATTTACGCATTGACTGTATATGCATCCATGCATATTCTGTGTCCAAGCCGCTCGACAAAGCGGCTGGCAACGAAGCTCTTTAGTTCCACCAACAGGCAGCGATGAACCGGCCTTAACGGTTCAGAGGGTTGGCAACTGACCCGGGTGTGCAGCGTAAAGCACCAGAAGCAGTTATCCGGCGGGCAGGGACCGCGGTCGGAGGAACAATTTGAATGGATCCGTACCGCGCCAGTCGCGCCGAAAGATCAAGCGCATTACTGAAAAGCCTGGGCAACCGGGCTTTTTGGAATGCCTGTGCCGCGAGGCACTTCAAACCGCCGCCAATGGGAGGGCTTTCGATGCTGAAGGATTTCAGATGCGGTCACTGCAAAAGACTTCTGGCCCGCATGGGCGAGAACACCGAACTCCAGATCAAGTGTTCCCGATGCGGAGCGTTGAATCATGTGAAGGCCGTTGAGCCTCGAGTGAACGCCGGCGAGCGAACAGCGTGCGGAATAGACCCTGCACGCCGTACTCAATGACATCCATCGAGGTAAGAAAAATGGAATTGCTTAAAAAAATCCTGCTGGCGACTGCGTTTCTGTCGTCCTTCGTATCCCTGAACAGTTGGGCTGATACGGCCCTGTCGTGGAACCTGGCCCGGGACATGTACCTCATGACCGAAGCGGCGCCGGCCGGTTCGCCCTGGTCGTTCATGCAAAACAAATCGGGGGTGAATGCCTCGGCCAACTACACGCTCTTTCCGACGTTCCAGGCCGGGGTATGCAATGGCAAGCCAACCACCTGCTGGCGTGACGACCTGACGGGTGCTTGGATCTCCATTCCCAACGCAAGCTTCACCTTCACCGGCTCGGGCACCAGTTTCGTGTTCAAGCAGGGCGACGTGGCCACGCATCCAGGCACCAACAGCCAGAGCATTTTCCGCTGGGCCAGTCCTGTCACCGGCAATATCAACGTGCTGGGCCGGGTCAATGACCTGCATAACGCTTGCGGGGACGGTGTCGGCTGGTCGCTCAACCTGGGTGACACCGTGCTCCAGTCCGGGAGCCTGGCAAACGGCGGCAGCGCCACGTTCATGCTGAACAGCATCGCCGTCACGCCGACGTCTTCGCTTTATCTGGTCATCGACAGGAAAGCCAACAACTCCTGCGACGCGACCAGTCTCGACATGCTCATCACTCGATAGCTTATCGATTCTCTCGTTCTTAACCATCACCCCCCAGGAAGCGTGACATGACAAACGAGCAACAAGCGTTGCTGGACATGCCGATCTGGCTGGTCATCGTGCTCGCCCTGGTGGGCGGGGTGTCCGGCGAGATGTGGCGCGCAGACAAGGAGGGCGCCCGTGGCTGGTCGTTATTGCGGCGCCTGGCCTTGCGCTCCGGTGCCTGCGTGGTCTGCGGCGTATCGGCAACCATGCTTTTGTACGCCCTCGGCATGTCGATCTGGAGCGCCTGCGCCTTGGGTTGCCTGACCGCCATGGCTGGCGCCGATGTGGCGATCGGTCTTTACGAGCGCTGGGTCGCCAAGCGGATCGGCGTTTGCGAAGTCCCTCCGCGGGACGTTCCTCCCGACCAGCAGTGACTCGACATCGCTGATCTATGCCAAAGGAGGCAATCAATGCCTGCCCTTATCGAAAAACCGTCGCAGCTGTTTGTCGCCATTGCCCAGACGCTGCGCGCCATTTATCCCGCCTTGAAAGTCGGCAGCCCCCAGGATTTCGATGGCACCGACGATCAACCCTGGGTGCTGATTGCCCTTGAGCGTGATGCGCCCGGTAACCGCGCCAATGACGGGCGTATCGCTCATGTCCTGACGGTTTCCTTGCAAGTGGTCATGGCCGTTCCAGGATGGGATGCCTGCGATCTGGCCGGGGAGTTGAAACACCTGGTCATGGATAACCGCTGGGGGCTATCGGGCGATCAATGCGACCTGCCCACGGAGCTCGATGGCCTGCCATCCACGTTCATTAACCCGGCGCGGGCGTACACCGCCTGGACCCTTTCCTTCAACCAAACCCTGTACTTGGGCCCGACGCTGTTGGAAGACCCGCTGGGCATCCCGAAGTTTGCCCGTACCTGGGAAGTGTCGAACATCGACGACCCGGACCAATACACCGCACTCGAGGGCTGACCCATGTTTGATGCGCTGTTACGGATGCATCTGGGGCCGATCATCGAGCGTCTGGCGCAGATGGAAACCGAGCTGGAAGACATGCATCGGCGGGCGGAGAGTTTCTGCCGCATCGGCGTTTGCCAGGAAGTCGACGCGGCCAGCAGTACCTGCAAAGTCAGCCATGGCGGACTGCTAACCCCGGCGATCCGCTTTTTCAACCCGAGTGCCGGGGCCCAGAGCGAGTCGCGGATTCCGTCCGTGGGTGAGCAATGCCTGTTGCTCAACCATGGCGGCGGCGAGAGCGGCGGGCAGGCGGTGGCGTTGTTCGGCCTCAACGGTGGTCAGTTCCCGCCCGTCTCGACCCAGGCCTCGCTGACGCGGCGCCTCTATCAGGACGGTACGGAAAACGGCTACGACCACGCCAGCCATGTCCTGCACTGGCAAAACGGCCCGGCGGCGTTCAGCGGTTCTCGTGAAGCCCTGCAGTTGAACATTGGCCCGTCGCGGCTGGCGATGACACCCGAGGTCATCGAATTGCAAGTCGGCGCCGTCGGCATTCGGCTCGACGCCTCCGGTGTGCACCTGAGCGGCCCGGTAGTGGATCACCAGGGACGCGTCATCAGTACCGCATAAGAGATTTCCTCATGATTGGAATCGATCGAAACACCGGCGCCACGGTCGACGACTGGCTGCAGTTCGTGCAGCGCGCCACCCGTGCATTGACCACGCCGTTGGGCACTCGCCAGAAGCGCCCGTTGTATGGCTGCGCACTCACGCAGTTGCTGGGGCAGAACCTCGGTGACGACCTGCTGATCCTTGCCCAGAGCCACGCGGCCCAAGCGTTCTACAACCCGGATAACGGCATCGATGATTTCGAGCCGCAGGTCATTGTCGCCAGCCGACAGGGGGCCGGATTGTTGTTGCGTTTCGCCGGCACCTGGAAAAACCGCAAACAGACTTTCGAGGTGGTGACATGAGCATGTTGATACCCGGCCAGAACCAACTGGCCGAACCGGCCATCGTCACCGTCGAAGCGTTTGAGGACCTGCTCGCCGAATTCAAGACCTTCGTGGTTGAGTACGTCGGCGCACGCTCTCCCGCCAGCGCGGCTAAGCTGGTGGACAGCCTCGAAAACGAAAGTGAACTGCTGACCCTGGCCCTTGAGGCGTTCTGCGTCCGACTGCAAACCCACGAACGCAAATACAACGCCCGCATCAAGCAGATGTTGGCGTGGTGGGCCACGGGCACCAACCTCGACGCTCGCCTCGCGGACATGGGCCTTGAGCGTCAGTTGCTCGATCCGGGCGATCCGGCGGCATTCCCGCCCATCCCCGCGGTCTACGAGAGCGATGACGATGCACGGTTGCGCTACTACCTGGCGCCCCATGCCCCGGCGGCCGGATCGCGCATGCAGTATCGGCGGGAGATTTTTACCTTGGGTGAACGGCCGGTGGTGAAGGTTGAAAACGCCTCGGCGGGTGTGGTGACGGTCACCTACACCTTCGACCCGGATGGTCATGCGGCGCAGGTCAAGGACGGTAATGGGCGTCGCACGGCACCGGGCGAAGTCACGGTCACAGTGCTGTCCCGTGACGGCGACGGCACGCCGACCGAGGCACTGCTCGACGGTGTTCGCCAGCATTTCGCCCGGCCGGATGTACGCCCGGAAACGGACCTGGTCATCGTCCAGGCCGCGCAGATCAAACCTTACAAAATCCGCGTCGTGGCGAAGATCAATGCCGGCCCGGATTCAGGCTTGACCCAGGTTGCCGCCGAGCAGCAGTTGCAGGCGTATGCCGAGGCGTGTCATCGCCTGGAAGGGCGGGTGGATCCGAGCTGGATCGACTACACGCTGCACAGCGCGGGCGCGGTTCAGCTGCAGATTCTCGAACCGCTTGCGCCGATTGTGACGACGGCTTTTCAAGCCCCGTACTGCACGGGCATCGAGGTCGAGGTGGATACGTTATGAGTGACGACACACCTCGCCCGAGCCTGCTGCCGGTCAACAGTTCACCGCTGGAAAGGGCACTGGATCTGGGGTTCGCGCGGTTGCTCGAACGCATCGATCCGCCGTTTCCCGAGCTGATGAACCCGGCGACCACGCCCTTGGCGTTCCTGCCGTATCTCGCGGCGGATCGTGGGGTCAACGAGTGGAGCTCCGCAGCGCCCGAGGCGGAAAAGCGCCTGACCGTTGAACTCGCCTGGCCTACCGCCCGGCAGGCCGGGACGCGAAAGGCGCTGGAAAATGCCGCCAAGGGTTTGCAACTGATGCCTGAGGTGCGCGCCTGGTATGAGCAAACACCCCCTGGCCCGCCCTACAGTTTTTCCGTCAGGGCATTTACCGAGCAGCCCTACAGCGAAGAAATCGACGCCCGTCTCGACCGTCGCCTGGCGGAGGCCAAAAGCGAGCGCGACACCTTGAAGGTGTCTGTCGGCTTGAGCGCCTTCGGCCGTCACGTCATCGGCGCCGCCACGCTGTGCGGCGAACTGACCACGGTTTATCCGATCGTCATCGAAGGGCTGGAAACCTCGGGCCAGGCCTTCATGGCCGCCGGACTCTACACCGTCGAAACCTCCACTATTTATCCACAGGGGTCCTAAATGGCCGACTACTACACCCTACTCACCGATGCGGGGATCGCCTACGAAACCGCCTGCAAGGCGGCGGGCACACCGATCAAGCTGTCGCAGATTTCCGTCGGTGACGGCGGCGGCGCAGAATACTACCCGGCTGCAACGGCGACGGCACTCAAGCGCGAAGTCTGGCGCGGGCCGCTCAATGCGTTGTTCCAGGATGAAAACAACCCGAGCTGGCTGCTGGCCGAGGTCACCATCCCCTCCGATGTGGGCGGCTGGTATGTGCGTGAGGCCGGGATCTGGACCGATACCGGGATCCTGTACGCGATTGTCAAATATCCGGAGTCGTTCAAACCGGTGTTGGCGACGTCCGGTTCGGGCAAAGAGTTCTACATTCGATCGATCTTCGAGACCAGCAATGCTGAGCTGGTGACGCTGCTGATTGACGACACGGTGGTCAAGGCGACGCGGGCCTGGGTTGCAAGTTACGTTGCTGATGAGCTTGCCAAGCTCGACAGGAAGCAGTCGGTGCGGGTGGCGACGACGGCCAACATTGTCTTGAGTGGCGCGCAGGCGATAGATGGTATTGCGGTGATCGCCGGAAATCGGGTCCTGGTCAAGTCCCAGACCTTGGCAAAGGACAACGGTATTTACGTGGCCGCGAACGGCGCTTGGGTTCGGGCAAAGGATGCCGATGCGAGTGCGGAAGTGACTTCGGGTTTGATTGTCTCGGTGGAGGAGGGCGCGACGCTTGGCAACACGATCTGGCAGTTGATTACCGATGGTGTGATTGTGCTGGGCACTACGGCGTTGGCGTTTCAGAACATCACTCAAGGGTTTGCGCCGCTCAATTCGGCCGCGTTGCTGGGCGTCCCGACGGCTCCGACTGCACCGGTCAGCACCAACAATCAGCAACTCGCGACGACTGCGTTTGTGCAGCGTGCGCTCGGCAACCATTCGAGCGTTGGTGGGCTGGACGCGAGTACCGTTCTGACTGCGGATGCGTTCGGTAAGTCGTTCATCATCAACTCGGCCAACCCAGTGAATATCACCTTGCCAAAGGCAAGCACTGGGTTCAATGGCGGCACCATTAACCTGCTGAATGTATCGACCGGTACTGCAACCATCGTCCTGCAAGGAACGGATTATGTGGCGGGTATTGCTGCCAATCAGTTGGTGCTCAAGACACTGGACAGCATCACGTTGTCGACTGGCGCGGGCATCACCTGGTATGCGGAGAACGGATCGGTGCCGGATGCGTTGTCTACTGCATTCAATGGTGGGGTTCGGGCTGTTCTGGACAAATTCGGTCTGGGCTCGGATGCAGCGAAAATCCCAGTGATCAGTGACTTCTCGGATGACATCAAGCCTGGGCTCTATAGGGCATTTACGCTGGGGCATCCTGAAGCATCTGTCGGTGGGCCGCCAGAAACGAGCGGTATTGGCGGTACGTCCATGACGGTGATCGTCGGCGGTGGCTATCTCACGTCCAGCTATAAGACATTTCTGGCAATTATCAACCTCAATGCAACCGGCCCGACGAGGATATATGTCGGTCACAAAGTCACTGCCGGGGAGCCGCCGATTTGGAATGAAATCGCGCAAAGTGTCCATCTGCCCTATCGCGCAAAAGTCTATTACAAGGCTGCCGGGGTCTACCAATGGACGGTGCCAGCGAATGTCTGGAAGGTTTTCGCAGAGGTTCGCGGTGGCGGCGGAAGCGGCGCCTTCGGGACATTGGACACCGGTGCTGGTGGCGGCGGCGCAGGCGGAATCAGCCAGCGACTCGTCTCTGTCACGCCCGGCTCAACAGTCACCGTGACCGTGGGAGCGGGAGGCGCATACGTGACAGCTGTCAACACGGTAGGCAATCCGGGTGGTTCTTCTTCCTTTGGTCCGCATTGCTCGGCAACAGGCGGCGCAGGCGGGCTGGTGGTTGGCGGTGCTGGCGCTGGTTACGGCTCTGGCGGCGACTTCAACGGTTCGCTAGGTGCCGGAAATCCACCGGTGCGTAATGCGGCGTCCAATGGCGGGATTGGCGGTGCTGGAGGGGGCGGAGAGAGCATTTTTGCCGCAGTTGACACTACCACGCTGACGCAGCCCGGTATGGGAGGGGGCGGCCGAATCGGGACTCGATCTCAGGCCGGTGCCGACGGTTGTGTCTTCATCACCTATTGAGGGGAAACTGTATGTTGTGGGCAAGAATTGAAAACGGGTCGGTGGTCGAAACTACCGACCTCGATCCCTCTGAACGTTTCCACCCGGATCTATCGTGGCAAGCCTGTCCATCCGACGTGCGACCAGGTTGGGCCATCATCGACGGGGAGTTTTCCCCACCCCCAGTGCAGGCCTCTACCGAGCAAGCCGAGGTCGAACGGGTATGGCGTAATTTTGAGTTGGGGGCCACGGAATGGTTGGTTACACGTCACCGTGACGAACAGGATTTAGGCGTGGCTCCTACGCTGACGGTGAAGCAATTCCCTGAACTGCTTTCCTACCGTCAGGCACTTCGGGATTGGCCGCAAACAGCGACGTTTCCCGGTGCTGAATTTCGGCCCATCGCACCACCGTGGATCGCCGAGCAATCCCAGTAAACGCCCCGCATCGACGGGGCGTTTTCTTACTCATCCAAAACCCAACAGCCCCTTCCTCAAGGGGCTTTTTCATATCTGGAGAAACACAAATGGCACCACGCCAAACCTACACCGTGCTCCTCCCATTCCCCACCGGGGGTGGTCACTGGTCGAGCGTCGGCCAGGAACTCGATCTGCTCGACGTCGAGGCCAACGCCTTGCGCAGCGCCGGTCGCCTGGCGTTGAAAAAAACCGAAGCCGTCGAACCGGCTTCTGTATCCACCAAGGCCTTGAAGGCCGCCACCAAAAAGGCTGAATAACCATGGCTGAGGTTTTGAACTTCGAGCACAACGGCATTACCGTCAATGCCACCGAATCTCCCGAGGCCATGGGTGGCCTGGGTGACAACGTCATCGGGCTGGTCGGCACCGCGCCGAATGCCAACGCGCTGATTCCGAAAAACACCCCGTTCCGTATCAACAGCTTCACCACCCAGGCCCAGTTGGACCCGACCGGCGCCGAGGCGGGTACGCTGTTCCAGGCGGTTTACCAGATCCTCAAAGTGGTCAAGGTGCCGGTCTACGTGGTCATCGTCGAAGAGGGCGCGACACTGGCCGACACGCAGAACAATGTGATCGGCGGCATCGAGGCGCAGACCGGTCGCAAGCTGGGCCTGGCAGCGCTGAGTGGGGTCGCTGAAGACCTGACCATCATCGGCGCGCCGGGCTTCACCGGCACCAAGGCGGTGGCCAGCGAGTTCGCCTCGTTCGGCAAGCGCATCAAGGCCCGTGTGGTGCTCGACGGCAAGGACGCCGCGGTCGCTGATCAAGTGACCTACAGCCAGGAACTGGGCGGCGCGGACCTCGGTTTCGACCGTTGCCTGGTGGTACACAACATGCCGGCGGTGTACTCCAAGGCCGCGAAGAAAAACGTCTTCCTGGCCCCGTCGAGCCTGGCCATCGCCGCCCTCGCCAAGGTCAAGCAATGGGAGAGCCCGGGCAACCAGGTCACCTACGCCGAAGACGTCTCGCGTACCGTCGAATACAACATTCTCGACACCTCCACCGAAGGCGATCTGCTCAACCGTTACGGCGTCAGCTACTACGCCCGGACCATCCTCGGCGGCTTCTCGCTGCTGGGCAACCGTTCCATCACCGGCAAGTTCATCAGCTACGTCGGCCTCGAAGATGCCATCAGCCGCAAGCTGGTGAAGGCCGGCCAGAAGGCCATGGCCAAGAACCTGACCAAGTCGTTCATGGACCAGGAGGTCAAGCGCATCAACGACTGGCTGCAAACCCTGGTCGCCGACGAAACCATCCCTGGCGGCAGCGTGTACCTGCATCCGGAATTGAACAGCGTCGAGAAGTACAAGAACGGCACCTGGTACGTGGTCATCGACTACGGCCGCTACGCGCCGAACGAACACATGATTTATCAACTCAATGCCCGCGATGAAATCATCGAGCAGTTCCTGGAGGACGTTCTCTAATGTTTACCAACCGCGTAAGACAGGCCATCGCGGCCACCCTGCAAGGCCTGCCGTTGTCGGCAACCGTGGAAGATTTCACCCCGCCGAAGATCGAATTCGAGATGGAAGAGATGCGCGGCGGCCGTTTCATTGGTGAGGAAATGGCCAAGGGCGGCAAGGTGCTGACGGCCAAGCTGACGCTGCAAGGTCTCGGCCCGGAAGTCATGCTGGCGCTGGGCGTGAGCGTGGGCGACGACATTCTGCTGAACGTGCGTGAAGCCGGCCAGGATCAGGACGGCAACACCTGGTTTACCTACCACACGGTGGGCGGCAAGTTGAAGTCCCTCGAGGAAACTCCGCTGAAAATGACCGAGAAGCCCAAGACCAACCTGGAGCTGTCCTGCCGCACCTACAACCGCCTGGAAAACGGCGTTCCGGTGATCGACATCGACGTGCGCACCCAGAAGTTCGTGCTCAACGGTGTCGACATTCTCGGTGATGCGCGCCGTGCGGTGTTGTTGCCCTAAGCCCTTACCGGCCGGCTAGATGCAATCCCTGTGGGAGCGAGCTTGCTCGCGATGGCGGCGGTTCATTCAGTATCAAGCTGTCTGACACCCCGCTATCGCGAGCAAGCTCGCTCCCACAGGATGTCCTCTGATTCACCAAGGAACCGATTTCATGTCCTGGATGCCTCCTACCCATGAGCTGTTGTCGCCGATCACCGGTGACGACGGCTCGCAGATCGAGCAGCTCCCACTCAAACCACTGTTCTACGCCGCGCAGAAAGAAGCCCTGGCCCGCGCTGGTGATGATGAAGACGACCAGTTCTTCGAGCTGGCCAAACTGGCCACCGGCCTGTCGATCAAGGAACTCGATCAGCTCAAGCGCCCGGACTACGTCAGCGTTGCGCAATACGTGCACGAAATGTCCACGCGTCCGGCGTCGTACTTTCTGGATGACCCACAGGCCGATCCCGACCAGGTGCAACTGCTGCAACCGCTCGACGTCGCGGGCCGCAGCCTGACCGCGCTGACCCTGGAAATGCCGGTGCTGCGTGCGACCAAGGCGATGAAAAAACTGAAGACGGCCAAGGAGCGCGCCGAGTTCATCACGGCCCATTGCACCGGCCTGATGATTCCCGATCTGGACCTGCTGACCGTGCCCGACTGGACACAACTTCAGGTGCGCATCGACGATTTTTTAAACAAACCGGCGGACTTCTTTCGGAGCGCGACATCGAAGTGATCCTCGATGTGGTGCCGCTCATTTACTCGGTAAGTGAGGCGGAAATCCTGGAATGGGACGCCGGCAAGGCCTTGCGCCGCTACGACATCGCGATCACTCGCCTTGGCGTGAAACAGGAGTAGAGCGGGATGGCGGACGATAGATATTCGCTCAAATACGCAGCCTTCAATGACAGTGGGTTGGCGTTCGGCAATACCAGCCTCACCAGTGGCGTGTCGGCACAAGGCGCGTTTGCCAGGGATCAACTGGCGAGCCTCGATCTGGCGCTGGAAACACTCGGGCTCAAGCTCGGCCTGCTGACCACGGCGATCGAGTCGCTGACCGTGAAGCTTTCGGCGCAACGATTGTTTTCTCAAACGATGGGCGCTGGCGCCAAGGGCGAGTCGGCCAATGAGTCAAAGGGTAAGTCGGGTGGCGGCATCGAACCACCGGTGCTGCTCAAACCCGCGATAGCGATGGATTCGGCCGTGGCCGATCTGAAGCAGGCCGGCCAACTCACGCCTCGCCAGATTGCAGAGATGGCAGAACCAACCCAGCGTATCGCCAGTGCGCCATTGGTGGCGGCCGGCGGGACCACGGCGGTTGAGTTAGTGAGGATGGAAAGTCTGGCGGCCAGGGCGGGAATCGGCAGCGACCTGCCCAATGCCTCGGACCGGCAATTGGCACTGTTGCGCTTCGCCAGTGATGCGGGCGTCACAGCATCGACGTTCAAAATGCCGGCCATGGAAGCCGCTGAAATGGTGCTCGGCTGGCGCACTTCCATGAAGCTCAGCGCAGAGAAAGCATTTGATCTGGCGGATGCAACCAACCACCTGAGCAAGATTCCCGGTGGTGCGAAAGCGAGTGAGATCGGCACAGTGCTGCAGCGTGACGGTGCGGCCGCGACCTCGGCGGGCCTGCAGCCTGCCCAAGCTGCGGCACTGACGGCGGCACTTCTCAATACCGGCGCGCAACAAGCTGAAGCGGGTGTGGCGCTCGACCACTTCACGACCGCTTTAGGCAAGGGCGATCAGGCCTCCGCGACCGAGCAAGCGGCCTGGAAGCAACTGGGGCTTGATCCCAAAGAGGTAGCGAGCGGCTTGCGTGACAAGAATGCCGCGCCGGGGACAGTGATGTCGGTCCTGGCGGCCTTGAACGCACAGCCGGCCGAAAAACGCTCGACCCTGGCCTCTTCGCTGTTTGGCACTGGGGATGCGGCGGTACTGCGCATGTCGCAGAAACTCGACGATGTGAACGCGGCGTTCTGGCAGGTGAAAGACCCAGGCCAATACGCTACATCGCAACTGGGTAACAACGGTTCGGTGCGGCAGGACGCGTTGGCCCTGTCGAACACCCGGCAGGGCCAGCTGAACGTCCTCAACGCCCGCAGCGAGCGTTTGTCGCTGGCCACGGGAAATGCCCTGATGCCCTCGGCGGATACTTCGTTCCAGTGGCTGGGATCGCTGGCCGACGGCATGAGTGAGTTGGCGGAGTCCTCACCTAAAGCCGCCGCAGCTATCGTATTGATTGGCGCAGCGATCAAACCGCTGGTGGGCGCGTTGCTCAAGGCTGTAGGGGATGAGATGTCCAATCAGGTGGCCAAGCGGGTGTTAGGTAGGGCTGCTCCGCACCTTCCCGGCCGATTGGGTGAGGTGATCTCCGAAGATTTCAGAAATCCTCGTGTGAACAAGCTGGATACACGCAGTGCCAACCAGCGTCCCGAATCCACGAACAGGCCGAAAATACGTGTCAGTACACGAGGCTCACAGGGGGCCGCAAGGCGTTTTTCACTCGGGCCAACGGCCTCGTTACGCTCGATGACTCGCAGGGCGCCCGGCCCATTGAAAGTAGTCGGCGCCGTCGCTGATGTGGCCGAGGGTGTCCTTACCGGCGACAAACGAATGATGGGCGCAGGCTTGGGCGCCGCAGGTGGCGGCTGGGCAGGCGCTGCTGCGGGGTCTGCGGCCGGTGCCGCTTTGGGGAGTGTTGTTCCGGTGCTCGGCACTGCCATTGGTGGGCTGATTGGCGGACTGCTGGGCGGCTGGCTGGGGAGCGATGCCGGCGCGTCCCTGGGTGAGAAGCTCGTCGCCCCCGCCGACAGACTCGCCGCTCCAGAACAGGTCAGCAAGGACCTGGCCAGCACCCAGACAACCACGCACCAGAACACCATGACCGCAAACATCTACATCAACGGCCAGGACCAGGCCAGCGCGACTCAGTTGGCCAACCTGGTCGTGCAGCAGCTCTCGGGCCAATTCGGCTTGACGACCATGCCCGACTCACTCGCCATGCGCAGTGACGCGGCCCTGACCGACGGAGGTACGTGATGCGTCAGCAAATGGCACTTGGCAGTTTCATTTTCGGTCTGTCGAGAAACTTTGCGTACCACAGCCTGGTACGCACCTCGGACGGTGGCTGGAAGAGCATCGACATCCTCACCAGCAAACCCAAGTCCAGCCAGGTCGGCCAAGGCCTGCAAGGGCTGACGATCACCGGCAAGTCGATGTACGCGACCGCCATGGATCGCCTCGATGAGTTGCGCGCTTTGCAGGCGCAGCGCGTGCCCGTGCCGTTGGTTGACGGCATCGGTCGCAACTGGGGCTTGTGGCAGATCAACAAGGTGACGGAAACCCAGACCGAGATCATTGATGACGGTACGGCGATGGTGGTCGGCTGGGTGGTTGAATTGACGGAGTTCGCCAATGCGTAGGGTTCGAAGTATCGCCGGTGATTCGGTGAGTCTGTTGCTGTACCGCGAGCTTGGGCGTTGTGACGATATCGTCGAGGAGGCGCTCTGGCTGCTCAATCCGGAGCTGGCCGAATGGGGCCCGGTATTGCCTGCGGGTGTCTGGGTGGTCCTGCCGGAAGTGGATCTCAAACCTGTTGCACCCACACCGGTTTCGGCCTGGGATTAAGGAGGCAACATGTCACTGGGTTTCACGCCTGCGGTGGAAATTTATGGTGCGAACGCCGCACTGCTCAACGAACGCCTGCTCAAGTGGGAGCATGTCGACGCGGCGGGTATCGAGTCCGATCAGCTGACGCTCACCATTAGCCTGGATGGGCTCGAAGGGTTGCCCAGCCTGGGCGGGAAGATCGGTCTGCGGGTCGGTTACCTGGAGTCGGGGCTGGTGGATAAAGGCGAGTTCGTCATCACCCGGCGCACACCGTTCCTGTTTCCGCTGCAACTCGTGCTGGTGGCCATGGCGGCGCCATTCAGTGCGACGGACCAGACCGGGTTCAAGCAGCGCCGATCCGTCAGTCATGGCCCGACCACACTGGGGGCGCTGTTTCGTCAGTTGACCTCCAGGCACGGGTTTTCCCCCCGTATGGCGCCGGACCTGTCGCTGATCAAAATCGAGCACATCGACCAGACCAACGAAACCGACATGGGTTTCCTCACGCGCCTGGCCCATCGTTATGACGCCGTCGCCAAGCCGATCAACGAGTTGTATGTGCTGGCTCGGCGCGGTCAGGCGAAGTCGTTGTCAGGCAAGGTCCTGCCCGAGATGAAACTGTCGGTGACGACGAATAATCGCCCGGGCGACCACGCCTTCATTTCGGCCAAGTTTGATGAAACCGCCCGGGCCAAGTACCAGGGTTGCAAGACCCGGTGGTGGGATGCGGCGGCCGGCGAGCTGCAGGTCGAGGAGAGCGGCATCGCGCCGTTCAAGACCCTGCGCCAGCGCTTCCAGAGCGCAGACGATGCCCGTGCCGCTGGAGAAGGCGAGGTACGCCGGATGGAGCGCGAAGCACTCAAGGTGACCATCGAGTGCCCTGGCAACCCGGGGCTGTCCGCCGAGGGCATCGTATTGCTGGATCCCACCTGGCCGGATTTCATGCGCGGTCGCTGGTCGATCGACAAGGTCACCGCCAGTGGCGACCGGGAAAAAAGCTACCGCTGCTTGATTCATGCAACCTGCCTGGATGCCAAGGCCTGACCCCACCACCTTCTGTGGGCGTTGCACATATCCAGCGCCCAACTGGGTCCCTCTGTGGGAGCGAGCTTGCTCGCGAAGATGCCAGTACATCCAACATCAATGTTGCCTGACCTACCGCTTTCGCGAGCAAGCCCGATCCCACAGGGATGACTCGCACCTTCAGATACTGGAGTCCCCCCATGAAGATCACGCCGATCCTCACGCAGTTGCGTGAGCAATGTCCGACGCTCGCCCATCGCGTGGCCGCAGGCTTTGACCTCGTCACGCTGCAAGCCGAGACCCCGCTGCAGACCCCCTGCGCCTATGTCCTGCCCACCGCCGACACTGCCAGCAAGAACGCGGCTCAGAACGTCACGCTGCAAGCGGTGCGTGATCGCTTCGATGCCGTGCTGGTGCTCGACGCCACTGATGCGACAAAAGCGCTGGACCTGTTGCACGACCTGCGGGCCGAACTGTGGCGCGCGCTGGTGGGGTTCAAGCCGGGCGCCGAGTACACCGGCATCGAGTACGACGGCAGCGAACTGGTTTCCATCAATAGCAGCCGTGTGTTGTACCGGCTGCACTTTTTCGCCGAGTTCCAGCTGGGCCGCAATCTGGCGAGCCAGCCTGCCGAAAGCTGGCACGAGCGTGAACTGGACGGCTTGTCGTCCTTTACCGGGGTCACCGTGCGGGTCGATGCCATCGATCCGGCGGACCCCAACCTGAAACGTCCCGGCCCCGACGGGCGCGTGGAACTGACTTTCTCTGGAGACGTAACCCCATGAGCAAACGCATCACCGTGCTGCCGGCCCCGGGCCGTGCCGTGCCGGACCCGGAAGCGGGCGATCTGTTGCCCCTCGAAGGCCGTGAAGTGCCAGACAACGCCTGGTGGCGTCGACGTCTGGCCGATGGCGATATCACTACCAAAGCCGTGAAAGCGGCAAAACCACAGGGAGCCAAATAATGGCGATCGGATTCAGCAATATTCCCGCGGACATTCGTGTGCCGCTGTTCTACGCCGAAATGGACAACTCGGCCGCCAATAGCGCGTCATCGGCCATGCGCCGGTTGATCGTCGCCCAGGTCAACGACAACGTCGCCCCGGCGGAAGTCGGCAAACTGGTGCTGGTGTCCAGCGTCGCGCTGGCCAAGAACATTGGCGGGCAGGGCTCGATGCTCGCCTCGATGTACGAGACCTGGCGCAAGACCGACCCGCTCGGTGAAGTCTGGTGCCTGCCGCTGCACAACGTCGAAGGCGCCATCGCCCAGGGCGTGCTGACCTTCACCGGCGCCGCGACTGAAAGCGGTGTGCTCAACCTGTACGTTGGCGGTGTACGCGTCCAGGCCGCCATCGTCAACGGCGCCACTGCAGCCCAGGCCGCCTCTGCGCTGGCCTTGAAAATCAACGCGGCCGCCGACTTGCCGGTGACTGCTGCGGCCGCCGAAGGTGTCGTGACCCTGCGCGCCAAATGGACCGGTGACAGCGGCAACGACATCAGCCTGCAATTCAATCGCCTGGGCAAGAGCAATGGCGAAAACACCCCGGCGGGGCTGACCACCGCCATTACTGCGATGACGGGCGGCGCCGGTGTGCCGGACCAGACCGCTGCCGTTGCGGCCCTGGGTGACGAACCGTTCGAGTTCATCGCCATGCCCTGGTCCGATGTGGCGAGCCTCAACACCTGGCAAGCGGTCATGGACGACAACACCGGTCGCTGGTCCTGGGCCAAGCAGTTGTTCGGCCATGTCTACAGCGCCAAGCGCGGCACTATTGGCACCCTGGTTGCCGCCGGTCAGGCACGCAACGACCAGCACATGACCATCCAGGCCCTGGAACTGGGCGTACCGCAACCGTTCTGGGTCCAGGCCGCTGCGTTGGCTGCGCGCACGGCGGTGTTCATCTCCGCCGACGCCAGCCGTCCGACCCAGAGCGGCAGCCTGCCAGGCTTGGACCCGGCACCGGCCAGTGAACGTTTCACCCTGACCGAGCGCCAGTCGCTGCTCAATTACGGCATCGCGACCGCGTACTACGAAGGTGGCTACGTGCGAATCCAGCGTTCCATCACCACGTATCAGAAGAATGCCTTCGGCCAAGCTGACAACTCCTACCTGGACAGCGAAACCATGCACCAGTCGGCGTTCATCGTCCGTCGCCTGCAAAGCGTGATCACCAGCAAGTACGGTCGCCACAAACTGGCCGCCGACGGCACCCGTTTCGGCGCCGGCCAGCCCATCGTGACCCCGAGCACGATTCGCGGCGAGCTGATCGCTCAATACGCCAAGCTCGAACTGGAAGGCCATGTGGAAAACGCCGAGCTGTTCGCCGAGCACCTGGTGGTCGAGCGTGACAGCCAGGACCCGAGCCGGGTCAATGTGCTGTTCCCGCCGGACTACATCAACGGCCTGCGGGTGTTCGCGCTGCTCAACCAATTCCGCCTGCAATACGACGACGCCGCCTGAAGGTCGCGTCAATCGCATGAATTCAGCCCACTTCGCGTGGGCTTTTTATTGAAGGGAGAAACACCATGGGTCAACTGATTGCGGGCACCTGCTACGTCAAAGTGGACGGCGCTCAACTGACCATCAACGGTGGCTGCGAAGCGCCACTGATGTTCACCAAACGCGAAACCGTCGTACCGGGTTTCTACAAGGAAACCGACATCGCCCCGTCCTTCAAGGTGACGGCGCTGCACACCGCGGACTTCCCGCTCAAGCAACTGGTTGCGGGCACCGACATGACCGTCACCTGCGAATTCAACAACGGCAAGGTCTACGTGCTGGCCGGCGCCTACCTGGTGGAAGAGCCTGTGTCCAAGGGTGACGACGCCACCATCGAGCTGAAATTCGAAGGCATCAAGGGGACTTGGCAATGAGCGATGTCGTGACGCTGCGCGTGGCCATCGAGGCCCACGGTGAGCCGGTGAGCGAACTGACTCTGCGCCGTCCGACGGTGCAGGAAGTCCGGGCGATCAAGGCGCTGCCGTACAAGATCGACAAGAGCGAGGAGGTGAGCCTGGACATGGACGTCGCGGCCAAATACATCGCGGTGTGCGCCGGTATCCCGCCGTCCTCCGTCAACCAGTTGGACCTGGCTGACCTCAACGCCCTGAGCTGGGCCGTCGCGAGTTTTTTCATGAGTGCGGCGTCGCAGCCATCGGCGACCTGATCGCCGCCGCCTATGACCTGGCCTGGTTCTGGAAGGTTGACCCCGAACAGATGATGGCCAGGCCACTGGATGTGCTCCGCGAATCCCTGGAGCACGCGCAACGGATCAATGCGATGCAGCAGGTGCAGTGATGGCAGACACACAAACGGTAGAGAAAAAAGCGGTGCTGCTCACGGGCATCGATGAGCTGTCACCCAAGCTCGCAGGCCTTCGTGCGAAGGTCGCGAGTTTCAAGCAGAACCTCGACGCCACGGGCCTGGGCAGCCTGGATATTTCCGGTCTGCTGCCCAGTGGCGGCCTGGCCCAACCGTTTATGGACGGGCTCAAGTCGGCGCTGGCCTTCAAGGACGAAGCGGGCTCAGCGAGCGCGGCGGCCAGTGCCGTCCAGGCGCCTGACGCGCCCCGTGTAGCGGCACAGAACCTGGATGGATTGAAGACTTCCATCAGCAACGTGTCGGTGCAGTTCGGCTCGGCCCTGGGGCCTGCGGTCAACGCGGTGGCGGTCAGTTTGCAGCCCATGGTCAGCGGTGTGGCCCAGGTACTGCAGGACAACCCGCAACTGGTACAGGGCCTGGCAAATGGCGTCGTAGCGTTCAACGCGATCCAGATGGCGGTCAGCGGCGCAAGCCAGGCGTTCGAGGTGGTGAACCTGGCCTTGAAGATGAATCCCATCGGCTTGATTGCAATGGGCGTCGCCTTGGCGGCAGGAATGATCATCGCCCACTGGACGCCGATTTCGGCGTTCTTCGCCGGGCTCTGGCAGCGGCTTGCGCCCATCGTGCTGCCGATGGTCGAGTTCTTCAAGACGATGTTCGCCTTCACCCCGATGAGGCTGGTGATCAGTAATTGGGGCCCGATCAGCAGCTTTTTTGGCGCGCTCTGGAATGTGATCGTGGCGGCGGCAACGCCGATCATCGGTTTCATGCAGACGCTGTTCGCCTGGTCACCCTTGGGTTTGATTGTTACCAATTGGACGCCCCTGACCGGGTTGTTCGCGGCGATCTGGGACCTGCTCAAGGCCTTGACCGTGCCGGTAATGGACGCTCTGAAAGGTCTGTTCGACTGGACGCCGCTGGGACTGATCATGGCCAACTGGGGCACGATCGGTGAAGTCTTCGCCGGGATCTGGGAGGGCATCCGCAATCAGGTGTCGATCATGCTGGCGGTATTCAGCGGCCTGTTCGATTGGTCACCCATTGAGGGCCTCACCCAGCAGTGGGGGCCGGTGGGCGAGTGGTTCAGCCAGTGGTGGAACGAGTTGCAGGAGGTGATCGCGCCGATCAAGGCGTTTTTCAACGGCGGCTTCGGCGAGATGATCACCTCGTTCACCGGCAAGGTCGAAGGCCTGACCGGGGCGCAGCGACAGACCAACGCCGAAGGCAAGGGAGAGCTGGCGCCGGCGTTTTTTGGCGGGGCCAGCGAGCAGCCTCCGGGCCTGTCCTCCAGTCTGGCGCCAGCGTCCGCCAACGGGCCAGCGAAAACCTCGCTGGCGCCGGGTGCGTTGCCACAAACCTCCAGTGCCCTGGTGCAACAAAGTGCTGCCAACAACCGCACGCAACTCGAAGGCGGCCTGACCGTGCGTTTCGAAAATGCCCCGGCCGGGTTGCGCGCCGATCCGCCCCAGACCAATCAACCGGCCCTGGCGGTGAGTTCGCGCATCGGCTATCGCTCACTTTCCACAGGAGGCTCCAATGAGCTGGCGTGATCGTTTGTTGCCGGCGTCGTTTCGTGGCGTCGGGTTCTGGGTCGATCAGGCGAAAACCCCGGTCGGCCACAAGGGCCAGTTGCATGAGTATCCACAGCGCGACCAGCCGTTTTTCGAAGGGCTCGGCCAGCAGGCGAAGATTCATGAGTTGACCGCGTTCATCGTCGGCCCCGATTGCCTGGAGCAGCGCGACAAGCTGCTCAAAGCTTTGGAGCAGGGCAGCGGCGAACTGGTGCATCCGTGGCTGGGGCGCATGCAGGTCAAGGTCGGCGAGTGCGACATGACCCAGACCCGCCAGGACGGTGGGCTGGTGACGTTCGCCCTGAAGTTCTACCCCGACCAGCCGCTGCAATTCCCTTCCGCCGCGATCAATAGCCAGAAACTGCTGCTGGTCTCGGCCGACAGCTTCCTCGGTTCGGCGGTGCGGCGCTTTGAAGATGCCATGACGTTGATCAAGGCCGCGCGGATCGGTATCGCGGATCTGCGCAACAGCCTCAAGGACATCTACGGCGTGATCGAGCAGGAGCTCAAGCCGTTGATCGAGACCTATCGGCAACTCAGCGATCTGGTCAAGGCGGTGAAAGAGCTGCCCAAGGACGTGGTGGCCGAGTTCAAGGGATTGCTGGGGGACATCCGCGAGCTGAAGGACTTTGCCCGTGACGGCTATCGCGGCGTGATTGCCAGCGTGTCGCAACAGGTGGAGGCCATTCGCAAGGCCGACGCGCCCAAACTCACCACAGGCAAGGACACCACGGCGGCGGCCCAGGCCGTGGCCGATCTGGTGCAGGACACGCTGCTGGTGCAGGCCGCGCAATGGATTGCGGCGATGCCGGTGGCGGCGCCTGTGGTCAAGTTGGGCGCCACGCCGTCGGTGGCGCAACAGGCCGTGCAACCGGTCCAGCGCCGGGACGTGCCGGTGGCCGACGATGTGCTGGCCCTGCGCGATGCCCTTAACGATGCGATCTGGCAGGCCTCCCTCAAGGCTGATCCGGAGCACTACCAGGCGATGAACAACCTGCGCCAGCAAATGGCCGCGCACTTGACGGCGGTGGCGTCGTCGGGTGTCAGGCTGATCAACCTGTCGTTCAAGCAAAGCCTGCCAGCGCTGGTGGTGGCGTATCAGCAATTTGCCGATGCCACCCGGGTGACTGAAGTGACCCAGCGTAACGGCGTAGCCCATCCTGGTTTCCTGCCGCCCAATGACCTGAAAGTCTCCGGGGAGTAAGCCATGAACGAGCTCGACAACGCTGTCTCGCTTACCGTCGGCGGGCTGGATTACGGCGGCTGGAAAAGTGTGGAAATCAGTGCGGACCTGGAGCGTCAGTTCCGCACCTTCAAACTCGACATCACCTGGCAATGGCCGGGGCAGACGCAAGCAGTGCCGATCCGTCCGGGCGATGAATGCCAGGTGCGCATTGGTGCCGACCTGGTCCTCAGTGGTTATGTGTTCAAGGCACCGGTCAGCTATGACGGTCGGCAGATCAGCCTGAGCATTGAAGGCGGTTCCAAGACCCAGGATCTGGTGGACTGCGCGGCGATCAACCGCCCGACTCAATGGCGTGGGCAAACGGTGTTGAGCATCGTCCAGGCCCTGGCGTCGCAATACGGCGTGGGGGTCATCAGTGAAATCCCTGAAACCGCGCGGTTGAGCGAACACAGCATCGTACCGGGGGAAACGGTCTTTCAATCCATCGACCGTTTGCTGACGTTGTTCCGGGTGTTCTCCACTGATGACGCGCAAGGGCGCGTGCTACTGGCCAAACCCGGCAGCGGCGGACGGGCCAGTGATGTGCTGGAGTTGGGCAAGAACATTCTCTCCGGTAACGCACCGATGGACTACAGCCAGGTGTTCTCTGAATACCGGGTCATCGGCCAGCACAAGGGCAATGACCAGCAGAGCGGGGCGGCGGTGAGTGAAGTCTCCGGCACCGCCACGGACCTGAGCTTCAAGCGCAAGCGGGTGACAGTGATCAGCGAGAGCGCGCAGTTGACCTTCGAACTGGCCCAGCAACGGGCCGACTGGGAAAGCGCCATCCGTACCGGCAAGGCCCTGACCACCACCTACCGCGTGCAGGGTTGGCGCCAGGCCAATGGCGACTTGTGGCGGCATAACACCTTGGTGCGAGTGATCGACCCGGTGCTGGGGTTCGACGGTGACATGCTGATTTCCAAAGTGACGTACTCGCTGTCGGCACAAGGCTCCGTCACCACCCTGCAAGTCGCTCCGCCGCATACCTTCGACGCCAACCCGGTACCGCCCAAAACCTGAGCCCGGCACCGATGCCTGTCCACCACAGATCCCCTGTGGGAGCGAGCTTGCTCTCGAAAGCGGTGGGTCAGCTTGCATCGATGTTGGATGTGCTGCCGCCATCGCGAGCAGGCTCGCTTGTATGTTTAGACTTGAAGGGGTGGGCGGGACTAAAAGCTCGATTCCGACTCTAGCCAGTACGGACCGTGGGAGACTTCTCGTCCCGCCCTTTCTACCCAAAGCGCCAATAAGGAATTCATCGGTAAACCGACGATAGAGACAAGCCAGCGCAAAGGTAGACCCCGACAAGCACCTAAACCCTAGCTCCGAGGATTCGTCATGACAATCCTTACCTCGCAGACGGTTGTTGGTATCGATATAGCCAAGGCCGAAATTGTTGTTTATCGCTCTGATCTGCAAGCCATCGACACTATCAAGAATGATCGAACAGCCCTCAAGCGCTGGCTAAAAACGTTGCCCACCCAAAGCGCTCTTGCCGTTGAAGCCACCAATATCTATCACCTGGATACCGTCGAGCTGGCTCACGCGATGGGTCATCAGGTCTATGTCGTGGATGCTTACCGGGTGAGCAACTATCGTCGCGGCATCGGCCAAAGAGCTAAGAACGATCCTTGTGATGCCCGTCTGCTGGCGCGGTATTTGACCAATGAACAGCACGAACTGCGGCTCTGGAACCCGCCACCGAAGGCTTACACGACATTAAAAAGCCTGCTTCATCGGCGCGCGACGCTGGTCAAGAATCACGCCGGTCTTATGTTGAGCTGGGCCGACGAACCCTTGTTAAAAAAAGCGCTGATTGCTCAGCAAAAAGCGTTCAAAGAGGCGATTCAGGCCATCCAGAAGTTGCTACAAAAAGTTAGCAAAGAGTCGGGAATTGAGGCGAATATCGACCGCTGCAAAGCCATCGAAGGCGTTGGTGAACTGGTCGCAACTGGGTTGGCGACGAGTTTTATGCGAGGTGATTTTGCGGACAGTGATGCATTTATCGCGTTTTTAGGGATGGACCTGCGGGTCGATGATTCTGGAAAAAAGAATGGTCCCCGATACCTGAGCAAAAAGGGGGATCCAGAAATACGCCGATTAGCTCATATCGCTGCAATGACGGCATGTCGCTCGCCTAGATGGAAACCGTTTTATGAGTCGTACCTGGTCAGAGGCTTCTCAAAAACCCAGGCATTGGTGGTGCTTGCTCGCAAGCTCTGCCGGGTGGCATTTGCCTTGATGAAAAATCAGAGCGAATACCAGCCGAAGCCTATGTTGCAGGGTTGCCCTGCAACATAGAATCTCCCACAGTATTTCGAGACCGCCTCCAAGTTTCTGCCCACCCGCAAATCCCTTGTGGGAGCGGGCTTGCTCGCGAAAGCGGTGGGTCAGCTTGCATCGATGTTGGATGTGCTACCGCCATCGCGAGCAAGCTCGCTCCCACAGTATTTCGAGACCGTCTCCAAGTTTCTGCCCACCGCAAATCCCTTGTGGGAGCGAGCTTGCTCGCGATGGCGGCAGCGCAGCCAATAGAGGTGTTGATCCGAACACCGCGTTCAAGTCCCCGATTCTCAAGGAAACCTCAATGAGCCTACTGACCCGCCTCCTGGCGCGCGGCACTGTCGTGCTCGCCAATTCGGCCACCAAGTTGCAGTCGCTGCAAATGCGCCTCACCGCCGGCGAAGTGAACGACGACATGGAGCACTTCGAACCCTACGGCTTCACCAGCAACCCGTTGGCCGGTGCCGAGGGCATTGCCACGTTCCTGGGGGGTGACCGTTCCCATGCGGTGGTGCTGGTGGTCGCCGATCGCCGTTTTCGCCTCCAGGCCCTGGCCCCTGGTGAAGTGGCGCTCTACACCGACGAAGGCGACAAGCTCCACTTCAAGCGCGGTCGTGTCATCGACATCCAGACCGCAACCCTGAACATCCGCGCCAGCAGCGCGGTGAACATCGACAGCCCGGTCATCAACCACACCGGCAAGATCGTTTCCCAGGGCGACCAGATCGCCGGCGGCATCAGCCAGATCAAACACGTGCATGTCGGTGTACAGGCCGGCAACGGTCAGACCGGCGCGCCGGCGGGAGGTCAATGATGTTCATCAGCCAGAACCTGCACGCCGCACTGACCCGCTCGGTGCTGATCAGCCTGTTCACCTGGCGCCGCGCCGCTGACGACGATGCCGTCGATGATGAAGAACGTTTCGGCTGGTGGGGCGACACCTTTCCGACCGTTGCCGACGACCGTATCGGCTCGCGGCTGTGGTTGTTGCGCCGGGTCAAGCTGACCCGCCAGACCCAACTCGACGCCGAATTTTATGCCCGCGAAGCCCTGCAATGGTTGATCGACGACGGCCATTGCAGCGCCATCGACATCATCAGCGAACGCCTCGACGCCCAGCGCCTGAACCTGCGCACGGTCCTGACCCTGGCTGACGGCGAGCGCCTGGACATCAACCCCGATAACAGTTGGCAGGTGACCTATGCCGTTTGAAACCCCTTCGCTGCCGGTGCTGATCAAGCGCGCCCAAAGCGACCTGGCCAGCGATTCGCTGCGCCAGTCCGATGCCCAAGTGCTGGCCCGCACCCTCGGTGGCGCCGCCTATGGCCTGTATGGCTACCTGGACTGGATCGCCGAGCAGATCCTGCCGGACAAGGCCGATGAATCCACCCTTGAACGCATCGCCGCCCTGCGCCTGAACCAGGCGCGCAAAGCGGCCCAGGTGGCCAGCGGCAGTGTCAGTTTCAGCGCTACCGCCGGCGCGGTACTGGATGTCGACACGCTGTTGCAATCCACCGATGGCCGCACATTCAAAGTGACCACTGCTCGCACTACCAGCAATGGCCTGAACAGCACCACCATCGCCGCGCTGGACGCTGGCAGCCTGGGCAACGCCGACGCCGGCCTGGTGCTGACGCCAGTCCAACCGATCCTCGGCATTGGCAGCAGCTTCACCGTGCTGGCGCCGGGGCTGACCGGCGGTGTTGCTCGGGAAAGCCTCGAATCGCTGCGGGCCCGGGTGATCCGCTCCTACCGCATCATCCCCCACGGCGGCTCGGCCCAGGACTATGAAACCTGGGCCCTGGAGTGCCCCGGCATTACCCGCGCCTGGTGTCGCGGCAGCTACCTGGGACCCGGCACTGTCGGCTTGTTCGTCATGCGTGACGACGATTTGCAGCCGATTCCCAATGCCGAGCAATTGGAAGAGGTGCGGGCCTATATCGAGCCCTTGCGCCCGGTGACCGCCGAGTTGCACGTGCTGGCGCCAACGCAGGTGCCGGTGAGCTACAGGCTGCGCATCACCCCGGACACCAGCGCCGTGCGCGCGGCCGTCGAGGCGCAACTGCGCGACCTGCACAACCGCGAAGCCGGCCTCGGCGAAACGCTGTTGCTAAGCCATATCACTGAAGCCATCAGCAGCGCTACCGGCGAAACCGACCACAAACTCTCCGCCCCCGTCGCCGATGTAGTCGCCGCCAGCAACCAGTTGCTGACGTTCGGAGGCTGCACATGGCTGGAATAAGAACCGCCGAACAGTACCAGGCCCAACTGCGCAGCCTGCTGCCCAGCGGCCCGGCGTGGGATCCGGAGCGCGTGCCGGAACTTGAGCAAGTGCTTGAAGGCATCGCCCAGGAGCTGGGCCGCCTCGACGCCCGTGCCGCCGACTTGCTCAACGAAATGGACCCGGCGGGAGTGAGTGAACTGGTGCCGGATTGGGAGCGGGTGATGAACCTGCCTGATCCGTGCCTGGGCGCCACACCGTTGTATGACGATCGTCGCTTGGCGGTGCGTCGGCGGTTGTTGGCGGTGGGCAGCCAGGCCATCGCTTATTACGTGGAAATCGCCAAGAGCCAGGGTTACCCCAACGCAACGATCACTGAACTGAAGGCCCCGCGCATGGGCCGCGCACGATTCGGCGAGGCTCACTTTGGCACTTGGCAGGCGCAATTCATGTGGACCCTCAACACCGGCGGTCGCCTGCTGTTGGGCCGACGTTTTGGCGCGAGCTATTGGGGAGAACGTTTTGGCGTCAACCCGGGCTCGGCTCTGGAGTGCCTGATCCACCGCAGTGCGCCGGCGCATACCAAGGTTCACATCAATTATGACTAGGGAGTAAACGGATGGATTATCCGAAGAGTGTGCCCAGCGCCGGGTTGGTGAATGGGAAGTTCGTGGATGAAAACCCATTGACCGGGACGCCGGGGTCGTTGATTCCGGCAGCTTGGGGAAATGGTGTAACGCAAGAGATTGTGAATGTCATCAAGGCGGGGGATCTGACCCCTGATGAAACCCAAAACGATCAACTGCTCGAGGCGATTCAGTCAGTTACCGCCAAGGGCTGGAACCAGGATATCGCGCTTCCGATCGCCGCTTTACCGCTGCCAACGATTGCAACGGCAGACGCCCGTCTGGCAGTAACGCCAACGGCACTATCAACCAGCGGCGGTCGCGTCTCGATTTCGGCGGGTGTGTACATCAGCATTGGACAAGAGGTGGTAAGTGGGCGGTTGGGTCGATCCCGTACTTACGTGACGACGGCCTGGAGCAGCGCCGATTTGTTGCCCAGCGCCAGCTATTTTCTTAGGGCGCAGGTCATAGGCGGCGCGCTGACGTTCTACATGCAGCGTGGAAGCCTGTATGACCTCTCGCCGGAATCGTTGAAGGGGACTGTCAACGGAGCGTCCGGCGGCGGGTTTGCATCCACGCCCCTGGACATGTGCCTGGCCTGGGTGATGACCGGGGCGCCGGGCTCCTTGCCGACGATTCGCACGATCTACAACCGTGCTCAATTGACCTGGACCCAAACTGTGAATGGCACGGGGGTGGTTTATCTGCCGCTGGATCCGCATGCACGTGCGGCGCGGCTTGTGGCGGGTAATCCAACACCCTCTCCGAGCGCCGTGACTTCGTTGGCGTTTGTTCAGGCCGGGTGGGTTGGGGGCAACTACAGCTATCTGTCACCCGCCTTACAAAGTATCGGCAACAATGCGGTGGGCTGGAGCGGCCCATACATGTGTGTGCTGTTCTCCAGTAACGTTGTCAACGACGTTACGGTTTCTACCGTCACAGCCAGCTTTGATCACTCTCAATCTCGCTCGCTTTGGCAGTGCTTTCAGGCCGAGCACACATTGGGCGCCACCAATGCCGATAGTGACGAACTGTTGCTGAGCATGGGAATCAAGGGGCACCAGGCATTGACCGATTACAGCGTGGGTATCGGCGTCAATTTTACCAACGCAATCAATGTTCACCTGTCCTGGGAGCTGATCCGATGAAAGTCATTCAAGAACTGCACCAGTACGAAGATGGACTTCGCCCGCCTGCACCTTCTTCTGCCCATACCTGGGAGGACGGCACCTGGGTGCTGACTGAAGAGAATGCTGCTGAGCTGTTGCGCCAGGAAGCCGAACGTTTGTGCGCCAAGGTCGATGCCGCTGCTGACAGCGCACGTCGCACGCTGGCCGGTGATCCACTGCGCGCCCTGGAATACCAACAAGCCGCCCTGGAGGCGCAGGCCTTCAAGGATCAAGGCTACCCGAAAAAAGCCGTTCCACTGGCCGTTTCGGCGTGGGTTGTCAAAGGGCGCACAGCCAGGCAAGCGGCGGATCAGATTCTTGCCAAGGCTGCCGAATTCGAAGCGAACCTGATGGCACTTCGCGAGCTGCGCCTCAAGGCCAAGACACAGATCCGCGCGCACATGGCCAAAGGCAAGGCGGATCTCGCGGCCCAAGTCGCTGATGACGTGCTTGCGGCTATCCGGGCGCTAACTCCTCAGGCTTGAGCTCCGCCTCACAGAGAGAAATAAAACATGGATTATCCAAAAAGTGTTCCCAGCGTCGGGTTGGTGAACGGCCGGTTCGTGGATGAAAACCCACTGGCGGGTACGCCTGGGTCGTTGATCCCTGCCGTATGGGGGAACAGTGTCACTCAAGAAATCCTGGGCGTGATCTCCTCGGCCGGTATGGCGCCGTCCGAGGCGGATAACGGCCAGTTGATCAAGGCACTGCAAACCATTCTCGGGCGTAGTAGTCCGATGCGCTCAGTCATCACGCGGCTCACGGCATCCAAGGTGTTGGCCGCCGATGAGTTGGGTCTGGTGTTGATCGATGCAAGTGCGGGTGCAAGCACTGTAACTCTACCCGCAACCAATGCGACGCTCGGTGTTCGCGATGTGATTGTGCGACGTGTGGATAACAGTGGTAACCGTCTGACGGTGCGCGCTTCCGGTAGCGACCGGATCCGATTTCATACCCATTTGGCGGCTAGCGGCTATCCATTCCTGGTGTTGATGGGCAGTGGCGATTGGTGGCATTTGCGCAGTGATGAAACCGGAGCTTGGTGGCCGATGAGCCGGTTTGATGCAACGGCGCTGGGACGGGTTTCTTTCGAGAGTACGCGCCAAGTCATTCCGGGTGGGTATGCAGTACTTAACGGAAACCTATTGGTGCGTAGCGATTGGCCGTGGTTGTGGGATCACGCGCAATTGTCCGGTGCGTTAGTGAGCGAAGCCAGCCGGCCGGGAAATGAAGGCACGTGGACAAGCGGTGATGGGGCGACAACGTTTCGGATGCCCGATATTCGCGGTGAGTTCTTGCGCGTGTTGGATGAGGCACGAGGGGTGGATATTGACCGTTCGGCGGGCAGCAGACAGATGTATGCCCTTGAAAGCCACAACCATTATTTGCCCACTAGCTCAGGTAGTGCCAATCGCCCTGGCCCTGCTATTGCTGATGCTTCTTGGGACGTCACCCGTGACGTCAATGCTGCGCCTGCAACAGGGATAGTCGGTACGACTTATCCCAATCCCCTGTTCTTTTCCAGTCCAGAGATAGTAGGCAATATCGGGAGTTTCAGCACTGAAACCCGTCCCAGAAATATCGCCTATCCCGCCCGAATCAAACTGATCTGAGGTGACTATGTTTATTTACCTGTTTGACGACACCGGTGTTTTATCAGGTCCGGTAGACCTTGTCGTAACCCCTGGGATGGGCATTCAAATCCCCAGTAATGGTATCCAACTTTCTTTCGAACTACCCCCGGCCCAAGAACATCACTCCTGGGTCATGGTGAACGGTGTTCCGAGAGAAATGGTGGACTGGCGCGGTTCGGTGTATCGCAAGGACAACGGCGCTCATTGGGAGTGGATCGAGTTTGGCGAGTTGCCGGATACCTGGACAGCCGAACCTTGGCCGGGTAGTTACTATGTGTGGCGAGAGAACATGTGGGTGTTTGACGAGGCGCTACAGCGGGCTGATCTCAAACTCGAAGCCTTGGCAAAACGCGATAAATTACTGCGTGCGGCCGTTCAAAGGATTGCTCCCTTCCAATACGCCGAAGACATCGGCGACGCCAGCGACCAGGAACAACTGGCGCTGATGGAGTGGAAACTCTATAGCGTTGAATTGAATCGTATCCAGCATCAGATCGGTTTTCCTACCGATATCAACTGGCCTGTCATGCCTGAGCCTGCCGCTTAAGCAACCCACGGCAAAACATCAGAATTCCCTTAATTTATCGTGCCACTGCGCATTAACGGTGAGGCTTTATATCGCCTTCATTTTGATCGCTGGTCAATCAGGAGCGAAAAATTGGATTATCCAAAAAGTGTGCCCAGCGCAGGTCTGTCGAACGGCAGGTTCGTGGATGAGGATCCCTTGGCGGGTACGCCGGGTTCCTTGATTCCCGCTAGTTGGGGCAATGGTGTGACACAGGAATTGCTCAATGTCATTCAAGCAGCGGGGATAGTGCCGTCTGAAGCCCTCTATAACCAATTGCTCACAGCCGTGCGTGGCAGCGGATTGTTTCTTACCGCACCGCTATTCGATAACAGCAGGGCCGTTGCAACGACTGAATACGTACTCCGCAGCGGGATGCAGTATGGCGGATTCGATGTTTACAACACCGGGGCGACATTGACCCTATCGGATGTTGGCGGAGTTGTCAGTTTCGCCAGTAATACACCGGTTACCGCGAGGCTGCCGGCTACAGCCGAAATCATACATGCCGCCACAGTAACAATTGTCAATGCTGGATCAGGCATCGTTACCGTTTCGACGGCATCCGCTGTTGATGTGCTATGCGCATCGAATGGTGCGCAGGGAACAATCACTATCGGTCTGGGCGAAACGGCGGAGTTCATCAAGCTCAATAACCAATGGCGTCTTATTGGCGGTACGGTGGCGTTGAAGTATTCGGCTATGTCCACTTCGTCATTGCAACCCAATGGTTGGAAGCGGACGCCTGATACAACGAGTCCGACGGGATATGTTATCGAGCAGTGGGGTGTTTCTTCCAGCGGGGCGGATGCCAATGGCGTTATCGTAACGTTTCCTATGTCTTTCCCTAACGCTGTTAGAAACATCGTAGTGACCGATGGAGGCCCCACCTGTGCGTCTTTTGGAGTCTCCACAGGCTCGCTGAGCCAGTTCAGACTTTATGGGCGGGACTACAATGGCGCCTATTCAAATTGGACTGGACTATGGCGAGCGATAGGTTATTGAAGGGGAGGTGAATATGTTGATTTATTACGCTCAATCCACGGGTGGGTTCTACAACTCTATCGATCACTCTGGCAGTCTTCCTGAAGACGCGATCAAGATCACCGATGAAGAATATCGAACCTTATTTGCCGCTCCCTTCCTGAACAAACGTATCGAGTCGGACGCCAAAGGTCGTCCGGTGCTCCTAGAACTGTCCGTTAATGAGCTCACGGTACGAATGACCAATGAGAAGAATTGGCGTGATGGATCGCTCACAGCAACCGACCGCCTCATAGCGAGGGATCGCGACGAAATGGACGACGGCGGCGGTACGACGCTGGATCAAACACAGTACACACAGCTCCAGGCTTATCGCCGGGCTCTGAGGGATTGGCCGCAGGATGAGCACTTTCCAGTCACTGAATATCGTCCGGTTGCGCCGTCCTGGCTGGCCGTACATCTTTGATCATGCACTTGCGATGACCTGAACATGGACCTTACGCAGCAGCAACTTATCAACATCATGCCCAACGCCCGCACCCAAGCGGGCGTTTTTATTTCCGCGCTGAACACCGCCATGTCCCACTATCGTATCGACACACCCAAACGCATGGCCGCGTTCCTGGCCCAGGTCGGTCATGAGTCGGGACAATTGCGTTGTGTACGCGAGCTGGGCGGCGAGCAATACCTTAGCAAGTACGATACCGGAACCCTGGCCGTTCGCCTGGGCAACTCGCCCCAGGCTGACGGCGACGGGCAGAAGTATCGCGGCCGAGGGCTGATCCAGATAACCGGCCATGACAATTACCTTCGCTGCAGTCAGGGGCTGTTCGGTGATGCACGTTTGCTGGCCTTGCCTGAGCTTCTTGAGCAGCCGCAATGGGCCAGCGAGTCCGCCGCTTGGTTCTGGGAGCAGAACGGCTTGAACGAACTGGCCGACCGCGATCAGTTCAACAGCATCACCCGGCGTATCAACGGCGGTTTGAACGGCTTGGAGGAGCGTCTGCAGCTCTGGGCCCGGGCGAAGGCGGTGTTATGCCAACCTTCGACCTGATGCCTTTTTCGTCTCGCGCCCTGGGCATTGTGGTGCTGCTCGCGCTGCTGGCCGGCGGTTCGGCGATGCTCGCGTGGCAGTTCCAGGACTGGCGTTACGGACAGCAGTTGGCCCGACTCGCACAGTCCCAGGCCGAGACGCTTAATCAAATGACCCAAGCGGCCGCGACGCAGCAAAAGGCCGAGCAAGACAAGCGCCTGGCCCTGGAGCAGCAGCTCGCCGCCAGCGAACAAACCCATTACAGAGCTTTGAACGATGCCCAACGTGACCAGGATCGTCTGCGCGATCGCCTTGCTACTGCCGATGTACGGCTGTCAGTCCTCCTCGACGCCGACGATGTTGCCGCCGGTTGTGCAGTGCCTGCCGCCTCCCGCGCCAGCGGCCTGGATCATGGCGCCCCACGCGCCCGACTTGACCCGGCGCATGCTCAACGAATTATCGCCATCACCGACGCCGGTGATCGCGGACTGATTGCCTTGCAGGCCTGTCAGGCCTATATCAGAGCGCTGGGTCGGTAATCCCTCGAGCCTTGCAAGCTTCCATTGCTCGTGTACGGTAGGCCTCAATTGCGTGGAATCAGGAGAGCACCATGGACGACATTACCGAACTGGCCGCTGAGTTGGGCAGGCGCCTGCAGTTGCTCAATGCCCACGTCACCACGGCCGAATCCTGCACGGGCGGCGGGATCGCCGAGGCGATTACCCGGATTCCCGGGAGTTCGGCCTGGTTCGAGGCCGGTTTTGTCACTTATTCCAATCGCCAGAAGACCCAGCAGTTGGGCGTACCGGCCGAGTTGTTCGGTACGGTAGGGGCGGTCAGCCGCGAGGTGGTCGAGGCCATGGTGCGAGGTGCCCAGCATAAAAGCCTGGCGCGTTTTGCCGTGGCGGTCAGCGGTGTAGCGGGGCCGGACGGTGGTTCGCCGAACAAGCCGGTGGGCACGGTGTGGCTGGCCTGGGGCGTTGGCGAGACGGTGATCAGCGAGCAGCGATTCTTTGCAGGCAACCGCGACGAGGTCCGCCGACAAACGGTGAAGGCCGCGCTAGAGGGGCTGCTGCAACATGCCGCTGTAGAAATCTCAAATCAGGGGTAGGCGATCCTCAATCGCTGTGGAATAATACTGGCTACTTATACAGGTGTTGGCCGTCAGGCCTTATTGATTACGTGAGGACTTTAATGGACGACAACAAGAAGAAAGCCTTGGCTGCGGCCTTGGGTCAGATCGAACGTCAATTCGGCAAGGGTGCCGTAATGCGTATGGGCGATCAGGACCGTCAGGCTATTCCTTCCATCTCCACCGGCTCCCTGGGCCTGGACATTGCGCTTGGCATCGGCGGCCTGCCAAAAGGCCGAATCGTTGAAATCTACGGTCCTGAGTCTTCCGGTAAAACCACACTGACCCTGTCCGTGATCGCCCAGGCCCAAAAAGCCGGTGCGACCTGCGCCTTCGTCGATGCTGAACACGCCCTGGACCCGGAATACGCCGGCAAACTGGGGGTCAACGTCGACGACCTGCTGGTTTCCCAGCCGGACACCGGCGAACAGGCCCTGGAAATCACCGACATGCTGGTGCGTTCCAACGCGGTTGACGTGATCATCGTCGACTCCGTGGCGGCACTGGTGCCGAAGGCTGAAATCGAAGGTGAAATGGGCGACATGCACGTCGGCCTCCAGGCTCGCCTGATGTCCCAGGCCCTGCGCAAGATCACCGGTAACATCAAGAATGCCAACTGCCTGGTGATCTTCATCAACCAGATCCGTATGAAGATTGGCGTGATGTTCGGCAGCCCGGAAACCACCACCGGTGGTAACGCGCTGAAGTTCTACGCCTCGGTTCGCCTCGACATCCGCCGTACTGGCGCGGTGAAAGAAGGTGATGAGGTTGTCGGCAGCGAAACCCGCGTCAAGGTCGTGAAGAACAAGGTGGCTTCGCCGTTCCGTCAGGCCGAGTTCCAGATTCTTTACGGCAAGGGCATCTACCTCAATGGCGAGATGATCGACCTGGGTGTATTGCACGGTTTCGTCGAGAAGTCGGGCGCCTGGTATGCCTACAACGGTACCAAGATCGGTCAGGGCAAGGCCAACTCGGCCAAGTTCCTGGCGGATAACCCGGAAGTCGCCGCCGCCCTTGAGAAGCAACTGCGTGACAAGCTGTTGAGCCCGGTGGCAGACGTCAAGTCCGTGGCTAATCGCGAGACCGCTGACGACCTGGCTGACGCTGACATCTGATCGATTCGATGACCGTCGTACTCGATACCCTCGTCGCGGTGCGGCGAACAGCAATGGACCTGCTCGCCAGGCGCGAGCACGGTCGAGTCGAGCTGACGCGTAAGCTGCGTCAGCGCGGCGCTCCCGATGAGTTGATCGACACAGCCCTCGACCGTTTGACCGAAGAGGGCTTGCTGTCGGAGTCCCGTTACCTGGAAAGCTTTGTCTCTTATCGCGCTCGCTCCGGTTATGGTCCTTTGCGAATTCGTGAGGAACTGGGCCAGCGTGGTTTGCAACGCCCGGATATCGAACTTGCCTTGCGCGAAAGCGGTATCGATTGGCAGGAGCAACTGACGGACACCTGGCGCCGCAAGTTCTCAGGACATTTACCTATCGATGCACGGGAACGAGCCAAACAAGGGCGTTTCCTGGCGTATCGAGGCTACTCCATGGAAATGATCAACCGCTTGTTCAGCGGTCGCGGTATGGATGACTAAACAAAAACGGCCTGCTATTTCGATAGCAGGCCGTTTTTTATGGGCTCAGGTTACCTTGATCGGCTCCCATGTGAGGGGATGGGGTTTTTGGGCGGGCTGGGCCCAGTTTTCCGGCAGGTTGATGTAATCCACCAGCTCCCTCAAGCGACCGTGATCCCGAGCGTTGAAGGCAAACGCCAGTCGCGTCAGATGACTGAACTGGGCTTCGTCGTGCTCTTCACCGCTGTAGTCATGTTGATGAAAACAGTCATTCAGGCACAAATCGGCGAACTCTCTCTGCATCTGTTGCAGCGCTTGTTCATTTAGCTTGTGATTCATGCGGATCACGAACTGATGCTTGAGCCAGCGACTGGAGTGGAAGTTGCGGTAGAACCGGTTGATCTCTTCCACGGCCTCTTCGGCGTTGTATACCAGGCGCATCAGCTTCATGTCGGTGGGCAGGATGTAGCGGTTTTCCTCCAATTGCTCGCGGATAAAGTTCAGGGCTCCTTGCCAGAACTTGCCGCCCGGGACATCCAGCAGGACCACCGGCACCAGCGGGCTCTTGCCTGTCTGTACCAGCGTCAGGACTTCCAGCGCTTCATCAAGCGTGCCGAAACCGCCGGGGCAGAGCACCAGTGCGTCGGCCTCTTTGACGAAAAACAGTTTACGGGTGAAGAAGAAGTGGAACGGCAGCAGGTTCGGCGTGCCTTCAACGGTCGGATTTGCGTGTTGCTCGAAAGGCAGGGTGATATTGAATCCCAGGCTGTGGTCACGCCCTGCGCCTTCATGGGCGGCGGCCATGATGCCACCGCCGGCGCCGGTGATGACCATCATGTCCGAGCGGGCCAGTGCAGCCCCCAGCTCTCGGGCCAGGCCATACAGTGGATGTTCGATAGGCGTTCGGGCCGAGCCGAAGACCGTGACCTTGCGCCGGCCCTTGAACTGCTCGAGGGTACGGAAGGCGTGTTCCAGTTCCCTCAGGGCTTGTAGCGTGATCTTGGCATTCCAACGGTTGTGATCTTCCTGGGCCATGCGCAGCACAGTCAGGATCATGTCTCGGTAAATGGGGAGGTTGGGGCTGTTGGGGGAGACCAGGTTGAGTTGTTCTTCGACCTTGCGGGTGAGGTCGTGGCCGTGGTTCTCAAAATGACGACTGAGCAGGTCATTCGGTTTGTAAGGCATTCAGCTTCTCCTTCTTAACAGGACCCCGGCCCGGACGAGAGATTCATCGAGGCCACGACACTCCGTGTGTCGTTGTCAGCCCAGGCATCGGCCTGGAGGGCGACCTGGCTTGACGCGGTCTGCAGCAAGGCGACCAAGCCATCCAGCGGGTTCTGCTTTTCCCTTTGATAAAAACAATCACACGCCAAGGTGTTGGCCGGGCAGCCTCTTTCTGCCCGATGAAAAGACTATGGATACTTTGAATCTAGACCGTCATGCCGATCTTTGCTGCCTTGATCATGGCGCTCAAAAGTGACCGTTGGCAACCGCTGATACATGCCCTGAACTATCGCACCGCTCGTCAGATCGCCGGCCGGGTGCGTGCCGCTCTGATTTACTGATAACAAGCGTGCCAATGCAATTTGACGCCCAGGGTTGGGTGCCACGTGATGGATTGAAGCGGATCGGGGCAGGGAGGCGGGAGAAATGACCAGGGTCACTCTGGAGCTCGACAGGCAGTTGTACTTGATGCTGTTGGAATCGGCACAGGCCAATCGGGTGAGTCTTGAGGAAGAATGCTGTCGTCGGCTGGGAGGGCGAGCATGGCGCTCGCGTTACTTGCAGGCGCTGGTGGCGGAGTTGCGCGCCGACGATGAGCAGCGGCGCGCAAGCTCAGGTTGATTACTTCTTCGTCTTGGCCGGTTTCGGGCAATCCGATTCCTGGAAGCGCTCGGTCGCGACCGGGCGGTTGGTCTTAACCTCGGTGAACTCGTAGCGCATGGTTGCGCCCTTGGCCATCAACTTGCGGAAACCTGGATTGGTGCACACCGTAGAGCCCAACTGGAAATATACAGCCTTGGGGTCTGCGCGCATTTTCTGGGCGTGACTGCTTTGCACGCTGAGGTGGTTGATCAGCTCGGTGCCTTCGACGGTATAACCCTGGTCGAGAATGTCTTCGTTGATCGCCCGCGGCGTACCGACGCTACTTTCCTTGGCGACGTTCTGCAGCATCTTGTTCAGTTCGAGTTCTTTCAGCGAAGCAGCCTGAGCGCTGAAGGACGTCGCCAGCAGAACGGCAACGGTAGGGACGATAAGGCGCAGCATGAAACTCTCCTGGTTCAGTGACTGGTGGTTCGACCGATCACATGACTGTGCGTTCAGTGGCGGGGAATTATAGGGGAGCCCGGGCGGACGGTACAGGCTCGTGCGCTCTGGTAGACTGCCGGCCTTTATTGCCCTGCCGAGTGTTGTTCGTGTCGAGTTTTCCTGTCTGTCGGCGTTGCCCATGATGAATCACGCCCCTAACGCCGTAGCCCGCTTGCGCGACCAGCGCATCGATGAAGGGATCAGGCCGATCCAGGCCCGTGGCTGGCGCGCGCCCCGTTGCAGCGCCTGCCGAGTGATCGAGAGCCATTGCCTGTGCGCCTGGCGTCCGAGTGTCGAGACCCGCTCCGGGGTCTGCCTGATCATGACCAACAAGGAAGTGTTCAAGCCGAGCAACACCGGTTGGCTGATTGCCGATGTGGTGCGCGACAATCACGCGTTCATCTGGTCGCGCACCGACGTCGACGAGCAACTACTGGCGCTGCTGAACGATCCGCAATGGCAACCGTACCTGGTGTTTCCGGGCGAATACGTCGAGCCATCGCGAGTTACCCACACGGTTGACCTCGATCATTCCAAGCGCCCGCTGTTCATTCTGCTGGATGCGACCTGGACCGAGGCGCGGAAGATTTTTCGTAAAAGCCCGTATTTCGACCGACTGCCGATCCTGAGCCTGCTGCCCGACAGACTGTCGCGTTACCGTCTGCGCCGTTCGACCCGCAGCGAGCACCTGTGCACCGCCGAAGTGGCGGCATTGTGTCTGGAGCTGGCGGGGGACAGCGATGCCGCTTCGGCCCTGGACGCCTATTTCGATGTGTTCAGCCAGCATTACCTGGGCGCCAAGGGCCAGCAGGAGGTGAACGTGTCGACCCCGGCCCACGCCGAGTTGCAACCCTTTATCCGTACGCCGCAAGCAGTATTGGCCCAATAGTGGCCCATACTGGACACTGTGGCGGCTGTGCTGCTTGACCACCCCGGCTTCGCTGGGCATGCTTGGCGCCGACCAGGGCGCCGCCAATGTTTGAAACGCCGTGTTTGGCGTTGAATGTGCCCCTGTGGATGCCGCTGCATGGCGGTGTCTTGAGTTGTCTTGGCGAGGCGCGAATGCATCGGGCCTGCCATTAAAAACAGGATCATTTGAAAAATGGCCACATACGAAATCCTGATTGCCGATGACCACCCGCTCTTTCGCAGCGCGTTGCATCAGGCTGTGACCCTGGGCCTCGGCCCGGCTGTCCGGTTGACGGAGGTGGCCAGTATCGCGGAACTGGAGGTCCAGTTGACGGCGAAGGCCGATTGGGACCTGGTGCTGCTGGACCTGAACATGCCCGGCGCTTATGGCTTTTCAGGGCTGGTGCTGTTGCGGGGCCAATACCCGCAGATCCCTGTGGTCATGGTCTCGGCCCAGGAAGAAGCCTCGGTGATGGTCAAGGCCCGGGAGTTCGGTGCCAGCGGATTCATACCCAAGTCCAGTTCCCTTGAGATGATTCAGAAGGCCGTGAAGGCCGTCCTGGACGGCGATGTCTGCTGGCCGCCCCAGGCGTTCGAAGCGGTGAGCGTGTCCGAGGAAGCCAAGGCCGCCAGCGAAGGGCTGGCCAGCCTCACGCCGCAGCAGTTCCGGGTGTTGACCATGGTCTGCGAAGGCTTGCTGAACAAGCAGATTGCCTACGAACTGAACGTGTCGGAGGCCACCATCAAGGCCCACGTCACGGCGATTTTTCGTAAACTGAACGTGCGCACCCGGACCCAGGCGGCCTTGCTGCTGCAACAACTTGAGTCAATTTCGCCGCAGGCTTAGTGTTCCGGTTCACGCTTTTTTGACCGGGTTTGAATTAGCTTCTCCACTCCTTTTCGATCAGTTGCCCACTCTATGTCACCTTTTAAAGGCCAGACCGGCCTGAAACGCATCCTCAACGCCTCCGGCTATTCCTTGGACGGCCTGCGTGCAGCTTTTGTCGGCGAAGCGGCTTTCCGTCAGTTGGTGCTGCTCAACGTCGTGTTGATTCCGTTGTCATTCTTCCTGAACGTCAGTCGCGTCGAGCAGGCACTGCTGATCGCCGTGTGCCTGTTGGCATTGATCGTGGAATTGCTCAACTCGGCGGTGGAGGCGGCTATCGACCGCATCTCCCTGGAGCTGCACCCATTGTCAAAAAACGCCAAGGACATGGGCAGCGCCGCCCAGTTCGTCGCCCTGACGATGATCGCGTTGGTGTGGGGCGTGGTGCTGTTGTAACGGCTCAGGCAATGGTCGGTAGCACGATTTCGTCGCTGCGCTGGGCTCCGGCGGTGAAAGCCCGGCACAGCTCAAGGAATTCGCGCATGGCCGAGGTCTGATACTTCTGTTTATGCCAGATGAAATAAAACTGCCGCGCCAGGTCCATGTCCGGTGTTTCCACTGCGACGAGGCTGCCGCGGCGGAAAGCGTCGCGCAGGGCCAGGCGTGAGATGCAGCCAATGCCCAGGCCGGATTCCACGGCGCGCTTGATCGCTTCGGTGTGTTCCAGCTCCAGGCGGATATTCAGCGCGCTGCGGTGGTGACGCATGGCCTGGTCGAAGGTCAGGCGCGTGCCGGAACCCTGTTCCCGTAGAATCCACGCCTCATGGGTCAGTTCCTCCATGGTCGCCTGGCCGCGCTTGGCCAGCGGGTGTTGAGGGGCGCAGAACACCACTAGTTCGTCCTCGACCCAGCTCTGTACCTCGATGTCCGGATGGCTGCAGTCACCTTCGATTAGACCCAGATCAATTTCATAGTGGGCAACCTGGTGCACGATATTGGCAGTGTTCTGCACGTGCAGCTTCACTTGGCTTTCTGGATGGCGCTGCATGAAACCGCCGATCAACAAGGTCGCCAGGTAATTGCCGATGGTCAGGGTGGCACCGACCGCCAGTGAGCCGAAACCGGACTTGCCATTGAGCAGGTCTTCGATTTCCTTGGCCTGGTCCAGCAGCGCCACTGCCTGGGGCAGCAGTTGTTTGCCCAGGGCGTTGAGACTCAGGCGCTTGCCGGCACGGTCGAACAATTGGCAGCTCGATTGCCGCTCCAGTTCGGTGATGGAGGTGCTGGCCGCCGACTGCGACAGATTGAGATGGCCCGCAGCGCGAGACACGCTTTCTTGCTGGGCGACGGCGACGAAGACTTGAAGTTGACGGAGAGTAAATCGCATATCGATATAACCGATAACCCTTATCTTAATAATCCATTTAACAGATATTGTCGCCGCCATTAGAATGCGATGCAATTGCGCAGATTATCGGCGCAGGCATTCTTCCCAGGAGTCCCCGTACATGAGCAACATGAACCACGAGCGTGTCCTCAGTGTTCATCACTGGAACGACACTCTGTTCAGCTTCAAGTGCACCCGCGATCCGGGCCTGCGCTTCGAGAACGGTCAGTTCGTGATGATCGGCCTGCAACAGCCCAATGGCCGCCCGCTTATGCGCGCTTACTCGATTGCCAGCCCGAACTGGGAAGAGCATCTCGAATTCTTCAGCATCAAGGTGCCTGATGGTCCGCTGACTTCCCAGCTGCAACACCTGAAGGAAGGCGACGAGATCATCATCAGCAAGAAACCCACCGGCACCCTCGTGCTGGACGATCTCAAGCCTGGCAAGCATTTGTACCTGCTCAGCACCGGTACTGGCCTGGCGCCGTTCATGAGCGTCATCCAGGATCCGGAAACCTATGAGCGTTTCGAAAAAGTGATCCTGTGCCACGGCGTGCGTTACGTCAATGAAGTCGCTTACCGCGAGTTCATCACCGAACACTTGCCGCAGAACGAGTTCTTCGGCGAAGCGCTGCGTGAAAAGCTGATCTACTACCCGACCGTGACGCGCGAGCCGTTCGAGAACGAAGGCCGCCTGACCGACCTGATGCGCAGCGGCAAGCTGTTCCGCGACATCGGCCTGCCACCGATCAACCCGCAGGACGACCGCGCCATGTTGTGCGGCAGCCCGAGCATGCTCGACGAGACCAGCGAAGTGCTCAACAGCTTCGGCCTGACCGTTTCGCCGCGTATGCGCGAGCCGGGTGATTACCTGATCGAGCGGGCGTTTGTAGAGAAGTAAGCCTCGGTTTATGCGATGGCTGACCGAAAGCTATCGCGATCAGGCTCGCTCCCACAATGGAGCATGTGTGACCACACACTCTTGTAGTCACTGCAGATCAAATGTGGGAGCGAGCCTGCTCGCGATGGTAGCGACTCGGTCCAAATGACAGACCAAAAAAAGCCCGCGCCGCCTGATAAAGGCCGCGCGGGCTTTTTCGTTTCTGGTGTCTACGGTTTCGCCGGAATCACTTCCAACACCCGAATCAACCCCGCCTGCGGGTAATGCCAACGAACATCCAGGTCCCAGAACTGCGCGCCATATTCCCGTTCGGCGGTAGGAACCTGGTACGCCGGGCGCGGGTCTTGGGCCAGGCATTGTTCAATCAGCTCCACCAGGGGCTCTCCCAGGCGCGTGGCGTGCTCGCGCGCTTGAAGCAGGGCAGTGTCCGCCCATTGCACCGGAATCAATTCAGGCGCTGCGCTGGCGATGCTGTTGGAAGCCGAGCCGATGATGTCGGCGTAGGGCACGTAGGGCTTGATGTCCAGCACCGGTGTGCCGTCCAGCAAGTCGATACCCGAGATCCACAGCCGCCCGGCTTCGATCCGCTCCAGCTTAACTACCGACTGGCCGATGCCGTTGGGGCGGTGGGTGGCGCGGGTGGCGAACACGCCCATGGACTTGTTGCCGCCCAGGCGCGGCGGGCGCACTTTCAACCGCGGCTTGTCTTCCAGCGCCTGGTGGAACAGGAACAGCAGCCAGACATGGCTGACCTGCTCCAACCCCTGCACTGCCTCGCCCTGATCAAACGGCGCCACCAGCTCCAGCACACCACGTGCGGCCGGCGCCAACTGCGGTTGGCGGGGGATGGCGAACTTCTCCTTGAAGCAGGAGCGGACGAAGCCGATGGGAGAGACGTTGTAAGTCACGGGTGTCAGCCGCGAACGCGCAGCGTCAGGCCCTTGAGGAAATTGCGCAGCAACTGGTCGCCACACGGGCGGTAGTTGGTGTGGCCGAACTTGCGGAACAGCGCGCTCAGTTCCGGCTTGGACACCGGGAACTCGGCGGCCTTGAGGATGGCGTGCATGTCGTCTTCCTTCAGCTCGAACGCCACTCGCAGTTTCTTGAGGATGATGTTGTTGGTCACCGGCACTTCGATCGGCTGCGGCGGACGGCTTTCGTCCTTGCCACGCTTGAAGATCACCAGGCCATCGAGAAAATGCGCCATGACCTCGTCAGGGCAGAATACGAAGCCTTCTTCCTCGTCTTTCTTGAGGTAGCCCGTCAGGTCCGCCAGGGAGACTTCCAGGCCGCCCAGCTTGATGATCTCGATGACTTTCTTGTCGCTGATGTCGAGCATGTAGCGCACGCTGCGCAGTACGTCGTTGTGAATCATGTGTGCAGTCCTGATCAATCGGCAGTGGGCGCCCCGGTTCGGTGCGGCGCCGGAAAATTAGAATTTCTCTTTGGCAGACAGGTAGCGCCACTGGCCCAGCGGCACCTTGCCGATGGACACGCCGCCGATGCGAATGCGGCGAATGGCGACGACCTTGAGCCCGACCGCCTGGCAAAACAGAGCGATCACGCCGGGCTGCGGGTTTTTCATGGCAAAGCGCAGGCGGTTCTCGTTCTGCCAGCTGGCCTTGACCGCCGGCAGTTCCTTGCCCTTGTAGGTCAAGCCATGGTTCAGGCGATTGAGGCCATGGGCGACCATCTCGCCTTCGACTTCCACCACGTATTCCTGCTCGATCTTGGCGGCGTCGGCGGTGAGCTTGCGCAAGATTTTCCAGTCCTGGGTGAACACCAGCAGCCCGCTGGCGTTGGCCTGCAGGTCGGCGCTGGCGGTCAGGCGCAGGAAATGGCCCTTGAGCGGGCGTTTGCCGAAGCGATGTTCTTCGCTCAGGGTCTGCGGTCCGAGGGAGGCCATGGCAGTGTCCACATCCGTGCCGGCCGGGACGTTGAGCAGGAGCGTCACCGGTTCCGGCGCGGTGGCCTTGGCCTCGGGGTCGAGTTCGACCTTCTGGGTGGTGACCTTGAACTGCGGCTCATCGATCACTTCGCCATCCACGGTGACCCAGCCGCCCTCGATGAACAGCTCAGCCTCCCGACGGGAACAGCCGACGAGTTCGATGAGGCGTTTGGAGAGACGAATCGGGTCAGTCATGACGGGGGCCGTAACAAAAAGAGGGTGGGCATTGTACCTGCCTGGCGCCGGTTAATCGCGGGTCCATTTGCCTCATGCCGCTTTTAGCCGCGCCCAGCCTTCAGGTCGGGCTGCTTGTAGCGCATGTGCAGCAGCGGGTAGGGTTGGTTCATGCCATCTTTTGCCGAACGCCCGACCACTTCGAAGCCTTGCTTGAGGTAAAAGCCCAGGGCTTGCGGGTTCTGCTCGTTGACGTCCAGTTGATCGGCGTTCAGGTGTTCCATGGCGTAGCGCAGCAGTTGCTTGCCCAGGCCCTGGCCACGGTGCTGCGGGTCGATGAAGAGCATCTCGATCTTGCCGGCCGCGACGCCGGCGAAACCGGTGATCCGCTGGCGCGCGTCCCGGGTGCAGATGAGCATCACCGCATCCAGGTAACGGGTGAGCACCAGGTTTTTCAGCAGCTCGATGTAGCTGTCCGGCAGGAAGTCGTGGGTGGCGCGTACCGACGCCTCCCACACCTGGGTCAGTTCCTGGTAATCGCTCGGTTTCGGTGTGTGGATGACCGAATGCTGACGCATGCCCGCCTGTTCCTTGTGCTGGATATCTCCATACGATAGCTGCAAAAAAGCCCCGCATCTTGTGATGATGACGGGGCTTTTCAATTTTTCGGCTTGTGAAAGCACCTGTGGGAGCCGAGCTTGCTCGCGATGGCGTCGTGTCAGCCAATATTGATGTTGGCTGATGCACCGCTATCGCGAGCAAGCTCGGCTCCCACAGGTATCACATTGAGTCTGTGAAGCCGCGGATCAACCGATCTGCTCAGCCCACAAATCGTACTCATCGGCGTCGGTCACCTTGCACCAGACTTTGTCGCCCGGCTTGAGGTTGCTGCCATTGTCGATGAAGACGTTGCCGTCGATTTCCGGGGCGTCGAAGAAGCAGCGGCCCACGGCGCCTTGCTCGTCCACTTCATCCACCAGCACTTCGATTTCACGGCCGATGCGCATTTGCAGGCGCGCCGAGCTGATGGCCTGCTGGTGCGCCATGAAGCGCTCCCAACGGTCCTGCTTGACGTCGTCCGGCACCACGTCCAGGTCCAGGTCGTTGGCCGGTGCGCCTTCGACAGGGGAGTACTGGAAGCAGCCGACGCGGTCGAGCTGGGCTTCGGTCAGCCAGTCCAGCAGGTACTGGAAGTCTTCCTCGGTTTCACCGGGGAAGCCGACGATGAACGTCGAACGGATAATCAGGTCCGGGCAGATCTCGCGCCAGTTCTTGATGCGGGCCAGGGTCTTGTCTTCGAACGCCGGGCGCTTCATGGCCTTGAGGACTTTCGGGCTGGCGTGCTGGAACGGGATGTCCAGGTACGGCAGGATCTTGCCGGCGGCCATCAGAGGGATCAGTTCGTCGACGTGCGGGTATGGGTAGACGTAATGCAGGCGGACCCAGACGCCGAGGGTGCTGAGGGCTTCGCACAGTTCGGTCATGCGGGTTTTCACCGGCGCGCCGTTCCAGAAACCGGTGCGGTATTTCACGTCGACGCCGTAGGCGCTGGTGTCCTGGGAGATCACCAGCAGTTCCTTGACGCCGGCCTTGACCAGGCGCTGGGCCTCGTCGAGCACATCGCCCACCGGGCGGCTCACCAGCTTGCCGCGCATCGACGGGATGATGCAGAAGCTGCAGCTGTGGTTGCAGCCTTCGGAAATCTTCAGGTAGGCGTAGTGGCGCGGGGTCAGCTTGATGCCTTGTGGCGGCACCAGGTCGATCAGCGGGTTATGGTCCTGGCGTGGCGGCACCACGTCGTGCACGGCGTTGACCACCTGCTCGTACTGCTGCGGACCGGTCACGGACAACACGCTCGGGTGCACGTTGCGGATGTTGCCTTCTTCCACACCCATGCAGCCGGTGACGATGACCTTGCCGTTTTCCTTGATGGCTTCGCCGATCACTTCCAGGGATTCGGCCTTGGCCGAGTCGATGAAGCCGCAGGTGTTGACCACGACCACGTCGGCGTCCTGATAGGTGGACACAACGTCATAGCCTTCCATGCGCAACTGGGTCAGGATGCGCTCGGAGTCGACCAGAGCCTTCGGGCAACCCAGGGATACGAAGCCAACCTTCGGATTGGCTGGCGCGGTAGTGGTGGACATGTCTAACCTCGGTGTAGGGGGATCGTCTCTTGCCGAGACAGGGCGCCTGGCGCGCCTCTGATCAAAAAGTGCGCAATTCTATCTGTGGCTGGGCTGCTTGACCAGCTTTATACCGGGAAATGCGACGAGTGCTGCGCTATGCTTCGCGCCTTTGCGTTCTGACGATTGCTACAGTCAACAAAACGTCTGTAACAATACGTAAAACAGCGCATGCTGCCTCAACAAAGCATAGTGCTTCGTTCAAGAAGCCAGGTCTGGAATCAGGAGTGTTGGATGGGTCATGCAAGTAGTCAGGCGGTGGGTGCCGAGCATTCGGCAGCGAAACCGCTGAGCATGCTGGTCGCGGCGGTCGGAGTGGTTTATGGCGACATCGGCACGAGCCCGCTGTACACCCTCAAGGAAGTGTTTTCCGGTGCCTACGGCGTACCTGTCAACCACGATGGGGTGCTGGGGATCCTCTCGCTGATTTTCTGGTCGCTGATCTGGGTCGTGTCGATCAAGTACATGATGTTCGTCCTGCGCGCCGACAACCAGGGTGAGGGCGGGATCATGGCGCTCACCGCCCTGGCGCGGCGGGCAGCGGCGGGGCGGGCGCGGTTGCGCAAATTGCTGGTGATCTGCGGCTTGATCGGGGCGGCGTTGTTCTATGGCGACAGCATGATCACCCCGGCGATTTCCGTGCTCTCGGCGATCGAAGGCGTTGGCCTGGCGTTCGAGGGCATCGATCATTGGGTCGTGCCACTGTCCTTGGTCGTGCTGGTAGGGCTCTTTATCATCCAGCGCCACGGTACCGCACGGATCGGCATCCTGTTCGGCCCGATCATGGTCACCTGGTTCCTGGTGCTCGGCGCGCTCGGTGTCTACGGCATCAGCCAACACCCGGAAGTGTTGCAGGCGTTGAACCCAGTCTGGGCCGTGCGTTTCTTCGTCGTCCATTCGGGCATGGGCGTGGCGATCCTCGGCGCCGTGGTGCTGGCGCTGACCGGTGCCGAAGCGCTGTACGCCGACATGGGCCACTTCGGGCGCAAACCCATTGCACGGGCCTGGTTCATCCTGGTGCTGCCGGCGCTGGTACTCAATTACTTCGGTCAGGGCGCGTTGTTGCTGGGTGACCCGGAAGCGGCGCGCAACCCGTTCTATCTGTTGGCACCGAGCTGGGCGCTGATTCCGCTGGTGGGTCTGTCGACCCTGGCCACGGTGATCGCTTCGCAAGCGGTGATTTCCGGCGCATTCTCCCTGACGCGCCAGGCGATCCAGCTCGGCTACATCCCGCGCATGTATATCCAGCACACCTCCAGCGCCGAGCAGGGCCAGATCTACATCGGTGCGGTGAACTGGTCACTGATGGTTGGCGTGGTGCTGCTGGTGCTGGGTTTCGAATCTTCCGGCGCATTGGCTTCGGCCTATGGCGTGGCCGTGACCGGTACCATGCTGATGACCACGATCCTGGTCTCGGCGGTCATGCTGTTGTTGTGGAAATGGCCGCCGCTGCTGGCGGTGCCGGTATTGATCGGTTTCCTGCTGGTCGATGGCCTGTACTTTGCCGCTAACGTGCCGAAAATCGTTCAGGGCGGCGCTTTCCCGGTGATCGCCGGTATCGCCTTGTTTGTGTTGATGACCACCTGGAAGCGCGGCAAGCAATTGCTGGTGGAGCGCCTGGACGAAGGCGCGCTGCCGCTGCCAATCTTCATCAGCAGTATTCGCGTGCAACCGCCCCATCGCGTACAGGGCACCGCCGTGTTCCTGACCGCACGTTCGGACGCCGTGCCCCATGCGCTGTTGCACAACCTGCTGCACAACCAGGTGCTGCATGAGCAAGTGGTGCTGCTGACGGTGGTGTACGAAGACATCCCCCGGGTACCGCCGCAGCGGCGCTTCGAGGTCGATGCCTATGGCGAAGGCTTCTTCCGGGTGATCCTGCATTTTGGCTTCACCGACGAGCCGGACGTCCCGCAGGCACTCAAGCTCTGCCATCTGGATGACCTGGACTTCAGCCCGATGCGCACCACCTACTTCCTCAGCCGCGAAACGGTCATCGCGTCGAAACTCGAAGGTATGGCGCGCTGGCGCGAGGCGTTGTTCGCCTTCATGTTGAAGAACGCCAACGGCAATCTGCGCTTCTTCAATCTTCCGTTGAACCGGGTGATTGAACTGGGGACGCAGGTGGAGATGTAGCGACCAGAAAACAAAAAGCCCTCGTTGCCTTGCGGCGGCGGGGGCTTTTTTGTCGGTCGCACAAATGCAAGATGACCAGTGAACCTTTGTGGGAGCGAGCCTGCTCGCGATGGTTGTGGGTCAGTTGGCAGTTATGTTGACTGTGCTGCCGTCATCGTGAGCAGGCTCGCTCCCACAAGGGGCCCTATGTGCAGTCGAGCTGGCACAAAAAAGCCCCGGTAACCGTAAGGTTGCCGGGGCTTTTCTCTGTTCTGCGTCAGATCACTGTTCGGTTGTCTTGTTCTGCCGCTTGTTGATCTCATCGATCAGGCGCTTGGCCAGGGCCGGGTAATTTTCGTCGAAGTGGTGGCCGCCAGGCAGCTTGATGGCCTCGCCCACGGCGGTCTTGTCGGTACAGCCGCTTTCGTCGGCTTCTTCACCGCCGTAGATGCACACCACTTTCTCGGCTGGCAGCTTGGCCATTTCCGGGCCGGTGGCGGCTTCCGTCCCGGCGTTACCGAGCCAGCCTTCGACTTCGATCTCGAAGCTGCCTGTGCGGGCGAAAGCCAGCAGGATGATCGCATCGACCCGCTGTTGTTCGGTGGCTGGCAGGCGATTGTAGATGGCTGGCAACACGTCGGCACCGAAGGAGTAGCCGGTCAGGACGAAGCGCTTGGTGCCCCAGACCTGACGGTAGTGCTGCATCAGTTCGGTCAGATCCGCCGCGCTTTGCTCCGGGCTCTTGTGCTGCCAGTAGTAGCGCAGGGTGTCGATGCCGACCACTGGGTAGCCAATCTTGGCCATTTCATCGGCCACGTCGCGGTCCAGGTCGCGCCAGCCGCCGTCTCCGGAGAGAAACAGGGTCACGGTATCCCGCGTCTGGCTGGCTGGGACTTCCACCACCGGGATGCTCAGGCCACCCTTGGCCTTGTCAGTGCCGACCAGGATCTTGCGCAGCTCGTTGTTCAGTACTTGCGGCAGGTTGATGTCGTAGTCGCTGATGCTGGTCTCGGCATTCCGCTGATCGCGTACGAAGCCGGCGCTGGTGTCGTCGGGGTTATCGTTCCAGGCCACCAGCCAGTGGCCGTGGGCTGCGCTTTTGGGCAGCAAGTGTGTGCAGCCGGGTTTTTCCAGGGCCAGGTCCACCGACACGGCCTTGGCCTTGTCATCCTTCTGCTCGGCCAGCCAGCGCCAGGCCAGCACGGCGCCAGGGCCGATGCCGCTGACCAGCGTGGCTGGCCCTTGGAGCTGCCGCAGGCCCGTCTGCAGGGCGCGACCTTGCAACATGCAGTCCTTGGGCAGGATCACTTGGACGATCTGCGCCGAGCCGCTGCGGCTGAGGGTCGTCAACTGCGTGTCGCTGAGCTTCTGGTCCTCATTGACCGCCACCAGCACCTGGGCGCGCGGCTTGGTGCCGGGGATGACCCGCGTCATCGCCACGCCATCGGTGGGCGCCAGCTGTTCCAGGGTTGGTTGCGGGGCCGGGCGTTTCAAGTACCAGTAACCGCCACCGAGAATTACCGCCAGCACCAGCAGGGCGGCCACTACGTATCGCCAGGAGCGTTGCATCATCAGCGTTTCACCAATCCAGTCAGGCCGCCTGCAATCAGGGCGGCGGTATCAGCCAGCGCCACCAGCGGATCGAGTCCGGCGGGCACGGCCATGTAGCGAGGTTCCCAGTCAGGCTGGAATTTGTCTTTGAAGCGGCGCAGCCCCTGGAAGTTATAGAGCTGCTCGCCACGGCGGAACACCATCGAACCCAGGCGTTGGGTCAACGGTGCGCCGCGACGCGGTTGCAGGCCCGACAGCGGGACCATGCCGAGGCTGAAGCGGGCGTAGTCATGGTTTTTGTAATGCTGGATGAGGCCGACCATCATGAATTCCATGGTCAGTTTCGGGGCTTCGGGGTGGGCGCGCATCAGGTCGAGGCTGGCCAGTTCGTGACTGTGGGTTTCCAGCAGGTTGGCGAACGCCACCGGCCGGCCCTCGAAACGAATTACCGCGATGCGGAAATGCTTGAGGTAGTCATCGCTGAAACGGCCCAGGGAGAAACCTTTCTCACGCACGTTCTTGCCGGTCAGCCAGGCATCGGAAATGACCTTGAGCTCATCCATCGGCGCCTGGCCCGGTTCGTGGATCTCCAGTGACAGGCCGTCACGGGTGCCGCGGTTCCAGGTGTAGCGCAGGTCCTTCATCTCCTTGCCCTTGGCTTCGAGATCGAAACGCTTGAGGTCGACCCGTGCTTCCTCGCCCAGCTTGATGGCTGTCAGGCCGATGTCCATGTAGTACGGCAGGTTCTCGGCACGTACCTGATAGAACACGGGGCGGGCATGGTGGATGTCACACAGGTCGCGGAACTGCCAGATCATTTCAGCCCGTTGCTGGGTAGGACCGATCGGGTCGTACAACGCCACCAGGCTGCGACCACGGCGGGCGTACATCAGGAACGCTTCGTCGTTGGGGTGAAACAGCAACGCCTTGTCGCCGGTCAGGGCCAGGCCGCCGTCGGGTTGCGAAGACGTCATGAGAATCGTCTTGGCCCGCTCCAGTTCTTCTGCCGTCGGCAAATGGATCACCGGTCGCGCGGTGCGCAGCAACCAGGTCAGGGACACCACCACCAGCAGCACCGCGGCGCCCAGCAGGGAGCGCAGGCCGCGAGGGGCGTCGGCGTCGAGAGTGAACTGCCACCAGAGTTGATGGCTGTAGGGCACATCCTGGTAAGCAAACAGCAGCAGCCAGATCGACGCGCCGAGCACGCAGATACTGGCGATCAGGAACAGCGGGGAAAAGGGCAGTTCAGTCAGGCGACTCGGACGATAGAAGGAGCGCCGGAACACCGCCAGCAGGGTGGCCGTCAGCGTCAGTAGCGTGGCTTCTTCCCAGTCAAAACCCTTGAGCAGCGAGAGCAGGGCGCCGACCAGGAGCAAGACCGTGGTCAGCATCCAGGCGGCCGACAGGCGACGGCGCAGGCCTTGGGCGAGCAACAGGCACAACACGCCCACCAGGCTGGCGCCGAAGTGCGAAGCGTCGACCAGCCGATGAGGGATAAGGAAGCCGATGTGCTCCAGGCGGGTGTCGATTTCCGGCGTTACCCCGGAAAACAACAGCACGACACCTGAGAGGAACACCAGCACCGCCAGGATTGGCGCCGCGAAACCCGATGCCGCCCGCAGGGTCTGGCGCGTCTGGAACAGCCGTTGCGCCTCATTGATCAGCAACAGTACGCAGGCCACCAGCATCGGCAGCAGCACGTAGATCAAGCGATACAGCAACAGCGCGGCGGCCAGTGGCGCGGCCCCGAGTTTGTCGGCGAACGCGGCCAGCAGGATCGCTTCGAACACCCCGACACCGCCCGGTACATGGCTGAGCACCCCGGCAGCCAGCGCCAGCAGGTACACCAGCAGGAAGGCGCCGAACGGCGGCGCTTCGGGCAGCAACAGATACAACACGGTGGCGGCGGCGGCGACATCCAGCGCGGTGATTACCAATTGCAGGAAGGTCAGGCGTCGGCCCGGCAGGCGCAGCGTGCGGCGCCCGGCTTTTACCAGCAGGCTGTCGCGATGAGGCTGTTCCGGCAGGCGTCGACGATAGATGCCGACGGCCAACACGCTGGTGAGCAGCAGCACCGCGACGGAAATGGTCCCCAGCAAAGCCGCAGGCAGGTGCAGCGCGGTGGACGCGGCGGGCAGGTTGCTGAGCGTCGCCAGGGCCGCCAGCGGCGGCAACGCGCAGCCCAGGGACAGGCTGGCGAACAGCGTCATGTGGGCGACATCCGAGGCCCCCAGGCCATGACGCGCATACAGACGGTAGCGAACCGAGCCGCCCGACAGCAGTGACAGGCCAATGGCATTGCCGATGGCGAACGCGGTGAATCCACCCAGGACCATGGTTTGTGGCGGCAGTGTCACCCCGGCATAACGGCTGGCGGACCACTCGTAGCCTAAAAGAATGATGAAGCCGGCTACCGTGGCGGCGATCGCGCCCAGCAGGGCCGGTCGTGGCACTTCCAGAATTGAATCATGCAGGGCGTAAAGATCGAGCTCGCTCAGCAAGTGGCGACAGGCAATCAAGGCAATCGCAAACAGCAGCAACGTTACCGCGAGACCAATAGGCTGGCGGTATTGACTGATCCGATCCAGCCAGCGCAATCGTTCGGCCTTGATCGGTTGTGTCGCAGTAACAGGGTCTTGCGGGTCAGACGAGTGGGCGCGCATCAATCACCTCTTGAGCTATGCGCGACAGGATGGGGGTATCCAGCCAAGTTACCAATCCCCGCGGAGGAAAATAATTACAAAATCTTTGTAATGTAGGGCTTTTTTCGCCAGACACAAAAAAGGCCACTCTTTCGAGCAGCCTTTCTTGATATTTGGTTGCGGGAGCCGGATTTGAACCGACGACCTTCGGGTTATGAGCCCGACGAGCTACCAGACTGCTCCATCCCGCGTCTGTGTGGCGGCATTCTACAGGCGAACGCCCGAGTGTCAACCGTTAAAAGGTAATGGGCTCAAATAAACCCTCGATCCGCCCCTTGTCTTCCTAAACGCTCGGAATTTAAAGGAAATTGTCCTACAACTGGTTGTGGGTAGGGTGGCGTAGGCGGCGACTCTCTGATCAGGCAGTCAAAAACGGGCACGCACAAAAAAGGCCACTCTTTCGAGTAGCCTTTTTTGATGTTTGGTTGCGGGAGCCGGATTTGAACCGACGACCTTCGGGTTATGAGCCCGACGAGCTACCAGACTGCTCCATCCCGCGTCTGTGTGGCGGCATTCTACAGAGAATCGCGCGGCTGTCAACCCTGGCTATATAAAAAACTGTTCCGCTTCAAGTGCTTAGCCTTGGAGAAAGGCATTGTGACAGCGCTGTGACGCAAGCCTGGCAAGGGCTGAAGCTCTATTGGAGGCTTCATTGCGATTGAAGAAGTAAATTTGTGTAGGCACTTTCGGGTCTCGACGAAGGATCTTTTAAACTACTGGTGCTATATACAGGTGCCGGTGCGATACTGGTGGCCCCGATTCGTCGCACACTCTGCTGCTTTATTTATGACGCAACGTAAGATCATCCATGTCGACTGTGACTGTTTCTATGCCGCCATCGAGATGCGCGATGACCCGCGGCTGGCCGGCAAACCCTTGGCGGTGGGAGGCTCGGCGGATCGGCGGGGCGTGATTGCCACCTGTAACTACGAAGCGCGGGCCTACGGAGTGCGCTCGGCCATGTCTTCCGGCCACGCCTTGAAGCTTTGCCCGGACCTCACCATCGTCAAGCCACGAATGGATGCCTATCGGGAAGCGTCGAAGGAAATTCATACGATTTTCAGCGATTACACTGACCTGATCGAGCCGCTGTCGCTGGACGAGGCCTACCTGGACGTCTCCGCCAGTGCCCATTTCGGTGGCAGCGCCACGCGCATCGCCCAGGATATTCGTCGGCGGGTTTCCAACCAGTTGCACATCACTGTGTCCGCAGGCGTCGCGCCGAACAAGTTCCTGGCCAAGATCGCCAGTGACTGGAAAAAGCCCAACGGGTTGTTCGTCATCACCCCCGACCAGGTCGATGACTTTGTTTCGGCCCTGCCGGTCAGCAAGCTCCACGGTGTTGGAAAGGTCACCGCCGATAAGCTGAACCGACTCGGCATCGTCGATTGCCTGCAGTTGCGCCAATGGGACAAGTTGGCGCTGGTGCGCGAATTTGGCAGTTTCGGTGAGCGGCTTTGGAGTCTGGCTCGTGGGATCGATGAGCGGCTGGTGCACAACGACAGCCGACGTCAGTCCATCAGTGTGGAAAACACCTACGATGTCGACCTGCCCGACCTGGTGAGTTGCCTCGCCAAGCTGCCGGAACTGATGGAAACCCTCAACGGACGCATGGCGCGGATCGACAGCAGTTATCGACCGGGCAAGCCGTTCGTCAAAGTGAAATTCCACGACTTCACCCAAACCACACTGGAACAGGCCGGGGCAGGGCGGGACCTGGGCAGCTACCAGCTGCTGTTGACCCAGGCGTTCAATCGGGGCGGCAAGCCGGTGCGGTTATTGGGGATAGGGGTGCGGCTGGAGGATTTGCGCGGTGGGTTTGAGCAGTTGGAGTTGTTTGAGCGGTGAGGCTGACGATGAGCCCCTGCTTGGCGCGGTCCTGGTGGCAAGGGAATCCTGTGGGAGCAAAGCTTGCTCGCGATGGCATCCTTGAGACCGCCATCGCGGGCAAGCCTTGCTCCCACAGGTCTTGCCCTCACAAAACCCCTTGCCACAGGGGGATTTCAGTTAACGCCAGGATCCGCCACCAACCGCCCGCCATCCTTGGTCAGTGCTTTCATGAATTCGGCCTGCAACTCCGGATCATTGCGGGTCAGTTCGATCAGGCTCTGCTCCAGTTCGCTGGCCTCTTCTTCAAGTCCCAGCTCCGACAGGCGCTTGACTCGATGTACCCATTGGCTCACCTCGTCATCTTCCAGGTCGTCGTAGATCAACGCGTGGGCTTCCAGCAGCTTGCTGCGCAAGGTGCTGCTGATGCTCAGGGATGAGTCGGTGTGCACTTCGTCCTGGGCATCCGTCACGCTGATCTGCAATTTGCCGAACTGGCTCAGGTCCTGCTCGGCGAACGGGCTTTCCAGCAGGTTCAAGCGCAGCACGCCGTTACGGTCGGTGCTCAGCTCGAAGGTCTGTCGGGCGGCCTTGACCTCCACCGGGCGTTCGCTCCAAGGCAGGCTCGAGTGTTCCGTACGCTTGTCGCGTTGGACTTCGTCGATGCCCGCCAGGTTCTGCTGGGCACGGCCATGGGAAGGGACGTTCATGAACGGGTTGAGCCCGGCGAAACCGTAGCTGATCCAGTCACGGGTCACGGTGTCCGGCAGATTGCCGAGGGCGAACACATTGACCACGTTCGCGCCGACACCCGCTACTACCGCCACCGCGCCCAGGGGGATCTCGTAAATTTCCCGCCAGGGTTGGTACGGCGTGTAGCGATCGTAATGGCGAGTGACCTCGAATTCAGTGACTTCGAAGGTCTTCTGCTCATTGATTCGCACCCGACGCTGCGGTAGGTCGAGCACCTTGGGTTCGCCCACGTCGATCTGCAGGCTGTGGTCGAGCAATTTGCGCTCGACCCGCTCTTCGTGCTCGCTGCGTTGTGACATTTGGTTGGCACAGCCGCTGACCAGCAGGGCGCCGCACAGGGCGGCGCCACCGAGGCCTAAGGTGTTTCGCTTGAACATGACGTCTCTATCTGGTGTCAGCGGCGGATACGGGCCTGGAGGAACGACAGCACGTCGGCGACCGGCAGCGCTTGCGGCTCGGCCTCGGTGCGGCTCTTGTATTCCAGGTTGCCTTCGGCCAGGCCACGATCACTGACGACGATCCGATGCGGGATGCCGATCAGTTCCATGTCCGCGAACTTGATGCCGGGGCTGGTTTTCTTGTCGCGGTCGTCGAGCAGCACTTCGAAGCCGGCGGCCGTCAGTTCGGCGTAGAGCTTGTCGGTGGCTTCACGCACCAGGTCGGTTTCATAGCGCAGCGGCACCAGGGCAATCTGGAAAGGCGCCAGCGTGTCGCTCCAGATGATGCCTTTCTCGTCGTTGTTCTGCTCGATGGCGGCAGCCACCACGCGGGAAACGCCGATGCCGTAGCAACCCATTTCCAGGGTGACCGGCTTGCCGTTTTCGCCCAGCACTTCGCACTTCATCGCCTTGCTGTACTTGTTGCCCAGCTGGAAGATGTGCCCGACTTCGATGCCTCGCTTGATTTCCAGGGTGCCCTTGCCGTCCGGGCTCGGGTCGCCGGCCACGACGTTGCGCAGGTCCGCGACGGTTGGAACCGGCAGGTCGCGTTCCCAGTTCACGCCGAAATAGTGCTTGTCGTCGACGTTGGCGCCGATGGCGAAGTCGCTCATCAGTTCCACCGAGCGGTCGATGATGATCGGCAGTGGCAGGTTCAACGGGCCGAGAGAACCGGCACCGGCACCGATGGCGTCGCGCAGGTCGGCTTCGGTAGCCATGACCAGCGGGCTGGCGACGCCTGGCTGGTTGGCGGCCTTGATTTCATTGAGCTCGTGGTCGCCACGGACGATCAGGGCAATCAGCTTGTCTTCCTCTTCGGCCCGCACGATCAGGGTCTTGATGGTGCGCTCGATTGGCAGGTTGTAGCCTTCCACCAGTTGGGCAATGGTCTTGGCGTTCGGCGTGTCCACCAGGCGCAACTCTTCGGTCGGCGCGGCGCGGGAGGTTTCCCGTGGCACGGCTTCGGCTTTCTCGATGTTGGCGGCGTAGTCGGAGCCATTGCTGAAGACGATGTCGTCTTCGCCGGACTCGGCCAGTACATGGAATTCGTGGGAGCCGGCGCCGCCGATGGAGCCGTTGTCGGCTTCAACCGGACGGAACTTCAGGCCCAGGCGGGTGAAAATGTTGCAGTACGCCTGGTGCATGCGGTCGTAGGTGATCTGTAGCGAAGCCAGGTCGGCGTGGAAGGAGTAGGAATCCTTCATGATGAATTCGCGACCGCGCATCAGGCCGAAGCGTGGACGGATTTCGTCACGGAATTTGGTCTGGATCTGATACAGGTTGATCGGCAGCTGCTTGTAGCTGCTCAACTCGTTGCGCATCAGGTCGGTGATCACTTCTTCGTGAGTCGGGCCTGCACAGAAGTCGCGACCGTGACGGTCTTTGATGCGCAGCAGCTCAGGGCCGTATTCTTCCCAGCGCCCCGATTCCTGCCACAGCTCGGCCGGTTGGGTGCCCGGCATCAACACTTCCAGAGAACCGGCAGCGTCCATCTCTTCGCGAACGATGGCTTCCACCTTGCGCATGACCCGCAGGCCCATCGGCAGCCAGGTGTACAGGCCCGAGGCGAGTTTGCGGATCATGCCGGCACGCAGCATCAACTGATGGCTGATCACGACGGCGTCGGAAGGCGTTTCTTTCTGTGTGGCGAGCAAATATTGACTGGTGCGCATGGTTGGCCGTTGTCGGTTGCTGATGACGAGAAGTGACGGAGCATTGTACGGGCGAGATGCCTTGGCGTACAGGCGCGTGGGCGGTCGCCCGATGCGAACGCCGGTTTCCCCGGCGTTTTCTGAAGTTTCCTACGACTCTTCCGCAGGCCGGGTGGGCGTCGGTTCCGCAGTGGGTGTCGAGCCCTGGCGACGGTTCTCCTGGAACCAGTGCAAGGCGATCAGCAACAGGGTCGGAACGCCCAGCAACGCGGTGATCAGGAAGAAGTTGTGATAGCCGAACTTCTCCACCATCACGCCCGAATAACCACCGATCAGGCGTGGCAGCAACAGCATGATCGAGCTGAGCAGGGCGTATTGGGTGGCGGAGAATTTCAGGTTGGTCAGGCTCGACAGGTAGGCGACGAACGCCGAAGTGGCCAGGCCGGAGCTGAAGTTGTCCAGGGAGATGGTGACAATCAACATCTTCAGGTCGGCGCCCATGTCGGTGAGCATCAGGAAGAGGATGTTGGTGCCGGCCGAGGCGACACCGCCGATGAACAGGATGGGCAGGATACCGAAACGTACGATCAGCAGGCCGCCCATGCCGGCACCGACGAGGGTCATGATCAACCCGAAAATCTTGCTGACGCTGGCGATCTGGTCCTTGGTGAACCCCTGGTCGATGTAGAACACGTTGGCCATGACGCCCATGACGGTGTCAGACATCCGATAGGTCGCGATCAGCCCGAGCAGCAGCAGGGCCTGCCAGCGGTAACGCAGGATGAAATCGTTGACCGGCGTCAGCACCGGTGCCAATCCGCGGCGGCCCACAGCCGACAGGCACAGGGCGGTCAGGATGATATAGAGGATGGCTCGCAGGAATGCGCGGTCTTCGAGCAGCAGGTCGAGCAGGCTGACGCCCTCGAACAGCACGCTGGCGAAGTCGGTGTTGTAGAGCTGGGTGAACATCGCCGGGACAGACACCAGCAGCACGATCAGCACGAACACCGACGCCAGTTGATGGGCGAACGAGTAGCGTCCGGCCTGCAGTTGAGTGCGCAGCGGCACCGGCGGTTCGCGCATGAACAGCGAGGTGAGCAGCGCCGGGACCATCAATACGCCGAACAGCAGGTAGGTGCCGGCCCAGGCCGAGTGTTTGTAGCTGAAGCCGGTGGAGCCAAACCCTTCGGCGAAGAACAGGGCGCCAGCGGTGGCCAGCAGTGCCGCGATGCGGTAGCCGGACATGTAGCTGGCGGCGAGGGCGGCCTGGCGGGTGTCGTCGGCGATCTCCAGGCGATAGGCGTCGACGGCGATGTCCTGCGTCGCAGAGGCGAAAGCCACGATAACGGCGATGGCGATCAACCATGACAGGTGTTTCTGTGGGTCGCAGAAACCCATGCCGATCAGGCCAAGGATCACCAGGCCCTGGGAGAGCACCAGCCATGAACGCCGACGCCCGAGTTTACCCAGCAGCGGCAGGCGCCATTGGTCGAGCAGCGGCGACCAGACCCACTTAAAGGCGTATGCCAGGCCGATCAGGCTCGCGTAGCCAATGGTTTCGCGGGCCACACCGGCTTCGCGCAACCAGACCGAAAGCGTGGAAAACACCAGCATGTACGGCAAGCCGGCGGCGAAGCCAAGCAGCAACAGCACGAGCGTCGAGGGACTGGCATAGGCGGCGAGGGCGGCGCGCCAGGTTTTACGGGGCATGGGCTGGAGTCTGCCTCAAAAATTGCGAAAACAAAGCGCGCACTCTAACCGCTGTGCTCTACCGGGCGCCAGCCATGGCGCTGAATATCAACACGATTGTTCAGGACGCTGATCCCTTCCATGCGCAGGCGTGCGCGCTGTTCATCCCCTGAGGCGCTGCCCACCGGCAGGCTGATCCGACCGCCGGCACCCAATACCCGATGCCAGGGCAGTTTCGTGTCGTTCGGCAATTGGCTGAGGGTCCGCCCGACCCAGCGCGCCGCGCGGCCCAGGCCGGCCATTTCAGCCAGTTGACCATAGGTGACCACCTTGCCCGCTGGCACCTGTGCCAGGGTCAGGTAAAGGGTGGTGCGGCGGATTTGGGCGGCGTTCTCGGTATCCAGGGATGCATCAGTCACGTTCAGGCGTCCGAAAAAGAGGGTATGTGGCCGTTTGTAGGTTAAGTCCTGTAAAGCTGGTTGAGAAATGAACTCATTACAAATACTTTGGTCAGTCCTTGCTGAGGTGTCGTCCCGGGGGATAATGCCGCCTTTTCACCGCAAACTTGAGCTCTTTATACGCTTATGTTGTCTAGAACCCTGCTTTGTCTGGCTGTTGCCAGTACCTCCATGCCCTTGCTTGCCGACACCGTCTGGTTGAAGAATGGGGACAAACTCAGTGGCAAGATTACCGTTTTTGATGGCGGCAAGTTGCTGATCCAGACCGATTACGCCGGCGCGATTCCCATCGACTGGAAACAGGTCAAGACACTGGAGAGTGATCAGCAGCTCTTGGTCAAGCAGGATGCTTATACCGGCGAGAAAGCCAAGGCGCTGCATGCGGCCGAGGATGGCAAGGTCACCTTGGCCAACGGTGATGCGCCCAAGACTGTCGATCTGGCCAGTATCCAGCAGATTCTCAAGCCCAAGCCGGTGGTCGAGGATCTGGTGTGGAAGGGCAACATCGATGCCGCGCTGGATTACCAGCGTGCGGAAAAAGATACCGACGACTACGACATCGACTTCAAGACTTCGGCGCGCCACGGCAGATGGCGGCACACCGCCGAGGGTGAATACAACCGTGAGTTCCAGGACGATGTGGTTTCCGCCGATAACTGGCGCCTGGAATATTCCCTCGACCGGTTCCTGACGGACAAATGGTTCTGGCAAGGCCGCCTGAACTACAAGCGCGACAAAGTCGAAGACCTGGCGCGCCAGCGCGTGGTGGGTACCGGTCCGGGTTATCAGTTCTGGGATGACGAGCTGGGCGCGTTCTCGCTGGGCTCGCTGTTGAACCGCACCGACTATGAATACCGCGACGGCGGCAAGGACAACTTCTATTCCGTCGCCATGAAGTGGGACTACAACCGCTACCTGATTGGCAAGCGCGTCGAGTTCTTCACCAACGGCGAAGTGGGCAAGCCACTGTCCGACGTGGCGGATTACGCCTATGACGCTGAAGTGGGGCTGCGCTACAAGGTTACCGATTGGGCGTCGCTCAACCTCAAGGCTGAGAAGGATGTCATTGAAGGCACCGAAGACAGCGACTTGAGCAAGACGCGCTACACGGCTGGGTTTGGCGTGACCTGGTAAACCCAGGCGAGTAACAAATCCTGTGGGAGCGAGCTTGCTCGCGATAGCGGTATGTCAGCAATATGAATGTTGACTGAAGCGCCGCTATCGCGAGCAAGCTCGCTCCCACATTATTTTTTGTGCCTGCAAAACAGACAGGCACAAAAAAGCCCCGCTTTTGAGGGCGGGGCCTTTTACTAAAGCAAGGACAAGTTAGATAACTTGAACTTCTTCAGCTTGCATGCCTTTCTGACCGCGGGTAGCGATGAAAGAAACCTGTTGGCCTTCTTTCAGGCTTTTGAAGCCGTCGGATTGGATAGCTTTGAAGTGAACGAACAGGTCGTCACCGGATTGTGGGGTGATGAAGCCGAAGCCTTTTTCATCGTTGAACCACTTAACGGTACCGGTTTGGCGATTAGACATGGTGTAACTCCTTGAACAAAGATAACTGCGACTCAGGAAGAACCCTGGCCGAGACTGAGTGCAAAGAGCAGGAAAAATTCTTGTAGATGGTTGGATCGAAATTCAACATATCGTGTAGAGATTCTCAGTGACACAAGCAGCACAGTGGCGCCACCTTAACCCTTTTTCCAGAATGTGCCAATGGTCTTTGCGAAGGTTTCTCTTATTTGGTGACTGACGGCGCGGGCGATGGCCGGCAGGACCCGGAAATCAAGGCGGATCGGCGAGATTTGCGTACCGCGCTTTGAACTCGGACCCGCGCCCCAGTAAGATGCCGGACGTATTTTTTCCACCTCGCTATTTCAGGAAACCGCCATGAGCATCAAATCGGACAAGTGGATTCGCCGCATGGCGCAAGAGCACGGCATGATCGAGCCCTTCGTCGAACGCCAGATGCGTGGCGAAGGCGCCGACCGGCTGATCTCCTTCGGTGTCTCCAGCTACGGCTACGACGTGCGCTGCGCCGACGAATTCAAGGTGTTCACCAATATCAATTCGGCCACCGTCGACCCGAAGAACTTCGATGAGAAGAGCTTCGTCGACGTCAAGAGCGACGTTTGCATCATCCCGCCGAACTCCTTCGCCCTGGCGCGCACCGTCGAGTACTTCCGCATTCCGCGCAACGTGCTGACCATCTGCCTGGGCAAGAGTACCTACGCCCGTTGCGGCATCATCGTCAACGTCACGCCGCTGGAACCCGAGTGGGAAGGCCACGTGACCCTGGAATTCTCCAACACCACGACCCTGCCAGCGAAAATCTACGCCAACGAGGGTGTGGCGCAGATGCTGTTCCTGGAATCCGATGAAGAATGTGAAGTTTCCTACAAGGATCGTGGCGGCAAGTACCAGGGCCAGCGCGGTGTGACACTGCCGCGTACCTGAATCTGACGAGCTGTTGGAATTCCTGGGCGGGCAGACACTCTATTGCGTGTACTGCCCGTTTTTGTGCGTCAGCGCAGCGGGCCTTCGCTCAGGAGTTGCTCTATGAAGATCGATCCGCGAATCAGTGCCGAACTGGCAAGGCTTGAGCCCAATCAGATCGGCGTCATGGCCTGGTCATTGCTGGCCCATCCTGTCGAAGCGGCGGGCGGCATCCCTGGCCAGCCCGATCCCGATACCCCCAACGAACAACCTACCGAACCCGGCGAGCCTACCCTGCCGGACGAGCCGCCTCCTGCGCCTGTTGCCTGATGAGACGATGGCCCGCCAGCGATAGCACAGAGTGCTTCAGTTGACGGGCCATATTTCGTTATCGCCGATGACAAAAATTCTGCAATCGCTGTCTTGCTCGACTCGATAACCGCCCGTGAACGCACCGAAGGCCGGCAGCAGGCTGATTTCGCTGCCCAGCCGAAAGCAGGCCAGGCGCAGGCGTTGCCGGCCCTTGCCGCTCAGGTGGTAGACCGGGTGCACGTGACCGGCCAGCACATGGCGGCTGGGGTGTGGGGCAGGCTCGTGTTGCACGGCGAAAGGGCCCAGAAGCAACGGCTCCGGTACGACGCGAATGTTCAGCGCTTGCGGCGGGTCACCGGCGCGTTTGTCGTGGTTGCCACGAATCAGCGTCATGGCCAAGTGCGGATGTCGCTCACGCCAGTCGGAAAGTGCCTTCAAGGTGCCGGGCGCATGAGAGCCGGGACCGTGGAGAAAATCCCCGAGAAAAATCAACTGTCGGCACGGCAGGCTGGCCAGCAATGCATCCAGTACTGCGATGTTGCTGGCGGTGGTGCCGTGGGGCACCGGTTGCCCGAGGCTGCGATAGGCGGCGGCCTTGCCGAAATGAACATCGGCCACCATCAGGGTTTCCTGGGCGGGCCAGTACACGGCTTTTTCCGGGAGCAACCAGAGTTCTTCGCCGGCCAGGCTGATGGGGTAAGGCGCTGGCATCAGGCGTCACCGCGATCGGCAGTCTTTTCCAGTTCGCTGACCATCCGCCGGATGCGGTCGGCGAGCTTTTCCGAACTCATGCTTTCCCGGAATCGCTCCACCTGCAGCGCAAACCCGAGCGGGGTGGGGCGCTTGATCACGTGCAGGTCCAGCTTCAAGGTATTGAGGCGTTGCAAGGTCTGCTCCAGTCGATGGATATCCAATTCTTCGCGCAAGACTTCCTCCCCAGCCTGGGCCAGCAAGAGATTGTTGGCGTCGTATTGCTTGAACACCTGGAAGAACAACCCGCTGGACGCCTGGACTTGCCGGGTGCTTTTCGGCGCACCGGGGTAACCGGCGAAGACCAGCCCGGCGATCCGGGCGATTTCGCGAAAGCGCCTGAGGGCCAATTCCCCGGCATTCAGGCTCGCGAGCACGTCGGTCAGCAGATGATCGACGCTCAGCAGGCCCGGGGTCAGGTATTGCGACCAATCCACTGCCGTGGCACTGAGCAGTTCCAGGCCGTAGTCGTTGACCGCAATGGAAAATGTCAGCGGCTGTTGCCGGCTGACACGCCAGGCCAGCAGGCTGGCCAGGCCCAGATGAACCTGGCGTCCGGCAAACGGGTAGAGGAATAGGTGCCAGCCTTCCCGGGACTTGAGGGCTTCGGCCAGCAATGTGCTTTGCGTGGGCAAACCGGACCAGCGTTGTTGGGTCAAGAGCAGGGGCTGTACGGCGTGCATCTCCGGGCCCTCGAAGCGGCCCGCGGCGGCTTCGCTCAGACGGGCCACGACGGCGGCGGCCAGTTCGCTGGAGAGCGGCATGCGCCCGCCGTTCCAGCGCGGCACAGCGGCCTTCCTGGCCTGGCTGCGTCGCACGTAGGCGGTCATGTCCTCGACCCGGACCAATTCCAGCAACCGCCCGGCGAACAGGAAACCGTCACCGGGGCGCAGACGGGCGATGAAGCCTTCCTCTACGCTACCCAGGATCTTGCCGCCTCCGCCCTTGCTCCAGAACTTCAATTGCAGGCTGGCATCGCTGACGATGGTGCCGATGCTCATGCGGTGACGCCGGGCCAGGCGTGCGTCAGGCACTCGCCAGATCCCGTGTTCGTCCGGTTCGACGCGTCGGTAATCGGGGTAGGCGGTCAATGACAGGCCGCCATGGCGCACAAACGCCAGGGCCCAGGCCCATTCGGCCGGGTTGAGGTCGCGGTAGGCCCAGGCACCTCGCACTTCCTCGAACAATTCGTCGGGAACGAAGCCGCCACCCAGGGCCATGCTCACCAAGTGCTGCACCAGGACATCCAGCGGCTTGTGGGGCGATTCGCGCGGTTCGATGCGCCGTTGGGCCACGGCGTCCTGCGCGGCGGCGGCCTCGATCAATTCCAGGCTGTGGGTCGGCACCAGCGTCACCCGCGAGGTCCGGCCCGGTGCGTGGCCGGAGCGCCCGGCCCGTTGCATCAGTCGGGCTACGCCCTTGGCCGAGCCGATCTGCAGCACCCGTTCCACTGGCAGGAAGTCCACCCCCAGGTCCAGGCTGGACGTGCAGACCACCGCTTTGAGCTGGCCGTCCTTCAATGCCTGTTCCACCCAATCCCGGGTGTCACGCGACAGCGAGCCATGGTGCAGGGCGATCAGCCCGGCCCAATCGGGTCGCGCCTCAAGAAGCGCCTGATACCAGATTTCCGATTGTGCCCGGGTGTTGGTGAAGACCAGGCAACTGCTGCTGGCGTCGATTTCGGCTACGACCTGAGGCAGCATCTTCAGGCCGATATGCCCGGCCCACGGGAAACGTTCGAGGGTCGGGGGTAACAGCGTGTCGACCCGCAGCGCCTTGCCATCGGCCCCCCGCACGCTGATCCCGTTGCCTTGCGGGATCAATACCTGTTCGGCGTGGGCCTGGTTGCCCAGGGTCGCGGAGACGCCCCAGACGATGAGTTCGGGGTGCCAGCGCCGCAAGCGCGCCAGGGCCAGTTGCAATTGCACACCACGTTTGTTGCCGAGCAACTCGTGCCATTCATCCACCACGACCATGCGCAGGGTCGAGACGGCGGCGTGCGCATCGGCCCGGGCGAGGATCAGGGTGAGGCTTTCGGGGGTGGTGATCAGCGTGGTGGGCAGGCGCCGGCCCTGGCGGGCGCGTTCGTTGGCGCTGGTATCGCCGGTGCGCAGGCCGACGCTCCATGGCAGGTGCAGGTCTGCCAGGGGTGCTTCGAGGGCTTTGCCGGTGTCGGCCGCCAATGCGCGCATCGGCGTGATCCACAGGACAGTCAGTGGTTCGGCCGGCGGTTTACGTTTGCGCGGTTTATCCAGCGGCGGTGCCGGCCGTGCGAAACGGTTGAGGGCGGCAAACCAGACGGCGTAGGTCTTGCCGGCACCGGTATTGGCATGCAGCAGCCCGGATTCCCCCCGCTTGACCGCGGCCCATACCTGCTTCTGAAAGGCGAACGGCTTCCAGCCGCGGGCATCGAACCACTGTTTCGCGAAATTGTTGGATGTCGCCATGCCTGCCGTGTGCGCCCTGAACGTCTTCTTTCAGTGACCACGGCGGGATGCGAAAGGTTTTATGCAGGATATCGTGGTGAGCGTCCCTGGCGACATTCCCACGCAGGAGCGTGGGAACGATCGGACCCGAGGTTTATTTCAGGTTGCCACTGAGAAACTGCTTGAGTCGTTCGCTGGTGGGATTGCCCAGCACGTCTTCCGGCCTGCCTTCTTCTTCCACCAGGCCCTGGTGCAGGAACAGCACCTGGTTCGAGACTTTGCGGGCGAAGCTCATTTCGTGGGTCACCATGATCATGGTCCGGCCTTCCTCAGCCAGGCCCTGGATCACCTTCAGTACTTCACCCACCAGCTCCGGGTCCAGGGCCGAGGTGGGTTCGTCGAACAGCATCACCTCCGGCTCCATCGCCAGGGCGCGGGCAATGGCCACGCGCTGTTGCTGGCCGCCGGAGAGGAACGCCGGGTATTGCTCGGCGACCCGTGCCGGCAGGCCGACCTTGTCGAGATAACGACGGGCGCGGTCGTCGGCTTCCTGCTTGCTGACCCCCAGCACCCGGCGTGGCGCCATGGTGATGTTTTCCAGCACGGTCATGTGGCTCCACAGGTTGAAGTGTTGGAACACCATGGCCAGGCGCGTGCGGATGCGTTGCAGTTCGTCGGCGTCGGCCACGTGCATGCCGTGGCGGTCCTTGATCATCTGGATCGGCTGGCCGTCCAGGCTCATGGCGCCGTCGTTGGGTTGTTCGAGGAAGTTGATGCAGCGCAAAAAGGTACTTTTGCCTGAGCCGCTGGCGCCAATGAGGCTGATGACGTCGCCGGTCTTGGCCTTGAGCGAAACGCCCTTGAGCACTTCATGTTCGCCATAGCTTTTATGCAGGCCTTCGATGGTCAGTTTGTACATGGAGCATGCATCCTCAAGGCGAAAGTAGGTAGCCGCTGCGATAGGCTTCGGTGCCGGCGACATGGGCGATCACCATGCCGGCCGTGGCCATGCGGCGTAGCGAACGGGCGTATAGCAGCCCGGCGTTACGGCAATGAACGGGGGTGACGGTGTCGTTGACCGGGTCGATGACTTCCGCGATCAACTGCCCCGCCTCCAGGTATTCGCCAGGCAGGGCGCTGTAGACCAGCAATCCACCCACGGGCGTTGCCACCGGCTCGACAGCGGCCAGCGGCGTGGCCGGGTAAGGCAGCTCGGGCATGGGCATCGGTTCGCCGTCGATGGCGCCGAAACGGATCAGGTATTCGATCAAGGCCTGGCAGTCCAGGCTCGCCAGCCCGTGGTTGACGTCACCCTGGCCACGCAATTCCACGGTGACCGAAAAGCTGCCCAGGGGAATCTCGAAGCGTTCGCCGAAGCGTTCCTTGAGTTGCCACCAGAGCAGGGTGAAGCATTCGTCGAACGACTGGCCGCCCGAATCGGTCGCCAGCAGGCAGGCTTCGGCGCCGATGTAGCGGGCCAGCGGTTCGACCTGTGGCCAGGCTTCGGGTGTGGTGTAGAGGTGGGCCACGGCTTCGAAGTCGCAATGCAGGTCCAGCACCATGTCGGCGTCGCAGGCCAGCCGTTGCAGGGCCAGGCGCAGGGATTGCAATTGCGTGCCTGGGGTCTGCCGGGCGAGGGCGTCGCGCAGGCTGGTGCGGATCAGCATCAGGTTGTGCTGCGGATCGTCGGTGAGCAGGTCCTGGATTTCGTTGCCGATCTCTTCGCTCAGGTCGACGAAGCGGCGGTTGAAGTTCTGCCCGCTCTCGGTTTCGTAGCGGCCCAGGGGCACGTCCATCAGCACTTGTTCGAGGCCGATAGGGTTGGCGACGGGCACCAGCACGATCTCGTGCCGCAGGTGGCCCGACGCTTCGAGTTCGGCCAGGCGCTGCTTGAGGTGCCAGGCGACCAGCATGCCCGGCAGCTCATCGGCGTGCAGGGACGACTGGATATAGATTTTGCCGACGGCTTTTTCCGGGCCGAAGTGAAAGCTGTGGATCTTGCGTGCGGTCCCCGGTACCGGGGCCAGCAGGTCATGGATCTGGTGGCGCATTTGCGTGTGTGTCCTGGAACAAAAGCCCTAGTGGGTCGGCCCGAGAAAGGCCAGCCAGCGGCGTTCGGCGAGGCGGAAGAGGCCCACCAGTGCAAAGGTGACGGTCAGGTAGATCAACGCGGCGATCCCGAACGACTGGAACGTCAGGAACGTCGCCGAGTTGGCGTCCCGGGCCACTTTCAGCACGTCTGGAACGGTAGCGGTGAACGCCACGGTCGTCGAGTGCAGCATCAAGATGACTTCGTTGCTGTAATACGGCAGCGAGCGGCGCAACGCCGACGGCATGATCACGTAGGTGTACAGCTTCCAACCGGTCAGGCCGTAGGCCTTGGCCGCCTCGACTTCGCCATGGTTCATGCTGCGAATCGCCCCGGCGAAAATTTCCGTGGTGTAGGCGCAGGTGTTCAAGGCGAAGGCCAGGATCGTGCAGTTCATCGCGTCGCGAAAGAAACTGTCGAGCATGGGCTGGGCGCGCACCGCCGCGATGCTGTAGATGCCGGTGTAGCAGATCAGCAGTTGGATATAGAGCGGCGTACCACGGAACAGGTAGGTGTAGAACTGCACCGGCCAGCGGACGTAGAACTTGGGTGAAACCCGGGCGATGGACAGCGGTATCGACACCAGGAAACCGATCAGCAGCGAGGCGCTGAGCAGCCATAGGGTCATGGCCAGGCCCGTGACGTTGACGCCATCGCTGTAAAGGAATGGCCGCCAGTATTCTTGTAGAAGTTCGATCATCGCACCGCCTCCCGGGCTCCGGCGGCGTAGCGGCGTTCAAGCCACCGCAGGATGAAGTTGGACGCGCTGGTGATCAGCAGATAGATCAATGCCGCCAGTACCAGGAAGTAGAACAGCTGGTAGGTGCTCTTGCCCGCATCCTGGGCGGCCTTGACCAGGTCGGCCAGGCCGATGATCGACACCAGCGCGGTGGCCTTGAGCATCACCATCCAGTTGTTGCCGATACCCGGCAGGGCAAAGCGCATCATTTGTGGAAACACCACGAAGCGAAAGCGCTGGCCACGTTTGAGGCCATACGCGGTGGCGGCTTCGACCTGGCCTCGGGGGACCGCGAGGATCGCGCCGCGAAAGGTTTCGGTGAAGTACGCGCCATAGATGAAGCCCAGGGTGATCACCCCGGCGCCGAATGGGTCGATCTCGATGTATTCCCATTCCATGAAGTCGGTAAGCGAGGTCAGCCAGGTTTGCAGGCTGTAGAAAATCAGCAGCATCAGCACCAGGTCCGGCACGCCGCGGATCAGCGTGGTGTAGAGCTGGGCAGGGATTCGCAGCAGTTTGACGCTGGACAGCTTGGCACTGGCGCCCAGCAGGCCGAGCAAGACGCTCAGCAACAGGGACAGGGCCGACAGCTTGATGGTCATCCAGGTGCCTTGCATCAGCAACGGGCCAAAGCCCTGCAGGCTGAAGGCGGAGAGCCCCAGATTTTGTAGGAGTTGTTCAAACATGGAAGAAAGCCTTTGGCAGGAGAAAAGCGCCCATCCGAGACCGGATGGGCGCAGCGCATTATTTGCCGCTGTACAGATTCAGATCGCCAAAGTGTTTTTTCTGGATCTCGGCGTATTTGCCGTCGTCGTGTAACGCTTTGATACCTTTATCCAAAAGTGCCTTCAGCTCACTGTTACCTTTCTTGATACCGATCGCGGTCTTGGCGGGCAACAGCTCGCTGTCCACCGGCTTGCTGATTTCATAGCCTTCGCCTTTTGGCGATTTCAGGAAGCCCAATTCGGCCTGCAGCATGTCCTGGATCGCTGCATCGAGGCGGCCGGAGGTCAGGTCGGAATAAACCTGGTCCTGGTTCTGGTAGGCCTGGGTCTTGACGCCGGCCTTGTCCAGCACGGCCTTGGCGTAGGCTTCCTGGATGGTGCCTTGCTCGTAGCCGACGGTCTTGCCTTTGAGCGAGGCAACGTCTTCGCTCAGGCCCGAGCCCTTCTTGAAGACATAGGCCGTTGGGCCGGAGAACAGCTCGCTGGAGAAGTCGATGGCTTTTTCGCGAGCCGGGGTAACGGTCATGGAGGAGATCACGCCGTCGAATTTATTGGCCTTGAGGCCTGGGATCATGCCGTCGAAATCGCTTTCGACCCATTTGCATTTGACCTTCAGCTCTGCGCAGATCGCGTTGCCCAGATCGATGTCGAAACCGACCAGGCTGCCGTCGGCGGCTTTGGACTCAAACGGGGCGTAGGAAGGATCGACACCAAAACGCAGTTCCTTGTATTCCTTGGCCGTGGCGACGCCAGCAGCCATGCACAACGCCAGTGCAGAAAGGGTCAGCAGTGCTTTTTTCATTATTCAATCCCTAAAACCAATATGAGCGCTTGTGGCGCGTAAGTATTGTTACCGGTGAAGGCGAGAACGGTATGACGGCATAAAGGTAGCAATTTCCGAACCAGAGTGCCGAACAAGTGTTTTAAAAGCTTCGACGGCTGGCAACGGAATGCGATGGTGCGCGGGGATGAGCGTACATCAAAAGATGCACCGGGATGGAGCGTGCGTTGTTTGGGAAACACTATGGGGTGAGCAATTATTTGTGGCGAGGGGATTTATCCCCGTTGGGCTGCGCAGCAGCCCCAACAGTCAGTCGCCTCGGAGTGTCAGGTTGTTCATCTCAGGCTTTTTGGGGGCCGCTTCGCAGCCCAGCGGGGATAAATCCCCTCGCCACAAAGAGCGTACCGCGCTATTTCAGCAGGTCCTGAAGCGTTGCCAAGGTATCTGCCTCTTCGACGGTTTTATCCTGGCGCCAGCGCAACATCCGTGGAAAACGCACCGCGATCCCGCTCTTGTGGCGATTGGACAGGGCGATGCCTTCGAAACCCAGTTCGAACACCAGGGTGGGCGTGACGCTGCTCACCGGGCCGAACTTCTCCACGGTGGTCTTGCGCACGATGCTGTCGACCTGGCGCATTTCTGCATCGGTCAGCCCTGAATAAGCCTTGGCAAACGGCACCAGCGTGCGCTCGCGACTGTCCGGCGGGTTGTCCCATACGGCGAAGGTGTAGTCGCTGTACAGGCTGGCGCGCCGGCCGTGGCCGCGCTGGGCGTAGATCAGCACCGCGTCGACGCTGAAGGGGTCGATCTTCCATTTCCACCACACGCCCATGTCCTTGGTGCGACCGACGCCGTATAGCGCGTTGCGAGCCTTGAGCATCATGCCCTCGACACCGAGGCGGCGAGAGGCTTCACGTTGCCGGGCGAGGTCGAACCAGTCCTGGCCGGTGACCGTCGGCGATGGCAACAACACCGGGCTGTGAACACGGGCGATCAGCGCTTCCAGCCGTTCGCGGCGCTCGGCCTGGGGGCGGCTGCGCCAGTCCTCGCCTTGCCATTCCAGCAGGTCGTAGGCCATCACCACTACCGGGGCATCCTCGAGGATTTTCTTGCCCAGGGTCTTGCGACCGATGCGCTGTTGCAACAGGGCGAAGGGTTGCACCGCCGGCTGCAACGGCGCGTCCGGGTCGAAGGCGTCCCCGGTCACCGGTCGGGCGGTTTTCCACACCACGATTTCGCCATCGATCACGGTACCGTCGGGCAGTACCTGCGCCAGGGCGTGCAGTTCGGGGAAGCGCTCGGTCACCAGTTCTTCGCCTCGAGACCAGACCCATAAATGGCCATCGCGCTTGATCACCTGGGAACGGATGCCGTCCCATTTCCATTCCACCTGCCAGTCGTTGGCCGGTCCCAGCAGGGTGTCGAATTGCTCCACTGGGGCAGACAGGGCATGGGCCAGGAAAAACGGATAAGGCTGGCCGCCGCGCTGGGCATGTTCATCGGCGGATTCGGCCGCGATCAGCTTGAGGTAACTGGCGGCCGTCGGACGATGGGACAGGTCGGTGTAGCCCACCAGGCGTTGGGCCACCCGCTTGCTGTCCAGGTTGGCCATGCCGGCCAGGGCCCGGGTTACCAGCAGTTTTGACACGCCGACGCGAAAGCTGCCGGTAATGAGCTTGATGCACAGCATCAGGCTCGGCCGATCGAGTTGCGCCCACAGCGCCGGGAGCTGTTCAGCCAGGATTTCGGGCGACTCACCGCGCAACGGCAGCAGCTTCTCTTCGATCCACAGCGCCAGGCCTTCATCGGAGCTATGGGGCGATTCGGGTAATACCAGCGAAATGGTTTCGGCCAGGTCGCCCACGGCCTGATAACTTTCCTCGAACAGCCAGAGCGACAACCCGGATACCTGGACCGCCAACTCCCGCAGGATTTTTACCGGCACCAGTTGCCGTGGTCGCCCGCCGGACAGGAAGTACACGGCCCACGCCGCGTCCTGAGGCGAGGCCTTGGTGAAATAGGCTTGCATGGCGGCAAGCTTGGCATTGCTTGAGGTGGTGGCGTCCAGTTCGGCGTACAGCTCGGCGAAGGCTTTCATGACGCCTCCTCACCGCTGTCGGTGGCCGTGGCGAGGTCTTCTTCATCGTCACCGTATTCGGTACTGAACCCCTGGGCGTCGAGGCCTTGCTCGCAGAGATGGCGCACCAGCACGCTTACCGAGCCGTGCGTGACCATCACCCGCTCGGCGCCGGTCTGTTCGATGGCCCAGAGCAGGCCAGGCCAGTCGGCGTGGTCGGACAGCACAAAACCCCGGTCCACGCCGCGCCGCCGCCGCGTACCGCGCAGGCGCATCCAGCCGCTGGCGAAGGCGTCGCTGTAGTCGCCGAAGCGGCGCATCCAGCTGCTGCCACCGGCAGAGGGCGGGGCGATGACCAGCGCCCGGCCCATGATCGGGTCGTTCTTGTTGATGTCGCTGGCATAAATTGTCGGCGGCAGGTGAACACCGGCCTCGCGGTAGACCCGGTTCAGTGGCTCCACCGCCCCATGGGCCAGGATCGGGCCGAGGCTTTCATCGATGCCGTGAAGAATCCGCTGGGCCTTGCCGAAGGAATAGCAGAACAACACGCTGGCTCGGCCGGCGGCGATGTTCCCGCGCCACCACTGGTTGATCTCTTCGAAGATCTGCGCCTGGGGCTGCCAGCGGTAGATTGGCAGGCCGAAGGTCGATTCAGTGATGAAGGTATGGCATTTCACCGGCTCGAACGGGGTGCAGGTGCCGTCAGGCTCGACTTTGTAATCCCCCGACGCCACCCAGACCTCGCCTTGATATTCCAGCCGCACCTGGGCCGAGCCCAGCACATGGCCGGCGGGGTGAAAGCTCAAGGTCACGCCATGATGCGACAGGCGTTCGCCGTAGGGCAGGGTTTGCAGGTTGATGTCCTGGCCCAGGCGTGAACGCAGAATGCCTTCGCCGGGTGCCGCTGCCAGGTAGTGTTGGTTGCCGCTGCGGGCATGGTCGCCGTGGGCGTGGGTGATGACCGAACGTTCCACCGCACGCCACGGGTCGATGTAGAAATCCCCGGGCGGACAGTACAAGCCTTCGGGGCGGGCAATGACAAGATCCATGCAGTCACCGGAGCGATGGGCTTGTCAGGTAGAGGCGAGGGTAAGGGGAGAAGTTCTATCGGATTTTCGGGGGGCAGGATCGGGTGATGGGATGGACAAATGTGGCGAGGAAATCTAGCAAAACGTCGCCCCGCCCCGCTGGCCTGTGGGACTGTAGGAGCTGACGAGTGCAACGAGGCTGCGATCTTTCCCCTGACGCTTGAATCTCAAGCGAAAGATCAAAAGATCGTCCGAACGCGGCCCGAGCCTTCGGCAGCTCCTACAGGGCAATGAACAGCCTGCTGTTATTTGCCAGGCACCAGGGTCAACCGCGACTTGCCATAGCCCCGATCGAAATTCTGCGATTGCAACGGCAGGCTCTGGTACTGCCCCTTGATCCATGGATCGATGCCATTGGCGTAGTTCGGGCTGACCGGGTTGCCGGACTGTCCGGCACCATCCTGGATCATCAACGGTTCAGGCTGGCCGAAGTCGATGATAAAGCGCATGGCTGGCGCCAGGGTGGTGTTGAAGTCCTGCCCCCCAGCGAACGCTGCGGTGTTGAGCGTGCTGGCGTCGCCACCGGCCGGCAGCGGGCCGCGTACGATCTGGCTGTTGCTGTTCTTCCACGCGTAGCGATGCAACTGGCCCCACTGCCAAGCCTTGCGATCACCGCCCAACTGGCTTTCACCGGCGCTGATGGTGGCGGCCAGGCTGCGGGCGAGGATGACGGCCTTGTCTTCTTTCTGAGGTGTGCGCACATCGTCCCAGAACGGGCTGTCTTCACGCCCCAGCAGATGATCGGCCTGGGCCGAGTAGGACAATTGGCCGTTGGCGACCAGCGCCTTCCACGCCGGGCTGCTGTCCGGGCCCAGTTCGTCGAGGAAAATCTGCTTCATGCTTTCCTGCAGGAACAGCTCATAGATCGCCGCGTCGGCGGAGGTCGGGCTGAGCCGGCCATCAAATGCCATCAAGCGAGTGTAGGCCTCGCGGGCCTTGGCCCGGTCAGCCACCGGCAGGGCTTCGATCGCCTGTTTGAGCGGCTGGGCCATGCCCGGTGCTTCGAAGACTTTCTTGAGCTTGGCCGCGAACGTCGTGCCTTGGTCATATTGCATGGCGGTCAGGCTGCGAGTGTCGTGCTTGCCCGCGCCGGCCAGCTCGGCCATGCGTTCGCCACGCTCCGGTGCGGCCCACGAGTTGGACAGCTGCATGCCATAGCCGTGTGGGATGACCCGTTGGTTGGCCGTGCCAAGCCAGCCCTGGGCCGGGTCCTGATCATAAGGGTGCAGCATCGGGTCGGCGTAACCGTCCCAATCGTAGCGACCGTCCCAACCCGGCGACGGCAACAGGCCTTCGCCTTCGCGGCGGTTTGGATAGCGACCGGTGACTTGCCAGCCGATATGGCTGGCGTCGGCAAATACCAGGTTCACCGCCATGGCGCGGATTTCCCGGCTGGCGTCGGAGGCTTTCTCGACGGTCTGCGCCCGGGACAGGTCGAAGAAGGCATCCAAAGTCTTGTCGTCGCTCAAGCTCGGCGTCTGCAAGGCCAGGCCAAAGCCGTTGGCCATGGCCGGGCCCTGGGCGCTGTTGAGCAGCGGGCCGTGACGGGTCTCGAACACCGCTTCACGAATCGGCCGCTGGCCTTTGATGAAATAGGTTTCGTTGCGCACGATCGCTGGCTGCCATTTGCCGTTGACCTCATAGGACAGGCTGTTGCCCTGGCGGCGGATTTTTTCCAGGAACAGGTCCTGGTTGTCCCCCAGTACGCTGGTCATGCTCCAGGCCACTTTGCCGTTGAACCCGGCCAGGATCATCGGGATCCCCGCCACGGAAATCCCGGCCGCCTGGTACTTGGGCGCGCGGATCTGTACGGGGCTCCACAGCCCCGGCATGCCCAGCGGCCCATGGCTGTCGCTGGCCAACAGGCTCTTGCCGCTGCGGCTGCGTTGCGGCGCGATGGCCAAGTTACTCGAAGACGCAGCGCTCAAAAGGTTCAGCTCGGCCAACTGGCTGGTGGCCTTGCTGATCTCGTTCAGGCCCGGAATCTGGCCATTGAGTCGCAAGCCCTGGAGTTTGTCGGCCTCGGCCATGGGCAGTGGTTCGTCTGGATAGGACGGGCTCAGCCAGGCGAGTTTGTCATTGGTGACGGTCTGGGCCAGTACCAGGCTGGCGATTTCTTCCGGCAGGTTGGCTGACTGGCTGAAATTCAGCAGGCAGAACATCAGCGCCGAGTCTTCCGGTTTCCAGTATTCGGGTTTGTAGCCGGTGGCGGCCAGGTCCGACGGCAACTTGTCGCGGTAGCGGAACAGGTAGGCGTTGACGCCGCGGGCATAGACTTCGAAGAAGCGCTTGAGCCGTGGCGAAGACGCCTTGTACAGCTCGTCGGCGTTTTTCTTCAGGTTGACGGCGCGCATGTAGCGGTCGACGTCCAGCCGTTCGGCGCCGGACATCTCTGCCAGCCGCCCCTGGGCCAGCAGGCGCAGGGTCACCATCTGGGTGATGCGATCGCTGGCGTGGACGTAGCCGAGGGTGAACAGGGCGTCATGGAAGCTGTTGCTTTCGATCAGCGGCATGCCCGTGGCATTGCGCCGGACCGAGACGTTCTGCGCCAGCCCCTTGAGCGGTTGCACACCGGAAGTCGGTGGGACAGTGTCCTGGGCATTCCAGGTCTGGCATCCGCTCAAGCCGAGCACACTGGCCACTGCGGCGGCAACGCCGAGCCGGGGGATAAGGGAAATAGAGGCTGGCGAGGCCATGGCAAAGCTCCTGCGGGAGGGGGGTGGCACCAATAAAGGCGCTACGTTAGTGAGCAGGAGGGGGCCGCGCAAGCGGGGCGAGGGTTATTTGTTGGTTTGGCGATGAAACTCCGGGGCTGGGGCATCGCTTTTGCTCGAAGGCTTGCCTGTAGGAAGAGGTGATGCTCAAGTGTGGAAGATTCAGTGATCGAGAAGAGAAAACCGGCATGGAGCTACAACACAACGCAGCGCTGATCCTCATCGATCAACAAAAAGGCATCCTTCATCCCAGGCTCGGCCCTCGCAACAATCCCGAGGCAGAGCTGCGCATGCTCGAGCTACTGGCTTTATGGCGACACACGGCACGACCGGTGATTCACGTCCACCACTTGTCCCGCTCGCCGGACTCGGTGTTCTGGCCGGGGCAGTCGGGCGTGGAGGTCCAGCCACGGTTCGAACCGCTGGCGGGGGAAGGGCTGGTGCAGAAACAAGTACCGGATGCGTTCAGTGGCACGCGCCTGGAGGAAGACCTGCGCAGGGCGGGCATCGGGCAACTGGTGATCGTCGGCGTGGCGACGCACAACTCGGTGGAGTCCACGGCGCGTACGGCCGGCAACCTGGGATTCGACACGTGGGTGGTCGAGGATGCCTGCTTTACCTTCGACAAGAGCGATTACTTCGGCAACGCCCGTTCGGCGGCCGACGTGCATGCCATGTCCCTGGGCAACTTGCATGGCGAGTATGCGACGGTGGTTGCTGTGAAGCGGATTTTGCAGGCGGGCTGACAGACAGGTGCTGAATGTGCCGGCCTCATCGCGAGCAGGCTCGCTCCCACATTGATTCTTCGCAAATCTCCTGTGGGAGCGAGCTTGCTCGCGATGACGGTCTAGCAGGCGAAAAGGTTTTTCGCCCGGACCCTCAAGCCCCGTGGCACTTCTTGAATTTCTTGCCATTGCCGCACGGGCAAGGGTCGTTGCGGCCGACATCCTTCAGGGCGTTGCGCACCGGTTCCTGGTGGGCGTGGCCGCAGTTCGGACCGTGGACATGGCCGTGGTCATGATCGTGATGATGGTCGTGATCGTGGTTGCAATCAGGGCCATGGACGTGGGGTTGTTGGGTCATCGGGGTTACTCCGCAATAAAATCGGCGGCGATTATCACGCCATTGCGTTCCAGGTGCACGTAGTGAGCGATGAATAATCCGGTTTCCAGCTCACCTTCCAGACGATAGGGGATCTGTTCCCGGGGTTTCTCCAGCAACTTCACCACCTGCCGCACCTGCGGCCACAGGTTGGTGCGGATCGGCACCTTGAAGTAGGCGCTGTGCCGGGGGCTCACGGTGAACCAGTGTTCATGCTCACCTTCGGTCAGCAACAGGTCGCCCAGGTGGATGCGGTATGTCAGGCCGCGAACGGTCAGGTCGCTGTCGCCGGGGTTATCGACGCGAAAGTGCAGCATGAACTTCTGTTCCAGCAGCCGGGCCCGCACCACCTCGACCTTGACCAGGTGCACCTGTGGTTCAGGGGCTTCTTCACCTTGCCAGGACGCGCAACCGCCGAGCCCGACGAACAGCAGCAGGCAGGTGATGCGCAGCAGGAGTGATGTGGCGGTCATGTCCGAGCCTCTGGTTTACCCCCAGTCTAGCCCCATGGGCCGATGGATGAGTGTCGGACATTTGCGAGATCAACGATTGAAGTAGCCGGCGCAGCACTTTTTGAATTTATGCCCGCTACCGCAAGGGCAGCCGTCGTTGCGGCCGGTCTTGACCGGTACGGTCGGGTCGATGAAGTACCAGCGCCCGCTGTTCTGTACGAAGGAGGACTGCTCGCGGTGGCTGTGCTCGCCCTGGCCGTCGTGCCAGCGTGCCGTGAACGTGACAAAGGCGTGTTCCGGTTGACCACCGAGCACTTCGCTGCTTTCCACTTCCAGCCCCAACCAGGTGCTGTTGGCGCTCCACTCGCTGATCGACTGGCGATCGAGGCCTGGCTGCTGGGCGGGCAGGGTGGTGGCGACCAGGTAATCAACCAGCCCCAGCACATAGGCGCTGTAGCGCGAGCGCATCAAGGCTTCGGCGCAGGGCGCCGGGTGACCGTCGTGGTAGTGGCCGCAGCAGGCGTCCAGTGGGTTTCCACTGCCGCAGGGGCAAATGGGTGTGTGCGGGCTTGTGTTCACGGTTACCACCAGTATTTTCCAAAATTTTCCGGGTTGGCCCAAAAGCGCGAGTTGAGCCAGTCGGGGACCTGTTTGTATTCAAGCAGATCGTAGGTAAACAGGGTCAGGACCTGATCTTCGCGCTGGAATCGCTCGCTGGCTTGCAGGGCCAGGGAAAAAAAGTCCGTCTCTTGCCAGCCGCAGGCGTTGAGGTCTGCCAGCACGGCGATGCGGCTGGCATTGAGATTGCGGATGCCACCCAACAGGTTCAGACCCTCGCGCTTGGGCAAATGCTCCAGGCAATCGAGCGCCAGGGCCAGGTCAAAACGCCGCGCCGCCACCTCCGTCGGCAGTGCGCCGGGGCTGGCGTGGACCACTTCGGTGTCGGGATGGGCCTGCTGGAATGCTTCGAGCGCGGGAAAGCCGCTGGCACCGATCAATAGCAGTTTTTGCGGGGCATAACGGTCAAGCACGGCCGCCAAGGCTTGCTGGGGCGTACGCGCAGAAATGGCAACGGTCATCGAAGTTCCTCAGTCAGAACCACCACGATAGCCTGCCCGGACATCGTGGCCTAGAGCGGTTTGTCCCTGAACGTGCGGAATCTTCGCAAACACGGGGCGAAAACCCGCGATTACTCAGGCTGGCGCAGATTCGAAGACGGGTCTTTACTCCCCTGAATCGGCGACAAGCCGATCCCTCAAGGAGAAAACCGATGAGCATAGTTCGGACAGCGTTACCCCTGGTTCTGCTAACCAGTGTGTTGACTGGTTGCGCAGGTTTGCAGAAAACCGACTGGCCGACCTGTGCCGCCGTCGGCGGTGTGATCGGCGCAGGCTTGGGCGCCACCGAAAGTAGTTCCTGGGCTGGCGGCGGCGCGCTGTTCGTCGGTGGCATGGCGGCGGCTTATTGCTGGGTGCACGGCGATGGCGATGAAGACGGCGATGGCGTGCCGGACAGCCGCGACAAGTGCCCGGGCACACCGAAGGGCGTGCAGGTCGATGCCGACGGTTGCCCACCTCCCGCACCACCGCCAATGGCTGAAGAGCCTCCAGTGGTCAAGGAAGAAACCATCGTGATCCGCGACGTGCACTTTGAGTTCAACAAAGCCACGCTGACCCCAGCCGACAAAGATGTCCTGAGCGGCGTTGCGACCCGGCTGAAACAGGAAACGTCCACCACGCAACTGCGGGTCACCGGCCATACCGACAGTGTCGGCAGCGATGCCTACAACCAACGGTTGTCGGAGAAGCGGGCCAACTCGGTGGTGCAGTACCTGGTCGACAACGGCGTACCGCGTGCCAGTTTTGTCTCGGTGTCCGGCGCCGGTGAGAGCCAGCCGGTGGCCGATAACAAGACCGCCGACGGCCGCGCGATGAACCGTCGCACGGAAATCAAGATAAACCGTTGAAACCCTTGCCATCCGCGGCTTGTGGAGTTGCGGATGCGGGTCTTTACTCCTGTGTGACCGGTATGGGCCGGTGACACAGGAGCCTTCATCATGAACGTTCTAATCAGGGCCGCCTTACCGGTACTGCTGGCGAGCAGTCTGTTGTCCGGTTGCGCCACTCACAGCGACGGCAGCGCACCTCTCAATCAACGCACCTGGCCAATCTGTAGCCTGATCGGCGGCCTGGTCGGTGGCGGGTTGGGGGCCATTGAAAGCAGCGGTTGGGCCGCCGGTGGCGCCGCGTTGGGGCTGCTGGGCGGTGGTTTGATCTGCTACGCCCAGGATGGCGATGAAGACGACGACGGGGTGTTCGACCGCCGCGACCGTTGCCCTGATACACCGGCCAATACCCCTGTCGAACATCACGGTTGCCCGGTGCCGCAATACCCGGCCAGTGCCCCACCTGTGGAGCCTGAAGCACCGGCTAGCGAGGTCATCACCCTCAACGATGCCGGCAAGGTACTGTTCGATTTCGACAAATCCGACCTCACCGCAGAAGCTCGAAGCCAGCTCGATGGGCTGATGGGCAAGCTCAGCCATGCCAATGTCGCCAGCATCCGGGTCGTGGGTCACACCGACAGTGTCGGCAGTGATGCCTATAACCAGGGGCTGTCTGAACGTCGGGCCAGCAGCGTCGTGGAGTATTTGCTGACCCAGGGGCTGGCCCCCGACAAACTCACCAGCGAAGGCAAAGGCGAAAGCGAGCCGGTGGCCGACAATGAGACCGACGAAGGACGGGCGCAGAACCGTCGGGTCGAGCTGCATATCCAGCGTTGAAGCGCGGGCCAGGGCTACCGGGTCGTCGGGAAGGCGAGCCGGGGCTCAGGTTAGATTAAATTTGCCTGACCCTCTGGCTTATCCTGCGCGCAAGCCGTTACTGTGCGCGCAAAGAATAATTCCCGATCAGGGGGGCATATGAAGGTGTTTTGGGGGCTGGGGCGCTTGCTGACCCTGTTGTTCTGGCTGGTGGTGCTGGTCAATCTGGTCGTGCCGTTCGTCCATCCGCTGCATCTGCTGGTCAACGTCGCCGGCGCGTTTTTGCTGGTGCTCCATGTGCTGGAACTGCTGTTGTTCAGGGCCAGTTTCCGTGGCCGCCCCGCGCCAGGTCGTGATCGCCTCAGAGTGCTGCTGTTCGGTATCTTCCATTTGCAAACCCTCCCGACCGCGCCAGAGGCTTCCCATGCGTAAATTGTGTCTGCTCGCCGCACTCGTATGCCCGTGGGCTTCGGCCCAGGTGGTCCAGGTCGAAAGCCATTCGTTGATGCGCCTGCCCAACACCACCAGCACCCTGGCCCTCGAGCGACTGGACGTGGCCGACTACGGCACGCTGCTGGTGCCTTCCAATGTCACTGAACTGACCATCGATCAATTGCACCTGGGACGTGAGGCGCGGATCGCCATCGTGCCGGCGCAGCAGGTATTGGAAATGAAAGTGGCCCAGGCTGAGCTGGCCGAGGGCAGCCAGATCACTTCACGCGGCGCACCGGGTACCTATACCAAGGCCGCGCGGCCTGGGCGCGATCTCAACCTGCGTTTCAATGCCTTGAATGCGCCGCTGTTGTCGGTGGATGCCCGCGGTGGTACCGGTGCGCCGGGTTTCGTCGGTCTTGACGGCGCCAATGGCCAGGCGCCGGGTTGCACCTGGGGTTCGGCCGGTCGCGGGGCCGACGGCAGCAATGGCAGCGATGGCCAGCCGGGTGCGGCCGGTGCGCTGGTACGCCTTGAACTGCCCCGCGCCTATCCTGCCGAGCAGATCAAAGTGACGGTGGACGGCGGTGCCGGTGGCGCGGCGGGGCACGGCGGCAAACCCGGGGCGGGAGGCAAGGCCAAGGGCTGCCTGGTCTATACCGCTGACGGCGGCAAAAGCGGTCGTCCTGGCGCTGACGGTCAGCCTGGGCCTGCCGGAGCGGCTGGGGTGGTAACGGTGCAGCGGTTCTGAAGAAAAACCTGATCTGAACCTGTGGGAGCGAGCTTGCTCGCGATAGTGGTATGTCAGTCACATAAGGCTGACTGATCCACCGCTATCGCGAGCAAGCTCGCTCCCACAGGGTCTTGTACAATCTTTTCAGAACATCGGTCGCGCCGCGCCAATCGCCACCACCAGCAAGCCGATCAACAGGTTGATCCCCACCAACCGCCGAATCTTCCCCAGCACCGCCGCACCCGCCGGCCAGTCCTGCGCCGTCACGGCGCTACGCAATGCCGGCAGCTGCAGGCCTTGGATGCGGATAAACAGCGCTGTCATCACCACGTACAACCCCATCATCACCTGCACGTACCGCGGCGCGGTTTCGAAACCGGCGAAGCGCACATGGATCAGGCCTACACCGCTGATCGGTAAAAGCACCACGGCGACCCAGACCCAGACGAAAAAACGCTGAAACACTTCTACCCACAGCTTGAGCCGGGCAGGGCCCTCAAGCGCCGTCATTGCGGCGGGGCGCAGGATCATCCAGGCGAAGAACATGCCGCCGACCCAGACCAGGGCCGCCAGTAAATGCAGGGTGTAGACGAGGGCAAAGGGTGTCATTGGGTTACTCCGTTCTGCGCAGGATTCATTAGCGGGGTATGATAGCCGCCGATCCGAACCACTGAAAATTTATCCAGCGTTTTTAGCGCCCGACCATACATGATCAGCACCGAACTCAAAACCACGATCCAGGGCGCCTATTCGCGTTTTCTCGAAGCCAAGAGCCTCAAGCCGCGATATGGCCAGCGCCTGATGATTGCCGAAGTGGCAAAAGTCCTGGGTGACATCGACACCGACGACGAAGGTCGGCGCAGTGGCGAGCCCGCTATCGTGGCGGTGGAGGCCGGCACCGGTACCGGCAAGACCGTGGCCTACAGCCTGGCGGCGATTCCCACTGCCAAGGCCGCCGGCAAACGCCTGGTGATCGCCACGGCCACCGTCGCCCTGCAGGAGCAGATCGTCTACAAGGACCTGCCCGACCTGATGCGCAATAGCGGGCTGAATTTCACGTTCGCGCTGGCCAAGGGCCGTGGGCGCTACATGTGCCTTTCCAAGCTCGACATGTTGCTCCAGGAAGGCCACGCGCAGACCGCCACGGCCCAGTTGTTCGAAGAAGAAGGCTTCAAGATTGAAGTCGATGAGGCCAGCCAGAAGCTGTTCACCAGCATGATCGAGAAGCTGGCCGGCAATAAATGGGACGGCGACCGCGACAGCTGGTCCACGGCCCTGGAAGACGCCGACTGGTCCCGCCTGACCACCGATCATAGCCAGTGCACCAACCGGCATTGCCCGAACTTCGGCCAGTGCGCCTTCTACAAGGCTCGCGAAGGCATGGGCAAGGTCGACGTCATCGTCACCAACCACGACATGGTGCTGGCCGACCTGGCCCTGGGCGGTGGTGCGGTGCTGCCGGACCCGCGCGACACGATCTACGTGTTCGACGAAGGTCACCACCTGCCGGACAAGGCCATCGGCCATTTCGCCCATTACACCCGGCTGCGCTCCACCGCCGACTGGCTGGAAACCACTGCCAAGAACCTCACCAAACTGTTGGCCCAGCATCCATTGCCGGGCGACCTGGGCAAGTTCATCGAGCAAGTGCCGGAGCTGGCGCGGGAAATCAAGACGAACCAGCAGTTCATGTTCACCGCTTGCGAGCAGGTGGCCGACTTCAAGCCCGGCGAAGACGTCGAGGGCCGCGAGCGGCCACGCCATCGGTTTGTCGGCGGGGTGATCCCCGAGCACATGCGCGAAATGGGCATCGAGCTCAAGAAAGGTTTCGCACGCCTGACCGACCTGTTCACGCGCCTGACCGACCTGCTCAAGGAAGGCATGGATGGCGAGGTCAACATCGGAATCGCCAGCAACCAGGCCGAGGAGTGGTACCCGCTGTTTGGCAGCCTGTTGTCCCGCTCACAAGGCAACTGGGAACTGTGGACGGCCTTCACCGCCGAAGACCCGGAAGACAACCCGCCAATGGCGCGGTGGCTGACCCTGGCCGAAAGCGGTTCGCTGTTCGATATAGAGGTCAATGCCAGCCCGATCCTGGCGGCGGAAATGCTGCGTCGCAACCTGTGGAACGTGGCCTATGGCGCGCTGGTGACGTCCGCCACGCTGACCGCCCTGGGCACGTTCGACCGCTTCCGCATGCGCGCCGGCCTGCCGAAGAAAGCCGTGACCGCCGTGGTCCCGAGCCCCTTCCACCACGCCGACGCCGGCGTGCTGCGGGTGCCGGACCTCAAGGCCGATCCGCGGGATGCCGCTGCCCACACGGCGGCGATCATCCGCGACCTGCCGGAACTGGTGGAAGGCTCACGGGGCACCCTGGTGCTGTTTTCCTCGCGCAAACAGATGCAGGACGTGTTCGATGGCCTTGACCGTGACTGGCGCAAGCAGGTGTTCATCCAGGGCAACCTGTCGAAGCAGGAAACCCTGAACAAACACAAGGCGCGGGTCGATGGTGGGGATTCCAGCGTGCTGTTCGGCCTGGCGAGTTTTGCCGAAGGCGTGGACTTGCCCGGTGCCTATTGCGAGCACGTGGTGATTGCCAAGATTCCGTTCTCGGTCCCCGATGACCCGGTGGAAGCCGCGCTGGCCGAGTGGATCGAAGCCCGAGGCGGCAACCCGTTCATGGAAATTTCCGTACCGGACGCTTCGCTGAAGCTGGTCCAGGCGTGTGGCCGCCTGCTGCGCACCGAGGAAGACCGCGGCACCATCACCTTGCTCGACCGCAGGCTGGTAACCCAGCGCTATGGCAAGGCGATCCTCAACGCGCTGCCGCCGTTTCGGCGGGAGATTTCCTGAGGCTGCTGCGATTTCACGGTGAAGCAATGTATTTGTGGGAGCAAGGCTGCCCGCGATGAAGGCACCTGAGTTTCAGAAAGACCTCGCGGGCCTCATCGCGGGCAAGCCTTGCTCCCACAGGTTCTTCTTGCCTCGGTGGGCATGCTTAGCCAGCCGTCTTGCGACGGTTCCCAAAAACCCTAATGGCTGAAACAATGCCTGCCACCTTAAAAGTGTTTGTTTCAAGGGAGTTACGGGTGCAGATTCAAGGCCATTATGAACTTCAGTTCGAGGCGGTGCGTGAAGCGTTCGCGGCGCTGTTCGATAATCCCCAGGAGCGCGGCGCGGCGTTGTGCATCCAGGTGGGTGGTCGCACGGTAATCGATCTGTGGGCCGGTACCGCCGACAAGGATGGCCATGAAGCCTGGCACAGCGACACCATCGCCAACCTGTTTTCCTGCACCAAGACCTTCACCGCCGTCACCGCCCTGCAACTGGTGGCCGAAGGCAAGTTGCAGCTGGATGCCCCGGTAGCCCGCTATTGGCCCGAGTTTGCCGCCGCCGGCAAGCAATCCATTACCCTGCGTCAGTTGCTCTGCCATCAGGCCGGGCTGCCGGCGCTGCGTGAATTGCTGCCGCCCGAAGCGCTTTATGACTGGCAAGCCATGGTCGATGCCCTGGCCGCCGAAGCACCTTGGTGGACGCCGGGCGAGGGTCACGGTTATGCCGCGATCACCTATGGCTGGCTGATCGGCGAGCTGCTGCGAAGGGCTGATGGGCGTGGTCCGGGTGAGTCCATCGTGGCCCGTGTGGCCAAGCCGTTGGGCCTGGATTTTCATGTTGGCCTGGCCGACGAGGAGTTTCATCGCGTGGCCCACATCGCCCGCGGCAAAGGTAACGTCGGCGATGCCGCGGCCCAACGCCTGCTGCAGGTGACGATGCGCGAGCCCACGGCCATGACCACCCGGGCCTTCACCAACCCGCCGTCGATCATGACCAGTACCAACAAATCGGAGTGGCGGCGCATGCAGCAACCGGCGGCCAACGGCCACGGTAACGCCCGTAGCCTGGCCGGGTTCTATGCGGGGCTGCTGGATGGCAGCCTGCTGGAAGGTGAAATGCTCGATGAACTGACTCGCCAGCACAGCTTCGGCGAGGATAAGACTTTGTTGACCCAGACCCGTTTCGGCCTGGGTTGCATGCTCGACCAGCCGGATGTGCCGAATGCGACCTACGGCCTCGGCCCACGGGCGTTCGGTCATCCGGGGGCCGGGGGCTCCTTGGGTTTTGCCGACCCGGAACATGATGTGGCTTTTGGCTTCGTGACCAACACGCTCGGGCCTTACGTATTGATGGACCCGCGCGCGCAGAACCTTGCGAAGGTACTTGCCACTTGTCTATAAAACGCCATTGAAGGCGGCGGGCACCGGAACCTCGGGGCCTTTTCAGTTTCCAAGCGACTGTTTATGCGGCCAAAACATGGCCTTTATTTTCCATTTACATCATTTTGTGGATATCCAATGTCATCGAATAAAACCCTCGCTCTGGCGCTGTGCTTCGCTATCACCGGTTGCGCACAAACCCCACAAAATGATGCCGAAGGCGGCAGTAGCTGGTGGTCGTTCGGCTCTTCCGACAAGGTCGTGGCCAAGGACACGGCGCCAGCGGCGCCTCTGAAACCGGCCGCCGTCGCACCGCAAGCCAAGGCGGAGAGCGCCACCCACTGGTGGTGGCCGTTCTCTTCCGATGATGCTGCCGACGTTGCGAAGAAAGATGACGTCAAGCCCCAGGACAAGCCTGAAGCCAAGGCGCCGGCCGTTGCCAAGGCCGAAGCCGAAAGCAACGGCAAGTGGTGGTGGCCGTTTGGCGGCAAGGATCAGGAAACCGCCAAGGCGGTGCCGATGCCCGATCCGAAAGTCACCCAGGCCTGGCTCGACGACTACGAGCCGAAGCTGCGCACGGCTATCCAGGACAGCAAGCTCCAACTCGAGCGCCGCGACAACGTGCTGGTGGTCACCGCGCCCGTGGACGGCTCCTTCAACCCGGACCGTCCGGCCATGCTGCTGCCCGTGACCCTAGGGCCGTTCACCCGCGTGGCGAAGATCCTTGAAGCCGACCCCAAGACCGCCGTGCTGATCCTCGGCCACGCCGACACCTCGGGCGCCGCACCTGCGAACCTGAAGCTCAGCCAGGAGCGTGCCCAGTCCGTGGCGGCGATTTTCCGTCTCAGCGGTCTGCAACGTGATCGCCTGATGCTGCGCGGCATGGGCGCAGTGGCGCCACGTGCGGCCAACGACAGTGTGGAAGGGCGTGCCTTGAACCGTCGCGTGGAACTGCTGGTCACGCCGGCCAACACCATGGTTGCGCTGCTGAGTAAATACAACATGCCAGCCCCCGCACCAGTGACGCTGGTGGCGGCCCAGGACGTGAAGCCCGTGGCCCCGGCCCCAGCGCCTGCGGCGAAAAAAGCCGTGACCCCGACCAGCAAAAAAGCACCGGCCAAAAAAGCCGTGGCCAAGGCACCTGCCAAGAAAGCCCCTGCCAAGGCCACTACCCCGGCGAAGAAAACCCAACCGGCCAAAGCCGCCACCGATACCAAGAAAGTCGCGGCCGCCGATACCCCCAAGCAGTGATGGGCTAACCACAAGGAACGCGCCATGACCCAACCGCTGGCTGATATGCGCCGCGACTACACCCGCGATGGCTTGACCGAGGCGCAAGCTCCGGCCGAGCCGTTTGCACTGTTCCACCAATGGTTCGCCGACGCGGTGAAAACCGAACAGGCCCCGGTGGAGGCCAACGCCATGACCTTGGCGACGGTGGATGCAGAAGGGCGCCCGCATTGCCGGATCCTGCTGCTCAAGGGCCTGGATGCCCTGGGTTTCACGTTCTTCACCAACTACGACAGCGCCAAGGGCCAGCAATTGGCCGCGAATCCATTCGCGGCCATGACGTTTTTCTGGCCGGCCCTGGAGCGCCAGGTGCGCATCGAGGGCAAAGTGGTGAAGGTCACCGCGCAGGAGTCGGACGCGTATTATCAGGTTCGCCCGCTAGGCAGCCGCCTCGGCGCCTGGGCTTCACCCCAGAGCCGAGTGATTTCAGGGCGCGCTGAGCTGGACGACTTGCTCAAGGCCACCGAACAACGCTTCAGCGACAGCCAACCGCACTGCCCGGAACATTGGGGCGGTTATCGTTTGCTGCCCGAGCGCATCGAGTTCTGGCAGGGGCGTCCGAGCCGCCTGCACGATCGCCTCAACTACCGCCTGCAAGGGGCGAACTGGACGCGCGAGCGTCTGGCGCCTTAACTTTCTGGGTAACCTGCCGCAGCGGTTTTAAGCCATTGCGGCAAGTCCCGGCGCTTGACCCCTTGCTCCCGGGCGCGGGCCAATTGTTGCAGCATGTAGGTCTTTTTCTGCTCATCCTGCCCCGCCAGGGACAGCGCCAGGTCGCGGTCCATCCAGCGTTTGATTCGTACGTACAGCCACCAGTGGAAGTACAAACCGGCCACGGTGACCGCGACGATGATGAAATAATCCATGAAAATCCCCGGGTTGATGACGCAGGTTTCGGAAATTGGCGCTACTGTTTGGTGAATTTTTCGGGTGCGCCTGTATCCCACCTGAATGAAAACAATTTTATCCCGGCGAGGCCGTGACAGGCGTCAAGCTGCGGAGTTTAATGAATCCCTGTCTTTTGGAGTTGATGCTATGCGTAAGTCTGTTTTGCTGGTTGCTTCCTTTTCCACGATGGCGATGTTGCTCACTGGCTGTCAGTCGAGCCTGACCGGTGACTCCTACTCCCGTGACGAAGCGCGTCGCGTGCAGACGATTCGCATGGGGACCATCGAGTCCTTGCGCCCTGTGAAGATCGAAGGCACCAAGACCCCGATCGGCGGTGCGGCCGGTGCGGTGGTCGGTGGTGTCGGTGGCAGTGCCATCGGTGGTGGCCGTGGCAGCATCGTCGCCGCTGTGATTGGCGCGGTAGCTGGTGGCCTGATTGGTTCTGCGACTGAGGAAGGCCTGACCCGTACCCAGGGTGTGGAAATCACCGTTCGTGAAGATGACGGTAGCATGCGCGCCTATGTGCAGCAGGTTCAGGAGAACGAGGTGTTCCGTGTGGGTGAGCGGGTTCGTATCTCCACTGTGGATGGTACGAGTCGCGTATCGCACTAAGCTTGAGTCGGTAAGAGAAAACGGCGCTTATTCCGGGAATGGAAAGCGCCGTTTTTTTATGGGGTTGGATTGGATTGGGTACATATCCGTTACCGCAGAAACGGATATACACACCATTCCTTAACCTCCCATGGCTCTCAAGACGCTAACGCAGAAGCAAGGATCAACCAGGCAATGCAGGCTGCTTGCGACTGGCCGCCGCCGTCACCGCATAACCCAACAACGCCGCCAGTATCGAACCAGTGAGAATCCCCATCCGGTCCATGCCCGCATAGTCGCTGACACCCGGCTCAAACGCGAGGGAGCCAACGAACAGGCTCATGGTGAACCCGATACCGCACAGGATCGCCACCCCCAATACCTGGCCCCAGTTGGCGCCAAGGGGCAGGCTGGCGATGCCGATTTTCACGGCCAGCCAGGTCAGGCCGAAGACGCCGACGGTCTTGCCCAGCAACAGGCCGATGGCAATGCCCATTGGCACATGATGGGTGAAGCTTTCGACGGTGACGCCGCTCAGGGACAAGCCGGCGTTGGCGAAGGCGAACAGCGGCAGGATGCCATAGGCCACCCAGGGATGCAGGGCATGTTCCAGGGTGAGCAGGGGCGAAGTCTCGGCGTTTTTCGTGCGCAGCGGGATGCAGAACGCGAGGGTTACCCCGGCCAGGGTGGCATGGACACCGCTCTTGAGCACGCAGACCCACAGAATCAGGCCCACAACCATGTAGGGCCCGAGCTTGACCACGCCCATCCGGTTCATCGCCACCAGCGCGGCGATGCAGGTTGCCGCCAGTATGAGCGACAGGCTGGACAGGGCGCCGGAGTAAAAGATCGCGATGATGATAATGGCGCCCAGGTCGTCGATGATCGCCAGGGTCATCAGGAACAGCTTGAGCGACACCGGCACCCGCTTGCCCAGCAAGGCCAGCACGCCGAGGGCGAACGCGATGTCGGTGGCCGTCGGAATTGCCCAGCCGGCGAGGGCGGGAGGATTGTCGCGGTTGAGGAACCAGTAGATCAGCGCCGGCACTACCATGCCGCCAATCGCTGCTGCACCGGGCAAGACGATTTGCGACGGTTTCGACAGTTGCCCGCCGAGGACCTCTCGCTTGACTTCGAGGCCGATGAGCAGGAAGAACATCGCCATCAAGCCGTCGTTGATCCACAGCAACAAGGGTTTGGCGATCTTCAACGCGCCGACCTGGGCGACCACCGGCGTGTCCAGCAGACCGTTATACAGCCAGGACAGCGGTGAATTATTGATGGCCAGGGCCAGCAGGGCGGCGGCGATCAGCAGCAGGCCGCTGGCAGCCTCCAGTTGGAAAAAACGTGTCAGAGAATTACGTAGAGCCACGATCGCTCTCCATTCATTGAATCAAAAAGATGGCACACCCTAACCCGTACTGTTAGTTGTTAAAACAAAAGTTATATTCTTTTTTGTTATATGTCGTTACAACGCTTGCTCCACGCAGTCAGGCAGTTATGGGCCATATTGGACCTTAGCTGTACCTGTGCGCGATGTCGGTTTTTTCCTAAGCTTGCGACTGGTTTTTCCGAGACCACGTTGCGCCTGCATGACCATCAGCTTTCCCCGCGTCGAACCGAGCCAGTGAGAAAACATCATGAACGACCATCGCCAGTGGGCGCGCGAAGCGATCCGCATCATCGAGGCTGACTTCCAGCGCAGCGCCGATACTCACCTGATTCCGCTGCCGCTGCCTGGCCTGCCGGGCATCGAACTGTATTTCAAGGATGAGTCCAGCCATCCCACCGGCAGCCTCAAGCATCGGCTGGCCCGTTCGCTGTTTCTCTACGCGTTGTGTAACGGCTGGCTCAAGCCCGGAGCGCCGGTGATCGAGGCCTCCAGCGGCTCGACGGCGATTTCCGAGGCTTACTTCGCCAGGTTGCTGGGCCTGCCGTTCATTGCGGTAATGCCGGCGACCACCTCCCGGGAAAAAATCGCACAGATCGCTTTCTATGGCGGCCAGAGCCACCTGGTAGACGATCCTACGCAGATCTACGCCGAATCCGAACGCTTGGCCCACGAGCATGATGGACACTTCATCGACCAATTCACCTACGCCGAGCGCGCCACGGACTGGCGGGCCAATAACAACATTGCCGAATCGATCTTCCAGCAGATGCGCTTCGAGCGGCACCCGGAGCCGAGCTGGTTGATTTCAAGCCCCGGCACTGGCGGCACCACGGCCACTCTGGGGCGCTACGTCCGTTATCGCCAGCACGGTACCCGCGTGCTGTGTGCCGACGCCGAGCGTTCAGTGTTCTTCGACTACTACCGCAGCGGCGATGCCAGCCTGCGCCTGGATTGCGGTTCACGCATCGAGGGTATCGGCCGGCCACGGGTCGAGGCGTCGTTCTTGCCGAAAGTCATCGATGCGATGGTCAAGGTCCCGGACGCCTTGTCATTGGCGGCCATGCATTACCTGGCCCAGCGCTTGGGACGACGGGTCGGCGGGTCCAGCGGCACCAACCTGATCGGCGCACTCATGGCGGCCCGGCAGATGGTGGATGCGGGTGAGTCGGGGTCGATCGTGGCGATTTTGTGTGACGGTGGCGAGCGCTACGCCACGACCTATTACGACCCGGTGTGGCTCAAGGCCCAGGGGTATGAGTTGAGCGGGCTGATGGACATCGTGGCGGCGTGTGTGGAACGGGGCGAGGCGCTGCCGGAGAGCGTGTTGCGGGCCAATATCTGAATCACTGAGGTCCCTTGTGGGAGCGAGCCTGCTCGCGATAGCGGTGGATCAGTCAACATCTGTGTTGATGACAGGCCGCCATCGCGAGCAAGCTCGCTCCCACAGGGTCATGCTGTTCACTCAGGCAAATTCTGCCTTGAGTGAACAGCATCGGCCCCTCAGGCCTCGAGCCCGAGGATATCCCGCGCCACCGCCTCGGCAATCCGGATCCCGTCCACGCCCGCCGACAGGATCCCGCCGGCATAACCGGCGCCTTCACCGGCCGGGAACAGGCCCTTGACGTTCAGGCTCTGCAGCGATTCGTTGCGGGTGATGCGCAGGGGCGATGAGGTGCGGGTTTCGATGCCAGTCAGCACGGCGTCGTGCAGCGAGTAACCGCGAATCTGTTTCTCGAACGCCGGCAGGGCCTCGCGGATCGCTTCGATGGCGAAATCCGGCAGGGCCAGGGCCAAATCGCCCAGGGACACCCCGGGCTTGTAGGACGGTTCGACGCTGCCCAGTGCCGTAGACGGTTTGCCGGCGATGAAGTCACCCACCAGTTGCGCCGGGGCCTCGTAGTTGCTGCCACCGAGTACGTACGCGTGGGATTCCAGGCGTTCCTGCAACTCGATCCCGGCCAGCGGGCCACCGGGATAATCCACTTCCGGGGTAATCCCGACGACGATGCCGGAGTTGGCGTTGCGCTCGTTGCGCGAATACTGGCTCATGCCGTTGGTCACGACGCGGTTCGGCTCGGACGTCGCGGCTACCACGGTGCCGCCCGGGCACATGCAGAAGCTGTACACCGAACGACCATTCTTGGCGTGGTGCACCAGTTTGTAGTCGGCGGCCCCAAGTTTCGGGTGGCCGGCGTACTTGCCCAGGCGCGCGCTGTCGATCAGCGATTGCGGGTGTTCGATACGGAAACCCACCGAGAACGGCTTGGCTTCCATGTACACGCCGCGGCTGTGGAGCATGCGGAAGGTGTCCCGGGCGCTGTGACCCAGGGCCAGGATCACATGTTTCGAATGAATCTGTTCGCCGTTGGCCAGTTCGACGCCGACCAGTTGGCCGTCTTCGATCAGCACATCGGTGACCCGCTGCTGGAAGCGTACTTCGCCGCCCAGGGCGCGAATCTGCTCACGCATGGTTTCCACCACACCTGTCAGACGGAACGTGCCGATGTGCGGCTTGCTGACGTAGAGGATTTCTTCCGGCGCTCCGGCCTTGACGAATTCGTGCAAAACCTTGCGGCCAAGGAATTTCGGATCCTTGATCTGGCTGTAGAGCTTGCCGTCGGAAAACGTCCCCGCGCCGCCTTCACCAAATTGCACGTTGGATTCGGGGTTGAGCACGCTTTTGCGCCACAGGCCCCAGGTGTCCTTGGTGCGCTGGCGCACTTCCGGGCCACGCTCGAGGATGATCGGCTTGAAGCCCATCTGTGCCAGCAGCAGGGCGGCGAAGATCCCGCACGGACCGAAGCCGACCACGATCGGCCGTTCGCTCAAGTCGGCCGGTGCCTGGCCCACCACTTTGTAGCTGACATCCGGCGCCTCGTTGACGTTACGGTCATCGGCGAACTTGCGCAGCAGGCTGGCTTCGTCGCGCACCGTCAGGTCGATGGTGTAGATGAAGCACAGTTCGGAGGATTTCTTGCGCGCGTCGTAGCTGCGCTTGAACAAGGTGAAGTCGAGCAGGTCATCGCTGGCGATACCCAGGCGCTGCACGATGGCGGGGCGCAGGTCTTCTTCGGGGTGGTCGATCGGCAGCTTGAGTTCGGTGATTCGTAACATGGTGGGATCCGGTTCGCGGGATGCACAACTGCACCAGGGCGTGAACCGGCGATTATAAGCCAAAACCGGCGAATCAGTCGTTGCGCGCACCACCGAAGTAGGCGCAGCCACGCTGGACCTGGCCGTTGACCCGCAGTTCGGCGCTCATGTGCTGCACACCGCCGGTGACGCTGTCGACGCAGCGCTGGGCGGCGAGCCAGAGCTCGACCTTCTGGCCGTTGGCTTCGGTGCTGAGATTGAAGCGACCATCGCCCAGTTGTTCTTCAAGGTAAGGCACCGCCAGTGTCGGTTGGCCTTCACGCTCGAGCACCATGCCTTTGCCGCTGGCCTTGAGGTTCCATTCCGGGCCATGACCGGCGGCACGCAAGACCAGCAGTTTGAAATTACCGTCATCGCAAGCGGTGCCCGAGCGCTCCAGGCGATACAACTGTTCCAGGTCCAACTGGCTGTCGGTGCCGGCCGCTGCGCTGGAGACGATACGGCCGCGCACATCGGCAAACAGCTTGCCCTGGTCATCGGCCAGGCTGGCGGCCTGCTGCAGCACGCTGGTGCCACCGCTGTCATTGACGATGTAGCGGCGCTGTTCCTGGCACGGCTGGAACACCAGCTTGCCGTCGGCCGCCGTGAGCTCGCCCTGCATACGCGTCTGGCCGGCGTGGGAGGCGCTCTGACGAGGGGCATCGAGCAATTGGCAGCCGGTGAACAGCGGCAGGAGGGCGACAAACAGCAGGGAGCGGGCGGCACGCATCATTGGGTCTCCAGACAAGTGCCGCCACGTTACTCAGACTGATCCTGCATCACAAGGGGGTTAGCCTACGTGAAAGGTCTGACCGGTTTGCAGGCCTTCGACACTCTTGGCGTAGGCCAATGCGACATCGACGGCCGGAACCGGTTTGTAGCCGCGGAAGTACGGGGCGTACTTGTCCATGGCTTCCAGCAACACGTTCGGGCTCACCGAGTTGACCCGCAAGCCCCGTGGCAACTCGATTGCCGCGGCGCGCACGAAACTGTCCAGGGCACCGTTGACCAGGGCCGCCGAAGCACCACTCTTGATCGGATCGTGGCTGAGCACGCCGGTGGTGAAAGTGAAGGACGCGCCGTCGTTGGCGAACTCGCGGCCGATCAGCAGCAGGTTGACCTGGCCCATCAGTTTGTCTTTCAGACCCAGGGCGAAGCTGTCTTCGGTCATGTCGGCCAGGGGCGCAAAGGTGACGTTGCCGGCGGCGCAAACCAGGGCATCAAAGCGGCCGGTCTTTGCGAACAAGGCACGGATCGAAGCGCTGTCGCTGATATCCACCTGCAGTTCACCGCTGTGGCGGCCGATTCGAACGATCTCGTGGCGCGGCGACAATTCGTTATCAATGGCCGAACCGATGGTGCCGTTAGCGCCGATCAACAGGATTTTCATGAGCTGTTCCTCAATGGGGTGAATGAGTTTTCAGTCTAGAGGGGTTCTTTCCATTGATAATCATGCTAATAGGCAACCTTTGGTTTTCAATTGGAAACAATCCAATGAGCGAAATGGATGACCTGGCGGCGTTCGCCGTGTTGATGGAGGCCGGCAGCTTCACCCAGGCGGCCCAGCAGTTAGGCTGCAGCAAGGGCCAGTTGTCCAAGCGCATCAGTCTGTTGGAGAGGCGGTTTTCGGTGGTGTTGCTGCAACGCACCACGCGGCGCCTGAGCCTCACGGCGGCAGGGGCGGCGTTGCTGCCCCAGGCCCAGGCGCTGCTGGTGCAGGTAGAAAGGGCGCGTCAGGCATTGGCCCGGTTGAAGGACGATATTTCCGGACCGGTGCGTATGACGGTTCCGGTTTCGTTGGGCGAAACGTTCTTCGAAGGCTTGCTGATGGAGTTCGCTCGTACGTATCCCAACGTGCAGATCGAGCTGGAGCTCAACAACGGTTACCGTGACCTGACCCGCGATGGTTTCGATCTGGCGATCCGTTCCGACGCCGCCATCGACGAGCGGCTGGTGGCCCGGCCATTGTTGGCGTGGCACGAAATGACCTGCGCCAGCCCGGCCTACCTGGAACGCTATGGCGAACCTGAGACCCCTCAGGCCCTGGCTGAGCATCGCTGCCTGCTCAACAGCCACTACAGCGGCCGGGAAGAATGGCTTTACCACCAGCAACACGAACTGCTGCGGGTCCGAGTGTCGGGGCCGTTCGCCAGTAACCACTACAGCCTGCTGAAAAAAGCCGCCTTGGCCGGCGCCGGAATCGCCCGGCTGCCGTCGTACCTGCTGCATGAGGAGTTGGCCGACGGACGCCTGCACTGGCTGCTGCGCGACTACCAGACCCGGCGCATGCCGATGTACCTGGTGCACCCGTACCAGGGTGGATTGCCCAAGCGCACCCAGGTGCTGGCTGACTATCTGATCGACTGGTTCAAGCGCAGCGGCGAGGCGTTGGATCGGCTTCAGCGATAGTCCATCCATTGGACAGTCCCTGTGGGAGCGAGCTTGCTCGCGAAGGCGGTGGCACATCCGGCATTTGTGCAAGCTGACCCGCCGCTATCGCGAGCAAGCTCGCTCCCACAGGAGATCTGTGTTCAGTCGTGGGCGTAACGCCTGGCAATCAGGTGGTCGATGGACAGTACCCCCGGCCCGCGCGCCATCAAGTAAAGCAAGACCGCTGCCCAGGTGCCATGGGTCGGGTAGGCGTCCGGGTAGACGAACAGCTGGATGGTCAAGGTCATCCCCAGCAAGGCCAGCGCTGAAAAGCGTGTCGCCAGGCCAAACAGGATCAGGACCGGGAACACATGCTCGGCAGAGGCTGCCAGGTGCGCAGCCAGTTCCGGTGACAGCAACGGCAGGGCGTATTCGCTTTTGAACAGGGGAATGGTCGAGTCCGCCAGCCGCGGCAGACCGATCTGGAAGGTGCCGTCGAACAGGTCGATGGCCAGGCCTTCGATTTTGGTCTGGCCGGATTTCCAGAACACCGCGGCAATCGAGAATCGCGCGATGAAGGCGATCAGGCTGTGGGGGATTTTCTCCAGCCATTGAATGGAACCGGCAATCAGCGTGTTCATGGGGATACCTGTCCAGCTAGGAGGTGAGTGATAGCTCTGTGGCGAATGAGCCCCGCCAGGGTCTGTTCCAGGTCGAGGTCGATTGAGGTTTCAATGGCGGCGGTCAGGGACCGCCCCTGTTGCAGGGCGCTGATGAACCCATGGGCCGTGTGATTGATCGCGAACACTTGCACATCGAGGCCGTCGCGCAGCACCAAGGCGTTTTGTGCAGCAGACGCCTCGAACGGTACGGGTGTCTCGTGCTGATGGGCGGCCCAGATCGTCACCACGGCGAAGGGCGATTGCAGCAGCCGCAGTGACGGGTGCAGACCGATCTTCAGGTGCCTTGTCAGCGTGGGGGATGACAGCGCCTCGACGATGCGTTCTTGCTCCATGGGCTCGGCGTCGGCGGCATGCCAGGCTTGCAGGTGCAGTCGTTCCAGGCGGGCGACGTCCGCCAGATACGGTACGCAGGCGGCGGGTTCGAAGCCTTCGATGAACCCGGCAAAATCATCCCCATAGTTGCTCATCACCGGGCTTCGCGGTGGCGCCGACTGGACGTAGACCCCAGCCATGCCTCGGAAAAATTCCTCGCCCACCAGTTGCGTCACCACCGGGTAATTGTCGGCCAGGGCGTTGATCAATGAGCTGAGCACGTTATTGCGGTACACCGCGAAGCGGCTCTGCGGGTCGGCGCCGTTGGCGCTGACCAGGCCGGGCGGACAAGCCTTGCGCGGGTCGAGCAGGGCGGCGGCGAATGTGCGCTGGTCGCTCATGACCGGGCTCCAACGGCATTTAAAAGTTGATCGGCCTGGCGCGCTTCGGCCAGCAGCACCTCCCATGGGGGGATGTGGTTGTCGCGCTCGATCAAGGTGGCTACCGGCCCGGTCTGCGCCAGAACCTTGAGGTACAGCTGCCAGACTGCGTTGTCGATTGGCGCGCCGTGGTCGTCTATCAACAGACGCTCGCCAAGGCTGTCGGTGTCTTCGGCAAAACCGGCCAGATGGATTTCGCCGGTCGCTTGCAGCGGCAGGGCGTTGAGGTAGGCCAGTGGATCGCGGCGGTGGTTGATGCACGAAACGTAAACGTTGTTCACATCCAGCAGCAGGCCGCAGCCGGTGCGCCGGATCACTTCGCTGATGAAGTGTGGCTCGTCGAGTGTCGAGGCTTCGAACGCCAGATAGGTCGCCGGGTTCTCCAGCAAGAGCGTGCGTTTGAGGCTGGACTGCACCTGGTCGACGTGTTCGCAGACACGGTCTAGGGTCGCTTCGTCGTAGGCCAGGGGGAGCAGGTCATTGAGGAACACCGGGCCGTGGCTGGACCAGGCCAGGTGTTCGGAAAAGGATTGGGGCTGATAGCGGTCGATCAATGCGGCCAGGCGCTGCAAATGCGCGATATCCAGCGGCCCCTCCCCACCGATCGACAGGCCGACGCCGTGCAGCGACAGCGGGTACTGTTCGCGTATCCGCCCCAGGAAGTGGTGAAGCGGCCCGCCGGCCACCATGTAGTTTTCCGCGTGCACTTCGAAAAAGCCCAGATCCGGTTGGGTCTGGAGCACCTCACGAAAATGCTCGCTCTTGAGCCCCAACCCTGCCCTTGGCGGCAGCCGGTTATCAGTGGCGAGGGATGGGGTATTCAACATGGTGACGGGCCTCAGGCAGATGCGATCAGGACTTGGCTTTGAACGCTTCGAGCTGGCCGAAACCAGTTGGGGAGGTTTTGCTTTCCATGGTGGTGCAAGTGCCTTTGGGTACCGATTTCCAGGAGTTGCCCTGATAGTCCATTTTTGATGTACCGGCGCAGGTGGTGCCGGCACCGGCGGCGCAGTCGTTCTTGCCTTTGAGGGCAACGCCGAAGCATTTTTCCATGTTGGCGTCGGCTGCGTGGACGGTCGAGACGGCTGTCATGCTCAGGGCAGAACCCAGGGCCAGGATCAGGGCGGTGGCGGACAGGGTGCGGGTCGAAGCAGTCATGATGATTCTCCAGTCATTCAGGGAAATGAACCGGCGTTAGCGCCGGTCTGCTGAACTAGAGAAGGGGGATGGGGAAGTGTTACAGCGGGTTCTCGATTTTTTTGTCTACTCAAAAAAAAAACGGCCCGAAGGCCGTTTTTTTACTGCGACAGACTCAACCGCCCAGGTACGCCTCGCGCACTTTCGGGTCGGTCAGCAGGGCTTCACCGGTGCCTTGCATCACCACGCGACCGTTCTCCAGCACGTACGCCCGGTCGGCGATTTTCAGCGCCTGGTTGGCGTTCTGCTCCACCAGGAACACCGTCACGCCATCCTTGCGCAGTTGTTCGATGATGTCGAAGATCTGCTGGATGATGATCGGTGCCAGGCCCAGGGAAGGCTCGTCGAGCAGCAGCAGCTTGGGCTTGCTCATCAGCGCACGGCCGATGGCGAGCATTTGCTGTTCGCCGCCGGACATGGTGCCGCCGCGCTGGGTAAAGCGTTCTTTCAGGCGTGGGAAAAGGTGCAGGACCTTGTCCATTTGTTCCTGATAGTCGCCCTTGTCAGTGAAGAATCCGCCCATGGCGAGGTTTTCTTCCACGGTCAGCCGGGCAAATACCCGACGACCTTCCGGCACCACCGCGATGCTCTTGCGCATGATCCGTGACGAGTCCTGGCCCACCAGTTCCTCACCCATGTAGCGGATGCTGCCGCTGTGGGCCTGGGGCGAACCGCAGAGCGTCATCAGCAGGGTGGATTTGCCGGCGCCGTTGGCACCGATCAGCGTCACGATTTCGCCCTGGCGGACTTCGACGTTGACGCTGTGCAAGGCCTGGATCTTGCCGTAGAAGGTGGAAACGTTTTCGAATTGCAGCATTTACGCTTCCCCCAGGTAGGCTTTGATCACTTCAGGATTGTCGCGGATCTGTTCCGGCGAGCCGTTGGCCAGAGGGGTGCCCTGGTTGATCACGACGATGTGGTCGGAAATGCTCATGACCAGCTTCATGTCGTGCTCGATCAGCAGCACAGTGACGTTGTGCTCCTCGCGCAGCACGCCGATCAGCGCTTTCAGGTCTTCGGTTTCCTTGGGGTTCAGGCCGGCGGCCGGCTCGTCGAGCATGAGGATCCGCGGACGGGTCATCATGCAGCGGGCGATTTCCAGGCGTCGTTGCTGACCGTAGGCCAGGGTCCCGGCGGTGCGGTTGGCGAATTCCTTGAGGTTGACCTTGTCCAGCCAGTACTCGGCGTACTCCATGGCGTCGCGTTCGCTTTTGCGGAACGCCGGGGTCTTGAACAGGCCGGCAAAGAAGTTGGTGTTCAGGTGACGATGCTGGGCGATCAACAGGTTTTCGACCGCCGTCATGTCCTTGAACAGCCGCACGTTCTGGAAGGTGCGCACCACACCCTTGCGGGCGATCTGGTGGCCGGGCAGGCCCTGGATCGGCTCGCCGTCCAGCACGATGGTGCCACCGGTGGGCTGGTAGAAGCCGGTCAGGCAGTTGAACACGGTGGTCTTGCCCGCGCCGTTCGGCCCGATCAGCGCAACGACCTGTTTCTCTTTCACGGTCAGGGCTACGCCATTGACCGCCAGCAAGCCGCCGAAGCGCATGCTTAAATTTTCAACTTTCAGGATCTCGCGGCTCATTTGCGCAGCTCCATGTGGGGGCGTTGCATAGGCAGCAGACCTTGAGGACGCCAGATCATCATCAGCACCATCAAGGCGCCGAACATCAACATGCGGTATTCGCTGAATTCACGCATCATTTCGGGCAGCAGGATCATCACGATGGCTGCCAGGATCACGCCCAGCTGCGAGCCCATCCCGCCCAGCACCACGATGGCGAGGATGATCGCCGACTCGATGAAGGTGAAGGATTCCGGCGTCACCAGGCCCTGGCGTGCGGCGAAGAAACTGCCGGCAAAACCGGCAAACGCAGCACCGAGGGTGAAGGCCGACAGCTTGATGATCGTCGGGTTGAGACCCAGGGCACGGCAGGCGATTTCGTCTTCACGCAATGCCTCCCAGGCGCGGCCGATCGGCATGCGCAGCAGGCGGTTGATGACGAACAGCGCGGCCAGGGCCAGCAACAGGGCAACCAGGTAGAGGAAGATCACCTTGTTGATCGAGTTGTATTCCAGGCCGAAGTACTCGTGGAAGGTCTGCAGGCCTTCGGCGGCTTTACGTTCGAAGGTCAGGCCGAAGAACGTCGGTTTCTCGATGTTGCTGATGCCGTTCGGGCCACCGGTGATGTCGGTCAGGTTGCGCAGGAACAGACGGATGATCTCGCCAAAACCCAGGGTCACGATGGCCAGGTAGTCACCGCGCAAGCGCAGGACCGGGAACCCCAGCAGGAAACCGAAGGTGGCGGCCATCATCCCGGCGATCGGCAGGCAGATCCAGAAGCTCAGGCCGAAGTAGTGGGACAGCAGCGCATAGCTGTAGGCGCCGACGGCGTAAAAGCCGACATAACCCAGGTCCAGCAGGCCGGCCAGGCCTACCACGATGTTCAGGCCAAGGCCGAGCATCACGTAGATCAGGATCAGCGTGGCGATGTCCACGGCGCCGCGGGAGCCGAAGAACGGCCAGACCAGTGCCACGACGATCAGGCCCAGCACGATCCAGCGCTGGGTCGATGGCAGGGTGAGGAAGTTGCTGGCCTTGGCGGGGATCACCGGCAGGCCGGGCGACGACTTCCACATGGCGCTGATCTGCGTGCTGAACAGCACCCGCAGGAACATCAGCAGCGAACACACGGCGATGGTCGCCAGGATGGCCGGGCTGGTGCCATGCACTTCCAGGTTGATGCCGACGATGGTCAGTTTAAGACCCAGTACCGGGTAGGCCACGGCCCAGACCAGCAGGGCGCTGAAGAGCGCCGATTTGAGATGCCTAGTCATACTTTCTCAACCTCCGGGCGGCCCAGGATGCCGGTCGGCCGGAATAACAGAACCAGAACCAACAAGCCGAATGCCACGACGTCCTTGTACTGGTCGCCGAAGATGTCGGCGCCAAAGGCTTCCGCCACGCCCAGCACCAGCCCGCCGAGCATCGCGCCGGGAATGCTGCCGATGCCGCCCAGTACCGCGGCGGTGAAGGCTTTCAGGCCGACGAGGAAGCCGGCGTTGGGGTTGATCACGCCGTATTGCATGCTCAACAGCACCGCGGCGATGGCCGCCAGGGCCGCACCGATGACGAAGGTCAGGGCGATGATGTTGTTGGTGTTGATGCCCAGCAGGTTGGCCATCTTGATGTCCTCGGCACAGGCGCGGCAGGCGCGGCCCAGGCGGGAACGGGAGATGAACAGCGTCAGGCCGAGCATGGCGACCAGGGTCACCACGAACACCACGATTTGCATGTAGGAAATCAGCACTTCATGTGCCCCACCTGGCCCGATGGCAAAGTTGCCCGGAATCAGGTTGGGTATGGATTTGTCCTTGGAGTCTTGCGAAAGCAGTACCGTGTTCTGCAGGAAGATCGACATGCCGATGGCGGAAATCAGCGGGATCAGACGGTTGCTGCCGCGCAGGGGGCGGTAGGCGATCCGTTCGATGCTGTAGCCATAGGAGCTGGTGACGACGATGCTCGCGATGAAAGCCGCGGTCATCAACAGCGGGACACTGTCGAGTCCCATCATGCTCAGCCCGGCGATGGCGATGAACGCCACGTAGGAGCCGATCATGTACACCTCGCCGTGGGCGAAGTTGATCATTCCAATGATGCCGTAAACCATCGTATAGCCGATGGCGATCAGGGCATACGTGCTGCCAACGGTCAGGCCGTTAACCAGCTGCTGGAAGAAGTGATAGATGTCAGGCATTACAGCGCTCCTAAAAACCTGATACGCATTTCACTGGTGGAGTCATTTTCCCGCCCGGGTCCCGTGGATCTGCATCCACTTCGAACACGAGGTTTGCCAGCGAACCGCTGATGACGGTTTTGAGATTTTCAGGTGGGGAGACTGGCGGATCACGCCAGCGCGGCCCAATACATTTAAAACAAAGCCCACGGCACGCCGTGGGCTTTATTGGCAGTCAGTCAGACCAGGCCTTACTGAGGCGAAGCTTCGGTTTTAGGTTTGCCGAAGTGCCACTCGTAGACCACGAACTTGAAGTCCTTCAGGTCGCCCTTCGCGTCGAAGCTCAGGTCACCGGTTGGGGTCTTGAAGGTGCCGGCGTGGATGGCTTCAGCCACTTTGGCCGCGTCTTCGCTCTTGGCTGTGGTGATGGCCTGGGCAATCACCTGGACAGCGGAGTAGGACGGGAACACGAACGGACCGCTCGGGTCTTCTTTCTTGGCCTTGAACGCGTCAGCCAGGGCGACGTTGGCCGGATCCTGGTCGAAGGATTTCGGCAGGGTCACCAGCAGGCCTTCGGAAGCGTCCTTGGCGATTTGCGAGATGGAGTCGTTACCCACGCCTTCCGGACCCATGAACTTGGCCTTCAGGCCTTTTTCCTGGGATTGACGCAGGATCAGGCCCAGCTCCGGGTGGTAGCCGCCGTAGTAGACGAAGTCGACGTTGGCTTGCTTGAGCTTGGCGATCATCGAGGAGAAGTCTTTGTCGCCGGCGTTCACGCCTTCGAAGACGGCAACCTTGACGCCTTTGCCTTCGAGGGTTTTCTTCACGGCGCTGGCGATGCCTTCACCGTACTGCTGCTTGTCGTGCAGGACCGCAACGATCTTCGGCTTGACGTGGTCGGCGATGTAGTTGCCGGCCGCAGGGCCTTGGGCGCTGTCCAGGCCGATGGTGCGGAAGATCATCTTGTAGCCGCGAGCGGTGATGTCCGGGCTGGTAGCGGCCGGGGTGATCATGACCACGCCTTCGTCTTCATAGATGTCCGAAGCCGGCTGGGTGGAGCTGGAGCACAGGTGGCCGACCACGAACTTGACGCCGTCGTTGACGACTTTGTTCGCGACCGCGACCGCTTGTTTTGGATCGCAGGCGTCATCGTATTCAACGGCGACGAGTTGCTTGCCGTTGACGCCGCCCTTGGCGTTGATCTGTTCGATGGCCATTTTGGAGCCACTGAACTGCATGTCGCCGTATTGGGCTACAGGGCCGGTTTTTGGGCCGGCGATGCCGATCTTGATGGTGTCGGCGGCGAACGAATGGCTGGCAACCCCGGCCAGAACCATAGCGGCAAACAGTTTGGAAATCTGCTTAGTAGCCTTAGTCATAGTGCTCCACTCATGCTGTTGTAGTTTTTATAGTCCTGGCGCCGTAGCAGCAGAACCGGGTCAGATATCTTGGATATCCTCGCGGAAAATGCCCCCGGCAACTGTACCGGTACAGTGTAGAGCGCCGATTGTTGGCAAGGGAAGCTGGCGCTTGGGGGCAAAACCTGAGGGTGTCGCTTAATTGAAAGAAAAAGACAGAATAGCGGCGGGGTTTTGTCCGGTCATATCGGCAATCCTTGGCTTTCCTGCGCTTTTCAATCGGTACTGCAGTTACTACCGGGTTTTTCTGCCAGAGCACCGACGTTATCATTCGCGCCGATTTCTTTTCCGGACAGGTCCCATGAGTCAAGAACCTAGCACCCTCTATGCCAAGCTGCTTGGTGAAACCGCATCCATCACCTGGAAAGAGCTGGAGCCGTTCTTTGCCAAGGGTGCCCTATTGTGGGTCGATCCGGCACTGGATTTGATCGCAGCCGCCGAGGCCGTCGCCCAGGACGAAGGTACCAAAGTCGCCGCCTGGCTGGCCGCCGACCAGCTCGCCAAGCTGTCTGAAACGCGGGCGCTGGATTTTCTGGAACGCGATCCGCAGCTTTGGGCGGTGGTGGTTTCGCCCTGGATTATGATCCAGGAAAGGGCGTCGAACTGATCGATGCACCAAGTTGGTTCGTGTTCGGGTGGGCAAGAAAGTGTGTAGGTGAGTAGCGTGATGGCGTCCTGCCGTGGCGAAACGCCACAGGGGAGGGTGACGTATACGTAACGGGAACAGTTTATGGAGCAGCCTTTGGGCTGCTCAATTGTTTCTGGATGTTGTCCAGGTGCGGGATTCAGGACCGCTATCGCGAGCAGGCTCGCTCCCACATTGGGTCTGTGTTCACAAATCCCTGTGGGAGCGAGCAGGCTCGCGATTGGAGGCAACACGGTGCTGCGCCGGCCTCAGTAAGTCCTGCCAGTATGGTTATTAAGGGAAATAACCTTGGTCTTGCCAATGCGGTGACGGTAGATCTCGCGCAGGTACTTGATGGCTTTTTTCACGCAGTCGCGGGACAGGCGGATGTCGTTGATCGAGACGAACTTGTCCTTGTCGTTGATCAGCTCGCGATACTTCTTCTCGTACATCGGCTTGATCGCGTACCAGTTGGTGTCGAGGATCTTCGCCGGGTTTTCGAATTCGTTGAGCAGGTCGTCGATCCGTTCTTCGTCGAAGTCTTCATTGATGATGAAGTCCAGGATCGAGTTGTCCAGGGTGTCGTCGAAGCGGTACGGGGTGCGGGCGAAGCAGCGTTTGATGAAGGCCACGATCAGGGTCAGGAAATCATCCGACAGGCACGGGCTCTTGGCGATCAGGGTGGTCAGCGACAGGTTGGCCGACGCGCCGATCACCAACGCGTAACGCTTGAGCGTGGTGTTGGGGAACAGGCTGTTGAGGTGGGTCTTGAGCCGGTTCAGGTCCATGTAGGACAGCTTGTAGTCCTTGGGCAGGGAGACGATGGACACCACCGACGAGCAGTTCTTGAAGAAGTGCAGGTCATGCAGGGCCGCGGCGTCGTAGCCGGAATTCTTGTACTGCTCCAGCGACGCCCGGTAGCGCTTGGATTCGATCGGCAACAGACTGATGCCTTCGATGGCCTGGGTGACTTTGTTGAAGTGCGGCAGGTCGATGGAACGGAAGAACAGGTCGTCGATGTTCAGGCGCGGCGGTTCTTTCTCGAACACCTTGAATTTGTCGCCGCTCGGCGCCGGGGTTTCCGGGACGACGGACTCGGCGTAGGCAATCGCCACCGGGCCGGCCAGACTCATGAACAGGTCGTTGGCGTCCAGGCGGATGGTTTCGCCAATGTCGATGCCGGCACGGCGGAAGTAGTTCTGATCGTAGTCGGTGGTAACCGCCTGGGCCGTCAGGATGTTGAAGATCTGCTGGGAGATGTACTGGTTGGCGTGCTTCTCCATGGCATTGACATCAATGTTCTGGATGTTGCCGTCATCGCTTTCTTCGGCATAGCGCATGATGTCGTTGGAGATCAGCATCATCGCGTTCCATGGGCGGATACGGCCCATCACGCTGGCTTCGCTGCTGTCTTCGTTGGCGAAGTTGTACGAGAAATCCCATTCTTCCGACAGGTACTTGCACAGCAGGCGTCCGGCGTTGATGTGCAAGGCCTCGGACATTTCGCTGCGATGGTCGGAAATATTCGGCAGTACGCAGATGCCGCTGGTGAAAATCGGTTCGAAGACGAAGGAGTGACCGCTCTTGCTGTCGTGTTCGTCCATCGGCTTGGTGTCGAACGTCTTGTTCATGTACGAGTATTGCTGGGCCAGGCCGAACTCCGAGGCCATGCCTGAACCGGTACCGCCGCCAGCACTGAAGATCGAGAAGTACAGGCGCGACTGGTTGGCCTTGATGCCGCAGCTGTCGATCAGGTACGAGTGGATCATTTTCCAGTCGGGGCTGGAGAAGCGCTGGGTGTCCTTGTTCAGGATGATCTTGGCCAGATACTGGCCCAGGATCGGCGCGTTACCGGCGCCACCGGCATGGACTTCCGACAAGTCCATGATCTTCATCTTGCTGTAGTCGCGCAAAAAGCCGCTTTTCTCGCCCTTGCGCGAAAAACGGATACGCCCGGCGATGTCCTTGTCCAGGTCGCCGAGCATCACCAGCGGTTCCACCAGGAACACCGGTTTGCTGGCCTTGCTGGTGCCAAGACGCAGGTTGTTGCGGATCCACTGCGCGGGGCTGTAGCCCTTGTCGCTGTAAGCCTTGTCTTCAGCATTGAATTCGTTGAGGTAGAACTTGCGGGCGTTGTACACCAGCTCCGCCACGTCCAGGGCGATGTTGGAACCGCAGCGCCCCAGGCCGATCAGGCACACCGACGGGAATTCCTGCTGGGCGCGGTCGCTCTCGTCTTCCACCAGATGGGGCGGTCGCGGGAACACCGCGTCGCGCAGGCCATCGAGGTTGTCGAGGATCCGGTCGGTGTTGGTTTCGGTGAAATACAGATACTGCTGAGTCGACAGGGGACGCGAGCTGCTCGATGGTTTCGAGACTTCAGGGCCGTTGGCGGCCGGGCTCAGGGTCAGATCGGATACCGCAGTGGCTGTTTTTTTGGAAGTCATTGTGCGCCATATGCCTGAACTGGTTGGCTCGACGAGCGCTGTCATCGAGCCATCGCGGATGGGAGCTCGCGTCCTGGATGGCGCGAAGGTCGGCCCCGAGCGTCCAGGGCTATAGCCTGGGCGCCGCTCGAGAGATTCTTTCCTGATAGGTTGAATCGGCCATCGGCAGGCGATCTTTAATCAAGAATGGGCGAAATGATGGCAATTGTTACAGGAAATTGACCGTTATCAAGAAACGCGCCGCTCGCCATGGGTGGGTATCAGCCTTGCGAATGATTGGAGACAGTCCGCGCACCGCTGTCTAGATTGCAGATTCCGCTAATGCTCCATAACAATAAAAGAGACGGACCCATGCAGAACTCGACCCAAGCGGCGAATGCCTGGCGCATTCTGTTCCTGTTGTTCCTGGCCAACCTGTTCAACTTCTTCGACCGCACCATCCCGGCGATCATCATCGAGCCGATCCGCATGGAGTGGAGCCTCAGCGACTTCCAGATCGGCATCATCGGCACCGCTTTCACCATCGTCTACGCCATTGCCGGGTTGCCATTGGGACGCATGGCCGATACCGGTTCGCGCAGCAAGTTGATGGGCTGGGGCCTGGCGATCTGGAGCGCGCTGACGGCGGTCAACGGTCTGGTGGGCAGTTTCTGGGCGTTCCTGCTGGTGCGCATGGGCGTCGGGATCGGCGAGGCGAGTTATGCGCCGGCGGCCAACTCACTGATTGGCGATCTGTTCCCGGCCCATCGCCGGGCGCGGGCCATGGGCATCTTCATGCTGGGCCTGCCGATTGGCTTGCTGCTGGCGTTCTTCACCATCGGCGCGATGGTCAAGGCCTTCGACAGCTGGCGCGCGCCGTTCTTTATCGCGGCTGTGCCAGGCTTGGTGCTGGCGCTATTCATGTTCTTCATCAAGGAACCCAAGCGCGGCGCGGCGGAAACCGTGCAGGTGTCCCAGGAAAAGATCGACCGGCCAATCCGTCGGGTATTGGCAATTCCCACTTTCCTGTGGCTGGTGCTGGCCGGGTTGTGCTTCAACTTCGCAACCTATGCCTGCAACTCCTTCCTGGTGCCGATGCTGCAACGCTATTTCCTGATGCCGTTGCACGAGGCGGCGGTGGCGACCGGGATCATGGTGGGTGTGACCGGGCTGTTCGGCTTGACCCTCGGCGGCTGGATCGCCGACAAGATTCATCAGCGCGTGCCCAGTGGTCGCTTGCTGTTCGCCGCGTTCAGCCTGGTGATCTCGACGCTCACCACTGCCTGGGCATTGCATGCCGGGCGGATTGAAATCGGTGTGTTCGTCGCGGTGTTCAGTGTCGGCTGGTTGTTCGCCTATACCTTTTATACCTGCGTGTACACGGCGATCCAGGACGTGGTCGAGCCGCGCCTGCGGGCCACGGCGATGGCGCTGTTCTTCGCTGGCCTGTACTTGCTCGGTGGCGGCCTGGGGCCGGTGGTGGTGGGTGGCTTGTCCGACTACTTCGCCCGCACGGCCATGGCCGCGGCCGGGGTCGACCAGATGACCGAAGCGTTCAAGGCCATCGGCCTGCATGACGCGATGTACCTGATTCCGGTGGCACTGTTCCTGACCATGGTGTTCCTGTTCCTGGCGTCACGTTGCTTTGTGCGCGATGCCAAGCGGATGAAGGACGGGATGAGCGCGGTGGTGCTGCCCGAAGGTGTCGTGGCGACTGCCTGATATCCATCTGTGGGAGCAAGGCTTGCCCGCGATGAAGGCGATGCGGTCTTTCAGAAAACCGAGGCGCCTGTTTCGCGAGCAAGCTTTGCTCCCACAAATCCCTCGCCACAGGTTCTTGTGCATTCTTGCTAGCGGACCTTCTCATCTCGCCCGCGCAGCAAGCGATTGGGCATCGCCAGCGCCGCGGCCAACCCCAGCAGCGACACCGCCGCGCTGATCGCCAGCAAATGCCGGAACGTCGCCTGCAACTCCTGGCGCAAGGCATTTTGTGCCTCGCCCGGGGCGGCGTTCAGGCCGTCCAGCAAGACGCTGCCGGAATGCCCTTCACCGATCATCGACGAGCTGGCGAGCTGGGCGAAGCTTGAATCCTGCAGCAAGGCCAGCAGCAACGCGGACATCAGTGCCACGCCCACCGCGCCGCCAAGGGAGCGGAACAGGTTGGTGGTGCTGGTGGCGACGCCGATGTCCTGTTGGTGCACGGCGTTCTGCGCACCCACCAGTGAAGTGGGAAACTGCATGCCGGAGGCGATGCCGCTGAGCAGCATGAACAGGCTGCTCAGCCAGAGCGCGGCGGGCGGGGTGAAAGCCATGCCCAGGATAGCGAATGGGAAGAGCAGGGCGCCGCTCAGGATCATCGGCTTGTAGCGCCCCGAGACCGAGGTCCGGCGTCCGGCGAAATACGCGCCGATCGGCAGCCCGATTGCCAGCGGCAACAAGTGCAACGCCGCACTGTCGGCACCGGCGCCGGTCACGCTCTGGAAGCGTAACGGCACCAGCACCGTCAGGGAGATCGCCTGGAAGCTGGTGAAGAACACCGTGCACCAACACAGCACCGCATCGCGGTTGGCGAACAGGTGCATCGGCAACAACGGCTCCCGCGCCCGGCGCTCGTGCCAGGCGAACACCCCCAGCGCTGCTCCTGCGCAACCCAGCAATCCCAGCACTTCACGGCTGTGCCAGGCATGACCCTGGCCGACCTGGGTGATCCCCAGCAGCAGCGCCGTCAGGCCGATGATCAGCAACACGGTGCCCAGGTAATCGATGATCGGCGTGCGTTGCGGCACCGGCAACCCGACCAGGCTGCGTCGGGCCACCCACCAGGCCACCAGTCCCAGCGGCAGGTTGATCCAGAACACCCAGCGCCACGACAGGTACTCGGTCATGTAGCCGCCGAGCACCGGCCCGGCGACGCTGGCCACCGCGTACATGCTGCTGAAATAACCCTGGTAGCGACCGCGTTCGCGGGGCGGGATAATGTCGCCGATGATCGCCTGGCTCACCGAAATCATCCCGCCGGCGCCGATGCCCTGGAAAATCCGCGCCAGCACCAGTTGCTCCATGTTTTGGGCCAGGCCGCAGAACAGCGAGGCCAGGGTGAACAGGCCCATGCCGAACAGCATCAGTGGCCGGCGACCGTAGAGGTCACCGAGCTTGCCGTAGATCGGCACCGCCACGGTCATGGCGACCATGTAGCCGGAAATCACCCAGGCCAGCAGGCTGACGTCGGCAAACTGTGCGGAGATGGCCGGCATCGAGACGGCGACGATGGTCTGGTCCAGCGCACCCAGGAAAATCGCCAGCATCAGGGCTGCCAGCACGCTGCGGATGGCCGGTTTTGGGGCTTGGAGCGTATTGAACTGAGTCAAGGCAGAACCTGCGGGCATCGCGCCGGAGAGGCAAAATGGACGAAACCCGCAGTTTAAGTCGATAGGCGACTATTCGATAGCCTCGTAAGGAAGTCCGACGTAATTTTCCGCGATGGTCTTGCGACCGGCCTCGGAGTCGACGAAATATTCCAGCTCGGCTTCGCTGATGCGCTGGTTGAAGGCATCGTCGTCGAAGCGGTGCAGCATCGAAGTCATCCACCAGGAGAACCGTTCGGCTTTCCAGACGCGCCGCAGGCAGATGGCTGAATACTTCTCCAGCAGATCCACACGGCCGTCGCGATAGACCTTGAGCAGGATGTTGAACAGCGTGCTGACATCGCTGGCCGCCAGGTTCAGCCCTTTGGCGCCGGTGGGCGGGACGATGTGGGCCGCATCGCCTACCAGGAACATCCGCCCATACTGCATCGGCTCGACCACGAAGCTGCGCAGCGGGGCGATGCTTTTCTCGATGGACGGGCCGGTCACCAGGGCTTCGGCCAGGTCGGCGGGCAGGCGGTTTTTCAGTTCATCCCAGAAACGCTCGTCCGGCCAGTCGGCCACTTGTTCCTCGGCGGGCACTTGCAGGTAATAACGGGTGCGGGTCTTGGAGCGCATGCTGCACAAGGCAAAGCCGCGTGCGTGGCGAGCGTAGACCAGTTCTTCGTGGACCGGTGGGGTGTCGGCCAGCACGCCGAGCCAGCCAAACGGGTAGACGCGTTCGAAGACCTTGAGTTTTTCCGCAGGAATGGACTGTCGCGCCACGCCGTGGAAACCGTCGCAACCGGCAATGTAGTCGCAGTCCAGGCGCCAGGTTTCCCCTTCATGCTCGAAGGTCACGAAAGGGGTTTCGGTTTGCATGTCGTGGGGCTGGGCATTGCTGGCCAGGTACAGGGTCCGGGCGCCGGCGGCTTCGCGGGCGGCCATCAAGTCGCGGGTCACTTCGGTCTGGCCGTAGACCATGACATTTTTACCACCGGTCAGGCCCTTGAGGTCGATGTGCACCCGCCGATCGTTGAGCACCAGTTCAAAACCGTCATGGGGCAGGCCTTCGGTGTCCATGCGCTGGCCAACGCCAGCCTGGCGCAGCAGCTCGACCATGCCTTGCTCCAGCACACCGGCGCGGATGCGGCTCAGTACGTATTCCGGGGTCTGGCGTTCGAGGATGACAGTGTCGATTCCTGCGTTGTGCAGCAACTGGCCGAGCAGCAGGCCAGAGGGGCCGGCACCGATAATAGCGACTTGGGTCTTGAGGGTTTTCATTGTTGTTATGACTCGCACGAAGCACGCGACCAGGGTCGGTGTTGATTATTAGAAATCGAGTGCCTACATTTTTCGCTTGCGGACCTGTCAGTTGAAGGGGAAAACTGAGCCGATACCTGTTCTTTTTACCAATTGGTGCGATTATCGCCCGCAACCCCAGGCCCGGATCCACGTTATGAAAAAACCTGACCTGCCTTCGATCCCGGTGTTCAAGCTCTATGGCGAGAGCCAGGAATGGCCGACGCCGGACTTGTTGCACTGCGAGACCATCTCCAAGCGCAGTCGCGAGCATCAATGGGAAATCAAGCCTCATCGGCATGCCGATCTGTGCCAGTTGTTGTTTGTCTTCAAGGGCCAGGCGGAACTGGAAATCGAGGGCCGGCGCACGCTACTCACCGAACCGGCCGTGCAGATCCTGCCGCCGCTGTCGGTCCACGGCTTTCGTTTTTCCGAGGATGTGGAAGGTTACGTGGTGACCCTGGCGGCGCCGCTGGTCACGCACCTGCAAGCGCAACTGGGGCATTCGGTCAACGTCCTGGCCCAGGCCGAAAGCTACCCCGCCCTTGAGAATGCCGAGTACCTCAACAGCCTGTTCAGCGCCTTGCAGAATGAGTACGTGGGGCATCAACCGGCGCGGGAAATGCTGATGCATGCGCTGGTCAGCGTGATCATGGTCTGGGTCAGCCGCCAGGTGATGCAGCGACACACCCAGGCCCAGCGCCCGCAACGGGCCCGGGAATACCTCAACGGCTTCATTCAGTTGGTGGAAGAAACCTATCGCGAGCACGTCAAGGTCGAAGACCTGGCCCACCGCCTGGGCATTTCCGTGTCGCACCTCAACGGCACTTGCCGGGAACTGGCGGGGCAACCGGCGTTGCAGATCATGCATGAGCGCCAGTTGCTGGAAGCCAAGCGTCTGCTGACCTACACCGGCATGACCATCTACGAGATTTCCGAAATGCTCGGGTTTTCCGACCCGACCAACTTCACCCGGCTGTTCCGCCGACGCGTCGGCATCTCGCCCAAGGCGTTCCGGGACCGGCTCAAGACCGATCAACAGGACGACTGACCACGCCTCAGCGCAGGGCGTTCAGGGTTGCGCTGTGGGGGATGCACCGTTCGAAGTTGCAACTGGCGTATTCACGGGGCAGTTGCCTGGCCTGCTCGACCCGGTAGGCCGCGGTGCCGTACAGCGCAAGCGTGGCGGCGCAGGTGACGAAAATGGCGAGGCGTCTTTTTATTTTAATGTTCATGGCGGTGACCTCTGAACGAATACCCGGGGGTACTACTTTCAGAATAGGTCAGCCGTGGCGAGTTGCCAGCCTGGCAGTGAGTGTGTTTAACCCGATATTCAGAGCACTGATAACCCTTGTGGGAGCGAGCTTGTGGGAGCAAGGCTTGCCTGCGATGCAAACACCTCGGTGTAACTGATAGACCGAGGCGATGCCATCGCGGGCAAGCCTTGCTCCCACAGGTCTGCTCCCACAAACAGGGGTAGGGGGTTTCGGGCGGTTATGCCAGGTGTTCTGGTTTCATCGGGTCGCCCGGCTTGACGTCCAGTTGCTTGCGCACGTCCTCGAACATTTCGTCGTAGTACTTGTGCATCGAGCCGATGCTCGCGGTCTTGGGCAAGCCATACTTCTGGGCGACGCGCGTGGCATGGCGGGCGAAGTCGAAGGCCTGGTCCTTGGCCAGGAAGAACGTCTCGTCCAGGGACTTGTCTTCGACGGTGCCATGCACCCGGAATGACATGCCCGTGCCCTCCTTGCCGTCCTGATCGACCTTGTAGTCGATGAACAGGTTGTAGCTGAAGTCATCCTTGTTCAGCGCATGGCGCTCCATGTGCAGGTGTCCGGGTTCGAACATGGCCATAAGCAACTCTCCTTTGAAGGCATGGGGAGTAGGGCAGACCCTGGATCCGCCCCGCAAGTTTCCTGTTATCGATAAGCGATGCCAGGTGTCGCCGTGCTGATGCGGGTGCCGGCCTTGCCCTGGACGATCGCTTCGATGTCCGAGAGTGAACCGATCACCGCAACCTTGCCAGTGTTGCGCGCGAATTCGCAGGCGGCCTGTACCTTCGGCCCCATGGAGCCGGCAGCGAAGCCGAGCTTTTCCATTTCGTCGGGGTGGGCCTGGGCGATGGCTTTCTGGGTCGGCTTGCCGAAGTCGATGAACGCGGCGTTGACGTCGGTGGCGATCACCAGCAGATCGCTTTCCAGCTGTTCGGCCAGCAGCGCCGAGCACAGGTCCTTGTCGATCACCGCTTCCACGCCTTGCAGCTTGCCGTCGGCGTCGTACATCGTCGGGATGCCGCCACCGCCGGCGCAGATCACGATGCTGCCCTTTTCCAGCAGCCATTTGATCGGGCGGATTTCAAAGATGCGCTTGGGCCTGGGGCTTGCGACCACGCGGCGGAACTTGTCGCCGTCGGGGGCGATGGACCAGCCCTTTTCGGCCGCGAGCTTTTGCGCCTCGCTTTTGCTGTAGACCGGGCCGATGGGCTTGCTGGGCTTCTGGAAGGCCGGGTCGTTGCCATCCACTTCGACCTGGGTCAGGAGCGTGGCGAAGGGGACTTCGAAGTCCAGCAGATTGCCCAGTTCCTGTTCGATGATGTAGCCGATCATGCCTTCGGTTTCGGCGCCGAGCACGTCCAGCGGATACGGCGTGACCGAGGTGTAGGCCGCCGCCTGCAACGACAGCAGGCCGACCTGCGGGCCGTTGCCGTGGGCGATGACCAGTTGGTTGCCAGGGTGGATTTTCGCGATCTGTTCGGTCGCGGTGCGGATGTTGATGCGTTGATTGTCTGCGGTCATGGGTTCACCCCGACGCAGGAGGGCGTTACCGCCCAGGGCAACGACGATACGCATGGTGCTGTCCTTTCAAAAATGGAACGAGAACGCAGTGATGATCGTTCCCACGCTCTGCGTGGGAACTCCGCCCGGGACGCTCCGCGTCCCCTGTGACGCAGAGCGTCACCGGATGCATTCCCACGCAGAGCGTGGGAACGATCACTCTTCAAGCGCCTAGATATCCGCCAACGCCGACACCAGGATCGCCTTGATGGTGTGCATGCGGTTTTCCGCTTGCTCGAAGGCGATGTTGGCCGGCGATTCGAACACTTCCTCGGTCACTTCCACGCCATTGGCCAGGTTCGGATAACGGGCGGCGATGTCCTTGCCGACCTTGGTTTCGCTGTTATGGAACGCCGGCAGGCAGTGCATGAACTTCACCCGCGGGTTGCCCGAGGCTTTCATCATTTGCGCATTGACCTGGTAGGGCAGCAATTGCTCGATGCGCTCGTCCCAGGCTTCCACCGGCTCGCCCATGGACACCCAGATGTCGGTGTGGATGAAGTCCACGCCCTTGACGGCTTCCTTCGGGTCTTCGGTGATGGTGAGGCGGGCGCCACTTTCGGCGGCGAAGGCCTGGCACTGGTCGATGAAGTCCTGATGCGGCCACAAGGCTTTCGGCGCGCCGATGCGCACGTCCATGCCCAGTTTGGCGCCGATCATCAGCAGCGAATTGCCCATGTTGTAGCGGGCATCGCCCAGGTAGGCGTAGCTGATGTCATGCAGCGGCTTGTCGCTGTGTTCGCGCATGGTCAGGGTGTCGGCAATCATTTGGGTGGGGTGGAATTCAGCGGTCAGGCCGTTGAACACCGGCACCCCGGCGAACTTGGCCAGTTCCTCGACGATCTCCTGTTCGAAGCCTCGGTATTCGATGGCGTCGAACATCCGCCCCAGGACCCGGGCGGTGTCTTTCATGCTTTCCTTGTGACCGATCTGCGATGACACCGGGTCGATGTAGGTGACGTGGGCGCCCTGGTCATGGGCCGCGACTTCGAAGGCGCAGCGGGTGCGGGTCGAGGTCTTTTCGAAGATCAGCGCGATGTTTTTGCCTTGCAGGTGTGGACGCTCGGTGCCGGTGTATTTGGCACGTTTGAGGTCGCGGGACAGGTCCAGCAAGTAGTGCAGCTCGCGGTTGGTGTGGTGCATCAGACTCAGCAGGCTGCGGTTGCGCATGTTGAACGCCATGATGTGGATCTCCTCAGGTGTAGGTTATCCCCGGGGCCGGTCTCTGCCGTTGGATGCAGAGCAGTGCCGGCCCAGGCTCAAAGGTTAGTAATCGATCGGGTCGCGGATGATCGGGCAGGTCATGCAGTGACCGCCGCCCCGGCCCCGGCCCAGTTCGCTGGCACTGATGGTGATGACTTCCACACCGGCCTTGCGCAGCAGCGTGTTGGTGTAGGTGTTGCGGTCGTAGCCGATCACCACGCCCGGCTCCACGGCCACCACGTTGTTGCCGTCGTCCCATTGCTCGCGTTCGGCGGCGAAGCTGTTGCCGCCGGTTTCCACCACTCGCAGCGCTGGCAGCTTGAGGGCCGCGGCCACGGTGTCGAGGAAACTGCTGTCCTCGCGGCGCACGTCGATGCCGCCGGGTTTGCTCTCGTCAGGGCGCAGGGAGAAGGCGACGATCTGGCTCACCACTTCCGGGAAAATCGTGACCAGGTCGCGGTCGCAGAAGCTGAACACGGTGTCCAGGTGCATGGCGGCGCGGGATTTCGGCAAGCCGGCGACGATCACCCGCTCCACGGCTTTGTGCTTGAACAGGTTCAGCGCCAATTGGCCGATGGCCTGGCGGGACGAGCGTTCGCCCATGCCGATCAGCACCACGCCGTTGCCGATGGGCATCACGTCGCCGCCTTCGAGGGTGGCGTTGCCGTGCTCCTGGTCCGGGTCGCCGTACCAGACCTGGAAGTCAGCCTGGGTGAACTCGGGGTGGAATTTGTAGATGGCGCTGGCCAGCAGGGTTTCCTGGCGGCGCGCCGGCCAATACATCGGGTTCAGGGTCACGCCGCCGTAGATCCAGCAGGTGGTGTCGCGGGTGAACTGGGTGTTGGGCAGCGGCGGCAGGATGAAGCTGGAGTGCCCGAGGAAGTCGCGGAACATCTGGATGGTCTTGCCACCGAAGCTGTCCGGCAGGTCATCGGCCGAGACGCCACCGATCAGGAATTCGGCGATATGGCGCGGCTCCAGGCTGCGCAGCCACGAACCGACTTCGTTCACCAGGCCCAGGCCCACCGAGTTGGCGGTGATCTTGCGCTGCAGGATCCAGTCCAGGGCTTCGGGGATGGCGACGATGTCGGTCAGCAGGTTGTGCATCTCCAGCACGTCGATGTCGCGCTCGCGCATCTTGGTGACGAAATCGAAATGGTCGCGCTTGGCCTGGTTGACCCAGATCACATCGTCGAACAGCAGTTCGTCGCAGTTGTTCGGGGTCAGCCGCTGGTGGGCCAGGCCTGGGGAGCACACCATGACTTTACGTAATTTGCCGGCTTCGGAATGCACGCCGTATTTCACTTTTTCCGTGGTCATTACAAATCCTCCAGTTAGAACAATCAGCCAACTACAAGGTCAGGAAGCCGTCGTAGAGTCCGTAGGCCGCCACCAGGGCGCCTGCGATCACTGCGGCAAAAATCAGCTTCTCGACAGAGGTGAAAATCGGTTTGCCCAGCTCGTGCTTGGCCTTGGCGAACAGGATCGCGCCGGGGGCATAGAGCAGGGCGGAGAGCAGCAGGTACTTGATGCCGCCGGCATACAGCAGCCACACCGCGTAGATCAGGGCGATGGCACCGATGGCCAGGTCTTTGCGGCGCTCGGCCAGGGCGTTCTCATAGGTCTCGCCGCGCACCGCCAGCAGCACTGCGTAGGCCGCCGACCACAGGTACGGCACCAGGATCATCGAGGTGGCGAGGTAGATCAGTGACAGGTAGGTGCTGGCCGAGAACAGGGTGATGACCAAAAACAGCTGGACCATTGCATTGGTCAGCCACAGGGCGTTGGCCGGTACGTGGTTGGCGTTCTCCCGGCGCAGGAACTCGGGCATGGTGTGGTCTTTGGCGGCGGCGAACATGATCTCGGCGCACAGCAACACCCAGGACAGCAGGGCGCCGAGCAGCGAGATAATCAGGCCGACGCTGATCAGCACCGCGCCCCAATGCCCCACGACATGCTCCAGAACGGCGGCCATGGACGGATTCTGCAACTTCGCCAGTTCAGGCTGGGTCATGATGCCCAGGGACAGCACGTTCACCAGTACCAGGAACAGCAGCACGGTGATGAAGCCGATGACGGTGGCCTTGCCCACGTCGGTGCGTTTCTCGGCGCGGGCGGAAAAAATACTCGCGCCCTCGATGCCGATGAACACCCACACGGTGACCAGCATCATGTTGCGCACCTGGTTCAGCACGCTGCCCAGGTCTGGGTTCTTCAGGCCCCAGATATCAGCGGTGAAAATATCGAGCTTGAACGCGAATACGGCGATCAGCACAAACAATACAAGCGGTACGACCTTGGCGATGGTGGTCACCAGGTTGATGAATGCCGCTTCCTTGATGCCTCGCAATACCAGGAAGTGCACGGCCCATAGCAGGACCGATGAGCCGATCACCGCTGCGACGGTATTACCTTCACCAAACACCGGGAAGAAGTAGCCCAAGGTGCTGAACAGCAGCACGAAGTAGCCGACGTTGCCCAGCCAGGCGCTGATCCAGTAACCCCAGGCGGATGAGAAACCCATGTAGTCGCCGAACCCGGCCTTGGCGTAGGCGTACACCCCGCCATCCAGATCGGGTTTGCGGTTGGCCAGGGTCTGGAACACGAAGGCCAGGGTCAGCATGCCGACGGCGGTAATCGCCCAGCCGATCAGCACTGCACCGACATCGGCACTGGCCGCCATGTTTTGTGGCAAGGAAAAGATTCCCCCGCCGATCATTGAGCCGACCACCAGTGCAACCAGCGCACCCAATCGAAGTTTTCCGGGCGTATCAGACATTTGCGAGACTCCAGTGCAGGAGAAGAGAGTCAATAGACTAAGTCGATTTGAAAGTTGAATATCTGATCTGGATCAGTGCATGACAACATTCCATTGTTAATGAAGGAGTTAACACCGTCCGTTGGCGTCTTGAAGTTGCTCGAAAGGCCCGTTTCAGGGCATTTGGCAAAGGGTTTGTGAAGGTTTTCTTGCCGCAGGATTATTCACGCTAGTTGATTTCCGTTGAGTCGCAACTATTTTGTAGGCTGCATTCGTGACAAAAAAATAACGGGCGTCATGGTCTTTTTAATTACGCTCTTGGAGAATGGTCGAGTCATAAGCCTTTGGACTTTGTGTGGATGACGTTATTCAAAAACGTTATGTCGCTTTATTTACTTAATTTAATAGTGAGAAAAAATGCCGCAGCCGATTGAAAAGTTGCCACTGGGCGCACTGATCGCCCTGGTGGTGGGGTCAATGATCGGCGGCGGGATTTTTTCCCTGCCGCAAAACATGGCGGCTCGGGCCGATGTCGGTGCGGTGCTGATCGGCTGGTCGATTACTGCCGTCGGCATGCTGACCCTGGCCTTCGTGTTCCAGACCCTGGCCAATCGCAAGCCGGAATTGGACTCGGGCGTGTACGCCTATGCCAAGGCCGGGTTCGGCGACTACATGGGCTTCTCGTCTGCCTGGGGCTACTGGATCAGCGCCTGGATGGGCAATGTCGGCTACTTCGTCTTGCTGTTCAGCACCTTGGGCTACTTCTTCCCGGTGTTCGGCCAAGGCAACACGCCGGTGGCCATCGGCTGTGCGTCGTTATTGCTGTGGGCGGTGCATTTCCTGGTGCTGCGCGGGATCAAGGAGGCGGCGCTCATCAACCTGGTGACCACCGTGGCCAAGGTCGTGCCGCTGTTGATGTTCGTCGTCATGGCCGCCGTGGCCTTCAAGGCCGAGATTTTCACCCGCGATATCTGGGGCGCGATGAGCCCGGACCTGGGCAGTGTGATGGACCAGGTGCGGCACATGATGCTGGTGACGGTGTTCGTGTTCATCGGCATCGAAGGCGCCAGCGTCTATTCGGCACGGGCAGAGAGACGTGTGGACGTAGGGCGTGCGACGGTGATCGGGTTCCTCGGGGTATTGGCGCTGCTGGTGCTGGTGAATGTGTTGTCCCTGGGGGTCATGAGCCAGCCGGAACTGGCGCAGTTGCAGAACCCGTCCCTGGCCGGTGTCCTGGAGCACATTGTCGGGCCTTGGGGTGCGTTGCTGATCAGCCTGGGGCTGGCGGTTTCACTGTTGGGAGCCTTGCTGTCCTGGGCGCTGTTGTGCGCTGAAATCCTCTACGCCACCGCCCGGGACAAGACCATGCCGGCGTTCCTGACCAAGGAAAATGCCAACCACGCGCCGGTCAACGCGCTGTGGCTGACCAATGGCATGATCCAGCTGTTTTTGCTGATCACTCTGTTTTCCGCAGGCACCTACACCAGCCTGATCTACCTCGCCTCGTCGATGATCCTGGTGCCATACCTGTGGTCGGCGGCCTATGCGGTGCTGCTTTGCGCCCGGGGGGAAACCTACGAACAGGGCTCGGCCCGGCGCATGAAAGACCTGTTCATCGGTGGTGTGGCGCTGTGCTACGCGGTGTGGTTGCTGTACGCCGGCGGCGTGAAATACCTGCTGCTGTCGGCGTTGTTGTATGCGCCCGGGGTGATCCTGTTTGCCCAGGCCAAGCGCGAGCAGCGCCAACCCTTGTTCACCCATGTGGAAAAGGGGATTTTTGCTTGCGTGATGTCAGGGGCGGGCATGGCGGCGTATGGGTTGTACAGTGGGTTTTTGGAATTGTGAGGCTTACCGCGATGTTGAGGTGTCTCCTGTGGCGAGGGGGGTTATGTGGGAGCAAAGCTTGCTCGCGAAACAGGCACCTCGATTTCTGAGAGACCGCATCGCTTCCATCGCGGGCAAGCCTTGCTCCCACATCAACGCGTCACCAACGTGCTCTATGCGCGCCCAGCTCCGCCGCTGGCAAGGTCCATTGCAGCGGCGTCCCGGTGATTTTCAAGGGCACCTGCAGGCGATGGGCCGGTCCCCATGGGGTCTGTTCGACCACCAGGCCCTGATCATCCTCGGCCTCGGCTCGCAATGGGCTCGAATCCCCGACGCCACGCTCGATCAACAGCTTTGCCGTGCGTGCCAGTGACAAGCGTGCCGAGCCGCCGTGACCGCTTGCCAGGCGCCGGGACAACAACACCAGGGCGCTGGTCGCCAGCAGATAGCCGGTGCCGTGATCCAGCGCTTGCACCGGCAGTGGTGTCGGTTTGTCGGTGTGTTTCCAGCCCATGCCGGCTTCGGCGATGCCGCTGCTCATTTGCACCAGGCTGTCGAAGCCGCGCCGGTTCAGCCACGGACCGCTCCAGCCATAGGCATTGAGGCTGACGTCGATCAGGCCGGGGGCCATCTGCCGGCGCTGCTCGGCGCCGTAGCCCAGGCGTTCCAGGGCGTCGGCACGGTAGCCGTGCAAGAGGATGTCGGTGTCCTTGAGCAATGCCTCGAACGCCGCGCGATCTTCGGCCCGATGCAAGTCGAGGCGGGCGCAGCGTTTGCCCAGGGTGACTTCCGGCACCACGCCGGGTTCGTTCCAGGTCGGCGGGTCGATGCGCAGCACGTCGGCCCCCAGGCCGGCGAGGAAGCGGCTGGCGACGGGGCCGGCCAGCACGCGGGTCAGGTCCAGCACCTTGAGCCCCGCCAGTGGCTGGGTCACGGAGCCGAGCCAGGGTTTGCGCTGCTCTCCAGTCGTCTCACTCAGGTGCACCAGCGGCTCGGCATTGACCGCCAGGCCTTGGGGATGGGCCTGCCACGCTTGCCACGAACGCATCTCGGCGGCGCAACCGCCAGCGTCGACCACGGCCTGCTCCAGCTCGGCCTTGTTCCATCGGGCCACCCTGGCCGCCATGTCGGCGCGGTCGGTACAGGTGCCGAGAACTTTTTCCGCCGCAAGGCGATGATGCGGTGCGTTGGTGTGCAGGCGAATCCAGCCGTCGGCGCTGGCGTAGTCGCCGGCCACCGGGTCCCACATCGGCGGCACGCTCCAGCCGATGGGGCGCAGGGAGGTGGAGAACCAGAACGACGCCAGGCGCCGGTCGACCTCGACAGGCGCCTGGCGAGCGGTTTGTTGCTGGATGAGTTCGGCGGTCGCCTGCCCGGCCACGGCGATGCAGGCGCTGGCCAGCTCCGTGACGGCGAAGGCCGAGGGCAGCGCGCCGTCGCCAGTGAAGGTGATCGGGGTCGTGGGCAAACCGAGTGCGGTTTGCATGGACGTGAGCAGATCTGACATCGAAAGCCCTCCAGTACGAGAGGGCGATCATAGTTCAAAAATCCGTTGGGGGCCGCTTTGCGGCCCAGCGGGAACAAGCTCCCTCGCCACGAGAGCCCTTTGCCTGTTCCGGGCGCGACCAGATCCACAGATTGCCCAGGCCCATGCCGGCGAGTGCGAGGTAAACCGGCCAGGCGTGGTCGAGCAGCACCAGCATCAAGCCCGCGCAGAGCAGCATGCTGGTGGTGGCACCGACCTTGGCCCGGCGCGGGATGACCTTGCCGTTGCGCCAGTTGTGCAGCATCGACCCGAACAGACGATGGTTCTCCAGCCAGGCGCTCAGGCGCGGCGAACTGCGGGTCGCGGCCCAGGCGGCCAACAGGATGAACTCGGTCGTCGGCAAGCCGGGCACGACGATGGCGACCAGGCCGATGGCCAGGCTGGTGTAGGCGAGCAGGGCGAAGAGCAGTTGGGTGAGTTTTGAGGGGCGGTTCATCAGCTTGCGTTCTGGCATGCGAATTTGCGGTGTGATCACTGATTGTTATTCGCTGATATCCCTGTGGGAGCGAGCCTGCTCGCGATAGCGGTATGTCAGTCACATTGATGCTGACTGATCCAACGCCATCGCGAGCAGGCTCGCTCCCACAATGGAAAGTACGGACACTTCAGGCCAGTTCGGCCGCATAAGCGCGTTCCAGGAGCACCGTAAACCGGTTGAAGGCGTCCAGTGCGCCTTGGTCCGCCTCGGCTTCCTGTTGTTCGCTGAAGGCCAGGCCGTCGAGGGTGCGGGTGAAGGATTTCCAGCCTTCGGCGCGCCCTCCGGCAGGTTCTGCCAGGTGCCGGGCGCCGAAGGTCTCGCTCAATCCCAGGCCCACGGCACGCTTGATCAAGAACGCGGCGCCGAGCTTGGAGCCCTCGGAGACGAACAGCCAGCCCAGGGCTTCGGCCTGGGTCGGGTTTTTCACCGCACCGGCCACTGGCGCAGGGACTTCGGTGTCCAGGTCTGCCAGATCCGCCTTGGCCGCCTCTGCCCGGCACCGGGCCGGGAGGTCGGGGATCAGGGCGGACAGTTCGGCGTCGTTGTACAGCGCCACCAGTTCCGACTGGAACAGGTACTGAGCGACGACGAAACGGGCGAAGCTGGCCGGGGTTTCGAACGGGGCGTGGGCCTTGACCAGCGCGTCGAGCCGGCTGTGGGGCTCGTGGGTGATCTGGTTCAGACGTTGGGAGCGTGAAGCGGGATGTTGTGTGGTCATGAAAAAAATCCTTCGAATTAGACCGGTGTGGCAAGGGGTGTGGGAGCAAAGCTTGCCCGCGAAACAGGCGCCTCGATCTCTGAAAGACCGCATCGCCTGCATCGCGGGCAAGCCTTGCTCCCACATGACTCTCCTCATCACAGGTATTTGTTTTGCCTGGCAAATCGAGTCAGATATCCCAGATCAGGTTCACCGCGAAGTTACGCCCTGGTGCCGTCAGGCGATCGAGATTGGCGGGGCTCAGCACCGCCGCTTCGCCGACGCTGTCGTAGCCGCGCACGTCGTCCCACAGCCAGTACTTCTTGTCGGTGAGGTTGTAGAGGCCGCCGCTGACGGTTACGTCGTCGGTCACCTTGTAGAAACCGCTCAGGTCGAGGATGCCGAAGCCCGGTGTCTTGAACTGGCTGCTCACGCCATCGGGCGAGTTGAAGTTGCTGTCGTCGACGCGGTCCTTTTTCTTGACCAAGGTCCAACTGAGCAACGTGCCGTAGCGGTCCTGGTCGTAGCCCAGGCCGAACACGCCGGTCAGCGGGTTGACGCTGTTGAGCGGCTCGCCGGTGTCGTTGTTGCGACCGTACGCGTAGGCCACCGAGCCTTGGGTGTACAAGCCCTTCGGTGCGCCAAACACGTCCAGTTCCAGGCGTCCCCTGGCCTCGGCGCCCTTGATGGTGGCGTGCTGGATGTTGTTGCTCTGGAAGGTCAACTGGTCGGCGCCGGGGGTGATGGCATCTTCGTTGATGAAGTCGCGGTACTTGTTGTAGAACACCGCCACGTCGAACGAGCCGGAATCGAAACGGCCGCGCAGGCCGGTCTCGTAGCTCTTGCTTTTTTCCGGTTCCAGATCGGGGTTGGGTTCTACGCTATAGCCGGCGCCGGGGTTGTCGAAACGACCGTACAGGGCCTTGGCGGTCGGGGTGCGAAAGCCTTCGGCGTACTGGCCGTACCAGGTGTACTCATCGCTCAGGGCGTAGGTCACGCCGAACTTCGGTGAGACGCGGTGCCAGGTCTTGTTCTTGCCGCTGACGTCACCGCCGCCGCTGGGGTCCACGGTGTTGAGGAATTCCTCGGTCAGGTGCGGCTTGAGCCGGGTGTAGTCGTAGCGCAGGCCAGGTGTGAAGGTCCATTTGTCCCAACTGATCTGGTCCTGGGCGAACAGGCTGTAGGTGTTGATGGTCGGGTCCGGGAAATCGCTGGCTTTTGCCAGCACGTCCCGGGTGCTGATGGCGCCTACCGCGGAGCAACCGACGCCGACCGCCAGGCACACGCCATTGCCGCTGCGCGAGCCGGTGACTTTCTGCTGCTTGAGGGTGGTGCCGTAAGTCAGCGCGTGATCGGTGTCGGCGACGCTGAAGGCCTTTTCCAGTTGCGCGTCGAAGACCCACTGTTTCTCTTCATAGAGGGTCTCCCGGGTGCGCAGGACCCGGCGGGTGATGGGGAAGTAGAATTCGGCGGTGCTCTGGTCGGTCTTGGCGACCTGGTGATTCAGGCTCCACTTCATGTGATCGGCCAGCAGGCTGTCGAGGGCGAAGCTGTGCTCCAGGCCGAAACGCTCGCGGGTGATGGTGTCGTTGCCGGTGCGCCACTGGTACATGCCGCCGGGCAGCACAGAGGCGGGGATGGCCGGTTGACCGTTGGCGTAGGGGCCGCCGTAGGCGCTTTTCAGGTCGCTGTCGCGGTCGTCCTTGTATTTCTCGTAGACCAGGCCAAGGCGTGATTCATCGCTGTAGTTCCAGCCGAGCTTGGCCAGCACGTTGTTGGCGCGCACGTCTTCGGGGTTGGCGGCGGTGCGGTCCAGGCCCGTGCCGTTGTGGCTGCCGTAGGATTCGGTTTCATGACCGTCGCGTTGGCTGTAGTGCAACAGGCCGTCGAACTGCCCGCTGCGGCCAGCGACGGTGGCGGACTTGAGCCAGCTTTCGTCGGCGGAGCTGTAGCCGGTCTTCAGGCGGGCGCCAACGTCTTGGCCCGGCTTGATGATGTCATCTGGATCGAGAGTGAAATAGCTGACGGCACCACCAATGGCATTGCTGCCGTACAGCACCGAGGCCGGGCCGCGCAGGATTTCCACGCGCTTGATGATTTCCGGGTCGACGTAGTTGCGCTGGGTCTTGGCGTAGGGGCCGTTGAAGAAGCCGCCGGGGATCTCCACGCCGTCGACCTGGGTCAGGATCCGGTTGCCGTCGATGCCGCGGATATTGTAGCCGCTGATACCGCCGCGCTGGCCCGCGCCGCCCACCGATACACCCGGCTCATAGCGCACCAGGTCCTTGAGGGTATTGACGTTGTTGCGGTCCAGTTCCTGGCGGTCGTGGACGGTGACCGTGCTCGGCACGCTGGTGATGTCCTGTTCCTGGCGGGTGGCGCTGATGGTCACCTGTTGCAACTCCAGCGCGCTGCCGGCACTGCGTTTTTCCAGGACGATGCTGTTGTCGCCCAGCTTGCGGTAGCTCAGGTTGGTCCCCACCAACAGGCGCTCCAGGGCTTTTTCAGGTGGCAGCGAGCCGTTCACCCCAGGCGAGGCTACGCCTGCAGCCAGTTCCGCCGGCATGCCGACTTGCCAGCCGGTGACCGCAGTGAATGCATTCAGGGCCGAGACCAGTGGCTGCCGGGCGATGGCAAAGCTGTAGTCGCCCATGTTGCGTGCAGCGGGTTGCACGGTGGTGGCGGCCAGGGCGAGCGGCGCGGCGCCGGCCATCAGCAGGGCGGCGGTGAGCAGTGACAGCGTGCAAGAGGGGGCAAGGAACCGGCAAGTAAGACGAGAGGACATCGATAGCGCTCCGTGTCGCATCTGTTATAGGTGCAGATTCACATCGTTGGATGCGAATCAATTGCATTGGCTATAACGAGACGAATCAACGGAGCCTATCGAGTAAAAATAATTCTCATTTAGTTCAGGATCACCAGCGCCGGGAACTCCTGGAGCCGAGCCGAGGTGATATGGGCCAGCGAACGGACCACCTCCAGCGGCTGGTCGAGGCGGTAATTGCCAGTCACAGCAACGTTGGCCAATTGTTCGTTACCGTTGATGATCCAGCCAGGGTAATAGCGTCGCAGCTCGGCCAGTACCTGGTTTAATGGCCGGTTTTCGAACACCAGCCGACCCTGGACCCAGGCCAGGTCGGTGTTGGCATCGAGCCGGGCCGGACGGTCGAAGCCGTTGGGGCCGATGCGGATGCTTTCGCCGGCTGACAGCCGCACATGGGTGTCGTTGCGGGTGGCCCGCAGGTCCACGTCGCCGCGCTGCACCTGGACCTGGGCCACGCCGTCGAGGTAACGCACGGCGAACGTGGTGTCGCTGACGCTGGCCATGACCGGGCCGGCATCGATTTCCAGCGGCAGGCTACGGTTGCCCGGGACTTCGAAAAACGCCTCGCCCTTGTACAGACGCGCCACCTGCCGCTGCTCGTTGAACGTGCTGGAGAAGGCCGAATCGGTGTTGAGCAGGACCTTGGAGCCGTCCTCCAACTGCAAGCGCTGGCGCTCACCGACCACGGTCAGGTGGTCGGCCTGCAAGCGCAGGGGCAGGTCGCTGAAGTTGAACAGGCCGAGAAACAGCACTGCGGCAGTGGCCAGGGGCTTCCAGTGGGCGCGCAGGCGCGACAGCGCGGTGACCTTGGGCGTGGCTTCAAGTTGGCGGGCACTTTCCATCACCTGCGGGCCGTTCCAGATCGCCTGGGCCCGGGCGAACGCCTCGCCATGGCGTGGATCGGCCGCCAGCCAGGCGTGGAACTGCCGCGTCTGTTCCTCGCTGGGGTTGTCCAGCAGGATCAGCCAGTCCAGCGCCTGTTCCATGGCATGGGCGGTTTGCTGTGTCGCAGTGGGCTCGGCAGAGCGGTGATTGTCCGTCACAGTCGGTTCTCGGTATTTAGCGGCACGGGCTCAAGCTACAAGCTGTACGCAGCAAGTGGCAAGCGTGTGCGCAGCTTATGGCCTGAAGCGTGGAGCGGGTCACTGCTCGCCGTGGCTACGTTCAGCCACACCCACACAGATCGCCATGATCAATTTCAGTTCCTTTTGCACGGTGCTCAGGGACACGCCCAGGCGTTCGGCGATTTGCTGGTAACTGTGGCCATGCAGGCGGCTGAGAATGAAGATCTGCTGCTGTCGCGAACTCAGGGCCTGGAGGCTGACGTTCAGGCGCTCGAGCAGTTGTTGGGCATGGGCGGCGTCCTCGGCGCTGCTCTGGGGGGCGACGACGTTGTGGACGACCTCCGGCGGTACGTCATCCAGCAAGGTTCGCGACTGGATGCGTCGGGCACGCAGATGGTCCAGCGCCAGGTTGCGGGCGGTCTGGAAAACAAAGGGTTCGAGGTGCTCGACCGTGCGTTCGCCCAGTGCGCGGGTGACGCGCAGGTAGGTTTCCTGGAGCAGGTCTTCGGCGGTACTGGGGTTGCTGACCATGCGCTCGAGGGTGCGCAGCAGCGGCGTGCGCTGGGCGAGGAAGACGTGATGAAAGCGCGATTGACTCACGGTAGGGCCCGATCTGGTTCGAGTAGATGATAATGCTTATCATCTGCTGGGCAGGTCAAGCCTTCATTTCATCACGCCGAAACCCTGTGTGGAGCGCAAACCTGTGGGAGCAAAGCTTGCTCGCGATAGCGATTTCAAAGCCAGCACAGATGCTGCATGTGACGGTGTCATCGCGAGCAAGCTTTGCTCCCACAGGCCTGCTCCCAGGGTTTGCTCTTACAGGCCCGCTCCACATTGGCCAGCAATGAGTTACTCGGCGTTACACAACGCCAGGCAGTTATCCAGCATGCGGTTGGAGAAGCCCCATTCGTTGTCATACCAGGCCAGTACCTTGAGCAGCTTGCCGCTGGCCTTGGTGTGGTTGGCGTCGAAGATCGACGACAGCGGGTTGTGGTTGAAGTCACTGGAGACCAGCGGCAGGGTGTTGTAGCCGAGGATCTTCGAATGCTGGCTGGCATGGCGCAGCAGTTCGTTGACTTCTTCGGCCGACGCTTCGCGCTTGAGCTGTACGGTCAGGTCGACCAGGGACACGTTGATCACCGGTACACGCACCGCCATGCCGGTCAGCTTGCCCGCCAGTTCCGGCAGCACCAGGCCCACCGCCTCGGCGGCGCCGGTCTTGCTCGGGATCATGTTCTGCGTGGCCGAGCGGGCGCGGTACGGGTCGCTGTGGTAGACGTCGGTCAGGTTCTGGTCGTTGGTGTAGGCATGGATGGTGGTCATCAGGCCGCTTTCGATGCCCAGCTCGCGGTGCAGTACCTGGGCCACTGGGGCCAGGCAGTTGGTGGTGCACGAAGCGTTGGAGATGATCTGGTGGGACTGGCGCAGGATATCGTGGTTCACACCGTACACGACGGTGGCATCGGCGCCCTTGGCCGGGGCCGAGATGATCACCTTGCGGGCGCCGGCGCTGATATGCGCGGCTGCCTTGGAGCGATCGGTGAACAGGCCGGTGCATTCGAACACGACGTCGATTTTTTCAGCCGCCCAAGGCAGTTCGGCCGGGTTGCGGATGGCGCTGACCGAGATGCGGTCGCCATTGACCGTCAGGCTTTCGTGATCGTGCTGCACGTCGGCATCGAACGTGCCGTGGACGGTGTCGAACTTGAGCAGATGAGCATTGATTGCACTGTCACCCAGGTCGTTGATGGCGACGATCTGCAGGTCGCGACGATAGCCTTGGGTATACAGTGCACGGAGGACGTTGCGGCCGATGCGGCCAAAACCATTGATTGCGATTCTAAGAGTCATTAACTGCGCCGCCGTCGATTTGTTGTTGGAATTACAAGATTATTCGCATAAAAATAGAAAACAAGCCTTTTTAGTGGCAATATTTTGTTTTATCTACAACGAGTGACCTGAATCAACTGGTCCGAATGGTCAAAAATCGTCTGTCGCCTCGCCTTTTACACAGCGTGCAGCGGGCTTTTGATCAGCATAGACAATCAGGTCGCCACACCCGTTAGCCTGGAGTTCTACACATGCATCCCCGCGTTCTTGAGGTCACCGAACGGCTTATCGCCCGCAGCCGCGCCACGCGTCAGGCTTACCTTGCATTGATCCATGGTGCTGCCAGCGACGGTCCGATGCGCGGCAAGCTGCAGTGCGCCAACTTCGCTCACGGCGTGGCTGGTTGCGGCACCGAAGACAAGCATCACCTACGGATGATGAACGCCGCCAACATCGCCATCGTGTCGTCCTATAACGACATGCTCTCGGCCCACCAGCCCTACGAAACCTTCCCGGAACAGATCAAGAAAGCCCTGCGCGAAATCGGCTCGGTCGGCCAGTTCGCCGGTGGCACGCCAGCGATGTGCGATGGCGTGACCCAGGGCGAGGCGGGGATGGAACTGAGCCTGCCGAGCCGCGAAGTGATCGCCCTCTCAACGGCGGTGGCGCTGTCCCACAACATGTTTGACGGCGCACTGATGCTCGGCATCTGCGACAAGATCGTCCCGGGCCTGATGATGGGCGCGCTGCGCTTCGGTCACTTGCCGACGATCTTCGTGCCAGGCGGGCCTATGGTCTCGGGCATTTCCAACAAGGAAAAAGCCGACGTCCGCCAGCGCTACGCCGAAGGCAAGGCCACCCGCGAAGAGCTGCTGGAATCGGAGATGAAGTCCTACCACAGCCCCGGCACCTGCACCTTCTACGGCACCGCCAACACCAACCAGTTGTTGATGGAGGTGATGGGCCTGCACTTGCCGGGCGCCTCGTTCGTCAATCCGAACACGCCATTGCGCGATGCCCTGACCCGTGAAGCGGCGTTCCAGGTCACGCGCATGACCAAGCAAAGCGGCAACTTCATGCCCATCGGCGAAATCGTCGACGAACGCTCGCTGGTCAACTCCATCGTTGCGCTGCACGCCACTGGCGGCTCTACCAACCACACCCTGCACATGCCGGCCATCGCCATGGCGGCGGGCATCCAGCTGACCTGGCAGGACATGGCCGACCTCTCCGAGGTGGTGCCAACCCTGAGTCACGTCTACCCGAACGGCAAGGCCGACATCAACCACTTCCAGGCGGCGGGCGGGATGTCGTTCCTGATCCGTGAATTGCTGGAAGCCGGTTTGCTCCACGAAAACGTCAACACCGTGCTCGGTCACGGCCTGAGCCGCTACACCCAGGAACCGTTCCTCGAGGACGGCGAGCTGGTGTGGCGCGACGGCCCGATCGAAAGCCTCGACGAAAACATCCTGCGCCCGGTGGCTCGCGCGTTCTCGTCTGAAGGCGGCCTGCGGGTGATGGAAGGCAACTTGGGCCGTGGGGTGATGAAGGTCTCCGCCGTGGCCTTGGAAAACCAGGTTGTCGAAGCGCCTGCGATGGTGTTCCAGGATCAACAGGACCTGGCCGACGCGTTCAAGGCCGGCCTGCTGGAGAAAGACTTCGTCGCGGTGATGCGTTTCCAGGGCCCGCGCTCCAACGGCATGCCGGAGTTGCACAAGATGACGCCGTTCCTCGGCGTATTGCAGGACCGTGGCTTCAAAGTGGCGCTGGTGACCGACGGGCGCATGTCTGGCGCATCGGGGAAAATCCCGGCGGCCATTCATGTCAGCCCCGAAGCTTATGTCGGTGGTGCGTTGGCCCGGGTGCAGGAGGGCGATATCATCCGTGTCGATGGCGTCAAAGGCACCTTGGAATTGAAGGTGGACGCCGAGGAATTCGCCGCGCGCACGCCGGCCAAGGGCCTGTTGGGCAACAACATCGGCACTGGTCGCGAGCTGTTCGGTTTCATGCGCATGGCCTTCAGCTCGGCGGAGCAGGGCGCCAGCGCCTTCACCTCTGCCCTGGAGACGCTTAATTGAAACTGGCTTTGGTCGGTGATATCGGTGGGACCAACGCACGCTTTGCGCTGTGGAAAAACCACACCCTGGAAAACATCCAGGTGCTGGCAACGGCGGATTATGCCTGCCCGGAAGATGCAATTCAGGTGTACCTCAGTGGCCTGGGCCTGAAGCCGGGCGCCATCGGTTCGGTGTGCCTGTCGGTGGCCGGTCCCGTGAGCGGCGATGAGTTTCGCTTTACCAACAATCACTGGCGCCTGAGCAACCTGGCGTTCTGCCAGACCTTGCAGGTGGAGAAGCTGTTGCTGGTCAACGACTTCTCGGCCATGGCCCTGGGCATGACTTGCTTGCGTCCCGATGAGTACCGGGTCGTGTGCGAAGGCACCCCGGAGCCGTTGCGCCCGGCAGTGGTGATCGGCCCGGGCACCGGGCTGGGCGTCGGTACGCTGCTGGACCTGGGCGAGGGGCGTTTCGCGGCGTTGCCGGGGGAGGGCGGCCATGTCGACCTGCCCATGAGCAGCCCGCGGGAAACCCAGCTGTGGCAGCACATCTACAACGAAATCGGCCACGTCAGCGCCGAAACCGCCCTGAGTGGCAGCGGCTTGCCTCGGGTGTACCGGGCCATTTGCGCAGTGGACGGCCATGTGCCGGTGCTCGACACCCCCGAATCCATCACTGCCGCTGGCCTGGCTGGCGACCCGATTGCCCTGGAAGTGCTCGAGCAGTTCTGCCGCTGGCTGGGGCGCGTGGCCGGCAACAATGTGTTGACGCTGGGCGGGCGTGGCGGTGTCTATATCGTCGGGGGCGTGGTCCCGCGGTTTGCCGATTTCTTCCTCGAAAGTGGTTTCGCCCGTTGCTTCGCCGACAAGGGCTGCATGAGCGATTACTTCAAGGGCATTCCGGTCTGGCTGGTGACCGCGCCGTACTCGGGCCTGATGGGCGCGGGTGTGGCGTTGGAGCAAAGTTAAGACCGCGTCGCTTGCATCGCGGGCAAGCCTTGCTCCCACAAGATGTGCTTGATCTTGCGGGGAGCACTGTGGGAGCAAAGCTTGCTCGCGATAAGGTCCGAACAGGCGATAAAAAACTCGATGTCCATCAGGCATAATCGCCCCCATCCAAACAACAAGGACGAGGCCCGTGAGTTCAGTGAACAAATCGATTTTGTTGGTCGACGACGACCAGGAGATTCGCGAACTGCTGGACACCTACCTCAGCCGTGCGGGGTTCCAGGTGCGGACCACACCCGACGGTGCCGGGTTTCGCCAGGCGCTGAACGATGCACCGAGCGACCTGGTGATCCTTGATGTGATGCTGCCCGATGAAGACGGCTTCAGCCTTTGCCGCTGGGTTCGCCAGCACCCACGCCAGGCCCATGTGCCGATCATCATGCTCACCGCCAGTTCCGACGAGGCCGACCGGGTCATTGGTCTTGAACTGGGCGCCGATGATTACTTGGGCAAGCCTTTCAGCCCACGGGAATTGCAGGCGCGCATCAAGGCGCTGCTGCGTCGGGCGCAATTCGGCCAGGAACGCTCCGGCGGTGAAGTGCTGGCCTTCGATGAATGGCGGCTGGACATGGTCAGTCATCGGTTGTTTCACACCGACGGTGAAGAAGTGATTCTCTCCGGTGCCGATTTCGCCCTGCTCAAGTTGTTTCTCGATCATCCCCAGGAAATCCTCGATCGCGACACCATCGGCAATGCGACCCGTGGTCGTGAGCTGATGCCCCTGGACCGAATCGTCGACATGGCAGTCAGTCGCCTGCGCCAGCGCCTGCGTGATACCGACAAGCCGCCACGGCTGATTCGCACGGTGCGTGGCAGCGGTTATCAGCTGGCGGCCAGTGTGGTTGCCAGCAATGGTCATTGACTGGATCAAAAAAGTCGCCCGACGGGTACCGGTACCGCGCTCGTTGCTGGGGCGGATGCTGTTGCTGACCTTGCTGGTGGTGCTGTTCGCCCAGACCCTGTCCAGCCTGATCTGGGTCTCGCAACTGCGCGCCACCCAGCTCGAAGGTCTGGTCACCAGTGCCCGCAGCCTGGCTCATTCGATGACCGCCAGCGTCAGTTATTTGCGTTCGCTGCCAGTGGCGTATCGGCCATTGGTGCTGGACCAGTTGCGCAGCATGGGCGGCACGCGGTTTGTCGTGACGCTCAACGATAAGCCCCTGGGTATGGATGTGCTGCCGATCACGCCGCGCAAACTGGCGGTGCTCAAGGCAGTGGACGACGTGCTGCGCCGGTCCCTGGGCAATAGCGCCGACATCTCGGTGAATTTTGTCAGCCCCGACGACCTGCGGATCTTCAATGCCGGGCTCAAGCTCGATGAGCTGCCCCGTTCGTGGGCTCACTACGCCTTGACCCTGGAACCGGTGAACCCGCCGGTGCTGGTCACGCAGATCCAGATGGCGCCGGGGGAGTGGCTGTACATCGCCTCGCTGCTGCCCGAACCCTACACCAGCCTCGAAGAGCAGGACCTGCCCAAGCAACAGGTCGGTTTCATCGTGCTCACCAGCAGCTTGTTGTTGCTGTTCATCGGTTTGCTGGTGCACTGGCAGAGCCGACCGCTCAAGCGTTTGGCCCGGGCCGCGCGGGACATGTCCCTGGGCGCCGAAGTGGAGCCGGTGGCCGAGGGCGGTGGTAGCGAAGTGGTGGAGGTGGGGCGTGCGTTCAATGCCATGCGCGAACGCATCAGCCGTTACCTGACGGAGCGCAGTCAATTGTTCAGCGCGATCTCCCACGACTTGCGCACACCGATCACCCGATTGCGGCTGCGAGTCGAGCTGCTGGAAGACGAGAGCCTGCAGGCCAAGTTCGGTCGTGACCTGGATGAGCTGGAACTGCTGGTCAAAGGCGCGCTGCAATGCGTCAAGGACACCGACATCCACGAAAACATCGAGCCGGTGGACCTCAACCATGTGCTCGATTGCCTGGTCGAACCTTACCTGGCGCCCAACGGCAACGGCCGGGTGACCCAGGATGGCCGGGCGCTGGCGCCATATCCCGGCAAGCCGCTGGCCCTCAAGCGCTGCATCGGCAACCTGATCGACAACGCCTTGAAATACGGCCAGAACGCCCACCTGCACATCGATGACGATGAAACTGCCTTCATCCTGCACGTCGACGACGAAGGCCCCGGCGTGCCGGAACAGCGCCTGGAGCAGGTCTTCGAACCGCACTTCCGCCTCGCCGGGCAGCAGCAAGGCTATGGCCTGGGCCTGGGCATCGCCCGCAACATCGCCCACAGCCATGGCGGGGAAGTGAGCCTGCAGAACCTTCGCGAGGGCGGATTGCGGGTGACGTTGCAGTTGCCCCGCAGTGTGGAGTAGCCAGCCGTGTTGACTGATCGTTCCCACGCTCTGCGTGGGAATGCAGCCCGGGACGCTCTGCGTCCCATCTAAAGCCGAACGCGGAGCGTCCGTTGATGCATTCCCACGCAGAGCGTGGGAACGATCATCAAAGTAAATGTCACAGCTTGGTGACATAACTCGCCCCTTTCGTTACCTGCCCCTCGCCATCCCTTGTTTAGACTCCCTGCGTCAAAACAACAAAAAAGGTACCACCCAATGGACACCTTCCAACCGGCCTTCAGCAGTTGGCTGAACGCCCCTGGCCACCAGCAATGGCTTGCCGACGAAGGCTTGCGGCTGCTGGCGTTCGCCAAGGCGTCGAAGCTGGCGGACGGCTTCGGCAACCTGGACGAGCGCGGCCACCTGCCGGCCGATGCCCGGGCCGAGACCATGAACACTGCGCGCATGACCCACAGCTTCGCCATGGCCCACATCCAGGGCCTGCCGGGGTTTGCCGAGCTGGTGGACCACGGCGTCCAGGCGCTGAGCGGCTCCTTGCGCGACGCCGAGCACGGTGGCTGGTTTGCCACGACGCGGCCTGATGAAGACGGCGCGGGCAAGGCGGCCTACCTGCATGCCTTCGTTGCCCTGGCGGCCAGTTCCGCGGTGGTGGCCCAGCGTCCCGGCGCCCAGGCGTTGCTGGACGAAGCGGTGCGGATCATCGATGAGCATTTCTGGAGCGAGGAAGAGGGGGCACTGCGCGAATCCTTCAACCGCGACTGGAGCGAGGAAGAGGCCTATCGTGGCGCCAACAGCAACATGCACGCCACCGAAGCCTTCCTCGCCCTGGCCGATGCCACCGACGACCCACGCTGGCTGGCTCGCGCCCTGCACATCGTCGAACGGGTGATCCACACCCATGCCGCCGCCAACGACTACCTGGTGGTGGAGCATTTCGATCGCCACTGGCAGCCGCTGCGCGAATACAACCAGGACAACCCTGCCGATGGTTTTCGTCCCTACGGCACCACCCCAGGCCACGGTTTCGAATGGGCGCGATTGCTGCTGCACCTTGAAGCGGCGCGCGTCCAGATCGGCATGCTGACCCCGGGCTGGCTGGCCCAGGATGCGCAAAAGCTCTTCGACCATAACTGTCGTCACGGCTGGGACGTCGATGGTGCGCCGGGCATTGTCTACACCCTGGATTGGGACAACCGCGCCGTGGTTCGCCATCGCCTGCACTGGGTTCACGCCGAAGCGGCGGCCGCTGCCAGCGCCTTGCTCAAGCGCACCGACGAGGCGAAGTACGAAGCCTGGTACCGGCGCTTCTGGGAGTTCTGTGACAAACATTTCATCGACCGCTGCAACGGCAGTTGGCATCACGAACTCGATCCGCAAAATTGCCCCAGCGCCGATATCTGGCCGGGCAAGCCGGACCTGTATCACGCCTGGCAGGCGGTCCTGATTCCGCGCCTGCCCTTGGCACCAAGCATGGCCTCAGCCCTGGCGCGGTTATCCAGTCCTTCGCCTGTGTAACCATGTCGTGACATTTGCACGTCCCTTCGTTACCTGCGAAGGGATTCCCTCTGATTAGAATCCATGCAGCGCAAGCACCAGACTTGCATGCATAACAACAAGAAAGGTAATTCTAGATGAATGCGATTTCTCGCCTCGCTACTGTCATTTCTCTTGCTTCCTTGCTTCCCGTCGCAGCATTCCCTGTCACTACCCTTGCCGCCGAATCCAAAGGTTCCGTGGAAGTCGTCCACTGGTGGACGTCGGGTGGCGAAAAAGCCGCGGTCGATGTGCTCAAGGCCCAGGTAGAAAAAGACGGCTTTACCTGGAAGGACGGCGCTGTCGCCGGTGGTGGCGGTTCCACTGCCATGACCGTGCTCAAGAGCCGTGCCGTGGCCGGCAACCCACCGGGCGTCGCCCAGATCAAGGGCCCGGACATCCAGGAATGGGCGTCCACCGGGCTGCTCGACACCGACATCCTCAAAGATGTTGCCAAAGCCGAGAAGTGGGACGGCCTGCTCGACAAGAAAGTCTCCGATACCGTGAAGTACGAAGGTGACTACGTCGCCGTGCCGGTGAACATCCACCGCGTCAACTGGCTGTGGATCAACCCGGAAGTCTTCAAGAAAGCCGGCATCACCAAGAACCCGACCACCCTCGAAGAATTCTACGCGGCCGGCGACAAGCTCAAGGCAGCGGGCTTTATTGCGCTCGCCCACGGTGGCCAGCCTTGGCAGGACAGCACCGTATTCGAAGCCGTGGTGCTCTCGGTCATGGGCGCTGATGGCTACAAGAAAGCCCTGGTCGACCTGGACAGCAAGGCGCTGACGGGGCCGGAAATGGTCAAGGCGCTGACCGAACTGAAGAAAGTCGCGACCTACATGGACGCCGACGGCAAGGGCCAGGACTGGAACCTTGAAGCGGCCAAGGTCATCAACGGCAAGGCCGGCATGCAGATCATGGGTGACTGGGCCAAGAGCGAGTGGACCGCGGCGAAGAAAGTCGCCGGCAAGGACTACGAGTGCGTGGCCTTCCCGGGCACCGACAAGGCCTTCACCTACAACATCGACTCCCTGGCGGTGTTCAAGCAGAAGGACAAGGGCACTGCGGCTGGCCAGCAGGACATCGCCAAAGTCGTGTTGGGCGAGAACTTCCAGAAAGTCTTCAGCATCAACAAAGGCTCGATCCCGGTTCGTAACGACATGCTCGGCGACATGGCCAAGTACGGTTTCGATTCCTGTGCCCAGACCGCTGCCAAGGACTTCCTGACAGACGCCAAGTCCGGCGGCCTGCAGCCAAGCATGGCGCACAACATGGCGACCACGCTGGCCGTACAGGGTGCGTTCTTCGATGTGGTGACCAACTACATCAACGACCCGAAAGCCGACCCTGCCGATGCCGCCAAGAAACTCGGCGCAGCGGTTCAGTCTGCGAAGTAATTAGCGCCGCTTCCCTTATGGGAGCGAGCCTGTGGGAGCAAAGCCTGCTCGCGATGAACGATAACGCGGTCATTGGAAAGACCGAGGTGCCTTCATCGCGAGCAAGCTCAGCTCCCACACAAGCCCGCTCCCACACAGGGAATGTTTTGTAGTCCTTTTCTCTTGTACTGGATCTTCCCATGAGTTCTGTTGCTGTGTTCAGCAAGGCCTCGCCGTTCGATGCATTGCAGCGCTGGCTCCCGAAACTGGTGCTGGCGCCGAGCATGTTCATCGTCCTGGTGGGCTTCTATGGCTATATCTTGTGGACGTTCGTCCTGTCGTTCACCACGTCGACGTTCCTGCCGAACTACAAATGGGCAGGCCTGGCGCAATACGCGCGGCTGATGGACAACGACCGCTGGTGGGTGGCGAGCAAGAACCTGGCGCTGTTCGGCGGCCTGTTCATCGGTATCACCCTGGTGATCGGCGTGTTGCTGGCGGTGTTCCTTGACCAGCGCATTCGTCGCGAAGGTTTCATCCGCACCATTTACCTGTACCCGATGGCGCTCTCGATGATCGTCACCGGTACGGCCTGGAAATGGCTGCTCAACCCGGGCATGGGCCTGGACAAATTGTTGCGTGACTGGGGTTGGGAAGGCTTCCGCCTGGATTGGCTGATCGACCCGGATCGCGTGGTGTACTGTCTGGTGATCGCCGCGGTATGGCAGGCCTCGGGTTTCATCATGGCGATGTTCCTGGCCGGCCTGCGGGGTGTCGATCAATCGATCATCCGTGCCGCGCAGATCGATGGCGCGAGCATGCCGCGCATCTACTGGAAAGTGGTGCTGCCGAGCCTGCGCCCGGTGTTCTTCAGCGCCGTGATGATCCTGGCGCACATCGCGATCAAGAGCTTCGACCTGGTGGCCGCGATGACGGCCGGCGGCCCGGGCTACTCCTCCGACCTGCCAGCCATGTTCATGTATTCCTTCACGTTCAGTCGCGGTCAGATGGGCATGGGCTCGGCCAGTGCAATCCTGATGCTCGGTGCGATTCTCGCAATCATCGTGCCTTACCTGTACTCCGAGCTGAGGACCAAGCGTCATGACTAGTCTCGCTGCCAAACCTTCCATCAGCCTGAGTCGCATCGCCATCTACGCGGTGCTGATCCTCGCCGTACTGCTTTACCTGGTGCCGTTGGTGGTCATGCTGTTGACCAGCTTCAAGACGCCGGAAGACATCAGCACCGGCAACCTGCTGAGCTGGCCGACCGTGGTCAGTGGCATCGGCTGGGTCAAGGCCTGGGCCACCGTCGACGGCTACTTCTGGAACTCGATCAAGATCACCGTCCCGGCGGTGCTGATCTCTACCGCCATCGGTGCCTTGAACGGCTACGTGCTGTCGATGTGGCGTTTTCGCGGTTCGCAGTTGTTCTTCGGCCTGTTGCTGTTCGGGTGCTTCCTGCCGTTCCAGACCGTCCTGCTGCCGGCCTCGTTCACCCTCGGCAAAATGGGCCTGGCCAGCACCACCACAGGCCTGGTGTTCGTGCACGTGGTCTACGGCCTGGCATTCACCACGCTGTTCTTCCGCAACTACTACGTCAGCATTCCCGATGCATTGGTGAAGGCGGCGCGACTGGACGGTGCGGGGTTCTTCACCATTTTCCGGCGGATCATCCTGCCAATGTCCACCCCGATCATCATGGTCTGCCTGATCTGGCAGTTCACGCAGATCTGGAACGACTTCCTGTTCGGCGTGGTGTTCTCCAGCGGTGACTCGCAGCCCATCACGGTGGCGCTGAACAACTTGGTCAACACCAGTACCGGGGCCAAGGAATACAACGTGGACATGGCGGCGGCGATGATCGCCGGGCTGCCGACCCTGCTGGTCTATGTGGTCGCAGGCAAGTATTTCGTGCGCGGTCTGACGGCCGGCGCAGTCAAGGGGTAATCATGGCAACGCTTGAACTTCGCAACGTAAACAAGACCTATGGTGCCGGCCTGCCGGACACCCTGAAGAACATCGAGTTGTCGATCAAGGACGGTGAGTTCCTGATCCTGGTCGGACCTTCGGGCTGTGGCAAGTCGACACTGATGAACTGCATCGCCGGCCTTGAGACCATCACCGGCGGCGCGATCATGATCGGCGATCAGGATGTCAGCGGCATGAGCCCGAAAGATCGCGACATCGCCATGGTGTTCCAGTCCTACGCGCTGTACCCGACCATGAGCGTGCGCGAGAACATCGAGTTCGGCCTGAAAATCCGCAAGATGAAACAGTCGGACATCGACGAAGAGGTCAACCGCGTGGCCAAGCTGCTGCAGATCGAGCACCTGCTCAATCGCAAGCCCGGCCAACTTTCCGGCGGCCAGCAACAGCGTGTGGCCATGGGCCGGGCACTGGCGCGGCGGCCGAAGATCTACCTGTTCGACGAACCGCTGTCCAACCTCGACGCCAAGTTGCGGGTCGAGATGCGTACCGAAATGAAGCTGATGCACCAGCGCTTGAAGACCACCACGGTCTACGTGACCCACGACCAGATCGAAGCGATGACCCTGGGCGACAAGGTGGCGGTGATGAAGGACGGGATCATCCAGCAGTTCGGTACGCCGAAAGACATCTACACCAACCCGGCCAACCTGTTCGTGGCGAGTTTCATCGGTTCGCCACCGATGAACTTCATCCCGCTGCGCCTGCAACGCAAGGACGGTCGCCTGCTGGCGCTGCTCGACAGCGGCCAGGCTCGTTGCGAACTGCCGATGGGCATGCAGGACGCCGGCCTGGAAGACCGCGAAGTGATCCTGGGCATGCGCCCGGAGCAGATCATGCTGGCGGGCAGCGAGGCCAATGGCTTGCCGACCATTCGCGCCGAAGTCCAGGTCACCGAACCTACCGGGCCGGACACCCTGGTGTTCGTCAATCTCAACGACACCAAGGTCTGCTGCCGCCTGGCGCCGGACGTTGCACCGCAGCCGGGGGAAACCCTGACACTGCAGTTCGATCCGTCGAAAGTGCTGCTGTTCGACGCGCAGTCCGGCGAGCGCCTGGGCGTGGCTGGCCAGCCGCAAGCCGATGCCCGGTCGGCGAACGTGGCGCAGTTCAAAGGCCGATGAAGAACAAATGGGGGAGCAGGCCTGCTCCCACAGCAAGGAGTATGCGGTGGATGGGGACATCCGCCGCAATCGTTGTAAACCGCGTTAGATAAAAACAGTTAATAACAATAAAGACGAGGATGTAGGGATGAAGAAGAAAAATAACGCCCAGCTTATCTGCCAGTTGTCAGCCGTTGCGGCGATGATGCTGGCCGGTAGCGCACACGCTGCCGACGCGTTCAGCGCCGATTCGCAGTGGATGACGGGTGACTGGGGTGGCGAGCGGACCAAGCTGATCGAGCAAGGTATCGATATCAAGGCTGACTACGTCGGTGAAGTGGGCGCCAACTTGCATGGCGGCTACAACAACGACAAGACGGCGCGTTACTCCGACCAGTTCGGTCTGGGTGTGGCGCTGGACCTGGAAAAACTGATGGGCTGGGATAACACCCAGGCCAAGGTCCAGCTCACCAACCGTAACGGTGAAAACATTTCAAATGACCGTGTCGGCGACCCGCGTGCCGGCACCTTGAGTTCTTCCCAGGAAGTCTACGGCCGTGGCCACATGGTCCGTCTGACCCAATTGTGGATCAAGCACCAGTTCCTCGATGGCAAGCTGGACGTCAAGGCCGGTTACTTCGGCGAAGGCGAAGACTTCAACACCTTCCCTTGCGAGTTCCAGAACCTGGCATTCTGCGGGTCCCAAGCGGGTAACTGGGCGACCGGCATCTGGTACAACTGGCCGGTCATGCAGGCGGCGATTCGCGTAAAGTACAACATCACGCCTGAGTTCTATGCGCAGATCGGTGCATACAACCAGAACCCCTCGCAACTGGAGCACGGTAACGGCTTCAAGCTCAGCGGCAGTGGCACCAAGGGTACTGTCATCCCAGTCGAGCTGGTCTGGTCGCCGAAGGTCAACAACCTGCCGGGCGAATACCGTGTCGGTTACTACAAGAGCACGGCCGATGCCAATGACGTCCGTGAAGATGACAATGGCGATGATGCCGCGACCACCCGCAACGCCTATCGCAGTCACGACAGCAAGCACGGCTACTGGTTTGTCGCGCAACAACAACTCACCACTCACAACGGTGACGCTTCCCGCGGTCTGAACATCGCGGCCAACGCGACCTTCCACGACAAGGACACCAACTTCGTCGACAACTACCAGTCGCTGATGTTTGTGTACAAGGGGCCGTTTGATGCGCGTCCTAAAGATGACATCGGGATTGGCTTCTCCCGTATCCATGTCAACGATGACGTGAAGAAAAACGCCGAGCTGACCAACATTGCCAATGGTGTTAGCGACTACAACGACCCACTGTTCGCACCGCTGCGTAGCACTGAGTACAACTACGAACTCAACTACGGCGTCCACGTCACCAACTGGCTGACCGTGCGTCCCAACCTGCAATACATCACTCACCCAGGTGGTGTGGATGAAGTCGACAACGCGCTGGTGGCCGGCCTGAAAATTCAGTCGGTGTTCTAACGCTGTTGCGATAAGCTCCTCTCTATGTGCGCATATTTGCGGACGGCCAAGGCTGTCCGCTTTTTTTTGGGGCGCGTGTTTGGTTGCGCGCAGACCTGTGGGAGCAAGCTTAGCTCCCACAGATAAATCGCCTTGCCACAACAAGCGTTGCAAACAGATGAGCAATTCAATGATTTCCAGGACCGCGGCCCATGCATGAGCATCCGCTACAACGCTTTTTCAGATCCTTGCGCGAACGCCCGGTGTTCGCGTGGGAGCGCTATCGGCAGCGCGATGTGTTGGTGATCGACCACCCGTTGTGCCAGGCGGTGTTCAGTCGCCAGGGCGCACAGTTGCTGCATTTCCAACCGCGAGGCCAAAAGCCGTGGTTGTGGTGCGCGGCCAAGTGGCCACACGTCGGGGCGATCCGCGGCGGGGTGCCGGTGTGTTGGCCTTGGTATGGTCGTCATCCCAGCGAAAACGCCTGGCCATCCCATGGCTGGGCGCGGTTGATCGACTGGAAGTTGCTCGACAGCCGCAGTGATGAAGACGGTGTGCATTTGCACTGGCAACTGCAGCTGTGCGACTGGCAAGTGGACCTGCATGCAGACTTGGGTGAACGCATGGAACTGCGCCTGAGCACCGAGCACCAGGACAGCCTGCCGTGCCAGCTGAGCCAGGCTTTGCATGCGTATTGGCGTATTGGTGACGTCGGTGAGGTAGCGCTGTCTGGGCTCGAGGGCGCACAGGGTTACGATCAGTTGAACCGTGCGGTTTGTCAGCAGGAAGGCGAGTTGCGGGTCGAGGGCGGCTGCCAGCGGGTGTTCCAGCATGAGGGGGAATTGCAGCTCAAGGACCACGCCTGGCAGCGCGAATTGTGCATCGACACCGGCGACAGCGCCGACACCGTGGTCTGGCATCCCGGCGCACGGCCGTTGCTGGGGGTGAGTTGGGATGAGGTTAGCGAATTCGTCTGCGTCGAAGCGGCCAGTGGCGGCACCGACAGCCTGTGCCTGGCGCCGGGGGAGCGGGCGCATCTGAGTTTGCAGGCGTGGGTGGGGGCTTAGCTCTGGATCTGCGGTGAGGCGGCTGGCCCCATCGTCGGATCGCTCCCCGGAGCAAGCTCGCTCCCACAGGGGGGCTTGTGAACGCCGAAGATCCAGTGTGGGAGCGAGCCTGCTCGCGAAGACGGACTATCAGGCACCGAAGATTCTGGACCGAATCAGTTGAACTCATCCCCCACCGGATACCGGCTGGCATTCAAGCTTTCCTTGATCTTGCGCAGATGTGGCTGGAAGTCCACGCCCCGACGCAGGGTCATGCCGGTGGCGAGCACGTCCAGTACGGTGAGCTGGATGATCCGTGAGGTCATCGGCATGTAGATATCGGTGTCTTCGGGCAGCGGAATGTTCAGGCTCAGGGTACTGGCCTTGGCCAATGGCGAGCCTTCGGCGGTCAGGCCAAGCACCGACGCGCCGTTTTCCCGGGCGATGCGCGCCACTTCCACCAGCTCGCGGGTACGACCGGTGTAGGAAATGATCACGAACAGTTCACCGGTATGGGCCACCGACGCGATCATGCGCTGCATCAGTACGTCGGCATGAGCGGTCACTGCCAGGTTGAAGCGGAAAAACTTGTGCTGGGCATCCAGCGCCACGGGAGCGGAGGCGCCGAGGCCGAAGAAGTGGATCTGCCGGGCCTGGATCAGCAGGTCCACGGCGCGACTGATCAAATTGGGATCAAGGGCCTGGCAGGCGCTGTCCAATGAGGCAATGGCACTGCCAAAGATTTTCCGGGTGTAGGCTTCCGGGTTGTCGTCGGCCTCCACCGCACGGCTCACATAAGCAGCGCCGCTGGCCAGGCTTTGGGCCAGTTGCAGCTTGAGTTCCGGGTAACCGCTGACGCCGAACGAGCGGCAGAAACGGTTGACGGTCGGTTCACTGACCGAAGCCGCCTGGGCGAGGGCGGCGATGCTGAAGCGGGTCGCCTGCTGCGGGTTGAGCAGGATGATCTCGGCCACTTTGCGTTCGGCCTTGTTCAGGTCTTCAAGGCGACTCTGGATCTGTTCCAGTAAATTTCGCACGCGGTCCATACAAGATTCCTAGGAAGACGGGTCTTTGATACGACCCTTTGCGGTGGCCTATCCTACTGATGGCTCCGACGGACCACCACTCGGAATCGGTATTTTCGAAAAATGTTGTGGTTATTACTACATTTTTCCTTGAGTGATACCTTGAAAAAAGGTATTTGTAGTTTAACTTGATAAAAGAACAAACATCATGCCTTCGATTACGGTTGAACCGTGCACCTTTGCCTTGTTCGGCGCGTTGGGCGATCTGGCCTTGCGCAAGCTCTTTCCTGCCCTGTATCAGCTCGATGGCGCCCAGTTGTTGCACGAGGACACGCGAATCATTGCGCTGGCCCGTGAACCCGGCGGCGAGCAGCAGCACCTGGCATTCATCACCGCCGAACTGCGTCGCTACGTCGGTGAAAAAGACCTGGATGAAGGCGTACTCGAGCGTTTCTTGGCACGGTTGACCTACCTGCACGTGGACTTCCTCAAGGCCGACGATTACGTCGCCTTGGCCGAAGCAGCCGGTTCGACCCAGCAGGTCATTGCCTATTTCGCCACCCCAGCGGCGGTGTATGGGGCGATCTGCGAGAACCTGGCGAAGGTTGGCTTGAGCGAAAACACCCGTGTCGTGCTGGAGAAGCCCATCGGCTCGGACCTGGAGTCTTCGCGCAAGGTCAACGACGCCGTGGCGCAGTTCTTCCCGGAAAACCGTACCTATCGCATCGACCATTACCTGGGTAAAGAGACGGTCCAGAACCTGATCGCGCTGCGGTTCGCCAACAGCCTGTTCGAAACCCAGTGGAACCAGAACTACATTTCCCACGTGGAAATCACCGTGGCCGAGAAGGTCGGTATCGAAGGCCGCTGGGGCTATTTCGACAAGGCCGGTCAACTGCGGGACATGATCCAGAACCACCTGTTGCAGCTGCTGTGCCTGATCGCCATGGACCCACCGGCCGACTTGTCCGCCGACAGCATCCGTGACGAGAAGGTCAAGGTGCTCAAGGCCCTGGCGCCAATCAGCCCGGAAGGCCTGACTACCCAGGTGGTGCGCGGCCAGTACATCGCCGGCCACAGCGAGGGCAAGGCAGTGCCTGGCTACCTCGAAGAACCCAACTCCAACACCCAGAGCGACACCGAGACGTTCGTCGCCCTGCGCGCCGACATCCGCAACTGGCGTTGGGCCGGGGTGCCGTTTTACCTGCGTACCGGCAAGCGCATGCCGCAAAAGCTGTCGCAGATCGTCATCCACTTCAAGGAACCGTCCCACTACATCTTCGCGCCCGAGCAGCGCTTGCAGATCAGCAACAAGCTGATCATCCGCCTGCAACCGGACGAAGGGATTTCCTTGCGAGTGATGACCAAGGAGCAGGGCCTGGACAAGGGCATGCAATTGCGCAGCGGTCCGTTGCAACTCAACTTCTCCGACACCTATCGCAGCGCACGTATTCCCGATGCCTACGAGCGGTTGTTGCTGGAAGTCATGAACGGCAATCAGAACCTGTTTGTCCGTAAAGATGAAATTGAAGCCGCGTGGACGTGGTGTGACCAGTTGATCGCCGGGTGGAAGAAATCCGGCGATGCACCCAAGCCGTATGCGGCTGGGTCCTGGGGGCCGATGAGCTCCATTGCACTGATCACGCGGGATGGGAGGTCATGGTATGGCGATATCTGAATTGAAACTGCCGCAGGGCGTTAGCGCCCATGAATTCAAGAACCCGGTGGTGCTGGCCGAAGGCCTGGCGCTGAAAGTGGCCGAGCAGTTGCGCAATGCAATCGAGGCGCGCGGTGCGGCGACCCTGGTGGTCTCCGGTGGCCGCAGCCCGGTGGCGTTTTTCCAGTACCTGGCCAAGCAAGCGCTGGATTGGTCCAAAGTGGTGGTCAGCCTGGCCGATGAGCGCTGGGTACCGGTTGAACATGCCGACAGCAACGCCGGCCTGCTCAAGCGTTACCTGCTGCAAGGCGCGGCGGCCAAGGCCCAGTTCCTGAGCCTCTATAGCGCCAGCGCCAACCTGGAAGCGGCTGCCGCGCAGGCCGATCGCCTGTTGGCCGAGCTGCCGCCGATCGATGTGCTGGTATTGGGCATGGGCGATGACGGGCACACTGCCTCGCTGTTCCCAGGCAGCCCGAACCTGGCCCAGGCCCTGGACGCCAATGGCACACGTCGCTGCTGGCCGATGCTGGCGCCGACCGTGCCGCACCAGCGCTTGACCATGAGCCGCGCCTTGCTGGCTTCGGCGCAACACAAAGTGCTGTCGATTTCCGGTCAGTCGAAATTGACCACCTTGAACGCTGCGGTGGCCGGTGACGATGTCGCCAAAATGCCGATCCGCGCGTTTCTGCAATCTACGTTAGAGATTTACTGGTGCCCATGAACCAAGGATCAGCCGCTATGACAAACCCATCCCCGACCGTTTCCATGGCGGACAAAGTTGCCCTGATCGACAGCCTCTGCGCCAAGGCGCGGATCCTGCCGGTGATCACCATTGCCCGTGAACAGGACATCCTGCCGCTGGCCGATGCCCTGGCCGCCGGTGGCCTGACGGCGCTGGAAGTGACGCTGCGTTCCCAATACGGCCTCAAGGCCATCCAGGTGCTGCGCGAGCAACGTCCGGAGCTGGTGACCGGTGCCGGCACGGTGCTCGACCGCCACATGCTGGACGCCGCCGAGGCGGCCGGTTCGCAGTTCATCGTCACCCCGGGCATCACCCGTGATCTGCTTGAGGCCAGCGTCTACAGCCCTATCCCGTTACTGCCAGGTATCAGTAACGCTTCGGGCATCATGGAAGGCTACAGCTTGGGCTATCGCCGCTTCAAATTGTTCCCGGCCGAAGTCAGTGGCGGCGTCGCGGCCATCAAGGCCTTGGGTGGCCCGTTCGGCGAAGTGAAATTCTGCCCGACCGGCGGCGTGAGCCCGGCCAACATCAAGAGCTACATGGCGTTGAAAAACGTGATGTGCGTGGGCGGAAGCTGGATGCTTGATCCTGAGTGGATCAAGAACGGCGACTGGGCCCGCATTCAGGAATGCACCGCCGAGGCCTTGGCGCTGCTGGACTGATTGTTTTACCGAACCTCGTTGGGTGTTCTACGGTTTTACGGTGCGCTTGGTCGGCGCGCCGTTTTTTTTGCCTGGGTTTTTATGGCAGCACAAATTTCCTGTGGCGAGGGATCTAGGTACGGCTCAGTTCAAGTAGCGCTTGGGTCAACCGCTCGATATCACTCGCCAAGGTAATCAGCCCCGGGGTAATGCGAATGCACGGCCCGACGCTGGTATGGCGCACCACGGTGAAGATTCCATGCTCATTGAGCAATCGATCGGCCATCGCTTGTTGATCGGTTCGGGCGGTGAAGCGCATTGCGGTGATCCCGCAATAGAGACGCCGGTCATCCGGGGTCATGACCTCGATGCCCGGCACATCGCGCACGGCGCTCACCCACAGGTCACGCAGATAACAGAGGCGCGCGCCTTTGGCCGAAGCGCCACCCAGGGCCTGGTGTTCTTCGAAGACCAGCGGCAGGGTGAGCAAGGCAGGGATGTTGGGCGTGCTGTGGGGCGTGCGCGAGCGGACGTCGGTGGCGGGGTAACTGTCTTCGTCCATGTCCGGGTCGATGTCGGCCAAGCGCTGCGGGGCGATGTACAGGAAGCCCTGGGAGAGGGGCCCGCCAATCCACTTCTGCAGGTTGAACCCGGCGAATTCGATCCCGAGCTTCTTCAGGTCGAAATCGATCTGGCCCAGGGCGTGGGCACCGTCGAGGATGATGTCGACGGCAAACTCGCGGGCACTCTCGGCGATGGCCTGGACCGGCATCACCAGCCCGGTGAGGTGGTTGACGTAGGTCAGCGCCATCAACTTGAGGCGAGGGTAGCGAATGAACGCTTCGCGGTAAGTGCCCACCAGGCTTTCGAAACTGGCCGGGTGCTGGTGGACGATTTCGATCACCTCCACGCCACGTTGGCGGGCCAGCCAGCGCATTGCACTCTTGACCGAGGCATATTCCAGATCACTGATCAGTACTTGATCGCCTGGTTTGAGGCCGTTGTAGTTGCGAATCAGCGTCTGCAAGGCATCCACCGCGCTGCCGGCCAACCCCACGCTCTGGGGTGAAGCGTGGATAAGCTGGGCCACCTGTCGACGAATGGCTTCGCCGTGTTCACGGTCGAAATGCTGGCGCACGTACACCGAGTTGCCTCGGTTGATGAACTCGATGTTGCGCTGGTACTCCTCCACCACGGTGCGGGACATGCGTGCGAAGTAACCGTTTTCCAGGTTGAGCGGCCCGACGGGATCGACGTCATAGCGGCCGACAAACGTCTGCCAGAAAGCTTCATCGTGGGCGCGTAGCGTGTTTTCGGGCATACGGGGGCTCAACTGGTCAGGGGCGAGGCTTGGGCTTGCCGTGTTTGGCACGCAATGGATCGAGCAGGTCCGACAGCCCGTTGTGATCGATTTCCTGCATCAGTGCCAGCAAACCACCCAGTTCACCGTGAGGAAAACCCTCGCGGGCGAACCAGTTCAGGTATTGACCGGGCAGGTCAGCCAGGATTCGACCCTTGTATTTGCCGAACGGCATTTGACGCGTGACGAGCAATTCGAGCTTTTCCGGGTTCATGGCAATCGTCTGATTCAAGTCTGCCTCGAAAATACAGGCATTCTGCATGCAGGCCAAATGACAGATCATGCAAATAACGCGGATACAGTTTTCTTGTTTTTTTGTAACTAACTGATTTTAAAGAAAATTAAATGGGTTCTTTGACTGGCATGGCCGATGCAACATCCCTTGCAGGTTTTTTATTCACCAAGCAAAGGAACTGAAAAATGACTGACATCAACAAAGAATCCATCTCCGTCTTGAACGACCTGATCGAGACCAGCAAAGATGGCCAGGAAGGCTTCAAGACCTGCGCTGAAGACATCAAGCACCCACAACTCAAGGCGCTGTTCGTTCAACGTGCTGCCGATTGCGCGACTGCTGCGGCTGAACTGCAAGCGGCGGTTCGCTCCCTGGGCGGCGATCCGGAAACCTCCACCAGCGTCGCCGGTGACCTGCACCGTCGTTGGGTGGACGTGAAATCCATGTTCACCGGCAAGGACGAAGAAGCGGTGCTCAACGAAGCCGAGCGTGGCGAAGACCATGCGCTCAAGGCCTACAAGGAAGCGCTCGAGAAAATCACCAAGCACAACCTGGTCGGCATTCGTGACCTGGTTGAGCGTCAGTACCACGGTGTGCAACGCAACCACGACCAGGTCAAGGCCCTGCGCAACCAGGCGCGCGCCAGCTAACAACGCGTCCTGATCGAAAAAAAACGCCAGCATGCTGGCGTTTTTTTGTGGCGACGACTCAGATTTAAGGTGAACACTGTTGTGGCGAGTGAGGGCGATGGCATTTCAACTCGCTCAGCATCAAACAGAAAAGTGTGTTGTTGAATCCATCAATAATCAGCTCTGGACTCGGATAGATAGCTAGCTAATAATTGCGTCGTCTATCCCCCTGCATTGCATCTATTGTTACTGGCGTCCCCCAAAGAGTTTTTCGCGTGCCCATTACCTTCCAGGCCTTGTTTGCCCCTGACCGCCTCGCTTTGCAGTTCGCCATCAAGACGGTGCTTGGTGCTGGGCTGGCGTTGTGGCTGGCGCTGCGCTGGGGGCTGGAGCAGCCGTCATGGGCGCTGATGACCGCGATCATCGTCGCCCAGCCACTGTCCGGGATGGTGGTGCAGAAGGGGTTGGCGCGATTGGTCGGCACGCTGGCGGGCACCGTCATGTCGGTGGTGTTCATGGGCCTGTTTGCCCAGGCGCCCTGGTTGTTCCTGCTGGCCTTGGCGCTCTGGCTGGGGTTGTGCACAGCGTGTTCGACGCTGCTGCGCAGTGCCTGGTCGTATTCGTTCGTGCTGGCCGGTTACACGGTGGCGATCATTGCCTTGCCAGCCATTTCCCATCCGCTGGGTGTGTTCGAGCAGGCGGTGGCGCGCTGCACCGAGATCAGCCTGGGCATTGTCTGCGCCACGGCGGCCAGTGCCTTGCTCTGGCCGTTGCGGGTCGAGCGGCAACTGGCCGGTCAGGCCCTTGCGGCCTGGCAGAGCGGCATGCTGGCCGCCCGCGTGACCCTGGCTGGCGATGTCCAGGCGCGAAAAGGGTTGCTGGAAATTCTGGGCAGGATCGTCGCGGTGGATGCCCAGCGCGAACATGCCTGGTTCGAAGGCAGCCGTGGTCGACAGCGAGCCCGAGCCATCAGCGGCTTGAGCCAGAAATTGCTGATGTTGCTGCGCCTTTCGCGCTCGGTGCGGCGGCAGTGGAAACAGCTCGACCCCGAGGAGGCCGAGGCCCTCCAACCCTGGATGAACGAGGTACAGCAGGCCCTCGATGCCGACAGTGCGACCTTGCAGGCCTTACGCCCCCGGGTATGGGATGCGTCTCACGACCCGCAGATCAGCTCGGCGCAAAGTTACTGCCTGGCGCGGTTCGCCCTGTTGCTCGATACCGCCCTGGCCGCCTGCGCAGCCTTGACGGCGGTACGGGAGGGCAGGGAGGCGGCGGATCCACCGCGAACCCTGGCGCCTCATCGTGATCTGTCCCTGGCCATGGTCTTTGGTGCTCGCAGCGCCCTGGCGTTCCTGGCGGTTGCCTGTTTCTGGCTGGCGACTGCCTGGCCCGCCGCTTCGGGTGCGCTGGTGCTGACGTGCGTGGTGTGCAGCCTGTTTGCCAGTCGCGAAAACGGCGCGCAGATCGGCATGAGTTTTCTGCGGGGCATCCTGTTGGCCGTGCCGACGGCGTTCGTGATCGGTGAACTCGTACTCCCGCAATGGAGCAGTTTTGCGATGCTCTGCATGGCCATGGGCGTGCCGTTGTTTTTCGGCGCGCTGGGTATGGCCAAGCCGCAGATCTTCGCCACGGCGACCTCGTTCTGCCTGCATTTCGTGGTGTTGATTTCACCGCTCAATGCCATGAAGTACGACGTCGCGGCGTTCTTCAACAACGCCCAGGCCATGATGATTGGCGTGGGCGCGGCGGTGCTGGCCTTCAATCTGCTGATTTTGCGCAACCCGGCCTGGCACAGCCGCCGCCTGCTGGCCGCGACCCTCCACGATCTGGTGCGCCTGACCCATCGCAGTCTGCGTGGCGCCGAGAGCTGGTTCGGCGGGCGCATGGCCGACCGGCTGTTGCAGTTGGCGCGGCATTACCCCGAATTGCCGGTGCAGGCGCGCAGCCGTTGGGATGATGGTTTGCTTGGGTTGGACATTGGCGATGAACTGTTGCATTTGCGCCTGAGCCTGGCCGTCGCCCAGGTGCCCGATACCCGGGCGCAGCGCCGTTATTTCGAAGCGCTGGAGCAGGTGCTCGAACACGGCCCGACCGGTGACCAGGCCGATGCGCTGGCCCCGGCAAGCGCCGAGCTCCTGAAGGTGTTGTCGAGCCAGCCGCCCGGTGACGCATTGAAGCTGGCCCAGGGCGCGGTGGTGCAATTGCAAAACAGCTGGCGCGCCTGGTGCCACCAGCACGAACCTGAACGACGGGAGCACAGCCATGGGCTTGCGTGAGTGGTCGATTGGCGGGGTGTTGCTCAGCCCGTTCCTGATTTATGTGGTGCTGGCGTTGCTGGTGACCGGTGCGTTGCGCCTGTTGCTCAGCCTGGTGCCGGCCGGGCGCTGGATCTGGCATGAAGCCTTGTTCGACTGCGCCCTGTATGTCTGTGTCCTGACCGTTATTACCGTGGTCCTCGGGCCGCTATAGGAGTTGAACATGCGTACATCCGTACGTGTCGCCGTCACGCTGTGCATGGTGGCCGTGGCGATCTTCGCCGGGTTTCACCTGTGGCAGTACTACATGCTCACACCCTGGACCCGCGATGCGCGGATCCGCGCCGACGTGGTGGTGATTGCACCCGATGTGTCGGGTTGGGTGCGCGAGCTCAAGGCGGTGGATAACCAACAGGTCAAGGCCGGCGATGTGTTGCTGAGTATCGACCGCGAGCGTTTCGAGGCGGCGGTGGAGAAGGCTCGGGCGGTGGTGCAGACGCGCCAGCAGCAACTGAGCCTGCGTGAACACGAAGCCAGCCGTCGTGCGGCCCTTGGACCCCAGGCCATCAGCGCCGAACTGCGGGAAAACGCCCAGATCAACGCCGGCATCGCCCGCGGCGAACTGCGCGAAGCCCAGGCCGAGGCCAAGGTGGCCGAGCTCAACCTGGCCCGCAGCCAGGTCCTGGCCCCACGCAACGGCCACATCACCAACCTGCGCCTGGCCGAAGGCAACTACGTGAATGCCGGGCAGCCAGTGATGGCGTTGATCGACGACTCGACGTTCTATGTGCAGGCCTATTTCGAAGAAACCAAGTTGCCGAGGATCCGCGTGGGCGATCCGGTCAAGATCTGGCTGATGAGCGCCGGCCATGCGCTGGAGGGTCATGTCGAGAGCATCAGCCGTGGCATTACCGACCGCAACACCAATCCCGATGCGCAGTTACTGGCGGAGGTCGAGCCGACCTTCAACTGGGTGCGCCTGGCCCAACGGATACCGGTGCGGATCAAGTTGGACAAGTTACCGGAGGGGGTGAACCTGAGCGCGGGGATGACGGCGAGCGTGCAGGTGCGCGAAGACCAGCCATAACTTGCCGCGTAACCGTCATTGTGGCGAAGGCCTGCTGTGTGGGAGCAAGGCTTGCCCGCGATGAAGATAACTAGGTCTCTCAGGGAACCGAGGTGCCTGCATCGCGAGCAAGCTTTGCTCCCACACAACGGCTCGCCACAAGTCACTCACCGTAGGCGCCTGTGAATCAACCGACGGTGATCACCGGCAACGTCGGCAAGGTCACGGTCTGCTGCTTGCGCGGTGCGAGGATTTCGGCTTCGCCGTCCACCACCAGCTCGTCGCGCTGGTTGAACACGCGCGTGGCGATGCGCACACGGAATTTCGGCAGTTTTTCCAGGATCTCCAAGCGCACGGTCAGGGTGTCGCCGATTTTCACCGGCTTCTGGAAGCTCATCTGCTGGCCGATATAGATAGTGCCCGGCCCAGGCAACTCGCAGGCCACCGCGGCGCTGATCAGCGCACCGCTGAACATGCCATGGGCGATGCGCTCCTTGAACATGCTCGCGGCGGCGAACTCGGCGTCCAGGTGCACCGGGTTGTGATCGCCCGACATCGCCGCGAACAGCTGGATGTCACGCTCTTCGACGGTCTTGCTGTAGCTGGCGGTCTGGCCTACTTCGAGGGCTTCGTAAGGAGTGTTGGTAACCTGGGTCATCTGTTTCAAATCCTGTGAAGGAGTAAAGGAAAAATGCTGCAAGCCTACTCGCTGCGTGGCGGCCGCTTGTGGCTCAGGGCCTGGGCAATCCAGGCCAGTACGTCGGCGGTCACTTCATCGCGGTTGGTTTCATTGAACAGTTCGTGCCGGGCCTGCGGGTAAATCGTCAATTGCAGGTGCCGGATGCCGGCGTCACGCAAGGCGTCGGCCAGATCCTTCAGACGCTTGCCTTCGCTCACCGGATCACATTCGCCACCGATCACCAGCACGGGCAGGCCCGGATCGATCTGGGCGAGATTGGACGCTTTGCTGATTTGCTGCAACCCGCCGAGCAGGTCGACCCACAGTTGATTGGTGCAGCGAAAGCCACACAGCGGGTCGTGGACATACTGGTCGACTTCGGCCGGGTCGCGGCTGAGCCAGTCGAAGGGGGTACGCGTGGGTTTGAATTTCTTGTTGAAACTGCCGAACGACAGCCACTCGATCAACGCGCTGCGCCCCGTGGCACCCTGGCGCCGACGTTCGAAGCGGGCGATCAGGCGAGCGCTGCGGTAGAGCGTCACCGGTTGAAAGTTCGATCCGCTGAGAATCGCCCCGTGCAGGCTGGCGCTGTGATGCAACAGGTAACCCTGGGCGATGTAGCTGCCCATGCTGTGGCCCAGCAGCAGGATCGGGGTATCGGGGTATTGCTGGACGATGTGGTGGTTGAGGCTGGCCAGATCGCCCACGACCTTGGCCCAGCCGTCCTCGTCGGCAAAATGGCCGAGAATCGCTTCCTCGCCGGTCTTGCCATGGCCGCGCAGGTCCATGGCGCAGACACCGTAGCCTTCGTCGCACAACGCCTGGGCCAGACGGGCGTAGCGGCCGCTGTGTTCGGCCATGCCGTGGGCCAGCATGATCACCGCCAAAGGGGCGGTTTCGGGCAGCCACTGGTTGACGAACAGGCGGCTATGGTCGGTCGCGGTCAGCCAGAACGTTTGGTGGATCATGGCGATTCCTTTGCACAAAGTCAGACGCAGCGTCGCTGCATTGTATAGCGCATCCGCTGCGTCTCGCCTGATCAGGCCACGCCATGGCAGGAAGATTCACACAATCTATGACGCAGGTTGCCATATTTGCCTGATTGGCCATAGCTGCTAGTGTCCCAGGAGCTCCGCCTCTGCAAGCGATACAGATGCGGCCCGGACATGCTCAGGTAAAGAGGACAAAAACAATGCAGCCTGATTTCTGGAATGACAAACGCCCGACCGGCGTGCCCCTGGATGTTGATCTTGGGGCCTACAAGTCGGTGATCGAGGTGTTCGAACGTTCCTGTAAGAAATTTGCCGACCGTCCGGCGTTCAGCAACATGGGGGTGACCCTCACCTATGCCGAGCTGGAGCGCTACAGCGCGGCTTTCGCCGGCTACCTGCAAGCCCATACCGACCTGGCGCCGGGTGATCGAATCGCGGTGCAGATGCCTAACATCCTGCAGTACCCGATCGCCGTGTTCGGTGCCTTGCGCGCCGGGCTGATCGTAGTCAACACCAACCCGTTGTACACCGCGCGGGAAATGCGTCATCAGTTCAAGGACTCCGGTGCCCGGGCGCTGGTGTACCTGAATATGTTCGGGCAGAAAGTCCAGGAGGTGTTGCCCGATACGGACCTGCAGTACCTGATCGAAGCGAAGATGGGTGACCTGATGCCCACCGCCAAGGGCTGGCTGGTCAACACGATGGTGAGCAAGGTCAAGAAAATGGTCCCGGCCTATTCGCTGCCCCAGGCCATTTCCTTCAAGAGCGCCTTGCGCCTGGGCCGCGGCCAGGGCATCAAGCCGCTGAAAGTCAGCCTCGACGATATTGCGGTGTTGCAATACACCGGCGGCACCACCGGATTGGCAAAGGGCGCGATGCTGACCCACGGCAACCTGGTGGCCAACATGCAACAGGCCCGGGCCTGCCTGGGGCAGCTCGGCGATGACGGCCATCCACTGTTGCGCGAAGGCCAGGAGGTCATGATCGCACCGCTGCCGCTGTACCATATCTATGCGTTCACGGCGAACTGCATGTGCATGATGGTGACCGGCAACCACAACGTGCTGATCACCAATCCGCGGGACATCGGTGGTTTCATCAAGGAACTGAAGAACTGGCGTTTCTCGTTGCTGCTGGGGCTCAACACGTTGTTCGTGGCATTGATGGACCATCCGGATTTCAAGACCCTGGATTTTTCCAACCTCAAGGTCACCAACTCGGGCGGCACGGCGCTGATCAAGGCCACTGCCGAGCGTTGGGAGCAGATCACCGGTTGTGGCATCACCGAAGGTTATGGCCTGACCGAAACTTCGCCAGTGGCCAGTGCCAACCCTTACGGCGGCAAGTCCCGGTTGGGCACGGTGGGGATGCCGGTGCCAGGCACGCTGATGAAAGTGATCAACGACGATGGCGTCGAGCAGCCCCTGGGCGAGCGCGGTGAGCTGTGCATCAAGGGCCCGCAGATCATGAAAGGCTACTGGAACAAGCCTGAGGCCACGGCCGAAGTGCTGGACCACGAGGGCTGGTTCAAGTCCGGCGATATCGCGGTGATCGACCCGGACGGTTTCGTGCGCATCGTCGATCGCAAGAAGGACATGATCATCGTCTCGGGCTTCAATGTGTACCCCAACGAGATCGAAGACGTGGTGATGGCCCATCCCAAGGTGGCCAACTGCGCGGTAATCGGTGTGCCGGACGAGCGTTCGGGGGAGGCGGTGAAGCTGTTCGTGGTGGCGCGGGAAACCGGCGTCAGCCTTGAAGAACTCAAGGCCTACTGCAAGGAGAACTTCACCGGCTACAAGGTACCCAAGCACATTGTGCTGCGGGAGTCGTTGCCCATGACGCCGGTGGGCAAGATTCTGCGGAGGGAGCTGCGCGATATTGCCTGAGGTCCGCCGGGGTATCTGTCCTGACGAAAACCTGTGGGAGCACATCTTGCTCGATAGCGGTGGAACAGCCTCATTTGTATTGGCTGACATATCCCTATCGCGAGCAAGCTGTGCTCCCACAGTTGTTTGATTCAGAGAGATTTAACAGGCTGTAGATTTTTTACTCTAAAAATGACCATAAAATATTCATGAGTCATGTTTGTGACTGTGGGGGCTGCTTTTGGCTCTAGTCGGCCCCTGGCAAAGCTGCTACTCTCGGCGCGCTTTTGTGACTTCTCGGCCTTGATTCAAGCCAGATTCACCAATAAACACACACCAATAATAATCGCATCAAATGCGGTGAGAATTCGCGTTGCTGAGGAGTGGGCTTCCATGATTGAAGACTTTTGGAAGGATAAGTACCCAGCTGGGATTGCTGCCGACATCAATCCAGACGAGTATCCGAATATTCAGGCGGTGTTGAAGCAGTCCTGCCAACGCTTTGCCAACAAGCCGGCATTCAGCAACCTCGGCAAGACGATCACCTACGGTGAACTCTACGAGTTGTCCGGTGCCTTTGCCGCGTACCTGCAACAGCATACCGATTTACAGCCCGGCGATCGAATCGCCGTGCAACTGCCCAACGTTCTCCAGTACCCGGTGGCCGTGTTCGGGGCGATCCGCGCCGGGCTGATCGTGGTCAACACCAACCCGCTGTATACCGCGCGGGAAATGGAACACCAGTTCAACGACTCCGGGGCCAAGGCGCTGGTGTGCCTGGCGAACATGGCGCACCTGGCCGAGACCGTGGTACCCAAGACGAGCGTCAAGCACGTCATCGTCACCGAAGTCGCCGACCTGCTGCCGCCGCTCAAGCGCCTGTTGATCAACAGCGTGATCAAGTACGTCAAGAAGATGGTCCCGGCCTATCACTTGCCCAAGGCCGTCAAGTTCAACGATGTGCTGAGCAAAGGCCACGGCCAACCCGTGAGCGAAGCGAACCCCACCAGTGACGATGTGGCCGTGCTGCAATACACCGGCGGCACTACTGGCGTGGCCAAGGGCGCGATGCTCACTCATCGCAACCTGGTGGCGAACATGCTGCAGTGCAAGGCGCTGATGGGCTCCAACCTCAATGAAGGTTGCGAGATTCTGATCACGCCGCTGCCGCTGTACCACATCTACGCCTTCACCTTTCATTGCATGGCGATGATGCTGATCGGCAACCACAACATCCTGATCAGCAACCCGCGTGACCTGCCGGCGATGGTCAAGGAGCTGTCGAAGTGGAAGTTCAGCGGTTTCGTCGGCCTCAATACGCTGTTCGTGGCCCTGTGCAACAACGAAGCCTTCCGCAAGCTGGATTTCTCTGCCCTGAAAGTCACCCTGTCTGGCGGCATGGCCCTGCAACTGGCAGCAGCCGAGCGCTGGAAAGCAGTGACCGGTTGCCCGATCTGCGAAGGCTACGGCATGACCGAAACCAGCCCGGTGGCCACCGTCAACCCGATCCAGCACATCCAGATCGGGACTATCGGCATTCCGGTGCCGTCGACGCTGTGCAAGGTGATCAATGACGCGGGTGTCGAACAGCCATTGGGCGAAATCGGCGAATTGTGTGTGAAAGGTCCGCAGGTCATGAAGGGCTACTGGCAGCGCCAGGAAGCCACCGACGAGATCCTCGACAGCGAAGGCTGGCTCAAGACCGGTGACATTGCGTTGATCCAGCCGGACGGCTACATGCGCATCGTCGATCGCAAGAAAGACATGATCCTGATCTCCGGTTTCAACGTGTACCCCAACGAACTGGAAGATGTGCTGGCAACCCTGCCGGGCGTGCTGCAGTGCGCGGCCATCGGCATACCGGACGAGAAGTCCGGCGAGGCGATCAAGATCTTCATCGTCGCCCGGCCGGGTGTCACGTTGACCAAGGAACAGGTGATGGAACACATGCGTGCCAACGTCACCGGCTACAAGGTGCCCAAGGCCGTGGAGTTCCGTGATGCCTTGCCGACGACCAATGTGGGCAAGATCCTGCGGCGCGAGTTGCGGGATGAAGAGCTCAGGAAACTGGGGCTGAAGAAGTAAGACCGTTGCCAATGAAAAGCCCCGCTGATGCGGTGATGCTATTCACTTAAGGAAACGGCGCTTTTCCGAGGGAGGGAAAGCGCCGTTTTCTTTTGGGCTGGATTGGGTACATATCCGTTACCGCAGCAACGGATCTACACACCAAAGCTAGGAAATCGCATTACAACCTGAACTGCGCAAAATCCAGATTGGTACCCCCCGGACGCATGTCCTGCAGGTAGGAATCCTTGTCAGCGCTCAATTCCAGGCTCAGGGCCGCCTTGCGCTTGCCCTGGTTGCGCACTTCCAGGCCTTCCATTTTCTCGCGCAGGAACACGGTCGGCACCTTCAGGTGCAGCAGCTCATCGGTGGCCGGCGTGTGCAGCAGCAGGTGAATCCATTCGTATTGACCAATGGCCAGGCGCCCCACCGGGATATCGAACCAGAAGATGTTGCGGTTACGGTTCAATTCGCTGAAGTGGCAGTTGTTGACGCCCAGTACGGCGCCGCCCAGTTCCTGGTTTCTGCGGGCGATGGCCTGCTTTTTATCGAGTTTCATAACGTTCCTACGGGGTTGGAGCTTCAGGCCGCAGCCTGAATACGTGGGGCATTCTCGGTGGTTGCCGGGCAAACATAAAGCCCCGGCTGTAGGAACAATGAAACTTGGCTTGGCAATCGTCGGTCAATTCAGCGTCGGGCATGAAAGACGAAATTGATCCAACGTCGCCAAACAGGCTACTTTGTTGTGATAACGGCCCCTGAGTCGCCAAGCGACCCCCTTTTTTTGCGGCGAAAGGAGACGCACATGATGTTCCCGGCCTTGAAAGGCTTACCCTTGCATCGTGTGATGATGCGCACCGTGACCGAGTTTCTCGACGACGAGATGTCGACCTACGCCTCGGCATTGGCTTACCAAATGCTGTTTTCGCTGTTTCCTTTCATTCTCTTTTTGATCGCATTGATCGGCTTCCTGCACCTGCCGGACTTCTTCTCCTGGCTGCGCCTGCAATCGGAGCTGGTGCTGCCGCCCCAGGCCCTGGAGCAGGTCAACCCAGTGATCGACCAGCTCCAGCAATCCAAGGGCGGGCTGTTGTCGGTGGGTATCGTCATTGCGTTGTGGACCGCCTCGGCGGGCGTGCGGCTGATGATGAGCGCGATGAACGCCGCCTACGATGTGGTCGAGGGCCGTCCGGCCTGGAAGCGTTTTCCGCTGTCGATTTTCTACACCATCGGCATCGCCGGCATGCTGTTGGCCGCCGCTGCACTGATGGTGCTCGGACCGCAGGTGATGGGCTGGATCGCGGCCCAGGTCGGATTGGAGACGTTCATCGTCACGCTGTGGACGATCGTGCGCTGGCCGGTGATTGTGTTTCTGTTGATGGTGGCCGTGGCGCTGATCTATTACGTGATGCCCGACGTCAAGCAGGAGTTCCGCTTCATCACCCCGGGCTCTGTGCTGGCGGTGGTGGTGTGGATCGTCGCCTCCCTGGGATTCGCCTTCTACGTCAAGACCTTCGCCGACTACAACGCCATGTACGGCAGCATCGGTGCGATCATCGTGTTGTTGCTGTATTTCTATATTTCTTCGGCGGTGCTGCTGCTCGGTGCGGAGATGAATGCGGTGATCGAGCACATGTCCACCGAGGGCAAGAACCCGGGCGAAAAAAGCGCGGGCGAGCACGAAAAACAGCATGTGTCGGGCCTGGGCCGCGACCATTCCATCCCTCATCCCCACCCTGACGAAGCCCGACCATGATCCGTGACATCCTGAAAATGGGCGACGAACGCCTGCTGCGCATCGCCCCACCGGTGCCCGCCGAAATGTTCGACAGCCCAGAGTTGTGGCAACTGATCGACGACATGTTCCAGACCATGGAAAGCGTCGGCGGTGTCGGCCTGGCGGCGCCACAGATCGGCGTGGACCTGCAACTGGTGATCTTCGGCTTCGAGCACAGCGAGCGTTATCCTGACGCCGAGGCGGTGCCCCAGACCATCCTGATCAACCCGCTGATCACCCCACTGGGCCCGCAGATGGAAGAGGGCTTCGAAGGTTGCCTGTCAGTGCCGGGCCTGCGCGGGGCGGTCGAGCGCTACCAGGATATCCGCTACGAAGGCTTCGATCCCAAGGGCGAGCCGATCGTGCGTTACGCCTCGGGCTTTCATGCGCGGGTGGTGCAACATGAATGCGATCACCTGATCGGGCGCTTGTACCCGTCGCGTATCAGTGATTTCAGCAAGTTCGGGTTTACCGAGGTGATGTTCCCGGACCTGGACCCTACGGCCGACGATTGATAACCCACCACAGAACACTGTGGGAGCGAGCTTGCTCGCGATTGCGGTGTGTCAGCCACTATTGATGCAACTGACCTGACGCCATCGCGAGCAAGCTCGCTCCCACAATGGGGTGTGTTGATTTTCAGGATTTTGCAGGCGCAAGCCCCATCGCAATCATCGGCTTGCTACGCGCATACCGGCTCAGGCGTTCGGCCATCGCATAGGGCAGTTCGGGGTCGAAGCTGAAACCACTCCGTTCATAAAAACCGCGCAGATCCGGGTGGCAGAACAGCCACACCGGTTCATTCACGCCGTTCACCGCTTCGGCGATCAACCGTGCGGCGATGCCTTGTACTCGGTACGCCGGGGCGACGAACAACCCTGTCAACCAATGCCCACCCGACACCGGCCGCAGGCACAGGGCGGCGACGATCTCATCGCGCCGCGCCACCCAGAGCTGCGCGTCACGCACCGCTTTCATCGAGGATTGGTGGGCGCGATAGAACTTGTTCATCAGCGGCCAGAGCGACTCTTCGAGCGCTGCATAATGGATTTCGGACATGACAGGGTCGTGGGCGATAAGGGGAGGGCGATTATAAAAGAACGCAGGTGCGGCGATAGGTGTATACCTGACTTCACATCCCGTATGAGTGGAGTACGTATCATGGCCAAAGGCATGGATTCAAAAAAAGCGGCAAAGAAAAAACCGGCGAAAACTGCCGATGAAAAGCGCGCCGACAAAAAAACCAAGAAGGTGAACCTGTTCGGTCATTGAACCGATACTGCTTCGGGTGGCCTCAGGTTTGAGCTGGGGCGCTAACCCCCAGCTCAAACGCTCCGCCATGCGCGAGGCTTAAAGCGAGGCGAGAAACATATCCGTGGCCGAGGCTTTGTCGTCGGTGCGGCTCTGCTGGGCCTTTTCCACCTGTGCGATCGCCGACTTGTCCTGCATGCGCTGGGCAATTTCCTGGCTGACAGCCATCTGCTTCTCGGGCGGCATCGCCTCGAACTCTTCCTCGGTAATGCCCATCTCTTCGAGAATGCTGTCGCGCAGGCGCTCTTCGGGCGTCTTGCTCATGTAGTCCTTGAATTCTGCCGTCGCAGAACCACCCAATGTCGTGGTTTCTTCGGATGCTGGTGAAGCCACGGTCTGCAATTGCACGCGGGTCTTGGCGAACGCCTCGTCGACGTTGTCGCTGATGGCGGTGCTCGCATTGACCTGTTGCGTGGCTCGTTGGGTGAAGGACTCCTGGACCTGGGCAGCGCCCTGGCTGGCCTGGGCCTGGACGTTATCGCGCAAAGCCTGCAACGCGGCACTTTGCAGGCCGCTGGCGGCTTCGGCAGTGGGATCTTCGCCCGGGCGTTTGAGCGGCAAGACCATCGCTTGCTGTTTTGCACTGACCAACATGATGAATACCTGTGGGTAATGACTGAGCGATGGGCAGGAGCAATTCCCATGCCGTCGCCGCGAGGCCCGTATTCCAACGCGATGGGCTGGCGCGGGGCGAGCGGGGCGGCCAATCCTTGCCGTTCGTCGGCATGGATCGACCGCATCGTGCCGGGCTCAGGTGCTTTCGCGGACCTTGAGCTCAAAGCCCATGTCCACCACCGGCTGCGCGATGCGGTTGCCGGCCATTAACGTCAGCATTTGCTCGGCTGCGCGGCGGCCGATGGCTTCCCGTGGGGTGCTGATGCTGCTCAGGCGCGGCACCGTGTGGGCCGAGGCGGGCAGGTCGTTGAAGCCCAGCACCGCAACCTGCTCGGGAATCTTGATGCCGCAGCGAAGGGCCTCGAACAAGGCACCGTGGGCCAGGTCGTCGTTGCCGAAGAAGATCGCATCGACATCGGGGTGGTTGTCCAGCAACTGCAGGAACAATTCGCCGCCCAGGCCTACCGATGACGGGCGCGGGGTCAGCAGTTCCAGGTCCGGGTCATACAGACCGGCTTTCTGCAGGGCGCGGCGAAAACCTTCGCCACGCAGCAGGGTGCGTTGGTCCAGTTGCGCGCCGATGTAGGCCAGGCGCTTGCGGCCCTTGGAGATCAGATGCTCGGCCGCCGTTTCGCCGGCCTTGAGCTGGGAGAAGCCGACGCAATTGAGCCCCGCGCCGGGGTCCAGTTCCATCATGTACACGCAGGGAATATTGCTGGCCTCGATCATGCGTCGGGCGCTTTCGGTGCGGTCGAAACCGGTCAACAGCAAACCACGCGGCTGATAGGCCATGTAGTTGCGCAACAGGTCTTCTTCTTCGTCCCGGGAATAGTGGTAGTTGCCGATCACCACTTCGAAACCCTTGGGTCGCAGGACCCGATGAATGGCTTCCAGGGTGTCGATGAACAACAAGTTGGACAACGACGGCACCAGCACCACCACCGAATGGCTCTGGGCCGAAGCCAGGGCGCGGGCGGCGGGGTTGACGACGTAGTTGAGCTCCACGGCGGCCTGGCGGACCTTTTCCACCAGATCGACGGCTACGGTGCTGACGCCGCGCAGGGCACGGGAGGCGGTGATCGGGCTGACACCGGCCAGGCGTGCGACTTCGTTGAGCGTAGGGCGACCGGTGGTGCGAGTATTCTTATCGTTTTTAGGGGCGGTCATCAGGGCGGCTTGCCAAACAAAAATCAAGGCACTAAGGTAGCGCTGTCTCGACGCGGCTGCAATTGCGTAAGTGGGGTTTGCCTGATCCCCCGTGTGCTGGTGTCGTGAACGAACATGCTGCAACCACAAAAATGACAAGAAGGCGTCGGCAACTTCTGCTTTTGCTGCGGTGTCATAACTGGCAAAGGTAGCGCTGTCTGCGCGCTGAGGTGTTACATGAATAATCCCATCACCGCCCTGGTCATTATGGGCGTTGCCGGTTGCGGCAAAACTTGCGTCAGCCAGGCGCTATGCGAGCTGAGCGGCGCCACTGCCATTGAAGGCGACACTTTCCACCCAGCGGCCAACATCCAGAAGATGAGCGCCGGTATTCCCTTGAACGACGACGACCGTGCCGGCTGGCTCGACAGCCTGTGCGATGAGTTGCGCCGTGTCGATGCCACGGGCGAGCGCCCGGTGCTGACCTGCTCGGCCCTCAAGCACAGTTATCGCGAGCGTCTGCGCAGTGCCTTGCCTGGCCTGGGCTTCGTATTCCTTGAATTGACCCCCGAAGTGGCCGCCGACCGCGTTTCCCATCGTCCCGGCCATTTCATGCCGTCGACCCTGATCGACAGCCAGTTTGCCACCCTTCAATCCCCTGTCGGCGAGCCCCTGACCCTGGCTCTGGATGCGTCCAGCCACAGCGTTGAAGAGTTGGCGCATCAGGCTTACGTCTGGTGGTTGGACCATGGTTTGAAGCTTGCCGGCTGAGTTTCAAAAAATTTGCGTCAGAAAGATAGCGCTACCCCGGCGGCTAACCAATAACTGCTTCAATAACAACAACAAATCAGGAGACACCTCCCATGTTCGGCATGTCCCACGAGACGTTCCTGCTGCTTGATGCAGTGGTCACGGTGATCGGACTCATCATCCTCATCACCAAGTTCAAATTCCACCCGTTCATTGCACTGACCATCGCCGCCGCGTTCCTCGGCCTGACGTCGGGCATGCCGACCGGCACCATCATCAAGGCGTTCCAGGACGGCTTCGGTGGTGTGCTGGGCTTTGTCGGCATCATCCTGGCGCTGGGCACGATGCTCGGCAAAATGATGGCCGAGTCGGGCGGGGCCGATCAGATCGCCCAGACCCTGATCCGCGCCTTCGGCAAGGACAAGGTGCAGTGGGCCATGATGTTCGCCGCGTTCCTGGTGGGCATCCCGCTGTTCTTCGAAATCGGCTTCGTGTTGCTGATCCCGCTGGTGTTCATCGTCGCACGTCGCACCGGCGTGTCGATCATCAAGATCGGTATCCCGCTGCTGGCCGGTCTTTCCGCCGTCCACGGCCTGGTGCCGCCGCACCCGGGGCCGCTGCTGGCGATCGGCGTGTTTGGCGCCGACATCGGCAAGACCATTCTCTATGGCCTGATCGTAGCGCTGCCGACGGCCATCATTGCCGGGCCGATCTTTGGTACGTTCATTGCCAAGCACATCCCCGGCCATCCGAACCAGGAGCTGGTGGACCAACTGGCCCGCGAGACGGACTCCGCCGAACTGCCAAGCTTCAGCATTACCCTGATCACCGTGCTGTCGCCGGTATTCCTGATGTTGCTCAAGACGTTCGCTGACGTAGCGCTGCCCGATGGCAACCTCTTCCGCGCCTGGATGGACATGATCGGCCACCCGATCTCGGCGTTGCTGCTGGCGTTGCTGCTGTCGCTTTACACCTTCGGCTACAAGCAGGGCATCGGTGCCAACCAGATGCTCAAATGGCTGGATGCCAGCCTTGCGCCGACCGCCGCGATCATCCTGATCATCGGTGCCGGTGGTGGCTTCAAGCAGATGCTGGTGACCAGTGGTGTGGGCGACGTGATCGGCCACATGGCGGTGAGTGCGCAGATCTCGCCGATCCTGCTGGCGTGGCTGGTGGCTGCGGTGATCCGCATTGCCACAGGCTCGGCGACGGTGGCGACCATTACCGGTGCCGGGATCGTGGTGCCAGTGGTGGGGATGATGCCGGGTGTGAACCGTGAGCTGCTGGTGCTGGCGACCGGTGCCGGTTCGTTGATCCTGTCCCACGTCAACGACGCGGGCTTCTGGCTGGTCAAGCAGTACTTCAACATGACCGTGGCCGAAACGTTCAAGACCTGGACCGCGATGGAAACCATCCTGTCCGTGGTGGGGTTGATCTTTATCCTGCTGCTGTCGCTGGTGGTCTGAACCAGAGCAATACCCAACTGTGGGAGCGAGCTTGCTCGCGATGGCGGTGTAACAGTCGACAGAGATGCTGACTGTTATGTCGCTATCGCGAGCAAGCTCGCTCCCACACTGGTTTCGGGTGATCAACAGATCCAGGGTGGGAGCAAACTCCCACCGTTGTTTTTGCGTCAGGCGCCAGGTTTGTTTATCAACCCATCCGCCCGGAACATCCCACGTATCCCGCGCACGGCCTGGCGAATCCGGTCCTGGTTTTCGATCAGCGCGAAGCGCACGTGATCATCCCCATATTCCCCGAACCCCACCCCCGGCGAGACGCAGACCTTGGCTTCGGCCAACAGCTTCTTGGCAAATTCCAGTGAGCCCAGATGGGCATAGGCTTCGGGAATCTTGGCCCAGACGTACATCGACGCCTTGGGGTTTTCCACCATCCAGCCCAGTTCATGCAGGCCCTTGACCAGTACGTTGCGGCGCTGGCGGTACTGCTCGGCGATGTCGCGCACGCATTGCTGGTCGCCTTCCAGGGCGGCGATGGCGGCCACTTGCAGCGGGGTGAAGGTGCCGTAGTCGTGGTAGCTCTTGATCCGCGCCAGGGCGTTGACCAGTTCCGGGTTGCCCACCATGAAACCGATGCGCCAGCCGGCCATGTTGTAGCTCTTGGACAGGGTGAAGAACTCCACCGCGATGTCTTTCGCGCCAGGCACCTGCATGATCGACGGGGCTTTCCAGCCGTCGTAGACGATGTCGGCGTAGGCCAGGTCGTGGATCACCAGGACGTCGTACTGCTTGGCCAGGGCGATGACCCGTTCGAAGAAATCCAGCTCCACGCACTGGGCGGTGGGGTTGGAGGGGAAGCCGAGGATCATCATCTTCGGCTTGGGAATCGAGCCGCGAATGGCCCGCTCCAGTTCAGCGAAGAAATCCACCCCTGGCACCAGCGGTACCGAACGCACCTGGGCGCCGGCGATCACCGCGCCGTAGATGTGGATCGGATAGCTGGGGTTGGGCACCAGCACCGTGTCGCCCTGGTCCAGGGTTGCCAGCATCAGGTGGGCCAGGCCTTCCTTGGAACCGATGGTGACGATGGCTTCGGTTTCCGGGTCGATGTCCACCTCATAGCGGTCCTTGTACCAGCGCGAAATGGCGCGGCGCAGGCGCGGGATGCCTTTGGAGGTGGAATAGCCGTGGGTGTCTTCCCGCTGGGCGACGGTGACCAGCTTTTCCACAATGTGCGGGGGCGTGGCGCCGTCGGGGTTACCCATGCTCAAGTCGATGATATCTTCGCCGCGCCGACGCGCAGCCATCTTCAGCTCGGCAGTGATATTGAATACGTACGGGGGGAGTCGATCGATACGCGCAAAGCGGCGCGGCGAACCTTGTTCGGCCATTGTTGCCTCGAGATACGTGAGCGCCCGGAACCGTCCGAGCGACGTTGGCCACTGCGGTGGCCTGCGGCGCAAGATAATCGGGCGGATGTCGGATTGTCCAGTAGCCGCGCACAACTATTTTCGACGACACTGTCGACCTCGCCACGCAGCCATCAACGCCGGCTGCGGGCAGTTGAATTCGCTGTAGCCCAATCGAACGGAATGAATGATGGAATTTTCCAGCGGTTTCCTGCTGAGTCTCTCCCTGTGCCTGGACATAGGCGTGGCCAATATCGCGATGATCACCCTGGCGATGCAGCGCGGTTACTTCCAGGGTTTCGCCCTGGGCCTGGGCACCTGCGTGGGCGACCTGGTCTACGCCGTCCTGGCCCTGGCGGGCATGACTGTCCTGCTGCAATACGAAGCGGTGCGCTGGGTGCTGTGGCTGGGTGGCTCGGTGCTGTTGCTGTATTTCGCGGCGAAGATGATCCATTCGGCGATCTATCACAGCGCCGTGCTGGCCGAGGCTGGGGAGGTGCAGGGCAACTCCCCGCGCCAGGAGTTCTTTCGCGGGATTTTCCTGGCCATGTCATCGCCCAGTGCCATCCTCTGGTTCGCTGCGGTGGGCGGCACACTGATCGCGCGTTCGGGTGGTGGCACCTTGCTCAGCTCGGCGCTGTTCCTCAGTGGTTTTCTCTGTGCCGGGTTGTTGTGGTGCGCGGCCCTGTGCCTGGCGGCGACCCAGGGCGGCAAATTGTTGGGGGATAAACTGCTGCGTTACTCCTATTGGGCATCCGCCGCGATCTTCTGCTATTTCGCGGTGTACGTGATTGTTTCTGGCTACAACGAGTTTATCGGAAAAGCCGTCACCAGCGCCTTGCCTGGAATCTGACAAGCGAAACGGCCCTGGCAATCACGGTTTGGCTTCTATACTGCCAAGCCCGACTTCACGTTTGCTGGAGTGTTGCCGCATGGAAAAGCCCAAACGCGATTACATAGCCGAACCACGCTTTGAACAGGGACGTTTTCAGCTTATTGCCGGCTTTGGTGCTCGGTTTACCCAGGACACTGCCCAAGATATTCCTTTGCTCTGGGAAAAGTTCCTGCCCTGGCTCGGCAAGGTGCCAGGGCAGAAAGATGAAGTGACCTACGGCGTGTGTTGCAACCCGGACGGGAAGGATGGGTTCGAATACATCGCTGGCGTGGAAATCAGCCGGCTCGACGATCTGCCGGAACAATACCGCTGGATCGAAATCCAGCCGGGGTATTACGCCGTCTTCGAACATAAGGGGTCGTTGAAACAACTGCCGGACACGTTCCAATACATCTGGAAGGAGTGGCTGCCGCGTTCCGGTCACACGGCGGCGCAATTGCCGGAGTTCGAGCGCTACAGCGAGGACTTCAACCCCAGGACCGGCGAAGGCACCCTGGAGATCTGGATCCCGCTCAAGCCAAGTTGATCGTCGCTGCTTCAGTACAGGCTGGCCTGCACCCGCGCAGGTGCTTCACGGTCATAAGTCTCGGCATCGAACTGCCCATCATTCAAGCGCTTGTGGATCGCCCCGGCGCTGGGCAGGGCCGAGCGTTCGAGATGGCGAGCCGGATTCCACAGGTCTGAGCGCACGATGGCTTTGGCGCAATGGAAAAACGCCGCTTCGACCGTCACCAGCAGCACCGTGCGAGCCGGCTTGCCGTTGACTGCAAAGCGCTCCAGCAGCGCGGGTTCGGCGCTGATCCGGGCCGTACCGTTGACCCGCAAGGTCTCGCCAATCCCGGGAATGAGGAACAGCAGCGATACCCGCGGATCGTGCAGGACGTTGCGCAGGGTGTCGATGCGGTTGTTGCCGGGACGATCCGGCAAGGCCAGGGTGCACTCGTCGAGGACCTGCACGAAACCCGGCACATCGCCCCGCGGCGAGCTATCAAGGCCGTCGGGCCCTGCCGAACCGATGACCACCAGCGGCGAGGCCCGGACCATCGCCTGGTAATCCTCGTTCAGGAAGGGGATCTGTTTGCGCACTGCCCGTTCGTGGGGCAGGCCATAAAGCGCTTCCAGCTGTTCAATCGACGTCAACATCATCCATTCATCCTGAGTCTATGGGTCAAGGTCCATCAAAACGCCAACCCCATTCGCCGCTCGTAACCGATGCGGCCCTTGTAGGCCTCGCCACTGTCGACCCAGCCCAGCCGGGTGTACAGGCCGATGGCCGAGTCGTTATCGGCGTCAACCGAGAGCTCCAGCCCGCGGATTTCCGGCCAGGCGGCTCGCGCCACGGCGGGCAGCGCCTGCAGGCAGGCCTTGCCATAACCTTTGCCCTGGGCCCGGTGATCGACTTGCAGGGCATGCAGGGTGGCGCTGTGTTCATTGGCCCAGGCGGGCAGTACCGGCGGGCGCTTGAGCAGCAGGAAGGCCACCGGCACCTCTTCAGCCAATAGCGCAAACCCTTTGACCCCGGGGCCGGGCTTGGACAGCAGCGTGTGCAGGGCGCCGTGGATATCGCCGGCGAACTTGATCTGTTCGGGGTGGATTTCGATGGCGCTGACCTGTTCGCGTTGCAGCGGGGTCAGGTCTTCGTAGGGTACGAGCTGAGCGGTCACAAAAACATCCGTTGTTTACCAGCAGAATAGGACCTGGATTCTAGCGAATTTTTTCTTTGAATTATTTTTGTTGGGTTGTCGATTCGCTGTTTCTCCAAACGACAAAGGGTGTCTTCAACAAAAAACCGCGGAGAATCACCATGAATACCCAAGCCACTGAAACCGAAATCCAGGCCCTGATCGACACCTATCGCCAAGCGGTCATGGCCAAGGACGTCGAAAAGGTCATGGCGCTCTATGACGAAGACATCGTCTCGTTCGATGCCATCCAGGCCTTGCAATTCAAGGGCAAGACCGCTTACCGGGCCCATTGGCAAGCCTGCATGGAAATGTGCCCCGGCCCGCACAAGTTCGACTTCCATCAGGTCAAGATTACCCCGGCCGAGAACATCGCCTTCGCCCACTGGCTGGCCTATTGCGGCGGCACCAACGACAAAGGCGAGGAACAAGCCTGCTGGATGCGCGTGACGGCCTGCTACCGGCGTGTAGCCGGGCAATGGCGGATCGTCCATGAACATTGGTCCGCGCCGTTCGACCCGATGGCCGGTACGACGCTGTTCGACCTGCAACCCTGATCGTCGGTTTTTTTGCTGAGCCTCATTCTGCCGTCCATAGTTGATCAGTCCGATCACGGAGCCTTCCATGAAGTACCTATGCTTGGTGTATAGCAACGAACACACGCTGCACAACTCGCCCGACAGCCCGGAGGACGCCGAGTGCATGGCCTATGCCGAATCGATCCAGGGCAGTGGGCGGATGCTGGCCGCCGAGGCCCTGGAGTCGGTGCAGACCGCTACCACGGTGCGCATGCGCGGCGGCAAGCTGTCGATCACCGACGGCCCGTTCGCCGAAACCAAGGAGCAACTGGCGGGCTTCTACCTGATCGATGCCAAGGACCTCAACGAAGCCATCCAGGTCGCCGGCAATATCCCGGCGGCCCGGGTCGGCTGCGTCGAAGTGCGACCGGTACGCCAACTGAACCCCTGAACAACAAATACAAACAGGACTTCATTCATGAACCTTGCAGCTGCCCCTTACGCGTTATCCATCAGCCGAATGATCGACGCTCCGCGTCAGAAGATTTTCCGCGCCTGGACCGAGCCCGCCTTGCTGGTCCAATGGTGGGGCCCCCATGGCATGACCACGCCGGAGTGCGAAATGGACCTGTGGGTCGGCGGTCAGTTTCGCACCCTGATGCGCGCGCCCGACGGCAGTGAATACCCGACCATGGGCGTGTTCCTGGAAATCCTCGCCCCGCAGCGCCTGGTGTTCACTGACGCGTTCGTGCCCGGTTGGATTCCCTCCGGCAAAGCCTTCATGACCGCTGAGGTACTGCTCGAGGAGGTGGACGGCAAAACCCGTTACACCGCCCGTGCGCTGCACTGGAGCGAGGAGGATCGCCAGGCGCACGAAGCCATGGGCTTCCATGAGGGCTGGGGCCAGAGCCTGGACCGGCTTGAAACATTGGTCACCCAAGGCATGCCCGACTGATGTCGGTCGAAGCGGTCAAGGCGCGGGTCGAGCAGGTTTATCGGCAAGACTCGCGGCGGATCCTGGCGACGTTGATTCGCCTGCTGGGGGATTTCGATCTCGCCGAAGAAGCCTTGCACGAGGCCTTCTTCATTGCGGTCGAGCGCTGGCAGCGCGACGGGGTGCCGGACAACCCGCGGGCCTGGCTGGTGTCTGCCGGGCGTTTCAAAGCCATCGACAGTTTGCGCCGGCGCGCGCGTTTCGCCGCGTCCCGGCCGATGTTGATCGCCCAGCTCGAAGAGCTGGAGCAGGGCCAGTGGAGTGACGAAGACGTGGAAGACGATCGCCTGCGGCTGATTTTCACCTGTTGCCACCCGGCCCTGGCGGCGGACGCGCAGGTGCCCCTGACGCTGCGGGAAGTCTGCGACCTGACCACCGAGCAAATCGCCCGGGCTTTCCTCGCCGCCCCGGCGGCCATTGCCCAGCGCATCGTACGGGCCAAGGCGAAGATCCGCGATGCCAGGATCCCCTACCAGGTGCCGTCCCGCGCGGAACTGCCGGAACGGCTGGACAGCGTGCTGCGGGTGATCTACCTGGTGTTCAACGAAGGTTATTCGGCCTCGATGGGCGCCGAGCTGACCCGCGAAGACCTGACGCGCGAAGCCATCCGCCTCGGGCGCCTGCTGATGGAGTTGCTGCCCGAGGCTGAGGTCATGGGGTTGCTGGCGTTGATGCTGCTGCACGAATCCCGGCGTCCGGCGCGAACTTCATCGACCGGTGAGCTGATCCTGTTGGATGAACAGGCGCGATCCTTATGGGATGCCGAGCTGATCGCCGAGGGCTGTGCGTTGGTGGAAGCCGCGCTGAAAACTCGCCGGTTCGGGCCGTACTGCCTGCAAGCGGCGATTGCGGCGGTGCATGCCGAAGCGCCGACGGCGCAGGAGACCGACTGGCCGCAGATCGTCGGGCTTTATGATGTGCTGCTGCGCGCCGTGCCATCGCCGGTGATCGAACTCAACCGCGCCGCTGCCCTGGCCAAGCGCGATGGACCGGAAGCCGGCTTGCGCCTGGTCGAGGCGATCCTGGGGCGTGGGGAATTACTCGACTATCACCTGGCCTACTCGGCGCAGGCGGAGTTCTGTCGTCAACTGGGACGCTTGGACGAGGCGAGGTCGGCGTATCGACGCGCGCTTGAGTTGACGCAGCAATTGCCGGAACGGCGGTTTATCGAAGGGCGGCTTGCGGGGTTGCAATGATGAATCACAAGCAACGAAATTCCTGTGGGAGCGAGCTTGCTCGCGATGGCGGTAGACCGGCCAACATGAATGTCGACTGATAGCCCCCAATCGCGAGCAGGATCGCTCCCACAGGTTTGTGGCTTGGCTGGCTGCGTTAACCGTCAGCCAGCCGGCGTTGATCAGAACTCGTGATCAGCGTTGTCCGGGTTCAGGTCGCTGATGCCCAGTTTGCCCGCAGCCTGTTCGATCGAACCGGTCTGCTTGACCAGTGCGGCGATGGCGTCGCGCACGATCTGGTTGCCCGCGGTGTTGCCGGCGGCGATCAGTTGGTCGTAGTGCTCACCTTTGTTGGCGTGATCGACCATGACCTGGATCTTGGCCTCGGTGTCGGCTAGGTCGGCCTTGAGCGCGGTGTCCGCGGCCGGATCGGCCTTGGCGACCAGGGACGACAGGCTCGCGCCGGTCATCTTGGTGCCGTCGACGCGGGTGTATTCGCCCAGGTACACGTTACGTACACCCTTGGCATCGTAGAAATGCGAGTTATGGGTGTTGTCGCTGAAGCAATCCTGCTCGTCTTCTGGCGAGTTGGCTTCCAGGGACACTTTCATGCGTTCGCCCGCCAGTTCCCCCAGGGAAAGGCTGCCCATGCCGAACAGCATCTTGCGCAGGCCGCTTTCGGCGGGCTCGGCTTCCAGGGTGGCGCGGTAGTTGTCAGACACGTTCGGCTTCCAGTTGCCGACCATCTCTTCGAGGTCGTTGACCAGCAATTGGGTCACGGACTTGAGGTAGGCCCGACGACGGTCGTTGTGACCGCCGGTGGCGCCAGCGCCTTGCAGGTAGTCCGACGCCGGGCGGTTACCCGCGCCAGGGCCGGTGCCGTTGAGGTCCTGGCCCCACAGCAGAAATTCGATGGCGTGGTAGCCGGTGGCGACGTTGGCCTCGGAACCGCCCAGCTCATTGAGGCTGGCGAGTTTTTCCGGGGTGATGTCCTTCACATCGACCTTGTCTTCGCCGACCTGGACTTCGGTGTTGGCGATGATGTTGGCGGTGGCGCCCGGGTTACCCAAGGCGTGCTCGTAGGATTTGTCGACGTAGTCGATCAGGCCCTCGTCCAGGGGCCAGGCGTTCACCTGGCCTTCCCAGTCGTCGATGATGGTGTTGCCGAAGCGGAACACTTCGCTTTGCAGGTAAGGCACGCGTGCGGCGACCCAGGCAGTCCGGGCGGCCTTCAGGGTCTCGGCGTTCGGCTTGGCCAGGAACGCGTCGACGGCGGTTTGCAGGGTTTTTGCCGTGGATTCGGCATCGCTGTAGACGGCATAGACGATGTCGGCATAGTGCGCGACAACGGCCTTGGCGGCAGCTTCGTCGATTTTGCCGGCGGCAGCAGGGGCGACCGGTGCCGCGGTGCTGGCGGCAGGCGTTGGCGCTTGCGGCGCGGCGGCCTTGTCTTTGCCTTCGCCGCAACCGGCGAGGGAAATAGCGATAGCCAGCAGACTGGCAGTAGCCAGGGGCATACGAATCATGGCAAATCCTGCTTCGATGATGGATGGGACAGGCGCGAGGTGCGCGAAACTGCGACATAATGCGAAAGATTTGCATTATGTGTAAAGGGTTGCAGGTGTAAATATTTCTTATTTAATGATGGGAGATTGCCGCCTTCGATAGCGTCTGTAGGAGCTGCCGAGCGAAGCGAGGCTGCGATCTTTTCACTGACGCTTGAATCCCAGGCGAACAAACCGAAGATCGCAGCTTCGCCAGCTCCTACAAAGGCTTGGCGCCGGGGGGAGAAATCAGATGATGGAAACCTTGCTGCGCTCGGCCTGCTTCAGGTAAAGGCCCAATTCCCGTGCCGGCAGCGGTTTGCTGTAGTAATACCCCTGACCTTCGTGGCAGCCCTCGGCGATGATGTAGGCTTCCTGTTCGACCGTCTCGACGCCTTCGGCAATGACCTGCATCCCCAGGCTCTTGCCCAACTGGATGATGGCCCGGACGATGGTTGCATCGTCCTCGTCGTCGAGCAGGTCCTGGACGAAGCTCTTGTCGATCTTGATCTTGTCCAGCGGCAGGCTCTTGAGGTAGCTCAGGGACGAATAGCCGGTCCCGAAGTCATCGATGGCAATCAGCGCCCCGGAGCGGCGCAGGCTCAGCAAATGCTGGGCAGCGGTGGTGATGTCTTCCATCAGGCCGGTCTCGGTAACTTCCAGTTCCAGGCTGCGCGGCGGCAGCCGGTACATTTGCAGGAGATTGTTCACCACCCGCGGCAGTTCGGCGTGGTGCAGTTGCACCGTCGACAGGTTGACCGCCATGCGCAGGTCGAGGAAGCCCTGGTCGTGCCATTCGCGCAATTGCCTGCAAGCCTGGTCCAGCACCCATTCACCGATGGCGATAATGGTGCCGTTCTGCTCGGCCAGGGGAATGAACAGATCCGGCGGCACCAGGCCGTGCTCGGGATGGTGCCAGCGGATCAGGGCTTCGGTGCCCACCACCCGCAGGTCGCGGTAGCTGATCTGCGGCTGGTACACCAGGGTGAACTGCTCGCGGGCCAGGGCCTCGCGCAAGTCTTTCTCCAGTTCGCGACGGCGGCGCATCTCGCTGTCGACGCTGGCGATGTAGAACTGGTAGCGATTGCGCGAGCGGCTCTTGGCCAGGGTCATGGTCTGCTCGGCTTTCTGCAACAGTTTCTCGGTGCTGTCGCCGTCTTCGGGGAAGAGGGTGATGCCGATGGTGGCCCGCAGGCGGATTTGTTGATCGTCGATGGCGAACGGCGCTTCCAGGTCATCGAGGATGCTCTGGGCCAGTTCGGCGGCCTCGTAAGGCTGTTCGATGTCGGCCTGGACCAGGGCGAACTGGTCGCCCCCCAGCCGCGCCAGTGCGCCGAGCCGGCCGCTGTGGGCCCGCAGTCGGTCGGCCAGGGCCAGCAGCAACTGGTCGCCGGTCTGATAGCTGAACTGTTCGTTGATGCCCTTGAAGTCATCCAGCCCCACACACAGCACCGCCACCCGGCGTTGCAGGCGCCCGGCGTCCACCAGGATCTTGTCCAGTTGCTGTTGCAGCTGCTGGCGGTTGGGCAGGCCGGTGAGGAAGTCGTACTGGGCCATGCGCAGCAGGCTGTTTTCCGCTTCGTGGCGTAGGTGCGTGTTGCGCTCGATGGATTCGAGCAGTTGGTTGGCCGTATTGATCCACAGGCCCAGCTCGTTTTGTTCGTGACCGCGCAACTGCGGGATTTTGTGCGCGCTGGGGCGATCGGGGTTGATTTCGGTCAGGTGCTGGATGATCCGCGACAATGGTTTGGTCAGCAGCCAGTGATAGACCAGGTACAGCACCAGGCCCATGGCCAGGGCTCGCAGCATCCCGGAAATGAAAATGATCACCGAGTTGACGATGAAGCCTTCGCCGTAGGTGGCGGTGTCGAGGGTAATGCTCAGGTCGCCGTAATATTCGCTATAGGGGCCGCGTCCCACCAGTTGCGTGGTAAAGGTGCGCTCCTTGCCCAGGATCAGGTCGGTCAGCCAGCGGCTTTCGGAGTGCTGCAAGGGCCGGGTTTTTTCGGCGAGCATGGTTTCGCGTGGATGGCCGATGGAAGCCATGCGTACGGCTTCGTCCTGGAACAGGCCCTCGATCACTTGCATGCCCATCTCCCGGTCCAGGCTGTAGACGGCCTGGGTCGAAGGATCACGGAACATGTCGAGGATCCGCTGGGCGTCACTGGCGACGGCCTGGTTGGTTTTGTAGGCATCGTACACGATCTGGGCGCAGCTCAAGACCATGCCAACGATCAATGCCGAGAGGAGCACGACCCGGAGCAACTTCACAGACAAGCTGTTCTTGAGTTCCAGCTTCAAAGAGTGGTTCCTTGTTCCGTGCGGGTAGCGTCAAGTTGCCATGAGTATTGGCAATCCTGTGATGTCAGTCAAAGGGACAATCAAACACAAGGGTTTTCGCTTGAAACCTCACCGATGTACGTTTTTTCCAGAGTGATTGCTCTACGACCATTGTGTCGGTTGGAAGGGGCCGCAACTTGAGGCCTCCAGGGATTTTTTCTTGGGTTCCAGACCCGAGGTATTTTGCCTGCGGTCATTTTTGCCCGGCAAAAAAAACCCGGCACGACGCCGGGTTTTCTTGTCTGGCATCGACGCTTAGGCGGTGAAGGCTTTGCCTTCGAACTGCTCGGCGACGAATTTCCAGTTGACCAGGTTCCAGAACGCTTCGACGTATTTCGGACGAACGTTGCGGTAGTCGATGTAGTAGGCGTGTTCCCACACGTCGCAGGTCAGCAGCGGGGTGTCGCCGCTGGTCAGCGGGTTGCCGGCGCCGATGGTGCTGGCCAGGGCCAGGGAACCGTCAGCCTTTTTCACCAGCCAGCCCCAGCCGGAACCGAAGGTGCCGATGGACGTCTTGCTGAATTCTTCCTTGAACTTGTCGAACGAACCGAAGGCCTTGTTGATGGCTTCAGCCAGCGCGCCGGTTGGTTGACCGCCGGCGTTTGGCGCCAGGCAGTTCCAGTAGAAGGTGTGGTTCCAGACCTGAGCGGCGTTGTTGAAGATACCGCCCGAGGAAGTCTTGACGATTTCTTCCAGGGTCTTGCCTTCGAACTCGGTGCCAGGCACCAGGTTGTTCAGGTTCACGACATAGGTGTTGTGGTGCTTGTCGTGGTGGTATTCCAGAGTCTCTTTGGAGATGTGCGGCTGCAGTGCATCGTGTGGATAGGGCAGCGGCGGCAATTCGAAAGCCATGGTGATTCTCCTAATCAGGTCAGTTGCGGTGAGCGCAAGGCCGATCACGGGCGGCCAGACTAGCGCCGGGGAGTTTGTACTCTTTGCGGCGCAGGAGTCGGATCATAGCACCGGGGGTGCGGCATAACCACGCAACAACTGTGTGGAATAGAGGTTCCAGAGCGGTTTGGAATAATCAGCCGTTCACGATCAATTGCACCGCCACGGTAAACATCATCGTCGCCACGAGCAGGTCGAGGATCCGCCAGGTGCTTGGGCGAGCGAGCCAGGGTGCCAGCCACGCAGCGCCGAAGGCCAGGGTGAAGAACCACAGCAGCGAGGCACTGGCCGCGCCCACGACATAGGCGCCGGGCACGCTCTGCTGGGCACCGAGGGAGCCGATCAGCAGCACGGTGTCGAGGTAGACGTGGGGGTTGAGCAGCGTCACCGCCAGGGCGCTGAGCAGCACCGCCCGCAGCGAGCGCACGGCCTGGTTTCCCCCCTGTTGCAGGCTTTGCTTCGAGCCGGCCCGGCGCAGTGCCAGGCTGCCGTACCAGAGCAGGAAAGCCGCACCGCCCCAGCGGGCTATCGACAGCAGCAACGGACTCTGGGCCAGCAATGTCGCCAAGCCGAAAACCCCGGCGGCGACCAGCAGCGCATCGAATGTGACGCACAGCGCCGCCACGGGCAGATGATGTTCGCGGCGCAGGCTCTGGGCCAGCACAAATGCGTTCTGGGCGCCGATGGCCATGATCAGCCCAAGGGCTACCAGCAGGCCGTTCATATAACTTTGCCACATAGGTTTGATCCCCGGTTTGTGTACGAATGCTGGCCATTCTCCGGGGAAGGGTTGTATAAGAAAAACCAATCCTGCTGATTGCTCATTAGGAAAACTGATGTTCGACTACAAATTGCTTTCTGCCCTGGCTGCCGTGGTCGAGCAGGCCGGTTTCGAACGCGCGGCCCAGGTGTTGGGTTTATCGCAATCGGCCATTTCCCAACGGATCAAACTGTTGGAAGCGCGCATCGGCCAGCCCGTGCTGGTACGTGCCACGCCGCCGGCACCCACGGAGATCGGCCGACGGCTGCTCAATCACGTGCAACAGGTGCGTCTGCTTGAGCGCGACCTGCAAAGCCTGGTGCCGGCCCTGGATGAAGAGGGTCTGCCGGAACGTTTGCGCATCGCCTTGAACGCCGACAGCCTGGCAACCTGGTGGGCGGCAGCCGTGGGCGATTTCTGCGCCGAGCATCACCTGTTGCTCGACCTGGTGGTGGAGGACCAGACCGTTGGCCTCAAGCGCATGCGCGCCGGTGAAGTGGCGGCGTGTGTCTGCGCCAGCGAACGTCCGGTGGCGGGCGCCCGCAGCGTGTTGCTGGGAGCGATGCGCTACCGGGCGCTGGCCAGCCCGGCGTTCATTGCCCGGCATTTCCCCGACGGGGTACGGGCCGATCAACTGGCCCATACGCCGGCATTGGTGTTTGGCCCGGATGACTTCCTGCAGCACCGCTACCTTGCGTCCGTGGGCGTGGAGGGCGGTTTCGAGCACCATCTGTGCCCCTCGTCCGAAGGTTTCATTCGTCTTGCTGAAGTCGGGCTGGGCTGGGGGCTCGTGCCGGAGCTGCAAGTGCGCGAACAGCTGGAGCGAGGCGTGCTGGTGGAATTGCTGGCAGATAAACCGATCGATGTGCCGCTGTACTGGCATCATTGGCGCAATGGCGGGCAGTTGCTCGGCTTGTTGACCGAGCAGTTGATCCGCTCCTCCCGGCAGTGGCTGGTGCCTTGGGAGGCGCAGTAGACGTCAAGCTGCTGGTAAAAGCGGCGCACAGATAAATTTGCAGTTGTAGCGCGAGACTCGTAACCGCATTTCTTAGGAGCATTCATGAAAATTCTGGTCACCGGCGCGAGCGGCTTCATCGGCGGGCGCTTCGCGCGTTTCGCCCTGGAGCAAGGCCTGGATGTACGGGTCAACGGTCGCCGGGCCGAGAGCGTGGAGCACCTGGTGCGTCGCGGTGCACAGTTTGTCCAAGGGGATCTGAGCGACCCGCTGCTGGCCCGGGATTTGTGCCTGGATGTCGAAGCGGTGGTGCATTGCGCCGGCTCCGTGGGGCTCTGGGGCCGTTATCAGGATTTCCACCAGGGCAATGTCCAGGTCACGGAAAATGTCGTCGAGGCCTGCCTCAAGCAAAAGGTTCGCCGGCTGGTTCATCTGTCCTCGCCGTCCATCTACTTCGACGGGCGTGACCACCTCGGGTTGACTGAAGAACAAGTGCCCAAGCGCTTCAAGCACCCTTACGCCGCCACCAAGTACCTGGCTGAGCAGAAAGTCTTCGGCGCCCAGGAGTTCGGCCTCGAAGTGCTGGCCCTGCGCCCGCGTTTCGTGACCGGCGCCGGTGACATGAGCATTTTTCCGCGGCTGTTGAAAATGCAGCGCAAGGGGCGCCTGGCAATTGTCGGCAACGGGCTGAACAAAGTGGATTTCACCAGCGTGCAGAACCTCAACGAAGCGCTGCTCAGCAGCCTGCTGGCGACCGATTCAGCGTTGGGCAAGGCCTATAACATCAGCAATGGGGCACCGGTTCCGCTGTGGGATGTGGTCAATTATGTGATGCGCCAGATGGAAGTCCCACAGGTCCGGCGTTATCGTTCCTACGGCTTGGCTTATAGTGTCGCGGCCCTGAATGAAGGTTTCTGCAAATTGTGGCCGGGCCGCCCCGAACCGACGCTGTCGCGCCTGGGCATGCAGGTCATGAACAAAAATTTCACCCTGGACATCAGCCGGGCCCGGCATTATCTCGATTATGATCCGCAGGTCAGCCTGTGGACCGCCCTCGATGAATTTTGTGCCTGGTGGAAGGTCCAAAGTGCCCGCTGATCGCCCCGTCATGAACCGAGTGCCAGGTTCGGGGTCAATCGGTGCGGCGGGTGAGGGGGTTATACTCACCGCATCAAGCCATCACCGGTTTCCCAAAGGTTGAACCATGCCCATGCGTAACGATGCCAACGACGACTTCGATGATGTACCGAGCCTGCGGATGCGGGCCGACATTCCCGATGACGATGATTTCCTGCCCAACCGCCAGCCTCACGTGCAAGCGCGCCCGGCGCCCGTTGCCGCGGCCAAGGTCAAGGGGCCCAGCACCGGGCCGCTGTGGGCATTGGTCGGCGCGCTGCTGTGTGCGTTCGGTTTCCTGGCCTGGTGGAGCTTCCAGCAGATTTCCCTGATGGAGCAGCAACTGGTGGCCACCCAGGAGAGCTTCGCGCGGATCAGTGAAGATGCGGCGGGACGACTGCAGGAGTTTTCCGGCAAGGTCGTCGCCGGCCAGTCCAACGTGATGAGCGACAGTGAGGCCTTGAAACTGCAGATCAAGCAGTTGGAAAGCAAGCTGCAGGATCAGGGCAAGCAATTCGACAACAAACTGCTGGAGCAGTACAAGCAACAGCAAGCTACCTTCGGTCCGTCTGCCGACCTGGACAAGGAACTGGCCCAGCTCATTGCCCAGGCCACTGAACAGCAGAACACCAACACTCAGTTGCAAGCTTCCAACAAGGAGCTCCAAGCCCAGGTCAAGACGCTGGTGGCTGAAGTTACTGCCCTGAAAAGCCAAGGCGAGGGTGGCGCTCTGGATGCTCAGCTCAAGAGCATCGGTGCCGACATCACCGCCCTGAAAAGAGCCACTTCCAACTCGGCTATCGATCGCCTGGAGCAGGATGTGATCGTGCTCAAGAGCCAGCAGGACAAGGGCGGCAATACCGCCGAGTTCGACGCCTTCCGCGGCCAGGTCACCCGTAATATCAACACCCTGCAGGCGCAGATCCAGAACTTGCAGCAGCAACTCCGCAGTCAATAAGCCTGTTGGCGTTTGTTCGCGATAGTGGCGTGTCAGTGCGCATCATGCTGAATGTGCCGCCGTTATCGCGAGCAAGCTCGCTCCCACAGGGTAAGCACCTCCAGTGTGGGAGCGAGCTTGCTCGCGATGACGTCCTGTCAGTCAGTATCAATACCCACTGATGCACCAGGCCTCCCCAGCAATTCCCTGAATACTCCAACATCACCCCACGCCGTCTACGCTCTTGAAACACCAACAAGAACGAGGGGCGCGCATATGGTTTTTTTTCACAGGATGGCCTGGCTGGGCGCAATGCTTGTGCTGGGGCTGGCACCGGTTCATGCAGCGACACCGGATGACGGCCAGGCGGCCCGCTCGCTGCTGGAAAAGGCCTTGGCCTATTACCACGACAACGGCGACAAAGCCTTTGCCGCTTTCAGTCGCCAGGGGGATTTCGTCGACAAGGATCGCTACGTATTCGTGGTGGATACCCAGGGTGTGATGCTCGCCAGCGGCGGGCCTTCCTCAGCGCTGATCGGGCGAGACGTGTCCGAAGTGCTGGGCCCGGACCTGCGCAAAGCCTTCAAGGACGCCTTGAAAACTCCCGAGGCCAGCGGCATCCAGCAAGCCGAGTACCGTTGGCAGAACTGGGCGGACGGCAAGGTTGAGCGCAAGCATGTGTATTTCCAGCGTGTCGGCGAGCGAATCCTGGCCGTCGGCTACTACCTGCCACGGGCTTCCGCCGAACAGGCCAAGGCGTTGCTGGACAAGGCCTCGAGCGACCTGCTGAAAAACGAGAAAGCCACGCTGACGGCGGTTAACTCCCTCAAGGGCGGTTATCTGCAGGATGACCTGTATGTCTTTGTCGTTGACCTCGATACCCGGCGGTATGTCGGCCATGGCACCAACCTGCGCTTGATCAATACCGATTTTGCCAAGGTCAAGGATCCGGATGGCAAACCGGTGGGGGAGCCGATCCTGACCATGATCGGCAAGCAGGATGTGGGGGAGTATGAGTATCGTTGGAAGAACCCGGTGACTGGCAAGGTTGAGGACAAGCATGCTTACCTGAAGAAGGTTGGGCATTTTCTGGTGGCGGTGGGGTATTACAGTCCTTGAGGGGGGCTTCGTTTGGTGTGTATATCCGTTGCTGCGGTAACGGCGGCTTATGGTTCCGCCCTGACGGCGGGTCACTTTCGAAAAGCCCGGAAGCCGGCCCAGTCGAAAGTAACCAAAGCGCTTCTGCCCCACCACTTGGTGCCTCGCCTAGGCTCGGCATGCCTGAACGAAGGCATTGCTCCGTGGGCCCGCCGCGAAGGGCCATCCATGGCCCAGCGCGGGTATCCCGGCATCCATGCCGGGATACTCACTGCGCAATACCTTCGTTCAGCCAGCGTGGTTAATGGGGCGCCCCAGATCAAAAACAAAACCGAGGCGGCCTGATAGCCGACCTGGTTCTTGGTGAGACCGCGTTTTTCCTGTGGGAGCGGGCTTGCTCGCGAAAGCGGTGGATCAGTTTGCAATGATGTTGGATGGTACCGACGCCTTCGCGAGCAAGCCCACACAGGGTTCTGCGGCGTCTGGGCATCTTGTGGCTGCCGAAAATCCATGTGGGAGCGAGCCTGCTCGCGAAGGCGGCGCCCCAGTCGATGAAAATGTTGGATGTGCTGACCTCTTCGCGAGCAGGCTCGCTCCCACAGAGGTACTGCGACTCACATGAACTCTGTGACCTCTGAAGATCAAATGTGGGAGCGAGCTTGTTCGCGATGGTGGTGGTTCAGTCACATGGATGTTGAGCTGACTGGCCTCATCGCGAGCAAGCTCGCTCCCACAGGAGAAATGCGGTCCTATCAAGAGCCAGGTCGGCTATCAGGCCGCCTCTCGGTGGACGTTGATCTGAGGCGCCCCGTTAACCACGCTGGCCGAACGCAGACATTGCGCAGTGGGCATCCCGGCATGGATGCCGGGATAGCCGCGCTGGGCCATGGATGGCCCTTCGCGGCGGGCCCACGGAGCAATGCCGGAGTGAGGGCATGCCGAGCCTAGGCGAGGCACCAAGTGGTGGGGCTGAAGCGCTTTTGGTTACTTTTGGCGCTCTTCCAAAAGTGACCCGCTGTAAGAGCGGAACCGCCAGCCGCCGTTACCGCAGCAACGGATATACACCCGATAAAACCACCACAGCGGGGACCCATATCGGGCCCCCCGCCAATCTCAGCCCGCCACCAAAACCCGAATCGCCTCCAAACGCAACGCCGCCTTCTCAAGCATCGCCAGGCCTTGCTCGCGCTGTTGGCGCAGGGCTACCAGTTCGCTGTCGCGCACGGTCGGGTTGACCGCTTGCAGGGCGGTCAGGCGGGCCAGTTCCTCGTCGGTATCGGCGGCCAGGCGACGTTGGGCCTCGGCCACGCGTTCGGCGTGACGCGGGGCGATCTTTTCTTCGCCGGCATTGATCCGTGGCGTGAGCTGGTCGCGCTGGGCCTGGATGAACTTGTTGGCGCTGGCACGGGGCACGCTTTCGAGCTGGTCGTTCAAGGTTTCGAACGAGACCCGGGCGGCGAGGTCGTTGCCGTTGGTGTCCAGCAGGCAGCGCAGGGCGGCCGGCGGCAGGTAGCGGCCCAGTTGCAGCGAGCGTGGGGCCACTACTTCACTGACGTAGAGCAGCTCCAGCAACACGGTGCCGGGCTTGAGGGCCTTGTTCTTGATCAGCGCCACGGCGGTGTTGCCCATGGAACCGGACAGCACCAGGTCCATGCCGCCTTGCACCATCGGGTGCTCCCAGGTGATGAACTGCATGTCTTCGCGCGACAGCGCCTGGTTGCGGTCGTAGGTGATGGTCACGCCTTCGTCGTCGCCCAGCGGGAAGCTGGCGTCGAGCATTTTTTCGCTCGGCTTGAGGATCAGCGCGTTTTCCGAATGATCCTCGCTGTCGATACCAAAGGCGTCGAACAGGGTTTCCATGTAGATCGGCAGGGCGAACTGGTCGTCCTGCTCGAGAATGGCTTCCACCAGCGCATCGCCTTCACCAGCGCCGCCAGAGTTGAGCTCCAGCAAACGGTCGCGACCGGTGTGCAGCTCGGCCTCCAGGCGCTCGCGTTCGGTGCGGGCTTCGTCGATCAGCGCTTGCCACTGGCCATCGTCGGCTTCTTCCAGCAATGGCAGCAGGCGCGGGCCGAACTGATGCTGCAAGGCGTTGCCAGTCGGGCAGGTGTTGAGGAAGGCATTCAGGGCTTCGTGATACCACTGGAACAGCCGCGCTTGCGGGCTGGTTTCCAGGTACGGCGCATGCAGCTCGATGGTGTGCTTCTGGCCGATCCGGTCCAGACGACCGATGCGTTGCTCGAGCAAGTCCGGGTGCGCTGGCAGATCGAATAGCACCAGGTGATGGGCGAACTGGAAGTTGCGGCCCTCGCTGCCGATTTCCGAACAGATCAGCACCTGGGCACCGAACTCTTCGTCGGCGAAATAGGCCGCCGCGCGGTCGCGCTCCAGAATGTTCATGCCTTCGTGGAACACCGTGGCCGGGATACCGGAACGCACGCGCAGGGCGTCTTCCAGGTCCATGGCGGTTTCGGCGTGGGCACAGATCACCAGTACTTTGGTGCGCTTGAGCATCTTCAGGGTGTCGATCAGCCACTCCACCCGCGGGTCGAAACGCCACCAGCGTTCTTCTTCGCTGGCGTCCGGCTGGGCCTGGAAGCTGACTTCCGGGTACAGCTCGGGGTGATCGCCCAGGGGCAGCTCGAGGTACTCGTCCGGGCACGGCAGCGGGTAGGCGTGCAGCTTGCGCTCGGGGAAGCCTTGCACCGCTGCGCGGGTGTTGCGAAACAGCACGCGGCCGGTGCCGTGGCGGTCCAGCAGTTCACGCACCAGGCGAGCACTGGCTTCGACATCGCCATCATTGACCGCGGTCAGCAACGCTTCGCCTTCATTGCCCAGGAAGCCTTGTATGGTCTTGTGGGCCTCAGGCGAAAGACGGCCTTTGTCCAACAGCTCCTGCACGGCTTCGGCCACCGGGCGATAGTTTTCGCTCTCGGCGCGGAAGGCCTTGAGGTCGTGGAAGCGATTTGGGTCCAACAGGCGCAGGCGAGCAAAGTGGCTGTCCTGGCCCAGTTGTTCCGGGGTTGCGGTCAGCAGCAGCACGCCCGGGATTGTCTCGGCGAGTTGTTCGACCAGCGCGTACTGCGGGCTGACCTGATCTTCGTGCCACACCAGGTGATGAGCCTCGTCGACCACCATCAGGTCCCAGCCGGCGGCGAACAGCGCGTCCTGGGCCTTCTCGTCGTCCACCAGCCACTCCAGCGCCACCAGGGCCAGTTGAGTGTCTTCGAACGGGTTGCTGGCATCGCTTTCGATGAAGCGTTCTTCGTCGAACAGCGCGACCTGCAGGTTGAAGCGCCGGCGCATTTCCACCAGCCATTGGTGCTGGAGGTTTTCCGGCACCAGGATCAGGACGCGGTTGGCGCGGCCGGACAGCAGTTGACGGTGGATGACCAGGCCGGCCTCGATGGTCTTGCCCAGGCCCACTTCGTCCGCCAGCAATACCCGCGGCGCAATGCGGTCGGCCACTTCACGGGCAATGTGCAATTGGTGGGCGATAGGCTGGGCACGAACGCCGCCCAGGCCCCAAAGCGAAGACTGTAACTGGCGGCTGGTGTGTTCCAGGGTGTGGTAGCGCAGGGAGAACCAGGCCAACGGGTCGATCTGGCCGGCGAACAGACGGTCGCTCGCCAGGCGGAACTGGATAAAGTTCGACAGTTGGGTTTCCGGCAGGGTGACGACTTCGTTCTGCCCGTTGAGGCCGTGATAGACCAGCAACCCGTCGACGTCATCGACTTCGCGCACGGTCATTTTCCAGCCTTCGAAGTGAGTGATCACATCGCCCGGCGAAAACCGTACACGGGTGAGCGGCGCATTCCGTAGCGCGTACTGGCGAGTGTCGCCAGTGGCCGGATAGAGCACGGTCAACAAGCGGCCGTCCTGTGCCAGAACGGTGCCTAAACCCAGCTCGGCTTCGCTGTCACTGATCCAGCGTTGCCCCGGTTGATACTGCTGCGCCATGCTGCCTGACTCCCGCCTTGAAAAAGCCGGTTATCTTAACGGAAGGATCCCTCAGACCAAAGGATTTACGTACGCTGATCAGTTACTGACGGCACGGAACTTAAGCTTGCCCAGCGATCAAACAAGCTCGGCCCTGGGGATCGCTGCAATGCCAACTGGGTCACAAGTTTCAGACCGGCGGTTCAAGCTGCCACTTTCCCAGCCGACAACCTGAAGACAGGAGACCTTTATGTTGCCACCCATGCTCCCTTTGAGCGCCGTACCCATCACCGCTCAACAGGATCCGGTTCGCCAGCGACCGGACATACCGCCCGTGGTCCCGGTGCAGCCAAGCTCCAACGAAAGCACCATCGACCTGCAGAACCGCGACCCGGAAGAGGCCGCGCTGCTGTTGCGCGAGGAACAGCGTCGCCGGCAGGAGCGCGACAAGCGCCACCGCGAGGCCAATGAAGACCCTGAAGAACATCTGGCCGTACCGGGGACCGAACTCAACGCCGACAACACCGTGCCGGTGGTGCCGCTGATAGACGAAGAGTCGCGCCAGGGCTTGTGGGTCGATATCCAGATCTGATCCAGGTGTTTGCCGACGTACGCAGGCTGGTCAACTCCGCCAACAGCCCGCATCATGGGCGCATCCGCAATTCACTGCACGATGCCCACACGCCATGAGCCAAGACGACAAGCTGATCGACCTCAGTGCCGAGCGCGCCAAGCGCGTTCACGACCTCAACGAAAAACGCCTCAATGAAGTCCGCCAGGCTTTCGAGCAGGCCATGCCGTTGGGCAAGCCCAAGAAAAAGTCGAAAAACAAACCGAAAAAGCGCTGAACCCCCTCGATCCATTGATGCAGATCAGTTATTTCCCCACCTTTTCGCCCCGTTGCGGGCGTTATTGACCCCGGTCAATTTTCATCCAGGCCTGATTGGTTAACTTGAACCCATCGCAACAGGGGCAAGACCAGGAGGCCAGTCATGTTTTTCGATAATGTGGTGTTTGCCGGGGTGTTGACGGTCGGCCTCATGGTCGTGTTTTTCGCAGGCTTTGGATTATTCATCTGGAAAGACGCGCACAAGCGGAAAAAACCGTAGGTCTTTCCGGCTACAACGAGCACGCAAGGCATTTTGGGCGACTTCGGTCGCCCTTTTTTTTGTTCGTGATTCTCCAGCCAGATACCCAATCAACTGTGGGAGCGAGCTTGCTCGCGATAGTGGTATGTCTGTAGATACATGTGTTGACTGACCCACCGCCATCGTGAGCAAGCCCGCTCCCGCAGGTGTCTGACGTCAGGGCATAAAAAAAGGTGCGAACCGCAAGGATCGCACCTTTTTTTGAGTCGCTGGAATCAGCTACCCAGAGCCTTGGACGCCAGCCAGAACAGCCCGGCCGACAGCGCCACCGTGGCTGGCAGGGTCAGCACCCAGGCCAGCAGGATGTTGCGCACGGTGCCACCTTGCAGGCCGCTCTTGTTCGCGACCATGGTACCGGCCACGCCCGAGGACAGTACGTGGGTGGTGGAAACCGGCAGGCTGAAGATGTTCGCCATGCCGATCATGCACGCGGTGGTGATCTGCGCCGACATGCCCTGGGCGTAGGTCATGCCTTGCTTGCCGATCTTCTCGCCGATGGTCAGTACCACACGCTTCCAGCCGACCATGGTGCCCAGGCCCAGTGCCAGGGCGACCGCCAGGATCACCCAGAACGGGGCGTACTCGGTGGTGCCGGTCAGGTCCTTGCGCAGCTTGTTCAGGTCGTCTTTCTCACGGGCGGCCAGGCCTGGCAGCTTGCCGACCTTCTTCGCCGTGTCGTCCAGGCAGAGCAGGTAGCGACGCACTTCGATACGGCTTTCCGACGGCAGCGAATGGTAATCGGCGACGCCCTTGAGGGTGTTGAGCAGGGCATCGATGGTGGGTTCGGTCTGCTGCGGGTTGCACCGGAATTTTTCCGGCAGATCGCCTTCCACGCTCTTGCCCAGTGCCAGGAATTCACCCAGGGATTCGCTGTTGCGCTGGTAGAACTGGCTCAGGTGCAGGGTCGCGTCGCGGGTCCGCTCGATCTGATACGTGGTGCTGCTCAGGTCGAGTACGAACTGCGAAGGCACGATACCGATCAGTACCAGCATGATCAGGCCGATGCCTTTCTGGCCATCGTTGGAGCCGTGGACAAAACTGACGGCCATGGCCGAGATCACCAGTACCAGGCGGTTCCAGAACGGCGGGTGTTTCTTGTCGTCGATCTGGCGGCGCTGTTCCGGTGTCTTGTGCATCTTCGACAGCGGACGCCACCATTTCAGGCCGATCAGCACCAGGGCAGCGATCAGGAAACCGGCCATGGGCGAGAACACCAGGGAGGCGCCGATATCGATCGCCTTCTGCCAGTTCACTCCGTCGGCCAACGGGATATCGTTGATCAACGCGTTGGCCAGGCCCACGCCGAGGATCGAGCCGATCAACGTGTGGGAACTGGACGCCGGGATACCGAAGTACCAGGTGCCCAGGTTCCAGGTAATGGCCGCTGCGAGCAGCGAAAACACCATGGCCAGTCCATGTCCGGTGTTCACATTGATCAGCAGCTCTACGGGCAGCAAGTGAACGATGGCGTACGCCACCCCCACACCGCCCAGCAGCACACCGAGGAAATTGAACACACCGGAAAAGAACACCGCCAGATGAGGCGGCATGGCTTTGGTGTAGATAACAGTGGCAACCGCGTTAGCGGTGTCATGAAAGCCGTTGATGAACTCGAAGGCGAGGACAAAAGCCAGGGCGAGCAAGAGGCTCACAAGCACCCAAGCATCCAGTCCGCTGAATAAATCGATCATGAAGGTTTTCTGACCCGGTCATAAGGGGGCGCGATTATGCCAGAAAACCATGGCAATCGATGCATTGCCTGCTCGTCGGCAACATTCTTCAACGAAATAATTTGCAGGAATGCCTCTGGCGCGAGGTTTTCCGTGGGGCGCGTAACCCTTTGATTCAGGGGCGCAAAGCGTCCCGGAACCTGATCGCCGCCCGCTGTAGAGCACTTCGAGCGGTTGTATGAAATATCTGAAATGAAGGTCGGCCATGAGCCTTCCCCGGCCGTCGGACGGGAGCGGATGGCGGCCCGCTCATGGCGGGCGTGCGCTGCGGTTTCCGGCCTGGGTGGCGGCCGGAGACCTCTTCACAAGAACATCAGGCCCAGAGCGTCACTGCTCTTCGGCTTTGAGTTCTTTTTCCATTTTCTGGAGTTCCTGGGTGAAGGCCTGGTCCTGAACGGTGGCGCGCTTACGCCAGGGTTTGCGTTCCGGTTCAGGCTGCGCGGCGTAGGTGGTGATTTCCCCGCCGTAAACTTCCTTGTAACGTTGTTCCTGGCGCTCAAGTTCAGCGCGCAGTTCGTCTTTCGTCACAGTTGTACCTAATTAATTGAAATTGAATCTGGTGATACGCACTGCATGTAGACATGCAGACGGCCACGGCACCAGAGCTGACAGCTGACGTAGCATCAGGGCTTCGTGTTGTTGCCAATACAGGGGAAGCGACCCTAAAGGTGCTTCGGGCGCCAGGGTATTAACCAAGGTGCCTGCGTACGGGAGCGGTCGATTGGCCGTACCGTCGCTGAATTGCATTATAGCGGTCCAGCTGAATAACACTATCGGGAAATATTTAAAGGGGCCTGTTGTTGTGTGAAACGATGTTTGTATGTGCAAACTTGTGTCAATCAGGTTTCAGAAGATGCTTGCTAGTGCCGATGTCCTGATGCCATTCAAGGCGACAAGTTCAATATCGCCCACGCCCTCACGTCAAATCGCTTGTTGCTCTCGCTCAACTTGTTATCGAGCGTTCGACGGCTGGCGAACTCATGACACCGGGCAGGATTGCGATTATCGGTTGCCGGTTCGATAATCGAACGCTGTTGGCGGTCCGACCCTTGTCTGTCCGTCGGACAGCCGCTTGTAATAGCCGTCATTCCCGGGGAAGACCAGACATGAACGACCAATTGCGCAATGCTTTCACTTCAGTCGCGCCACCGATCGTCGCCTCGCCGGCCAAGCGGATCCAGGCCCTGACTGGCGATCCTGATTTCATGACGTCCCTGGCCCGCGGATTGGCCGTGGTCCAGGCCTTCCAGGAACGCAAGCGGCACCTGACCATCGCCCAGATCAGCCATCGCACGGAAATCCCTCGCGCCGCCGTCAGACGTTGCCTGCATACCTTGATCAAGCTTGGCTACGCCACCACGGACGGGCGCACTTATTCGCTGCTGCCCAAAGTGCTGACCCTGGGGCACGCCTATCTGTCCTCGACACCCCTGGCCGTTTCTGCCCAGCCGTACCTGGACCGCATGAGCGAGCAACTGCACGAAGCCTGCAACATGGCGACGCTCGAAGGCGACGACATCCTCTATATCGCTCGATCAGCCACCACCCAGCGCCTGATTTCGGTCGATCTGTCGGTCGGCGGGCGTCTGCCAGCCTATTGCACTTCGATGGGCAGGATTCTCCTGGCGGCCCTGGATGATGCTTCGTTGCGCGACTACCTGGACCATGCCGACCTGCAAGCCAAGACCAGCCGCACCTTGCACACCCCCGAGGCGTTGCTTGAATGCCTGCAACAGGTGCGGCAGCAGGGCTGGTGTATCGTCGACCAGGAACTGGAACAGGGCCTGCGTTCGATTGCCGTGCCGGTGTATGACGCTTCCGGTCAAGTGGTGGCCGCGCTCAACGTCAGTACCCATGCCGGGCGGGTCAGCCGCAATGAGCTGGAACAGCGTTTCCTGCCAGGCCTGCTGGGGGCCAGCCGCGACTTGAGCGCGCAGCTGTTCACTTAAGCTGTTCGATAAACGCACACAGTCGGCGGCGATGAATTGACGGTATTTGCCTGCCCTCATTAATGTCGCGCAGCGTCATCCGGCGTGTTTCGCCGGTCCCTGATCGTTCGCCTGCGTTTATCGCGTGGAATAAAAATAAAATGAATCAGCCCCAGACCTCCGTAGGCAACTGCCTCGATGTGCAGTCCTTCATCAATGCCCAACCCATTTCGCGCTACCAGTGGCGGGTGGTGATTCTTTGTTTCCTGATTGTTTTCCTCGACGGCCTCGATACTGCGGCCATGGGCTTCATCGCCCCGGCGCTGTCCCAGGACTGGGGCATCGACCGGGCCAGCCTTGGCCCGGTGATGAGCGCCGCGCTGATCGGCATGGTGTTTGGCGCATTGGGTTCAGGGCCGCTGGCTGATCGCTTCGGACGAAAAGTCGTACTGGTGGGCGCGGTCCTGCTGTTCGGCGCGTTCAGCCTGGCGTCGGCCTACAGCACCAACGTCGATCAATTGCTGGTACTGCGTTTCCTGACCGGTCTGGGATTGGGCGCCGGGATGCCGAACGCCACCACCTTGCTCTCGGAATACACCCCGGAACGCAAGAAATCCCTGTTGGTGACCAGCATGTTCTGCGGCTTCAACCTGGGCATGGCCGGCGGCGGGTTCATCTCCGCCAAGCTGATACCGGCGTTCGGTTGGCACAGCCTGCTGCTGATTGGCGGGATCCTGCCGTTGATCCTGGCGGTCGTGTTGCTGTTCTGGCTGCCAGAGTCGGCGCGCTATCTGGTGGTGCGCAATCGCGGCACCGACAAGGTGCGCAAGACCCTGGCGCCGATCGAACCGAACACGGTGGCCCAAGCGGCGAGTTTCAGTGTGCCGGAACAGAAAACCGTGAAAGCCCGCAACGTGCTGGCGGTGATCTTCTCTGGCACCTACAGCGCTGGCACCTTGCTGCTGTGGCTGACCTATTTCATGGGCCTGGTGATCGTCTACCTGTTGACCAGTTGGCTGCCGACCCTGATGCGCGACAGCGGCGCGAGCATGGAGCAGGCAGCGTTTATCGGTGCGCTGTTCCAATTCGGCGGCGTGTTGAGCGCCGTCGGGGTGGGTTGGGCGATGGATCGGTTCAATCCGCACAAGGTCATCGGCATTTTCTACCTGATGGCCGGGTTATTTGCCTACGCAGTGGGGCAGAGCCTGGGCAACATCACTTTGCTCGCCACCCTGGTGTTGGTAGCCGGCATGTGCGTCAACGGTGCGCAATCGGCGATGCCTTCCCTGGCCGCGCGTTTCTACCCGACCCAGGGTAGGGCCACCGGTGTCTCGTGGATGCTGGGCATCGGTCGTTTCGGCGCGATCCTCGGCGCCTGGATGGGCGCGACCCTGTTGGGCCTGGGCTGGAACTTCGAACAAGTCCTGACCGCCCTGGTGATCCCGGCGGCCCTGGCGACCACGGCGGTGGTGATCAAGGGCATGGTCAGCCATGCGGATGCGACCTGAGCCCACGACATAACCCCTGTGGAAGACAAATCTGAGGGCATGCAGGCTCCCACAGGGTCTGCTTCCACAGGGGCTCTGTGTGCTTGGCGAATATAGATAGCCAAACAACAATATGTTCGATAAACGAACACTCAGTCGATTATCGGATTGTTTGGCTTTTCCCCCAGGCTTAATCTTCAGTCACTCCGGCGCTTAACCTCGCGCCTTTTTTCTTCATGTCGGTCTACTGGAAAACGGGAGCCTGCCCCATGGCTGAAATCCTTTCGCTGCACGACGCGGTGAAGCAATTCGTCAACGACGGCGATACCGTCGCGCTCGAAGGCTTCACTCACTTGATTCCTACGGCGGCGGGTCATGAAATCATTCGCCAGGGAAAGAAAGACCTGACCCTGGTGCGCATGACACCTGACCTGATCTATGACCAGTTGATCGGCGCCGGTTGTGCTCGCAAGTTGATTTTCTCCTGGGGCGGCAACCCTGGCGTCGGGTCGTTGCACCGCTTGCGCGATGCCGTGGAGAAGCAGTGGCCACACCCGCTGGAGATCGAGGAACACAGCCACGCCGACCTGGCCAACGCCTACGTCGCCGGCGCCTCCGGCCTGCCGTTCGCGGTGCTGCGAGCCTACGCCGGTTCCGACCTGCCGAAGGTCAACCCACTGATCAAGAGCGTGACCTGTCCCTTCACCGGTGAAGTATTGGCCGCTGTACCTTCGGTGCGCCCGGACATCACGGTCATCCACGCCCAGAAAGCCGACCGCAAGGGCAACGTACTGCTGTGGGGCATCCTCGGTGTGCAGAAAGAAGCGGCCCTGGCCGCCAAGCGTTGCATCGTCACCGTGGAAGAAATCGTCGACGATCTGAACGCGCCGATGAACGCTTGCGTACTGCCAACCTGGGCATTGAGCGCCGTCTGCCTCGTGCCGGGTGGTGCCCATCCGTCCTACGCCCATGGCTACACCGAGCGTGACAACCGTTTCTACCAGGCGTGGGATCCGATCGCCCGGGACCGTGAGACCTTTACCGCATGGATCAACGAATACATCCATGGCACTAAAGACTTCAGTGAATTCCAGGCCAGACTGGCAGCCGCTTCGCAGGTGAAACCATGACTTACTCCACCAACGAAATGATGACCGTCGCCGCGGCGCGTCGCTTGAAGAACAATGCCGTGTGCTTCGTTGGCATCGGCCTGCCGTCGAAAGCGGCCAACCTGGCGCGGCTGACGTCGTCGCCGGACGTCGTGCTGATCTACGAATCCGGCCCGATCGGTGCCAAGCCCAGCGTACTGCCGCTGTCCATCGGCGACGGTGAGCTGGCGGAAACCGCCGATACCGTCGTACCGACCGGTGAGATTTTTCGCTACTGGCTGCAGGGCGGGCGCATTGACGTCGGTTTCCTCGGCGCAGCCCAGGTCGACCGTTTCGGCAACATCAACACAACGGTGGTGGGCGACTACCATCAGCCGAAAGTCCGCCTGCCGGGTGCCGGTGGCGCACCGGAAATCGCCGGTTCGGCCAAGAGCGTGTTGATCATCCTCAAGCAGTCGGCTCGCTCGTTTGTCGACAAGCTGGATTTCATCACTTCGGTCGGCCATGGTGAAGGCGGCGATTCGCGCAAACGTCTGGGCCTGCCCGGCGCCGGTCCCGTGGGCATCATCACCGACCTGTGCATCATGGAACCGGAAGCCGACACCCATGAGTTCGTGGTCACTGCGCTGCACCCCGGCGTGACCCGCGAGCAAGTCATTGCGGCCACCGGGTGGGCGATCCGTTTCGCCGACCAGGTGCAAACCACCGCCGAGCCGACCGAGCTGGAGCTGAGCGCACTGCGCGACCTGGAAGCTCGTACTGCGGCGGCCCACGGTCAGACACCGGGAGAAGCCTGATGCGCGACGTTTATATCTGTGATGCGATTCGAACCCCCATCGGTCGGTTTGGCGGCGGTTTGTCCGCCGTGCGCGCCGACGACCTGGCGGCCGTGCCGATCAAGGCGCTGATGGAGCGCAACCCATCGGTGGACTGGAGCGCAGTGGACGAAGTGTTTCTCGGCTGCGCCAACCAGGCCGGCGAAGACAACCGCAACGTGGCGCGCATGGCGCTGTTGCTGGCGGGCCTGCCGGAAAGCATTCCCGGCGTGACCCTCAACCGCCTTTGCGCCTCGGGCATGGACGCCATCGGTACGGCGTTCCGTGCCATCGCCAGTGGTGAGATGGAGCTGGCCATCGCCGGTGGGGTGGAGTCAATGTCCCGTGCGCCGTTTGTGATGGGCAAGGCCGACGCGGCGTTTTCCCGCAACATGAAGCTGGAAGACACCACCATCGGCTGGCGTTTCATCAACCCATTGATGAAAGCCCAGTACGGTGTGGACGCGATGCCGCAGACCGCTGATAACGTGGCTGATGACTACGCCGTGTCCCGCGCCGACCAGGACGCTTTCGCCTTGCGCAGCCAACAGCGCACGGCAGCGGCCCAGGCGGCAGGTTTTTTCGCCGAAGAAATCGTTCCGGTGCGTATCACCCACAAGAAAGGTGAAACCGTGGTCGAGCAGGATGAGCATCCTCGCGCCGATACCACGCTGGAAACCTTGAGCAAACTCAAACCGGTCAATGGTCCCGACAAAACCGTCACTGCCGGCAACGCCTCGGGTGTCAACGATGGCGCGGCTGCACTGATCCTGGCGTCGGCCGAAGCGGTAAAAAAACACGGCCTGACGCCGCGCGGCAAAGTGCTGGGCATGGCCAGTGCCGGCGTGGCGCCGCGGGTGATGGGCGTCGGGCCGGTGCCGGCGGTGCGCAAGCTCATTGAGCGCCTGGGCCTGGCGGTTGCGGATTTCGATGTGATCGAACTCAACGAAGCTTTTGCCAGCCAGGGCCTGGCGGTGTTGCGCGATTTGGGGCTGGCGGACGATGCGCCCCAGGTCAACCCGAACGGCGGAGCCATCGCCCTCGGCCATCCCCTGGGCATGAGCGGGGCGCGCTTGGTGATGACGGCGCTGCACCACTTGGAAAAGACCGGCGGCAAGAAAGGCTTGGCGACCATGTGCGTCGGCGTCGGCCAAGGGCTGGCGCTGGCGATCGAACGCGTCTGACGCGTCGTTCTACTAATAAGAATCCGAGGAACGCTGCATGACTGACAAGCCTGGTTATCGTCGCCCCCAAGCGGGCACCCAGCCGGAGTATCTGCACCCGCCGTACCAGTCCACCAACCTGCGCTCGCCGTCCAAGCCGTTGGTGTTTCTGCCTCATTCGCTGTCGGAAATTACCGGCCCGACTGTCGGTGCCGACCGCGTGCAAGAGAAGGACCACGACCTGACCGCCCAGCATGCCGGCGAGCCGCTGGGGGAGCGGATCATCATTCACGGGCGCGTGCTGGACGAGCATGGCCAGCCGGTGCCGGGCATCCTGGTGGAGATCTGGCAGGCCAACGCCGCCGGTCGCTACAACCATGACCGCGACAACCATGACGCGCCACTGGACCCGAATTTCACCGGCACCGGTCGCACCGTCACCGACGCCGACGGTTGGTATCAGTTCCAGACCATCAAGCCTGGCGCCTATCCGTGGGGCAACCATCACAATGCCTGGCGCCCGGCGCACATCCATTTCTCACTGTTCGGGCCGAGCATTCTGACGCGCCTGGTGACGCAGATGTATTTTCCGGGCGACCCGTTGCTGGAATACGACCCGATCTACAACTGCGTGCCGGACACCCGCGCCAAGGAACGCTTGATCGCCAGTTTCGACCTGGAAAAAACCGTCCCTCACTACGCCCTCGGTTACCGCTGGGACATCGTCTTGCGCGGCCGCGATGCCACGCCGATGGAGAAATAAGATGACGCTCACCGCCACCACGTCCCACACCGTTGGCCCTTACTACCACATCGGCCTGACCTGGCTGAACCGCGAAGACCTGACCGTCGCACAAACCCTCGGTCAGCGCGTGGCGATCACCGGGCATGTGGTCGACGGCAATGGCCAGTTCGTCAACGACGCGATGCTGGAAGTCTGGCAGGCCAACGCTGCCGGTAAATACGCCCACCCGGAAGACGACCAGGACAAACCCCTGGACCCGCACTTCGAAGGCTTTGGCCGGGTGCCGGTGGATGCCGAAGGGCGCTTCCGATTCACCACCATCAAGCCGGGCACTGTGCCAGGGTTGAACGGTACGACCCAGGCACCGCATCTGGTGGTGCTGGTGTTCGCTCGCGGGCTGGTCAAGCATTTGCTGACGCGTATCTATTTCGACGGCGAACAGGCCAACGAAACCGACCCGCTGCTGGCCTGCGTACCCGAGGAGCGTCGCGCCACGATCGTGAGCAAGCCCGATGCGTCGGGTGTGTATCAATGGAACGTGATCCTGCAGGGCACGGATGCCGAGACGGTGTTCTTCGATTACTGAGTGAGTCAACACTGGCGCCATCGCGGGCAAGCCTTGCTCCCACAGGGGTACACGACATGCGATGGGCAATGGCAACAACCTCTGTGGGAGCAAGGCTTGCCCGCGATAGCGTCAGTCCAGGCAATGCAATACTGTGGAACGGGACTGTTACTAAGTGTGTCTAGACTTTGTTAAGTCCCCAACGAGCGAGTAACCCATGACCACCCCAACCAGCCACTACACCGGTGAAGAACGCAGCAAGCGCATCTTCGCCATCGTCGGTGCCTCATCCGGCAACCTGGTCGAATGGTTCGACTTCTACGTCTACGCGTTCTGCGCGATTTATTTCGCGCCGGCGTTCTTCCCCTCGGACAACCCTACGGTGCAACTGGTCAACACGGCCGGTGTGTTCGCCGCCGGTTTCCTGATGCGGCCTATCGGCGGCTGGATTTTCGGCCGGGTGGCGGATCGTCACGGGCGCAAGAACTCGATGATGATCTCGGTGCTGATGATGTGCTTCGGCTCGTTGCTCATCGCCTGCCTGCCCACTTACAAGGACATCGGCGTCTGGGCGCCGCTGTTGCTGTTGTTCGCGCGTTTGCTGCAGGGCCTGTCGGTGGGTGGCGAATACGGCACCACCGCCACCTACATGAGCGAAGTCGCCCTCAAGGGCCAACGCGGCTTTTTCGCCTCGTTCCAGTACGTGACGCTGATCGGCGGGCAATTGCTGGCGGTGTCGCTGGTGGTGATCCTGCAACAGTTCCTCAGCGAAGACGAGCTGCGTGCCTATGGCTGGCGGATTCCATTCGTGGTGGGCGCCGTGGCTGCGTTGATTTCCCTGTTCCTGCGGCGCTCCCTGAAGGAAACCAGCAGCAAGGAAATGCGCGAGAACAAGGACGCCGGCAGCATTATGGCGTTGTTTCGCAATCACAAGGCCGCGTTCATCACCGTGCTGGGCTACACCGCCGGTGGTTCGCTGATTTTCTACACCTTCACCACTTACATGCAGAAATACCTGGTGAACACCGCCGGCCTGCACGCCAAGACCGCCAGCTACATCATGACCGGTGCGCTGTTCCTCTATATGTGCATGCAGCCGTTGTTCGGCATGCTGGCGGACAAGATTGGCCGGCGTAATTCCATGCTCTGGTTCGGAGCCCTGGGGGCGTTGTGCACGGTGCCGATCCTGCTGACCCTCAAAAGCATCAGCAGCCCGTTCCTGGCGTTTGTCCTGATTACGTTGGCGCTGGCGATTGTCAGTTTCTACACCTCCATCAGTGGCCTGGTGAAAGCGGAAATGTTTCCACCTGAAGTGCGGGCGCTGGGAGTAGGGTTGGCTTACGCGGTGGCCAATGCGATTTTTGGCGGCTCGGCGGAGTACGTTGCCTTGAGCCTGAAGGCCCAGGGCATGGAGAACACTTTTTACTGGTATGTCACGGTGATGATGGTGGTGGCGTTCCTGTTCAGCCTGCGCCTGCCCAAGCAGCCGGCGTATTTGCACCACGACCTTTGACCCAACCGCGCCGGCCGTGAGGCCGGCGCACCCAAGGACTGTTTATGAGCGAACGACCGGGCAATCAGCTGTTCGATGCCTACTTCACGGCTCGCGACATGCGCGAGGTGTTCTGCGATGCGGGGCGGGTCCAGGCCATGCTGGATGTCGAGGCCGCGCTGGCCCGGGCCGAGGCGCGGGTAGGGTTGATCCCCCAGGATGCGGTGGCGCCGATCGAGAACGCCTGCCGTGCCCAGTTGTACGATTTTTCGGCATTGAGCGAAGCGATTGCCAGTGCCGGCAATTCGGCGATCCCGTTGGTCAAGGCATTGGGCAAGCGCATCGCCACCGAGAGCGCCGAGGCCGAGCGCTATGTGCACCTGGGCGCGACCAGCCAGGACGTGATGGACAGCGGGCTGGTGCTGCAACTGCGCCAGGCGTTGGGCTTGATCGAGGCGGAGCTGGCGCAACTGGCCGGCACCCTGGCCCGCCAAGCCGAACGCTACGCCGCCACGCCGCTGGCCGGGCGCACCTGGTTGCAGCATGCGACGCCGGTGACCCTGGGGATGAAAATCGCCGGTTGGCTGGGGGCGATCACCCGCAGTCGCCAACGTTTGAAAGAACTCAAGCCGCGCTTGCTGGTACTGCAATTCGGCGGCGCCTCCGGAACGCTCGCCGCGTTGGGTGAGCAGGCGCTGCCTGTCGCCGAAGCCCTGGCTGCCGAGTTGCAACTGAACCTGCCGGAACAGCCGTGGCACACCCAGCGCGATCGCCTGGTGGAGTTCGGCGCGGTGCTGGGTTTGATCGCCGGTAGCCTGGGCAAGCTGGGCCGCGACATCAGCCTGTTGATGCAGACCGAAGCCGGCGAAGCGTTCGAGCCGTCGGCGCCGGGCAAGGGCGGTTCGTCGACCATGCCGCACAAACGCAACCCGGTGGGCGCGGCAGTGCTGATCGGCGCAGCGACGCGAGTACCTGGCTTGTTGTCGACGCTGTTCAGCGCCATGCCCCAGGAACACGAGCGCAGCCTGGGCCTGTGGCACGCCGAATGGGAAACCCTGCCGGAGATCTGCTGCCTGGTGTCCGGTGCCTTGCAACAGGCGCGGCTGCTGGCCGAAGGGCTGGAAGTGGACGCGGGGCGCATGGCCCGCAACCTGGAACTGACCCAGGGATTGGTGCTGGCCGAAGCGGTGAGCATCGTCCTGGCCCAGCGTGTGGGGCGCGACACGGCGCACCATCTGCTGGAGCAATGTTGCAAGCGCGCCGTGGCCGAGCAACGGCATTTGCGTGATGTGCTGGGGGATGAACCCCAGGTCACTGCGCAGCTATCCGCGACCGAGCTTGATCATCTGCTCAACCCGGCGCACTACCTCGGACAAGCCCAGACCTGGGTCGCCCGGGCCGTGGCCGAACACCTTTTCTTGAACGCCTGAAAGGAGATTGTTGTGGGATTCGTCAAACTCGCCGAGGGCGATCTGAACTATCGTTTTGATGGGCCGCAAGACGCCCCGGTGTTGGTGCTCTCCAATTCCCTGGGCACCGATCTGCACATGTGGGACGAGCAGGTTGCGGCCTTCAGCGAACACTTTCGCGTGCTGCGCTTCGACACGCGCGGACATGGCCAGTCGCTGGTGACCGAAGGCCCCTACAGCATCGAACAACTGGGCCGCGATGTGCTGGCGATGCTTGATCAGTTGAACCTCGACAAGGTGCATTTCTGTGGCTTGTCCATGGGCGGGTTGATCGGCCAGTGGCTGGGGATCAATGCCGGCGAGCGTCTGCACAAACTGGTGGTGTGCAACACCGCGGCCAAGATCGGCGATCCGTCGGGGTGGAACCCGCGCATCGAAACCGTGCTGCGTGACGGCAAGGCGGCGATGGTGGCGTTGCGCGATGCCTCGATTGCCCGTTGGTTTACCCCTGACTTTGCCGAGGCCCAGCCTGCGACGGCAAAAAAAATCACCGACATGCTCGCCGCCACTTCGCCCCAGGGCTATGCGGCCAACTGTGCGGCGGTGCGTGATGCCGATTTCCGCGAGCAGTTGTCGTCGATTCGCGTCCCGTTGCTGGTGATCGCCGGCACCGAAGATGCCGTGACGCCGCCGTCGGGTGGGCACTTCATCCAGGAGCGGGTCCGTGGGGCCGAGTACGCCGAGTTCTACGCCGCGCACCTGTCCAACGTCCAGGCCGGTGCCGCGTTCAGCGCGCGGGTGTTGGATTTCCTGCTCGATTCTGGCCGTGCCTGAGGAGTTTTTTGTGGACGAGAAACAACGTTACGACGAAGGCATGCAAGTACGCCGCGCGGTCCTGGGCGATGCCCACGTCGATCGCAGCCTCAGTGCCCTGACCGAGTTCAACAGCGAATTCCAGGAGATGATCACCCGCCACGCCTGGGGTGATATCTGGACCCGCCCGGGCCTGCCGCGCCACACCCGCAGCCTGATTACCATTGCCATGCTGATCGGCATGAACCGCAACGAAGAACTCAAGCTGCACCTGCGCGCCGCCGCCAACAACGGCGTGAGCCGCAGCGAGATCAAGGAAGTGATCATGCAGAGCGCCATCTACTGCGGCATCCCGGCGGCCAACGCGACCTTCCACCTGGCCGAATCCGTCTGGGATGAACTGGGCGTCGAATCGCGGGTTTGAGAACCACCGCCGATCCCTGTGGGAGTCAATACTGTGGGAGCAAAGCTTGCTCGCGATGCAATGCCACACTCACCAGAAATGCCACAGACCCACCGCTATCGCGAGCAAGCTTTGCTCCCACACGGGATCTTCAGTGAGCACTGATTTTGTGCTCGGCACCGATTCCTTGTGGGAGCGAGCCTGCTCGCGATGACGGTGGTACTGCCTCCCTCCATGTTGGGTTTTTACAGCAGGCTGATCGGATAGCTGATGATCAACCTGTTCTCATCGAACTCATTGGTGCTGTAATCCCGACGCATCGTCGAGTTGCGCCACTTCACATTGAGGCTCTTCAGCGCGCCGCTCTGCACGGTATAGGCCAGCTCACTTTCACGGCCCCATTCCTTGCCGTCATCAACGGTGGCGGTGTGCACGTTGTCACCGCTGATGTAGCGGTTCATCAGGGTCAGGCCCGGCACGCCGACAGCGGCGAAGTTGAAGTCGTGGCGCACTTGCCAGGATTTTTCCTTGGCGTTGTCGTAGCTGGAGTTGTAGCTGTCGTTGGCCAGGGTGCCGCCGCTGGTGCCGTTGACGCGCATCCAGGCATCATCGCCGCCGACTTTCTGCAGGCCGACGTAGAAAGTGTTGCCGCCGTATTTGGCCGAAAGCATGGCGAACGCGGTTTTGTTGTCCAGGTCGCCGGCCAGGGCGCTGCCGTCTTCCTTGCCGATGAAGTAGCCGAGGTTGGCGCCCAGGGTCCAGTCGCCGATGGGCTGGCTGTGGGTCAGGTTGAAATATTGTTGCTGGTAGATGTCGGACAGTTCCGAGTACCAGACGCCGACCTGGGTGCGTTTTTCGTTGAAGGCGTATTCACCGCCGCCGAAGTTGAAACGGTCGGAGGTGAACGCACCGCGGCCGTTCATCGACATGTCTTCCATGCTCGCGTCGTTGCGCGGGCTGTTGGCGCGGAACTGGCCGCCGTAGAGAGTCAGGCCGCTGATTTCGGTGGAGGTCACTTGGCCGCCACGGAAGGTTTGCGGCAGGGAACGGCCATCGTCGGAACGCAGGATCGGCAGTACCGGCATCCACTCACCGACTTTCAGTTCGGTCTTCGACACCTTGGCCTTGAGGGCGACACCCAGGCGACCGAAGTCATCGGCGGGGCGCCCGTCATCATGCACCGGCAGCAGTTGCGTACCGGCCGTGCCACGACCGCCGTCGAGCTTGACCGAGTACAGGCCCAGCACGTCCACGCCGAAACCGACCACGCCCTGGGTGAAGCCGGACTTGGCGTCGAGGATGAAACTCTGGGTCCATTCCTCGGCTTTGCCTTGGGCATTGTTCGGGTTGGTGAAGTTGCGGTTGATGTAGAAGTTGCGCAGATTGAGGTTGACCTTGGCATCCTCGACAAACCCCGACTCCGCGGCCAGGACGGGCAGGGCGGCGCTGGTCAGGGCGACGGCGATGAGGCTGGGGAAAAGGTGCTGTGTGGGCTTCATGGGTGTTGTCTCTATTTTTTATGGACGAAGCGAGTTGTTGCCGCACGTTTGAGGTGCAGGCGCTAAGGGTGGAGCCAGGGGCATCAGGGCGATCGGGGATCAGCCGGGTGAGGCGGGGCGTAGGGGCATGGCGTCGAACCTGTTGTTATTGGTTTTGTGCGAGCGATGGTGAAGGGCCGCCCGGGATTGGTTCAATTGCCGTTTGCGGGTTTTGGGCGATTATCGAACGGCAAAACAACTGATTGGATGGACGCATTCCACTGTGGGAGCGAGCTTGCTCGCGATGGCGGCCTAACAGACGACCGGGTTCTGGCAGCTGTACTTCGACCCAACTGTGGGAGCGACCTGCTCGCGAAAGCGGCCTGACAACCGACCTAGCTCTGGCGGCTGTACTTCAATCCAAGTGTGGGAGCGAGCTTGCTCGCGAAGGCGGTATCACAGTCGGTGGAGATGTTGAATTTGCCGGCCTCTTCGCGAGCAAGCCCGCTCCCACAGGAGGAACGCGGTCCCACCAAGAACCAGGTCGGCTACCAGGCCGCCTCGTGGTGGACGTTGATCTCGGGCGCCCCGTTAACCACGATGGCCCTTCGCGGCGGCCCACGGAGCAATGCCTTCGTTCAGGCATGCCGAGCCTAGGCGAGGCACCGAGTGGTGGGGCAGGAGCGTTTTGTTTACTTTTGACTGGGCCGGCTTCCGGGCTTCTCAAAAGTGAGCCGCCGTCAGGGCGGAACCCTAAGCCGCCGTGACCGCAGCAATGGATATGTACCCGATCAACAGAATCTTGGCCAGCCGTAAGGCCGCCATCGCGGGCAAGCCTTGCTCCCACAGGATTTGTGGCCGGTCTGACAGACGCGGCGACTTTTCCGACGAGGTTTTAAGGTTGCTGCTCGGAAGCGGTATCTCTAGCTTGTTCGTGTCGCTGCCCATTCAGCGACCGGGACTGCAAGCCCGCCGAATTCGTTAGGCGCCAGCGCCCGGACCTAATGTCTCGGGCTCCAATTGATGCAGGAGCGCCGTTATGAAAAAACATCATCCTTCTTCGCCATCAGAGAGCACCTTCCCCTACAACGACCCCGATCCAGAAAAGCTCAAAGAGGCCGCAGACCGAGCACTCGATTACCATCTGGGCACCCACCCTGATCCCAAGCCAAAAACCTCAACTCAAGTTTTCACCGTCATCGATACCCTCGACACCGAATGTCTACTGGCGAACCTCAGCGAAACCCTGGCCTCGGCCAGTGCCATGGTCAACGACCTGGCGTTCGACCTGAAAGGCTCTCGGCGGCATGTCGCGCTAGGCGTGGCGCAGATGATTGACTTGAGTGAGTTGTTGGCCAATCGAGCGCTGGATCTCGTCGACCCGCGTTAACCAAGTGTGGCGAGGGGATTTAGCGAAGCGTCGCATCGCCCCGCTGGGCTGTGGGAGCAAAGCTTGCTCGCGAAACAGGCGCCTCGGCTCCTGAAAGCCCGCATCGCCTTCATCGCGGGCAAGCCTTGCTCCCACATAGGCCAGCGTTAAAGCGCACACAAACAAAAAGCCCACCTTTCGGTGGGCTTCGTGTTTCAGTCTTCAGGCATCAAATCAGAACAACTTCATCTTCGGCGCTTCTTCTTTCACCGGTTCGTTCTTGCCCGTCTCGGCATTCCAACCACCGCCCAATGCCTTGTACAGATTGACCTCACTGGTCAGTTGCGCAAGACGGTCAGTGATCAGCGACTGTTGCGCGCTGAACAACTGGCGTTGGGCGTCGAGGAAGGTCAGGTTGCTGTCGACGCCGATGCGATAGCGACGCTCGGCCAGGCGGTAGTAATCCTGGTTGGCGGCGACGAAGTCGGTCTGGGCCTGCAACTGTTCGTTATAGGTCTGGCGCGCGGCCAGGCCGTCGGAGACTTCCTGGAACGCCGTCTGAATCGACTTCTCGTACTGCGCGACGTTGATGTCTTTCTGGATCTTGGCGTAGTCCAGGCTCGCACGCAGACTGCCGGCGTTGAAGATCGGCAGGTTGATTTGCGGCGCGAAGGTCCAGGTGCCCGAACCACCCTTGAACAGGCCGGACAGGTCCGGGCTCAGGGTGCCGGCGTTGGCCGTCAGGCTGATGCTCGGGAAGAACGCGGCCCGCGCGGCGCCGATGTTGGCGTTGGCGGCCAGCAGGTTGCGTTCGGCCTGGAGGATGTCCGGACGACGTTGCAGCAGGTCCGACGGCAGCCCGGCCGGCACTTCGCTGAGCAGGTCATCGTTCAACGGTTGCGAGCTCAGGTTCGCCGGCAGGCCGGTGCCCAGCAGCAGGGTCAGGCTGTTTTCGTCCTGTGCGACCTGGCGGGTGTAGCGGGCCAGTTGCACACGGGCGTTTTCCACGGCGGTGCGCGCCTGGCTCAGGTCCAGGGCCGAGGACACGCCGACTTCGGCGCTGCGCGAGGTCAGCTTGAAGCTTTGCTCGTAGGCTCCGAGGGTTTCCTGGGTCAGCTTGAGCAGTTCCTTGTCGGCTTGCCAGGTCAGGTAGGCATTGGCGACGTTGGCCACCAGGCTGATCTGGGTGCTGCGACGGGCTTCTTCGGTGGCGAAGTAGCTTTGCAGCGCTTGCTCGCTCAGGCTGCGAACCCGACCGAACAGGTCCAGTTCATAGGCGCTGATGCCCAGGGTGGCCGAGTAGGAGCTGCTGATGGCCGCTTCACCGCTTTGCGAAGCCCGTGCCGGTACCCGCTGGCGGCTGCCGGAGCCGGTGGCCGAGACCGCCGGGAAGAGGTCCGCGCGCTGGATGCGGTATTGCGCGGCATAGGCATCGATGTTCAGTGCCGCGACGCGCAGGTCGCGGTTGTTTTCCAGCGCGACCTGGATCAGCTGTTGCAGGGTCGGATCATGGAAAAACTGCTTCCAGCCTTGCTCGGCGGCGGCCTGGCCGGGCGCATTGGCCGCCTCGTAGGCCGGCCCTTGCGGGTATTGCGCCGCGACCGGTGTTTCGGGCCGCTGATAGTCGGGGATCAGCGAGCAACCGCTGAGCACGACGGCGGCGATGGTCAGGGAGAGTAGCGACTTGCTCATTGGCCAGCCTCTTTAGAAGTTTCAGGAGTGTCGTCCTGGTCGATAGGTTTGCGACGACCCATTGACGACACCGTCACGAAGAACAATGGCACCCAGAAGATTGCCAGGATGGTAGCGGTGAGCATACCGCCAATCACGCCGGTACCGATGGCGTGCTGGCTGCCCGAACCGGCACCGGTGGAGATGGCCAACGGGACTACCCCGAGGATGAATGCCAGCGACGTCATGATGATCGGCCGCAGACGCATCCTGCAGGCTTCGATCGCGGCTTCCATCAGCGTGCGGCCCTGCTCATGAAGTTCCTTGGCAAACTCGACGATCAGAATGGCGTTTTTCGCCGCCAAACCGATGGTTGTCAACAAGCCCACCTGGAAGTACACGTCGTTGGACAGGCCGCGCAGGCTGGTCGCCATCAGGGCACCGATGATCCCCAGCGGCACCACGAGCATGACCGCGATCGGAATCGACCAGCTTTCATACAGCGCCGCCAGGCACAGGAACACCATCAGCAGCGACAGGGCGTACAACGCAGGTGCCTGGGAGCCCGACAGGCGCTCCTCGTAGGACAGGCCCGTCCAGGAAATACCAACCCCGGCCGGCAGCTTCTTGGCGATGGCTTCGACTTCGGCCATGGCTTCGCCAGTGGAGTAACCCGGGGCGGGGGCGCCAAGTATTTCCATCGCTTCCACGCCGTTGTATCGGGCCAGTTTCGGCGAGCCATAGACCCACTCGCCCTTGGCGAATGCCGTGAACGGCACCATGGTCCCGGCGCTGTTGCGCACGTACCATTTCTTCAGGTCTTCCGGGCTCATGCGAGCGCCGGGTTGACCCTGTACATACACCTTCTTCACCCGACCACGGTCGATGAAGTCGTTCACGTAGCTACTGCCCAGGGCAATCGACAGGGTGTTGTTGATGTCCGACAAGGTGATGCCCAGCGCGCTGGCCTTCTCGTCATCGATTTCCAGTTGGTATTGCGGCTCGTCGTTCAGGCCGTTTGGACGCACCTGGGACAGGATCTTGCTTTGGGATGCCATTCCCAGGAACTGGTTACGGGCTTGCATCAACTTATCGTGGCCAATGCCGGCACGGTCCTGCAGGAACACGTCGAAACCAGTGGCGTTACCCAGCTCCAGTACCGCTGGCGGAGCAAAGGCGAACACCATCGCATCACGGAACGTGAAGAAGTGCTGCTGGGCGCGGGCCGCGAGTTTGAACACGCTGTTGTCGGCGTTACGCTCTTCCCATGGCTTGAGCATGATGAACGCCATGCCGGAGCTCTGGCCACGACCGGCGAAGTTGAAGCCGGTCACGGTAAATACCGAGGCCACCGCATCGCCTTCACCGCCGTCCTTGCTGGGGCGCAACAGGAACTCGCGCATCTTGTCCACCACCACCTGGGTACGCTCGGCACTGGAGCCCGCCGGCGTTTGTACCTGGGCAAACAGTACGCCCTGGTCTTCTTCGGGCAGGAACGCAGTCGGGATGCGGGTGAACAGCCAGATCATGCCAACCACGATGAGCACGTAGGCCAGCAGGTACGGGGCCTTGTGCTTGAGCATATTGCCCACACCACGCTCGTAGCTGCGCACGCCGCGGTCGAAGTTGCGGTTGAACCAGCCGAAGAAGCCGCGTTTCGGCGTGCCGTGCTCACCCTTGGGGATCGCCTTGAGCATGGTGGCGCACAGGGCCGGGGTGAAGATCAAGGCCACCATGACCGACAAGGCCATGGCCGAGACGATGGTGATGGAGAACTGCTTGTAGATCACCCCCGTGGAGCCACTGAAGAACGCCATCGGCAGCAGTACCGCCGAAAGCACCAGGGCGATACCTACCAGGGCGCCCTGGATCTGGCCCATGGATTTCTTGGTGGCTTCCTTGGGTGACAGGCCTTCTTCGCTCATCACCCGTTCGACGTTTTCCACCACGACGATGGCGTCGTCCACCAGCAAGCCGATGGCCAGCACCATGCCGAACATGGTCAGGGTGTTGATGCTGAAGCCGAACGCCGCGAGGATCCCGAAGGTACCCAGCAACACCACCGGCACCGTCATCGTGGTGATGATGGTCGCGCGGAAGTTCTGCAGGAACAGGAACATCACCAGGAACACCAGCACGACCGCTTCGACCAGGGTTTCAACCACACCCTTGATCGATTCGCTCACCACCGGCGTGGTGTCGTACGGGAACACCACTTCCACGCCTTGCGGGAAGAACGGCTTGAGGTCGTCGATGGTCTTGCGCAGGGCCTTGGCCGTGTCGAGGGCGTTGGCACCGTTGGCCAGTTTTACCGCCAGGCCCGACGCCGGGGCGCCGTTGAACTGGGCGCTGACGCTGTAGTTCTCACCACCCAGACCCACTTCGGCAACATCGCCGACGCGCACTTGCGAGCCGTCCGGGTTGACCTTGAGCAGAATCGCCTTGAACTGCTCGGCGGTCTGCAAACGAGTCTTGCCGATGATGGTGGCGTTCAGTTGCTGGCCGGGCAGGGCAGGCAAGCCGCCGAGTTGGCCGGACGAGATCTGGACGTTTTGCGCGGCAATGGCGTTTTTGACGTCCACCGGAGTCAGGTTGAAATTGTTCAGCTTGGCCGGGTCGAGCCAGATGCGCATGGCGTACTGGGCACCGAAGACCTGGAAGTCACCGACACCGGCGGTACGCGAGATAGGGTCTTGCAGGTTGGAAACGATGTAGTTGGCCAAGTCGTCCTTGGTCATGCTGCCGTCGCGCGACACCACGCCGATGACCATCAGGAAGTTCTTCACGGCCTTGGTCACGCGGATACCCTGCTGCTGCACTTCTTGCGGCAGCAGCGGGGTGGCCAGGTTCAGCTTGTTCTGGACCTGGACCTGCGCCGTATCGGAGCTGGTGCCCTGTTCGAAGGTCGCGGTGATGGTCATGCTGCCGTCGGAGTTACTTTCCGAGGACACATAACGCAGGTTGTCGATGCCGTTGAGTTGCTGCTCGATGACCTGCACCACGGTGTCTTGCACGGTTTGCGCGGACGCACCCGGGTAGGTCACCTGGATCGCAATGGCCGGTGGCGCGATACTCGGGTACTGGTTGATCGGCAATTTGAGGATCGATAGAGCCCCGACCAGCATGATCACCAAGGCAATTACCCAGGCGAAAATCGGACGGTCGATAAAAAATTTCGACATGGTTTACTCCCCTTTGCCGCCGGCTGCTTTATCAGCTGCCTGAGCGGGGGCCGGGTTCTTGGCATCGACATTGGTGGCTTCGGTGGCTTTGACTTCCACTCCGGGCCGTACGTATTGCAACCCTTCGGTGATCAGGCGGTCGCCGGCCTTGAGCCCATCTTCGATCAGCCACTGGCTGCCGACGGTGCGACTGGCCTTGAGCTGACGCAGCTCGACCTTGTTGTCCGGGCCCACCACCAGGGCAGTCGGCATGCCTTTGAGGTCGCGGGTCACGCCTTGTTGCGGGGCGAGGATCGCCGCGCTGTTCACGCCGGCCTGCAGTTGTGCATGGACGAACATGCCCGGCAGCAGGGTGTGGTCAGGGTTGGGGAATACGGCGCGCAAGGTCACCGAACCGGTGGTCTGGTCGACCGACACTTCGGAAAATTCCAGCTTGCCTTCGTGTGGGTATTGGCTGCCGTCTTCCAGGGTCAGCTTGACCATGGCTGCATTGTCACCGGCCTTCTGCAAACGACCACTCTGCAGCTCGCGGCGCAGTTGCAGCAGCTCGACCGAGCTCTGCGTCACGTCGACGTAGATCGGGTCCAGTTGCTGGATGGTCGCCAGGGCGTCGGTCTGACCATTGCTTACCAATGCGCCTTCGGTCACCGAGGAACGCCCGATACGGCCGGAGATCGGCGCGTAGACCTTGGTGTAGCGCACATTGATCTGGGCGGTCTGCAGGTTGGCTTCCGACTCCAGGCGGTTGGCCACGGCGGTGTCGTATTCCTGACGGCTCACCGCCTGTTCGTCCACCAGTTGCTTGTAGCGGTCGGCAATCGACTTGGTGGAACGCAGGTTGGCCTCGGCGCTCTTGAGGGTCGCTTCATAGACGGCCGGGTCGATCTGGTACAACTGCTGGCCGGCCTTGACGTCGGCGCCTTCCTTGAACAGGCGCTTGAGAATGATGCCGTTGACCTGCGGACGTACTTCCGCGACGCGGAACGCGCTGGTGCGCCCCGGAAGCTCCGACGTCAGGGTGAAAGGCTGGGTCTTGAGGGTTACGACGCCGACCTGAGGAGGCGGAGGAGCAGGTGCAGCCTCTTCCTTTTTGCATCCGCTGAGCAGCGATGCCAGGGCGATGGCAGTAACCAGGGCAGTAACAGCTGGCTTGAATTGCATGGAAATCCTCGGGTCCAGGCGCGCAACTGGCGCACTCGAAAGGTGGAAAGGTAAAAGGCGCACTATTTCAATTAGTAGGATGCTAAGAAATATACTTACGTACACGGTTGTTTGTAAACAGCCAAATTGCGTAATATCCGGATTTACAAAAGCCTGACAAAGGCCAGCGTAGATCGGGGACGCGTTCCAAGAGACGTCGCCTCATATTTTGTCCAACTGATTCTTACGCATTGCTGACGCGTTGCTGACGCATCCTGATTGAGGTGTTTACTGCCATGGTCCGTCGTACCAAAGAGGAAGCCCAGGAGACTCGCAGCCAGATACTCGAAGCCGCCGAAAGGGCGTTTTTCGAGCGAGGCGTGGCGCGTACGACCCTGGCCGACATCGCGACACTGGCCGGAGTGACGCGCGGCGCCATCTATTGGCACTTCAGCAACAAGGCGGACCTGCTCCAGGCCATGCTCGATACCCTGCACGAGCCGCTCGATGAGTTGGCCCGTGCCAGTGAGAATGAAGAGGAGCTTGATCCGCTGGGCTGTATTCGCAAGCTGCTGGTACGGTTGTTCCAGCAGGTGGCCCTGGACCCGAAAACCCGGCGCATTAATGAGATTCTGTTCCATAAGTGTGAATTCACCGATGAAATGTGCGATTTGCGCCAGCAGCGACGCGAGGTCAGCCTCGACTGCAATGTGCGCATCGCCCTGTCGTTGCGCAATGCGATGAAACGCGGCCAGTTGCCGGATGATCTGGATCCCGAAAGGGCGGCAGTTGCCATTCATGCCTACATCGACGGCATCTTGTACCAATGGCTACTGGCCCCCGACAGCTTCGCCCTGGCGGCTGAGGCCGAGCGCTGGGTGGAGATCGGGCTGGACATGCTGCACTTGAGCCCTAGCCTGCGCAAATGAAACAAAATGCGTAATTGCGTCGGTTTGTGTCAATACGTCCACGTAAGGATGCTTTTATAAACCGACACTGGCGCGGTTGATAGGCAATCAGCGGCGAATTTTGTAGGAAATTTGTTTCGCGCCTGTCAAAACGGATGAAAATTCCGCTCAGGCAAGGGCGTCTGAAGCGGTAGGTAGATGCCCCGTCAGACCGATCTGACGGGGTCGCCTGTTCAGCTCAGTGTGATCTCCACGGTAAAACCATACGGTTCCTCATTGGACGAATGAATGATCCGGGTCACGCATTTGATGGGGGTTGTGCCGATAGAGGCCACCTTGTTTGTTCGGACGGGTGTCAGCGTTGGTGAAATAACACCGAAAGAAGTATTGACGCGTAAACCGAAGTCGAAGCGAAAGCCGAGAGCCTGGTCGCCAAATATAATAAAGCGCTTGAATATATCCTTGCTGCGACTGCCCAGTGGTCTGGAATAAAAGAAGTCGAACTTCAGGGCTTGGATATCCCAGGGGAGAATATTCATGAACGCTTGCTCGTCGGCATTCAAGCTGAGATCGTTTTCGCCGACTTCAAGGGGCTGGTCGGTATGATTGATTAACTTCACCAGGAAACGGCTGCGGTTTGGGCGCACGCTTTCCTGTCTCCAGGCTTGAAGCTGCCTGTTGACATCGTCGTTCTGCCTGGCCTTTTCCATCAAGGCCTTGAGCATCTGGGTATAGTCTTGCGTGTCGAGCGACTTGATGTATTCATACAGGATCGTCAGTGGCGCGTAGTTGAATTGGGAGAGTAGGTTTTCGTAAATACTGCTGCTGACCGGTTGAGCGTTTTCAGTGAGGTTGTTCACTTTGAATTCCTTTTCAATATTGGTTGTTAGTGGCTGTGCTGCGACAGCTCGGTTTGTTTTGTTGTTGGCGATAATATGATGAGTTGAACGGTTTTTAGAAAGTTTGGAAGTTTGACCGGATATTTAAAGGTAAATAAAAAGCCCTGGCTCTTTCGAGGCAGGGCTTTTTTTACCGGCTATTAATTAGAGCACAGGGTAATCGATGTACCCCACTGGCCCTTTGCCATAGAAGGTTTCCGGATGTGCTTCGTTCAGTGGTGCATCGGCTTTCAAGCGTGCTGGCAGGTCCGGGTTGGCAATGAACGGCACTCCGAAGGCCACGGCATCGGCCTTGCCCTCGGCCAGCCAGGCATTGGCGCTGTCCTTGGTGAAGCGTTCATTGGCGATGTACGGGCCGCCGAAAGCCTGCTTGAGTTGCGGGCCGATGCTGTCATCGCCTTCCTTTTCACGGGAGCAGATGAAGGCGATGCCACGCTTGCCCAGCTCGCGAGCCACGTAGCTGAAGGTTTCCAGGCGGTTCTCGTCACCCATGTCATGGGAGTCGGCGCGCGGTGCCAGGTGCACGCCAACCCGGCCGGCGCCCCAGACTTCAATGGCCGCGTCGGTCACTTCCAACAGCAGGCGGGCACGATTTTCCAGGGAGCCGCCGTAGCTGTCGGTGCGCTGGTTGGTGCTGCTTTGCAGGAACTGGTCGAGCAGGTAGCCGTTGGCGCCGTGGATTTCCACGCCATCGAAACCGGCAGCCTTGGCATTCTCGGCACCGACGCGGTACGCCTCGACGATGTCGGCGATTTCAGCGGTTTCCAGTGCGCGTGGGGTCGGGTAGTCGGCCAGCGGACGCACCAGGCTCACGTGGCCCTTGGGTTGGATCGCGCTGGGCGCCACCGGGGTTTCGCCGTTCAGGTACGACGGGTGGGAGATCCGGCCCACGTGCCACAGTTGCAGGAAGATCTTGCCGCCAGCGCCGTGGATCGCCTTGGTGACGTTGGACCAGCCGCGCACCTGGTCGTTGGACCAGATGCCCGGGGTGTCCGGGTAGCCCACGCCCATCGGCGTGACCGAAGTTGCTTCGCTGAGGATCAGGCCGGCGGAGGCGCGTTGCACGTAATATTCGGCCATCAGCGCGTTGGGCACGCGACCTGCGTCGGCGCGGCAGCGGGTGAGCGGGGCCATGATGATGCGGTTCTTCAACTCGATGTCGCCGAGTTTGATGGGGTCGAAAATAGTCGCCATGAAATACAACCTCGAAAGTGGAAGGGTTAAAAATCAGTGAGTTGCCGGCACCAGGTCGGCATTACCGCCCTGGCGGAAAGTGATCAGGGTGACCAGCAGCGCCAGCACGGCCAGCGCGCCGGCGGCCAGGGGCACGGAGGTCAGGCCCAGGCCATGGTCGATGACACTGCCGCCGACCCAGGCGCCCAGGGCGTTGCCGATGTTGAAGGCGCCGATGTTCAGGGTGGACACCAGGTTGGGCGCATCTTTGCCGAAGGTCACCACGTTGACTTGCAGGGCCGGCACGGCGGCGAAGCAGGCGGTGGCCCAGAGGAACAGGGTGATTTCGCTGGGGATCAGCGCCACGCTGGTCCAGCTCAATACGGTGGACACCACGGCCATGGTGAGGAAGACGCCCATCAGCGTGTTCGCCAGGCTCTTGTCCGCCAGCTTGCCGCCGATGATGTTGCCCAGGGTCAGGCCCAGGCCGATCAGCACCAGGGTCCAGGTCACGCCGCGGGGCGATACGCCGGTCACTTCACCCAACAGCGGGGCGACATAGGTAAACAGGGTGAACACCGAGGCGGAGAACAGCGCGGTCATGCTCAGGGACAGCCACAGGCCGGCCCCCTTGAGCGCTACCAGTTCCGAGCGCATATCGAGTGTTTCTTCATCGCGCTTGGCCGGCAGGAAGCGGATCAGGCCGATCAGCGCAATTACGCCAATCACAGTCACCGCCCAGAAGGTCGAGCGCCAGCCGGCTTCCTGGCCCAGTGCGGTGCCCAGCGGTACGCCGAGCACGTTGGCCAGGGTCAGGCCGGTGAACATCAAGGCCACGGCCGAGGCGCGCTTGTTGGGTGCCACCAGGCCGGCGGCCACCACCGAACCGATACCGAAGAACGCGCCGTGGCACAGGGCCGTGACGACCCGGGCGAACATCAGCACGTTGTAGTCGCTGGCGATGGCGCAGAGCAGGTTGCCGACGATGAAAATCCCCATCAACACCACCAGGGCGGCCTTGCGCGGCAGCCGGGCGGTGGCCAGGGCCATGAACGGCGCACCGATGGCCACGCCCAGGGCGTAGCCGGTCACCAGCCAGCCGGCGCCAGGAATCGACACGCCCAGGTCGGCCGCCACGTCGGGCAACAGGCCCATTATGACGAACTCGGTGGTGCCGATGGCGAAGGCGCTCAGGGCCAGGATCAGGAGTGAGAGGGGCATGATGAGGTCCTTGTCAGGTCAGAGCTCTTGGCTCATTTGCTTGAGGAACTGCTGGATCACTTCCTCGTTGCGTTTGAAGAAGTGCCATTGACCGACCTTCTGGCTGGTGATCAGCCCCGCCCGTTGCAACACCGCCAAGTGCGCAGACACCGTGGATTGCGACAGGCCGCAACGCTGGTCGATCTGTCCGGCGCAAATGCCGAATTCGTGGTTGTGCAACTGTTCCGGGAACTGGACCTTGGGGTCTTTGAGCCAGTTGAGGATGTCTCGCCGTACTGGGTGCGCCAGGGCTTTTATTATTTCGTCGAGGTCGAGGGTCATGGTTGGCAAGCTCGGGGTTGATAAAACGCTATATCGCGATGGAACGAACCTTAAATCGTTATTTCGCGATATACAAATATGGATTTGATCTGAATGCCGAACAAATCGCTATATCGAGTTATAACGATATTGGCAGGGTGGTGCTAAGCTGCGGCCATGAACTATCTCGCGCACCTGCACCTCGGCGGCCCTGGCCGGGAACAACTGCTCGGCAGCCTCTACGGTGATTTCGTCAAGGGACCGCTGCAAGGGCTCTACGACCCACGGATCGAAGCGGCGATTGCCCTGCATCGGCGCATTGACATGTACACCGACCGCCATCCCGTGGTGGACATCGCGCTGTCGCGCTTTTCCACCGTGCGACGGCGCTATGCCGGGATCGTGCTCGACGTGTTTTTCGACCACTGCCTGGCCCGGGACTGGACGTTGTACAGCGAAGGGCCGCTGCTGGAGTTCACTTCCCGGGTGTACCAGGTACTCGGCACCGAACCGCAGCTGCCGGGGCGCCTGGCGCACATCGCGCCGCATATGGCGGCGGATGACTGGCTGGGGTCTTATCAAGAGTTCGAGGTGCTTGGGCAGGTGTTGCGCGGCATTTCCCGCCGTTTGTCCCGGCCCGAGGAACTGGCCGGGGCGATGCCGGAGTTGATCAGGCTCTATGAGCCGTTGAGCGAAGATTTTCGGTTGTTCTACCCGCAACTGCAGGATTTTGCTCAAAACCAAGTCACGCTGCAGGACTAATTGTGGGAGCGAGCTTGCTCGCGATAGCGGTGTATCAGCCAGCACATCTGCTGAATGTTAAGCCGCTATCGCGAGCAAGCTCGCTCCCACAAGGGGCTGCGTAGCGATCCGAATCAGGCCGCAATCGCAGCAGGTCGCATCGGCGCTTGCTGTTTTTCTGGAAGCGCCCCGAACAACGCCTTGTGCACCGCCTGCTGCGCCTGGAATGCCAGTGCCGCGCGTTCCTGGCCGTGGCAGGCAATCGGTTCCAGCAGATGGATTTCCACCTCACCCCGATCATTGGCAAACAAGCGCATCAGGTGCGACAGCAAATCATCATCGCCAATGAACGGCGCCAGCGAATCCGGCTCGCCGTTGCGCAGGTAACGGATCGCCACCGGCTGCAACGCGACATCGGCATCGATGGCCGCCGACAACAAGCGGCCGTGGAAGGTGCGCAGGGTGCGGCCATCGGTGGTGGTGCCTTCCGGGAACATCAACAGCGGATGGGCTTGTTCCAGGTGGCGGCTCATTTGCTTGCGAATCAATTGGCTGTCACCCGAACCGCGCCGGATAAACAGGCTGCCGGCCTTGGCTGCCAGCCATCCGGCGACCGGCCAGGTGCGCACTTCGGCCTTGGACAGGAACGACAGCGGCGTGAGCATCCCCAGCAACGGGATGTCGGTCCAGGAAACATGGTTGCTGACCCACAGCATCGGCCGTTGCGGCAGTTGACCGTGGACGGTGACTGAAAAGGGCAGGGCACGGCTCAGCCGTGCCATGAAGAACCGTGACCAGCGCTGGCGACGGACCATCGAGTTGGCGATTCCTGCACGTTCGAACAGGCCGAACACGCTGGCCATGCTCAGGCCCAGCGCCACCACCAGCAATACTCGCGCGATTCGCGCGTACACCCGCAGCCGGCTCATCAGACCGCCGCCTTGAAGTGGCGGGCGTAGCGCGGGCAGAGCTCGTCGCGCTTGAGCAGGATGAACACGTCGGCCACCTGGAAATCCTCGTCCCAGCACGGTTCGCCGCAAATCTTCGCGCCCAGGCGCATGTAGGCCTTGAGCAGCGGTGGCATCTCGGCGATGACGTTGGACGGCAAGTCCAGGGTCGGCAAGGGTTTTTTCGGCACGGCTTGCAGGTGTTCGGTGCACAGGTAGCGTTCGCGCAGGCGCTGCATGATCGCCTGGGCCTGGATACCGCCGTCCTGCATCGGAATGCTCGCGCAGCCCATCAGGTAGCTGTAGCCGCCTTCGTTCAGGACTTCGGCCAGTTCGCCCCAGAGCACCGCGATGGTGCCGCCGTTGCGGTAGGCCGGGTCGACGCAGGTACGACCGATTTCCAGGATTGGGCCCTTGAGATGGACCAGGCCGTGGAGGCTGAATTCTTCTTCGCTGTAGAACCGGCCCAGGCTGCTGGCGGCCTGGTGGTCGAGCAGGCGAGTGGTCGCCACGAGGCGGCCGGTGTTCAGGTCGCGTACGCCGATGTGGGCGCAGTGAACATCATAGTCATCCATGTCCAGACCCATTTCCGCGCCCTTGAGCTTGGCGTTGAATTCGCCGCTGAAGACGTTGAAACGCAGGGCCTGTGCTTCTTGCAAGGCTTGGGCGCCGATCAGGCGTTCGGCTTGCAGGCGGCGTTCATTGCCGGTGTCGCTGATGCGGGCGATCTGGGTCATAGCGAATCTCCGTGCGGGCTGTTCAGTTGCAGCCTGTCGACTTTCTTTATGCAGCCATGTTGTGCAAAGTCAGGCTATGTAGCCCCGGTGTCATCCCCATGAAGCTTTGGTGATGCTTATATGACAGCCCTCGAGGAGCCCCCATGCCCTGGCACACCCTGATTGAACGCGGCGAACGCCTGCCCGCCCATCCGGACCTGGCCGAAGGATATTCAGCGTTGTTGCAACGCTTGGGGCCGGTGACGCCGTTCGAACTGGCCGTAACCGGGGCGCGGTTGATGGCGACACCGGGGCTGGCCTTCCTGGTGGGGTATCAGGCGGCGCTGCGGGTGCTTTGGCCCAGCGCGCCCCAGAGCCTCGGCGCCTTGTGTGCCACCGAACAGCGCAGCCTGCGCCCGGCGGACATGCAAACCCGCCTCGACGACTTGCGCCTGAGCGGACGCAAGGATTTCGTCACCGCCGGCGATGCCGCCGAGTGGCTGCTGATTGCCGCTCGCTGCGAAGCACCCGGTGAAACGCCACGGCTTAACCTGGCAGTGGCCTATGCGGGTGAGCCCGGCGTAACCCTGGAAAAACTGCCCGCCATTGCCCTGATGCCGGACATCAGCCATGGCCGCGTCCTGCTCGACGGCGCGCTGTGCGAGTTGCTGGCAGGCGACGGTTGGGATGCCTACGTCAAACCGTTCCGCACCCTGGAAGACCTTTATGTGCTCAGTGCGATGACTGCCTGGTTGTATGGCGTCGGGCAGGAATCTGCCTGGCCCCAGGCGTTGCAATTGCGCCTGCTGGCGTTGCTCGCCGGTTGCGCGGAGGTGAGTCGGCATAACCCGTCCAGTGCGGTCGGGCATGTGCTGCTGGGCGGGTTGTTCGCCCAGTTCCAGGGGCTCGACGGCGAACTCAACGCTGCCCTGGCCGCCGGGCCTGCGACGTGGCGCGAGATGTGGACGCGGGATAAAGGCGTGATGGAGATTGGGGCGGGGGCGCGGGCCAAGCGCTTGGCCAAGGCGTTGGGTTAGTCCTTCAAGCGACTGACCCCTGTGGGAGCGAGCTTGCTCGCGATAGCGGAGTGTCAGCTAAGCATATGGCGACTGACAAACAGCTATCGCGAGCAAGCTCGCTCCCACAGGGGGTCACACAAGCCTCGAAACTGTCATCAAGTCTGAATAGGCTCTGAAGGTTCAATCCTGCGAGCCCCAAGCATGTCCAAAGGCTGGTTCCTGATCCCGCTGCTGTTGCTCAACCTGAGCGCCCACGCCGAAGACTGGCCCGGCGAGCAATGGCCAATTGGCTCGACCCCGAGCGGGCCAGCCATCGAAACCCTGGAGCAATACGCCTTCCCACCCCGGGACGATGCGAGCCGCGAGGGCATCCGCACCGACGCGCTGCTGGTGATCCAGGACGGTCGGCTGGTCTACGAACGCTACGCCGGGCCGACCAGCGCCCAGACCCCGCACCTGACCTGGTCCATCAGCAAAAGCCTGCTGGCGACGGTGTTTGGCGTGGCCTACGGTGAAAAACTGTTTGGCCTGCAAGACCCGGCCGCCAAGTACTACCCGCCACTGAGCCGGCACCCGGGCCTGACCCTGGCCGATCTTTTCCACTGGGCCTCAGGCCTGGACTGGCAGGAAGACTACGAATACGCGCCGCTCAACTCTTCAGTGGTGGCGATGCTTTATACCCGTGGGCGTCATGACATGGCGGCGTTCACTGCGCAGCATGAAAGCGCCAGTCCGCCGGGGCAGGCGTTCCGTTATTCCAGCGGTGACAGCAACTTGCTGGCGGTGGCCTTGAAAACCATCGTCGGCCCGGTGCGCTACCCCGACTACCCCTGGACGGCCTTGTTCGAGCCCCTCGGCATCCGCCACGCCACTTGGGAAACCGACGCCAGCGGCACGTTCGTGGGATCGTCCTATGCCTACCTCACCGCACGGGACCTGGCGCGTGTCGGGTTGTTGATGCAGCGGGACGGCCGCTGGGGCGAACGGCAACTGGTACCCATGGCGTGGGTCGCGTTCAATCGCCAGCCTTTTGCCCACTTCCAGGCCGGCCAGGACGAAGCCGTGCCCGGCGGGCATTGGTGGCTCAACCGCGCCGCCGATCCGGCAATCCACCCCTGGCCCGATGCGCCGCCGGATACCTTTGCCGCGCTGGGCCATTGGGGCCAGGCGCTGTATGTCATCCCCAGCGCCAAACTGGTGATTGTGCGCTACGGCGACGACCGCGACGGCAGCTATCGCCATAACGAACTGCTCAAGCGCGCCATGGCGGCGTTCGCCGGGACGGTGCAACCATGAAGCGCAAAGTGTTGCTCACCCTGTTGTCGGTGCTGCTCATCGCCCTGTTCAGTTGGGTCTGGCTGGAGCGGGTGGCATTGCGGGCCTTCCCCGACATCATCAGTGCCTACACCGCCAAGGAATACTGCTCGTGCCGCTACGTGATGGAGCAATCGGCGGACTACTGCCGTGGCTATGTGAAGCAGTCGGTGCCCATCAGCGACTTTCTCGAGACCGCTGAAGCGAAACGCATCACCGTCAGCGGGTTGGGGCGTAGCAACAGCGCGCGGTGGATGGGGGAGCGGCAGGGGTGTCGGTTGGAGCCCTGAACCAACCTTTGGCAAGCCCTGCTCCCATAGATAAACCCCTTCACCCCAGGTTCTCTGTATTCCTGGGCAGTTGTTGAAACAGACAGTTTGCAAGCGCCCTCGGCCCGGTTAAGGTTCGCCACAGGTTTATGTGCCCTGCGAGTGTGTATGTTCAAGCGGTTTTTCCCTCACGCTGCCGCCAGCTTGCTGCTGGCCTGCGCCGCGTTGCCAGCCCAGGCCGACTGGTACCTGGACGGCGAGTCGTCGCGGCTGTCGTTTATCAGCAGCAAAAACGGCAATGTTTCCGAGGTCCAGCGTTTCCTGGTGCTGCACGGTCAAGTCCAGCCCGAGGGCTTGGCGCGCCTGGAAGTGGAGCTGGAATCCATCAACAGCGGCATTCCTCTGCGCGATGAGCGCATGCGGGCCGAGCTGTTCGAGATCAAACAATTTGCCGAAGCCACCGTCACCGCCAAGATCGACCTGGCGCCGATCCAGGACCTGGCCAGCGGCGCGCAGTTGGAATTGCGCCTGCCGCTGACGGTGAACCTGCACGGCAAGCAGCACGAATACAACGTCGAACTGCTGGCGACGCGCCTGGACGAACGCCGCTTCCAAGTGGTGACCCTGGAACCGGTGGTGCTCAACGCGGCGGATTTCGATCTGGCGCCGGGGCTGGAAAAGCTGCGAAACCTGGCCGGGTTGTCGGCCATCAGCCTCTCGGTGCCGGTGAATGCGGTGCTGATTTTTACGGCGCGCTGACATGAGCGGCGCGGTTTTTCCCTGGCGAGAAGGCAATCGCTTCGAGCTGTTGATCGATGGCCCGCAGTTCTTCCCGCGCATGCTGGTGGAAATCGCCCGTGCCCAGGAACAGGTCGAGCTGGAACTCTATCTGGTGGAGGCGGGTACTTGCGCCGAGGCGATGGTCCAGGCGCTGGTGCAGGCCGCCGAGCGTGGCGTTCGCGTGCGGTGCCTGTTCGATGACTACGGCAGCCTGGCGTTTACCCTGGCCCTGCGCAAGCGTCTGACCGAGGCTGGGGTGGAGTTGCGTTTCTACAATCGCCTGAGCTGGCGCCGCTGGGTGCGCAACCTTTACCGGGATCACCGCAAGCTGTTGTTGGTGGACCAACGCTTGGCGGTGGTTGGCGGCACCGGGGTGACCGATGAATTCTGGAACCCCCTCGACGACCGCAGTGAGTGGCACGAGGTGATGGTGGAAATAGTCGGCCCGCTGGTGCTCGACTGGCAGTTGCTGTTCGACCGCCAGTGGCTCGCCAACCGCCATCGGCGAGCCTGGAAACCGGCGTCCAACTTCGGCTTGCCGCGTCTGCCGCGCGTACCACCGGTGGGTGAGGGCATGGGCCGGGTGGCGTATGCCGACGCCCGCCAGCATCGCGACATCCTGCAATCGCTGTCGCGGGCATTGAACAGCGGCCAGAAACGCATCTGGATGGCGACGCCGTATTTTTTGCCGACCTGGAACGTGCGCCGTTCCTTGCGCAAGGCCGCCGCCCGCGGCATCGACGTGCGCCTGCTGCTGACCGGCCCGCGCACCGATCACCCGTCCGTGCGCTACGCCGGGCACCGTTACTACCCGCGATTGCTCAAGGCTGGCGTGAAAATCTTCGAATACCAGCCGTGTTTCCTGCACCTGAAGATGGTGCTGGTGGACGACTGGGTCAGTATCGGCTCCTGCAATTTCGATCACTGGAACCTGCGCTTCAACCTGGAAGCCAACCTCGAAGCCCTGGATTCCAGGCTCAGCAGTGCAGTGGCGGCCAGTTTCGAGCGGGACTTCACCCAGAGCCTGCAAGTCAGCCTCGACGCCTGGCAGCGCCGGCCATTGTGGAAGCGCTTCAAGCAGCGGGTGTGGGGGTTGGTGGATCGGGTGGTGGTGAACTTGCTGGATCGACGCGGCTAGCCCGAACACCCAGATACAACTGTGGGAGCGAGCTTGCTCGCGATGGCGGTCTGATATTCAACATCTGAGTTGAATGTTAAGCCGCTATCGCGAGCAAGCTCGCTCCCACATGGTTCTTGTGTTGCCTGGGGATCAGAGCAACTCAAAACTCTGCTGCTTCACGTCCTGGGAATCCAGGCCGATCTGCACGTTGAACTTGCCCGGTTCCGCCGCGTACTTGAGTTGGGCATTGAAGAACTTCAGGTCGTCCTCGGCGATGGTGAAGTGGATGACTTTCTTCTCGCCGGCCTTGAGCATCACCTTGCGGAAGTTCTTCAGTTCCTTCACCGGGCGAATGATCGAGCCGGTCACATCCTGGATGTACAGCTGCACCACGGTTTCGCCGTCACGCTTGCCGGTGTTTTCCAATGTCACGCTGGCATCGAGCTTGCCGGTCTTGTTCAGCGTGGTCGACGACAGGGCCATGTCCGACAGGCTGAACTCGGTGTAGCTCAAGCCGTAACCGAACGGATAGAGCGGGCCGGTGGTGTCATCGAAATACTGCGAGGTGTAGTTGCCCGGCTTGCCCGGCGTGAATGGCCGGCCGATGCTCAGGTGGTTGTAGTAGGTCGGAATCTGCCCCACCGAGCGTGGGAAGGTGATCGGCAGTTTGCCCGATGGGTTGTAGTCGCCGAACAGCACGTCGGCGATGGCGTTGCCGCCTTCGGTGCCGCTGAACCAGGTTTCCAGGATCGCATCGGCCTGCTGCTTCTCGTCCAGCAACGCCAGCGGACGGCCATTCATCAGCACCAGCACCAGAGGCTTGCCGGTAGCCTTCAAGGCCTTGATCAGCTCGCGTTGGCTGGCCGGGATGTTCAGGTCGGTACGGCTCGACGATTCATGAGACATGCCACGGGACTCGCCTACGGCGGCCACCACCACATCGGCATCCTTGGCGGCTTTTACCGCTTCGTCGATCAGCACCTGGGCCGGACGCGGGTCGTCTACCACTTCCGGGGCATCGAAGTTGAGGAAGTTCAGGTAGTCGAGCACCTTCTTGTCGCCGGTGATGTTGGCGCCACGGGCGTAGATCAGCTTCGAGTCAGCGCCCAGGGCGCGGGTCATGCCGTCGAACAGGGTGACCGACTGCGCCGGCCGCCCGGCCGCAGCCCAACTGCCCATCATGTCGATCGGTGCCTTGGCCAACGGGCCGACCAGGGCGATTTTCGCCGTCTTCTTCAGGGGCAGGGTCTGGTTGCGGTTTTCCAGCAGGACCAGGCTGCGGCGCGCCACGTCACGGGCGTCGGAGCGGTGCAGGCGGCTTTCGGCGTAGGTGTCGGCCGGGTCGTCCTCGGCCTTGCCGATGCGCAGGTACGGGTCCTTGAACAGGCCCATGTCGTATTTGGCCGCGAGCACTTCGCGCACGGCGTTGTCGATGTCGCTCTGCTCGATTTCACCGGCCTTGAGCAAGCCTGGCAGTTCCTTGCCATAGAGCGAGTCGTTCATGCTCATGTCGATGCCGGCCTTGATCGCCAGTTTCGCCGCTTCGCGACCGTCCTTGGCGACGCCGTGCTTGATCAGTTCGAAGATGGCGCCGTGGTCACTGACCGCCAGGCCCTTGAAGCCCCATTCCTTGCGCAGCAGGTCGTTCATCAGCCAGGTGTTGGCCGTGGCCGGCACGCCGTTGATGGAGTTCAGCGCGACCATCACCCCACCGGCACCCGCGTCGATGGCGGCGCGGTAGGGGGGCAGGTAGTCCTGGTACATTTTCAGCGGACTCATGTCCACGGTGTTGTAGTCCCGGCCGCCTTCCACCGCGCCGTACAGGGCGAAGTGCTTGACGCTGGCCATGATGCTGTCGGCCGCGTTGGCGCCGTTGCCCTGGAACGCCTTGACCATCACCCCGGCGATGCGCGACACCAGGTAGGTGTCCTCGCCGAAACCTTCGGAGGTGCGGCCCCAGCGCGGGTCGCGGGAAATATCGACCATCGGCGCGAAGGTGATGTCCAGGCTGTCGGCGGCCGCTTCCTTGGCCGCGATGCGGCCGGAGTGGTAGATCGCGTCCATGTCCCAGCTCGAGGCCAGGGCCAGGGGAATCGGGAAAATCGTGCGGTGGCCGTGGATCACGTCATAGGCGAAGAACATCGGGATCTTCAACCGGCTGCGCATGGCCGCGTCCTGCATCGGACGGTTTTCATCGCGGGTGATGGAGTTGAACGTGCCACCGATGTTGCCGGCGGTGATTTCCTTGCGAATCATCTCCCGGGGCATTTCCGGGCCGATGCTGATCAGGCGCAATTGGCCGATCTTCTCTTCGAGGGTCATCTGCTTCATCAGGTTGCTGATGAAGGCGTCCTTGTTCTCTATGGGGGCTGGCAGGTTGTCGGCAAATACGGGGTGACTGGCCAGACTGACAAACAGGCCCAGCAAACACAGCTTCTTCATGAATAATTTTCTCGCAAGCCTAAAGGGCGGTGATCAGGACACGCCGGTCAGCCAAAATGTGAGGAGCGGCTATTGTTGTTCAGTTAAATGCAGCACACTTTCGAACCCATTGGGCTGAACTTAGTTTCGCACTGCGCATCTTTTAGCCCATCGACCCGTTTCAATCCAGTGCGGCGGCAGATTATGCCCCAGGCGCCGGTGAGATAGGTGGCCGTGTTTTTCCAATGTCATGCAACGGAGAGCTCCACCCGATGAATCCACGACTGAACCACCTTCGCAGCTTGCCGATGCTGGCCCTGATGCTGCTCACTACGTTGCTGGCCGGTTGCGGCATCAATAACATCCCGACCCTGGACGAACAGGCCAAGGCCGCCTGGGGCCAGGTGCAGAACCAGTACCAGCGCCGCGCCGACCTGATTCCCAACCTGGTGGAAACCGTCAAGGGCTACGCCCAGCACGAGCAGGAAACCCTGACCGCAGTGATTGAAGCGCGGGCCAAGGCGACGTCGATCCAGGTCGACGCCAGCACCCTGGACAACCCGGAAAAACTCAAGCAGTTCCAGCAGGCCCAGGACCAGCTGACCGGCGCGTTGAGCCGGCTGATGGTGGTGTCCGAGCGTTACCCGGACCTCAAGGCCAACCAGAACTTCCTGGCGTTGCAATCGCAGCTTGAAGGCACCGAGAACCGCATCGCCGTGGCCCGCCGCGACTTCATCCTGGCTGTGCAGAAGTACAACACCGAGATCCGCACGTTCCCGGGGCGCCTGTGGCACAGCGTGATGTACAGCGACCTGCCGATCCGCGAAACCTTCGAGGCCACCAGCCCCAATGCCGAAAAAGCCCCTGAAGTGAAGTTCTGAAAAAACTGTGGGAGCGAGCCTGTGGGAACAAAGCTTGCTCGCGATGAACGATAACGCGGTCATTGGAAAGACCGAGGTGCCTTCATCGCGAGCAAGCTCAGCTCCCACACCAGCTCGCTCCCACACAGGAGTTCCAATGCGCGTGTTGAAATTTGGCCTGGTGCTGTTGCTCTGGGTGTTTGCCATCACGGCCCAGGCCGAGCTGAAGTTTCCGGCATTGACCGGGCGGGTGGTGGACGCCGCCCAGATGCTCGAACCGTCGGTGCGCGCACAACTGGAAGCGCAGCTAAAGGCCCATGAACAGGCCACCGGCGAACAGGTGGTGGTGGTCACGCTGGCGGACCTGCAAGGCAGCAGCATCGAAGACTTCGGCTATCAATTGGGGCGCCATTGGGGCATCGGGCAGAAGGATAAAAACAACGGCGCGCTGCTGATCATCGCCCGGGATGACCGTAAACTGCGCATCGAGGTGGGCTACGGCCTGGAGGATCGCCTGACCGACGCGCAGAGTTCGGTGATCATCAACCAGGTGATCACCCCGGCCTTCAAGACCGGCAACTTCAACAAAGGCATCAGCGATGGTGTCGCGGCGATGCTGGTGGTGCTGGGCGGCAGCCCGTTGGACGAGCCGGCGCCGGCATACAGTACGGACGGGCAGCAAGAGCCGAGTGATTTCGTCGAGCGCCATCCCGGGCTGTTCGTCTTCCTGGTGATACTGTTTATTTTGACGATATTGGTCTGCCAGATGCTCGGTATCTTGCCGACCGGAGGCGGTGGCTCCAGCCGTTCGGGCGGTTCCGGTGGAGGCTTCGGCGGCGGAGGCGGCGGGGGCTTCAGCGGTGGCGGTGGCAGTTTCGGGGGCGGCGGTTCGTCGGGCGGCTGGTGACAATAATAATGAGCAGGCACTTTTAACATGGCATTACTGACTGAACACGAACAACGCAAGGTCGCCGAGGCCATCGCCCGGGTCGAGCGGCATACCGACGCCGAGCTGGTCACGGTGCTGGCCGCCCGCGCCGACGACTACGCCTATATCCCGCTGCTGTGGGCCAGCCTGCTGGCCCTGGTGGTGCCCGGCGTGGTCCATTACCTCTCCGGCTGGCTGACGATGCACAGCCTGTTGCTGGTGCAGTGGGTCAGTTTCATTGTGCTGTGCCTGGTGTTTCGCATCCCCAGGATCACCACGCACCTGATCCCCCGTTCCGTGCGTCACTGGCGGGCCTCCAACCTGGCGCGCCGGCAATTCCTCGAACAGAACCTGCACCACACGGTGGGCAGCACGGGGATGCTGATCTTTGTCTGCGAGGCTGAGCGGTACGTGGAAATCCTGGTGGACGAAGGCATTTCCAAGCGCCTGGACAACAAATGCTGGGATGCCATCGTCGCAGCGTTCACCCAGCAGGTTCGCCAGGGACAGACCCTGCAGGGTTTCGTGACCTGCATCGAAGCTTGCGGCGAATTGCTCAAGGAGCACGTGCCGGTGACCCAGGAACGCAATGAACTGCCGAATCGGCTGGTGGTGCTGGGCTGAAAATTTCCTGCCAGCACAAGCCTGTGGGAGCAAAGCTTGCTCGCGATGAACGATAGCTCGGTTTAGCCTGCTGGATCGCGGTGTATTTATCGCGGGCAAGCCTTGCTCCCACCGAGGCTACTGCTCGCCACACGAACTTTTCCGTGCCCTCGCTGCCCATCCCCCCTAAAATACCGCCATTCCCGATTCGCCCCGCCCCGAGGCCGCTTGTCCATGTCTGCCACCGCAACGCCCGTCCGTCCCGCGCCGGATCACCACGCCCAGTTCATCGAGCTGTTGCGCACCAGCCTTGAACAAAACGCTTTCATCAAACTGGTGCTGGCCAAGTACGTGGGTGAAGAAGCGGACCTCCAGCGGCTGATCATCAAGCAGCTGACGGTCAAGGACCAGCCGTGCCTGTCCTTCGTCTACCGCTACAAGACCCGCGACATCACCAAGAATTTCCCGCTGGCCGAAGGGGTGCAAACCATTGCTGCGCTGTTGCCGGCATCGTTCAAGAACGCGCATTTGCTGGCGGTCACCGACGAGGCCCAGCTGGAGTACAGCAAGAAGGGCAAGAGTTCGCTGTTCAAGAGCAAGCCCCAGCAACTGCGGGAAGTGCCATCTGCCGAGCACAACCGTGAGAAAAATCGCTTCCTCGACCTGAGCCGGCCATTTCTGGCCGACCTGGGCGTGACCAACCACAAGCACGAGCTGATTCCGGCGATGTCGCGCAAGTGGAAGCAGATCAACAAGTTCATCGAGGTCTTCAGCCATGCGCTGACGTCTTCGCCGCTGGCCCTGGACAAACCGGTGCGGGTTTCGGATTTCGGTTCGGGCAAAGGCTACCTGACGTTCGCCATCCACGATTACCTGCGTAACACCTTGCAGGCTGAAGGCGTGGTGACCGGAGTCGAGCTGCGCGAAGACATGGTCAAGCTGTGCAACGAAGCCGCTGCGCGCCTGGAACACCCGGGCCTGAGCTTCCAGCACGGTGACGTGCGCAGTGTGGCGCCGAGCGCGGTGGATGTGATGATCGCCTTGCACGCCTGCGACATCGCTACCGACTACGCGATCCACATGGGCATTCGCTCGGGCGCCTCGATCATCATGTGCTCGCCGTGCTGCCACAAGCAGATCCGCTTGCAGATCCAGAGCCCGGCCTTGCTCAAGCCGATGCTGCAATACGGCCTGCACCTGGGCCAGCAGGCGGAAATGGTCACCGACAGCTTGCGAGCGCTGTTCCTGGAAGCTTGCGGCTACGAGACCAAGGTCTTCGAGTTCATCTCCCTGGACCACACCAACAAAAACAAGATGATCCTGGCCGTCAAACGCGCCGAACCTGCGGACCCCACCGAGCTGCTGGCCAAGATCCAGGAACTCAAGACCTTCTACCACGTTACCGAGCATTGCCTCGAAACGCTGCTGCGGGCGGATGGTTACCTCGCCTGAAGCAGCTATACCGAACCCTGTGGGAGCAAAGCTTGCTCGCGATGAGGACGACACGGTTTAACTGCTAGAACCGCGCCATCGTTCATCGCGAGCAAGCTTTGCTCCCACAGGACTCGCTCCCACAAGGGGCTGAGGTGCAGCCCGTCAGGTAATGAGCGGTTATCGCTCGCCTGCCAACACTCCGGACTACCTTTAATGCGTTAACCACCCACGCATTCCCAAAGGAGCCCTTCCCATGCCCGCCAAGAAAATCCTCATGCTGGTCGGCGATTACGTCGAAGATTATGAAGTCATGGTGCCGTTCCAGGCCCTGCAGATGGTCGGCCATACCGTGCACGCCGTGTGCCCGGACAAAACCGCCGGACAGACGGTGCGCACGGCGATCCACGATTTCGAAGGCGACCAGACCTACAGTGAAAAACCGGGGCACTTGTTTGCCCTCAACCATGACTTCGCCAACGTCCAGGCCGCCGACTACGACGCGCTGCTGGTGCCGGGTGGGCGAGCGCCGGAGTACCTGCGCTTGAATGAAACCGTCCTGCAACTGGTGCGCGATTTCGATCTGGCGGGCAAGCCGATTGCCGCGGTGTGCCACGGTGCGCAATTGCTGGCGGCGGCAGGCATCCTCGAAGGGCGCGAATGCAGCGCCTACCCGGCGTGTGCCCCGGAAGTCCGACTGGCTGGCGGGACCTATATCGACATTCCCGTGACCCAGGGCCATGTCCAGGGCAACCTCGCAACCGCACCGGCCTGGCCTGCGCACCCGAGCTGGCTGGCGGGTTTCCTGACGCTGCTGGGCACGGCCATTACCTTGTAATGACGCTGCACAGCGGACTGGCGGGGCAAGCGCGGCGGGTCTTTACTCTCGGGGCATGTCTTCATTGCCAGGAGAAAAATCATGTCCGGATGGTACGAAATCAGCAAAAGCAGCAGTGGCCAGTTTCGGTTTGTGCTCAAGGCGGCCAACGCCGAGACAATCTTGACCAGTGAGCTGTACACCACCCGCAGCGGTGTCGACGGTGGCATTGCTTCGGTGCAGAAAAACAGTCCGTTGACCGACCGCTATGAACTCAAGAACACCAAGGATGGCCATCCGTACTTCAACCTCAAGGCTGCCAACCATGAAGTGATTGGCAGCAGTGAAGCTTATTCATCGGACGCCGCCCGGGACAAGGGCATCGCCAGCGTAAAGGCCAACGGACCGACGACTGTCATCAAGGACAAGACCGTGGCTGCGCTCTGACGGGACGGCAACAAGGGCGCCTAGCCTGTGGCGGGGGAATTATGTGTGGGGGCAAAGCTTGCTCGCGATGCAGGCGCTGCGGTTGTGCAGGCTAACCGAGTCATCGTTCATCGCGAGCAAGCTTTGCTCCCACACATGGATCCCCTCTCCACACGTGTTTTAAACCTCCACCGGCACCGACAGTTTCGGATCGCCCAGCGGATGGCTCTTGGCATCGAAGAAGCGCAATTGCACTTCCAGTCCCTGGAACACCTTGGCGTAATGCCGCTTCTGATGCTGGATGAACGCCTGGCTACGGGGATAGATTGAAATCGCCACGGTTTTCGGTGCGGCCAGGCGCAAGGCTTGCACAATGTGGTTGTCCTGCTCGCCCAGGGCATGGCCGAACAGGCACAGGTTGTCGCCGTGCTGCAGCAACTGGTCGTAGCAGAACGACAGGTAATCGCTGCTGCGGATGGTCTTGAGCTTGTCCTGGCTTGGGCCTTCATTGACGAACAACGGTACGTCGTCGAGGGTCTTGATCGTGTTGTTGATGGCGAAACTGCCCAGCAGGGTGCCTTCGCTGGACGTGAGCTTGCGCGCCGTGCCGTCCTGGTTGCGCACCATGTGCAGGCCGCCGTGCAGGTACAGCAGGCGCGGTTTGTCCGTGGTCGCCCGGCTCAGGTCGAAACTGTGGTCTTCGCCGAAGAACAGGTCGCTGATGCTCTCGGGTGCCTGCTGGATCGCCCAGTAGTTGAGCAGGTCGTAGTTGCTGGTGAACACCGTGCGGTAGCGGCTCAGCTCCTGGTTGAGCGTCGCCAGGGTCGACGGTTGCACCAGGCGCCATGGGATGTGCACCGCATGCACGGTGTTGATCAGCGCTTCCTTGATCGCGTAATAGCGGTTACGCGGGGCGGCGGAGCTGACGGCCAGGGCCTTGTTGACCCGACTGGTGGTTTTCAGCGCAGCGAGCACCTGTTCGAAGCTGCGCGTCTGCATCGCATCGAACACGCTCAGTTCCGACGGGCTCAGGGGTTTCTCCTCGACGGTGCGGGCATTTTCGAACAGCGAGTCATAGCCGAAATCATCCCACACTGCGCGGCTGGCCCCATTGCCCACCAACAGGCCGCTGAAGGCGGTGTCGGCGCGCAAGGCCTCCCAGTCTTCGAGCCGGGTGTCGTATTCCTGGAAATCGGTCATCGCAAGGATCATCTCAAAACGTGGCAAAGGCAGGGCGCGACTTTATCACGACCCAGTCTTGAGCCAGATCAAGATGCGTCATGACTACTCGGTCATTCTGTAGGCCCTGCCGATCCGGCCTCAACCAGGAGCGTGACCCCATGAGCAGCACTTTTTTCATTCCCGCCGTGAACATCATGGGGCTCGGCTGCCTCGATGAAGCGATGACCGCTATTCGCAACTACGGCTTTCGCAAAGCTTTGATCGTCACCGACGCGGGGCTGGCCAAGGCCGGCGTCGCCACCAAGGTGGCCGAGTTGTTGGCGATACAGGACATCGACTCGGTGATTTTCGACGGCGCCAAGCCCAACCCAAGCATCGCCAATGTCGAGCTCGGGCTGGGGCTGCTGAAGGAGAGCCAGTGTGATTTCGTCGTGTCGCTGGGTGGCGGTTCGCCCCACGATTGCGCCAAGGGCATCGCCCTGTGCGCCACCAACGGCGGGCAGATTCGTGATTATGAAGGCGTCGACCGTTCGAGCAAGCCGCAGTTGCCGCTGATCGCCATCAACACCACGGCGGGCACCGCCAGCGAAATGACCCGTTTTTGCATCATCACCGACGAGACACGCCACGTGAAAATGGCGATTGTCGATCGCAACGTCACCCCATTGATGTCGGTGAACGACCCGGCGCTGATGGTGGCGATGCCCAAGGGCCTGACAGCCGCCACCGGCATGGATGCACTGACCCACGCGATCGAGGCTTATGTCTCCACTGCGGCCAACCCCATCACCGATGCCTGCGCCCTGAAGGCCATCACCCTGATCAGCAACAACCTGCGCCTGGCCGTGCGTGACGGCAATGACCTGGTCGCGCGGGAGAACATGGCCTACGCGCAGTTTCTCGCGGGGATGGCGTTCAACAATGCATCGTTGGGTTTCGTGCACGCGATGGCGCATCAGCTGGGTGGCTTCTACGACCTGCCTCATGGTGTCTGCAACGCAGTGCTGTTGCCTCATGTGCAAAGCTTCAACGCTTCGGTGTGCGCCGTTCGCCTGACCGACGTGGCCCATGCCATGGGCGCCGATACGCGCGGCTTCAGCCCGGAAGAGGGCGCCCGCGACGCCATTGCGGCGATCCGTAAACTGGCCCTTGACGTGGATATTCCGGCCGGTTTGCGTGATTTGGGCGTACGCCTCAATGACGTACCGGTGCTGGCCGCCAACGCCTTGAAAGACGCCTGCGGCCTGACCAACCCACGGGCGGCGGACCAGCGGCAGATCGAAGAGATTTTCCGCAGCGCGTTCTAAGCGACCCGGGGCGGCACAAACTTCACACAGAGCATCGCCGCCGCCCCCAACAGTGCGCACAACGCCGCCAGCGGCCAGGCCTGTTGGCTCAACAACAGGCTGGCCATGGCACCGATCACCGAGGCCATCAGTTGGTGCAGGAATCCGCTCAACGCCATGGCATACGCGCCGGCCACCGGTGAGCCTTCGTTGGCCAGGGACAGGCTGATGGGGTAGATCAACGACTGGCCAAACACCGCGAAGCAATACGGCAGCCAGAAGAGCAGCGCGATGCTGCTCAGGGTGAGGCTGCCTGCCAGCATGGTCATGCTCCCGCCCAGCACCAGGGCGATGCCCCAACCCATCATTCGCCGTTGACCGGTACGCAGTACAAAAGCGTTCACCACCAGCGCCCCAAGCAAGTACGCGGCACTGACCGGCCAGCCCAGCAGGCCGTATTCAATGGGCGACCAGTGGAAGCTCTCCTGCAGGATCAATGGCGCGGCGGTATTGAAGGCGACGATCACGCCGTAACCCAGCCCACCCGCCAAGGCCGGCAGCAGGAACGCGCGTCGACGCAGGATCTGCCCGTAGATGCTCCACGCCGATTGCCCGTTGCCGGCTTGCACCAGCACCGGGAACCTGGCCCGGGACACCGCCGCTGCCATCGCCAGGCTGACGGCGCCCAAGCCCTGGAAAATCGCCTCCCAGCCGAAAGCGGCCTGGATCAGCGAGCCCAGATACTGGCCGATACCGAGGGCAATCACAAAGGCGATCGATATCCAGGACAGCGCCTTGGCCAACAGATCGCCGCTGAAACTGTCCCGAATCAAGACCCGCGCCATCACCGAGATACCGCTGGCGCCGATGCCCTGGATCAACCTGAGCGTCAGGAACGCCTCCACGGTTGTGCCCAGCGGCAGGGCCAGGTTGCCCAAACCGTACAACCCCAAGGCCGCCAGCAAGACCGGCTTGCGCCCCAACCGCTGGCCCAGGCTGCCCCACAGCAACATCGGCAGCGCCATGCCGATCAGGTACACCGACAAGCCCCAGGAAACCCGGGACGCATCGGCGCCCAGGTCCCGGGCGATATCGGGCAGGGCCGGCAAGTAGATGCTCATGCCCAGTTGGGCCAGGAAAACGGTGGTGCAGGTGACGATCAGGGTTGTACGGTTCTTCATCGAGCGTCCTGTCTCAAGGGCGGATGTCACGCCCGTGGGTCAGCAGCAGTTCGGTGATCTTTTCGCAAAACGAGCGAATCACGTTCGGCTCCATATCGGCGCGCAGGGTAATGCGAATGGCGGCCTTGCCTTGCGGCACCACGGGGAAAAAGACCGCTGAAGTGAAGTACCCCAGTTCGGCCAGTTCGACGGCCAGGCTGTTGGCCAGGGCCGCTTCACCGCAGGGCACCATGCGGATTGCCATGGGATTGCCGCGCTGTTCAGTGCGCACGAGGCTGTCGAAGAAGCGGATATTAGCTTGCAAACGCTCCTGCAGGGCGCTGAATTCTCGACTGCGGTGCAGGCGGATCGACGCCATGCCGGCGCCGATGGCCGCTGCGTTCAGGCTCTGGGACCAATTGCTCGGGCCACCGTAACGCTGCACCAGCGCCTTGTGCCGTTCACTGCCAAACATGACCAGCCCGCCACTGGCGCCGAATGACTTGGCCAATGAAGCAACGATCAGGGTGCGTTCATCCACGGCAGGGACGCGCGAACGGACCAGGCCTGCGCCGGACTCCCCGACCGCAGACAGCGCGTGGGAGTCGTCCAGATAGAGAAACAGGCCATAGCGCTGCTTGAGATACATCAGGCTGTCCAGGTCCGCCAATCCGCCCATGCTATAGGCGCTGTCGGCCACGTACGCCACGCAGCGCTGGCGTTTGCACAGGTCTTCGATGAAATCCATGTCGTTGTGCGGGCAGGTGACGACCTGGGTTTCATCGGCGCAGGCGGCCTTGCTGTGGTTCATCGAGTAATGGGCGTGTTTGTCGAACACCATGACCGGCGAACACTGGTTGGTGAACGCGCCGCTGGCCAGCAGCGGCAAGATACCGGCGCTTGCCGCACTGCACGACAGGGCACTGAGGCAACTGGCGCCAAACAGCTCCGACAATTGGGTTTCGTACTGGTCCAGGATCGCCAGCTTGCAGCGATTCCTTGAGTTGGCGACCCGCAGGGTTCCGGTTTCCCACAGGGCAGTCATGGCGCCGTCCAGCAACGCGGGGTGATAGTCCAGGCCCAGGTAGGACGTGGTACAGAAGTGATGGAAGGTGCGACCGTATTGGTCGACCAGCACATTGGGTGTCTTGACCTCGACATTCAGCCCTGAGATTTTTCCGGCTTCGGTGCCCTGCCAGTTCTGGTCTGCGAGGGAAATCACCTTGCGGTAGTGAGTGAAGTGATGGGGCGCTTGAGCAGTCTGGTTCATGGTGCGATTACATTCCTTGATGAGTGGTGCTGTCCGTGGGGTGTTTCGATAGCGGTGTGTTTCCAGACTTTACAGATTGTTGTGCAGGGCTTTGAATCGGCTGTTTCCGGCGTGCTTGAGTGTCACTGGAGAGTTCTGCGTAGGACTTTGCCTAGGGCCTTGGACGGGGAATCCGTCGGCGATGTCGGAGCTTGGAAGTACCCTGGGTTCGCCCCAAGCCCGCTGGGTTATCACTCTTTTCTGAAGGTTGCTTGCTGATGCTCTCAGGCCTCAATCATCTGACCCTTGCCGTCACCGACCTGGATCGCAGTGTGGTTTTTTATGGCGAGCTATTGCAGCTGCGTCTCGAAGCCAAGTGGGACCATGGGGCCTATTTGTCGCTGCCGGGTTTGTGGTTGTGCCTGGCTTTCGACCCGTTGCGCAGGCCTGAGCCGGTGGCGGACTACACCCATTACGCTTTCAGCATCGATGCCGAGAGTTTCCCAGTGCTGGTGGCGCGGCTGAACGCGGCCCAGGTGTCATCGTGGCGCGACAATCGCAGCGAGGGTGATTCGTTCTACTTTCTCGACCCGGACGGGCACAAGCTCGAAGTCCATGTGGGCGACCTGGCGTCCCGGTTGAAGGCCTGCCGGCAGGCACCGTATGCCGGTATGGCGTTTTTTACGGAGTGAAGGGGCTGCGTTGAAGCGAGTGGCTGCATCTCCCGGGCGTTTCGCTCCCTACAGTCGATCCCCTGCGCTATCCTCATCGGTATTGGTGGGGCGCGTCGGTCTCGCTCGTTGTATCGGCGTCACGAACTGACGATCACCCGCTTCGCTCACCGTTGCATTATCCGGATGACCTCCAGCCCCATGGACACTCGAAGTTCCGCGCCGCTGGCCAGCTACATCGACCTTCTGCTGGACGCCGTGTGTGCCGTCGACGGCCAAGGGCGTTTCGTGTTTGTCAGTGCTGCCTGCGAACAGATTTTTGGCTACACCCCGCAGGAGCTGATCGGCCAGCCGATGATCGACCTGGTGCACCCCGCCGACCGTCAGCGGACCCTTGAGGCGGCGCGGGAGATCATGGACGGCGAGCCCAAGCTCAATTTCGAGAACCGTTACCTGCGCAAGGACGGTCGGGTGGTGCACATCCTGTGGTCGGCGCGCTGGTCGCCGGTGGACCAACTGCGCATTGCCGTGGCCCGGGACATCACCGAACGCAAGCAGGCCGAGTCCCGGCAGGCGGCGTTGTATGCGATTTCCGAGGCGGCCCATGCCGCGGCAGACCTGCTGGCGCTGTTCAAGCGCATACACCTGATTATTGGCGAGTGGCTGCCGGCGCTGAATTTTTCGGTGGCGCTGTATGACGAACAATGTTCGCAACTTAACTTCCCCTATCACGTCGACGACCGGGAAGGGCAGCCGGAATTGCCGGGCACGGTCACCGGGCGTTTGTGCGCCGAAGTGATTCGCAGCGGCCAGCCAATCCTGCTGACGCCTGGTTGCAACGACTTGCCGCCGGGGTTCGACGACCTTGTAGCGCGGCCAGATGCGCCGTGTTGGCTGGGCGTGCCGCTGAACTCGCAGAGCGGCACGATTGGCGCGCTGATCGTCAAGAGTGCGCCGCACAACGAGCGCTACACCGAGCAGGACAAGGAACTGCTGCAATACGTCTGCGCACAGATCACCGTCGCCATCGAGCGCAAGCAATTGCACGCCCGGTTGCAGCACATGGCTCAGTACGATCAATTGACCCAGGTGCCCAACCGCGAATTGCTCCGGGAGCGGTTCAAGTGCGCACTGGCAAGCGCGCGCGCGGCGTCCGGGCGCATGGCCTTGCTGTACATCGACCTGGACCGTTTCAAGCAGATCAACGACACCTATGGCCACGGGGTTGGCGACATGCTGTTACAAGCGGTGGCCAATCGTCTCAAGGGCTGTATCCGCGACACCGACACCGTGGCACGTATTGGCGGGGACGAGTTCGTGGTGCTGCTGCACAGCATCCAGGCCTTGGAGGATGCCCAACGCGTGCAGGAAAAAATCCGCCATGCACTGGCCCAGCCGCTGCGTCTGGACGGGCACTGCCTGAGCATCGAACCGAGCATCGGCGTGGCCTGTTTCCCCGACCATGGCACTGAAGATGTTGCCCTGTTCCGCCACGCCGACGAGGCGATGTATGCGGCCAAACGCCAGAATCACAGGGTGTTCGGTATCTGATAGCGTGCCACCGTTCGTCGTGGCACAAGCACCTTTCTCAAACCTTCAGCCCATATCCAATTCGAATACAAGAAGGGCTCTGCGTGCCCTGCATTCGAGAATAGGGAGGGTTGGATCATTCCCGGCCCAAGCGGTATTTATCTGGCAAACATTGCTCATGATCGAACGAAGGTGTCCGAAGCGGGTCGCAGAAGTGGGAGAACCACCATCACGACCGTCGAAAGCCGAGTCGGACATCTCGCTGAGTATTCATGGCTGGTTCTGATTCAACGGTGGATAACCCACCAGAACTTTCATCAGAGGAGGGCGCGACCATGAGCCGTATGGCCAGCTTTTTTCGCACCACCAGTGTTGTCGTGTTGATGGGCCTGGGCGCCAACAGTGCCTGGGCCCAATCGCCTGCCGAATTCATCAACGATGCTTCAGCCAAAGGCATGGCCGACATCGAGACAAGTCGCATGGCCCACGGGAAAGCCGAATCCAGGGAGGTCAAGGACTACACCATCATGGTGATCAACGACCGCACCACGGCCAATCAACACCTGGCGAAGATCGCCAAGAAGCTCGACTTGCCTGTCGCCCCCCGGGAAGAGGTGGCGGACAAGGCCAAGGCCCTGATGCCGCAGGTCAAGGAAGGCGAGTCGTTCGAGGCTGCGTATGCCGCCACCCAGGTCAAGGCCACCGAGGAGGCCATCGCGCAGATCCAGCAAGAGGCCCAGACCACCGAAGTGCCGGAGATCAAGGCCTTCGCCGATGAAACCCTGCCTAAACTGCAGACCCATCTCGAAATGGCCAGGGCCCTGCAAGCCAGCCGCTGATCCGCTGCGTTTTTTGTATTCAGGGCCGGGACGTTCGCGTCCCGGCTGATTTTTGCCCGCCAAAAGGAGAACCTTCCAGCGCGTCTGCGTCAGCACTGGTTCAGGTCTACTTTGTTCTTTTCTTCCAGCCCTTCAAGACTCTTGGCTTCGCCGTGACCCATGGCCTGGTAATGCTTTCTCAGCGCCTCCAGTTGCTTGAGGTCCAGCGACTCAAGGCCGAGCATTGCATTCTGTGCCTCCTTGGTCGCTCGCAATAACTCATCGACCTTGAGGTGCAATATGTCGGTATCGCGGTTCTGCGTGTTTTGAATCAGGAACACCATCAGGAAGGTAATGATCGTCGTTGATGTATTGATGATCAGTTGCCATGTGTCATTGAAGTCGAAAAGCGGTCCGCTGAGGGCCCAGAGCGCCAACAACACGATGGCCCCCAGAAACGTCTTGGGGCTCCCCGCCCAAAGGGCCAGTTTTTGCGCGATTTTTGCGAAGGTCATTGCTGTGTTCCTTATGGATGCACCTGTCTGGTGTGACAGCAACGAAACGGTGAAAATTCTGCTTACATTTTCAGGCGCCGCTGTTCGGCAGGGTTTTTCGTGCAGCCTGAAAATCATCGCAACCAATTGCCGTGTTGGCGGGTCACTCCTTAAGGCCCTCAGCTTCGGAGTCCACCATGAACCTCGCACGCACTGTTTGCCTTGCCTGCTGTTTGTTTGCCCTGCAAGGCTGCTTCGACAACTCGGGTAACGAGACCAAGGACAACACCGATGGCACCAAGTCCTCGGTGCAGATGCAAGAGTCTGGAGCGGAAAAGAAATAGGCAGCCCGCAACCCCTCGAATGGGCTGTCGCAAAACCCTGTGGGAGCGAGCCTGCTCGCGATGGCGTCGGGTCAGCAACATCAAGGGTGTTGACGTACCGCTATCGCGAGCAGGCTCGCTCCCACAGGCTCTTTTCTCCAGCATTGATTGCTCACCGCCCTTGCTGCAACACCTTGAGCGCTGCCGAAGCCAGGAAGCCGGAACGGCTCTTCTCTTCAGGATGGTGCAACACGTATTCATCAATACGATTGAGCAGATAGCCGGGCAACGTGATGTTGAGTTTCTGCGCCTTGCCCAGGTACTTGGTCACATCGACGTCCACCAGCGCCCAGGTGCAGCCGGCATATGCCGGATTGGCGGCGTGCAAGGTGACGGTGTTGGCCGAAGGAATCGGCGAGCCGTCCTCAGCCAGAACCTCGAAATGCCCCTCGATGGCCTCACGCGCCATCGCCATGGCCTCGTCCAGGTCATCGCCTGCGGAAAAGCATCCGGGAATATCCGGTACTTCAACACCCCAGGCGTGCTTGTCATCGCCCATGGAAATCGCAATCGGGTAAAGCATATTCATCGTCCTCCGGGAACGTCGCGCAACGGGTCGGCTGAAGCAGCGCCTGTTGCAAAATACTGATGGCCGTTTTCTTGAGCAGGTCCTTCTTCGGATGAGGAACCGTGACCAATCCCGGCTTGGTCGGGTGCTTGAAGTGATGGTGGCTGCCCCGAACCCGCACCAGATACCAACCGTCTGCAATGATTTGGCTTATCAAGAATCGGCTATTCACAACACCTCCGTGTGGTGTGCTTGGTGGGTACTATACCTACTGAAAATGAATGATCAACACTATAACCACCGAAGGTGGCCTCGGCAGGTAAGCGCAGTCATCGCAACGAAGTCTAGAAGCGGCGTCGCACAAGGGCGGCAGAGGGGCAGGGTGGGTTTATTTCGGGATGTGAGACAGGGGGCAAATGCTTGGGTGGCGAGGGAGCTTGCTCCCGCTGGGGTGCGAAGCAGCCCTGGATTTACAGATCAAATAGCAGGAGCCACTTCGCGAAACTACGGTCGCTATGACTGCTGCACAAACGTCAGCCGTACCGCAAAACCAATCAGAAGACTGCCAAACAGCCACTGCTGTACGCGCTGGGCCGAAGGCGAACGCTGAAGCCAGCGACCGAGTGCGACACCCACCAACGCATAGGCGCTATCGAACAGCAGGCCGACGCCGACCAGTACCACGCCCAGGGTCGCGAATTGCCCTAGCACTGGTCCGCCTTGTGGATCGATGAACTGCGGCAACAGCACCGAGCAAAACAGCAAGGCCTTTGGATTGAGCAGATTGGTCAGCAGCCCACGCCGAATCGCCTGGTGCCAACGCCGCTTTCCGGCCTCGACAGCGGCGTTTTCAAAATTCGGCAACAAGGTGGTCCGCAGGCATTGAAAACCGATCCATAACAAGTAGGCCGCCCCGGCCAGACGCACGACATCGAACGTCCACGGCGCGGTCTTGAACAAGGCCGAAAGCCCCAACGCCGCCAATGCAACATGACACCCACGAGCAACCCCCAGGCCCACCGCCGTCGCCAGCGCCGCGCCCCTGCCCTGACGGGCACCGGTTTGCAGCAGCAGAATCATGTCCGGCCCGGGCAACAGATACGCCACCGTCAACGCCATCAAAAACAACCCGAGCTCTGCCATGCCACACCCCTTCATCAACGATTCGCAAGTGCCCAGTCTATGGCTGAGAGGCAGGGCAGGTGGTTGCGAAGTCAGCTTCTAAAGCTTCGCGAATTGGCATAACCTGCTACGTATCTGCATCATCCAATCGGAAAATGCCAACTTATGAAACTGGACGCCTTCGACCGTAAAATCCTCGTCGCGCTGCAACGAGACGGCCGCCTGAGCAACGTGCAACTGGCCGAAGAAATCGGCCTGTCCCCGTCGCCCTGCTTGCGCCGCGTGCGGATGCTTGAAGAAGCCGGTGTCATTCGCGGTTATCAAGCCGTCCTGGACCGCGACGAAGTGGGCCTCGGGCTGACGATCTTCGTCGGCGTCAAGGTCGAACGGCACAACGACGAGCGAGCCGAAGCATTTCGCCAGGCAGTGACGGCATTGCCCGAAGTGATCTCGGCGTTCCTGGTATCGGGCGAGTCGGATTTTCTACTGCAAGTCGTGGTGCCGGACCTGCGGGCTTATGACCGTTTTGTCACGGGGCATTTGTTGAAATTGCCCGGCATCAGCGATATCCGGAGTAACTTTGCGATTAATACGGTGAAGACGCCGGGGGCGTTGCCGTTGGGGCATTTGCCTGGGGCTGAATAGTTTTTACGATGGGGATTTATCCACGTCCTAATAACATTCGCTGTTTGAATGCGTCGGGATTGAATGGGCGAGGGGGGCCGCTGGACTCACCGTCTTCAAGGGCCGAGCGGATATCCTTCAGTTCGGCATTACGTTCCTGAGCGCGCTGATTGGAAACGGTTATAGTTTTTCGAACGCTTCCCATGCTTGAGCCTCTAGGGACGTCGGTATTGCTAAGCCCCGCTGCGAAAGAAGCAGGGCTTAGCGCTGCCTATCGGATGGGGTTCCCTATGTCCCCATGCTCAGGACTTACTGTCGATCTACTGCGCCTCGGATTGTTTCTTGGACTCAGCCGCCGGCCTAGGCGTAATGACCTTCACAACGTCATCAATCACCGCCTTGCTCATCTCCAACAAAAAGTGCGCAGCCCAGGCGTATCGGTCGGTGCTCTTTTCAAACGCCGCGTCTTCGGCAAGCCGGTGAGCGAGATGCAAAAGATCTGACGCTCGTTCCAATGCCTCTTGGATGGGGACACCGCCGTTGACACGGAACAGTGCTCGATCAGCGGAATAGTTGAAGGGGGTGTAGCCGATGGTTTTTAGCTCAGTGTTTTCGTTCATGGCCTGCCCCCCGTCGATCGAGAAACAGTAGGTTCGAGGCCTGAGCTTTGGCTGGTTTGAATGTGATTTGATTTGCTGCGAGGTACGCATTGTCTAGCTCCCGTGAAGCGCGGTTGCTTGACTCACGGGTTTCCAAGCCCGATCGCCTGATTTGCAGCGACGTCTGGGAGAGTAGCCATCGAAGGACAAGGGCAACAAGGCGAAAACTCGCCGAAAAGCCAATTAAGCGCACCCCCTACGCAGTTTTCGGATTTTGCCTACAAATCTCCCGGGGACATGCGATACGTGGCGAGGGAGCTTGCTCCCGCTGGGTTGCGCAGCAGCCCCTCTTGTGAGCGCTTCGCACTCAAGCGGGAGCAAGCTCCCTCGCCACGGGACTCATTTATTCTCAGTACTATTGTCTATCTTTCCTTCAACGGTCCCGTTGTTGAGGTTGTGCAATGTCTCGTTGGCCGTAGTCAGCTTTCCAAAGCTTGCCGACGAGCCCGTAGGCGCCAGAGCGTGAAAAGCAGGTTAACGACAGAATGAAAAAGCCCGGCGTTAGGCCGGGCAGTTTTGGAATCCAGTAACGTGATCAGGCTTGTTTTGCACGTGCAGCCAACATCACTTCATTCTGTTTTTTGGTAGCTTCGGTCAGCACTTCACTGTAGACGCGTTTTTTTTCTTCCGATTTCGCATTACGAATGAAGTCTGCGAATGGGCTCGTGGACTCCTTTGTGGATCCGAGTTTCATGGTAAACATGGAGTTGCTCCGTCATTTATCCCAAGCATGGCCATCAGCTCGTGTCGCGTATGCTTCTCGGGGATATGGTAGTCGATCTTGTCAACGCCAGCCTTGTAAAGGCGCCCAGAATTATCAATGTGCTTCACAAGCAGATCGACATGTAGATTCTTGCCAAACTCTAGCTTAAGTGTTTACCACGTCACGTGCTGCAAAGTATTGGTCGACGAAATGCTCAGGTCGAATCCTCCGTCCTTCGGCTTCCTCACGGGCCGTTACAAAGGCCCAAGCAAGCCTAGGATCTTGATAGACGTAGAGTATTTGTACAAATCTCCCCTTGTCGAGGCACCGCTGCACATTTTTCCTCGCAATCTCTATATTTGAAAGAGTCCCATCCAGCAGAAAAGACTGCTTTCGATCTAGGGCGAGGTCAATCAGCTTCTCAACAAGAATTGAAACGGCACCTTGGAAAAGCCAGGCATTGCCACCCTGATACGCTTCAAATTCGTTTCTGAGCTCGTCTGGATCAATTCGTAGGATGGGCGTATCACAGAAAAGGTTCAGCAGCGCTAAAGATGCTTCTGTTTTACCCGCGCCCGGCGACCCCGCCATGAAAACCGAAACAGGTTCTTTTTCGGGGGGATACTTGGTCTGATCCGTGAGCCGCTTGCCAATAGCCTTCTTGTTTGATCGGGAAAACCTGATCGCGTCATCCCAGATGGCCTGCTCTTCTCCCGTCATTCCAAGCCTTTTGTCTTCTTGCACTGAATGCGGACCCTCTTCGTGTGACTGGTGATTTGCCGTTTGTGCTCCGGGCTTTACCGTACCGCATGCGACAGCTGGGAGGGGGAATTACGACGTAATCCGCCGTGCTTACCTTGTCCAAGTGTTTCTAACCTAGAGGTGGCAAGGCCCCATTGGCCGGTGCGCTTCGCATAGCTAGTAGGTGATGAATCGAGATGTGCGTCACATGACATGACGCAGAGATCCGCCTCAGTCAATGGCTTCACTTTGAGCGTCTCTTGGTGACAACAGATCTGTATTGCGATGAAGAATTTAAAAAGCGCCTGCTGCGCAACGCCTCGCAATAGCCTTCAGCATGCGTCGACGGATAAGCCCGCTGACCGGACGAATCAAATACCAATACGACGTAAAACTTCGCAAGGCATCATCGTCGAGGCAATGCACCCGCGTTTGCGTGGTGACCCTCGTCAGGCCCGGTCGCAGCAACTGGCAGCTGAAACTGATGACCAGTTTCACATTCCCCGGTTCATTGAATAGCTCGAACGCTTCGGCATCCGCGACAACGACTTGGCCGTAGTCGGCTTTCCACAGCTTGCCGGCGAGCCCGTAGGCGACTTCTATGTCGCCGTTGCGCTGAAGCAACGTGAAATTATCCATGCCGAATGAAACGCGTTGATCAGCGCCCGCATGCCGAGATCGACCCAGCAGGCGCATGGGGAGTTCGCGAAGCTTGATTGCATACCGAAAAAAACGGTCGTCTTCGGGGCGGTGGGCGAGGATTGCCGCCATGGCATGGGAAGGGTCTGCGGGGATGTCCACGGTATGCAATTCACTGAACTGATACGTAGGCAGATATGAGTCAATCAGGTGCATCCTTGCTCTCCTTCATAGGTACTCGGGCGCAAATCCCACAAAATTCCAGACCAAAAAAAACCGGCCACCAAGAGCCGGTTTTTTTATCCTTCGCCAAAAAACATACAGCGCAGGACCAGAATTCGATTGGAGCGGGTGAAGGGAATCGAACCCTCGTTATCAGCTTGGGAAGCTGGAGTAATGCCATTATACGACACCCGCTCAGAGCGGCTGACTTTGTACCAGATGTGGGCACGGATTTGAAGTTTTTCTTCACACAGCGTGCGGTCAGTCGTCTATGCGAGCCTCAAACCAGAGCGGTCGTTGGCGGGCAAGCCCCGTTGCTGAAGGCGCAGGACGGGGTTTGCTCGCCAGGACTCGGTTTCAGATAGCCAGTGCATGGTAGCCCTGCACGTAGCTATAGCGCGGTCGGCTCTCGTGGTGTTCCGGTGTGAGGAAACCCAGCAAGGCGTTACGGCTGTCGCGACAGGCGGCTTTGTGTTCCATGTCCAGGAAGTGCCCGGTGGCTTGCAGTGTGCTGAAGCTGCTGTGCTGCACGTGATCGGCAAAGAGCCTGGCGTCGTCGGCCGCGGTGTATTCGTCCCATTCGCCGTTCAGGAACAACACCGGTACGTTGATTTTTTTCGCTGCGTTGACGTAGCACAAGCGGTCGCTGTGGAGCACATCGCTGATGTGGAAGTGCATCTGCCCGTACTCATGTTCGGCCAGGCTGCTGACATGACGATAGTTGAAGCGCTTGAACAGCGGCGGCAAATGCTTGCCGATGGTGCTGTTGACCAAGTGCCCGACACGGTCGCCGTCCAGGCTGCCGAGGTAATCCACACCGCGTTCCAGGTAGTCGCGCATCGGCGCATTGAGCACCGGCGAGAACGAACTGATCACGGCTTTTTCGATGCGCCGTGGCCGCTGCGCCAAGGCGGTCAGCGTGGCGGCGCCGCCCCAGGAAAACGACAGCACGTGTTCGGCGGCGAAGTGGTCGATCAGTTCCAGGAGAATCTGGCCCTCGATCTCTTTCGTCAGCATTTGCTCATGTCGGTTGTGAGCTTTTGACTTGCCCGCGTAGGGTTGGTCGTACAGCACAACATTGAATTGCGGGTAGAGGTTTTTGGCGGTCTGTGCAAACGACGCGGTAGTGGCCATTGAGCCGTTGACCAGAATGATGGTCTTTTGTGCGGCGTCTGCGCGATAGAACTCCGTGTAAACCCGATACTGACCCTGTATATCCAGCACAGCGATTTCTGGCCTCATGTCATAAGACTCCTGGCAAGCGGGTATGCGCGCAATGAGATTGCACGGGCAATGTGACAGGTAGGCATTCGCCTGGAAGATAAGGCCCATGTCGATCCAAAAAAAACGGTCGACGGGTGTTGTTATAGGCGGGCAGTTCGCCGGCGGGACAAGGCGGAACCTGAGGGTTCCAGCCGGCAAAAGGTTTCTTGGAAGTATGTTGTGACTCATCGGTCACATTTCGGCCGACGGTTTGATTCAAGCAGGGGGGCGACCGTTGCGCAAGTACCTATCGGAAAATTGTTCGACACTTCTGCCCAGCGGTAGCGGGTTCAGATGAGATGGACTTCTTCAGGGCTCAAGGCGCGGTACTGGCCCGGCTCGAGATGGGCGTCCAACGTCAACGGGCCCATGCGCTCGCGGTGCAGGCGCAGCACCTTGTTGTTGAAGTGGCCGAACATGCGCTTGACCTGGTGATAGCGCCCTTCAACGATGCTCAAGCGCGCCGATCTGGGCCCCAGCAGCGTCAGCTCTGCAGGTTGGGTGGTGAGGTCTTCGAAGGCAAAGTACAGGCCCCGGGCGAAGGTATCGGCGTATTCGGCCGTGATGATTTGCTCGGTTTCGACGTAGTAGACCTTGGGCAGTTTGGTCTGCGGTTGGGTCAGGCGCCGCGACCAGCTGCCGTCATTGGTGATCAGCATCAGCCCTGTGGTGTTGAAGTCCAGGCGCCCGGCGATGTGCAGGTCGTTCTTGTCCGGTTCGTCCAGCCAGTCGAGCACCGTGGGGTGTTGCGGATCGCGGGTCGCGCTGACACAGCCGGGTGGCTTGTGCAGCATGAAGTAGCGCGCCGGCCGGCCTGCTTGCAGCACGTCGTCGTCGACTTCTACACGGCTGAATTCACGGACTTGTGCATGGGGATCGCTGACGGTTTGGCCATCGATCCGCACCCTGCGTTCCACCAGTAGCAGGCGCACTTGTTGGCGATTGAATCGCGGCAGATTACTGAGGAAACGGTCGACGCGCATGGACAGTTCAGGCAAGGCAACGGAGGGCGGGCATCTTACGCGATCGGCTGGGGCTTGGCGCGCAACTGGGCTTCGACCTGGGCGCAGCGTGGGCACAGGCAGGACTGATCACGCAGCTCGGTTGGCAATGCCTCAAGCACGGCCGGGTCGATGCTCACGCGGTAACACCAGCAGGCGCGATCGGCGGTTCGTGGGTCGGCCAGGGTGCAGTTGTTGGTACCGCCGCAGGCCGGGCAAAGGTCGGGTTTATTCATAACTGGAGTGAGGCATTTCCACGCAGGTTCGGTTGCACCCGGTCTGTCGGGCGCGTTGCAGCGCATGATCGGTCCGCGACAGCAGGCTGTGCAAGGTGTCTTCGTCCTGCAAGGTGGTGAGGCCGAGGCTGACGGTGACCAGCAATTGTTTTCCACTGCAGAAATAGCGCTGCTTTTCGATGTGCTGACGAATTTTCTCTGCGATTTTCAGACTGGTCTGTCCATCGGTGTCCTTGAGCAGGACGGCAAAGGCTTCAGTGCTCCAGCGACACACGATGTCCGAATGCCGCAGGCTTTGCGTCAGGTCGCGCGCGAACCCGGTCAGCAGTTGTTCGGTGGCGATATGACCATGGGTGCTGTCCAGCCGCTTGAACTCGTCCAGTTCCACCAGCAGCGCAGTCAAGGGTTTGGGCTCGCGCTGGGCTTCATGCAGGGCTTGCACCGCCAGCAGGTCGAAGCCACGGCGATTCGGCAATTCGGTCAGGCTGTCGAGGGTGGCCTGGGCGTCGATGCGTTGTTGGTAGCTGTTGATCAACCGATAAAGGATTGCCAGGACCGCCAGCGTCACGAGTATGCCGATCAGCAAGTTCAGATACAGCGTCTTGAGGATGTTATCGCGTACCGAGGCATGGGCTGCGTAATAGCCCAGCAACGCAATGATCAGGAAACCAGTACCCAGCAGCGCCACCACGGCCAGGAGCGGCTTGCGCTGGGAATACAACGGCGAACGGAACGACATGGCGATTCCCTTGGCACAGACCCAATGAAGTCAGTTTAGTGGCCTTGTGGGAAAAGACATTCGGATTTGCAGGTTTGTAGGACCATGGTGAGGGAACAGGCTCCCTCACCACAGATTCGGCTTTATTCCAGGCTACGCAAATAAGCCCGCCATCCCCCCAGATGACTGATGTCCCGTGCGCCTTCCAGGCCGTACGACTCGCAGATGAATCCGCTTTCCCAGCGACCATCGGCCAGTTGCACCTTGCCCAGCCCCAACGGTGCGGGGATGCCGGTCAGGAATGAACCCAGTTCGCTGCTCGGCAGCTCCCAGAGCTCCACCTCGATTGCCACGCCGCCCTCGCTGACCCGAAGCATGCCGGGGCGCAGGGGAGGGCCGCCGGCCAAGGCGTAGAGGCGATAATCCGCTGAGCTTTGGGTGGCCTCGATCAGACGCGCACCGCGTTGCTTGAGCTGCCCGTTCAGCGCCAACCCGTCCAGATGTGCGCCACACACCACCAGCCGTGCCAGGTCGTGGCGCGCCGGGTTGGCGGGCGCTGGCAAAGTCGTGTCCTGTTGACGCTGCAGGGCATCGGCCACGCTCAAGAGGTATTGATCGGTGAAGGCTCGACCGAACAGCGTCACGCCCCAGGGCAAGCCGTTGGCCATGAACGCACTGGGAACGGCGACGGCGGCGTAGTCCAGCAGGTTCATGAAATTGGTGTAATACCCCAGCTCCGAGTTGCGCAGCACTGGTTCGGAGGCCAGTTCGGCGAGGGTCACCGGTCGGCCGATGGTCGGGGTGATTACGCAATCGAGCGCGTCCATGGCCCGGTCGCATTGGGCTTTGAGCGCTTGCAAACGGTAGCGGGCGCGGAAGGTTTGTACGCCATCTACCGTAGGCGCTTTCGCCAGGACGGCGCGGATGACCGGCAGTACAGCCTCCGGCTCACGCTCCATCAAGGGGCCGGCAACGCTGTAGCGTTCGGCCACCCAAGGGCCTTCATAAAGCAGCCGCGCTGCTTCCAGGAACGGCGACAAATCCAGTTCCACGGCTTCGCCGCCCAGGCGTTCGAGTCGCTCGATGGCTTCCAGAAACAGTTGCGGACCTTCCTGGCAGCCGAAAAATGCCAGGTCCTGCTGGCGCGGCACACCGAAGCGAAAGCGCCGGGGCACGCCGAACGCGGCGCCGTCGTTCCACTGCGGGTTGTGGCGGCTGTAGTCGTCACGAGGGTCTGGACGGGCCGTCAGCGCCAAGAGCTGGCTGGCTTCCTTTGCTGTCGCCGTGAAGGTCGTGACGCAGTCCAGCGTGCGACAGGCCGGGACCACACCCGCCGTGGAGATCAACCCCAGGGTGGCTTTCAATCCCACCAGGTTGTTCAAGGCTGCGGGCACTCGACCGGAGCCGGCGGTGTCGGTGCCCAAGGCAAAACTCGCCACGCCCAGGGCCACGGCCAGCGACGAGCCGGCGCTCGAACCGCCTGCGGGATAGTCGGGCAGCACGCTGTTGCGGCAGGCGCCGTAGGGCGAGCGAGTGCCATTGAGCCCGGTGGCGAATTGGTCGAGGTTGGTCTTGCCCAGGGGGATCGCGCCCAGTGCCAGCAACTGCTCGACAATGGTCGCCGAGCGTGGCGGTACGTAGGCAAATGCCGGGCAGGCGGCGGTGGTCGGAATGCCGGCCAGGTCGATGTTGTCCTTGATGGCAAACGGCACGCCGTACAGCGGCAGGCTCTCCAGGTCGCGGCTTTCCAATGCGGTCAGGTAGGGTTCCAGTTCTTCGGCCGTCAGCAGGTGAATGAACAGGTGATAGTCCGGGTTCAGCGCCGCGGCTTTTTCCCGCAGGCCCAACAGCAATTGGCGTGGCGTCAGTGTGCCGCTGCGGTAGGTGTTGCGCAGGTCGTCCAAGCGAAGAGAGAGGTTCATGGTGTTAATCCTTTGATTGAGTTCAGTCACGGTCCAGCACCACGACGCGCTGTCCGGCGCGCACTGCCGAACCTGGCTGGACGCGCACCTCGCGCACCACGCCGGCCGAGGGTGCAAGCAGCGGGATTTCCATTTTCATCGACTCGAGAATAACCAGCACATCACCGGCGGCGACCCGTGCGCCAACGTCTACCTGCACCTGCCAGAGGTTGCCGGCGATGTGGCTGTCGACACTCAGTTGACCGTCAGTCAGCGGCGAATCTTCGCTCGGTGCGATGGCCGGTTCTTCACTGTCGAAGTGCGCCTGGCCACTGGCGATCCAACGCTCGCGCTCGGCGTCGAAGGCGCCTTGTTGCCGTTGGCGGAACGCGGCGATGCCGTCGGCTTCCTGCACCAGGAAACGCTGGTAGTCAGCGAGGTTGAGCTGGCTGTGCTCGATCTCCAGATCGAAGCGGCCCAGGGGGAAGTCCCGACGGATGCGCAGCAGTTCATCGGCGCTGACCGGATAGAAGCGGATCTGGTCGAAGAACCGCAGCAGCCAGGGCTTGCCGTCGAAGGCGGCGACGTCCCGATAACGGTTCCACATCTGCAACGTGCGCCCGACGAACTGATAGCCGCCAGGACCTTCCATGCCGTACACGCACATATAGGCGCCGCCGATGCCCACCGAGTTTTCCGCGGTCCAGGTGCGGGCCGGGTTGTATTTGGTGGTCACCAGTCGATGGCGCGGGTCGAGCGGCGTGGCGACCGGCGCGCCGAGGTAGACGTCCCCCAGGCCCATCACCAGGTAACTGGCGTCGAACACCGTGCGTTGCACTTCATCGAGGTTGGGCAGGTCGTTGATGCGCCGGATGAACTCCAGGTTGCTCGGGCACCAGGGCGCGTCCTTGCGCACCGTGGTCATGTATTTTTCGATGGCGAGCTGGCAGGCCGGATCGTCCCAGGATAATGGTAGGTGGACGATGCGCGACGGCACTTGCAGGTCCTGCGCGGCGCACACGGCATCCCACTCACCGGCGACGATATTCAGCAGATCGGCCAGGGGCATTTGCTCGGGTTGGTAATGCACTTGCAGCGAGCGAATGCCCGGCGTCAGGTCGATCACGCCGGGCAGGTATTTGTGTTCCAACGCCTGCATCAAGGCATGGGCGCGAAAGCGCAGCACCAGGTCCAATTCGGGGGCGCCGATTTCCAGCAGCAGGTGGGTGTCGCCGGCCAGGCGCGCGACCAGGCGGGTATCGTCCTGACCGATATCCAACACCACGGGCGACACCATCCCCTGTGGGAGCGAGCTTGCTCGCGATAGCGGCGGGACATCCAGAATCGATGTGACTGACAGATCGCTATCGCGAGCAGGCTCGCTCCCACAGTGATCCCATTTCAAGGCCAGAGATCGGGCGGTGGAGATATCCACCGGCACAAACCGCACCTTGTCCCCCGCCTTGAGCTGCCCCAACTGCCAGAGGTCCGCTTCGATCACCGTCACCGGGCAGACGAAACCGCCCAGGCTCGGGCCGTCGGGGCCGAGGATGACGGGCATGTCGCCGGTGAAGTCCACGGCGCCGATGGCGTAGGGGTTGTCATGGATATTGGAAGGGTGCAGCCCAGCCTCGCCGCCGTCGGCGCGGACCCATTCGGGTTTCGGCCCGATCAGGCGGACGCCGGTGCGGCTGGAGTTGAAGTGCACTTCCCAGGCCGTGTCGAAGAACGTCTGGATGTAGCGCTCGGTGAAGTATTCGGGCGCGCCGTGCGGGCCGTAGATCACGCGGATCTGCCGCACGCTTGGCAGTTCCAGGATCGGCGCGCTCGTTGGCGGCAGCATCGCGTGCTCATCCAGCGGTGCCAGGTGCAACACGTCACCGGTACACAACGCCCGTCCGCCATGGCCGCCGAACTGGCCGAGGGTGAAGGTGCTTTTACTGCCCAGGTAATCCGGCACTTGCACGCCGCCTTGCAGGCACAGGTAGCTGCGCGCCCCGGCCCCAGAGATGTTGCCGATGGCGAGGGTGGCGCCGGCAGCAATCGACAACGGAGTGTTCATCGGCACCGGTTCACCGTCGAGCGTGAGGGCAATCACCGCACCGGTCACCGCCACCCGCGCGGCGCAGTTGAAGCGCAGCAGCGGCCCGTTCATGGTGATTTCCAAGGCCGCCGCGCCTTCTGCGTTGCCCAAGAGGCGATTGCCCAGGCGCAACGAACGGCTGTCCATCGGTCCCGACGGCGGCACCCCCACCGCCCAATAACCGAGGCGGCCGGGATAGTCCTGGACGCTGGTCTGGGTGCCGGGGCTGAGCACTTCAACGGTGTTGGCGCGATAGACCAACGCTTCCAGGCAGCGGGTCCAGGGCTGGCCGCTGGCAAACGGTGTGTCGAGGAGAATCTGTTGCAGGTAGTGGCGGTTGTTCTCGACGCCGTACAGCAGGCTTTCGTCCAGCGCTTGATGCAAGCCCAGGCGTGCCTGCTCGCGGGTTGGCGCCCAGCGGATGACCTTGGCGATCATCGGGTCGAAGTAGGGCGGGATCTGGCAACCGGCCTCGACCCAGGTGTCGATGCGCAGTGCCTTGCCGTCGGCCTGGGGAAATCTCACCGCAGTCAGCAGCCCCGGGCTTGGCTGGAAATCCCGGCCTGGGTCCTCGGCATACAAGCGCGCCTGGATCGCGTGGCCCTCGGCTTTCAAACCTTGGCCCAGTTCGCTCAGTGGCGGCAAATCACCGGCCGCCAGTTGCACCATCCAGCGCACCAGGTCCACGCCCCACACCTGCTCGGTGACGCCGTGCTCCACTTGCAGGCGGGTGTTCACTTCCAGGAAATAGAAGCGCCCCGCGTCGCTGTCGAACACGAACTCCACGGTGCCGGCGCTGCGGTAGTTCACGGCCTGGGCCAGTTGGATCGCCGCTGCGCAGAGTTCATCGGCCATGCCCTCGGGCAGGTTCGGCGCCGGGGTCTCTTCGAGGACTTTCTGGTTGCGCCGTTGCACCGAGCAGTCGCGCACGCCCAAGGCGATCACCTGGCCCAGGCCATCGCCGAATACCTGCACTTCCAGATGCCGCGCACGTTCGATGTACTTCTCGATGAACACTCCGGCGTCGCTGAAGTTGTTCTGGCCCAGGCGCTTCACGGTTTCGAAGGATTCGCTCAGGTCGGCGGCGCTGCGGCACACACGCATGCCGATGCCGCCACCGCCCGCGGTACTTTTGAGCATCACCGGATAGCCGAGCTGAGTGCCCGCCAATAGCGCGGCATCGAGGCTGTCGAGCAGTTCGGTGCCTTCGAGCAGTGGCACACCATGTCGGCGCGCCAGGTCGCGGGCGGTGTGCTTGAGGCCGAACACGCGCAGTTGTTCTGGCGTCGGACCGATGAAGGCGATGCCAGCGGCCTCGCACGCTTGCGCGAAGGCGGCGTTTTCCGAGAGAAAGCCGTAGCCGGGATGGATCGCGGTCGCGCCGCTGCTTTTAGCAATCGCCAAAAGCTTGTCCACCGCCAGGTAAGTACCGGCCGCCGCGCCTTCGCCCAGGCAGTGGGCTTCATCGGCCTGCAAGATATGCAAGCTGGCGGCGTCGGCCTGGGAATACACCGCGACGCCTTCGACCTTCAGCTCACGCAAGGTCCGCAAGATGCGGCAGGCGATGGCGCCACGGTTGGCGATCAGGATTTTTTCGAACATGGCATTGCCCCCTCAGGCATGCGTACTGCCTGAACTGGGATGCGGGCCGTCCCGCAGTTTTCGATGGCCAACGGGGTCGTCCCCGTGAGCGAAACCAAAGCCCAGATTCCCCGTGTGGGAGCGAGCTTGCTCGCGATAGCGGCGGTACATCCAACCTTGATGTAACTGACAGACCGCTATCGCGAGCAAGCTCGCTCCCACAGGAGATCAGGGCGTTATTTGATGCACTGCCCCGACCGGCTCTGGCACAACACAAACAACCAGCGGCGCAGGCGGATGAGTTTCAGTTCCATATCAAGAGCTCCGCTGGCGTAGGGTTGTAGGCGTTGCACGGGTTGTTCAGTTGCGGGCAGTTGGAGATCAACACGATCACGTCCATCTCGGCCCGCAGGTCGACGTATTTGCCTGGCGCCGAGATCCCATCTTCGAAGGTCAGGCCGCCATCGGCGGTGACCGGCACGTTCATGAAGAAGTTGATGTTCGGTCCGATGTCGCCCTTGCCCAGCCGACCGTCGTGGGCGCAGGCCCTCAGGTAGTTGTCGCGGCAGCTGTGCATGTAGCGTTTTTCCAGGGCGTAGCGCACGGTGTTGCTTTCCTGGGCGCAGGCCCCGCCGAGGGTGTCGTGGCGTCCGCAAGTGTCTTCGACGATGGTCAGCATCGGGTGGCCGAGGTTGGAATACAGCACGCTGCCGGTGCTCAGGTAGACGCTGTTCTGCCGGCGCAGGGTGCGCTGCACGTCGTAGCGTTCCTTGGGGTTGGCCAGGCTGTAGAACAACGTGTCGACCGCCTGGTTGCCTTCCAGGTCGAGGATGCGCAGGGTCTGGCCGGCCTTGACCTCTGTCAGCCACGGTTCCCCGGCGGGAATCGTGGCGCGGTAGACGGCGGTATCGGGTTGCTTGTGTGCGGTGGCGATGGTGAGTGACATGGCTACGATCCTCAGGCGAACAGGCGGTCGGTGTTGATGAAGCCGCGCTGGTTTTCCGGGCGCGAATGGCGGCAGTGCTCGGCGACGCTGGCGTCGGCATTCATCCAACTGAGCTTGAGCGGTTGCGGGGCGTATTGCGGGTTCGGGTCCATCGGATGTTGCAGCGCGGTCAGCACCACCAGGGTGTCCATCGGCGCGTACAGCTCGATGTAGTCGCCGGCCTGGGAGTTGCCTTCAACGAAGTGAAAGCCGCCAGCCTCATCGACATCGACCCGGCTGAACAGGTTGAGGGTCATCAGCAGGTCGGACAGGCCCAGACCCCATTTACCCAGCTCCACCAGCAGGTTGTCGGTGCCGTTGCGAAAGAAGCCGTTGCGCAGTTCCTGGTAGCGGCCCTGACCGTATTTTTCAGCGACTTCCTCAGCGCAGAGCACGCCGCCGAGGCTGTCGCTCCAGCCGCAGGTATCGGCGGTGATGGCCGCCAGCACCCGGCCCATGTCGGAGTAGAGGCAATGGCCGGCGGTAAGCTTGGCGGTGTGTTGGCATTTGAGGCTGTCGGGCAGGTTCAGGCGTTCGGTTTTTTCGTTGGCGTTGAGCAGCGTCAGACTCACGTTGGCCCCGCCGCGCAGGTCGGTCAGGCGCAGCAGTTGGCCGCGCTTGAGTACGAAGGAACGGTGGCCGCCGCCGGGCAGCAGTTCTTCGGCGAAGGGTGTAAACAATTGGGTCGAGTCGGTCATGGGGAGAGCTCCTTTCAAGCGATACGCAACGTGCCGGCCAGTTCGGCGGGCAGGGCGTCGACGGCGGCACGGGCGGTGCGGCGGTCGCTGTTCAATGGAATGTCGTAGGTAATGCGTGCGCCATAGGCGCCGGGGGCGTGCGGGTCGCTGCGGACCTTGTCGAACACCAGCAGGCGCGTGCCGAGGCTGAAACCTTCGGACAGGTCATGGGTGACCATGAACACCGTCAGCCGGGTTTCGCGCCACAGCTCAAGCAACAGGACGTGCATGTCTTTGCGAATGCCTGGGTCGAGGGCGCCGAAGGGCTCGTCCAGCAGCAGGACACGCGGCTTCATGATCAGTGCCTGGGCAATCGCCAGCCGCTGTTGCATGCCCCCGGACAGTTGCGCCGGGTATTTATCCAGCGCATGGCCGAGGCCGACCTTGTCCAGCAGTTGCGCGGCTTCTTCGCGGGCCTGGCGCTTGGCGCTGCCGAACAGCCGTCCCAGCAGCGGCGAGCGCGGCAACTCCAGGCCCAGGGCCACGTTGTCCAGCACGCTCAGGTGCGGGAACACCGAATAGCGCTGGAACACCACGCCCCGGCTGGCATCCGGCTCGCCGGCCAAGGGTTCGCCATCCAGGAGAATCTGTCCGCGGCTGGCGCGTTCCTGGCCCAGCAACAGGCGCAGGAAGGTCGACTTGCCACAACCCGAGGCGCCCACCAACGTGCAGAACTCACCCTCAGAGACGCTCAGGTTCAAACGCTCCAGTACCACCTGGTCGGCATACTGTTGCCAGACGTTGTTCACCGTAATGAAGCTCATGCCTTCGCCCCCTCGTACCAGGGGAACGCTTGCCGGGTCAGGCGTTTGAGGCCCCAGTCCATCAGCCAGGCGAGCAGGGTGATCCACACCACGTACGGCAAGATCACGTCCATCGCCAGGTAACGACGCACCAGGAAAATCCGATAGCCCAGTCCATCGGTGGAGGCGATGGCTTCGGCGGCGATCAGAAACAACCAGGCCGAACCGAGCATCAGCCGCAGGGAAATCAACAGGCGCGGCAGCAGTTGCGGCAGCACCACCCGCAGCAGCAGGGTCCAGGTCGACGCACCGAGGGTCTGGGCCTTGATCAGCAGTTCGGGCGGAATTTCCCGGGCGCGCTGTTCCAGGTCGCGAGCCAGGCACGGTGTGATGCCAATCACGATCAGCATCACTTTCGACAGTTCGCCCAGGCCGAAGACGATGAACAGGATCGGCAGGATGGCCAGCGGCGGCACCATCGATACCACGGTGAGCAACGGTGACAGCGGTGCGCCAAACAGTGGCAGCGTACCGGCGGCTATGCCCAGGCATAACCCGGCCAGGGCGCTGATGCCCAGGCCGATGGCCAACCGACTCAGGCTCGACGCGGTGTCTTGCCAGAGCAGGTATTCGCCGCTGCGGGCGTCGGCGGTGAAGGCCAGGCGTTTCACCGCATCGGCCATCTGCACGGCGCTGGGCAGGAGCTTGTCGTTGGGGTTGTCCGTCAACCGTTCGGCCGAGCCCATGAAGTAGGCGAACAACACCAGCGCGAATGGCAGGATCACCAGCAACAAGCGGCTGGGACGATCCGGGTAGCGGTTGATCAGGCGCATGCCAGGTCCTCCGGTTTACAGCTTGGCGTCGGCGGCCAGCTGTACGTAGGTCGGGTCAAAGCGCAGCTTGAGGTTGGCCTTGTCGCCGCGGGTCACGCCATTGGCGAACGTCATGCCGACCGCGTCGGTGCTCTTGGCGCCTTCGCCCAACAAGCCGTGCTGGAACGAAAACTCGGCCACCTTGCCCATGGTGGCGGGCAGTTGCTCGCTGGTGGCGAAACTCAGGGCTTCCTTGGGGGTGGCGAACAGCTTGGTGGTGTCCAGTTGCGCCTGGAAGCCGGCCAGGTCGGTGCCCGAGGCTTTCGCCATGTGTTCCAGCGCCGTCTTGCTCGCGGCGTTTTTTGCGTTCATCAGCGCCACTACTTCAAACCAGGCGCCGGTCAACGCTTTGCCCAGGGCTGGGTTGTCCTGGAGGGTCTGGGTGTTGACCACCATCATGTCCATGATTTCGCCGGGAACCTGGCTGGAATTGAATACTTCGCTCACGCCTGGCTGGGCCTTGATGTCCGAGAGCATCGGGTTCCAGGTGGTGACGGCCTTGACCTGGTCGGTGTTGAAGGCGGCAGAGATATCAGCGTCGGAGGTGTTGACGACTTTCAGGTCTTTCTCGGCGAGGCCTACCGAATCCAGGGCACGGGCCAGCAGGTAATGGGACACCGACAGTTCCACCAGATTGACGTCCATGCCCTTGAGGTCGGCGACTTTCTTGCCTTCGCCCTTGAGGACGATGCCGTCGTTGCCGTTGGAGAAGTCGCTGACGATCAGCGCGGTGCTGTCCACGCCACCGGCGGCGGGAATGGTCAGGGCGTCCATGTTGGTCATGGTGCAGCCGTCGAACTGACCGGCGGTGTACTGGTTGATGGATTCGACGTAATCGTTGAGCTGCACGACATCGATCTTGATGCCGTATTTTTTTGCCCATTTATCGACGATGCCTTGGCTACCGGCGTATTCCCAGGGCATCCAGCCGGCGTAAATGGTCCAGCAGACGCTGAAGTGGTCTTTTTGGGCGGCGGCGGATGAGAAGCTCGCGAGGGCCGAGAGGGCGGCGAGGAGCAGGGCGGACAGACGAAGCTTGAGCATGGTAGTTCTCCAGTTGATCAAGGGCGGACAGGAGCAACGCGGCACCGCGAACGGTGGCTTGTCTCCCGGGCTTTTGTCCCGCCGTGTAACCTCAACTGGAGGTCGCCAACTCTCGGACCAGCCACTCGCCAGAAGCGAGCCGGAACCCTAGTCAGCCATTGCAAATTGTGGTGCCGCGAACCTGTGATGACTCCTGCACGGAATTTGTTAAAGCGAGAGCCGTGCCAATTCGGGCAAAAGCCCGAGCCAGAGAGGGCAGCTGTTGAGGAGGGATGATTGAGGGCGGGTTTGTGCTTGCTTGTGGTGCCGTCGCGCACCGGAAGAGGGCGACGAACGACATGTTTCTAGTTGTTGCCAGGTCGCACCAGATTCCGATTTTGCTGTCTGAATATGCGTCAGTCACACAAAGTTGGCTGCCGCCCATCAGCGTCGCTGATGTGGCCCATTCGCGGTCCAGGAGGCCGCCATGTATCGACGACTGCTGCTCATTGCGTTTCTCGGTTTGACTCTTTCGGCATGCGTGCCTTATTACGACGGAGACTCGAGCTACTACCGTTCCGATGTCTACACCTCACCGGCGCCGGTCTATTACGGTGGCGGGAGTTATTATTCGGCTCCGCGTGGCTATTACGCACCGCGGTATTACCAACCGGCGCCGCGCTATTACTCGGCACCGCGTTACTATCAACAAGGCCCACGCTACTACTCGCCACCGCGAGCGGCGTACCGGTCTTATCCGAATCGGGGTGGCTGGGACGGCCATAACCGGGGCGGCTGGAATGACGACCGAGGCGGTCGAGGCGGACGTGATCATTGGGGACGCGGCGACCGCGATCGTGGACGTGGCGATCGCGATGGACGCAACAGCCACCGCTAACCTTTGGGCAACAAAAAGCGGCGCATTGAGCGCCGCTTTTTTTGTGCCTGCAATAAACCCGATGGGATAACGCTTGTGGGAGCGAGCTTGCTCGCGATGACAGGGGATCGGACAGCTTCCCGGTGACAGGCATACCGCTATCGCGAGCAAGCTTTGCTCCCACAGATGTCACTCTCACAGAATGTCACTCTCACAGAATGTCACTCCCACAGGTGTCACCCAGGGCTTTACTCGTTGGACAAATCCGCCAACGGATGCCGCCCCTCCCACGCCTTGTGAAAGTGCGCCTCGACCGCCGCTTCGGGCACATGGTTGATGTCCGGCCAGTGCCAACGGGGCTTGTGGTCCTTGTCGATCAGCCGCGCGCGCACGCCTTCGCTGAATTCCGGATGGCGACAGCAGTTGAGGCTCAAGGTGTATTCCATCCGGAACACGCCGGCCAAGGACAAATGCCGGGCACGGGCGATCTGTTCCCAGACCAGATAAGCGGTCAAGGGCGAACCTTCGGTCATGGTCTTGGCGGCGCGGGCGATCAGCGGGTCCGAGTGGTCCACCAGCAGGCTGAGGGCTTTCCAGGCACAGCGCACATCGCTGACATCCAGCCATTCATCGATTTTCTGCCGACGTGGCAGCCATTGGGCTTCGGGCATTTGGCCGACCGCTTCCTGTTGCAGGGCCTTGAGCAGGCTGTTGAGCTGCATCTCGGTCTGTTCCTGCCAATTGAGTTGCAGCAGGCCTTCGATCAGGTCGTCCTGTTGTTCATCCAGCAAAAAGCGGTCGGCCAGGTCCAGGTCGATGGCGTCCCGGGCATTCATGTGGGCGCCGGTCAGGCCGAGAAACAGGCCGAGCTTGCCGGGCAGGCGCGACAGGAACCAACTGGCGCCGACATCCGGGTACAGGCCGATGCTGATCTCCGGCATGGCCAGGCGACTGCTTGGCGTGACGATGCGGATACTCGCCCCTTGCAACAGCCCCATGCCGCCACCCAGTACATAGCCATGCCCCCAGCACAGCAAGGGTTTGGGGTAGGTGTGCAGGTTGAAGTCCAAGCGGTATTCCGCCGCGAAGAATTGCGCAGCCAGCGGCGGCACTTCGCCGGGATGGGCACGGCAGGCCTCCACCAGGCTGCGCACTTCACCGCCGGCGCAAAATGCCTTGGCGCCATTGCCGCGCAATAACACACAAACGACCTGCGACTCCCGGGCCCAGGCATCGAGACGATCACGCAAGGCGTTGATCATCGGCAGGGACAAGGCGTTCAGGGATTTTTCGGCGTCCAGGGTGGCGATGCCGATACGGGCACCGTCGATGCCGGTGAGCTCTTCGAAGTGCAGATTCATCGTGACCTCGATCAGAAATTTGAATAATCAGTATGACCGCTACGCAGGAAAGTGCTGGTTCTGCGTCAGATCAATTGACAAGCCATGTAAGCTTTCCTAGGGTGCGCCCATTGTTTTTACCGGATGCAACCATGACTGCCGACGACCGTATCAAACTCGAACCGAGCTGGAAGCAGGCACTGCGTGCCGAGTTCGACCAGCCCTACATGGCAGAGTTGCGCGAATTCCTGCGTCGGGAATACGCGGCCGGCAAGGAGATTTATCCACCGGCCCCGCTGATTTTCAATGCCCTCAATTCCACGCCGCTGGACAAGGTCAAGGTGGTGATTCTCGGCCAGGACCCGTACCACGGCCCGGGCCAGGCCCATGGCTTGTGCTTCTCGGTACAGCCGGGTGTGCCAGCGCCGCCGTCGCTGGTGAACATCTTCAAGGAATTGAAGCGCGACCTGAACATCGACATCCCGAATCACGGTTACCTGCAAAGCTGGGCCGAACAGGGCGTGTTGCTGCTCAATACCACCATGACCGTAGAGCGCGCCACCGCCAATGCTCACGCAGGCAAGGGCTGGCAGCACTTCACCGACCGAATTATCGAAGTGGTCAGCGAACACCAGCCGAACCTGGTCTTCCTGCTGTGGGGCGCCCATGCCCAGGGCAAGCAGAAGCTGATCGACGCCACCAAGCACCTGGTGCTGACTTCGGTCCACCCGTCGCCGTTGTCGGCTTATCGTGGTTTTCTGGGGTGCGGGCATTTCAGTCGGGCCAACAAGTTCCTCGAACAACATGGCGAGGCGCCTATCGATTGGCGATTGCCGCCGGTTTGATGCGCTAATTGGACAGCCCCTTCGCGAGCAGGCTCGCTCCCACAGGGTTTCAGGACAACCCAAGTCCAATGTGGGAGCGAGCTTGCTCGCGATGGGGGCAACTCGGTCTACAAGTCCGAAGCCGGCTTGCGCATCCAATACCTGAACAACGGCTCCGCCAGAAACAGCACGAACAACAACCGCATCACCTGCAACGCCGTCACCAATGGCACCGACAGTTGCAACGTCTCGGCCGTCAGGCTCATTTCCGCGATACCTCCGGGCATCATGCCCAGGGTCAGTGAACGCAGGTCCAGCTGGGTCAGGGTGCTCAGGCCCAACGCCGCGAGAGTGGCGATCAGCATCGTCAACACCGTGCCGATCAGGGTACGCCCCATGAACGACGGCGCCCGACGAAAGAACTGCCGGTTGAAATGACAACCCAATCCGCTGCCGATCAACCACTGGCCGACCTGGCTGGCGCCGTTGGGCAGGCCGATGTGCAGGTCCCAACCGACGCTCACCGCCGCACTCACCAGCAATGGTCCGAACAACCAGGGATTGGGTTGGCGCAAGCGCTCCCAGACCCAGGCGAGCAGGGCGCCCGCCGGGAACAGCACCGCCAGCCACAGCCAGTCCACCGTCGTGGCGTGTTGCACCGGTGCGCCTTCACCCAACAGGTACTTGAAGGCCGCCGGCACGCACAGCACCACCACCAGCACTCGCAGGCTCTGGCCCGCCGCAACACGACTGAGGTCCGCGCCGTTGCGGGCGCCGAGGTTGACCATTTCGCCGGAACCGCCCGGCATGCTCGAGAAGAATGCGGTGGCGCGGTCCTCGCCGGTGCGACGCATCAGCCAGACACTCACCACGCTGGACACGCTGGTGATCAGCGCGCCGAAGAAGATCAGGCCGAAGTGGCTCAGGACCTGCTCCATCACCACCGGAGTGAAGTGCAGGCCGATACCGATGCCCACCACCCATTGGCCGCATTTACGGCCGCCGGGGATTTCCATCAGTTGCCACGGCGTAAGACAGCGCACCAGGATGATCGCCAGCAACGAGCCGACCATCCAGGGCAAAGGCCAGCCGATCAGGCTGGCCAGGTAACCGCCGGCCAGGCCGACCAGCGGTGTTCCCCACCATTGTCTGAATATCGCCTCAGACATTGGCCAGGGCGCGACGTTGTGCGGCGCGGCGACGCCAGATCCGCACCAGTGGCATGAACAGCATGATCGCCGTCAGCACCCAGCAGCCGAAGGTGATCGGGCTCGACCAGAGGATTTCCAGCGCACCGTTGGAAATCGACAGCGCGCGCCGCAGGTTCTGCTCCATCAGGCCACCGAGGATGAAGCCCAGCAGCACCGGCGACAGCGGGAAGTCCAGCTTGCGCAGGATATAGCCGAAGATACCGATACCGATCATCAGGAACAGGTCGAACGTGGTGGCATGCACCGCATAGACACCGATGCCGGTGATGATTGCGATGACCGGCACCAGCGCCCAGTTCGGCACGGCCAGGATGCGGGTGAAGATGCGGATCATCGGGATGTTGAGGATCACCAGCATGACGTTGGCGACGAACAACGACGCGATCAGGCCCCAGACGATGTCCGGTTGTTGCTGGAACAGCAGCGGGCCAGGGGTGATGTTGTACAGCGACAACGCACCGATCATCACCGCAGTGGTGCCCGAGCCGGGAACGCCGAGGGTCAGCATCGGTACCAACGCACCGCAGGCCGCGCCGCCAATGGCGGTTTCCGGGGCGGCGAGGCCGCGCTTGTCACCCTGACCGAACGTGCCACCAGCGCCGGCAATGCGTTTTTCCGTCATGTAGGCCACGGCACTGGCCAGGGTCGCACCAGCACCCGGCAGCACGCCCATGATGAAACCGAGTACGCCGCAGCGCAGGTTCACGGTGAAGACCGACGCGGCTTCCTTGAAGTTGAACATCATCCGCCCGGTAGCTTTCACTGCCTCCTGGCCGCGATGGGTTTTTTCCAGCAGCAACAGAATTTCGCTGATGGAGAACAGGCCCAGCACCAGCACGACGAACTGGATGCCGTCGGTCAGGTGGATGTTGTCACCGGTGAAGCGGTACACGCCGCTGTTGGCATCGATCCCGACACTGGACAGGAACAGGCCGATCAGCGCCGCGATGAAGGTCTTGAGCGGTCGGTCGCCGGCCATGCCGCCGAGGCAGACAATGGCAAACACCATCAGGACGAAATATTCCGCCGGCCCGAAGGCAATCGCCCATTTGGCCAGCAAGGGTGCGAACAACACCATGCCGCAGGTGGCGATGAACGCGCCGATGAACGAACTCCACGCCGACAGCGACAACGCCACGCCGGCCAGGCCTTGGCGGGCCATCGGGTAGCCGTCGAGGGTGGTCATCACGGTGGAGGCTTCACCCGGGATGTTGAGCAGGATCGAGCTGATACGTCCGCCATATTCGCAACCCAGGTACACCGCGGCCAGCAGGATCAGCGCCGATTCCGGCGGCAGCCCCAGGGCAAAGGCAATCGGGATCAGTAGCGCCACGCCGTTGATCGGGCCCAGGCCCGGCAGCAGGCCGACCACGGTGCCGATCAGGGTGCCGGTCAGTGCCGTGACGAGGTTGTAGGGGGTCAGTGCAACGCCAAAACCCTGGCCGAGATAATTCAGGGTATCCATATCAATTCTCCAGGACGTCGAGCAGGCCCAGGGGCAGCGGCACGTCCATCAGCTTGTCGAACAACAGATAAAGACCGATGGCCATCAGGCTGATGATCACCACGCTCGGCACCCAGCGACCGCCGTAAAGGCGCGCCATCGGCACGCCGATCAGGATGCTGGCAAGGATGAAGCCCAAGGGTTCGAAGGTCCCGGCGAAGACCAGCAGCAGCACCACGCAGATACCGATTTTCTGCAAGGTTTCGCGGTCCAGGTGCGGGTCTTCGTCGCTGTGCACGATGGGCGTAGGGCGAAACAGCATGTACAGCAATGCCAGCCCCATCAGCCCGAGCATCAGCAAGGGAAAGGCGCGGGGGCCGACCGGTTCGTAGGAAAAGGCGGCTTGATAGGGCCAAGCCATCAGCGCCAGGCCGATACAGACCAGTAGCAGCACCGCGGCAAAAATACGTTGGATGGTGAGCATGACTAACTCCTGGGCGGCGCCGACAGTGCCAGCGCCGCCGCGAGAACAGAGACGGTTACTGGATCAGGCCGAACTCTTTGGCCAGCACCTTGTAATCAGCCACTTGTTTCTTCACATAGGCGTCCAGTTCCGGGCCGGTCATGGCGAACGGGAACAGCTCGCGCTGGTCGCGCAACTTGGCGAACTCTTCGGAAGCCAGCAGTTTGTCGAACGCGTCTTTCCACCAGGCGTAGTCTTCATCGCTGACCTTTGGCCCGAGGTAGAAGCCACGGACCACTGGCCAGAGGATGTCGTAGCCTTGTTCGCGAGCGGTCGGGATGTCTTTCATTTCCGGCTCGTCCAGGCGTTTATCGGAGAACACCGCCAACAGACGCATGTCACCACTCTGGATGTGCGGCATGGAGTCGGAAATGTCCGTACTGCCGACCTGAATATGACCGCCGAGCAGGGCAGTGGCGATTTCACCACCGCCTTCGAGTGCCACGTAGCGCAGTTTGCGCGGGTCGATGCCGGCAGCCTTGGCGATCAGGGCGGTTTGCATCCAGTCCTGGCTGCCGACGGTGCCGCCGGAGCCGATCACCACCGAGCCTGGATCTTTCTTCAGGGCCTGTACCAGATCGTCGAGGTTCTTGTAGGGCGAATCGCTCTTCACTGCGATGGCGCCGTAGCTGGTACCAACGGCCGCTAGCCAGCGCACGGCGTTTTCATCGAAACGACCGAACTTGCCTTGCGCCAGGTTCAACAGCGAACCGCTGGACCAGGCCACCAGCGTACCGGCGTCGGCCGGACGCTGGGCGACCACTGCGTTGTAGGCCACCGCGCCGACACCGCCGGGCATGTAGGTCACCCGCATGGGTTTGGTCAGCAGTTTCTGGTTGACCAGCGCGCTTTGCGCCAGTTTGCACGTCAGGTCGAAACCGCCGCCCGGTGCCGCCGGGGCGATGCATTCGGGGCGCTTGGGCTCTTTGGATGGATCAGCGGCGAGCAACTGCCCGGCAAACATCAGGCATCCGGCGGCCAGGGCTACTTTACGCAGTGATAGGTTCATTGTTGTCTCCACAGGATTGTTGTTATGTGTGGTGAAAATGTGTCGTTGACGGATTCCGTCCAGGTCATCGCTGACGGGGTGCGCAGGTCGTTACCGGGATTGAATACAGGGCGACACCGCCCAGGGCGGTCTGGTTGAAGCGAGAAGGGCGAGCAGGCGCTGGGGCCTGGAGCTGCATGGACAGCATGGTGAATACTCCGCTTTTATTCTTCTTATTTAGGACGAAAACGCTTCGTGGCATTTTTCGATTCGCGATCGGGCGTCGCGGCGGTCAGTCGAAACTATCCGTAAAGGGACTCTAACGGCCCAACCTTTCGCTAACCTTTCAAAAGCTTTCAGCGTGTTTTTTGCCTTCACAGTGGCGGATGCGGCTGTAAACTTCGCGCCAAAGAATGGCGTCGGCCATCCCTGAATCGAGGAATAACCCATGCGTGTCCTGCTCGTAGAAGACCATCTGCAGCTCGCCGAAAGCGTTGCCCAGGCGCTCAAGAGCACCGGTTTGACCGTGGACGTGTTGCACGACGGCGTCGCGGCTGACCTGGCCTTGAGCAGCGAGGAATACGCGGTGGCGGTCCTGGATGTCGGGCTGCCGCGCATGGACGGTTTCGAGGTGTTGGCGCGTCTGCGGGCCCGTGGCAAGACCTTGCCGGTGCTGATGCTGACCGCTCGCAGCGACGTCAAGGACCGCGTCCATGGCCTGAACCTCGGCGCCGACGATTACCTGGCCAAGCCATTCGAGCTCACTGAGCTGGAGGCCCGGGTCAAGGCGCTGTTGCGCCGTAGCGTGCTGGGTGGCGAACGCCAGCAGCGCTGTGGCGGGCTGGTCTATGACCTGGACACCCGCCGCTTTACCCTCGACGATGAACTGTTGACCCTGACGTCCCGCGAGCAAGCCGTGCTGGAGGCGTTGATCGCCCGGCCGGGGCGGGTGATGAGCAAGGAGCAACTGGCGGCCCAAGTGTTCGGCCTGGACGAAGAGGCCAGCCCCGACGCCATCGAAATCTACGTCCATCGCTTGCGCAAGAAGCTCGATGGTCATGCGGTGGCGATCGTAACGTTCCGCGGCCTGGGCTACCTGCTGGAAAATCGCAATGCATAAGCCCGACAGTCTGCGCTGGCGGCTGCTTCGCAACCTCGCACTGCTGCTGGTGGTATTGATGCTCGCCAGCGGCTTAAGCGCCTACTGGAACGGTCGCGAGGCTGCCGACACCGCCTACGATCGGACCCTGCTGGCCTCGGCCCGGACCATCGCCGCGGGCCTTTCGGCGCGTGACGGCAGCCTCAGCGCGGATGTGCCCTACGTGGCCCTGGATACTTTCGCCTACGACAGCGCCGGACGCATTTATTATCAGGTCAATGACATCGACAAGAAGCTGATTTCCGGCTACGAAAACCTCCCCGGCCCGCCGCCCGGCACGCCGCGCACGGACGATTATCCAGCCCTGGCGCGCTTTTACAACGCTCGCTATCAGGGGCAGAACGTGCGGGTGGTCAGCCTGCTCAAGGCCGTGAGCGAGCCGAACATGAACGGCATGGCGGAAATTCGTGTAGCGGAGACTGAAGAGGCGCGGGTCAGCATGGCCCGTGGGCTGATGGCCGACACGCTGTTGCGCCTGGGCATGCTGGCCGTGGGCGCGCTGCTGTTGGTGTGGTTTGCGGTCAGCGCGGCGTTGCGCCCGCTGGAGCGCTTGCGCACGGCGGTGGAGGAGCGCCAGTCGGACGATCTGCGGCCGTTGCCGTTGGTGGAAGTGCAGCACGAATTATGGCCGCTGGTGCGGGCCCTCAACCATTTCACCGAGCGCCTGCGGGGGCAATTCGAGCGTCAGGCGCAGTTCATCGCCGATGCCGCCCATGAGCTGCGCACGCCCTTGGCCGCGCTCAAGGCGCGTCTTGAGCTGGGCTTGCGTGCCAGTGAACCGGCGACCTGGCGTGAAACCCTGGAAACGGCGGCCCAGGGCACTGACCGGCTAACCCATCTGGCTAATCAGCTGCTGTCCTTGGCGCGTGTGGAAAACGGTGCCCGGGCCATTGCCGAGGGCGGCGCGCAGTTGCTTGATCTCAGTCAGTTGGCCCGTGAGTTGGGCATGGCCATGGCCCCGCTGGCCCATGCCCGAGGGGTGGCGCTGGCCCTGGAAGCCGACGAACCGGTATGGCTGCGGGGCGAGCCGACCTTGTTGAACGAGTTGTTGAGCAACCTGGTGGACAACGCCCTGGCCCATACCCCGTCGGGTGGCAATGTAATCCTGCGGGTTTCTGCGCCGGCCGTGCTGGAGGTCGAGGACGATGGCCCCGGCATTCCGCTGCACGAGCGGGACCGGGTGTTCGAGCGCTTCTATCGACGCAACCAGCAAGTGGCGGGTTCGGGGCTGGGATTGGCGATCGTCGGCGAAATCTGCCGTGCGCACCTGGCGCAGATCACCTTGCACGACGGGCAGGAGCGCGGGTTGAAGGTGCGGGTGAGTTTTATCCCAGGCGCAGACTGATCCTGTGGGAGCAAGGCTTGCCCGCGATGATGGCGACACGGTCTTTATATAAAACGAGGCGCCTGTTTCGCGAGCAAGCTTTGCTCCCACAAATCCTGTTGCCACAGGTCACAGATTCAGGCTTGACTACGCGTTCGTAGGTGTCCGACCTGCTTAATAGAACATCGACCGCGATTCTTCGATATCCGCACACCGTGCCTTGTTCTCCGGGTCGATGCCCAGTTTCTTGAAGGCGGGAACCCCGAACACGTCAACCTTGCTCAGGGGATGGTCGGTGTCCTTGTAGCAATACAGCGCTGCGACCTGCACCAGGTCGACATAATCGATTTGCTTGGAGTCCCGGGTGAAATCCAGATACAGCCCCGGCAGTTTCACCAACCGCTCCGGAAACTCCCAGACGCTGAGTAGTTTGTCCCCCAGCACCGGGTGAATCGTTTCGATGACGTGGTTGAGGCTGACCGGGTCCGACAGCAACTCATTGTTGTCTTGCGCATACGTCAGGATCGGCAGCACGCCGATCTGGTGCACCAGCCCACCCAGCGCGGCCTGGTCGGGCTTGAGTTGGGTGTAACCGCGACACAGCGCATAGCTGACGCCGGCGATCTCCAGGCTCTTGCGCCAGACTTCGCGCATCTTCAGCTCCACCACTTCGGAGCGGGCGTGGAAAATCTGCTCCATGACCAGGCCGATGGCCAGGTTGCTGCTGTAGTTGACGCCCAATCGAGTGATGGCCGTGTGCAGGTCAGTGACTTCCTGGGTGGCGCGCAGGAGTGGGCTGTTGACCACCTTTATCAGGCGTGCCGAGAGAGCCGTATCGCGGCCGATCACTTTGCTCAGGTTGCTGACGCTGATTTCCGGGTCTTCGGCGGCCCGGCGAATCTGCAGGGCCACTTCCGGTAATGTTGGCAGAACCAAGTCATCGTTATCGATGGCTTGCACCAAATCCCGTTGGACCTTATCCGCCAAATCGCTCATTTCGGTTCTCTAGGGTATTGCGGCAAATGCTGCGATCAGCGCTGGATTTCGCGGTCGCGATCCAGTTCGTAAGGCAGGTCCAACAATTGAAGGCGTGGGCCTTCCAGGCTACCGAGGTGCAAATTGTCGTCTTCTGCTGCTTCGGCCTGCAATACCGCAAGCAGTTCAATATTCCCCTCGCCGCGGGCGGCAATCACCACTTCGCCGATGGAGCTGCCATGCGTGGGGGAGAACAGCGCGGTGCCAGGCTCTGGCAGTTCGCTGGCGTCCAACTGCAGGCGGTACAGGCGTCGCTTGAGCTTGCCCAGGTATTGCATGCGGGCGACGATTTCCTGGCCGGTGTAGCAGCCTTTCTTGAAACTGACGCCGCCGATGGCTTGCAGGTTGAGCATCTGTGGGATGAACAGCTCGCGGGTGGCCGGCATGACCTGGCCGATTCCGGCGCGGACCTGGCCCAACAGCCAGGGGTTCAGATCCGCTTCGGCCAGTTCTGTGCCCAGGCGGGTTCGCAGCGTTTGCGCTTGTTCGGCGGGCGCCCACAGTTCAGCGCGACCGGGAGATACGCGGATGGCGATCAAGGCTTCATGGCGAGCCACGCTGTCGGTGTCGTCCGGTAGTTCGAGGCCCAGGCCGGCCAGCGCCTTGTCGGCGTTTTCCAGGCCGAAGCGAACCCAGGCCGAGCTTTCGTCGGTGAGCTTGGATTTGGAGAACACGGCATATTTTTTCAGGTCGGCCAGTTGCGGTTCTAGCAGTTCGGCGGCCATGGCCATCAACACGCCGTCGCTCTCGAGCAGGATGCGGAAGCTCGATTGCATCCGGCCTTTCTGGGTGCAGCGGGCGCCGAGGCTGGCCCGGCTGTCACTCAGGTAGTCGAGGTTGCAGGTCAATTGGCCTTGCAGGAATTTGCCGGCATCCACGCCGCGGACCGCAAGGACGCCTTCGTGGGACAGGGTGCAGAAAAAAGCGGAATCAGCCATGGGTCATCGCAGGGTAAAAGGTCTGGTAGACATCATAAGGGGGCGCCCTTGAAATGGGTAGTTCACAAAGGATCGATGGTGCCCTGCCAAAGCTGTCTGTTCCGCTGCGGCGGGGCCTGTATACTTGCGCTCTATTTGAGGAGCGCTCCATGGTCGAAGATGTTGAACTGAATCGCCTCTACTGGCACAGCCGCCGCGGCATGCTTGAGCTGGACGTGTTGCTGGTGCCATTCGTCAAAGAGGTTTATCCCCATCTCAATGAAGTGGACCGCGCGTGTTATGTCCGCCTGCTCGAATGCGAGGATCAGGACATGTTCGGCTGGTTCATGGAGCGCAGCGAATCCGAAGACCCTGAGTTGCAGCGCATGGTCCGGATGATTCTGGACCGTGTCCAACCCAAGTAATCGCTTCGAATGCCGCTGGCAGGCCTCCGGGCAACTGCTGGCGGCCTATCTGCTGGCCCAGGTGTTCGCCCTGGGGTCGTTGTTCCTGTTGTCCGTCCCATCCTGGTTCGCGGCGCTTGGCGTCGTATTGTGCCTGGCCCATGGCGCCTGGGTGATCCCCCGACATTTATTGCTGACTCATCGCCGGGCCATTTCCCGGTTGCGTCGTAATGCCGCTGGCTGGCAACTCTGGAGTCGGGCCGACGGGTGGCGGGCTGTGCAGCTGCGCCCCGATAGCCTGGCGCTGCCGATGATCGTCGTGCTGCGCTTTCGCGTGCAGGGTGAACGGCGGGTCCGCTCGCTGTGTGTGCCGCGCGACGCGCTGGCGCCGGATATCCATCGGCGCCTGCGGGTACAGCTCAGATTCAGTCGGCGTAGGTGGGCGGCACCAGGATAGTGTCCAGTGCCTCGGGCAGCAGGTTCGGGTAGTCCAGCGTGTAATGCAGCCCCCGGCTTTCCTTGCGCTCCATGGCCGAGCGAATCATCAGTTCGGCCACCTGGGCCAGGTTGCGCAACTCGATCAGGTCGCGGCTGACTTTGTAGTTGCTGTAGAACTCGTCGATTTCATCCAGCAGCAAGCGCACCCGATGTTGTGCCCGTTGCAGGCGCTTGTTGGTGCGCACGATGCCCACGTAGTCCCACATGAATCGCCGCAGTTCGTCCCAGTTGTGCGCGATGATCACGTCTTCGTCCGAATCGGTGACCTGGCTGGCGTCCCACGAGGGCAGGGCGGCAGGGACGGCAATCTGCGGCAATTGCGCCAGGATGTCTGCCGCCGCCGAGCGGGCGTAGACGAAGCATTCCAGCAGCGAGTTGCTGGCCATGCGGTTGGCGCCGTGCAGGCCGGTGAAGCTGGTTTCGCCAATGGCGTACAGGCCAGGCACGTCGGTACGGCCCTGTTGGTCGACCATCACACCGCCGCAGGTGTAATGCGCCGCCGGCACCACCGGGATCGGCTGCTTGGTGATGTCGATGGAAAACTCCAGGCAGCGTTCGTACACCGTCGGGAAGTGACTCTTGATGAACGCTTCGGGCTTGTGGCTGATGTCCAGGTAAACGCAATCGATACCCAGGCGCTTCATTTCGTGGTCGATGGCCCGGGCGACGATGTCGCGCGGTGCCAGTTCGGCGCGCGGATCGAAGCGCTGCATGAAGCGTTCGCCGTTGGGCAGCTTCAGGTGGGCACCTTCGCCACGCAAGGCTTCGGTGATCAGGAAACTCTTGGCCAGCGGGTGATAGAGGCAGGTGGGGTGGAACTGGTTGAACTCCAGGTTCGCCACCCGGCAACCCGAACGCCAGGCCATGGCGATGCCATCGCCGCAGGCGCCGTCGGGGTTGCTGGTATACAGATAGACTTTCGCTGCGCCGCCGGACGCCAGGATGACGAAACGCGCGCCGTAGGTGTCGACTTCACCGGTGCCGCGATTGAGCACGTAGGCACCGAGGCAGCGATCACCGTCCAGGCCCAGGCGTTTTTCGGTGATCAGGTCGACCGCGACGCGCTGTTCCAGCAGTTCGATGTTCGGCCGCAGTCGCGCCTGGGCGAGCAGGGTCTTGAAGATCGCGGCACCAGTGGCGTCGGCCGCATGGATGATGCGCCGATGGCTGTGACCGCCTTCGCGCGTCAGGTGGAACTCGAAACCGCCGTCTTCGGTGCCCGATTGTTCGTCACGGGTAAACGGTACACCCTGATCGATCAGCCACTGGATGGCTTCCCTGCTGTGTTCCACGGTGAAACGCACCGCTTTTGGATTGCAAAGGCCACCGCCGGCGTTGAGGGTGTCCTCGACATGGGATTCAATGGTGTCGGTATCGTCCAGCACGGCTGCGACACCGCCCTGGGCCCAGAAGGTAGAACCGTTGGCCAGGTCGCCCTTGCTCAGTACTGCAATGCGCAAATGCGCAGGCAAAGTCAGTGCAAGGCTCAATCCGGCGGCTCCGCTGCCGATTACCAGAACATCGTGTTGAAACTGTTGGCTCATTCGAATGGTTTCCGCTCAAGGCGACCCGGGTCGGGGTTGGCGCAAGACACCGCTTCAACGGGTCAGGCAGCCACGCAGCCCACTAGTATATAGAGGGGGGGATCGGCACAATAGCCGGGCATTCATGGCAATGTGAAACCAGCGTGACAGAAAAGCGACACGCTTCGTCGGATCGCCGTTTTTGGTACAACGTCGATAAGGCCGCCGTTTCGAGGACAGAACGCTGTTTATCTCGTCACGGTTGCCTGATATTCAGTGTACAGCGCTATAAATAGTGGGAACTTTTGCCAAGCGCCTACGTTCAATAGACGGTTGTCTGCAAAAGGGAGCAGCGTCGGGTTGGTGCAAGATTTCGATTGGAGTCTCTGCCGTCAGGCCCGGTGACAGATTATTCGCGCAGCCGGGGAATCTCCTGCTGCGTTTTTCGTGCGTGCCGAGATCAGAGCGCGCCGGAAACTTGCTTGGAAGGGGGAGAACTTTTGCGAAAAGCCCGAGTCTATGTTTGCAAGCCCGGTCAATTAGTAATGCAAGCCTCCTTCGAGCTTATCGAGGAGTGTTCATGCTAACCCAGGAAGAGGATCAGCAGCTGGTCGAGCGCGTCCAACGCGGCGACAAGCGAGCTTTCGATCTGCTAGTGCTTAAATACCAGCACAAAATTCTCGGGTTGATCGTGCGTTTCGTGCACGACACCCATGAAGCGCAGGATGTCGCTCAGGAAGCCTTCATCAAGGCCTACCGCGCACTTGGAAATTTTCGCGGGGACAGCGCGTTTTATACGTGGCTTTACCGCATCGCCATCAACACGGCGAAAAACTATCTGGTTTCACGCGGCCGTCGGCCGCCGGATAGCGATGTAAGTTCTGAAGATGCCGAGTTCTATGATGGCGATCATGGCCTCAAGGATCTCGAATCACCGGAACGTGCGTTGCTGCGGGATGAGATTGAAGGCACCGTCCATCGAACCATCCAGCAACTGCCCGAAGATTTGCGTACGGCTTTAACTTTACGTGAGTTCGACGGTCTGAGTTACGAAGACATTGCGAGCGTCATGCAATGTCCTGTAGGCACCGTGCGCTCCCGGATCTTCCGCGCCCGGGAGGCCATTGATAAAGCCCTGCAACCTTTGTTGCAGGAAAACTAGAGACAGCGGCGACAGCCAAGAGAGGAACGCCATGAGTCGTGAAGCCCTGCAGGAATCGCTGTCCGCAGTGATGGATAACGAAGCGGACGAACTGGAATTGCGTCGGGTATTGAATGCCTTCGACGATGTTGAAACCCGTGAGACCTGGGCTCGTTACCAGATCGCCCGGGCCGTGATGCACAAGGACTTGTTGCTTCCACGCCTGGACATCGCTGCGGCCGTTTCCGCTGCATTGGCTGACGAAGCCGTACCGGCAAAAGCTTCTCGCGGACCATGGCGCAGCCTGGGTCGCCTGGCAGTAGCCGCTTCGGTCACCGTGGCCGTACTGGCCGGTGTGCGCCTGTACAACCAGGATGAGATTGCTGGCGTGCAGATGGCGCAGCAGTCCAACCAGCCAGGCCTGAGCGCTCCACAGGTCAAGGGTCCAGCGGTACTGGCCGGCTACAGCGAAGGCTCGGAAACCGCAGGCCCAATGGTCAATGGTGTTCTGCAAGGCCAACCTGGCTGGCATGATCAGCGTCTGCCCAACTACCTGCGTCAGCATGCTCAGCAAGCTGCCCTGAAAGGTACTGAAAGCGCGCTGCCTTACGCCCGTGCAGCCAGCATGGAAAACCGTTAATTAAGGAAAACCATTGCGCGCCATACCTCTATTCATGCTTCTGCTTGGTGGCTGGTGTGCGACTCCAGCCCATGCCGATGAGGCTCAGGATTGGTTGAACCGCCTGAGTCAAGCCGAGCAGCAGCAGAGCTTCCAGGGCACTTTCGTTTACGAGCGCAACGGTAGTTTTTCTACCCATAACATCTGGCATCGCGTCCAGGATGGCAAAGTCCGCGAGCGGTTACTCCAGCTTGACGGCTCGGCACAGGAAGTCCTGCGCATTGATGGGCATACTCAATGCGTCAGTGGCTCCTTGATCGCAGGGCTGGGCAATACGCCTGACGGCACCTCACGTACGCTCGATCCGCAAAAACTCAAGAATTGGTATGACCTGGCCGTCATTGGCAAGTCGCGCGTGGCCGGGCGTCAAGCGGTCATTGTGGCGTTGACGCCCAAGGACCAGCATCGCTATGGCTTCGAGCTGCACCTGGACAAAGAGACCGGCTTGCCGCTCAAGTCCCTGTTGCTCAACGACAAGGGCCAGTTGCTCGAACGTTTCCAGTTCACCCGCTTGAATGTCGCCGCGCCGACAGACGGTGATCTGCAAGCCAGCGCCGAATGCAAGGCTGTCGCGCAGGATCCCGCCAAGGTCGTCGCGGTGAAAGCCGCCTGGCACTCGGACTGGCTTCCGCCTGGTTTCGAACTGTCCAGCAGTGTCGTGCGCAAGGACCCGGACACCCAGGTCCAGGTCAACAGCTTGATGTACGACGATGGCCTGGCGCGCTTCTCGGTGTTCCTGGAGCCGCTGAACGGTGCCAACGCCACCGATACCCGTACTCAGCTCGGCCCGACGGCTGCCGTCTCCCGCAGGCTCACGACGCCCCAGGGCGAAATGATGGTCACGGTGGTCGGCGAGATTCCTATAGGCACGGCGGAACGGATTGCGCTTTCCATGCGCTCCGACGTCACGGCGACTCAATAACCTGCTGGCTGCATGGGTGGTTCGATTGCGCGAGAGGCTGATGATGCCAGGGCTTGATCGAAATGCCGAAACTTCCTGTCAGTATTTTCATTTGCAAAAACTCAGCTTTTTTTCTATAGGTCAGAGCCGCTCGGCCCTGGCCTTGTCTGTTTCCGGAACAAAAATACCGGCGTATCTTTTCCAGGTATGCCTTGTTCCATATCGCTTAACCATGCTCGTCGTAACGGGAGCCGTATGTCGATACCACGCTTGAAAACCTATTTTTCTATCCTTGCCACCGTGCTTGTGCTCGGCCAGGCCGTTCCTGCCGTGGCGGTCGAGTTGCCCGACTTTACGCAATTGGTCGAGCAGGCTTCGCCCGCTGTAGTGAACATCAGCACGACCCAGAAGCTGCCGGATCGCCGCGTCTCGGACCAGCAGATGCCGGACCTGGAAGGTTTGCCGCCGATGCTGCGTGAGTTCTTCGAGCGTGGCATGCCGCAACAACCCCGTTCTCCCGGTGGTGGTCGCCAGCGCGAAGCGCAATCCCTGGGATCGGGCTTCATCATTTCGCCTGATGGCTACATCCTGACCAACAACCATGTGATCGCCGATGCCGACGAAATCCTGGTACGCCTGGCCGACCGCAGCGAGCTCAAGGCCAAGCTGATCGGCACCGATCCACGTTCCGACGTGGCGCTGTTGAAAATCGAAGGCAAGGATCTGCCCGTGCTCAAGCTGGGCAAATCCCAGGACCTGAAAGCCGGCCAATGGGTCGTGGCCATCGGTTCGCCGTTCGGCTTTGACCACACCGTGACCCAGGGCATTGTCAGCGCCATCGGTCGCAGCCTGCCGAACGAAAACTACGTGCCGTTCATCCAGACCGACGTGCCGATCAACCCGGGTAACTCCGGTGGCCCGCTGTTCAACCTCGCGGGTGAAGTCGTCGGCATCAACTCCCAGATCTATACCCGTTCGGGCGGCTTCATGGGCGTGTCCTTCGCGATTCCGATCGACGTTGCCATGGACGTGTCCAACCAACTGAAAAGCGAAGGCAAGGTCAGCCGTGGCTGGTTGGGCGTGGTCATCCAGGAAGTGAACAAGGACCTGGCCGAGTCGTTCGGGCTGGAAAAACCGGCCGGTGCGCTGGTGGCGCAGATCCAGGAAGGTGGCCCGGCTGCCAAGGGCGGCCTGCAAGTGGGTGACGTGATCCTGAGCATGAATGGTCAGCCGATCGTCATGTCTGCCGACCTGCCGCACTTGGTGGGTGCTCTCAAGGCCGGTGCCAAGGCCAATCTGGAAGTGATTCGTGAAGGCAAGCGCAAGAACGTCGAATTGACCGTCGGCGCCATTCCTGAAGAAGGCAAGGAGTTGGACTCGCTGCCCAAGTCTGGCGTCGAGCGCAGCAGCAACCGTCTGGGCGTGGCGGTGGCCGAGCTGACCGAAGAGCAGAAGCGTACCCTGGAGCTCCAGGGCGGCGTGGTGATCAAGGAGGTGCAGGACGGTCCTGCTGCCCTGATCGGCCTTCAGCCGGGCGACATCATTACGCACCTGAACAACCAGGCCATCGGTTCCGCCAAGGAGTTCACCGACATCGCCAAGGCGTTGCCGAAGAATCGTTCGGTCTCGATGCGGGTCCTGCGCCAGGGACGTGCAAGCTTCATCACCTTCAAACTGGCCGAATGATCGGTTAGCCGCTGAAAAAAAACGCCTCGAAAGAGGCGTTTTTTTTGCCTGGCGAATGCTCAGCCCATCATGTCCTTGACCATGCGTTCCTGCTCCATGAGTTCCCGCTGCCGGGCGTCGATGCGTGACGACAGGGGGAAATTGGTGCCGGCGCGCCGTTTGGCGAAGTCCAGCTGCTGAATGGCCTGACGGTAGTCGCCCACCAGTGCGAAGTACTCGGCACGGGCCTGATGCAGGCCGATGATGTTGCCCGACAGCCCGCGGGTCTCGGCCACCATGTACCAGACGTCCGGATCGTCCGGGCGGGTCTTGAGCAGGTTCTCCAGGGCCTTCTCGGCATCGGCGGGGCGGTTCTGCTTGAGCAGCAAGTCGACGCGTACCTGGTTGAGCGGATAGTTGCCCGGGTATTGGCTCAGCATCCGGTCGACGCGCGATTGAGCGTCGGCCAGTTTGTTGCTGGTGATGTCCAGGTCCACCTGGGCGAGGTTATAGATGATCTCGTTGGGCGATTTGGCCAGCAACGGCTTGAGGTTCTCCCGTGCTTCATTCAACTGGCCACCCTTGATCTGCGCGATCGCCAGGCCGTAGCGCGCCACGTCGTTCTTCGGATTCTCATCCAGCTGTGCCCGGAAACGCTTGGCGCCCAGGCCCGGGGTTTCTTCATAGATCAACTGGACCCGTGCGCGGATCAGTTGATAGCGCACACTGTCCTCGATACCGCCCGGCTTGGCCTGTTCGGCGCGGTTGCGGGTGTCGGCGATCCGGGATTCGGTCACCGGGTGAGTCAGCAGGAATTCCGGGGGCTTGGCGTCGAACCGGTATTGGCGCATCAGGCGTTCGAACATGGTCGGCATGGACCGCGGGTCGTAGCCGGCCTTTTCCAGGTTCTGGATGCCGATGCGGTCGGCTTCCTGTTCGTTCTGGCGCGAGAAACGCCGTTGTTCCTGGATGGCCGCGGCCTGGGTCCCGGCGATGGCCGCGATCCCGGCGTCACCGCCACCGGCGGCGGCAATCACGATGCCGGCCAGCAGCGCGGCCATCATTGGCACTTGCATGCGCTGCTGGGCTTCGACGCCGCGGGCGAAGTGGCGTTGTGACAAGTGCGCCAGTTCGTGGGCCATGACCGAGGCGTATTCGCCTTCGGTCTGTGCATTGAGGAACAGGCCGCCGTTGACCCCGACGATTCCGCCAGGTGCGGCGAAGGCGTTGAGCTGCGGGCTGTTGATCAGGATGAACTCCAGGCGTCGGTCATTGACCTGGCTGGTTTCCACCAGTTTATAGACGCTGGATTCGACGTAGTCCTTGAGCTGTGGGTCGTTGAGCTGTGAAACCTGGCTGCGCAGCAGGGCCAGCCAGGCGCGGCCCAGTTGGTGCTCCTGTTCTGGCGAGACGATGGCAGAACTGGCGTCGCCAAGTGACGGCAGGTCGTCGGCGAAGCCCGGTGAGGCAAGCAGGCAAGCGAGCGTCAGCAGGGTGGGGCGCAGAAATGTCATGCACGAAGCCTTAGTCGACAAAGACCTTACTGTAGCCGGACACCGGGCCCGGGACCAGATATTCTAGGCCGCTCAACGATCTGCCGCGGAGTGAACCCATGACTGATGCTGTAGCCCACGATGCCGAACTGGACGCCAGCGGCCTGAACTGTCCGTTGCCGCTGCTCAAGGCCAAGCTGGAACTCAATCGCCTGGCCAGCGGCAGTGTGCTCAAGGTGATCGCCACGGATGCGGGTTCCCAGCGCGATTTCCGCACCTTCGCCCGATTGGCCGGTCATACGCTGCTGCATGAAGAAGACGATAACGGCGTCTACCGTTACTGGCTGAAAAAGGCCTGAAAACCGACAGCGTCTCTTAAGGATTTTTAATGTTCAAAGTGTTACGCGACTGGATCCAGCGCTACTTCTCCGATGAAGAGGCTGTGGTCCTGGCAGTGCTGCTATTCCTGGCCTTTACCGCCGTGCTCACCCTGGGCGGCATGCTGGCGCCGGTGCTGGCGGGGATGGTGCTGGCGTACCTGATGCAAGGTTTGGTCACGACCCTGGAACGCTTGCGGTTGCCGGGTGCGGTGGCGGTGGGCTTGGTGTTCGCCCTGTTCATGGGCTTGTTGTTGGTGTTCATAATCGTGATCGTGCCGCTGCTCTGGCACCAGTTGGTGACACTCTTCAACGAGTTGCCGGGGATGCTTGCCAAATGGCAGTCCGTGCTGTTGCTGTTGCCCGAGCGTTATCCGCACCTGGTGTCCGACGAGCAGGTGTTGCAAGCCATTGAAGTCGTGCGCGGCCAGATCGGCAAGTTCGGCCAGTGGGCGCTGACGTTTTCGCTGTCCAGCCTGCCGCTTTTGGTCAATATCATGATCTACCTGGTACTGGTGCCGATCCTGGTGTTTTTCTTCCTCAAGGACCGGGAAATGATCGGCCGTTGGGTCCGTGGCTACCTGCCTCGTGAGCGGGCGCTGATTACCCGGGTGGCCCAGGAGATGAATCGCCAGATCGCCAACTACATTCGCGGCAAAGTCATCGAGATTTTTATCTGCGGTGGCGTGACCTACATCGGCTTCGTCGCCCTGGGACTCAATTACGCCGCCTTACTGGCGCTGCTGGTGGGCATCTCAGTGGTGGTGCCTTATGTCGGCACCGTGGTGGTGACCGTGCCGGTGGCCTTGATTGCGCTGTTCCAGTGGGGCTGGAGCGATCAGTTCATCTACCTGATGGCGGTCTACGGGATCATCCAGACGCTGGACGGCAACGTGCTGGTCCCGCTGCTGTTCTCCGAGGCGGTGAACCTGCATCCGGTGGCGATCATCTGTGCGGTGTTGCTGTTTGGCGGGCTGTGGGGGTTCTGGGGGGTGTTCTTCGCGATTCCCCTTGCGACCCTGTTCAAGGCGGTGCTGGATGCGTGGCCGAGCAAGGAGCCGGTGGTGGCGCCGTTGTTGTAGCTTGAGTATGGGGTGGGGCTTATGGCCCCATCGTCGGAACGCCGCCCGGAGCAAGCTCGCTCCCACATTGGATTGAGGGTGTTAATCAAATCCCTGTGGGAGCGAGCTTGCTCGCGAAGGGGCCAGGACAGGCAGTGAAAGATTCAGGCCTTGTTGAGTGCCTGAGCCGCCGCCAGCACCGCATCCACATGCCCCGGCACCTTCACGCCACGCCATTCCTGGCGCAGCACGCCGTTCTTGTCGATCAGGAATGTGCTGCGATCAACGCCCAGGTATTCCTTGCCATAGAGCTTTTTCAGCTTGATCACGTCGAACAGCTGGCAGACGGCCTCGTCCTTGTCACTGATCAGCTCGAACGGGAATTCCTGTTTGCACTTGAAGTTCTCGTGGGACTTGAGGCTGTCCCGGGAGATGCCGAACACTTCGGTGTTGGCGGCCTGGAACTGCGCATACTGGTCCCGAAAGCCCTGGCCTTCGGTGGTGCAACCAGGGGTGCTGTCCTTGGGGTAGAAGTAGATCACCACCTGCTTGCCCTTGAGGGCTGCGAGGCTGACGGTCTGCCCGCTGGTGGCGGGTGCCTGGAAATCGGTAACCGGCTGGTCGACTGCAACGGCCATGAACGCTTCCTTACATTGGGTTTTGTGGGCGCCACGGTTCGATCAGGGCATCGAGGTTCATCGCATCGGCGAAATCCAGGAACTGATCGCGCAGCCAACTGATCTGGGTGCCGGCGGGCAGGGTCACGGTGAACGTGGCATTGAGCATGGTGCCGCCGGTCTGCGGGGCCTGGTAGGTGTCGCAGGTCAGGTTTTCCAGCTCGACGTGGTGGTCCATGAAGAACTGGCACAGCTCGTTGATGATGTCCGGACGGTAGGCCGAGCTCACGTAGGCCACGTAGGGCAGGGCCTGGGGACGGTTCTCCAACGCGGCGCTACGCACCACGTTGACGGTGAAGGCATGCTTCTTGGCGAGCACCGGCAGGCTGCCTTCCAGGCGAGCCAGGGCGTCCCAGCTGCCGGAGATCTCGAGCACGAGCGCACTGCATTCGCCATGACGGGTCAGGCGTGAGGTCACGACGGCGCAGCGATTTTCATGGCTGGCGCGGCACAGGACGTTAGTCAGCTCCATGGGGTTGGCGCCAAGGGCACTGATAACAAGGAATTGTTCGCGGACTGTGGGGGTGGACATGCAGCATTCCTAAAGCGATGAGCGGTCGGTACTTTTGCCGCTCGACACAGCGCCAGGCCCGGAAAAACGAACGGCTCAAGCCTTGTGTCCAGGGTTGCGCTGCATTCCGCGATAGCAGGAACGCACCAGGACAAACCCGGGATCGGGGCTTGCGGCGACGAAAACGGAGGCTGGAAACCGGCGTATGAGCTTGTCGGTACCGATCAAAGCCTGAAGGGTAGCGAAAACCATCGCCAAGGGGAATGGTAGTTCGCTTGTACAAGCATCTTGGCGCCAGTACCATTACCGCTCTCTTTTTCCGGCAGGAGCGGTTTCATGATTGCGGGCAGTATGGTGGCACTGGTCACACCCATGGATGCACAAGGGCATCTTGACTGGGCCAGCCTCAGCAAACTCGTGGACTTCCACCTTGAGAACGGCACCCATGCCATTGTCGCCGTCGGTACCACCGGCGAGTCGGCAACCCTCGACGTCAATGAGCACATCGAAGTCATCCGTGCCGTGGTCAAGCAGGTCAACGGTCGCATTCCCGTCATCGCCGGCACTGGCGCCAACTCGACCCGCGAGGCCGTCGAGCTGACCCGCAACGCCAAGGAAGCCGGTGCCGACGCCTGCCTGCTGGTCGTCCCGTACTACAACAGGCCGACCCAGGAAGGCTTGTACCAGCACTTCAAGCACATTGCCGAAGCCGTCGACATCCCGCAGATCCTCTATAACGTTCCCGGTCGTACCTCCTGCGACATGCTGGCCGAGACCGTGATCCGCCTGTCCACGGTGCCGAACATCATCGGTATCAAGGAAGCCACCGGCGACATGAAGCGCGCCAAGGCCATTCTCGATGGCGTGAGCAAGGACTTCATCGTGCTGTCTGGCGATGATCCGACAGCGGTCGAGCTGATCCTGATGGGCGGCAAGGGCAACATCTCCGTCACCGCCAACGTTGCCCCACGTGAAATGGCCGACCTTTGCGAGGCCGCGCTCAAGGGCGACGCCGAGACTGCACGGGCAATCAACGAAAAACTGATGCCGTTGCACAAGGACCTGTTCATCGAGGCCAACCCGATTCCGGTGAAGTGGGCCTTGGTTGAAATGGGCCTGATGCACGAAGGCATCCGCCTGCCACTGACCTGGCTGAGCACCCCCTGTCAAGAACCGCTGCGGCAGGCCATGCGCCAGTCCGGCGTCCTGGTTTAATTGAGGAAGTACAACGCATGAAGCGAATGGCCGGACTTTCCGCACTTGCCTTGATTATCTCCAGCACCAGCGGCTGCGGATGGATCTGGGGACCGGAAGGTTACTTCCGCGACCGTGGTAGCGATTACCTGCAGGCGCAACAGACTGCACCGATGCAAATGCCGCAAGACGTCAACGTTGCCAAGCGCCTGGATCCGCTGCTGCCGATCCCGCGCAACGTAGCCGACGACAGCGTCAAGGGCGAATACATCGTCCCACGTCCACAGCCGCTGTCGGCCGTGGCCGATGCCAGCGACTACACCCTGCAGAAGAGTGGCGACTCCAGCTGGGTCATGGGCCAGCATCCACCGGCCGAAGTCTGGCCTGTGGCGATCCAGTTCTTCCAGGACAACGGTTTCCGCCTGGACGAACAGCGCCCGCAAACTGGCGAGTTCACCACCACCTGGCAGCGTTCGGATGAACTGTCCGCCAGCATGGCCAAGCGCATGAGCGCCGCCGGCGTTGCTGCCGACAGCGAAACCCGCGTGCGGGTGCGTATCGAGCCGGGCGTGCAGCGCAACACCAGTGAAGTCTATGTGGTCAGCGCCGAGCGACCTGCTGGCAGCACCGCCGACGTGGCCTTCACCAACCGTTCGGTCAATACCGGCCTCGACGCTGCACTGGTGGACGACATGCTTGCCAGCATGAGTCGTACCGCGGAGCAGGGCGGTTCGGTCTCGATGCTGGCGTCCAAGGAGTTCGATGCGCCGAGCCGCGTCAGCCTGAGCGAAGACGGCAGCGGCAACCCGGTGCTCAACGTCGGCTCCGACCTGGACCGTGCCTGGTCGAGCGTTGGCCGTGCGCTGGAGCAGGGCGAGTGGCGCGTTGAAGACATCAACCGCAGCCTGGGCCTGTACTACATCAACCTCGCTGAAAAGGCCGAGAAGAAAGACGAGAAGCCTGGCTTCTTCAGTGGCCTGTTCGGCAGCAAGCCGGACAAGGAAGAAATCGAAGCCCGCGCCGAGCGTTACCAGGTTCGCCTGAGCAAGGTCGGCGACAGCGTCCAGGTCACCGTCGAGAAGAACATCAACACCGTGGCGCCGGCCGATGTGGCCCGCAAGGTGTTGAGTGTGATTCAGGACAACCTGGGCTGATCCGATGCGTTTTGCCGTTCTCGGCAGCGGTAGCCAGGGGAACGGCACGCTGGTAGCCAGCGCCGGCACGTATGTGTTGGTCGATTGTGGTTTCTCCCTGCGGGAAACCGAGAAGCGCCTGTTGCGCCTGAGTGTGCACCCGGCGCAATTGAGCGCGATACTCGTGACCCACGAACATGCCGACCACGTGCATGGCGTGGGTTTGCTGTCTCGGCGCTACAATCTGCCGGTGTACCTGAGCCGTGGGACACTGGAAGGCCTGCGCAAGCCCATCGAGCCGGCCGGGTTCGTGGCCGGTGGCGAGCAACTGCGCATCGGTTGCCTGGATATCAGCGTGGTCAGCGTGGCGCACGATGCCCGGGAACCGACGCAATATGTGTTCAGTGACGGCGAGCGGCGCTTTGGGCTGCTGACCGACCTGGGGTCGTATTGCGACAGGGTGATGGACAGTTACCGGGACCTCGATGCGTTGATGATCGAGTCCAACCACTGCCGCGACATGTTGGCGCGTGGTTACTACCCGTACTTCCTCAAGCAGCGGGTAGGCGGGGAACACGGACATTTGAACAACCACCAGGCAGCGTTCCTGGTGGCCGAGTTGGGCTGGCAAGGCCTGCAACACCTGGTCCTGGCCCATCTGAGCAGCAAGAACAACCTGCCGCAGCTGGCCCGGCAATGTTTTGTCGACACCCTCGGGTGCGACCCGGACTGGCTGCAACTGGCCGATCAAGATTCAGGGCTCGACTGGCGACATATCGCCTAGCCCACTACTTAGCAAGCGGAGCCCATCATGGAAAAACGTGAAGAACTCTACCGCGGCAAAGCCAAGTCGGTTTACAAGACCGACGACGCTGACCGCTTGATCCTGCTGTTTCGCAACGACACCTCGGCGTTCGACGGCAAGCGCATCGAACAGTTGGACCGCAAAGGCATGGTGAACAACAAGTTCAACGCCTTCATCATGCAGAAACTCGAAGCCGCCGGCGTGCCGACCCAGTTCGACAAGCTGCTGGGCGACAACGAATGCCTGGTCAAGAAGCTGGACATGATCCCGGTCGAATGCGTCGTGCGTAACTACGCCGCCGGCAGCCTGGTCAAGCGCCTGGGCGTGGAAGAGGGCTTGAAGCTCAACCCTTACACCTTCGAACTGTTCCTGAAGGACGACGCCAAGGGCGACCCGTTCATCAACGAATCCCACGTCGTGGCATTCGGTTGGGGCACCACCGAGCAACTGGCCCGCATGAAGGAATTGTCCCTCAAGGTCAACGAAGTGCTGACCAAGCTGTTCGACGACGCCGGCCTGCTGCTGGTGGACTTCAAGCTTGAATTCGGTGTGTTCAGCGACGGTTCCATCGTCCTGGGCGACGAATTCAGCCCGGACGGCTGCCGCCTCTGGGACAAGGACACCAAGAAGAAGATGGACAAGGACCGCTTCCGCCAGGGCCTCGGTGACGTCATCGAAGCCTACGAAGAAGTCGCCCAGCGTCTGGGTGTGCCGCTGTAATCGACGCAAGCATCTGATAGCACGGAAAAAATTTCGCTCGGGGGTTCGCTTCCGGCGAATGTGCTGGTATGATGCGCGCCACTGGAGAGATGCCGGAGTGGCCGAACGGGACGGATTCGAAATCCGTTGTACTGGCGACAGTACCTAGGGTTCAAATCCCTATCTCTCCGCCATTATTGTGTATGACTAAGCCCCTGAAATGGTTGAACATTTCAGGGGCTTTTTCGTTTTCGTCATCTGTCAGTCTGGCGTAAATCCTGTGGGAGCAAAGCTTGCTCGCGATTGAGGTAAGCCAGCTAACAACGATATTGGCGACTCTACCGCTATCGCGAGCAAGCTTTGCTCCCACAGACTTTATCTCTAGCTGACAAGTATTATCCCTAGGCAGGTTCCGCATCCAAGCGTCGCGCTATGACATCGAGCACGTCGCAGCCATCTCTCAAGGGAATGCAGCACAGCTGTGCAAAGTCCTGGAGGACCACTGAGTCACTCGGAATGTCCCCCCGCATGGCGAGGTTCTCTAAAAGCTGAGTGACCGCGCGAATTCTATAGCCTGCCGTGTCAAGCAAGATGTGCAAAGGCGCAGAGGTATCGACGAAGAGGGGGTGATCGTCGGCATAGAGGAAAACGGGGACAGACCACGATTTTGAGGCGGGACGATTACAACTGAACTCAGAATCGTGGTCTGTCCCCCCGTATCTCTGTTCCATTCTTGAAAGCAGGGCATCGTAATCGTCCTCCCGGATGACGGACTTCTGTTTGTCTTTTTCCTTGTCCTTTGTAACTGGGTAGCGGAAGAACGTACTTGATGAGTCCGTTGCCTCGATTTCACTGATCCATTGCCCTAGCTCGGTGGGTAAGCTCCAATCTGTGTTTGTGTGGCTAGCCAGGTACTCGGCGTGGTCTTCAAAAAGCGAGCAGAAGTGTTGATAGAGCGGTTGCAGGCCGTGGACGTTATGCATGGGCTTCCACTTCTCCCCGATAGGGATTTGAGGTTCGCCGCTTGCTGGTATGGCGCCGTACGGGATGTTGAGTTTCCTGTGAAAAATGATGATCGCTGACTTCAGGAAAAGCTCTATAGCGTGCCGGTAGAGAAAGCTCACAGGCAGATGAGCATTCAAGGTTGGGGTGCTCTCTCTGGAGTCTTCAAGAGCGTCAGCAGCGTCCCTAAACGAGTCTGCGACTGCACCAAAACCTGAGTCAAAATGCCTATCTAGCGGTAGCATCATGTAAAGCATTACTGGCCTCCTATGGAGATGGCGTATCAGCGAAAGGTCTATCACACAGTTCTTCGCTGCCCTGAAGGCTCCACTGCACATGATGAGGCGGTCTTGGGGAGCTGTACGGGATGACGGAGCTGTGTTCCTGAGAGTGTGGCAGGATCGGTGCGAGACGCACGATGTGTATTCGAAGGGGGCGAGCCCTGCCCAGAAGCTGGCGGCAATCTCCAGATTACCCGCGCTTGCCTCTAGTTCGTCAGTAGTGGCACAGTGATGCACCACTATCAAGCGGCAGTAATGCAGAGGAGTAATGGTGTTGTTTGCTGGTGTGCTACGTTAATTAAAAGATGTTCTAGGGAGAGACAATATGACTGGTTTTAAGCACTTAGCTACATTGGCATGTTTCGCTGTTGTAGCCAGCTCAACTATGGCGGCTGACTGGCAGGAGTCTTGGGACTCAGTAAAGAAACTTTCCATTGAGCAATGCCAATCCACGTTCCAAGACTATCAGCTTCAAGCAGTTTGCATGCAGAATGAGAAAAATGGCTATAAGGCATTACAAAAAGACTACGGCATGCCTCACGACTTGGCTTCAAAAGCAAAGGATAGATGTGAGCGTACATTCAGTGGACAGTTTCAATTGCAGGATGTCTGTATGAAGAACGAGAAGCAGGGATATGACAAAATGAACTCGTACTGAGGCAAGATACAAAATGCGAAATGTAATGAAGCTGTTTGTTGTTACTACATTTTTTATTGTCTCGGCTGGTGTGAGTGCGAATGTCGTCTGCGAGATAGGACGAGATAAAGCGAAAAGTGATTTGGGGAAACGGGGACAGACCACGATTATGAAGCGAGGCGATTACAAGTGAACTCAAAATCGTGGCCTGTCCTCCCGTTTCACTCCGGGCGTCCAATACACCTCAGGGTCTTGCCTAGCGTGTTCGTGGCTTTCAGCTCCGTATCATTCGCTCTGTGAGTGCTTCTCGCGGATCAGAACCTCAAGCGCGTTTTTTTGGTCGTTCAGGGCTTGGAGCGCCTGAATAGATTCGGACAGAGCGACTGGGTGCGTCATGGAAAGGATGATTGCCGTTGCTAATCCCATCTCCACACAAGCGAGTAAACCCCATTCATATCCGTGATTTCCAACTGCATACAGCCCCACATTTTCGAACTGGGTCAGTCCCGCTTCATCATCGTACATTCTTGTGTGGAGAGCGGAGAAACGGGGACAGACCACGATTATGAAGCGAGGCGATTACAAGTGAACTCAAAATCGTGGCCTGTCCTCCCGTTTCATTCCGGGCGTTCAATACACCTCAGGGTGTCGCCTAGCGTGTTCGTGGCTGTCAGCTCTGTATCATTCGCTCTGTGAGTGCTTCTCGCGGATCAGAACCTCAAGCGAGTTCTTTTGGTCGTTCAGGGCTTGAAGCGCCTGAATAGATTCGGACAGAGCGACTGGGTGCGTCATAGAAAGGATGATTGCCGTTGCTAATCCCATCTCCACACATGCGAGTAAACCCCATTCATATCCGTGATTTCCAACTGCATACAACCCCACATTTTCGAACTGGGTCAGTCCCGCTTCATCATCGTACATTCTTGTGTGGAGAGTGACAGTCTTGGCGTTGGGATGAGCACCAAAGTCGATAGAACTTTCGTATAGCTTGTACATCCAATCGCCCAATCCCGGTCCTCGTTTATTGGCTATTTTCTGAGCTGCTTTGATTGGAGCCTGAAAGGCTTTTTTGCAGGTTTTCAGGTCATCTGGTGAGTCGTTGCGGCTCATCCAGATCTTGGTAAGGGTCTGAGATTCGTCTTCGGTCATCAGAAGGGCATAGCAGGCAGTTTCCAATGCCGTTCTGAGGATAGGGTAAACACCAGCCGCGTGGCCAGTCAGACCTACTCGGAAGGCGGTCATCAGGAGGAAGCGGGAATTGATCAGTATGGAGTGAACGACCAACTCATCGGGCGCGACGGCAGGTCCACTGACATGCTGTGTGAGGTACGAATCAAGGTCATCCATCATGGTCAGGAAGGGTGAGCCGGCACTGAGAATCTCGTCCAGATTCTCAGTGCCGGCATTCAGGTAAGCGCGGAACGAGTTATCTCCATTGCTACAGAACATCATTGAACCTCGCTTCGTTTATTTTTCAGTTCAGCCTTGTATTTCAGTGCCTCGGCTTCGATATGCACAATCGTCCATCCAGCCTTGAGCCATAGCGGCTCAATGAGCCGTGAGGTGCTTATTGGTTTCAGAAAAAAGGGCAATCTCATCGTTCGGGGCAGTGACAATCTCGTCAAAACCTCCGGCGTACAGCGCGTCCATGTTCACCCGAAAGAACGTGTGGGGAAAACGGGACAGACCATGATTATGAGGCGGGGCGATTACAAGTGAATTCAAAATCGTGGTCTGTCCTCCGTTTCCTCTCGATTTTTGCCGTGGCGCTGGGAACGGGGTTGTTCTTGAAGCTGCGGCGGTTCGAGCAGGTTGGCTGAGGGGGGTAGGAATTCATCGCTAGTTGATAGGAAGCTTGCCAGTGATTACAAACTTTTCGAACACCTTCTGACCATCACGCGCAGCTTGCCGAACATCTAGAAATGTCAGCTCATTGGGAACGACTTTTTTGGGTGTCTTGTTGACTTTTTTTATTGTGGCCATCTCAGCCTTTGAGATGTGATTAATCGAGTCTGGGCAAACAGGAAGGGGAGGATTTCAGCGCCAGGGATTCATGCTCGTCTCCAGCGAAATGGGCCTCGTGAGAGATAATGCCAGTCAGTTAAGAGTGATCGAGTCTTTTGGTGAGGGGAGTTAGCGAAAAGTCGCACCGCCCCGTTGGGCTGAAGCAGCCCCAACACCAACTCAATCAACCAGGCACACAGGGTGTCTGGCTTTTAGGACTGCTTCACGCAGCCCAGCGGGGATAAATCCCCTCGCCACAGGGCTGCGTCGATTAACTGATCGGCATCACCTCGTTGAGGCCCTTCAATGCTAGGCCGGCTCTGCATCCAAGCGCCGGGCTATGACGTCGAGCACGTCGCAACCATCCCTCAAGGGAATGCAGCACAGCTGTGCAAAGTCCTGAAGGATCACTGAATCACTCGGAATGTCCCCTCGCATTGCGAGGTTCTCTAAAAGCTGGGTGACCGCGCGAATTCTATAGCCCGCCGTGTCGAGCAGGATGTGCAAAGGCGCAGAGGTATCGACGAAGAGGGGTTGATCGTCGGCATTGCTGGTAAGAGCCATGTATCTATTCATTTCAAACACCATTTGATTGAGGGTCTTCTTACCATTTGTTATCGAGTCGCCAAACCCAAGCCGCTCTTACGAGCGACGTTTGGACTATAGAGCCCTTCTGGAGAAATCATCAATCAGATGATGAGTGAGAAAATTCCCTAAATTATGTGGGCGGGAAATGTCAGAAAATTCCCCGCAGCTATTGCCTCCACCCACCTTTTTTATCCCGCTCAACCCCCTCCGCGACCTGCATAACCCCGGTGTCCGCCAGACCCAAAGCTTTGTAACAATTGGACTAATGGTCTATAGCTCAAGGCATGGCTGCCGATAGGCAAGTTAATCCCCATGAAAGGAGTGTCACCCCATGCCGCGGTTTTTTGCCGATCTGGGCTTTCGCTGGAAAATCACCCTGCCCATTGGGTTCCTGGCACTGCTGTTGGTGCTGATGGGGTGGTCGGGCATGCGTGGCATCGGTCAGGTGACGGAGTCCAGCACGCAGTTGACCAAGCGCTACCTGCCGGCCATCAGCCTGTTGCTCAACGCTGATCGTGATCTCTACCAGGCCTTTGTCGCCGAGCGCAGCCTGCTTGGGGGCAATGCGGGCAGTCATGCCGAGGCGCTGCGTGCCAGTCATCGGGACAATCTGAAGCAAGCTTATGATCGTGTGCAGAAATATGCCGCGATGCAGCCAAGTGCCGAGGCGTTGGCGCTGGTCAGTCAGTTCAATGACCGTTTCGCACAGTGGTCGCAGGTTTCGCGGCAGGTGGTCGAGCAGGCCGCGAGCAATCCCCAGGCGGCCAGTGCGCTGAGTTTTGGTGACGGTGAAAGTAAGTTCGACACCATGCGCGATGCCATCGACAAGCTCGGTGAACTGGAAGACGAAGCGTCTCTGCGCGAGGGGCAAGCGGCGATTGACCATGGCCAGGCGGTTGGGGTGCAGCAGGGCGGTATCTTGTTGGTGGGTCTGCTGGGTTGCATCCTGCTGATTGTGGCCTTGCCAATGGTCGTGCTGCGTCCGATGCGTCGGCTGCTGCACCGTGTCGAACAGATCGCCGAGGGCGGTGGGGATCTGAAGGGCCGTCTCGAGGTGCGTTCGGCTGACGAGCTGGGCCAGCTTGGCAGTGCGTTCAACCGTTTTCTCGATAAGCTGCAGCCGTTGATTGCCGAAGTGGGCCGCGTGACCGGGGAGGTGGATGCCGCCGCGCGGGCTATGGCCAATATGGCCGCGACCAATGACAAGTTGATCAGCAGCGAACACGCGGCGCTTGACCAGGTCAGTACGGCGGCGACCCAGATGAGTGCCGCAGTGCATGAGGTGGCACACAATGCCGTGAACGCGTCGGACGCCGCCCAGCAAGCCAGCAGTCAGTCTCGCGACGGCACCGCGGTTGTCAACAGCACCATCGAATCGATCCGTCAGTTGGCCCAGGAAGTGGAGAGCGCTTCGGGCACCATCGAGGCATTGGCCCTGGAAACCTCCAGCATCGGTGCCGTGCTTGAGGTCATCCGGGGCATTGCCGAACAGACCAACCTGCTCGCACTGAACGCTGCCATCGAGGCGGCCCGGGCGGGCGAGCAAGGCCGCGGTTTTGCTGTCGTGGCCGATGAAGTCAGGGCCCTGGCGGCGCGCACCCAGGATTCGACCAAGGACATTCAGGTGCGTATCGAACGGCTGCAAAGCGGTGTCGCCAAAGCCGTGCAAGCCATGCAGGTCGGCAGCAGCAAGGCCCGTGACAGTGTCGAACGTGCGGCGGGGGTCGATCAGGTGCTCAGTGGCACCAGCGGCTCGATTCTGCGGATCAACGACATGGCTGCGCAGATCGCCAACGCCTGCGAGGAGCAAAGCAGCGTCACCGAAGAGATCGCCCGCAACATCTCCGACATCCGCGACTTGTCCAACGAAGCGGCAGCGAACTCTGCCCAGAGCATGCAGGCCAGCCAACAGCTGTCCAGCCTGTCGAGAAACCTGGCAGAACTGACCGGCCGTTTCCGCACCTGAAACAGGGGGTGTCGTGTCTACTGACGAGCAGTTGCAAGCCCTGCATCAGGACGGTTTCGTCCTGATGCCCGGTGTGTTGGATGCCCGGCAGATCGCCGACCTGCGCCATGCCATCGACCAGTTGAAGCCCCAGCATTGGGACTACAGCGGCGTCATTGATCATTACAAATGCGTGTTCAATCGCAATCCGTTCTGGCTGCCGTTCCTGGATGTGGCCGGGGTGATCGAGCTGGCCGAGGCGGCCCTGGGTGATGATTGCCATGTCATTGGCCAGACAGCCTGGCGCTGCCATCCCGGTTTTACCGGGGCGCCGTTGCACCTGGATTATCTGGCGATGCAATTGCCGCCAGGGCTGTTGGCCGACCCTGCCTTTGAACTGCCGATGCAGGTTTTTACCGCGCAGTTTTACCTGGATGACATCGACGCCGACTTGAGTCCGACCCAGGTCATTGCGGGCAGTCACAAGGCCGGCCGGGCGCCGGTGAAGGGCGAAACGCAGTGGGAAGGGCGCTCTGCGCAGCCGGTGCTGTGCCGGGCGGGCGATGTGTTGATACTGCGCAGTGAGTTATGGCACGCCGGTAGCGACAACCGCACCGCCGACCGCACGCGCTACATGCTCCAGGTGCACTACGGCCGGCGGATGGTCGCGCAGAAGTTCTCACCTTATCTGCACTGGCAGTTCAACCCTGTGGTCTTGGCCGCCGCGACACCTCGTCAGCGGCGGTTATTGGGCGATCACCAGGAAGCTGAATACGATTGAGCCTGGCTCAGTCAGATCCACACATCATTGACCGCCGTTCGCTCGTTGGTTTCCTCGCCGGTATTGAGGACACCACGGGGTTCGATCAGCAGCAGTTTCACTTCGTGTGCGGCGCTGGGCTTGTGCTCGACACCTTTTTTGACCACGTACATTTCGCCCGGCCCTATGGTTACCGCACCGTCGCGAAAGTCGATACGCAACTCGCCCTCCAGCACGATGAAGGTTTCATCGGTGTCGGCGTGGGTGTGCCAGATGAATTCGCCTTCGAGCCGGACGATCTTGAATTGGTAGTCATTCATTTCGGCCACGACTTTCGGTGCCCATTGTTCGTGGAACAGTGCGTATTTCTGAGCGAAGTTGATGGGGGCGTAGCGGGTCATCGAGGCATGCTCCTCAGGTGGGTGGTGAGCCGTACCTTACTGTCGGAGCCTGGGTGCGTATTGGATGATCGTGCAGCTTTTTGCCGTGCGCAGCCTCTGCCTTCAGCGCAGCATTTTCAGCCAGCGTGCCGGTGAAATACCGAAGGCCTGGGTGTGCAGTCGGGTCATGTGGCTCTGATCGAAAAAACCACAGGCCAGGGCTGCTTCGCTCAACGGCATGCCATGCAATACCAGGCGCCGGGCTTCGTTCAAGCGGCGCTGGGTGATGTAGCGATAGGGGCTGGTGCCGTACAGTGCCCGGAAATCCCGGGACAGGCTCCATCGATCCCGGCCGCTGGCCTGCACCAGGTCGTCCAGTGTGATCGCCTGGTGGAGGGCATCGTGGATGAACAGGCGGGCACGCTCCGCTGCCGGGTAGTCGATCAGCCGCCGCCCACGTCGGCTGCCGGCCGCGATGTCGAGCGCCTGGGCCACATCGTAGATGGCGTCCTCTTCCTCCAGCGGATCGAGGGGATGATCCAGGCCGTTCAATAGTCGACGGGTCGCGATGTTGAGGCGAGGGTCGTTGGACAATCCTCCTTCGATGAAGGGCAATGGCTTGCCCCCCAGCACTTGCTGGATCACCGACGGTTCTATGTAGAGCATCCGGTAGCGAAAACCCTCGCTCGTCCCGGCTTCGCCATCGTGCACCTCGTCTGGGTGCAGGACGACGGTGCCGCCGGGCTGGCTGTGGCGTTTGCTGTGGCGATAGTTGAAGCTCTGCACGCCGGAAAGTGTGATTCCGATGGCGTAGGTGTCGTGGCGATGGGTGGTGTAGCCATGCCCGCTGAAATAGGCCTCGATGCGTTCCATTTTCCTCGAATCGGGCGCTCGTACCAGCCAGTCGCGATTATGGATTGATCGAGTCATTGCACCAGCCTCCTGCTTTTGTCCGCATACCCTACCGCAAAAAAAGCTGAACCGGTGTAGGAGCTGTCGAGTGCAACGAGGCTGCGATCTTTCCCCAGACACTTGAATCTCAAGCGAAAGATCAAGACCAAAAGATCGCAGGCTTCGCCAGCTCCTACAGAGCCCTCGTGGCGCTGTTAGATCTCCTTTACAGGCGTTTCACCCTGGACATTCTTGATCAGCCCGATGACATGAAGGCAGTCACTCTTGTTCACATAGGATTCGCCGCTGGCGATCGTTTCGTGGTTGCCGGCTCTCAAGCGCCAGCGCCACTGGCCTTTGCCGGTGCTCTGGGTGCCTCGGGTCTGTCGATAGATTTCAAAATACATCGGTTCGCTCCCTGCGATTCATTCAGTCAAGACATGCGTTGGGCATGTGGCTGCCAGCCTAGCCAAGTGGGTGGTTTTGGCTACGGGAAATTCGTTTCCATTGGTTATCAAATATTGCTGGGCATGAGCCCGGAGAGGCTGTTCGACTTTCTGTAGGAAAAAAGTCATGTTGCGAACATGTAGTCCGCTGAAGTTCCGGTTTGATCCTTGCGTTGCCCTGCCCGGTCCTGCTTAATACGTTTCGACGCCTAGGGCCGCAAGCCAATGGGACTGAAAACACTATAAGAAAAAGAGCCATCAAGTGACTGAATATCCAGGAACGGATCTGCAGGGTCATCTAGCGCTTTCGCTTGTCATTCCGGTCTACAACGAAGTCCAGTCCATCGATGTGTTCATGGCCAGGATCGACCAGGTCTTTGCCCATGAAGCGCTGGTGAGCCTGGAACTGGTGTTCGTCAACGATGGCAGCGTGGACGACACATTGGTGCTGCTGCTGGAACGGCAGAAGACCGATCCGCGCATCCGGGTCGTCGACCTGAGTCGCAACTTCGGCAAGGAGGCGGCGTTGAGTGCCGGCCTGCAAGCCGCCCGTGGCCAGGCGGTGGTGCCGATCGATGTCGATTTGCAAGACCCTCCCGAAGTGATCCTGGAAATGATTGCCCACTGGCGCAACGGTGCCGAAGTGGTGCTGGGCCATCGGATCAACCGCGACTCCGACTCCTGGGCCAAGCAGGTTTCCGCCAACGGGTTCTACCGGCTGCACAATAAAATCGCCGACCACAAGCTGCCGGAGAATGTCGGCGATTTTCGCTTGATGGATCGCTGCGTGGTCGATGCCCTGCAAACCCTGCCCGAATCGCGCCGCTTCATGAAAGGGCTGTTTGCCTGGGTAGGATTCCGCACCACCTACGTGGATTACGTCAGGCCTGAACGGGCCGCCGGTGAAAGCAAGTTCAATGGCTGGCGCCTGTGGAATTTCGCCCTTGAAGGCATCACCAGCTTCAGCACCGAACCGCTGCGTATCTGGACGTACCTGGGGCTTTGCGTCTCGCTGGTGTCCTTTGCGTTCGCCATCTTTATCGTGCTGCGAACGCTGATTTCCGGGGTGGACCTGCCGGGCTATGCCTCGCTGATGGTGGCGGTCACGTTCCTGGGCGGGTTGCAACTGATCGGTATCGGCGTGCTGGGCGAATACCTGGGCCGCACCTACATCGAATCCAAGCGCCGACCGGTTTTCCTGGTGCGGCGCATCTATGACGCCAAGGACTGACCATGGACCTCAAGGAAACCGATATCCTCGGTCCCGATATCGAGCAGCATTGGTACTACCGCTCGAAAGCACGCGCCATGCTGCACATGCTCAAGGGTTTCTCGGCCAGTACGCTACTGGACGTGGGGGCTGGGTCGGGCTTTTTTTCCCATCACCTGCTGACCCATACCGCAACGGCCCAGGCCTGGTGCGTGGACATCAGTTATCCGGCCGACTCCGACGCCAGCACCGCCGGTAAACCGGTCCGCTACCGCCGTGCCATCGACACGCTGGACGCGGACCTGGTGTTGCTGATGGACGTGCTGGAGCATGTGGACGATGACGTGGGGCTGCTCAAGGCCTACGTTGACAAAGTGCCGTCGGGCAGCCGCTTCCTGATCACCGTGCCGGCGTTCCAGTTTCTCTGGAGCGGGCATGATGATTTTCTCGAGCACAAGCGCCGCTACACCCTCAAGCAGCTGGAAAGTGTCGTGGCGCAGGCCGGTCTGCAGGTCCAGCAAGGTGCGTATTACTTCGGCCTGGTATTTCCGATTGCCGCCGGTCTGCGACTGTTGCAGCGCAAGGCGTCCGGAGCCCCGGCCAAGTCGCAGCTGGCGCGGCATCATCCGCTGGTCAATGGCGTGTTGAAGTCTCTGTGCAGCCTGGAGCGTCCGTTCATGGGCGCCAATCGTATGGCCGGCCTGACGGTGTTCTGCCTGGCGCAGAAGCCGTGATCTGGACGCACTCGCCGTTGCTGCGACGTGCCCTGCGCTTTGCCATGACAGGCCTGCTCGTCACGGCGGTGCATGTGCTGGCTGCGGTGCTGTTCGTGCACCTGATCCTGGCAAACCCGCCACTGGCCAATGGTTTCGCCTTTGTCGTGGCGACCGTGGTGTCGTACCTGGTCAACACCCTCTGGAGCTTTTCCAGCCGCTTGCATGGCCGCACCCTCGGCCGTTTCGTGGTGGTCTCGATCGGCGGGTTGGGGCTGGCGATGCTGGTGGCCTGGGTGGCCCAGCGTGTCGGCCTGGATTACCTGGCGGGCATCGCGGCCGTGGCACTGATTATCCCGGTGTTTACCTTCATCCTGCATAATTTCTGGACGTATCGATGACCGTTCGTGGTGAGCGTTATTGGGTTTGCTTGTTGCCCATACTGTTGGGCGCGCTGGCGTTCCTGCTGGTGATCGGCCCGCGGGTCCTGGATCCGACGAACATCGGCTGGTTGGGGGAGGGCGATGCGGCGACCCACTACATGGGCTGGGCGTTTTTCCGCAATTCACCCTGGACCTTTCCGTTGGGCATGAACCCTTCCTATGGTTTGGAGTTGGGCAACGGCATCATTTTTTCCGACTCCAACCCGCTGCTGGCGTTCCTGTTCAAACCCTTCAGCGCCTGGCTGCCCGAGACGTTCCAGTATTTTGGCCTGTGGTTGCTGGCCTGTTTCATCCTGCAAGCCTGGTTCGCCTGGAAATTGGTCGGCCTGTTGACGCCGTCGCTGTGGATCAGACTGTTGGGGACAGGGTTGTTTGTGTTTTCGCCGCCGATGTTTCTGCGCATGGGTGGGCATCTGTCGTTGTCCGGGCATTTCCTGATCCTGGCGGCCCTGTACCTGGCGCTGCGGCCGGACTTGCAGAAGCGGCGGCTGGCCTGGGGCGTGCTGCTGGCCGTGACGGCACTGGTGCATGCCTACCTGTTGGCCATGGTGGCGCTGATCTGGCTGGCTGACCTTGCCAGTCAGGCCATCAAGGGCCGGTTGTCCCGGCGCGATGCCTTGATCGAGCTGGGTGGCTTGTTTTTGCTGGTTGCGTTCTGCTGCTGGCAGGCGGGTTATTTCAGCGTGGGCGGCGGGACCGTGGCGGGCGGTTATGGGTTGTATCGCCTGAACGTGATGTCGCTGGTCAACCCCAGCGGCTGGTCACACACCTTGCGCGACATGCCCCAGGGCCCCGGGGACTACGAAGGTTTCAATTACCTGGGATTGGGCATCCTCATGCTGGCAATCTGCGCCGGCGTGGCGTTGCTGCAAGGCAACACCGGTTTGGCGAATGCCGTACGCCACAGGCGACTGTTGCTGTTGGCATTGATCGGGCTGACGCTGTTTTCGCTGACCAACAACCTCGGCATCGGCATGCTGAATCTGCATTACTGGCTGCCCAGGCCCCTTGAGCTGCTGGCGAACGTCTTTCGCGCGGCTGGCCGGATGTTCTGGCCGGTGTTCTACGCCATCGTATTTGCCGTGATTTTCCTGGTGATCCGCGGCAATAAACCACGGGCGGCGGTGTATCTGCTGGCCATTGCCCTGCTGGTGCAAGTCCTGGATACCCGCGCTGGATGGGCAGGCCTGCGCCAGAGCCGGATGATGCCGGCCGCCTCCAGTTGGCCCACGTCCATGACGGATCCGTTCTGGGCCAGTGCGGCCAGCCATTATTCGAAAGTCCGGACGCTGCTGCCGCAGAACCAGCCGGAAAATTGGCTGCTGACCAGCCAATACGCTCTGACGCATGGGTTGCAAACCGATGGCGTTTACCTGGGACGCATGGGCACCCGGGAGATCGAACAAGCCCAGCGACGCGCCGCGCAGATGCTTGCCAGCGGCGAGTATGCAGCGGATTCGTTGTACATCCTCGACCCTGGCACCGCGCTTCAGGCAGCGAAGACCGTCAAGCGCCAGACCGACCTGTTGACCCGTATCGATGGCCTCGTGGTGCTGGCGCCGGGTTGGAAGTCATGTGCCCAATGCCCACCGTTTGCCGATGAGACGCTGGATGTGCAGATGAAGCTCGGCGAGCGCCAGGTGTTCAGCCGAATCAACCCGATGTTGGCCGACGGCTGGGGACGCGTCGAGGAGTGGGGCACCTGGTCGGAAGGGACCGAGGCTGAGATTGTCTTGCGCATACCGCCAGAGGCGCGCGTCCTTTCGATCGAAGCGGCGGCGTTCGTGCAGCCCCAGCACGCGCGCCAGCGAGTGGACGTCTCGATCAACGGTGTGGCGGCGTTGTCGACGCAGTTCACGCGCCTGCAGGACAACACCTTTGAACTGCCCCTGACACCGGCCATTCGTGAAGCGATGGGCGTGGATGGGCCGTTGCGCGTGCATTTCCATTTACCCGATGCCATCAGTCCCAAGGCGCTGGGGTTGGGGGGGGATGAGCGCGTCATGGCGCTGGGGTTGAAATCATTGACCGTGAAGTAAGTTTTTATAGGGGCGCCTGAAACCGCTTGCAGGCGCAATGACTATTGTGGCGAGGGGATGAATCCCTCGCCACAAAAGCAGGGGCGCATAGACGCGCAGCCCCTGGCGTTTCTACACTGCATCCAATCAAGGATCGAGGGCAGTGGATGAACCGCAACGAATTGCGCAAGGCCGACATCAACCTGATGGTGGTTTTCGAAACGCTGATGCTTGAGCGTAACGTGACACGGGTGGCGGAAAAACTGTTCCTGGGCCAACCAACCATCAGCTCGGCCCTCAATCGTTTGCGCAAGATGTTCAACGACCCGTTGTTCATTCGCGTCGGCCACCGCATGGAGCCGACGGCCCGGGCTGAAGAAATCATCCGGCATCTATCTCCGGCGCTCGATTCGCTGTCTGTGGCCTTGAGCCTGACCCACGATTTCGATCCCACCAACAGCACCATGACGTTTCGCATCGGCCTGTCGGATGACGTCGAGTTCGGCCTGTTGCCGCCCCTGTTGAGCAGCCTGCGGCAAGAAGCGCCGCAAATCGTGTTCGTGGTGCAGCACGTCGATTACTGGCGCATCCCCGATTTGCTGGCATCGGGCGACATCACCGTGGGCATCAGCCAGACGCGCGGTCTGCCGGCCAACGCCAAGCGCAAATTGTTGCGACACATCCAGCCCCGGGTGTTGCGCGCCGATGCCTCGGACACGCCGCTGACCCTGGACGAGTATTGCGCGCGACCCCATGTGCTGGTGTCCCATACCGCGAACGTTGCCGGGTTTGCCGATGAATGGCTGGCCGAGATCGGACGCACGCGCCAGGTCGTGCTATCGGTGCCGCAATACAGCGCATTGCCGGCGTTGCTGGCCGGCACGGACCTGATCGCCAGCCTGCCGGACTATACCGCCGCCGCCATGGCGGCTTCGGGGCAACTGTTCAACGAACCCTTTCCTTTCAAGACCCCAACCCTGGATTTGTCCATGGTCTGGCTGAGCCATGTCGACAGTGACCCGGCCGAGCGCTGGTTGCGGTCGCGGTTGGAGGCCTTCATGGGCGAGCGTGGGGTCTTGGCGCAACCCTGACCCGGCCCGCAGCGAAACAAAACCTGCCCCAACGTTTAAAGTCGAGGTAAGGTTGTGACGGCTGAAATCCCCTTGTCATATTTTCGAATCGGAGTCGAACACATGCCTCACCTGCACATGGAGTACACCGCCAACCTGCCCGAGCTGAAGGCCGATGTCGCATTGCTGCGCCTGAACAATGCGCTGGTGGCCTCTGGCCAATTCGCCGCCGAGCTGGACATCAAGAGCCGGGCCGTGAAACTCGAGACTTTCCGGGTGGGCACGGGGCTGGGCGAGCGGGGTTTCGTCCACGTGAAGCTGGCCTTGCTGAGCGGTCGCTCGCCGGAAATCAAGAAGCAACTGGCCGATAGCCTGCTGGCCGTGATCCAGGAACTGGGGCCATGGCCGGCCGACGTTAGCGTGCAACTGTGCGTGGAAATCCTCGACATCGATCGAGGCCCGTATGCCAAGGCCATGATCGGTCAATGACGATCAAGTGTCGCGGGCGCCACAGGCCTTGATGATCTGTTCGCGCAGCCAGGCGTTGGCACTGTCCTGATCGACGGCCAGGCTCCACTGCATGTTCAGGGTGAACCCCGGCAGGCCCTGGGGCACTTCGTGATGATTGAAGATCGCCTCGTTGGCCAGCAGTTTCTGGATACGACGGGGCAGGGTCAGGATGAAGTCGGTGCCGGTGATCATCTTCAGTGCGGCACTGTAGCTGTTGGCGCGAGCGGCAATCTGGCGTTGATGCGCCTGCTGCGACAGCCAGCCGTCCACCATGTTGGTCGCTGACGACCAGGGCGTCGGAAACACGTGTCGACGCCGTACGAAAGACTGAAGGCTCAGTTGCGGCTCAAGTGGCGTCGCCCGTTTATCCACGACACAAACCAGGTCTTCCTCCAGCAACTGCCGGGATTTGAAATCGGCATGGTTGCTGTGGAAGTTCGGGCCGAAGCAGATCACCAGGTCCAGGCTGCCGTCGCGCAACTCTTCGGCGGGAATGTCGGCTTCAAGCTTGTGCACGTTCACCACCACCGGCAGATTGGCGTAATCGAAGCCTTGCAGCAGTTGCGGCAGGATCAACTGCTCGAAGTATTCCGGCGCGCAGATATTGAAGGTAATGGCCTGCCGGGTCGGATCGAAGGTGGGTGTACCGGCATGGCACAGGTTGATGCTTTGCAAAATGGCGCGCACATGGTCGTACATGCCTTCGGCCTTATAGGTAGGGCGCATGCCGGTGCGGGTGTTGATGAATAGCTCGTCTTCGAAACAGGTTCGCAGTTTCTTGAGGCAATAACTGACGGTTGACTGACTGACGCACAATGCCTCGGACACGCCGGTGACACTGCTTTGCTCGTACACGGCGCTAAACACCATGAGGTCTTGCATGTCGAGCTTTCTGAGGGAGTTACTGTTCAGCATCCGTTCTGTCTCTCGCTGTGCTCCTTGCGCGATTTTGCGCAAACCAGGCTGACGATCCTAACGGAACGATGGTGCCAAGAGAATGCCGGGCAGGCGCTTTCATGGTCGGGAACGGGACAGATAATGTAGGGAACACGACGTGTCGATCAACGACTGTTTGGTTTGCCTATGTTTAGTTCGCTGCGATCCAAGCTCCATCAAATCCAGGTTTAACCTCCCAGGGTGCCGTGGGACGCTTGCTCGATGTGTTTTTTGTGATGCGCTCATGGACGGTTGGCTCCTGGCATTCCAATACCCTTCATCTGCCGCGGTCGATCCGGTCGGCCGGTTCACGCCTGCCATGGCCCCAACTCTTAGTGCGTTGCCTTCCGAGCTAGCCTTTTGGGCGCTCTGGCATTGCCGTCACGCCCGTCCTCCAGATACTCGTATTACCTGTTGATCATTCGCAGTGTTCGCTCAATGGCGAGCACAGACTGACGGTGCCTTGTCGCCCGTCCGACATGGAAATACGAGCCTTCTCATGAGCCTTGCCAAGATTTCTTTCGCACCCGTGCAACACGCCCAGGCGTTTCTTGCGCAGAACCCCGATATCGAACTGTTCGAGCTGTTCATTCTCGACAACAACGGCGTGCCCCGGGGCAAGTTGTTGCATCGGGACGAGTTGCTGGCGGTCTTCGAAAGTGGCCGGCCACTGCCCAGTACGATTCTCGGGCTGACGGTCAATGGCGATGATGTGGAAAATTCCGGGCTGGTGTGGGACGTCGGTGACATCGATTGCCGTGCCTATCCCCTCAGCGGCAGCTTGCAGCGCATGCCGTGGCGATTGATTCCCACGGCCGCCGTGCAGGTCAGCATGCATCCCCGGGAAGGAATGCCGGCGACCATCGCCGATCCACGTTATCTGCTCAGCCAGGTGATCGAAGCCTTGCAGGCCGATGGTTATTACCCGGTGATGGCGGCGGAGCTGGAGTTTTATCTGCTGGACGCGCAACGCGACAGCCAAGGCCGGCCACAACCGGCGCGCGATGCCGACGGTGGCCGACCGCGTGCTACCCAGGTCTACGGTTTGCGCGAGCTGGAGCAGATCGAGCCGTTCCTGGCCGATCTGTACGCTGCGTGCAAGGTGCAAGGCATTCCGGCCCGGACCGCCATTTCCGAATACGCACCGGGACAAGTGGAGATCACCCTCGAGCACCGCAGCGATGCCTTGCAAGCCATGGATGAGGCGGTGCGCTACAAGCGACTGGTCAAGGGCGTGGCCCACAAGCACGGCATGCAGGCCTGCTTCATGGCCAAGCCGTTCGATCACTTGGCGGGCTCCGGCATGCACATGCATGTCAGCCTGGCGGACCGCGATGGCCACAATTTGTTTGCCAGTGAAGCCGCCGACGGCACGCCGCTGTTGCGCCAGGCAGTAGGTGGGATGCTCGACACCTTGCTCGATTCGCTGTTGATGTTTTGTCCGAACGCCAACTCCTACCGGCGCTTCCAAAGCAACAGCTACGCACCGCTGGCGGCGACCTGGGGCGTAGACAACCGCACGGTGAGCCTGAGGGTGCCGGGCGGCCCGGCGTTCTCGCGGCACATCGAGCATCGTATCTGCGGCGCCGATGCCAACCCTTACCTGGCTGCGGCGGCGATATTGGCCGGCATTCATCGCGGCCTGCGTGAACAGTGCGATCCCGGGAAGCCTGTCGAAGGCAACGGCTACGCCCAGGCGACCGAGCTGTTGCCCACCGACTGGCTCACCACCCTGCGTGCCCTTGAGGCATCGGCCTGGGCCCGGGAAGCGTTTGGCGATGAGTTTCTTGGCGTTTATCTGGCGGTCAAGCGCGCCGAATACCGTCAATTCATGGGGGAAGTCGGGGAGCAGGACTGGCGCTGGTATCTGAATCAGGCGTGAAACCGGCTGGCCAGTGGTTTCTTAAATAATTATTTAGTAGCAAGTTTTTCACGAAAAATTGATGGTGAGCTACCTAAAGTTTGTGCTGCCGTAGGAAATGAAATTTTCACATTTTCTACGGCACTTCTTTTTCAAAGAGCAACTTTCAGGAAGCCGTCAACCATCATGCTGACCATTAAAGCCGTGCGCCCCGAGTGGGTGACACTGGTCGCCAGTGCCTTTTTATTAGTGGGCTTCAACATCGTTCTCTGGCAACACTTGCTAGCGATCACCACGGCTGATGCTCGTGGCCTGCTGATGTGCCTGGCGTTTGGCCTGATGATTTTCAGCGCGTTCAACCTGGTGTTGACGCTCGTGGCTTTCCGTCCGCTGCTCAAGCCCGTGCTGATGCTGTTGTTCCTGATCAGCGCTGGCGTGGCGTATTTCATGGCCCAATACGGCGTATTGATCGACGCAGGCATGTTGCGCAACTTTGCTGAAACCAATGCCACGGAAGTTCGTGATCTGTTGTCGCTGAAGTTGTTTGTTTATATCGGGTTGTTGGGGGTGTTGCCTTGCTGGTTATTGTTCAAGACCCCGATCAACTACCGTCGTTGGCCCAAGGAATTATTAAGTAAGTTGCTGGTCGGCGTGGCGTCGGCCGCGGTGATTGGCGTGGTCGCCCTGGCCAACTACCAAGGCCTGTCTTCGTTGTTTCGCAACCACCACGAGTTGCGCTTGATGGTCGTGCCGAGCAATTACATCGGTGCTTCGTTCGGCTACTTGCGTGAGCAGGTCGCGTCGGCCAAGCAGCCGTTCATCACCCTGGGCGAGGACGCGAGCCGCAACCCCGCCTGGCAAACCCACGGCCGCAAATCCCTGACCGTGCTGGTGGTGGGCGAGAGTGCCCGGGCCGAGAACTTCGGCATCCTCGGCTATAACCGCGACACCACACCGACACTGGACAAAGAGGCCGGCCTGATCGCCTTCACCGACGTGCAGTCCTGCGGCACTGAAACCGCCGTGTCGGTGCCTTGCATGTTTTCCAACATGGGGCGCAAGAACTACGACGCCAGCGTCGCCAAGAATGAAGAGGGGTTGCTGGATGTGCTCAAGCGCGCCGGGCTGGAGGTGATCTGGCGGGACAACCAGTCTGGCTGCAAGGGCACCTGCGACCGGGTCACCGTGCAGGATGTGAGCAATCTGAAGGATCCAACCCTGTGTGCGAGCAGCGAATGTCGTGATGAAATCCTGCTCCAGGGGCTGCAGCATTTCATCGACACGCTCGACAAGGACACGGTGCTGGTGCTGCACCAGATGGGCAGCCACGGGCCGGAATACTTCAAGCGCTATCCCAAGGAGTACGAGCATTTCACCCCGGTCTGCGAAAGCAACGCGCTGGACAATTGCAGTCGCGAGAGCATCGTCAACGGCTACGACAACACGCTGGTGTACACCGACCATGTGCTCTCGACCCTGATCGATCTGCTGCGGGCCAACCAGGACAAGGTCGACACGGCCATGCTGTACCTGTCGGACCATGGCGAGTCCCTGGGCGAATACAACCTGTTTCTCCATGGCACACCCTACATGCTTGCCCCGGAGCAACAGAAACACGTGGCGATGCTTGCGTGGTTTTCCGACAGCTATCAGAAGTCTTTCTCGGTCGACACCCATTGCCTGCAACTGAGTCGGCAAAAGCCCTTGAGCCAGGACAACCTGTTTCATTCGATGATCGGGTTGCTGGAAGTCAACAGCCAGGTCTACAACCGGGACCTGGATCTGTTCGCCAACTGCCGCGGTGCGGTGATTGACGGTGTCCTGGCGCGAGAGTGATGGCCTGGACCTTTTTTTCACGCAGCGTTGTTTAACCTGTCATCCATCCAATCCCAAGAGCCGTTCGTATGTCCGGGCTACCCCCATCCACCGTCGAGCTTGAGTTCGCCAGGCAGCATGACCAGGAACATGCACAGGTCTGCTGTCGGCCGGCGCCTCGTCGGTTGCGCCTGGCGTTCTGGCGCGACGAACACATGGTGCGCAACGCCCTGAAGGTGGCGGGCGAACCCGGGTTGGTGCTGGATGTAGCCTGTGGCGCGGGGCGGTTCTGGCCGGTGCTGGCCGAGCACGCCAACCGGGTGATCCTGGCGGCGGACCCGTCGCCGGACATGCTCGAACATGCGCTCACCCACCATGGCGGCGCGTTGCTCCAACGGGTCAAGACGTTCCCGAGTTCGGCGTTCACCATCGGGCTGTCGGCCAACGCGGTGGATTGTATTTGTTGTCTGCAACTGTTTCGCCACGTCAGCGCCAGCGAGCATCGCCTGGCGCTGTTGCGCGAATTTCATCGGGTCAGTCGCGACACGGTGATCGTTTCGGTGCAAATCGAAGGACGCTTCAAGATCGGCCAGGCGCCGCAACGGAGCCTGGCCGATAAGGCCAATCTCGAAGCCGAGTTTCGCCAGGCCGGTTTTAACGTGCTCTGGTATCAGGATTTCCTGCCCGGTTTCGCGCTAACGCGTGTTTATGTATTGCGTAAGACCGGTTAAGTCCTGATGTAGGACTATTCTTGCTTTTTCGCAGGCGATTTCTCTTAGGCTGCTGCTCTATGGATGCTCGCAATCGCCGGCGGCGATATATACTGCGCGCCATTCTTCAAGGGAGAGCCGTGTGGCCATCGATATTCACTGGATTCGCGACAACGATAGCCTCGGTCAGTTTTGCGCCGAGTGGCAGCAGTTGCCATTCGTCGCCCTCGACACCGAATTCATGCGGGTCGACACTTTTTACCCGATTGCCGGTTTATTGCAGATCGGCGACGGCAAGCGCGCCTACCTGATCGACCCCTTGACCATCGACAATTGGCAACCCTTGGCCGCACTGCTGGAAAACCCGGCGGTACTCAAGGTGTTGCACGCCTGCAGCGAAGACCTTGAAGTGCTGCTGCGCCTGACCGGCAGCCTGCCTGCGCCGCTGTTCGATACTCAATTGGCCGCTGCCTACCTGAACCTGGGTTTCTCCATGGGCTATTCGCGGCTGGTGCAGGAAGTGCTGGGTATCGAGTTGCCCAAGGGCGAGACCCGTTCCGACTGGCTGCAACGGCCCCTGTCAGAGACGCAGATCAGCTACGCGGCAGAGGATGCCGTGCACCTGGCAGAAGTTTTCGTACTGCTGCGCCCGAAGCTTTCCGACGAAAAATACCGTTGGGTCCTGGAAGACGGCGCCGAACTGGTGGCCAACCTGCGTCGCGAAGTCGACCCGTACGAGGTCTACCGCGAGGCCAAGCTCGCCTGGAAACTGTCCCGCGCCCAATTGGCCGTGCTGCGCGAGCTGTGCGCCTGGCGCGAACGCGAGGCGCGGGCCCGTGACCTGCCGCGCAATCGCATCATTCGTGAGCATTCGCTGTGGCCCCTGGCCCGTACTCAGCCGGACAACCTCGGCGCGTTGGCGAAGATCGAAGACATGCACCCGCGCACCGTGCGCCAGGACGGCCAGTTTCTGCTGGACCTGATCCAGCGCGCCGCCAGCGTGCCGCCCGAGCAATGGCCGCCGGCCGTGGCCGAGCCCTTGCCCATCGAGGCCTCGGCCCTGGTCAAGCGTCTGCGGGCGCTGGGGCAGGCAGAAGCCGAGCGCCTGGAAATTGCCCCGGAGCTGATGCTGCGCAAGAAAACCCTCGAAGCGCTGATCAAGAGCGGCTTCCCCGAGGGCCCTTACCAATTGCCCGATTCGTTGCGTGGCTGGCGCCGCGAATTGATGGGCCAGGCGCTGCTCGACAGCCTGGCCACTGCCGGAGAACAGCCTTGAAACGTATCTGCTCCATCTACCGAAGCTCGAAGAAAAACGAGATGTACCTGTATGTGCTCAAGAGCGATGCCTTGGAGCGTGTACCTGAGCCGTTGATGGCCGCCTTTGGCAAGGCGATCCATGCCTTCGACCTGGTGCTTAGCCCTGAGCGGGCGCTGTCCCGGGAAGACATCAACAAAGTGCTGGAAAACCTCGACACCCAGGGCTATCACTTGCAGATGCCGCCGGCCGAAGACGAGTACATCGAGCATTTGCCCGAAGAGTTGCTGCGCCGCAACGACCCGGTCTGACGGTATTGGAGGCATCTGTCCTGGGTGCCTCCTTGAACACACTGGAATGGTTTATTGACGACGATCGCAGGGATGGAGCGACACTCTGTCGGCGATTGTCTGCACTGTTTTTGAAAGGTTTGATTCATGCGCGTTCTGATTGCCGAACACGACCACCCGGTGTACGCCCAGCTTTTGCGTCAGGCGGCACCCGATATTGAAGTCCTGACCAGCGGCGACTCCGCCGAACTGTCGCGACTGGCCACCGATTGCCCGGTCTGGCTCGGCCAGCCTGATCTGTTGGCCACCCTGTTGCGTCAGGGCCATAGACCCAGCTGGCTGCAATCGACCTGGGCAGGCATCACGCCGTTGCTGGCCGAGGGTTTGACGCGCAATTACCGCCTGACCCGTGCGGTGGGCATTTTCGGCCAGGTGATGGCCGAGTACGTGCTGACCTACATGCTCGGCCATGAGCGCGAGGTGCTGGCACGTCTGGTCAGCCAGGTCGAGCGCAAGTGGGACAACCGCCAGGGGCAAGGGCTGGCCGGGCGCAAGGTGTTGATCGTCGGGACAGGGGATATCGGCCAGCGTGTGGCGCAGTTCCTCGTGCCGTTCGGTGTGCAGCTGTATGGCGTTGCCCGCGAAGCCCGGGCGTTGGCGCCGTTCATCGAGGTCGGGGCGCTGAAGGATCTGCCACGTCTGGTGGGCGAGGCGGATTACGTGATCAATCTGCTGCCCAACACACCCGATACCCATGATGTGTACGACGCGGCGCTGTTCAAGCAATTCAAGCCGACCGGCTTGTTCATCAACGTCGGCCGTGGCGTCGCGGTGGTGGATGCGGACCTGGTGCAAGCCCTGAAGGAAGGGCACCTGGCCGGTGCGGTGATCGACGTCTGCCGCCAGGAGCCGCTGCCGCAGCGCCACCCCTTCTGGACCGCCTGGGGCCTGCTGTTGACTGGCCACAGCTCGGCACCGACCTCGCCGCCGATGATGGTGCAGTTGTTCCTGGAAAACCTGCGGGCCTACCAGGCGGGCGACGCGCTGCGCGGTGAAGTGGACTTCACCCGGGGCTACTGAAGCTAACCCCTATCAAACTGTGGGAGCGAGCTTGCTCGCGATAGCGGTGCATCAGTCGACATCAATGTTGGCTGACCTGACGCCATCGCGAGCAAGCTCGCTCCCACAGTGGTTATTTCAGTGATCACAAAACAGGGTTACAGGCTGAAATCGCCTTCTGCCACCAGTTCGCTCAACGGCCGGCGCGGGCTTGGGGTTTCGCGGGCCTGGAGGTATTCGGCCAGTGTCGATTTGTCCCCCAGCTTGCCAATCGCCACGGCGGCGTGCAGGGCGTAGCCTTCCGGGATCTTCAGTTCCTTGCGGGTCAACTCCTGGTCGAAACCGGCCATGCCGTGGGTATGCCAGCCGCTGAGGCTGGCTTGCAGCGCCAGGTGGCCCCAGGCCGCGCCCGTATCGAAGGTATGGGACTGCGCAGGGGTTTCTTCGGTGGCGCCGGGCACGGCGAAGGTGGTTTTCGAAACAATGATCACCAATGCCGAGGCGTGTTGGGCCCAGCCGCGGTTGAATTCATTGAGCAGGCCCAGGAAACGCTCCCAATTCGGCGTGTCGCGACGTGCATACAGGAAACGCCACGGCTGGGAGTTGTACGCCGACGGCGCCCAGCGTGCGGCCTCGAAGAAGCCCAGCAGGGTTTCTTCGGCAATGGTTTCGCCGGTAAAGGCGCGGGGCGACCAGCGCTCGATGAATTGAGGGTGAATCGCGTAATCGGCAATGCGGGGATTGGCACTCATGGGCTTACCTGGCTGGGGTTTGGAAACTCAATGACGCAACCTACGTCCCGCCGCCCGGCCTGACAAGCCCCGGCCTACCGACAGTCGCCAATGCTTGGCCTGAAGAGGCCCGGGCACTAGACTGTCGGCCTTTTCACCACCTGATGTTGATGCTTGAGCCATGGCCGCCAAAGTCGAACCGTTCTGGAAACGCAAAACCCTCGATCAGCTCGATCCGCAGGAGTGGGAATCGCTGTGCGATGGCTGTGGCCTGTGCTGCCTGCAAAAACTCGAAGACGAAGACGACAACAGCGTCTATTACACGCGCATCGCCTGCAAACTGCTGGACCTGAAAACCTGCCAGTGCACCGACTACCCCAACCGCCGCGACTTTGTCCCCGACTGCATCCAGCTCACGCCGGGCAAGGCCGATGAGTTCAAATGGCTGCCGCCGACCTGCGGTTATCGGCTGGTCAGCGAGGGCAAGGACTTGCCGTTGTGGCACCACCTGGTCTGCGGTGATCGCGATGCCGTGCACCACGAACGCATTTCCCAGTCCGGGCGTATGCTGGCCGAAGGCAGCGTGCCGGAAGACGATTGGGAAGATCATCTGATTTTCCGCGCCGGCTGAGCCGTCGGGTGGCGCGCCCCAGGGAGAACCCATGGCTGCAGGATTGAAACGGATGCTGGCCGCCGGGCTGCTGGCGATGTGCGGGCCGCTGTGGGCGGCGCAGAAAGTCGATCTGGATTATCACGTGCACCTGTTGCCCCAGAGCGATCAGGCCGAAGTACGCCTGACACTGGCCCGGGGAGCGGCGGTGCGCAGCCTGGATTTTGACCTCGGCGACGGCAGTCGCTACAGCGATTTCAAGGCCGACGGCCAGTGGCAACTCACCCCCGGCAAAGAGGCGCGAGGTGTCTGGCGGCCGGCAGCCGACAAGGCCAGCCTGAGCTACCGCGTGCGCATCAGCCATGCGCGCAAGAACGCCACCTTCGAAACCCGCATGACCCCGACGTGGGCGTTACTGCGCGGCGACGACCTGGTCCCGTCGGCCAAGCTCGACCAGCAGGACGGCGTCGAACTGGTAGCCCGTCTTGAAGTTGAATTGCCCAATGGCTGGAAAAGCATCGAGACGCCCTGGCCGCGCATCGGCAAGCAACGTTTTCGCATCGACAACTCCTCGCGCCTGTTCGACCGCCCCACGGGCTGGATGCTCGCCGGCAAACTGGGCAGCCGCCGCACCCGCCTGGGCGAAACGGAGGTGACGGTGGCCTCGCCCCAAGGCCAGGGCATGCGCCGGATGGATGTGCTGACGCTGCTGACATTCGTCTGGCCGCAGGTACAAGCGCTGGTGCCGCGCCATCCGGCCAAGTTGCTGATTGTCGGTGCCGGTGATCCGTTGTGGCGTGGCGCCCAGGCCGGTCACGACTCGATCTACCTGCACAGCCGTCCGCCGCTGGTCAGCGAGCGGGGCAGTAGCCCGTTGTTGCGGGAGTTGGTGCAGGCGCTGGCTCGGGTCAATGATCATGATCGCAGCGACTGGATCAGCGAGGGGCTGACCGAGTACTACGCCATCGAACTGCTGCGCCGCGCCGGTGGCCTGAGTGATGAGCGCTATCAGACCCTCAATGACCGGCTCGCCCGCGACAGCAAGGGCGTCACCACCTTGCGCGGCGAACAGATCAGCCCCGGGGCAGTGGCCAAGGCGGTGTTGCTATTGCAGGAACTGGACCGCGAGATTCGCCTGAAAACCCGTAACAAGCGTTCGCTGGATGATGTGTTGCAGGGGGCGATGCGGCTGGAGACAGTGGATACCAAGGAGTTCGTTCAGCTCAGTGAAAGTGTCCTGGATGGGAGCTCTACTGTGCTGGATACCAAGTTAATTCAGTAATACCGCTATCGCGGGCAAGCCTTGCTCCCACAGGATTGAGTCGTACCAAATATCTCATCCGGCGAAGATCCAGTGTGGGAGCAAGGCTTGCCCGCGATGAGGCCATCAGCCTCACCACAAAAAATCAGAGCCCAACCTTCGGCGAATCCAGCGAATCATTCCCCGTCACCGTAGCCGTACCAGTCGCCGCCTCGGCATTGGCCTTCAGGCGACTCAGCTCATCACCGGCCTGTTCGATGCGAGCGCGGGCGTTGCTGAGGTTCTGCCGGTTCTTTTCCAACAAGGCCTTGGCCGAGCAATGCCCGGTGATCCCCCGCGCCAGCGCCATGCCGCCGATCGCCAGTTGAGCCAGGCCGAGCACACCGCCACGGCGCAAGCCCTTGCCCATCATCAGCACACCGCCAGCCAGTGAGCCAATGCGTTCCCAGCCATGCACGTTTTGTGGCGGATGGGATTGGAAAGGGGTGGTCTCAATCGGCTCGAACGGATTGTTATCGCTCATGATCTGTCTCCAGTGTGGGAATTGGTATAAAACTGACTGCCCGAGCGATTGCCTTGTTCAATCGAATGTTGCACCGATCAGCGGAATTGCGGCCCCGAACGGGTGTTGTTGCCTTTGGCCATGCGGTCATACAGCACGACGTTGACGGTGGCGGCCAGGTTCATGCAGCCGGTGGTGGGGATGTACACCACGTCTTCGCACCAGTCGCGAATGTCCTTGTCCAGCGAACCGTCTTCCGGGCCGAAGATATACAGCGCCCGGTCCGGGTGAGTGTATTCGGGCAGTGGGCGAGCGCCCTCCACCAGTTCCACGGCCACTGGCACACAGCCCAGGGGCAGGATTTTCTTCAGGTCGTCGATACCGATCAGCGGGATGTCGTAGTGGACTTTCTTGGTGTCGGTGACGAAGTCGGCGGCACGCTCATAGCGCTTGCCGGTGTAGAACACCGACGCCACGCCGTAGCAGCCGGCGGCACGCATGACCGAACCGACGTTTTCCGGTGACTTGGGGTTGAACAGACCGATGCAGCTATAGCGTTTGTTGGCCACGGGCGGGGTGCCTTTGGGGAAAAGGCGCGATTATACGGGGAATGGGGCTGCGTGTTCAGTTTGTGAGTGGGGGCTGATGGTCGGTTACCCATTCACGAACCTGACCAATCGGTAACGTCCCCGCCAGCGTCGTGAAAGGCACCAGTCGTTATGGTTTGCCTGACAAATGACTGCCGGAGTTCCTCATGAAGACCCTTGATGCCTTGCTCGCCGTTTCGATCCTGTCTCTTTCTTCCCTTGCCTTGGCGGAAGGCGGAGGTGACCGGGTTTATGGCCAGATGATCCAGAACAATCAACTGGCCATGGCGCGATACGCCGCCGAAAACGGCAAAGCCGTCGCCGAAATCGTTCATTACGAATACGGCATGAACCTCGATGTAAAAAAAGTGGTGAGCATTACGCCGGCCAATAAAGGCTGTGGTGTCGGACCGTCGCGCATGACTTACGAAGACTCGAGCGGCAAGCTCAATACTGTGGAATATAGGCTCCTGGGTGATAACTGTCCGAATGGCGGCTGATTACCGTCTCGTTTGTTCTCCTTTGGTTTTGAGACGGTCAGGCGCCCTGGTGGCGCCTGTTTTTGGCGCGGATTATTGTGCTGGCGTGTTACGCAACCTCAAGGCATTGAACACCACCGACGCCGAACTCACGCTCATGGCGATCGCGGCAACCATGGGCGAGAGCAAGTGACCGGTCAGGGGATACAGCAGGCCGGCAGCCAACGGAATACCCATCGAGTTGTAGAGGAAGGCAAAACCGAGGTTCTGGCGCATGTTTCTAACGGTTGCCACCGAAAGGGTGCGGGCCCGCAAGATCCCCATCAAATCGCCTTTTACCAAGGTCAGTTGGGCGCTGTTCATCGCCACGTCCGTACCTGTCCCCATGGCAATGCCTACGTTCGCCCGAGCCAGGGCGGGAGCATCGTTTATTCCGTCACCCGCCATCGCGACCTGGCGGCCATCGCGCTGCAGGTCCGCCACCAGACGCTCCTTGTCCTCGGGTTTGACTTCGCCGTGGACCTCTTCAATGCCCATCTCCCTGGCCACGGCGCGTGCAGTGGTGAGGCCGTCGCCGGTGGCCATGATGATTTTTATGTCGTGAGCCTTGAGCCGGCTGACCGCTTCTCTGGAGGTCGGCTTGATCGGGTCCGAGACAGCCAGCAACCCGGCCAGTACACCGTCGACTGCTATGTAGATAATGCTGATGCCTTGCGCGCGTAGCTGCTCGGCCTGTTGTTGCAGTGGGCTGACGCTGATGCTGGCGGCGTTCATCAGGGCGGTATTGCCCAAGTGGACCTGCTTGCCATCCACCTGGCCACTGACACCGATGCCGCTGCCGGACTCAAATGAAGCCGGCTTGATCAATTCAAGATGCTCGGCTCGTGCGTGATCGACGATGGCGTGGGCCAGGGGATGCTCGCTGCCCTGGTCGAGGCTGGCGGCCAACAGCAGCACCTGGCGGTCGTCGAAGCCCTGGGTGGCTTTCACGCTGTGAAAGGCCGGGCGCCCTTCGGTCAGGGTGCCGGTCTTATCGACGATCAGCGTGTCGATCCTGCACAAGTTCTCGATGGCGCTGGCGTCCCGGAAAAGCACGCCCAGGCTGGCAGCCTTGCCGGTGGACACCATGATCGACATGGGGGTTGCGAGCCCCAGCGCACAGGGGCAGGCGATGATCAGCACGGCGACGGCATTGATCAGCCCGAAGACCCAGCCGGGTTCGGGACCTAACAGCCCCCAGCCGAAAAAGGTCAGTACGGCGATGGCAATCACGCCCATGACGAAATAGCCAGCGATCACGTCGGCCATGCGCTGCATAGGAGCTTTCGAGCGCTGGGCCCGGGCGACCATCTGGACAATTTGCGCCAGGACGGTCTCGGCGCCGACCTTCTGCGCCGTCATCACCAAGCTGCCGTGGGTGTTGATCGTGGCGCCGATCAGGCTGTCCCCGGCGCGTTTGATCACCGGAACCGGCTCGCCAGTGAGCATCGACTCGTCAACGGCACTTTCACCTTCGAGCACCGCACCGTCGACCGGGACCTTTTCACCGGGCCTGATCCGCAGGCGGTCACCCTGATGGACGTGGGTCAGGGGGATGTCCTGTTCCTGGCCGTCGGCATTGATCCGGCGCGCGGTTTTGGGGGATAGCCCCAGCAGCGACTTGATGGCGGCCGACGTCTGCGAGCGTGCCTTGAGCTCCAGCATCTGCCCCAGCAAGGTAAGAGAGATGATCACCGCGGCGGCTTCAAAGTAGACGCCGATCCGCCCCTCCTGCATGAACGTGGCGGGAAAAGCTCCGGGCCAAAACGTGGCTGCGACACTGTAGAGATAGGCCGCCGCGGTGCCCAGGCCAATCAGGGTCCACATGTTCGGGCTACGCTGGCGAACAGAGGCCACTGCCCGCACAAAGAACGGCCAGCCTGCCCACAGGACCACGGGTGTCGCCAGGAAAAACTCGACGAAATTTTGTGTTGCACCGTGAAACAGCGACAAGGCGTGCCCCGCCATGGCGAGCACGGTGACGATGACCGTCAACGGCAGGGACCACCAGAAGCGGCGGGTGAAGTCCTTGAGTTCTGGATTGTCCTCTTCTTCCAGCGCGGGCATCACCGGCTCCAGCGTCATGCCGCACTTGGGGCAGATGCCGGGGCTGGGTTGGCGTATTTCCGGGTGCATGGGACAGGTGTATTCAGTCGCCATGTCGCCGCTGGGCGCTGAAGCACTGTGGTGAACGTGCACTGGAGTGTCGGGCATGGCTAGGAACCTTCCTGATCCCTGCGGTTGACGGGTGGTTCGCCATGTCGTCCATGACCGCCATGGCCGTGTCCGTGTCCGAAGATATGCATCAAGGGACATATCAGGAGAATCAGGTACGGCCAATTCGCCGCGATGTGGCTGAAGTGTTCTCGCGCCAGATAGAAGAGGCCAATGGCCAACAACATGATCAAGACAATGCCGGTCTTGCCCCGCCAGAATGACGTTGCGCCAGTCGGGGGTTGATGAGTGTTCATGGTGTCGCTCCTTCAGGCCGGGCGAGCCACCGCCACCGATAACCCCAGCATAGGCAGGGAGGGCTTTGGCAGATTGATATTCATCAACCTTGGCTTACTTCACCTGCAAATGAGGGAAGTAGCGGGCATGCTAAAGGTGCGAAGCTGTCAGCGACCTGACGGGGGCATTGCAGATTTGTCAGCGAGGCCATGAAAGCGGCCCAGGCAGCCGCTCCACAGTCGAGTGAGGGGACTGGATCTGTGGAGCAACACTTTGCAGCGCAAGATAAACCGGTTCGCCACAACGGCCAGTTACTCGTCCTTCTTCATCAACCCGGCCAGTGCGGCGAAGGGGTTGTGGGTCGCCTTGGCGATTTTCGGGGTGCTCAGGGAGCCGTCGCCGAAATATTGCTGGTCGGTGTAGCGCGAGTGTTCGTTGTCGTGGCAGTACAGGCACAGCAGTTCCCAGTTGGAACCGTCCTGCGGGTTGTTGTCGTGGTTGTGGTCGCGGTGGTGAACGGTCAGTTCGCTCAGGCGCTTGCCGGAAAACTCACGGGCGCAGCGGCCACAGACATGGGGGTACATTTTCAGGGCTTTGTCGCGGTAGCCCATCTCCCGGTCGCGCTGGGCATCGGCGAGGATGCGGTCCAGCTTGGCGGTGTTGGACGGGGGCGTTGACGAACTCATGGGTTCACCTTTGTAGACAAGACGGATGACGGTTGGACAGAGTTTAGCTCAGCCCTTGAGCTTCTCGGCAATCCAGATGGTGTGGCGGGTGCCTTTGTTGCCATGGGCGAACACTTGCACCTCTTCGGCCTTGAAGCCGGCCTTCTTCAGCTTGTCGGAAAACTGCCGGTCAGCGCTGGCCGACCAGACCGCCAGCACGCCCTTGGGCCGCAGGGCCTTGGCGCAGGCGGCCAGGCCTCCCGCCGAATACAGCCAACTGTTGGCTTTCTGGGTCAGGCCTTCCGGGCCGTTGTCGACATCGAGCATGATCGCGTCGAAACCCTGGGGTTCGGCTTGCAGCACCTTGGCCACGTCTTCCATGCGGATCACCGTGCGCGGGTCCGACAGCGGCCGCCCGGCTTTTTCACCCAGTGGGCCACGGTTCCACTCCACCACGCCGGGCACCAGTTCGGCCACCACCACTTCGGCGGTCTTGCCCAGGTGCTTGAGGGCCGAGGCGAGGGTGAACCCCATGCCGAGGCCGCCGATCAGCACGCGCGAGCCAGGACGACCGGCGACCTTGCGGCAGGGGATCTCTGCCAGGGCGTCTTCGGAACCGTGCATGCGGGTGTTCATCAACTGCCCGCCGTCGCCGCCCTGGATCTTGATGACGAAGTCTTCGCCGTACTCGAACAGGCACAGGGCACCGCCGTTATCAGGGATGGGTGTGGTGTCGAGCAGAACGAAACGTTTCATGGAAATCTCGTAGGAGGGCAAACCGCGCGGTAACGACTAGCCTTAAAGCAGACAATAGCCACGGAGCCATTGATGAAGTGCATCATTCTAACGGCCATTGCCCTGGCGGCGCTCTCAATTAGTTGCGCCCAGGCTCAACAACCGACGATTCCGGTCAACCCGCCCAGCATCCCCGGGTCGCCTGGCACCGCCACTCCCATGCCCTATCCGCCGGTGACGCCCAACGGTGTGCCCAAGGCTGGCCCCGGAGGCGGCGGGCCGCCCTTGCTGCCACCCATCGAAATGCCCAAGCCGCCCAAGGACCAGCCGATACCGGGCATGGAGCCCAAGCCGGTGAAGGCCAAGTCGCCGGGGGGGTAGACCTGAAGCCCGTCGGTGAAACAACTGAATGGTAAAAACCTGTGAGTTCGGGCATTGAGGTGGACTCTGTGGGAGCAAAGCTTGCTCGCGATGACGTCGACATATGCAACACCGCTATCGCGAGCAAGCTTTGCTCCCACAGGCTCCCCACAGGTTCTGTGTTTCAACTGACAGAGGGAGGTCAGACCTGCTGCGACAACAACTGCCCATCAGCCATGCGCAGGCGCTTGGACAGGGAGACGGCGAGGGCGCGGATGATCTTGGCGGCGATCTTGGGGGCGTCGTTGAGCATTTTTTCCAGGGAGTCCTTGCCCAGGTTCAGCAACTGGCAATCGCTGGCGGCGATGCAACTGGCCGAGCGCCGTTCGCCGTCGAGCACGGCCATTTCGCCGAATGCCCGGCCGCTGCGCAGCGTGGCGATGGTCACGGGCTGGCCGTCGGGGCCGGTTTTCTGCACGGCCACCTGGCCGGTGTGAATGATGCACATGAAGCTGCCGGCATCGCCCTCGCGGAAAATCGCTTCACCCGCGGCGATGGCGCTGATGCTGAAATAGCCCGACGCCGCGGCGAAGTCGACAGGCAGCAACTGGTCGAACAGACCGCAGTCCATCAACCAGTCGCGGATTTCTTTGTTCAGTAAGGTCGGTTCTGACATGTTGGCACGGTCTTTTTCTTGTGTTTGTTGCAGGTTCAGTTTGGCCCGGGTGTAAGCAGACCTCTGGGACAGACTCTTGTGGGAGCAAGGCTTGCCCGCGATGGCATCAGCTTGATCTGACAGACAGAACTGAGTCGCCTGTATCGCGGGCAAGCCTTGCTCCCACAAAGTCTTGCTCCTACATTGGACTGGGGTTTATCTGGGCCCGGCGCATGGAGCTAAGACCCGGCCATCCCACAGAGTTCCTCAGGCCACCCTCAAAACCTTCAAGACAAATGCATATTCGAGCGCTACGTCACGCAATCCCTGGTAGCGCCCACTCATTCCGCCATGGCCTGCGCCCAGTTCGGTCTTGAGCAGCAGGGGGTTGTCGTCGGTTTTGGTGGCACGCAATTTTGCCACCCACTTGGCCGCTTCCCAGTACTGCACACGGCTGTCGTTGTAACCGGCGATCACCAGCAGCGCCGGGTAGGCCTGGGCGCTGACGTTTTCGTACGGGGCGTAGGCCCGGATCCGATCAAAAACGTCCGGCTCCTCCGGATTGCCCCATTCGTCGTATTCGGTGACGGTCAGCGGCAAGTCCGGGTCGAGCATGGTGTTGAGCACGTCGACGAACGGCACCTCGGCAATCGCAACCTTGAACAGCTCCGGGCGTTGATTGAGCACCGCACCGATCAGCAGGCCACCGGCGCTGCCGCCGCTGATTGCCAGTTGCTCGGCGGTGGTGAAACCGTTGCTGATCAAATGTTCGGCGCAGGCGATGAAGTCGCTGAACGTGTTGTGCTTGTGTTCCTGCTTGCCGGCGCGATACCAGGCTTCCCCCAACTCGCCGCCGCCGCGCACATGGGCGATGGCAAATGCTACGCCGCGGTCAAGCAGGCTCAGCCGCGAATGGGAAAACCACGGGTCGAGGCTTTCGCCATAGGCACCGTAGCCGTACAGGTACAACGGTACCGGCCGGCCGAGGGCTTCGCGCTTGACCACCAGGCTGATGGGCACCTGGGTACCGTCCGGCGCCGTCGCCCAAAGCCGCTGGCTGACGTAGGCATCGGCGTCGAACGGGCCCAGTACCGGGGTTTGCTTGAGCACTATCTGTGCGCCGCTGGCCAGGTCCAACTGACGGATCTGCGCCGGACGGTTCAGGGCCTCGTAGCGCAGGCGGATGCGGTCGCTGACGAACTCCAGGCTGTTCTGCACATGCAGGCTATAGGCTGCATCCGGCAGTTGCACTCGATAGGCCGGCAAGCCTTGCGGGTGAACCTCGATGATCGGCAGGCCGCCTTCGCGCAGGCTCAAGGTCATGGCTCCGGCGTTCAGGCTCAGGCCGTCGATCATCACCGTGTCGCTGTGGGGGATCAGGTTCTGCCAGTCGGCCTCGGTCGGCGCCACACCCGTGTCGGCGGCCTGGTACAGGGCGAAGTTGATCCCGTCGCGGTTGCTGCGGATCAACCAGGTCCATTGGCCATCGAGCAGGCCGTGGTCGACGTCGTATTCATGGTTTTCCACGCGGGGCGCCAGGCAGGTAAAGGGGCGCTGCGGTTGCGCGGCGTCCAGTACCCAGACTTCACTGGTGGTCTTGCTGCCCAGGGACAGGATTAACTGCTTTTCCGAGCTTGAACGGTAGCAGTGCAGGAAGAAACGCCCGTCCGGCTCATGGAACACTTCCTCGGCGGCAGTGCCGTCCAGGCGATAGCGCCAGAGTTTGTGGGGGCGGTGGGTGTCGTCCAACTCGCCGAAAAACAGCGTCAGGCTGTCATTGGCCCAGGTCATGCTGCCGTCGCAATCGGCGAAGGACAGTTCGCTGACCTTGTCGTTGGACAATTCCTTCACGAACAGCGTGTAGATCTCGTCGCCCGTGGTGTCCAGGCTGTAGGCCAGGCGCTGGTGGTCGGGGCTGATGCTGAAAGCGCCCAGGGAAAAGAAGCCGCCGCCAGCCAGCACGTTCGGGTCCAGCAGCAGTTGTTCGCGGCTTTCATCCACGCTCAGGCTGTCATCGGCCGGACGCGGGCAGCGGTAGTGGCGCGGGTATTCGTCACCGGCTGTGGTACGGGTGTAATACAGGTACGGGCCCCAGGGCGAGGGCAGCGACAGGTCGGTCTCGAGGATCCGGCCCTTGATCTCCTGGAACAGGGTTTCGCGCAGTTCGGCCTGGTCGGCGAGTTGCGCTTCCTGATAGCTGTTTTCCGCCTTGAGGTAGTCGAGCACGGCGTCGGTGTCGCGTTCCTGCAGCCAGGCGTATGGGTCAACACCGGGGTCCCTGCGGGCAATCGGGGCGTTGGAAACGTGGGCAGATAGGGACATGAAAGGCTCTCGAACGTTGTACGAAAAGGGACACATGGCCCGGACAGAATCAACCACGCGGGCCATTCGCCAGACGCCGGGGCAGCCTGACGAGCGAAAAGCCGTTACTATAAGCGTCTCTGTGCGACACGCGTAGCGTGTCTTCAAGACTTCAAGGTGTACGGTCATCTTGAAGGGTTTCCAAAACGAAACCGAAAGCTTGGGTACCCAACCCCAAGAAACAAAACCTCCCAATAAGTCCAATGCCCTCAAGGACTTACCGCTGCGGCGGGGGCAGCCAAAGGTCGACTAGCGCTCGGAAGTTCGACCACAGAACAGGCTTCACTGGTTCTGGAGCGCTCGTTAAATCATCGGTTCTTTTCAGAACCCTACCCATGCGGGAGAGAGTCCCCGCAGGGGGTTTCTCCTGCTTCTGAAACAGGAGGAAATAATTCTTTGGGCATGCTGCCAGTCAGTTCCTGCCCCCCTCGATCTGAAGACGCGAGCGAAAGCTCTGTCTGTCATTGTCCATCTAGCTTGTCCCCAAGCTAGCAGCGGACTCGTTGTGCGACCAACGATAGCCTAGGAGAACATGCGTCATCGGCAACGGTGAGGTGTGAAGCTTTTCTAACAACGTAGCCCCCAAATGGGTCTGCAATTGCCGCGAGGTGATGCAGGGATGCTCGGAGCAGTACCGGGTTGAGGCGCCAGGCTGGTTGGCATGGGCAACATATGTGAACTGCTGATAAACGTCGTAATTATAAACAAGCCGAAACTGCTAACAGGCTTGAGCCAAAAGGCACGTGATCGGATACCTCTGTAGAGGCTGGAGGTACGTCGTCATTAAGGTCACCGGCGAAAAGGCAGGTCCTAAACCAACCGTGTGACAGACAGGGAACGTGGTAAGCCCGTACGGCTGCCTTCGGGCAGGTGAACCGCAAGGGGAGCTGTTGGCTGTGCGGGTATGGGATCGCAGAGAAAGCGAACGCCGAGCTGTAATGGTTCGGATAGAGGTTGAAACATAACCTCACGGGAAACCGGGCAGACTTCTGCGTGGTCTTTCGTCGCATGAACTCTGATTGAGCCTGTCTCAATAATCTTAGAAACCTGTGGTTGAGGTTTCCTATTAATCCAGCCCTGACGGGAGCGTCCATTCCCGTCAGGGGATGCGTACGTCTTCAGCTCAGGTACGTTGAGAGGAAGGCAGCATGAAAGTACATAGCCATACGGCCGTGTCTGCGCCTTCCGGCGTTCCGCAGCAATGGCACGACATCGACTGGTGTCGTGTTCAGCGGAATGTCCGGGCGATGCAGATACGGATTGCGAAGGCTTGTCGGGAAGGTAATTGGCGCAGGGTGAAAGCCTTGCAACGGATGCTGACCCGCTCTCGTTCGGCCAGATACTTGGCCACACGGCGAGTCACTGAAAACCAGGGCAAACGCACGGCGGGAGTCGACCGCGTGCTCTGGGATACACCCGATGCCAAATGGAAAGCGGCAAACGGGTTGAAGCGCCACGGATACAAGCCACGGCCTCTAAGGCGTGTCTTCATTCCGAAGTCAAACGGGACGGAGCGCCCACTGGGCATCCCGACCATGACTGACAGGGCTATGCAGGCGTTATATCTGCTGGCCTTGGCGCCCATTGCGGAAACCACCGGCGATCCAAACAGCTACGGCTTTCGGATCGAGCGTTCCACGGCGGATGCGATGGGGCAGCTATTCGTCTGCTTATCCAAGAAGGTCTCGGCCCAATGGGTATTGGAGGCGGATATTAAAGGCTGCTTCGACCACATCAATCATGACTGGCTGATCGCCCATGTCCCCACAGACAAAGAGATCCTTCAGAAATGGTTGAAGGCTGGTGTGATTCATAAAGGCCAGCTACAGGCAACGGATGCCGGTACGCCACAGGGCGGGATTATCTCGCCTACCTTGGCAAACATGGTGCTGGATGGACTGGAGTCACAGCTCAAGCAACATTTGGGCGTAACGAAGGCCAAGAAGCTGAAAATCAATGTGGTGCGATATGCGGATGACTTTGTGATTACCGGCAGCTCCAAAGAGATGCTCGAAAACGAGATCAGACCTTGGGTTGAGCAGTTCCTCGCAGTGCGAGGACTGCAGCTGTCACTCGAGAAAACTCGCGTCGTTCACATTGACGAGGGCTTTGATTTCCTGGGTTGGAATTTCCGCAAATACGGCGGGAAGCTCCTTATCAAGCCGAGCAAGAAGAATGTGAAAGCGTTCTACCGCAAGGTAAAAGAGGTCATCAGCACCAGCAAGACGGCGAGGCAGCAGGATCTGATCCGACAGTTGAATCCGTTATTGCGTGGTTGGGCGTTGTATCACCAGCCAGTGGTTGCCAAGAAGGCGTATAGCCGGATGGACAACTCCATTTTCCATGCTCTTTGGCGTTGGGCGAAACGGCGACACCCTAATAAGTCGCTGGAGTGGGTTCGGAGGAATTATTTCCAGACACACGAAGGCAGGAATTGGGTATTCGCCACCACGGTGTTGAAGGACGATGGGACGAAAACATTAGCCTCAATGTACTCGATAGCAGGTACTCCGATTGAGAGGCATCGGAAGGTAAGCGGGGAATACAATCCCTTTGATCCTTCCATGGAAGAAATGGGCGAGAAGCTACGAATGGAACGGATGCTCAAAAAGCTGAAGTACCGGAAGCAGATTGTCAGGCTATTCCAAGGTCAGCAAGGCCTGTGCCCGCTGTGTAAACAGCCAATAACCAAAGTCAGTGGATGGCATGACCATCACATAATCCAGCGCTCCCACGGCGGTGGAGACACCTTGGATAACCGAGTACTATTGCACCCAGTTTGTCATCAACAGCTTCACAGCCGTGGATTGACAGTGAACAAGCCGGCTCCGCGAGGGGCTTTCTAAAGACTTGAGCCGTATGCGTTGAAAGGCGCACGTACGGTTCTTAGGGGGAGGCAAGCCAGAAATGGCTTGTCTCTACCCGACTTGCCTGCCTTGCCATGGACACCATGACCGAGAATGACTATCTGATCGCCTGGGGCCTCTACGCCTTTGCCGCCCTGGGCTGCCTGCTGGTGTGGATGCGCATGACCCGCTGGATGTGGCGCTGGTTGCGCGAACCGCTGCGGTTGCTGATGGCGGTGCTGCTGTTTTGCCCGACCATCGTTGATCCGGTGAAGGACAGGGTCGCCCCGGCCTTGGCCATTGTTGCCCTGGACGTGCTGTTCAAAGTCGGCAACAACGTCTGGCGGGCGGCCTCCGATCTGCTCATGTACGGCATGATCGCCTTCGGCCTCTACTTCATTTTGGTGCTGATCCGCTTCCCTATCGAGCGGGCCGCCAACGCTCGCAAGGAACGGGCCGCCGCCGCAAAAGCCGCCGCCGCGGCCGATGAGCCGGAGGACGAGCCACCGTTTGGCGTGGCCGGTGATGACCGTTACGGTCGCCCGCCCGTGCCGAGCAACCCCCAGCGTTCGCGTATCGAACCGCGCCTGTAACCGGGCCTGCCCCTTGAAGCGAGAGTTCGAGCATGTGTGAGTTATTGGGCATGAGCGCCAATGTGCCGACCGACATCGTGTTCAGCTTCACCGGGCTGATGCAGCGCGGCGGCAAGACCGGGCCGCACCGGGACGGCTGGGGCATCGCCTTCTATGAGGGCCGTGGCCTGCGCCTGTTCCAGGACCCGGCCGCCAGCAGCGAATCGGAAGTGGCGAACCTGGTGCAGCGCTATCCGATCAAGAGCGAAGTGGTGATCGGACATATTCGCCAGGCCAACGTCGGCAAGGTCTGCCTGTCCAACACGCACCCGTTCGTGCGTGAGTTGTGGGGCCGCAACTGGTGTTTTGCCCACAACGGCCAGCTCGCCGATTTCCAGCCGGGCGTGAGCTTCTACCGCCCGGTGGGCGATACCGACAGCGAAGCGGCTTTCTGCGATCTGCTCAACCGCGTGCGCCAGGCCTTCCCCGAACCGGTGGAGGTGGAACAATTGCTCCCGTCGCTGATCGAGGCCTGCGCCGAATACCGTAGCAAAGGCGTGTTCAACTGCTTGCTCAGCGATGGCGACTGGCTGTTCTGCTATTGCTCGACCAAACTGGCCCAGATCACCCGTCGCGCGCCGTTCGGCCCGGCGCGGCTCAAGGATGTGGATGTGATTGTCGATTTCCAGGCTGAAACCACGCCCAACGACGTGGTCACGGTGATCGCCACCGAACCGTTGACCGAAAACGAAACCTGGACCCGCTACGAACCTGGTCAATGGAGCCTGTGGCGACGCGGTGAATGCGTCAGCCACGGCCGGACCGAATAAGGACGTCACGTTATGTTGCTCAGTTATCTACGGCTGGTGTTGTTCGCGGTGGGCCTGTTGGTTGGGGTCCAGGTGCCGGGCTTCATCAATGATTACGCCAAGCGGGTCGAGGCGCACCTGATCGAGGCGCAGACCGGCCTGCAAGGGTTCCAGGGCACCGCCAACCAGTTCTTCAAGGGCGACATGCAAGCCCTGGTGGCCCATTACCGCGCCAGCGAAGACCCGATCTTTCGCAGCGACGCCGACAGCCTGAACACCTTGCTCGTGCGCCAGCAGGCCCTGGACAAGCAATTCCAGGCGATGCAAGGCCCGTGGTACATCCGCATGCTGCAAGTGGCACTGGCCGCCGATCCGGACATCCGCAAGGAAACCTGGAATGGCTACAGCTACCAGATCCTGTTGACCCCCGAGGCCATGATCTGGGGCATCAGCGGTGCGTTGTTGCTGTCGTTCGGCCTGGAATGCCTGTTCCGCCTGATCGACTGGGTGGTGCTGGGCGGCAAGCGCCTGCGCCAGGGCCGGCCGATTGAAGAGCGCGACCTGCGCGGGCTGTAGCGCCGCAGCGAGCCTCTGTGGCGAGGGGATAAATCCCCTCGCCACAACTGTGTTCATTCAGTTCCGGCAATGTCGTTTCTTTATCTCTGTTCCCCCAATCAAGTTTTTCTTATGACCCAGCCAAGGTTTTATTCGTTGGACGGGATCGGCCGCGCGCTCAAGAATCGACGCATCGGTCTCCACGTCAGCGTCGTCGAGACTTACAACAATAAAACTGCGGAGAACCACCATGAGTGCACCCGACACGCTCGGCGTCCCCCAACCCCAGGCCCGTTCCGGCCCATTTGACTGGTATCGCAACATCAACCAGCAGGAACGTCGCACCTTCTGGAGCTGCAAGATCGGCTACGCCCTGGACGGCATGGACACGCAGATGCTCAGTTTCGTGGTGCCGACCCTGATCGCGATGTGGGGTATCACCACTGGCCAGGCAGGCCTGATCCACACCAGTACCTTGATCGCTTCGGCCATTGGCGGCTGGGTGGCGGGCATTCTCTCGGACCGCATCGGTCGGGTGCGCACCCTGCAACTGACGGTGCTGTGGTTCGCCTTCTTCACCTTCCTGTGCGGCTTTGCCCAGAATTACGAACAACTGTTGATCTCCCGCACACTGATGGGCTTTGGCTTCGGCGGCGAATGGACTGCTGGCGCGGTGTTGATGGGCGAGGTGATCCGCGCCAAGGACCGCGGCAAGGCGGTGGGCATGGTGCAGTCGGGGTGGGCCCTGGGCTGGGGCATGACAGCGATCCTGTATGCGCTGCTGTTCTCGGTATTACCGCCGGAAGACGCCTGGCGCGCCTTGTTTATCCTGGGTATTGTCCCGGCGATATTCGTGATATTCGTCCGGCGCCTGGTCAAGGACCCGGAAGTCTATAGCCAGGCCAAGGCCCGGCAAACGCCGAGCAATCCGGCGAAGTTCTACGAGATCTTCGCCCCCGGCATCCTCTTCACCACCTTTCGTGCCTCGTTGCTGACCACCGGTGCCTTGGGCGGTTACTACGCCATCACCTCCTGGTTGCCAACGTTCCTCAAGAATGAGCGTGGCTTGAGCGTGTTGAGCACCGGTGGCTACCTGGCGATGGTGATCGTCGGTTCCTACGTCGGTTACGTCGTCAGCGCGTACCTGTCGGACATCCTGGGTCGGAAAAAGAACTTCGTCCTGTATGCCGTCGGCTCTTTCACCATCGTGCTGCTGTATACCCAACTGCACGTGAGCAATAACGTGATGCTCTGGCTGGGCTTTCCCCTGGGGTTCTTCGCTTCGGGTATGTTCAGCGGCATGGGCTCGTTCCTCACCGAGCTGTTCCCTACGCGCATCCGTGGTTCGGGGCAGGGTTTCTGCTACAACATTGGCCGGGCGGTGGCAGCATTGTTCCCGCTGTTGATTGGCCTGCTGAGCCAGAAAGTGCCGCTGAGCGTGGGTATCGGAGCGTTCGCCGCAGTGTCCTATGGCGTGGTGATCCTCGCGGCGTTGAGCCTGCCGGAAACCCAAGGCAAGCAGTTGGAAGCCGAGTAACTGATAACTTGTGGGGCCTGGGCTTCATGGCTTGGCCCCATGATCAAAAGAAAGAACCTACAGGAGCGTTCACCGTGAGCCGCCTGCTATTGAACTGCGACATTGGCGAAAGCTTCGGCAGCTGGACCATGGGTCTGGACGCCGAGGTGATGCCCTTCATCGATTGCGCCAACATCGCCTGCGGCTTTCATGCCGGCGACCCGAGCATCATGCGCAAGACCGTCAGCCTGGCCCTGAGCCACGGCGTACGAATCGGCGCGCACCCGGCTTATCAGGACCTGGCTGGCTTCGGCCGGCGTTCCATGGCCTACGGTGCCCAGGAATTGCAGGACTTGCTGCACTACCAGATCGGCGCCCTCGACGGCATCTGCCGGGCGCAAGGCGGGCGGGTCAGCTACGTCAAGCCCCACGGCGCGATGTACAACGACATGATGGCCAATCCGGCGCAACTGCGCGCGGTGATCCAGGCCGTCGCGGCCTATGATCGGCAACTGCCGCTGATGCTCATGGCGACCCGGGACAACAGCGCCGCCCAGGCCCTGGGCGACGAGTACGGCCTGACCTTGTGGTTCGAAGCCTTTGCCGACCGCGCCTATGACAGTGCCGGTCGCCTGGTTTCGCGGCAAGCGCCGGGTGCGGTGCACCACGATCCCGAGGTGATTATCGGGCAGGCCCTGACCATCGCCCGCGGCGATGCGTTGACCGCCAGTGACGGCAGCGCCTTGAACCTTATGGCCAACACCTTGTGCGTACACGGCGACAACGCCAGCTCCGTGGCGGCCGTGCAACGCATCCGCGAAGCCCTGGACCGGCAGAGTGCGCCATGAGACCACGCTTGGAAGTGGTGGCAGTGGACTGCTTGATGGTGCGCCTGTTCGATGAGATCGCCGAGGCCAACATGCCCTGGATGCTCGCCGCCAGCGAGCGTTTGCGAGCGGTGTTTGCCGAGCATCTGATTGACCTGGTGCCGTCCTATACCACGTTGATGGTGCACTACGATTTGCTCGCCCTGAACCCGGTGCAGGCTCGTGAATTGATCGACGAGGCGTTGAATAACCTTTCACCGGATGCCCGGTCCGCCGGCCAATGCCACGTGCTGCCGGTGTGGTACGACCTCCGTGTCGGGCCGGAGCTGGAGCTGCTGGCGAGCCGCAGCGGGTTGACGGTCGCCCAGGTGATCCGCCGCCACAGCGAACGCGAGTACCAGGTGTTTGCCCTGGGCTTCGCTCCCGGCTTTGCCTTCATGGGGCTGGTGGACGAGGAACTGGCCGCACCGCGCCTCGACACGCCGCGCAAGCGCGTGGCAGCGGGCAGCGTTGGTATCGCCGAGCGCCAGACCGCGGCGTACCCGGTGGTATCGCCCGGTGGCTGGAACCTGATCGGTCGCACCCCGACCAAACTGTTTGATCGCGAGCGCGATGGCTACAGCCTGATGCAGCCGGGAGACACGGTGCGTTTTGCTCCCGTGGACCATGCCGAATTCATCGCGCTGGGTGGCGACGATACACCGTTGGAGGCCCAGGCATGAGCCGGTTGTTGATCGAGGCCAGCACCCCGCTGTGCCTGTTGCAGGACGCCGGCCGTTTCGGCGTGAGGCATCTGGGCGTGACCCAGGGTGGCGCGGCGGACTGGTTGTCGATGGCCTGGGCCAACTGGATGCTCGGCAATGCCCTGGGGGCCGCGGTGGTGGAGATTACCCTCGGCGGTTTCACCGTGATGGCCGAAGAGGATTGCGTGCTGGCGCTGGCCGGGGCGGACCTGGGCGCACGGATAGACGGCCAGGGGGTGGCGTCGTGGCGCTTCTTCAGCTTGCGCAAAGGTCAGGTGCTGGCGCTCACCCAGCCCGTGCTCGGTGCCCGGGCCTACCTGGCAGCTCCGGGCGGTTTCAATGCGCCTGCGGTGCTGGGCAGTCGGGCGACGGTGGTGCGTGAGGAACTCGGTGGCCTGGATGGGCGAGGGCGGGCGCTGAGTCGCGGCGAGCACCTGAGCTATTCAGGCGCGGTGACGCCTCGGCCCATGCCGCACACACGGATTCCGGACTTCCAGCAAGCGCAGCCGCTGGACTTGATCCTGGGAGCACAGAACGGTGCGTTCAGCGGGCAGAGTCTGTTCGACGCGTTCAACACCCCATGGACGCTGGACAGTCGCGCCGACCGCATGGGCATGCGCTTGCTGGGCACGGCGTTGGAGTATCAGGGGTCGGCGATGATTTCCGAGGGCATCCCGCTCGGTGCCGTGCAGGTGCCGCCGGATGGCCAGCCGATTGTGCTGCTCAACGACCGGCAAACCATTGGTGGTTATCCACGCCTGGGCGCCTTGACCCCGTTGGCCCTGGCCCGGCTGGCGCAATGCCTGCCGGGGGCGCAGGTGCGGTTGCGGCCGGTGGTGCAGGAGGTGGCGCATCGGCATCAGGTTGAGTGCCTGCACGTTTTTCTCGACTGCTAAAAGCATCGCGAGCAGGCTCGCTCCCACACTGGATCTTCGTCATACACAAGATCCCTGTGGGAGCGAGCTTGCTCGCGATGAGGCCCTAAAGGGCACCAAAGATCACTTGGAAAGAAACCGCATCCCTTCCTCCAACCCCCGCAAGGTCAGCGGGTACATCCGGTCCTCGACCAACTCGCGCACGATGTTGGTCGAGGCGGTATAGCCCCAGGTGTCCTTGGGGTACGGATTGATCCAGATGAGCTTCTTGTACTTCTCCATGAAGCGCTGCATCCACACATAACCGGCTTCTTCGTTCCAGTGTTCGACGCTACCGCCGGCCTGGGTGATTTCATAAGGCGCCATGGCGGCATCGCCGATGAAGATCACTTTGTAGTCGGCGCCGTACTTGTGCAGCAAGTCCTGGGTCGAGGTGCGCTCCGAGGTGCGGCGCAGGTTGTTCTTCCACACCGATTCGTAGACGAAGTTGTGGAAGTAGAAATACTCCAGGTGCTTGAACTCGGTCTTGCAGGCCGAGAACAGTTCTTCGCAGATCTTCACGTGGGCATCCATCGAGCCACCGATGTCGAACAGCAGCAACAACTTGACGGTGTTGCGTCGTTCCGGGCGCATCTGGATGTTCAGAAGACCGGCATCGCGGGCGGTGTGGTCGATGGTGCCGTCGATGTCCAGCTCTTCGGCCGCACCCTGGCGAGCGAACTTGCGCAGGCGGCGCAGGGCGATCTTGATGTTGCGGGTGCCCAATTCCACCTGGTCGTCGAGGTTCTTGTACTCGCGCTGGTCCCAGACCTTCACGGCCTTGCCCTGGCGCTTGCCGGCGTCGCCGACCCGGATACCTTCGGGGTTGAAGCCGCCGGAGCCGAACGGGCTGGTCCCGCCGGTGCCGATCCACTTGTTGCCGCCGGCATGGCGTTCCTTCTGCTCTTCCAGGCGCTTCTTGAACTCTTCGATCAGCTTGTCCAAGCCACCGAGGGACTGGATCTGTGCCCGCTCTTCGTCGGTCAGCGAACGCTCGAATTCCTTGCGCAACCAGTCTTCGGGAATCAGCGCCTGGAGGTGATCGTCGAGTTTCTCCAGGCCGTTGAAGTAGGCGGCGAACGCCCGGTCGAACTTGTCGAAATGCCGTTCGTCCTTCACCAGGATCGCCCGGGACAGGTAATAGAACTCGTCCATGTCGGCGAAGATCACCCGCTGTTTCAGCGCGTTGATCAGGTCCAGCAGTTCGCGCACCGACACGGGCACCTTGGCGGCGCGCATCTCATTGAACAGGTTAAGCAGCATGGCAATCGCCCTCGCTCTTGTTAGACGAAGAGGATCAGCGAGTGCCGCGACGGCTCATGAACGCCAGGCGCTCGAGCAATTGCACGTCCTGTTCGTTCTTGACCAGGGCGCCGGCCAGCGGTGGGATGGCCTTGGTCGGATCACGTTCGCGCAGCACCGCTTCGCCGATGTTGTCGGCCATCAGCAGCTTGAGCCAGTCCACCAGTTCGGAGGTGGAAGGCTTTTTCTTCAGGCCCGGCACCTTGCGCACGTCGAAGAACACGTCCAGCGCTTCGCTGACCAGGTCCTTCTTGATGTCCGGGTAATGCACGTCGACGATTTTCTGCAGGGTGACGCGGTCGGGGAAGGCGATGTAGTGGAAGAAGCAGCGGCGCAGAAACGCGTCCGGCAGTTCCTTTTCGTTGTTGGAGGTAATGATGATGATCGGCCGTTGCTTGGCCTTGATGGTTTCGTCGGTCTCGTAGACGTAGAACTCCATCTTGTCGAGTTCCTGCAGCAGGTCGTTGGGGAACTCGATGTCGGCCTTGTCGATTTCGTCGATCAGCAGGATCACCCGCTCCTCGGACTCGAACGCTTCCCAGAGCTTGCCCTTCTTCAGGTAGTTGCGCACGTCGTGGACCTTGTCCACGCCCAGCTGCGAGTCCCGCAGACGGCTGACCGCGTCGTACTCGTAGAGGCCCTGGTGGGCCTTGGTGGTGGACTTGATGTGCCAGGTAATCAGGCGCGCGCCAAAGGACTCGGCCAGTTGTTCGGCCAGCATGGTCTTGCCGGTGCCCGGTTCGCCCTTGACCAGCAATGGTCGCTCCAGGGTGATGGCGGCGTTCACGGCCAGTTTCAGGTCATCGGTGGCCACGTAGGCGCTGGTGCCTTCGAACTTCATCTGCAATTCCTCGAACGGTGTCGCCGGCCTGGCGAGGCGGGGCGCGCTAAATAAATATCGTGCCCGACTATAACGCGGCGCCCCGCCGACTGTGAACGCAGACGCTGTATTCAGTCTCTGAATGGGGCGTCACATGTTGACTCGGTTTCGGCGCCTTGCCAGTATTGCGTATCGCCAATTTGGCGATACGCTTCCGGGTTCATGTTTTTACTTACGGTCAGCCGCTCTTGTGGCGAGGGAGCTTGCTCCCGCTCGAGTGCGCAGCGCTCGCAGACTTTTGGGGCCGCTTCAGCCCAGCGGGAGCAAGCTCCCTCGCCACAGGGGTACCACATTCGAAGTGATGACGGGCCGGGCGCTGTCATTGATCATCAAGGAAGCGCTGGACTGGGTCAGCGCCCATCAAGCGCAACTGCTGGAGGATTGGCAACGATGCTACCCATGAAACGGCCGCGGCTGTCGGCTGTGCAGGTCTTATTACCGTTCAGTCTCGAATTGACGTTCATTGATGGGCAGCGGCTGACACTGGACATGAGCGCCGATGTGCAACGTTATCCGGGCTTGCAGCCTTTGCTTGAAGAGGGCGCGTTTGGAGGCGCGAGTCTGGGGGACGATGGCTGGAGCGTGGAATGGCCCGAACCGGATATCCAGATCGGTGCCGATACCCTTTATCTGGATGCACTGGCGCAGAACGCCGTGGATGAAAATACCCGCATTTTCATCAATTGGCGCGCCCGCACCGGCTTGTCTTTGAACAAGGCCGCCGAAGCGCTTGGGGTCAGCGCTCGCAGCATCACTCGCTACAGCAGCGGTCGCGAGGCTGTGCCGCGTTCGCTGGCCTTGGCATGCCTGGGCTGGGACTCATTGCAGCATGGAGCGGGAATAGCGGCAGCAGAAGCGCCCGGCCGCTACACCGTCACGCGCAAGCCCTAGTCGGTCGACGGCGGCGGTTGTTCATAACGGGCATTGAAGGCCTCGACGAAACCATTGCGCAGGATCTGCAGGAAGGCTTCGAAGGCGCTGATGTCCTGCTGGTGAACATTGCCGCTGAGTTCCACCCGGGTGGCGAACTGGTTCTTGCGCTGGTTCTTGAGGGCCGTTTCGCCCGTGCCGACCAAGGCTTCCCAGACCGAGCGGAAGATGTTCTTGTTCTGGTTTTCCACGTCCTGCTGCCAGTCGAACACATCGACATCGCGCAGCAGTGGCTTGATGTAGCCGCTGAGCTTGCCGTTGTCGGCTTGCGCCTCGATCACCAGGTCGCCGTGGCCGGCATTGAAATCGAACTTGCCATAAGCCCCGGCGAAGTCGTTCAGGCGCTTGAGTTCGATGTTCCTGGCACGCAGGCGGAAATCGAACTCCTCGAAGTTGCTCAAGGGGTCGAAGGTGGCCTGCATTTCCAATGGCGCGTGTTCGGCCACCAGGGCCTTGCCCTCGAAACGGGCGTCGCGCTTGCCTTTGGTGTCGACCACGTTGGTCAGGTTGTAGAAGCTGGCGTTGACCTCGGTGGCCCGCAGGTTGACCGGCGGCTTGGAGTTGAAATTGCGAAAGGTGACCTTGCCATCCCGGATGCGCACTTCGTTGAGGGTAATGGGCAGCAATTTGCTCAATTGTTCGCGCCAGTTGGTGCCCTGGCCGGTCTGGGAGTTCTGGCGGTTGGCGCCGCCGTCGACAAAGTTCACTTCGGCGCGGGCGAATTCAACCTCGGCGACCACCGCATGGTCGTACCACAGCGAGTGCCAGCTCACAGACAGGTCCACCCGCGGTGCGCTGACGAACGGCACCGGGACCTTGCCGTCGACCTTGACGATTTCCAGGCCATTGATCCGGTAGGCACCGCGCCACAGGGCCAGGTCCACGTCGGTGATCCGGCCGCGATAATCGCCCATGTCGGCCAGTTTGTCGTTCAGGTAGTCGCGTACCAGATAAGGCAAGGTGAAATGCAGGGCCACCAGCACCGCGGCGATGGCGGCGAAAACCCACAATGGCCAACGGTATCGACGCTTCATGTCAGTCAGTCTCCAGCGTTTGTTGAGGGAGCGCCTTCTAATGCCATTGACTGCTGCAACAACGGGAACGTTCGGTGCAACTGGACGCCCATGGGCAACAGGCATACCTTTAAAGGCTTACATTCCCGCTGCATCAAGGACCCAGCCATGAGCCGTATATTCGCTGACAACGCCCATTCCATCGGTAATACGCCGCTGGTGCAGATCAACCGCATTGCCCCGCGCGGTGTGACCATCCTGGCCAAGATCGAGGGGCGTAACCCAGGGTATTCGGTCAAGTGCCGGATCGGCGCGAACATGATCTGGGACGCTGAAAGCTCGGGCAAACTCAAGCCGGGCATGACCATCGTCGAACCAACTTCTGGCAACACCGGGATCGGCCTGGCGTTCGTCGCCGCCGCCCGTGGCTACAAGCTGATGCTGACCATGCCCGCCTCCATGAGCATTGAGCGACGCAAGGTGCTCAAGGCCCTGGGAGCGGAACTGGTGCTCACCGAGCCGGCGAAGGGCATGAAAGGGGCCATCGACAAAGCCACCGAGATCATGGCCAGCGATCCAGCCAAATACTTCATGCCGCAGCAGTTCGATAACCCGGCGAACCCGGCGATCCACGAAAAAACCACCGGCCCGGAAATCTGGAACGACACCGACGGCGCGGTGGACGTGCTGGTGGCCGGCGTGGGCACCGGCGGCACCATCACCGGCGTTTCGCGGTACATCAAGAACACCTGTGGCAAACCGATCCTGTCGGTGGCAGTCGAACCCGAGGTTTCGCCGGTAATTACCCAGGCGATGGCGGGCCAGGAGATCAAGCCCAGCCCCCACAAGATCCAGGGGATCGGCGCCGGGTTCGTGCCGAAGAACCTTGACCTGTCGATCGTTGACCTGGTCGAGCGGGTCTCTGACGACGAGTCCAAGGCCATGGCCCTGCGCTTGATGCAGGAGGAGGGCATCCTCTGCGGGATCTCTTGTGGCGCGGCGATGGCCGTGGCCGTGCGCCTGGCGGAAAAACCGGAGATGCAGGGCAAGACCATCGTCGTGATCCTGCCGGATTCGGGCGAGCGGTACTTGTCGAGCATGTTGTTCAGTGATCTGTTTACCGAGCAGGAGATCCAGCAGTAACTGTCTGCAGGATGTGGCAGGCGGTTAAATCGCATTTGGAAAGGGTGTTGACGGGCGTCAGCCACAGTTCAGGTCACGCATGGTAAGAAGGAAATTATTGCGTGATCCTCAACAGTGAATGTTGCGCCAGACGGTTTCCTGGCCAGGCCATGATCTATAACATGGCCGGCCGCTGCGCTGGGCTGGTGGTGTTGCGTAAGGTGTTTTTGGACAAGGAGTTATAAAATGACCGTTTCGTTCGTCGCCAAGGCCTCGGTGTTGCTGCTGTTTTTGGGCAGTACGCTGTATGTGCATTTGCGTGGCAAGGCGCGTTTGCCGGTGTTGCGTCAGTTCGTCAACCACTCGGCGCTGTTCGCCCCCTATAACACCTTGATGTACCTGTTCTCCGGCGTGCCCTCGAGACCTTACCTGGACCGCAGCAAGTTTCCCGAACTGGATGTGCTCAAGGACAACTGGCAAGTCATCCGCGATGAGGCCATGCACCTGTTCGACGAGGGCTACATTCGCGCTGCCGAGAAGAACAACGACGCGGGTTTCGGCTCGTTCTTCAAGAAGGGCTGGAAACGTTTTTACCTCAAGTGGTACGACAAACCGCTGCCGTCGGCCGAGCTGCTGTGCCCCAGGACGGTCGCGCTGGTCAGCCAGATCCCCAATGTCCGGGGCGCCATGTTTGCCCTGCTGCCGGGTGACAGCCATCTGAATCCCCACCGAGACCCTTTCGCCGGTTCGTTGCGTTATCACCTGGGGCTGTCCACTCCCAATTCCGACGACTGCCGGATCTTCGTCGATGGTCAGATCTACGCCTGGCGCGACGGCGAAGACGTCATGTTCGATGAAACCTATGTGCACTGGGTCAAGAACGAAACCCCGCAGACCCGCGTGATTCTGTTCTGTGATGTCGAGCGACCCTTGAAAAGCCGGTTGATGACCCGTCTCAACCGCACCATCAGCGCGTTCCTCGGCCGCGCCACCGCGCCACAGAACCTGGATGATGAACACGTCGGTGGCATCAACCGGGCCTATGCCTGGAGCAAATCGTTCAGCGACGGCATCAGTGGCCGGGTCAAGCAATTCAAACGCAAGCATCCCAAGGCCTACCGGGTGATGCGGCCCGTGTTGGCAGTGGTGGTGCTGACGGCGCTTGGCTATTGGTTGTTCGGTTAAATATTGCGTTGTCCATCGGGCGCTGGTTATAGTCAGCGCTCTTCGGGTTTTCGAACCCGCTCCTTCAAGAGATCGGCTCATGCCTGCATCCCCTGTCATCGCGGTCGTGGTTCCAGCGTTCAACGCTGGCGTCGTGCCGTGTGGGAGCCAGCAGCCTGCGCAGATCGGTCAATACCCTCCACCTGTCCGTAGCTCATCGGTGTACGCCGTCGTATCACCGCCGGGTGTTGGCATTCAGGGCTGATCGGCAACGGTTGCCTATCCCCTGTGCCCGCCTGAAAAAAACTACTGGACTTCAGCCTCGGCTGAGTTGGCTTTTTGCCTGACTACAGGTGGTATCCATGTTTTCCCTTTCCAAAAACGCCTTGTTGGCGGCGGCTTCCACGAGCCTGTTCGTTTTGCTGTGGAGCAGTGGGGCGATCTTTTCCAAGCTGGGCCTGGCCCACGCTTCTCCCTTCGCCTTTTTGCTGATCCGTTTTGCCATTGCGCTGTCGGCGCTGGTGCTGTTGATTCCGTTGCTCAAGTTCAAGCTGCCCAAGACCGGCAAGCCGATGCTGTACGCGGCGACCACCGGGTTGGTGCTGCTGGGCGCCTATCAGATTTTTTATCTGCTGGCGCTGCAAATGAGTGTCACGCCGGGGGTCATGGCAACCCTGATGGGCGTGCAACCGATCCTGACCGTGGTGCTCATGGAACGGCAGCGTTCCTGGTCGCGGATGTTCGGCTTGATGCTGGGGTTGGTCGGGTTGATCATGGTGGTGTACCAGGGCATCGGCCTGGCCGGCATGTCCCTGGCCGGGATGATCTGCGGGTTGCTGGCACTGGTGAGCATGACGGCCGGTTCGATCATGCAGAAGCGCATCACCGACAACCCCTTGGGCACGCTGCCGGTGCAGTACCTGGCCGGGCTGGTGCTGTGCGCGGTGTTCGTGCCGTTCCAACCGTTTCACTTCGAGTACAGCACGGGGTTTTTCGTGCCGGTGTTGTGGATGGGGCTGGTGGTGTCGGTGCTGGCGACATTGCTGCTGTACCGACTGATCGCCCGCGGCAACCTGGTGAATGTCACCAGCCTGTTCTACCTGGTGCCGGCGGTGACGGCGATCATGGATTACCTGGTGTTTGGCAACCGGCTGGCGTTGTTGAGCTTGCTGGGGATGGTGCTGATCATCGTGGGGTTGGTGTTTGTGTTTCGTAAAAGTCGCTGAGCTTTGGCTGCTCGTTGACTGAGCAACCGCCATCGCGGGTAAGCCTTGCTCCCACAGGTTATGTGTAGTCCTTGTGGGAGCAAGGCTTGCCCGCGATGGCATCTTGCGCCGCGCCGATGAATTACCGGGCAGACACCTCAGCCGGTTTCACCACCCCAGGCTTGAGCACCAACCACAACGCCGCCGCAATCAACACCCCGCCATACAGATGCGCCATCCCCAACGGCTCATCCAGCAACAACGCCCCCCACAGCACGCCGAACGGCGGAATCAGGAAGGTCACGGTCATGGATTTGACCGGGCCGATGGAACTGAGCAGGCGGAAATAAAGGATGTACGCCAGCGCAGTACACACCAGACCCAGCCCCAGCAGCGACAACCAGACGCTCCAGCCACCCCAGCTGGCCGGTGGTTGGCTGATGACGCTGTAGCCAAACAGCGGCAGCAAGAACACCGTGGCGCCGAACATGCTGCCCAGGGCCGAGAGACGACTGTCCAAGCCACCTTGCTGATCGAGCCAGCGCCGGGTGAGGAAACCGGCAAAGCCGTAGCAGGTCGTGGCCAGCAGGCAGGCAAGGGCGCCCATCAGCAGTTGCAGGTCGAACGCTACCGGGCCGGCGCGGGTCAGGATGCCGACGCCGAACAGGCCCAGGCAGACACCGCTGACCTTGGCTGGGGTGAGTTTTTCGCTGAAGAACAAGCCGCCGATCAACACCCCCATCAACGGCGTGGTGGCGTTGAAGATCGCCGAGTAACCGGCCGGCAGCACCTGGGCCGCCAACGAATAGAACGTGGCCGGAATGCCCGAGTTGATCAGGCCCAGCCCCATCACGACTTTGAGCTTGCCGCGAAAATTCCAGTCGACGCGCATCAGGGCCAGGATCACCAACAGCCCGACGAAGGCGATGGACACGCGAAAAAAAGCAGTGGGGATTGTGCCAATGACGGGGGCGATAATGCGCATGAACAGGAAACTGGCGCCCCATATAGCGGCCAGTGACAGTAAACGCAGGATATCGACGAGGTTCACGAGTCATTCCTTCCTTGATTGGGCGGCAAGTGTCGCCGCCCTGAATAGCGATGGCAATGGTTGCGTTGCCGCGTGATTGGCCTCTAAGCTCAGTCGCCAATAACAAGCATGACCCGCCGAGGTTTACCCTATGCCGCAGCCATGGCCCGCCATCGAAATCGCCCGTTCGATCCTCGACGGCTTCGACGATTATCGTGAGCATTTCCGGCAGATCACCGACGGCGCCCGCGCCCGGTTCGAGCAGGCGCTGTGGCTGGAGGCGCAAGCGGCTTCGGCGGCGCGCATCAACTTGTATGAAGAAAAAGTCTTCGAAACCGTTGCCAGGCTGCACAAGGCCTTCGATGACGAAACCCTGATGGACGTGAGCTGCTGGCCGCTGGTCAAGAGCGCCTACATCAGCCTGATCGACCTGCGCTTCGACGATGAGCTGTCGGAAACCTGGTACAACTCGATCTTCTGCGGGTTGTTCAGCCACGACCTGATCAGCGACGGCACCATGTTCATCCATACCACCCGGCCCAGCCTGCGCCGGGCCCGTGCCGCCCAGACCCGCACCTACAAACCCCAGGGGCAGTTGGATCGGATGCTGGCGAGCGTGTTCGCCGATTACCGTTTCAGCGAGGACTACGCCGACTTGCCGGGTGACCTGCGGCGCCTCGAAGCGCAGTTGCGCGAGAACCTGCCGGACTGGGTCTGCAAGGACCCTGAGCTGACGGTTGAGTTGTTTTCTTCAGTGCTCTATCGCAACAAGGGCGCCTACCTGGTGGGTCGGATCTACACCCGTGAGGACCAATGGCCGTTGGTGATTCCGCTGTTGCACCGCGAGGGCCGGGGTATCCAGATCGATGCGCTGATTACCGACGAGGCGCAGGTGTCGATCATCTTCTCGTTCACCCGCTCATACTTCATGGTGGACGTGCCGGTGCCGGCGGAATTCATCGGCTTTCTCAAGCGCATCCTGCCGGGCAAGCACATCGCCGAGTTGTACACCTCCATCGGTTTCTACAAGCATGGCAAGTCCGAGTTCTACCGAGCGTTGATCAACCACCTGGCGAACACCGACGACCAATTCATCATGGCCCCGGGTGTGCGCGGCATGGTCATGAGCGTGTTCACCCTGCCGGGCTTCAACACGGTGTTCAAGATCATCAAGGACCGTTTCTCGCCGTCGAAAAACGTCGACCGGGCCACTGTGATCGAGAAGTACCGCCTGGTGAAAAGCGTCGACCGGGTCGGGCGCATGGCCGATACCCAGGAATTCGCCGATTTTCGTTTTCCCCTGAGCAAGTTCGAGCCGGCGTGCCTGGAGGAACTGCTGGAAGTGGCGCCGTCCACGGTGTCGGTGGAAGGCGACACGGTGCTGATTCGTCACTGCTGGACCGAACGACGCATGACGCCGCTGAACCTGTACCTGGAAAACGCCAACCAGGACCAGGTGCGCGAGGCGCTGGAAGACTATGGCCTGGCCATCAAGCAACTGGCGGCGGCCAATATCTTCCCCGGCGACATGCTGCTCAAGAACTTCGGCGTGACCCGCCACGGCCGCGTGGTGTTCTACGACTACGATGAAATCTGCTTCCTGACCGAAGCCAACTTCCGCCACATCCCCCAACCCCGCACACCGGAAGACGAAATGGCCTCCGAGCCCTGGTATTCCATCGGCCCGCTGGACGTCTTCCCCGAAGAGTTCCCGCCGTTCCTGTTCGCCGACGCCGGGCAGCGCAAGCTGTTCGACCAGTTGCACGGCGAGTTGTACAACGCCGACTATTGGAAAGGCCTGCAAGAGGCGATCCGGGCGGGGAAGGTGATCGATGTGTTCCCGTATCGGCGCAAGGACCTGGACAACGAATAACCCTTTGGGACGCTCCGCGTCCCAAAGGGCCGAACGCAGAGCGTCCGTTGAGGCATTCCCACGCGGAGCGTGGGAACGAGCCAAAACCTGTGGGAGCAAAGCTTGCTCGCGATACAGGCGCCTCGGTCCCCCGGGAGACCGCGTCATCTTCATCGCGGGCAAGCCTTGCTCCCACATGTACGCAAATCTGCGACAATCGCCCCCTGCTCAAACCGACGACCCTTGCGTACCTGATGACTGACCAAGCCCCCGCTATCGACAAGCTGCTGAAAAACCTCGACCACGCCATGCTCGCCGACCGTCACCGGTTGCGGCGCCAGTTGCTCGAGCTGCGCAAGAAGCCCGACGAGGCCAAGCTGGCCCAGTGGGTGACGCGCATGCAGGCGTCGTGCGATCAGGTGTTGGCGCGCAAGGCGAGCCTGCCGCTGATTCGCTACGACGATAATTTGCCGATTGCCGCCAAGCGCGACGAAATCAAGGACGCGCTGCTCAAGCACCAGGTGCTGATCATTGCCGGCGAAACCGGCTCGGGCAAAACCACGCAGTTGCCGAAGATCTGCCTGGAAATCGGTCGTGGCCAGCATGGCTTGATCGGCCACACCCAGCCGCGGCGGATCGCCGCGCGCAGTGTGGCGAGCCGGGTGGCCGAGGAACTGGCCACGCCGTTGGGCGCGCTGGTGGGTTATCAGGTGCGGTTCGAGGACCAGAGCGACGCCAACACCCTGATCAAGCTGATGACCGACGGCATCCTGCTGGCCGAGACCCAGAACGACCGCTACCTCGAGCGCTACGACACGATCATCGTCGACGAAGCCCACGAACGCAGCCTGAACATCGACTTCCTGCTCGGCTACCTCAAGACCCTGCTGCCGCGCCGTCCGGACCTGAAAGTCATCATCACCTCGGCGACCATCGACCTGGAGCGCTTCTCCAAGCATTTCGATGACGCGCCGATTGTGGAAGTCTCGGGCCGCACCTTCCCGGTGGAAACCTGGTATCGCCCGCTGACCCTGGAGCAAGACGAGGAAGGCAACCGGGTCGAAGACGACTTGACCGTCGACCAGGCAATCCTCGCCACCCTCGACGAAATCGCCGCCTACGAGCGCAGCGAGCGGCGCAGCCCTGGGGACGTGCTGGTGTTCCTGCCGGGCGAGCGGGAAATTCGCGACGCGGCGGAGATGCTGCGCAAGGCCCAGCTCAAGCACACCGAGATTCTGCCGCTGTATGCACGCCTGTCGCCGGCTGAACAGCAGCGGATCTTTCAGTCCCATCCGGGCCGTCGCGTGGTGCTGGCGACCAACGTCGCCGAAACCTCGCTGACCGTGCCGGGCATCCGCTACGTGATCGACAGCGGCACCGCGCGCATCAGCCGCTACAGCTATCGGGCCAAGGTCCAGCGCTTGCCCATCGAAGCCATTTCCCAGGCCAGCGCCAACCAGCGCAAGGGCCGCTGCGGGCGGGTCGAGCCGGGGATCTGCGTGCGGTTGTACAGCGAAGAAGATTTTCTTGGACGGCCGGAATTCACCGACCCGGAAATCCTGCGCACCAACTTGGCGGCGGTGATCCTGCAGATGCTGCACCTGCGTCTCGGCGAGATCACCGATTTCCCGTTCATCGAGCCGCCGGATGGCAAGGCCATCAGTGACGGTTTCAACCTGCTGCAAGAATTGTCGGCGGTGGACCGCAACAGCCAGTTGACCCCGCTCGGTCGCCAGTTGGCGCGCCTGCCGGTGGACCCGCGCATGGGCCGCATGCTGTTGGAAGCGGCGAAGCTGGGCAGTTTGCAGGAAGTGCTGATCGTCGCCAGCGCCATGTCGATCCAGGACCCGCGCGAGCGTCCGCCGGAGCGCCAACAGGCGGCGGACCAGGCCCACGCCCAGTGGAAGGACGCGGATTCGGACTTCGCCGGGCTGGTCAACCTGTGGCGCGGTTTCGAAGAGCAGCGCCAGGCCCTGACCGCCAGCCCGCTGCGCAACTGGTGCCGCAAGAACTTCCTCAATTACCTGCGCCTGCGCGAGTGGCGTGATTCCCATCGGCAGTTGAGCCTGATCTGCCGCGACATGCAGCTGAGCCTCAACAAAGAACCGGCCGACTTCCCGAAATTGCACAAGGCGGTGCTCTCGGGCCTGTTGAGCCAGATCGGCCAGAAAACCGAAGATGGCGACTACCTCGGTGCTCGCCAGCGGCGGTTCTGGGTCCACCCCTCGTCGGGCCTGGGCAAGAAGCGTCCGCAATGGCTGATGACCGCCGAGTTGGTGGAAACCACCAAGCTGTATGCGCGCATGGTCGCCAAGATCGAACCGGACTGGATCGAACCGCTGGCCGGGCACCTGATCAAGAAAAACCACTTCGAACCCCATTGGGAGAAGAAGCGCGGGCAGGTGGTGGCCTATGAGCAAATCACTCTGTTCGGGCTCATCGTCGTTGGTCGTCGACCGGTGCACTATGGGCCGGTGGACCCGGTGGTCTCCCGTGAACTGTTCATCCGCGAGGCGTTGGTGCGCGGCGAGATCCAGTCCAGGGCCAAGTGCCTGAGTGCCAATACCAAACTGCTGGAACAACTCGACGAGCTGGAAGCCAAGGCCCGTCGCCGCGACATCCTGGCGGACGAGGAAACCCTGTTTGCCTTCTACGACGCGCGCTTGCCGGCCGAGATCCATCAGACCGCGACGTTCGACAGCTGGTACCGGATCAACAGCCAGAAAGACCCGCAACTGCTGATCATGCGCGAAGAAGACGTGCTGGCCCGCGAAGCCAGTGAAGTCACCGCCGCGCATTACCCGGACACCTTGCGCGTCGGCGACCTGACCTTGCCGCTGAGTTATCACTTCGAGCCCAACCATCCCCGCGATGGCGTGACCCTGCGAGTGCCGGCGCCACTGCTGCCGATGCTGCCGCCGGAACGCCTGGAATGGCTGGTGCCGGGGGTGATCGAAGCCAAGTGCATCGCCCTGGTGCGCAACCTGCCCAAGGCCTTGCGCAAGAACTTCGTGCCGGTGCCGGATTTCGTCAAGGCGGCGCTGCAGCGCATCACCTTCGCCGAGGGCTCTTTGCCGCAGTCCCTGGGCCGTGAGCTGCTGCGCATGACCGGGGCGCGGGTCAGTGACGAAGCCTGGACCGAAGCGGCCCAGCAGGTGGAAAGCCACCTGCGCATGAACCTGGAAATCGTCGACGGCCAAGGCAAGTTCCTCGGCGAGGGTCGTGACCTGGCCGAGCTGACGGCGCGTTTTGCCGAAGCCAGCCAGGCCGCCCTGGCCGTACCGCAAACGGCGAAAAGCCAGGCACCGGTGGAGGCGAAGGTCTTCGCCCCGGTGGCCGAGAAAACCCAACAGAAGATCGCCGGGCTGTCGATGACGGTCTACCCGGCGCTGGTGGAAGAGGGCGGCGTGGTCAAGGAAGGGCGTTTCCCAACCCCGGCCGAAGCCGAGTTCCAGCATCGCCGCGCCTTGCAGCGCTTGTTGATGCAGCAAGTGGCCGAGTCGGCCAAGTTCCTGCGCGGCAAGCTGCCCGGGCTGACGGAGCTGGGCCTGCTGTACCGCGACCTGGGCCGCATCGACAGCCTGGTGGAAGACATCCTGCTCGCCAGCCTCGACAGTTGTGTGCTTGAAGGCGAAGCGAGTCTGCCCCGTGACGGCGCCGCGCTGGCCACCCTGGCCGAGCGCAAGCGCGGCGGCTGGACCGAGCACGCCGAACGCCTGGCGAAGCTGACCCTGGACATCCTCAAGCTCTGGCATGGCCTGCAAAAACGCTTCAAGGGCAAGATCGACCTGGCCCAGGCCGTGGCGCTGAACGACATCAAGCAGCAACTCAGCCACCTGGTGTACCCGGGCTTCGTCCGCGAAACCCCACATCAATGGCTCAAGGAACTGCCGCGCTACCTCAAGGCCATCGAGCAACGCTTCGAGAAGCTCGGTAGCCAGGTGCAGAAGGACAGGGTCTGGAGCGGCGAGCTGTCGAACCTCTGGGCCCAATACCAGGCCCGCGCCAGCAAACACGCCCAGGAAGGCAAGCGCGATCCGCAACTGGAGCTGTACCGCTGGTGGCTGGAGGAATACCGGGTGTCGCTGTTCGCCCAGCAACTGGGGACCAAGGTGCCGATCTCGGACAAGCGCCTGGGCAAGCAGTGGGGGCAGGTGGAGGGTTGATGGCAAAACCCGTCAACTCCTGTGAAACCCCTGTGGGAGCGAGCTTGCTCGCGATAGCGGTGTATCAGTCAACATCAATGCTGGCTGAACCAGCGCTATCGCGAGCAAGCTCGCTCCCACAGGGTATGGTGTTGTAGTGAAGGGAGAATGGGCCAAACGCCAGCGTTTATGGCAAACTTCGCGGCTATAAATGCCGGTCCCGTGGTTTTGAGCTTCAATGCCCCGGGCGGATCGGAATAAAGCGATGCCAGGGCTGCTTCCCCGGATGGGAAAAGTCCCTTTGTGTATTGGTACGTCGGTGCCAATGCTTTCTGCCTGAACAGATCAGAGACACGACCATGCATAACGTCGTCATCAGCGGCACCGGCCTGTACACCCCGGCCAACAGCATCTCCAACGAAGAGCTGGTGCAATCTTTCAATACCTATGTCGCGCAATTCAACGCCGACAACGCCGACGCCATCGCGCGCGGTGAAGTCGAGGCCTTGACCGAATCCAACGCGGCGTTCATCGAAAAGGCCTCCGGCATCAAGAGCCGCTTTGTCATGGACAAGGACGGCATTCTCGATCCACAACGCATGACCCCACGCTTGCCCGAGCGCTCCAACGACGAGTGGTCGGTGCTGTGCGAAATGGCCATCGGTGCCGCGAAGCAGGCCCTGGAGCGCGCCGGGCGCACCGTCGCCGACATCGACGGGGTGATCGTCGCCTGTTCCAACCTGCAGCGCCCGTATCCGGCCATCGCCATCGAGGTCCAGGAAGCCCTGGGTATCGAAGGTTTCGGTTTCGACATGAACGTGGCCTGTTCCTCGGCCACTTTCGGCATCCAGGCAGCGGCCAACAGCGTGCAACTGGGCCAGGCCCGGGCGATCCTGATGGTCAACCCGGAAGTGTGCACCGGTCACCTGAACTTCCGCGATCGCGACAGCCACTTCATCTTCGGCGACGCGGCCACCGCCGTGATCATCGAGCGGGCGGACCTGGCGACTTCGCCGTACCAGTTCGACGTGGTCAGCACCAAGCTGCTGACCAAGTTCTCCAACAACATCCGCAACAACTTCGGCTTCCTCAACCGCGCCGCGCAAGAGGGCGCCGGTAGCCGCGACAAGTTGTTCGTCCAGGAAGGCCGCAAGGTGTTCCGCGACGTCTGCCCGATGGTGGCCGAGCTGATCGGCGCCCACCTGGAAGAAAACCAGCTGAACGTAGGCGAGGTGAAGCGCTTCTGGCTGCACCAGGCCAACCTGAGCATGAACCACTTGATCGTGCGCAAACTGCTGGGACGCGAAGCCACCGAAGAGGAAGCACCGGTGATCCTCGACCGCTACGCCAACACCAGTTCGGCCGGTTCGGTGATTGCGTTCCACAAATACCAGGATGACCTGCCCAGCGGCTCGGTCGCCGTGCTCAGTTCGTTCGGCGCCGGTTATTCGATTGGCAGCGTGATTTTGCGCAAGCGTTGATCCACTTTAGCGGCCAGAGGATTTATTCCTGCTGGCCTATGGCCTATGGCCTATGGCTTGTGGAACCTGTGGGAGCAAAGCTTGCTCGCGATGCAGGCGCCTCGGTTTCCCGGAAGACCGCGTCACCTTCATCGCGGGCAAGCCTTGCTCCCACAAGCCTTGCTCCCACAAGCTGCAACAACCGCGATCCATCCAGCAATAGGGCGTTGAATGACGGTCACCGATGACAGCCTCCTGCTCCAACGTCTCCTGGCCGGTGAGCAGCAGGCCTACAGGGAACTGGTCAGCGCCTACCAGAGCCCGATGCGCGCCGTGGCCTATGCCATTGTCGGCAGTCGCCATGTCGACGAAGTGGTGCAGGACGCGTGGCTGTCGGTGGTGCGCAATCTCAGTGGGTTCCAGGGGCGTTCCAGCCTCAAGACCTGGCTGTTGACCATCACCGCCAACGCCGCCAAAGGGCGCTACAAGCAGAACCGCCGGGAGGTGTTGCTCGACGATCTGCCGTCACCCCATGGCACCCTCGGCGATGATCGTTTCGCCGCCGATGGTCATTGGCTGCTGGCGCCGTTCGCCTGGCACCAGGACACGCCTGAGGCGCTGCTCACGATGGAGGAATTACGCGATTGCCTGGAGCACACATTGCTCAGCCTGTCGGAACTGCAAGGCAGCGTGCTGAACCTGCGGGAACGCCAGGGGCTGGAGCTGGAAGAAATCTGTAATCTTCTGGATATTTCGCTCTCCAATGTGCGAGTGCTGTTGCATCGCGCCCGGCTGAAAGTCTTCGCGACCGTTGAACATTTCGAGGAAACCGGCGAATGCTGACCTGCAAGGAACAAGTGGCGCGCTCCAGCGATTATCTCGACGGCCAGTTAAGTTTTCGTGAACGCCTGATGGTGCGTCATCACCTGATGTTCTGCCCCAACTGCCGGCGTTTTATCCGCCAGATGCGCCTGATGCAGGCGACCCTCAGGAAACTGCCGCAACCGCCGATCCCCGACCTGGATCACCTCGCCGAGAAACTCGCCGCCGAGCGCCGCAGAAACATCCGCTAAACCGCGATACACACCAACCCCCTGTGGGAGCGAGCAAGCTCGCTCCCACAGGTTCTCCATGGCTGGATTTGTTATTCCCATTCGAAGTAAAAAGTTCCGCTGTCATAAAATCTTTATGTGATAGCAACTCGCCTGACACAACCCGTCGCCAAGATCCCCTCCCAACACCAGCGGGCCCAGTTCCGCGTGTTTTCTAACGCATAGACTACCAACAGGGGAATTCTTCGATGATCCGCAAGCACTTCGCAGGTGTTGCCGCCAGCGCACTGGCAATGGCAGTAACCGCCCAGGCTTTCGCCGGCACCGTCACTACCGATGGCGCCGATATCGTAGTCAAAACCAAGGGCGGCCTTGAGGTCGCTACCACTGACAAAGAGTTCAGCTTCAAGCTCGGTGGTCGTCTGCAGGCTGACTACAGCCAGTTCGATGGTATCTACACCGACAACGGTAAATCGGCCGACGCCGCTTACATCCGTCGCGCCTTCCTGGAACTGTCCGGCGTGCTGTACACGGATTGGGCCTACACCATCAACTACGACATGTCCCACAACAGTGGCGACTCCGATAACGGCTACTTCGACGAAGCGTCCCTGGCCTATAACGGCTTCAAGCCGGTCTCGATCAAGGTCGGTCGTTTTGACCCCGATTTCGGCCTGGAAAAAGCCACCAGCTCCAAGTGGGTGACTGCACCTGAGCGTAACGCCGCCTACGACCTGATCGACTGGGCCAACAGCCATCAGAACGGCCTGGGCATCCAAGCTTCCAGCACCTTCGCCGATTCGTTCTATGCCTCGGCTGGCGTGTTCAGCAAGGACACCGACGACACCGACGGCGACAGCGTCAAGCAAGTCAACGGTCGCTTTGTATTCGCACCGATGCACGAAGCCGGCAACGTGCTGCACTTCGGTTTGAACGTGGCCTCGCGTGACGTTTCGGACACCGCGTTCGACGCACGTTACCGCTCCCGCCTGGGCATGCGTGGCGTTGAAACCCTGGGTGGCAACGACGCCGGCCCTAACGGCAACCGTCCGGTCCTGGGCGGCGCCAACAACTCGCCGGCCGGTTCGTACGACACTGACACCGCCTTCGGCCTGGAAGCCGCTTTCGCCATGGGTCCTGCGTCGATCCAGGGTGAGTACATCTCCCGCAAGACCAAGGCTGACAGCGCCGCCTTCGAAGACATCAAAGGCCACGGCTTCTACGTCCAGGGTGCCTACACCCTCACCGGTGAATCCCGCGGCTATAAAGTCGGCAAGTTTGACGCGATCAAGCCTCAGAACAAATCCATCGGCGCCTGGGAAGTGTTCTACCGCTTCGACAGCATGACCGTCGAAGACGACAACATCACCACTGCCTCGGCGACTCGTGAAGTAGGCGATGCCGAAGCCAAGGTGCACAACCTGGGCGTGAACTGGTACGCCAACGAAGCGGTGAAAATCTCCGCTGCCTACATCAAGGCCAAGACCGACAAAGTCACCAACGCCAATGGCGACGACGATGGCGACGGTTTTGTGATGCGTGCCCAGTACGTGTTCTAAATCGCGTTGACTTGATACACCGCTCTGACTTCATCCGTTAAAGCGCTCCTTTGAACCCCGCCTCTGGCGGGGTTTTTTTATGTGCGCCCGGTCAGGATCGGCGATACTCGCTCCATCCGTCGTCTGGCTATCGAGGAATCGCATGCCGCTTCACGTCTTGGACAGCCTGTCCGCCATCGCGCCGCCCGAGTGGGACGCGCTGGTGCCCGCCAATCAACCGTTCCTGCGCCACGCCTTCCTGAGCACCCTGGAAGACAGTGCCAGCCTGGGCCCGCAATCCGGTTGGCAAGCCGAGCATTTGCTGCACATTGAAGACGGTCATCTGCTGGCGGCCTTGCCCAGTTACCGCAAGTGGCATTCCTACGGCGAATACGTGTTCGACCACGCCTGGGCCGACGCTTGCGCCCGCGCCGGCATCGACTATTACCCCAAGCTGTTGACGGCGGTGCCGTTCAGTCCGGTCAGTGGCCCTCGGCTGTTGGCGGCGCGAGTGGAGGACGGCCTGGAGCTGCTGGGCAGCATACCCGGATACCTGGAAATCGAAGGGCTCTCCAGTGCCCACATCAACTTCACCGATGCCTTCACCGACGTGGCGCTTGCCGGGCAAGAAGGCTGGCTGCAGCGGATCGGCTGCCAGTATCACTGGCAGAATCGCGGTTATCGCGACTTCCAGGATTTTCTCGATGCGCTCAGTTCCCGCAAGCGCAAGCAGATGCGCAAGGAGCGTGAGCAAGTGGCGGGGCAGGGCATCGCGTTCGAATGGCTCGAAGGTCATCAGTTGGACGAGGCGCAGTGGGATTTTGTCTACGCCTGTTACGCCAACACCTACGCGATACGACGGCAGGCGCCTTACTTGACCCGAGCGTTTTTCAGCCTGCTGGCCGAACGCATGCCCGAGGCCATTCGCGTGGTGCTGGCCAAGCAAGGTTCGCGGCCGGTGGCGATGGCGTTCAGCCTGGTGGGTGGCGACAGTTTCTACGGACGTTATTGGGGCTGTCTGGCGGAGTTCGATCGCCTGCACTTCGAGACCTGTTTCTATCAAGGCATGGACTACGCGATTGCCCATGGCTTGCAGCGTTTTGACGCCGGCGCCCAGGGTGAGCACAAATTGATTCGCGGGTTCGAGCCGGTGATTACCCGCTCATGGCATTACCTGCGCCACCCTGGTTTGAAAGCGGCGGTCGAAGATTTTCTCGCCCGGGAACAGGAGGGTGTGCTGGCGTATGCCGAAGAGGCGAAAACAGCACTGCCTTATCGGCAGTGCTGATTTTCGCGGGTGTGACTCAGCGGTTTTCCTGGCCCAGCCAGCGGTACGAGACACCGCCGATGACGGCACCCAGCAGCGGCGCTACCCAGAACAGCCACAGTTGCTCGATGGCCCAGCCACCGACAATCAGCGCCGGACCGGTACTGCGGGCCGGGTTGACGGACGTGTTGGTGACCGGAATCGAGATCAGGTGAATGAGCGTCAGGGCCAGGCCGATGGCAATCGGTGCCAACCCGACAGGCGCACGTTTATCGGTGGCGCCGAGGATGATCAGGATGAACATCGCCGTCATGACCAGCTCGGTGACAAAACCGGTTGCCATCGAATACCCACCCGGCGAATGCTCGCCATAACCGTTCGCTGCCAGGCCGGACGCGGCCAGGTCAAAGCCTTCCTTGCCGCTGGCGATGAAGTAGATCAACGCGGCGGCCAGTACACCCCCTATGACTTGGGCAACGATGTAGGCAGGCAACTCCCTGGCCGGAAACCGCCCGCCCACGTACAAGCCCACCGACACCGCCGGGTTCAGGTGGCAACCCGAGATATGCCCGATGGCGAATGCCATGGTCAACACCGTCAGGCCGAACGCCAGGGCAACCCCCAGCACGCCAATCCCGGAGGCGGCCAATACCGCGCTGCCGCAGCCGCCCAATACCAGCCAGAACGTACCCAACAACTCAGTCGTTGAACGTTTGAGTAAAGACATAAGCTTCCTTGATAAAACAGTCGTGATAATCGGTTATGCATCCAGCAGTATTACGACAGGTTCATCTCCAGAACCTGGGCTGAGTACAGCAGAGTGCTGCAACAAATCCAGCGACAAAAAAACCGCCAGCGTCATGGACGGTGGCGGTTTTGGCCGTGGTCGAGGGGGAGTATGTCGTTGCGGTGCGGGCTAAATGGATCCTGGACAGAATTTTTCAGAATGGCGCTCGGACACTGGGCTGTGGGAGCAAAGCTTGCTCGCGATACAGGCGCCTCGGGCCATCCGGGAGACCGCGTTATCTTCATCGCGGGCAAGTCTTGCTCCCACACGACCCCACACCACCTGTCTGTAGAAGCTCAGTCGATCCCCACAAACCCCCCGGTCTGATGCTGCCACAATCGGGCATACAACCCGCCATGGGCCAGCAGTTCGGCATGGCTGCCGGTTTCGGCGATGCGGCCATTCTCCAGCACCACCAATCGGTCCATCCGGGCGATGGTGGAGAGGCGGTGGGCGATGGCGATCACGGTCTTGCCTTGCATCAAGGTCTCGAGGCTTTCCTGGATCGCCGCCTCGACTTCCGAGTCCAGCGCTGACGTCGCTTCGTCCATGATCAGGATCGGCGCGTCCTTGAGCAGTACCCGCGCGATAGCGATGCGCTGGCGCTGGCCGCCGGACAGTTTCACGCCGCGCTCACCCACATGGGCATCGAAGCCGGTGCGGCCTTCGGCGTCCGACAGCAGTGGGATGAACTCATCGGCCCGGGCCTTGCGCACGGCTTCCCAGAGTTGCGCATCGGTGGCGTCGGGCTTGCCGTAGAGCAGGTTCTCGCGAATCGAACGATGCAGCAGCGACGTGTCCTGGGTGATCATGCCGATGCGTTCGCGCAGGCTTTCCTGGCCGACTTCGGCGATGTCCTGGCCATCGATGAGAATGCGCCCGCCTTGCACGTCATAGAGGCGCAGCAGCAGGTTGACCAAGGTGGATTTACCCGCGCCGGACGGGCCGATCAGGCCGATTTTCTCGCCGGGCTTGATGGTCAGGTTGAGGTCGCCGATCACGCCACTTTTCTTGCCATAGTGGAAATCCACGTGCTCGAAACGCACCTCGCCCCGGGCCACGGCCAGAGGCTTGGCCTGATCGCGGTCGGTGACACTGACCGGCTGGGCGATGGTCTGCAAACCATCCTGGACCATGCCGATGTTTTCGAAGATGCCGGTGACGACCCACATGATCCAGCCGGACATGTTGACGATGCGTATCACCAGCCCGGTGGCCAACGCGATGGCGCCGACGCTGATCAGCGACTGGGTCCAGAGCCACAATGCCAGCGCGGTGGTGCCGACGATCAGCAGCCCGTTCATGCTGGTGATGACCAGGTCCATGCTGGTCACCACCCGGCCAGCCAACTGGGCTTTTTCGGTCTGCTCCTGGATGGCTTCGCGGGCGTATTGCTGTTCGAAATTGGTATGGGCGAACAGCTTCAGGGTGGTGATGTTGGTGTAGCCATCGACGATCCGCCCCATCAGTTTGGAGCGGGCATCGGACGACACCACCGAGCGCTCCTTGACCCGTGGCACGAAATAGCAGAGTGCGCCGATGTAGGCGGCAATCCACATCAGCAGCGGGATCATCAGGCGCCAGTCGGCTTCGGCGAACAGCACCAGGGAACTGACGGCGTAGATCAGCACGTGCCACAGGGCATCCACGGCCTGAACCGCCGAGTCACGCAGGGAGTTGCCGGTCTGCATGATGCGCTGGGCGATGCGCCCGGCGAAGTCGTTCTGGAAGAAATTCAGGCTCTGCTTGAGCACGTAGCTGTGGTTCTGCCAGCGAATCAGGCTGGTCATGCTGGGGCTCAGGGTCTGGTGCACGAGCAGGTCATGCAGGGCCACGAAGATCGGCCGGAAGATCAGCGCCACCACGGCCATCCAGGCCAGCTCCAGGCCATGGACCTTGAAGAAGTCCACATTGGGCGTGCCCTGGGTCAGGTCGATGATGCGGCTCAGGTAGCTGAACAGCGCCACTTCGATCAACGCGCCGATCAGGCCCACCACCAGCAGTACGGCGAAGCTGGGCCAGACCTGTTTCAGGTAATAGGTGTAGAAGGGCAGGACGCGATTCGGTGGGGCCGAGGTCGGGGCGTCGCGGAAGATATCGATCAGTGTTTCGAAACGGCGATAAACCATCAGTCAATGCCCTGGCAAGGGCTCTCCTTTTTGCTATGGGCGGCGCGGGATCACCGCGCCACCCAGGCTTGCCGTGTGCCTCTTCAGTCGACGCGCTTGGCCGACTTGATGAGCACAGGGTCGATCGGCACGTTTTGCATGCCTTGTTTGGTGGTGGTCTGGGAGTTGACGATGATGTCCACTACGTCCATGCCCTTGACCACTTTGGCGAACACCGCGTAACCGGTGTCACGGCCCGGGTCGAGGAACGCGTTGTCGGCCACGTTGATGAAGAACTGGCTGGTGGCCGAGTCCGGGTTGGAGGTGCGCGCCATCGACAAGGTGCCGCGAACGTTGTGCAGGCCATTGCTGGCTTCGTTCTTGATCGGTGCCTTGGTGTCTTTTTGCTGCATCTGTTGGGTAAAGCCGCCGCCCTGGGCCATGAAGCCCGGGATCACGCGGTGAAAAATCGTGTTGTTGTAGAAGCCGCTGTCTACGTACTCAAGGAAGTTCTTGGTACTGATGGGGGCCTTGACCGGGTCCAGTTCGATTTCGATCTGGCCGTTGGTGGTGTCCAGCAATACATGCGGTGCCTTGGCGGGTGTCGCAGCCATCAGGTTGGCGGCAAACAGTACGGTGCCGGCGGCAAGGGCGATTTTTTTCAGCATGGGGTCAGTGATCCTGAGTGGTGGAATCGGTTGCGGTCAAAAAGTCGAGCAGGGTTTGGTTGAAGCGTTCGGGTTGATCCAGCGGGGTAGCGTGCCGTGAATCGGCGATGACCACCAGCCGTGCGTCGGGCAGCAGTTTTACATAGGCTTCTTTCAGCGCCACCGGGGTGTAGTCGTGGTCGGCGCAGATGACGAGGGTTGGACAGGCAACCTGCGAAAGTCGTTCCTGAACGCCCCAGCCTACGATCGCATCGAAGCTGGCGAGATAAGCATGTTTGTCGTTCTTTGCCCAGCGCCGGGCCATTTCCAGGCGTAACTCGGTTTGTTCGGGCTTGGGGAACAACTTGGCGCCGAGGGCCTTGCCGATGGTTTCCAGGCTGAGCAGGCGCATCAGGCTCCAGCGCTTGAACCATTGCCAGCAATCGTCGGGCGTGCGGACTTTGACTTCGGGCGCGCTGTTGACGATGCACAGGCTCTTGAGCCGTCCGGGGTCATCCACTGCCAGTTGAAAACAGATCATGCCGCCCATGGACCAGCCCACCAGATGCACCGGGCCCAGGCCCAGGTGTTCGATCAGGGCGCTCAGGTCGGCGCTGAAACCTTCGATGCTGTAGCGCCCGCGCGGCTTGTCGGAGCGACCGTGGCCGCGCACATCCACCACGATCAGGTGATAGTGGGTGGACAGCACCGGGATCTGTTTTTCCCAATCCTGGGTACTGGAACCCAGCCCGTGGACCAATACCAAGGGCGTGCCGTGGCCGTATTCCTCGTAGTGCAGGTTGCAACCTTCGTGCTCGAAATAGGCCATCGGTGAACTCCTTGTCAGGCTTGTTCAGGGGCTGCGAACGGCGCATCCAGTGGCGCGGTGTCGAAGGTGCGCAGCAATTCGATCAGGATCTGCGTGGCCGGGCCCAGGGGTTTTTCCTTGTTCGAATACAGATAGAAGCTCGGGTTGCGGCTGCCGCCCTGATCCAAGGGTAGCTGTTTAAGCGTGCCTTCCTTGAGTTCCCGCTCAATCATGTGCCGGGGCAGCCAGGCGAAGCCCAGGCCGCTGCCTACGAAGGTCGCGGCGGTGGCCAGGCTGCCGACGGTCCAGCGCTGCTCGGCGCCGAGCCAACCCACGTCGCGAGGTTGCTGGCGTCCGGAGTCGCGGATCACCACTTGCAACTGGCTCTCCAGATCCTGGAACGTCAGCTCGCGGTTGAGGCGATGCAGGGCGTGTTCGGGATGGGCCACCGCGACGAATTCAACGTCGCTCAATTCTGCCCCCAGATAGCCAGGAATGCTGAAGCTGCTGATGGCCAGGTCGGCCACGCCTTCGAGCAGCACTTCTTCGACACCCGACAACACTTCTTCGCGCAGCCGCACCCGGCAGCCACGGCTTTGTGGCATGAACGCCGTCAAGGCGCGAACGAGGCGGGCGTTGGGGTAGGCCGCGTCGACCACCAGGCGCACTTCCGCTTCCCAGCCTTGCTCCATGTGGTGGGCCAGGTCTTCCAGTTGGCTGGCCTGTTTCACCAGTTGCCGGGAACGGCGCAGCAGTACGCCGCCGGCCTCGGTCAGCACGGCCTTGCGACCATCGATGCGCAGCAACGGTACGCCGAGCTGATCCTGCATGCGGGCCACGGTGTAGCTCACTGACGACTGGGAGCGATGCAGCACTTCAGCGGCCTGGGCGAAGCCACCGTGGTCGACCACGGCCTGCAAGGTGCGCCATTGATCAAGGGTCACGCGGGGCGCTTTCATATCGAGCTCCTCTTGTCCTAAGCTGGCAGTCCCTTGGTGGAGACTGCCGAATGAAGAAAATCTGTTGTGTGGTGCTGGCCTTGCTGCCACTGACTGCGTTTGCCTACCCGATCGATGTGGAAAAACACCTCAACGGCCTGAGCATCGACTACAACGCCTATGACACCGATGCCGATATCGGTTCCATCCAGGTCAACAACTACGGCAGCACCGACGCGGCTTGTACCGTGGTCTTCAGCAATGGCCCTGAAGCACCTCGCACCCGCAAGATCGAAGTCGCCGCCGGCAAGTTCAAGAACGCCACGGCCAAGTTCAACCGCAACATCATCAAGCTGCGCATCAAGCTGACCTGTCAGCCGAAATAGCCCGGCAGTGGGGCAGGCAATATTGCTTGCTCCGCTTATAAACGAATTTATCGATGCTTTACAGCAGTTATTTGCGCTTTTTCATCGATATGCTCGCGTTTAATCTTCACTCCATCGACTGACAACATTCTCAGATGGAGCCTACAAGCCATGTCCCGCGTTCTGATCATCGAAAGCAGTGCCCGCCAGCAAGACTCGGTGTCCCGTCAACTGACCCAAACCTTTATCAGCCAGTGGAAAGCGGCGCACCCGGCCGACGAAATCAGCGTTCGCGACCTGGCCATCAATCCGGTGCCGCATCTGGATGCCAATCTGCTGGGGGGCTGGATGAAGCCGGCCGAGCAGCGCAGCGACGTTGAAAACGCCTCGCTGGAACGCTCCAACCAACTGACCGATGAACTGCTGGCCGCCGACGTACTGGTGATGGCTGCGCCGATGTACAACTTCGCCATCCCCAGCACCCTGAAAGCCTGGCTCGACCACGTGCTGCGTGCCGGCGTGACGTTCAAATACACCCCCACCGGCCCTCAAGGCCTGCTGGCCGACAAGCGCGCTTTCGTGCTCACCGCCCGTGGTGGCATTCACGCTGGCGGCAGCTCTGACCATCAAGAACCCTACCTGCGCCAGGTGATGGGCTTCATCGGGATCCACGACGTGACCTTCATCCATGCAGAGGGCATGAACCTGGGCGGCGACTTCCAGGAGAAGGGCCTGAATCAGGCCAACGCCAAACTGGCGCAGGTCGCCTGATCCGTTAATCCTCGGATAATCGCCAGGTGGTCTAGTGACTTGGCGCTTCCCTTCAAACCGTTTTGCGCATCGAACCTCCCTTTGCACTTATTGCTCCTGAGTGCATCAGCCCGATTGAACGCGTTAGCGAGATCGGGCTTTTTTTTGGGGAAATGGAAACAACGATCCTTTAAGATGAGCGGCCCTTAAAGCCTTGAGGGGTGGAAGATGTGCAGGCCCAGGCTTCTCCCGGATTTGGCAAGTCTCTCGATGCCTGCTGTGGTAATTTATGCGCGCAATTACAGTAGGGAGACTGTGATATGTTCAAAGTCAGACGGAAAACATGGGCTTTATTCCTGGCCTATCTCATAGGGGCAAGTGGTTATATCTACTACCTCTATGTCGAGACGCAAAGCGTCCTCACTGACAACATCAATAATAAATTGCTGCATGCCGCGCTGGGCGCTTCAGCCATCCTCGGCGACCGTTACCATGACAACCTGGTCGATAAACAATCCAAATCGCAAGCGCAGGACTGGGATACCATCCAGCGGCTTTCCGGCTTCAACGAGTCCATGGGGACTGCTTTTGTCTATAGCGTGATCAAGCGAGATGCAAAGGCCTACCTGATCAGTTCCAGTGCATCGAAAAAAGAAATTCAAGAGAAGAATTTCGTGCGTTTTTTCGACCCTTATCCCGATGCCAGCCAGGCTTTACTCGATAGTTTTAAGCGCACCGAGCCAACCTGGATCGACTACTCGGATCATTGGGGTGATTTTCGCGCGGTCTTTGTCCCGTTAAAATCACAAGACGGTACGGTGTATGTTGTCGGGGCGGAAATTACCTTGGCGGACTACTACCAACAACTTAATCATGACTCCCTTTACCACATCATCCTGGCCATCCTGGTATTTCTCGCTCTCCTCCTTTTGCGCATGCGCACTCATCTCCAGCAATTGCGGGTCAATGAGCAGGTATTGAATCAGGCGAAAAATGCCGCCGAAGACGCTGATCGTTCAAAAACCAGCTTTCTGGCAACCATGAGTCATGAAATTCGCACCCCGATGTACGGTGTCATTGGTGCGACCGAATTACTGGCCCGGTCTGCCCTGGATCCCGAGCAACGCCGTCTTCTTACAACGATTCATTCCAGTGGACGGACCCTGCTGTCTCTTATCGATAACATTCTCGACCTTGCCAAGATCGAAGCAGGCAAACTTGAATTGAAACCTCGTGTTTTCGAAGTGAGAGCACTGGTTTCATCCTGTATGGAACTAATCCGGCAAAATATCCAGGACAAACCCATCGTGCTGGAGGCGCAGTTTTCCCCGGACGTACCGCCTTTGGTCAAAACCGATATGGATTGCCTTCGCCAGATATTGATCAACTTGCTGGGCAATGCGGGCAAATTTACCGAAGCCGGAAAAATATCGCTCCTGGTCACCACCAGCGGCTACGGCTCCCAAGCATGGCTCGACTTCTCTATACGCGATACCGGCATCGGTATCCCCACGGAACGGCAAGACAATCTGTTCAAGCCCTTTGCCCAGTTCAAAGGGCCGGCCAGTCAACGCTTCACTGGGAGTGGGTTGGGTCTTTCCATCTGTAAGAACCTGCTTGAGGCGCAGCAGGGGACTTTATCGTTCACCAGCGAGCCTGGTGTCGGCTCGACATTCTCCTTCTCTCTCCCCCTGGCGCTTTTTTCAGTCTCGGAAATACCCATCAAGGATGATCATGCGGCGGTTGGCTTCGACTCGTCTTTTGCCGAGGATTATCCGCTCGATATCCTTCTGGTGGAGAACCATCCGGTGAGCCAGAAAGTGGCCATGGCGATGCTACAAGAGTTGGGTTATGCACCCGACCTTGCGTCAGATGGCCTGGAAGCGGTCAATCGTTGCATGGCTTCGATGCCAGCGATCATTCTGATGGATATCAACATGCCCGTGATGGATGGGATGGAGGCCGTGCGTAGAATCCGCGGATTGCCCCAGGGCGATACTTGCTACATCGTCGCGTTCACCGCGAGTGTTTTCTCCAGCGAGATAGAGCGTTTCAGGACCGCTGGTGCCGATGACATCTTGACCAAACCGGCAAACTTCCAGGCGCTGACCCGAGTGCTCCAGCGTGCCGCCAGCCATCGGCACCAGCCTCAGGCCACTTCTTGGGTCGTGGATGAAATTCCAAGTTAGTGGGGAATCTGTGGGAGCGAGCTTGCTGGCGATGGCGGTGGGTCAGAAATACAGAGGCTGACTGACACTCCGCCATCGCCAGCAAGCTCGCTCCCACCGTTCAAAACCGCTATCTTCGCCGCCATTCGAAACGAGGGGCGGTATGGGCTATCTACTTTTTGTGACATTGATCCAGGCGTTTTCCTTCAGCCTGATCGGCGAGTACCTGGCCGGGCATGTGGACAGTTATTTCGCGGTGCTGGTGCGGGTGCTGCTGGCCGGGGTGGTGTTCATTCCGCTGACGCGCTGGCGCCAGGTGGAGCCGGCGTTCATGCGCGGCATGTTGTTGATCGGCGCCTTGCAGTTTGGCGTGACCTACGTCTGCCTGTACCTGAGCTTTCGAGTGCTGACGGTGCCCGAGGTGCTGCTTTTCACCATCCTGACGCCCCTGCACGTGACCTTGATCGAAGACGCGCTGAACCGTCGCTTCAATCCCTGGGCGCTGATCGCGGCGCTGGTGGCCGTGGCCGGTGCGGCGGTGATTCGCTACGACCGGATCAACCCGGATTTCTTCATGGGCTTCTTGCTGCTGCAACTGGCCAACTTCACTTATGCGGCTGGGCAGGTGCTCTACAAACACCTGGTGGCCCGCCACCCGAGCGACCTGCCGCATTACCGTCGCTTTGGTTATTTCTATCTCGGTGCACTGATGGTCGCGTTGCCGGCTTTCCTGTTGTTCGGCAAGGCCAACTTCTGGCCTGAAGCGCCGCTGCAATGGGGTGTGCTGGTGTTCCTCGGCCTGGTCTCCACCGCGTTGGGGCTGTACTGGTGGAACAAGGGCGCGTGTCTGGTCAATGGCGGTACGCTGGCGGTGATGAACAACCTGCATGTGCCGGTGGGGCTACTGGTGAACCTGCTGATCTGGAACCAGCACGAGGCACTGGGGCGGTTGCTGCTGGGTGGGTCGGTGATATTGGCGGCGGTGTGGATCAGCCGGTTGGGGGTACGCCAACCTCAGCCTTCGCCCTGAACACTGTGGGAGCGAGCTTGCTCACGATAGTGGAGTATCAGTCAGCATCTATGTTTCTGACACACCGCTATCGCGAGCAAGCTCGCTCCCACAGGGGAATGGGGGTTGGCTTTAGACCACCTGCTTCTGCGGCTCCGGCAGGTGGCTCGCCCCCAGCACCGCCGGCAGCAACCCCGAACGCAGGTCCGTGCCGCTCGGCTGCTGGTACAGGTTCAACCCGAACTCCGGCATCACCGCCAGCAGGTAATCGAAAATATCCCCCTGGATACGTTCGTAGTCGGTCCACGCTGTGGTGCGGGTGAAGCAGTAGATTTCCAGCGGGATGCCCTGGGCGGTGGTCTGCAACTGCCGGACCATGCAGGTCATGTTCGGCTGGATCTCTGCGTGGCTTTTCAAATACGCCAATGCATAAGCGCGGAAGGTGCCCAGGTTGGTCATCCGCCGACGGTTGGCCGACATCGCCGCGACGTTGCCCTGGGCCTCGTTCCAGGCCTTGAGTTCGGCCTGCTTGCGGCCGATGTAGTCGGTCAGCAGGCGCACCTGGGTCAGGCGCTGTTCTTCCTCGTCGTGCAGGAATCGCACGCCGCTGGCGTCGATGAACAGGCTGCGCTTGATCCGCCGCCCGCCGGACTGCTGCATGCCGCGCCAGTTCTTGAACGACTCGGACATCAGGCGCCATGTGGGGATCGAGACGATGGTCTTGTCGAAGTTCTGCACCTTGACCGTGTGCAGTGTGATGTCCACCACATCACCGTCGGCGCCGACCTGGGGCATCTCGATCCAGTCGCCGACCCGCAGCATGTCGTTGCTGGTCAATTGCACGCTGGCGACGAACGACAGCAGGGTGTCCTTGTAGACCAACAGGATTACCGCCGACATCGCACCCAGACCCGACAACAGCAACAGCGGCGAGCGGTCGATCAGGGTGGCAACGATGATGATCGCGCCAAACACATACAGCACCATCTTCGTCAGTTGCACGTAGCCTTTGATCGAGCGGGTACGTGCATGCTCGGTGCGGGCGTAGACATCCAGCATGGCGCTGAGCAGGGCACTGAGGCTCAACACCATGAACAGGATGGTGAAAGCCAGGGCGACATTGCCCAGGAAAATCATGCTGGTCTTGCTCAGCTCCGGCACCAGGTGCAGGCCGAACTGGATGATCAGCGACGGCGTCATCTGCGCCAGGCGATGAAAGACCTTGTTCTGGCGCAGGTCATTGACCCAGTTCAAGGCCGGTTGGCGCCCCAGCAACTTGGCAGCGTGCAGGATCAGGTAGCGCGCCACACGGCCAAGCACCAGGGCGATGACCAGTAGCAACATCAGGGCTAGGCTGGAATGCAGGAGCGGGTGCTGGTCAAGGGCACCCCAGAGGTCTTGGAGGTTGACCCAGAGTTGTTTGATGTCCATGGACGAAACGGTTCTTCTATAAAGACGCGACGGTGCGATTAGAGCATTTAAGCCCGGTCAAGTGACCGTTGATGCAATAACGGCTGATAAAAATGCACTGATTTACCGCCGTTTGTATAAAGAAACTCGGCCTTCGCGCTCGAAACCGTTACCCTATGCAGCTGTTTTTTTGCATTTCTTCGAGGTAGCACCCGTGTTTTCCCAATTCGCCCTGCACGAACGCCTGCTCAAAGCCGTGGCCGAGCTTAAATTTGTCGAGCCAACGCCGGTGCAGGCAGCGGCTATTCCGCTCGCGCTCCAGGGGCGTGACCTGCGGGTGACGGCGCAAACCGGCAGCGGCAAGACCGCCGCGTTCGTGCTGCCGATCCTCAACCGCCTGATCGGCCCAGCCAAGGTCCGCGTCAGCATCAAGACCCTGATCCTGCTGCCAACCCGTGAACTGGCCCAGCAGACCTTGAAGGAAGTGGAGCGCTTCTCGCAGTTCACCTTCATCAAGTCCGGCCTGATCACCGGCGGCGAAGACTTCAAGGTCCAGGCCGCCATGTTGCGCAAGGTGCCGGACATTCTGATCGGCACCCCAGGGCGGATGATCGAGCAGTTGAACGCTGGCAACCTCGACCTGAAGGAAGTCGAAGTGCTGGTGCTGGACGAAGCCGACCGCATGCTGGACATGGGCTTTGCCGAGGACGTGCAGCGTCTGGTGGACGAATGCACAAACCGTCAGCAGACCATGCTGTTCTCCGCCACCACTGGCGGCTCGGGCCTGCGCGAGATGATCGCCAAGGTGCTGAACAACCCTGAGCACTTGCAGCTCAACGCGGTCAGCCAGCTGAACTCCACCACCCGCCAGCAGATCATCACCGCTGACCACAACCAGCACAAAGAGCAGATCGTCAACTGGTTGCTGGCCAACGAGACCTACGAAAAGGCCATCGTGTTCACCAACACCCGGGCCATGGCCGACCGCATCTACGGCCGCCTGGTGGCCCAGGAATACAAGGCGTTCGTACTGCACGGCGAGAAAGACCAGAAGGACCGCAAGCTGGCCATCGACCGTCTCAAGCAGGGCGGCGTGAAAATCCTCGTCGCCACCGACGTCGCCGCTCGCGGCCTGGACGTGGAAGGCCTGGACATGGTCATCAACTTCGACATGCCCCGCAGCGGTGATGAGTACGTGCATCGCATCGGTCGTACCGGTCGTGCCGGCAACGACGGCCTGGCGATCTCGCTGATCTGCCACGGCGACTGGAACCTGATGTCGAGCATCGAGCGCTACCTCAAGCAGAGCTTCGAGCGCCGCACCATCAAGGAAGTCAAAGGCACCTACGGCGGACCGAAGAAGGTCAAGGCCTCGGGCAAGGCCGTTGGCGTGAAGAAGAAAAAGGTCGACGCCAAGGGCGACAAGAAGAAGGCCGGCGCGAAGGCCCCGACCAAACGCAAGACCGCCAACCGCCCGAAGACCGACGCCCCGTCGTTGGTCAGCAAGGACGGCATGGCCCCACTCAAGCGCCGCAAGCCAGAGGCGCCGGCGGCTGAGTGAGTCGGCGTTAGCGTTTTATAAAAAACCGGACCTTGAGTCCGGTTTTTTATGGGTGAAACTAAACCTGAAGTTCGGCCAGAACCTGTGGCGAGGGGGATTTGTGGGAGCAAAGCTTGCTCGCGACACAGGCGCCTCGATTTCTGAAAGACCGCATCGCCTTCATCGCGGGCAAGCCTTGCTCCCACAAATAACCTCGCCACAAAAGCGGGTTGGGCTCGGCTGTGGCTAATCATCCCGCTTTCTTCTCCGCGTTCTTCAGCTCTTCCAGGCGCTTATCAATCAGCTGGCACTTATCCGGCACATCCTTGCTGGCAGTCTCCAGGTCCATGGCCTGCAGCTCGTCGTTCATTTCCTTGGCCTTGGCCGGGTTCTGTTCGGTGAGTTTGGTCACTTCATTTGCCAGTTGTTCGCGCTTGGCAGTCGCTTCCTCAGGCGTACAAGTGGCCCAGGCGGGCAGGGCGCAGGTGAGGGTGGCGGCGAGGGTGAGTTTCAAGAGGGTTTTCATGGCAGGGCCTCAGAATCCTTGTTGGGCAGGTAATGGGTTGAGGCTGGGGTTGGGGGGAAAGTTCATTAGCCGTCGATTTGTCTGCTGCTTGGCAGATGTTCCATCGCCTGTCCGTTTCGTAGAAAGTTTCAACCTCCGAGCGGGATCCTTCGTACTTCTATACGGGATGCGTCTGATTTCAGAAGGAGGGTTTCGACAGTAGTCTTTGGTCAGAGGTACGCCGCGTCGAACCATCGGCCTGATCAGTGCGTGGTTGGTTACACCGAACGGCGAGGCGATGAGATCTGTATGTCTGCGCCCGAATAGCCACTAAGCAGGAGGCATACGTTATGTCGGAAACATCGAAAACCGATTGGGAGCGTTTGGCCAAGTTGGACGACTCGGACATCGATACCAGCGATATACCCCCGCTAGGTGAGGATTTCTTCCGCCGCGCCGTGCTGATGAACATGCACAATCCTCCCCATCCCGGGGAGTTCATTACCGAGATTTATCTGGAGCCGAACGGCATCAGCGGTCGTGGGCTGGCGGAAAAGCTCGGTGTAGCCCCCTCGACACTGAGCCGTGTCTTGAAGGGCACTAGCCGCGTTTCGCCTGAAATGGCGTTGCGGTTGTCTGTAGCACTTGGCCGCTCGCCGGAGAGTTGGCTAGCCATGCAGGATGCTTACGATCTGTGGGTGGCTCGTCAGCATGTTGATTTGTTGCAGGTAAGAAAGCTCGCTTTCGCCTGAATCATCCCTCGAATGTCGCCGGGCATGGAGATTGAGACAGGCCAATCGAGATTGGCTGTCTTTTTAATTGTGGCCTGGTCCAGTTCTTGTTTGGAGTTAGTCGAACAACTCCTTTTGTGGCGAGGGGATTTATCCCCGCTGGGCTGCGTAGCAGCCCTAAAGCAGCGAACTCAATCTTCCTGGCACACCGAGTTGCTTGGCTTGGGGCTGCTGCGCAGCCCAGCGGGGATAAATCCCCTCGCCACCGGGTTCGCGCTCGACTGGGCGGGTTGGCGCGGTTGGCGCATCAACTGTGGCAGCAGCCGTGGGGCTTGGCCTCTTCGTATTTATCGTGATGCCGCACCCAGTCCATGATTTCGTCTTCGTTGCGGCCCTTGGGCGTCAGGTCGAGGTAGTTGTAGGTGCCGACCAGGATGTCGAGGCCGCGGGCGTAGGTGGAGTAGGTGTGGAAGATGTCGCCGGCTTCGTTGCGATAGAAGACGCTCAGGCCGGGGAGTTCGCCTTCGGTGGTGTCGGTTGTTTCGTAGTTGTAGGTGGCTTTTCCGCTGGCGGTGTCTTCGGTTTTGAAGCTGACGCCGAAGTCGTAGTTGAAGTCGCAGTCTTGCGATGAGACCCAGTCAAACTTCCAGCCCATGCGGCGTTTGAAGGGGTGGAATACGGCGAAAGGGGCGCGGGAGACGGCGACCAAGGCGACGTCGTGGTGGGCCAGGTGTTGGTTGGCGCCGTCGATGTGGTCGGACAGGAACGAGCAGCCCTGGCAACCTTCTGTCCAGCCAGGGCCGAACATGAAATGGTAGATGATCAGTTGGCTGCGGCCGCCGAACAGGTCGGCCAGGCTCAGTTCGCCGTCGGGGCCTTGGAAGCGGTAGGGTTTTTCGATTTTGACCCAGGGCAGGGCGCGGCGTTCGGCGCTGAGTTTGTCCCGTTCGCGGGTGAAGGTTTTTTCGTGGGCCAGGTGTTGGCGGCGGGCGGCGAGCCATTCTTCCCGCGAGACGACTGGATGATTCTCTACGTTCATGGTGATTTCTCCTGTGGTCAGAGCCGCTAAATCGGCTTCAACAGTTGGTCGTTTGACCTCGGAGCAATTCGACAGGCCGTTGGTCGGTTCAAGGTTGGGACCGACTGGAAACCCGGCTGAACGGCGGCGCGGCGCCTCGGTCACAACCTAGGTAGGCATCTCACTCTTTGGAGGATGGACCAGGATGACGACTTATAACTGGGACTTGATCGAACGGTTGTTGCACGAAGTGCAGAACGGCGCCGGTCACAACTTTGCTCCTCGGGTTTATGCGGAGGAGTACGCGGCGGCGAAAGCGGCAGAAGGCGAGCCGATCGAGAACCTCGATCATCTGAAGGCTGTCGCTGGGGAGTATGAAAAGTTGCTGCTTGAACGTGGCTACATTGAGCCGCGGCCGGAGGAAGAGGGCGGCAACGGCGAGAATTTTGTGCTGACGCCGCGTGGCTCGCGGTTGTTGAGCCTGATCGACAGCAGCATCCCGGGTAATGATCATCCGCGCCAGGTGCTGGATGAGCAGGAAGATGCGCTGGATGAGTTTACGTTTGATGATTTGGCTTCCAAGGCGCAGATTGCCTGACAGGCCTGTACTGAATCCCGTGGGAGCTGGGTTTGTGTGGGAGCAAGGCTTGCCCGCGATGCAGGCAACATGGTCTATCAGATGGACCGAGGTGATGCTATCGCGGGCAAGCCTTGCTCCCACACAAGCTCGCTCTCACATGGGATCTCAGTGGTTTTAGGAGCGTGCTGCTTTCAGGCACTTCAAATCAGTGAAATCCTTCTTCACACCGTCGATTTTCTTCAGCAGCCGTTCGCGCTGGGGCGGGGTGCTTTCGGCCATCAGGTCCACCAGCAGGCTGCGGGCCTGGGCTTCGGTTTTGCTGAAGGCCTCGCGGTAGGCGGGGGTCCAGAGGCTTTCGCGGTTGACCAGCAATTGTTCGATGCGCTTGGGGAAGTCGGGGCTGTGGCGTTGGGCCACGGCTTCGCTGAACTGGTTTTGCCAGTGGGCGCGGTTGGCGATCCATTGCTGGTTCTGGTCCCCCAGGGCGGTGGACCAGGCCATCACCCGTTGGCGCTGGGCGTCGGTGAGCGGGCCGAGCCAGTCGTCCAGGCGTTTGACCATGCGGTCGCTGCGTTCCTGGATCTGTTCCTGCAACGTCGGCTTGAGGTACTGCTGCTGGCGTTTGCGCTGGTCCTTGACGAAGGCGGCGTCCATGTCATCGACTTGGTCGTCGTTCAGGCCTTGCAGCAGTTCGATGGCCGAGGGGGTGATTTCCCGGGCGGTTTCGGCGATGGCGGCCTCGGCTTCCCGGGTGCGTTGTTGCAAGGCTTCGTCGGTTACCTGGTCGGTTTGTACCATGGTCTTGAGGCGATCCAGCCAGTCGAGGTAACCGGGCAATTGGGTGGTGCAATGCCAGGTCAGATGGTCCTTGAGGCGTTCGTTGAACCAGTCTTTTTGCGCGCCTCTGATGTCCAGGTAATCGTTGAGGGTCCAGGGAATGATCAGGTCGAGGTTGCGGTAGGCCAGGCCTATGCGGCTGCAGGCGGTGAGCGTCAGCAACAGGGTGATGAACATGGCAGAGCGGGTCAACCAGCGCGGCATGAGCGAGTCCTTGCGAAGGCGGAGGTGCTTTGTTTGAGCATCGCAGACGCGCGGCAGTTCAGCCGATTAAATGCGTAACGCTTAGTAAAAAGGGTGGGCCATCTTGAGGGTCAGCAGGCTGTCGCATTCGCTGTTGTGGCCGGAGTATGCCGAGCAACTGCTGCCGCTGAGGCTTGAGTCGCTGTAGATCAGGTCCAGGTCGAGGCCCTTCCACGGGCGGGAAATTTTCAATGACCAGTCGCTGAAACTGCCGACATAACCGTTCTCGACCGAGACCGGTGTGTTGAGCTGGTGGGTGGTGTATTTGGCGCTGATGCCAATTCCGAACGGTATGTTGCCGCCCAGGTCGGCAAACAGCGTGCTGTTCTGTTTATCCGGGTCGTTGCTCAGGGCCGCGCCGAAACGGCTGCCAAGCACGGTCAGGCCGCCGTAGAACTCCTGGCTGTCGAGGGTATCGACGGTGGGGTAGCTGTAGTGGATCAGGCCGACTTCGTAGCCCAGGGTCTGGTCGAAGGGTTGTTTAAAGCCCATGTAGGAATCGACTTCAAGGTCGGCGGACGGTGTCAGGCCGGCGCTGGGTGACCACTGGCCGACGTACCAGCCGCTGTCGTGGCTCAGGTCCAGGCCACCATGGAACGAGCCGGTGCTCGACGGCGTGACCAGGCCCTGGGCCATGCTGCGGCTGGGCGTGGTGCCAAGCTTGAGGTCGAAGTCGCCGAGCTCGCGCTGGAATACCTGCCCCTGGGCGAGGGAACATGGCAACAGGCTGATCATCAGCAGAACAATAGGGCCACGCATGCTTCACTCCATGAAAAGCGGGAAGCAGGATCGGTTATTAAGCTGAAACGCTTGAGCTAGAGAGGTGAAAGCATACCGGCGAATGCTCGGCTGCGAAGGCCGTTCGTCGATTCATGGGAAATGGGTGGGGCGGGGGAGGGTTCCAGTCCAAGCGCTTCGAAGCTCAAAGCGCTTTGGGACCAGGTGACGCGCAGGTTACTTCTTGCCCAGGCTGATCTGCTTGGACGGGCCGAATGTCTGGCCGCTGACGCCTTTGGCAATTTGCTGGATCTCGCCGCCGGACTTGAGGAACGCAGCGATCTGGTCGTTGATCGACTCGCTGGTTTCAACGGCTGGAGCTGGCTTTGCTTTGCTGTTGGATGCTTTTACGCGCATGACGGCCATTAACCTGTAGATAATTAATTGGGCCAGGCATCGTACAGGAAATACTTGACAATTGCTTGGCAAATATCCTTCTGAATTATCACTATCGTGACGGGAATAATGAGCGATTATCCGGCAATTATTGCCCTAAGCCTCTGTTTTAAATAACAACCGTGGACGAAATACGGCGTTGATGGCGAGCTGTACGCACCGTGGTTCGCCTGACGAATGGCCGTGTCTGGGGCGAAAGCCCAGGAAAATCAACGGTTGTGCAGGACCTTGCCGGCAAACCTTGCCTGTGACCACGAATCGCGCCGCAAAACCGGGTAGAATGCCGCCCACGCAATGAGGGTATTGGAAATGGCTTTAGTCGGGCGCTACAACAGTTTGCAAGTGGTTAAACACACTAACTTCGGTTTATATCTGGACGGCGGTGCGGACGGCGAAATCCTGCTGCCCAACCGTTATATCCCCAAGGATATTCCCAGCGAAGATGAAGACTGGCTCAATGTTTTTATTTATCTGGACAGCGACGACAAACTGATCGCCACCACGGAAAAACCCAAAGTTCAGGTCGGTGAATTTGCCAGCCTGAAAGTGGCTGAAGTCAACAGCATCGGCGTGTTCCTGGACTGGGGCCTGCCCAAGGATCTGCTGCTGCCGTACTCCGAAGAAAAGCGCCAGATGACCGCTGGCGAGTACTGCGTGGTACACGTCTACCTCGACAAGCACACTCGCCGCATCACCGCCACGGCGCGCCTGGATCGTTACCTGGACAAGACGCCGGCCAACTACACGCCGGGCCAGGAAGTGGATCTGCTGGTCGCCGAAGCCACCGACATGGGGTTCAAGGCGATCATCAATAACAAGCACTGGGGCCTGATCCACAAGAACGAAATCTTCAAGTTCATGCGCGCCGGCAAACAGGAAAAAGGCTTCATCAAGGAAATCCGCCCGGACGGCAAGATCAGCCTGAGCCTGCAGCCCGTGGGCCAGGAAGCCGCCACCAGCCTGAACGCCAAGATCCTCGCCAAGTTGCGTGAAAACAACGGCACCCTGCCGGTCAGCGACAAGAGCGACCCGGTGCTGATCAGCAGCCTGTTTGGCGTGAGCAAGGGCAACTTCAAGAAGGCCATTGGTGCGCTGTACAAGAATGGGCAGATTGTCATTCATGCCGATCGCATCGAGCTGAGCTGATCTTCAGTCGAGCCACTCATCTGTGGCAAGTAAGGGTTTTATGTGGCCAGCGAGGCCAGTTGTGGGAGCAAGGCTTGCCCGCGATGAAGGCGATGCGGTCTTTCTGAAACCGAGGCGCCTGTTTCGCGAGCAAGCTTTGCTCCCACATAGCGGTTCGCTGCGACTTTCCTCTGTATACAAAACCCTGCACCTTTAGCATGCGCCCGCGCCCTGTTCGTGGGCACATGCCTGCTCTTGCTCGGCTTTAACCGCCGCTACACACCCCGGTTTGTCTCACATTTCGCCGCTATGGCACGCATTCTGCGTAGCAACGCGTATACAAACCATGCCGGCTCCCGTGCGCAGTATGGTGAGCAGGTCGATGCGGGGGCACGGCGGTACTCAAAGGAGCCCCGCAATGTCCGAGCAATTGCCCAACGGCTACAGCCCCCGCCTCTATAACGAGGACCTGGGCCCGCTGCCGCAGAAATGGAATTGGTACAACATCTTCGCCTTCTGGATGAGCGATGTGCACAGTGTGGGCGGCTATGTGTTTGCCGCCAGTCTGTTTGCGTTGGGGTTGGCGAGCTGGCAGGTGTTGATTGCCTTGCTCGGCGGGATCTGCATCGTGCAGTTGATCGCCAACTTGGTCGCCAGGCCGAGCCAGCAGGCGGCGGTGCCGTATCCGGTGATCTGTCGGCTGGCGTTCGGGGTGTTCGGGGCGAATATTCCGGCGGTCATTCGCGGCTTGATCGCCGTGGCCTGGTACGGCATTCAGACGTACCTGGCTTCCAGTGCTCTGATCATTGTGGTGCTACGGTTTTTTCCTTCGATGGAAGCCTACGCGACGCCGCATTTTGCCGGTTTGTCCTACCTGGGCTGGTTCGGTTTCCTCAGCTTGTGGTTTGTCCAGGCGCTGGTGTTCTGGACCGGTATGGAATCGATCCGTCGTTTCATCGACTGGGCCGGACCGGTGGTCTATGCCGTGATGTTCCTGTTGGCCGGTTGGATCGTGTGGAAGGCCGGTTGGAGCAATATCAGCTTCACCCTGGCGGAAAAGTCCCTGTCTGGTTGGCAGGCGTTTGGCCAGGTGATCGTGGCGACGGCGTTGGTGGTGTCGTACTTTTCCGGTCCGACCCTGAACTTCGGCGATTTCAGCCGTTACTGCCGGAGCATGTCTGACGTACGCCGGGGCAATTTCTGGGGGCTGCCGGTGAATTTCCTGGCGTTCTCCCTGGTCACCGTGGTGATTGTTTCCGGGACCTTGCCGGTGTTCGGCGAAATGCTTCATGACCCGATCGCCACTGTGGCGCGCATCGACAACAGTGTGGCCGTCTTACTGGGCGCCTTTGCCTTTGTGACCGCCACCATCGGCATCAACATTGTCGCCAACTTCGTCTCCCCGGCGTTCGACTTCGCCAACGTCGCGCCCAGCAAGATCAGTTGGCGCGCTGGCGGCATGATCGCGGCGGTGGCCTCGATTTTCATCACGCCGTGGAACCTGTTCAATAACCCTGAAGTGATCCACTACACCCTTGACGTGCTGGCGGCGTTCATCGGTCCGCTGTTCGGGATCTTGCTGGTGGATTACTACCTGATCAAAAAGCAGCAGATCGACGTGGATGCGTTGTTCAATGACGGGCCGAGCGGGCGTTATTACTACAGTGGCGGCATCAACTGGACCGCGGTGAAGGCGTTGATTCCGGCCACGTTGATGGGCGTGGCGATCACCTTCACGCCGCTGCTGCAACCGATGGCCAACTTTGCCTGGTTTACCGGTTGCTTCCTTGGTGGGGTGTTGTATTTCGCTCTGGCGCGCCGCGAGCCGGCCGCGCAGCTGAACAAATCGCTCAGCCCGGCCGGCCAGGCCTGATCAACGCAGGGCAGTCTGGGCGCAAGGCCTCGCCGCGCCCTGGCTGGCGGGCCGCAGCAACAGGCCGCCGGCCAGCAGCAGACCGCTGCCGGCGATGATCAGCGCCGGTTGCAGGCCGCCGCTGAAATGGCTGCTCAGCGCCGCCAGCAGCGGCCCGCTGAGTTGGCCCACGGCAAAACAGGCGGTCAACAGGCCAGCGTTGCGCTGGGTGGCGTGGGGCGCCAGTTCCCGGGAGCGCAGCATCACCAGTTGCATGCAGGCCAGGAACGGCGCGCCACACAGGATCACGCCCAACGCCAGGCCCGGGCCGCTGCCCAGCAGGCAGGCAAATACCCCAGCGGCTTGCAGCCAGAGCGTACCGATCAGCCAGCGACCGGTGGTGTTCGGGTTGGGGCGACGCAGGCTGACCAGCAACACACCGGTGGCGGCGGCCAGGCCGAAGCAGGGCCAGAACAGGTCCGCCAGCCATTGCCCGTGGAACTGCGCCGAGGCCATTTGCGACAGGAACGTCGCCGGAATGATGTAGCCCACGCCATACAGGGCGTACACCACACCCAGTCGAGCGATGCCACGGTTCGGCGAGGAGGGAACCGGCGCGGCAACGGTCGCGGTCGCGGCGGGTTGCGGCAGGATCGGCAAAATCACCAATAGCATCGCCAGCGCCACGCCGGCGTACACCAGCCACAGAGTCGCGGAGGTCTGGCCCAGCAGGTTTGAGCCCAGAGCCAATAAGCCTGTCAGAAAAATCCCCAATCCAGGTCCGGCAAATACCAGGGCGCCGAGCCGTGGCCGTCCCGCCGCCGCTGCCAAGGGCTGGCTCAGGGCGGTGATCATCACCAGCACCCAGGCACTCGCCACGCCGGTGCCAAAGCGCAATGCCAGGTGTGGCCAGAAACCCCAGGCCCAGAACGAGGCCAAGGTCAGCAATACACACAGCCACAGGCCGCCGAGCAACCGTCGCCGCACCTGTTCCGGACGGCGGGCGAACATGGCGTCCAGCGCACCGAGGAAATAACCCAGGTAGTTGGCGGCGGCAATCAGACCGGAGGCGGTCAAGTCGAGCTGACCTTCGCCGATCAAATGAGGTAACTGGGGCGTAAGGGCGAAGCGGCCAATGCCCATGGCCATCATCAGCGCGATGAAACTGCCGAGCAGGCGAATAAGAGGTGACATGGTCGTTCTCCAGCGTCGAGGCGAATGACCGTCAGGCTAGGACCGATTGACTTTCATTAAAAATGAATAATAGTGAGTAACTTGTTCTTTTTTGGAGAAGGTTGTGGAGTTCAGCCAATTACGGATTTTCCAGGCCGTGGCCGAGGAAGGTTCCATCACCCGGGCCGCCGAGCGTCTGCACCGGGTGCCGTCGAATCTTTCGACCCGGCTCAAGCAGCTTGAAGAGCAACTGGGCGTGGACCTTTTCCTGCGTGAGCGTCAGCGTTTGCAGTTGTCACCGGCAGGAAAAGTCCTCTTGGACTATGCGGCCAAGCTGTTCGCCTTGCACGACGAAGCCCATGCGGCGGTGCAGGGCGGGCAACCGGCCGGGGACTTCCTGCTGGGCACGATGTACAGCACGGCGGCGACGCATCTGCCGGACTTGCTGGCGACTTATCACCGGGCGTATCCGGCGGTGAACCTGCAAGTGCAGTCCGGGCCGAGTGGCGAATTGCTCGAGGGCTTGCTCACCAATCGGCTCGACGCGGCGTTGGTGGACGGCCCGCTGGAGTTGGCGGGGCTCGATGGCGTGCCGTTGTGCGACGAGCGGTTGGTGCTGATTACCGAGGCCGATCATGCGCCGGTACGCAGCGCGCTGGATGTGCAGGGCCGCGCTGTGTTCACGTTCCGGCGTGGTTGCTCCTACCGGATGCGCTTGGAGGCCTGGTTTGCCCATGACCACGCGACCATGGGCCGGGCGATGGAAATCGAGTCTTACCAAGGGATGCTGGCGTGTGTGATCGCCGGGTCCGGGGTGGCGTTGATGTCGGAGTCGATGCTCGCCAGCCTGCCGGGCCGCGAGCGGGTGGCGGTGCACCCGTTGGTCGAGCCGTTTGCCAGCGCCACGACCTGGCTGATGTGGCGCAAAGGCATGGTCGGGGCCAACCTCAACGCTTGGATTGAATTGCAACAACAGGCCTGGCCGCGAGCGTCCATGACGACGGCGCAATCGGCTTGAACTCCGGGAGGTGGATTTGGATCAATTCAGTAACAGATCATTGCAAACTGAGACGAGCATTGCGTAGAACATCGGACTATTATCAGTGCGAAGGGGCCACAGTAATTTGCCGCTCGTACCACCCTGAGGGGGCACCACGATGAAAGAGAAAATCCAGAATTGGCTTCACGACCTGGGTGTCGCGCTTGGCCTGATTGAGCCACCGATGCAACCGGTACCGATCCGCACCGATGACGAGCAACGCCGCCGCCAACCGCGCCGCCGGTAAACCCACCAGGATTTGGAGAGATCGCAGTTGCGGACCATTTCAGTCGAGATGGCCCGCAACTGCGATCTTTTTTATGCCTGAAGACAACCAATGTGGGAGCGAGCTTGCTCGCGATAGCGGTGGACCGGCATGCATTCATGTTGAATGTACCGCCGTCATCGCGAGCAAGCTCGCTCCCACAGGGATCTCATTGCCCAGGGTTGTCGGTCAAACCACCTTGGCCACCACGCTCGGCCGTGGCGACAACAAGCTCACCAGCACAAAACTCACCAGCGCCACGCTCAGGCTGTAGTAGATCGGCGTGTTGGCGTCCAGGCCGTCCTTGAGCATGAAGAACAGCGCGGTCAGGAAGCCCAGCGACATGCTGCTGATCGCGCCGGCGGTGGTGGCGCGTTTCCAGTAGATGGCACCGATCAGCGGGATCAGCATGCCGCCCACCAACAGGTTGTAGGCCAGGGTCAGGGCGCTGATGACGTCACTGACCACCAGGGCGATCACCAAGACCACCGCCCCCATCAGCAGGGTCGCGATGCGGTTTTCGTGGACGTCGCCGCTGCCGCTTTCACGGCCCTGGCGCAGACGGGGCAGCAAGTCCTGGACGACGGTGGTGGACGCGGCGAGCAGGCCTGCCGCAGCGGTGGACATCAAGGCTGCCAGGGCCGCGGCGATCACCAATCCACGAATGCCGTTGGGCAGGCTGGTCTGGACGATGCTGGCGAAGGCGTTGTTGACGTTTTCCAGGTCCGGCAGCAACACCTTGGCCGCCATGCCGATCAACGCACCGGCCAGGCCGTACAGCACGCAGTACAGGCCGGCGGCGGTGCCAGCCACTTTGGCCACGCCTTCGCTGCGAGCGGTGAACACCCGCTGCCAGATGTCCTGGCCGATGAAGATGCCGAAGAAGTAGATCAGGAAGTAGGTGAGGATGGTGTCCCAGCCAATCGCGGTGAAGTCGAAGTAGCTGGCTGGCAATGCCGCCACCATCGCGTCCCAGCCGCCGGCATCGACGATGGACATCGGCATCAGCAGGAACACCAGGCCAACGGTCATGATCAGAAATTGCACGATGTCGGTGAGGGTCAGCGACCACATGCCGCCGATGGTGGAATACAGCACCACCACTCCACCGCCCACCAGGATCGACACCCAGAACGGCAAGCCGAACAGCACCTGCATCACGGTGCCGATGGCGATGGTCGAGGTGGCGCCGATCATCAGCGCATAAACCAGCATGATCAACGCACTGGCCTGGCGCGCGGCCGGGTTGTAGCGGCGCTCCAGCACCTGGGTCACGGTGTAGATCTTGAGCTTGAGCAACGGCTTGGCGAGGAACAGGCTCAGGCCGACGATGCCCAGGCCGATGGCGCCGCACAGCCAGAATCCGGAAATGCCGTAGACGTAGCCCAGGCGCACGGTGCCAATGGTGGACGCACCGCCCAGCACGGTGGCGGCCATGGTGCCCAGGTAAAAGCCCGGGCCGAGATTGCGCCCGGCGACCAGGTAGTCGTCACGGGTTTTGGCGCGGCGCATGCCGTACCAGCCGAGGGCGATCATGCCAGTGGCGTAGAGAAGAACGACGATTAAGTCCAAAGCCATGGTGGCGTGTCTCCGATTGTCTTTTTTGTAGTGAAGTCGGGGCGAAACAGTGCACTGATCGTTCCCACGCTCTGCGTGGAAATGCCGCCCGGGATGCTCCGCGTCCCTGCATGACGCAGAGCGTCACTGGCTGCATTCCTACGCAGTGCGTGGGAACGAGCAACACAGGGATTTCGTTTGCTCGGATCAGGCGGTTTGCCTGAGGGCGGGTTTATCGATAGGCACCGAAGCGTCCTTGCTCCGCGGATCCCCTGGCCCATACACCGCCGCCGGCTCTGGAAACAGGCTCAGCAGTACCAGGTACACCACCGAGGCCAGGCCCAGGGTCACCGGCAGGCTGATGTCGATCCCGCCAGCCAGTTCCCCCAGCGGCCCGACGAACTGCCCCGGCAGGTTGACGAAGCACAACCCAACCAGCGCGCTGGGGATCCATGCCCCCAGGCCGCGCCAGTTCCAGCCGTGGCTGAACCAGTAGCGTCCGCCGGTTTCGCCGCGGGTGAACACTTGCAGGTCATCCGGGCAGTAGAAGCCGCGGCGCACCAGCAGGCCGATGATCATGATCACCATCCACGGCGTGGTGCAGGTGATGATCAGCACGGCGAAGGTCGAGACGCTCTGCACCAGGTTCGCCGCGAAGCGGCCGATGAAGATGAACGCAATCGACAGCACGCCGATCAGCAGCGTCGCCTTGACCCGCGACAGCACCCGTGGAAACACGCTGGACATGTCCAGGCCGGTGCCATACAGCGATGTGGTGCCGGTGGACATGCCGCCGATCACCGCGATCAGGCACACCGGCAGGAAGAACCAGCTCGGCGAAACCGCCAGCAAGCCGCCCACGTAGTTGTTGGCCGCGATGTAGTCCGGTGCCTTGATCGCCACGATGGTGGCGGTGGCGAGGCCGAACAGGAACGGGATCAACGTCGCCAGCTGCGCAGCGATCACGGCCAGCATGATGCGGCGCTTGGGCGTGTTGCGAGGGATGTAGCGCGACCAGTCACCCAGGAACGCACCGAAGGAAATCGGGTTGCTCATGGCTACCAGCGCCGCGCCGATGAACGCCACCCAGAAGCCCGGCTGGCCGAGGCTGACGGTGCCGGCGAACTGGCTGTCGAAGGTCGGTGCGAAAGCCAGGATGCCCAGCAAAAACAGCAGGCTGGCGGCCCATACGGCGATGCGATTGACCCACAGCATGAAGCGGAAGCCGTAGATGCACACCGTCAAGACCAGCAGGGCGAACAGGCCGTAGGCCAGGCCCAGGCTCAGGTCGGTCTCTGGCACGCCGATCAGCCGCTTGGCGCCGCCGATCAACGCGTCCCCCGAACTCCACACCGACAGCGAGAAGAACGCGATGGCGGTCAGCAACGAGAGGAACGAGCCGACGATTCGCCCGTGCACGCCGAAGTGCGCACCGGAAGACACCGCGTTGTTGGTACCGTTGAGCGGGCCGAACAGGCCCATGGGCGCAAGGATGATCGAACCCACCAGGACGCCCAGCACAATGGCCCAGACCCCGGCCTGGAATGACAGGCCGAACAGCACTGGGAAACTGCCGAGCACGGCGGTGGCGAAGGTGTTGGCGCCGCCGAAGATCAGGCGAAACAGGTCGCTTGGGCCGGCGGTTCGTTCGTGGTCCGGGATCTGTTCGACCCCGAAGGTTTCAATTTGCGTAAGGCTGTTGTCGTTATTGTTATGCATGATCTGCTCCGATCATAAAGGCGCGCCCGTCGTGTGCGGGCGTCACCTGTTGCTAAGGGATTGGCAGCCCTTCCGGCATTGCGGACAAATGTTCGTGGCAGGCCAGCCATAGGCCTTGTTGTTCTTGGCGAAACACAATGGTTTCGCGCTCCTGGCTAAAGTGAAGCTCCCCTTGCATGCGCAACTCGGTGGCCACGTCATGGATGAAAATCGCCACGTCCCCTTGCAGGCTGACGAAGGCGTTGCTCGAGGTGCAATTGAGCACCTCGAAGCCATCCTCGGACCGCCAGCGATCCCACAACGCCTGGTAGGCATCGCGCGATAGCAGGGGCTGTTCGAGGGTGTAGAACACGAAACTCGCATCGGTGGTGAACGCGCCGAAGTAGGCGTCGCGGTCATTGCGGGCGAAGGCCGACACCAAATTTGCGGCGGCCTGGAGCACCTGGTCCTGTTCGCTCATGGGCGCACCTCAGCGATGAACCACGCCAGGCAGTACGCAGAGCATCTCGTACAGCAGGTTGGCGCCCAGCAGCGAGGTGTTGCCGGTGGTGTCGTACGGCGGCGAGACTTCTACCAGATCGCAACCGACCAGGTCGAGGCCCTGGCAGCCACGGACGATTTCGATCGCCTGGATGGTGGTCAGGCCGCCGATTTCCGGGGTGCCGGTACCAGGGGCCCAGGCCGGGTCGATGCCGTCGATATCAAAGCTCAGGTACACCGGGCCGCCGCCGACTTTTTCACGCACTTCGGCCATCAGCGGGGCGAGGGATTTGTGCCAGCACTCTTCGGCCTGGACCACGCGGAAACCCTGGTTGCGGCTCCAGTTGAAATCATCGGCGGTGTAACCCTGGGCCCGCAGGCCGATCTGCACCACGCGGTCGCAATCGAGCAGGCCTTCTTCCACGGCGCGGCGGAAGGTGGTGCCGTGGGCGATCTTCTCGCCGAACATGTGGTCGTTCACATCGGCGTGGGCGTCGATGTGCACCAGGCCGACCTTGCCGTGTTTCTTGTGGATGGCCCGCAGGATTGGCAGGGTGATGGTGTGGTCGCCACCCAGGGTCAGGGGGATGACGTTGTGTTCGAGGATCTTGTGGTACGACTCCTCGATGATCCGCACCGCGTCCAGCAGGTTGAAGGTGTTGATCGGCACGTCGCCGATGTCGGCCACCGACAGCGAGTCGAACGGCGCGGCGCCAGTGGCCATGTTGTAGGGGCGGATCATCACCGATTCGGCGCGGATCTCCCGCGGCCCGAAACGGGTGCCGGCGCGCAGGGAGGTGCCGATGTCCAGCGGCACGCCAACGAACGCAGCGTCCAGGCCGGCAGCGGTTTGCAAATGGGGGAGTCGCATCATGGTGGCGATGCCGCCGAAGCGCGGCATTTCGTTGCCGCCCAGTGGTTGGTGAAGAATCTTGTCCACGGGTAGGGCCTCATCGTTGTTTTATTTATCAGGGGCCGATTCTGCGAAAAGCCTGGGATGGGAAGAATCGCTGGGGGCAAATACTTAGTTCAGATTTTTCTAAACTAATGCGGGGTGGGGCGATAGACTCGCGATTGATCTGTTGAAGCAACACTGTGGGAGCAAGGCTTGCCCGCGATGAAGTTCATGCGGTTTCCTCTAGAACCGAGGCGCCTGTATCGCGAGCAAGCTTTGCTCCCGCAGATAAATCCCCTCGCCACAAAGTTTGCAGTGACCCGTCTGTATGGAGACACCCCCAATGGCCAACGCTCTACCCGACCTGAAACTGCTGCGCATTTTCGTCAGCGTGGTCCGGCACCAGGGTTTCGCCAACGCTCAACACGAGCTCAACCTGTCCACGTCGGCCATCAGCACCTACATGAGCCAGCTTGAGTCGGCCCTGGGCCTGGTGTTGTGTCATCGCGGCCGGGGCGGGTTCAGCCTGACCAGCAAGGGCGAGTTGTTCCATCAGGAAACCTTGCGCCTGTTGGGCGAGCTCGAAGGGTTCGAGCAGTACGCCGCCGCGCTCAAGGGGGAGCTGCGCGGCACCTTGAACCTGGGGGTGATCGACTCCACCGTCAGCGATAAGGCCTTGCCATTCGCCGAAGCCATCGGTGCCTACAGCCAGGAGCATCCGGCGGTGCATTTGCACCTGTCGGTCATGAGCCCTTACGAGTTGCAACTCGGTGTACAGGACAACCGCCTGGACCTGGCCATCGGTGCGTTTTCCACGCGCATGAGCGGGCTGGTCTACATGCCGCTGTACCGTGAGCAGCACTGGTTGTATTGCAGCAACCGTCACCCGTTGTTCAACGAGCGGCGCATCCCCGAGCAGGTCATCACCCAGCAGCGCATGGTCGGGCGCGGTTACTGGAGCCAGGCCGAACTGGCTCGCCATGGCTTCAAGCACAGCGCGGCGACGGTGGAGAGCATGGAGGCGCAGTTGATCCTGGTGTTGTCCGGGGCCTACGTCGGTTACCTGCCTGAACACTACGCCCAGGCTTGGGTCGACAAGGGCGACTTGCGCGTGCTGCTGCCGGCGACCTTCGGCTATCAGGCGCCGTTTTCGATGATCGTGCGCCGTGGCCGCAGCCGCGAGCCGCTGATCCAGACCTTCCGCGATTTGCTCAAAGCTCAACTGAATCAGGCCTGATCATGTCCAGAACTCAATGCCCGCGCTGTCAACGACCGCAAAGCCACTGTCTGTGCCCGTTGATCCCCAGCCTCGACAGCCGCACCCGCGTCTTGCTGTTGCAGCATCCCAGCGAAGTGAACCATGCCTTGAACACCGCCCGCTTGGCGGCGTTGGGGCTTAACAACGCTGAACTGATCGTGGGCGAGGTGTTCGAGGATTTGCCCAGGTTGCTCAATCAGCCGGGTTATCAGGCGCAGTTGTTGTTTCCGGCTGACGATGCGCGACCGCTGCAAGCCTATGCGCCCTGCGATGAGCCGTTGCTGCTGGTCGTGCCCGACGGCACCTGGCGCAAGGCGCGCAAGCTGCTGCACCTCAACCCGCTGCTGGCGGCGTTGCCGAGGGTGACGTTGGCCGAGGGCGGGGTGTCTCGTTATCGTTTGCGCAAGGCACCGGGGCCGGGAGCGTTGTCGACGGTGGAAGCGATTGTCCAGGCGTTGCAGGTGCTTGAGGCGCCGGCGAGCTTCGAGGGATTGCTGAGGCCGTTCGAGGCGTTGATCGAGGGGCAGATTGCGGCGATGGGGGAGGAGGTTTTTCGGCGTAACCATGCTGGGAAATAATGGTTGTCCTCGCTGACGCCATCGCGAGCAAGCTCGCTCCCACAGTTGATCTTCAGTGCACACAAGATTTGTGGTCGCCACAGATCCAATGTGGGAGCGAGCTTGCTCGCGATGGCTGCCTCATGACCAGAGAAGAGCCCAGCTGGAACCTACCGCTCGCGCATTGCCTCGGTCCGCGCCTTCAACACCGGTTTTAGCAAGTAATCCAGGACACTTTTCTCCCCGGTAATGATGTCCACCGTCGCCACCATCCCCGGAATGATCAGCAACGGTTTGGTATCCCCGCCCAAGTGGTTTTTGTCGGTGCGCACCTGGATCAGGTAGAAGCTGTTGCCCTTGTCGTCGGTAATGGTGTCGGCGCCGATCAGTTCGAGTTTGGCGCTCAGCCCGCCATAGATCGTGTAGTCGTAGGCGCTGAATTTGACCATGGCTTTCTGGCCCGGGTGCAGGAACGCCACGTCCTGAGGGCGGACCTTGGCTTCGATCAGCAGGTTGTCTTCCAGGGGCACGATTTCCACCATGTCGTTACCTGGCTGCACCACACCGCCGATGGTGTTGACCTTCAGTTGCTTGATCACCCCATGCACCGGCGAGACTACGGTGGTGCGGGTCACGCGGTCGTCGATGGCGATGCTCGAGGCGGTGATTTTCGACAGTTCGGTGCGCTTCTCGTTGAGGTCCTTGGCTGCCTCGGAGCGAAAGGTCTGCTCCGATTCGTCGATCTTGCTTTTGATCTCGTTGATCGCCGATTCCGCCCGGGGAATGGCCAGGGTGGTGGCGTTGAGCGAACCGCGGATTTCCACCGCGCTGCGTTTGAGCCGCAGGATCTCCACCGGTGATACCGCCCCGGTGCGCACCAGCGGGGCGGACATATTCATTTCTTCTTGCAGCAAGGCCAGGGCGGAGCTGAACTGGCCTTGCTTGGAGCGAAACTCTGCCAGTTCCTGAGTCTTCTGCCGCAGCTGTTCGGTCAGGGTGCGTTGTTCGCTGGCCAGGCGCCGTTGCCGTTGTTCGTACAGTGAACGCTCGTCCTCGGCCACTTGCGGGGCCTTGGCGATCACCTCGGTTGAAAGCTTGAACGGCCGGCCCTCGGCCTCGGCCGACAGGCGCTCGACCTGGGCGGTCAAGGCATAGCGGTCGGCCTCGCTCTCGCCCTTGTTCGACAGGAAACGCGTGTCGTCCAGGCGCAGCAGGGTGTCGCCCTTGTTCACCATCTGGCCTTCACGGACGAAAATCTCAGTGACGATGCCGCCCTCCAGGTTCTGGATCACCTGGATCTTGCTCGACGGAATCGCCTTGCCTTCGCCGGTGGTGACTTCCTGCAACACCGCGAACTTCGCCCACACCAGCCCAGTGATGATCAACCCGGCGGCCAGCCACACGGTAACGCGCGAGCGGCGGGGCGAATCCTGCAGCGTGGCGCCAGCGGTTTCCGGCATGAACTCGCTTTCGGCGCTTTTGCTGAAACTGCCGAAGTAGCTTCGGGCGGCTGAATCCGGTGTTTGAGCAGACATGGGGCGGTACCCGTCAGTGAGAGAAAATAAAGCCAAACACATACCTGTGGCTTGAGAGGGTTATCTGTGGGAGCAAGGCTTTTGTGGGAGCAAGGCTTGCCCGCGATACAGGCGCCTCGGTTCCAGTGAGACCGCATCGGCTTCATCGCGGGCAAGCCTTGCTCCCACACAAACCTGTTCCCACACAAACCTTGCTCCCACAGGTTGCGGTGTTGTTTCTATACCGCCGCGGAGCCCACCCGGCCCTTGCGCAGCGCATCGATCACCGCCTCTTTCGGGCCATCGGCCACGATCCGGCCGTTATCCAGCACCACCAGGCGGTCCACCAGGCTCAGCATCGAGGTGCGGTGGGTGACCAGCAGCACGGTCTTGCCCTGTACATGGGTATGCAGCTTTTGCCGCAAGACGTCTTCGCTGCTGTTGTCCATGGCGCTGGTGGGTTCGTCCAGCAGCAGGATCGGCGGGTCGAGCAGCAAGGCCCGGGCCAGTAGCACGGCCTGGCGTTGGCCGCCGGAGAGCAGTTGCCCGCGCTCGCCCACCGGGCGGTCGAAACCTTGGGGATGTTGGCGCGCCAGTTCGGTGACACCGGTCAGTTCCGCCACTTCCAGCATGCGCGCGTCGCTGATGTAGCGGGCGCCCAAGGTGAGATTGTCCCGCAGGCTACCGGCCAGCAGCGGCAGGTCATGGGCGACGTAGCCGATCTGTTGGCGCAGGTCGGCGACGTCCAGTTGCCGCAGGTCCAGGCCGTCGAGCAGCAACTGGCCTTCCTCCGGCGCGTAGAAACCCATCACCAGGCGCGCCAGGGTGCTCTTGCCCGAGCCACTGCGGCCGATGATCCCGACCCGTTCGCCGGGCTTGAGGCTGAAGCTGATATTGGCCAGCGCCGGAGTGCTCTGGCCGTTGTAGTGGAAGGTCACGCCACTGACGTCCAGCGCGCCCTGCAACTGGGTGCGATCCAACGGCCGTTGTTTGGCATCGCGTTCCTGGGGCAGCGCCATCAAGGCATCGGTGCTGCGCATGGTGAGCTGGGCTTGCTGGTAACGGGTGATCAGCCCGGCGATCTGCCCCAGCGGCGCCAGTACTCGGCTGCCGAGCATGTAGGTCGCCACCAGCGCGCCGACGCTGAGGTTGCCGGCGATGATGCTGTAGACCCCGGCGACGATGGTCGCCATGCCCGCCAGTTGTTGCAGGAACAACGTGCCGTTGGTCGCCAGTGCCGACAGATTGCGCGCATGGCTGTCCAGGCGGGTGAGGGCGCCGTGGGTGCTTTCCCACTGATGCTGGCGCTCGCTCTCGGCGCTGCAGGCCTTGAGGGTTTCCAGGCCGCCGAGGGTTTCGATCAGCAGTGCCTGGCGCTGGGCGCCCAGGGCCAGGCTTTTTTCCACGGTGTCGCGCAGGCGCGCCTGGATGATCATTGCGAAGACAATGGTGATTGGAAACGCCACCACCGGAATCACCACCAGCCAGCCACCCAGCAGGCCGATCACCACCAGCATCAGCAGGGCGAAGGGCAGGTCGATCAGGCTGGTGAGGGTCACTGCCGTGAGGAATTCGCGCAGGCCCTGGAAGTCGTGGATGCTCTGGGCGAAGCCGCCGATGGTCACTGGCTTGGCCTTCATCGCCATGCCGGTGATGCGCTCGAACAGGGTGGCGGAGAGAATCACGTCGGTTTTCTTGCCGGCGGTGTCCAGCAGATGGGCGCGCACTACTCGTAACACCAGTTCGAAGCCGGTGCCGATCAACAACCCCACGGCCAGCACCCACAAGGTCGACGTGGCCTGGTTCGGCACCACGCGGTCGTAGGTCTGCATGACGAACAGCGGCACCATCAGGCCCAGCAGGTTAATCAGGAAACTCGCCAGGATCGCGTCGCTGTACAGCCAGCGCGACAGTTTCAAGGTGTCGCGAAACCACGCCTCGACCCGCGGCACCAGGGGCGCGCGCAGGTCTTCGAGTTCATGGCGCGGCCGGGCGAACAAGGCCTGGCCACTGTAGTCGAGGTTCAGTTCCTCGCGGCTGACCCACTGCTCGCCGCCGTCGGCTTCGCTGGGCAGGATCAGCGCCTTGCCATCCTCGCCCCAGCGCCTGAGTACCGCACAGCGGCCCCCCGCCAGGATCAGCATCACTGGCAGGTTCAGGGGCGAGATATCCGCCAGCTCACGACGCAACAGTCGCGCCTGCAAGCTTGCCCGGGCCGCTGCGCGTGGCAGCAGGTCCAGGCTCAAGCGTTGGTGCGCCATAGGAAGCCCGGCGCTGAGGCTGGCGCGGCTGACCGTCGCACCATGGAGTTTGCAGAGGATCAACAGACCGTCCAGCAAGGGATCATCGAAATTCAGGCGCGGATCGGCGCCAAGGGTTGCGGGTTCCATGCTGGTCACATTGTTCGCTCCCATTTTTTTTGGAGGGGGCTACTTCAGTTCCGGCAGCCGAGCCTGGTTCTTGACTTCGGTCTGCGCGACCGCATCGGCCGGTAGCACGATCCGTTGTTTGTGCAGCAGCAGGCCCATGTTCGCCAGTACCCGGTACATCGAGTACTCCTCGGTGTAGCGCACCTCGGTGTAGCGACGGTTGGCGTTGTACAGCTCGTTTTCGCTGTCGAGCACGTCGAGCAAGGTCCGCTGGCCGAGACCGAACTGATCCTGGTAGGCGGCGCGCACGCGGGAAGTGGTTTCGGCGTATTCGCGGGCGGTGGGGGTCTGTTTACGGGCGTTGAGCATCGCGTTCCAGGCCAGGCGCGTGTCTTCGTTGAGCTGGCGCAGGGCATTGTTGCGGATATCCATGGCCTGGTTGATCTGGTGAGCATTGGACGCCAGCCGCGCCTTGTCGCTGCCACCGCGGAACAGGTTGTAGTTCATCACCACGCCGACCCGCCAGTTGTTGTCGTGGCCTTCTTCACCACCGATGTTGTTATTGGCGCCCACCGCCGCCTCGGCGTCGAAGCGCGGGTAGAACGGCGACTTCGCCACTTCGTACTGGCTCTCGGCGGACTGTATGTCGGCCTGGGCCGATTTCAGGTACGGGTTGTTATCCACCATGCTTTGCTGGGCTTCGCGCAGGTCGGCAGGCAGTTCGCCTTTGGTCGAGGGCGGCGTTTCCAGTTCATCGGGCATGCGCCCGACCACGCTGTAGAAGTTCGTCTCGGCGTCGGCCAGGTCGACCTGGGCGGTGTCGTAGTTGTTTTCCGCCAGGGCCCGACGGGCGTTGGACTGGTCGGAGTCGGCCGTACTGCCCACCCCGCGCTGGGTGCGCAGGCCGATCTGGTCGTTGACCCGCAGGTGCGCTTGCAGGTTGTTCTTGGCCAGGGTCACCAGTTCGCGACGCTTGAGCACTTCCAGGTAGACCTCGATGGTGCGCAGCGCCAGATCCTGGGCGGTGCCCTGGGCGTAATAGGCCCGGGAGTTGACCACGCCCTGGGTGCGTTCCACTTCATTGGCGGTGTTGAACCCGTCGAAGATCATCTGTCGCAGGCGCAGCTCCGATTGGGTGTAGGTCAGGATATTGGTGTGGTGATTGCCCAAGGCCCGGGTGTTGGTGTTGTCGCTATAGCCACGACCGTAACCGGCATTCAAATCCACCGACGGGAAAAAGCCCCCTCGGGCGACCTTGACGTCTTCATTGGCCGACAGACGGCTGTCCACCCGTTGTGCCAGCTCAGGGTGAGTGGCAATGGTGCTCTGGATCGCTTCGGTCAAGGACATGGCCTGCGCCTGAGAGGAGCAGGCCATGGCCAGCAAAACCGCGCTGCAGAGGGGGGTTAGAACGCGCATGGGGTGCATCTCCTGAGGTCCGTAGTGCTTCGCTTGTCGCCAAAATATTGACGTGTTTAAGATCAAAACCGTTTCAACCTTGTAACAACACAGCTAAGAACATCCTGAGCAAAACCTAAGAAGAATTTCTCATAAGACTTATGCCGAAAAAAACTTATGTACTTGAAAAAAACCGGCACATTGTTCAAAGCGAAAGCCTTTGAATCTGCGGGTTCTGACGGCTTTTAGGCGTCAATAAAAGTTCCATGCAGATTTTTAAGCAATGTGAAGAAATGTCGAAAGGGCGATCTGTGAGGTGGTTTTTGGTGACGGTTTTTTGTCGTTTTGGCGAATTGCTAGCACCTTCTTCTTTCACGAAAGCTGGCAGATTTTCCAGCTTTTTGGATCGCCAAACCTGAGGACGGATTCTTCACTCAGACAGGTGCCGATTGCGGTCGGCAACGGAGGAAATGCACATGGCAGCGCTCATCGGTATCGTCAGCAAAGTGGTCGGGCAAGTTTTCGCAGAAGCGGCCGGTGGCCTGCGGCGGCCTCTGGTCGAAGGCGATCGGCTTTATGCCGGCGAACACCTGGTCACCGGTGCCGAAGGGGCCGTGGCGGTTCATCTGCAGAACGGCCAGTCATTGACCCTGGGTCGCGGAAGCGACCTGACCCTGACCCCGCAGTTGCTCGCCAACCATGCGCCTCATGTCGATACGCCTGACGCGGCGACACCGAGTAATGCGCAACTGACCGATGTGCAAAAGCTGCAGCAAGCCATCGCTGCCGGTGCCGACCCGACCCAGACCGGTGAAGCCACGGCCGCCGGCCCCGAGGGTGGCAACCCGGGGGGCGTGGGCGGCGGGCACAGTTTTGTGCTGCTGGAAGAAGTCGGTGGGGAGGTCGATCCGCAGATCGGTTTTCCGACGGCCGGGTTCAATGGGATTCCCGAGTTTCCACAGCTGCGCCTGGCCGGTGATCCGGATAACACGGGCGACAATGCAACCGTGCCGCCGGTGACACCGGATAACCCGGTGACCCTCGACGGGGTCGATGTCGAGGGCGGCGAACTGACCATCAACGAAGCCAATCTGGCCGATGGTTCGGCCAGCAATCCGGGGGCGCTGGTGCAAAATGGCACTTTCACGGTTTCCGCGCCTGACGGGCTGACCAGCCTGAGCATCGGCGGCATCAACGTGATCACCGGCGGTGTGCCCGCGGGCTTCCCCCAAACCATCACTTCGGCGCTGGGCAACACGTTGACCATCACCGGCTATGACCCGGCCACGGGGGTGGTCAGCTACAGCTACACCCTGACGGACAATGAAACCCATCCTGCCGGTGGTGGTGCCAACAGCATCACCGAGCAGTTCCCGGTGGTGGCCGTCGACACCGATGGTGACACGGCCACTGGCACCCTGGACGTCAACATTACCGATGACGTGCCCCAGGCGATCGACGACAGCCACGCCAACACGGCGTCGGAAACCCTGGTTAGCCTCACCGGCAACGTATTGCCCAACGACCATCAGGGCGCCGACCGGATTCCCACCGGTCCCGATAGCGGGCCGATCATTGGCGGCACGTTCACCGGCACCTACGGCACCCTGGTGCTCAACCCCAACGGCACGTACACCTACACCCTGAACACCAGCGACCCGCAATTCGTCGCGTTGCATGGCGGGGGCAGTGGCACCGAGACGTTCACCTACACGCTGACCGATGCCGACGGCGATACCAGCACCGCGAATTTGGTGCTGCAGGTGCACAACAACGACGATCCAGTGGTGTTGGTGGGCCTGAATGCTGAGGGTGGCGAGCTGTCATTGCAGGAGAAAAACCTCAGCGACGGCAGCAGTCCGGATGCACCGGCGCTGACCCAGAGCGGCACGTTCACCGTGACTGCGTTGGACGGTGTGCAAACCTTGAGTGTTGGCGGCATCAATGTGGTGACGGGTGGCGTGGCAGCCGGTTTCCCACAGTCGATTACCACCGCGCTGGGCAACACCCTGACTATCACCGGTTTCAACGCTGCGACTGGGGTGGTCAGCTACAGCTACACCTTGCTGGATAACGAAGCCCATCCAAACGCCAACGGCGCCAACAGCGTTAGCGAACAGTTCGCAGTGGTCGCCACCGACGATAACGGCACCACCGCCAACGGCAACCTGGACGTGAACATCGTCGACGACTTGCCTAAAGCCGTGGATGACAGCAACGCCAGTACAGCCTCGGAAACCAATCTGACCCTGACCGGCAGCGTGCTGACCAACGATACTCAAGGTGCGGACCATGTGGCGTCCGGCCCAATCACCCCCGGCACTTTCACCGGTACTTACGGCACCCTGGTGCTCAATGCCGACGGTTCCTACACCTACACCCTCAACACCGCCGATGCCGACTTCAAGGGCCTGCACGGTGGTGGCGATGGCAGCGAAACCTTCACCTACACCCTGACCGATGCCGACGGCGACACCAGCACTGCAAACCTGGTGCTGCAAGTACACAACAACGATGATCCAGTGATCATCACCGGCCTCGACACCGACGGCGGTGAGCTGACGGTCCAGGAGAAAAACCTCAGCGACGGCAGCAGCCCGGATGCACCGGCGCTGACTCAAAGCGGCACGTTCACCGTGACTGCGTTGGACGGTGTGCAAACCTTGAGTGTTGGCGGCATCAATGTGGTGACGGGTGGCGTGGCAGCCGGTTTCCCACAATCGATTACCACCGCACTCGGCAATACGCTGACCATCACTGGCTACAACGCCGCCACGGGCGTGGTCAGCTACAGCTACACCTTGCTGGACAATGAAACCCATCCAAACGCCAACGGCGCCAACAGCGTTAGCGAACAATTTGCTGTAGTCGCCACTGACGACAACGGCACCACCGCGAACGGTAATCTGGACGTGAACATCGTCGATGACTTGCCTAAATCCGTGGACGACAGCAACGCCAGCACGGCTTCGGAAACCCACCTGACCCTGACCGGCAGCGTGCTGACCAACGATACTCAAGGTGCGGACCATGTGGCCTCCGGCCCAATCACCCCCGGCACTTTCACCGGTACTTACGGCACCCTGGTGCTCAATGCCGACGGCTCCTACACCTACACCCTCAACACCGCCGATGCCGACTTCAAGGGCCTGCACGGTGGTGGCGATGGCAGCGAAACCTTCACCTACACCCTGACCGATGCCGACGGTGATACCAGCACCGCGAACCTGGTGCTGCAAGTACACAACAACGATGACCCAGTGATCATCACCGGCCTCGACACCGACGGCGGTGAGCTGACGGTCCAGGAGAAAAACCTCAGCGATGGCAGCAGCCCGGATGCACCGGCGCTGACTCAAAGCGGCACGTTCACCGTGACTGCGTTGGACGGTGTGCAAACCTTGAGTGTTGGCGGCATCAATGTGGTGACGGGTGGCGTGGCAGCCGGTTTCCCACAGTCGATTACCACCGCGCTGGGCAACACCCTGACTATCACCGGTTTCAACGCTGCGACTGGGGTGGTCAGCTACAGCTACACCTTGCTGGATAACGAAGCCCATCCAAACGCCAACGGCGCCAACAGCGTTAGCGAACAGTTCGCAGTGGTCGCCACCGACGATAACGGCACCACCGCCAACGGCAACCTGGACGTGAACATCGTCGACGACTTGCCTAAAGCCGTGGATGACAGCAACGCCAGTACAGCCTCGGAAACCCATCTGACCCTGACCGGCAGCGTGCTGACCAACGACACCCAAGGTGCGGACCATGTGGCCTCCGGCCCAATCACCCCCGGCACTTTCACCGGTACTTACGGCACCCTGGTGCTCAATGCCGACGGTTCCTACACCTACACCCTCAACACCGCCGATGCCGACTTCAAGGGCCTGCACGGTGGTGGCGATGGCAGCGAAACCTTCACCTACACCCTGACCGATGCCGACGGCGATACCAGCACCGCGAATTTGGTGCTGCAGGTGCACAACAACGACGATCCAGTGGTGTTGGTGGGCCTGAATGCTGAGGGTGGCGAGCTGTCATTGCAGGAGAAAAACCTCAGCGACGGCAGCAGCCCGGATGCACCGGCGCTGACTCAAAGCGGCACGTTCACCGTGACTGCGTTGGACGGTGTGCAAACCTTGAGTGTTGGCGGCATCAATGTGGTGACGGGTGGCGTGGCAGCCGGTTTCCCACAATCGATTACCACCGCACTCGGCAATACGCTGACCATCACTGGCTACAACGCCGCCACGGGCGTGGTCAGCTACAGCTACACCTTGCTGGACAATGAAACCCATCCAAACGCCAACGGCGCCAACAGCGTTAGCGAACAATTTGCTGTAGTCGCCACTGACGACAACGGCACCACCGCGAACGGTAATCTGGACGTGAACATCGTCGATGACTTGCCTAAATCCGTGGACGACAGCAACGCCAGCACGGCTTCGGAAACCCACCTGACCCTGACCGGCAGCGTGCTGACCAACGATACTCAAGGTGCGGACCATGTGGCCTCCGGCCCAATCACCCCCGGCACTTTCACCGGTACTTACGGCACCCTGGTGCTCAATGCCGACGGCTCCTACACCTACACCCTCAACACCGCCGATGCCGACTTCAAGGGCCTGCACGGTGGTGGCGATGGCAGCGAAACCTTCACCTACACCCTGACCGATGCCGACGGTGATACCAGCACCGCGAACCTGGTGCTGCAAGTACACAACAACGATGACCCAGTGATCATCACCGGCCTCGACACCGACGGCGGTGAGCTGACGGTCCAGGAGAAAAACCTCAGCGATGGCAGCAGCCCGGATGCACCGGCGCTGACTCAAAGCGGCACGTTCACCGTGACTGCGTTGGACGGTGTGCAAACCTTGAGTGTTGGCGGCATCAATGTGGTGACGGGTGGCGTGGCAGCCGGTTTCCCACAGTCGATTACCACCGCACTCGGCAATACGTTGACCATCACTGGCTACAACGCCACCACGGGCGTGGTCAGCTACAGCTACTCCTTGCTGGACAACGAAGCCCATCCAAACGCCAACGGCGCCAATAGCCTCAGCGAACAGTTCGCAGTGGTTGTCACCGACGACAACGGCACCACCGCCAACGGCAACCTGGACGTGAATATCGTTGATGACCTGCCGACCGCTCATGCCGACTCTGCCTCGGTGGATGAAGGTGGGACGGTCAGTGGCAACGTCCTGAACAACGATGAAGGTGGTGCCGACGGACCGGCTGCGAGTGGTGCCGTGATCGGTGTGCGTGCAGGCAACGACACCTCGACTCCGGCGATTGGCGGCTTGAACACCCAGATCAACGGCACCTACGGCTACCTGACCCTGGACGCCAATGGCAACGCCGTCTACCACAGCAACCCGAACACCGTCAGCGCCCCGGGTGCGACCGATGTCTTCACCTACACCGTGCGTGATGCCGACGGTGATGAAAGCACCACCACCATCACCATTGATGTCCACGATATCTGCCTCGTCGCCACCCCCGACCACGAAATCAGCGTCTACGAAAAAGCCCTTGACCTGAACCAGGACGGCCAGGACCTGGCCCCCGGCACTGTCACCGGCAGCGCCCCGAGCGCCACCAGCGAAACCGCCAGTGGCAGCCTTGTCGGCTCGATCAGCGGTGCCGTTGGCGCAGTGACCTTCGCGCTGGTGGGCAACGCCAACGGTGCCTACGGTCAACTGTCGCTTCAGCCCGACGGCTCCTACACCTACACCCTGACCTCGCCAGCCACGACGACGCCTCACGCCAACGATGGCCCGAATGTGTTGAGCGAAAGCTTCACCTACCAGGCCACGGACTCGTTGGGCAACACCGTCACCAGCACCATCGTCATCGACATCGTCGACGACGTGCCAAGCGCCCATGCCGATTTCACCTCGGTGGTGGAGGGCGGCACGGTCAACGGTAACGTGCTGGACAACGACGTACTTGGCGCGGATGGCGGCATGGTGATCGGCGTGCGCGCCGGCAACGACACCTCGAACCCTGCCGTCGGCGGCCTGAACACCCAGATCAACGGCACCTACGGCTACCTGACCCTGGACGCCAATGGCAACGCCGTCTACCACAGCAACCCGAACACCGTCAGCGCCCCGGGTGCGACCGATGTCTTCACCTACACCGTGCGTGATGCCGACGGTGATGAAAGCACCACCACCATCACCATTGATGTCCACGATATCTGCCTCGTTGCCACGTCGGACCACGAAGTCAGCGTCTACGAAAAAGCCCTCGACCTGACCCAGGATGGCCAGGACCTGGCCCCCGGCACCGTCATCGGCAGTGACCCGAGCGCCACTGGTGAAACCGCCAACGGTAGCCTTGTCGGCTCGATCAGCGGTGCCGTTGGCGCAGTGACCTTCGCGCTGGTGGGCAACGCCAACGGTGCCTACGGTCAACTGTCGCTTCAGCCCGATGGTTCGTACACCTACACCCTGACCTCGCCAGCCACGACGACGCCCCACGCCAACGATGGCCCGAATGTGCTGAGCGAAAGCTTCACCTACCAGGCCACGGACTCGTTGGGCAACACCGTCACCAGCACCATCGTCATCGACATCGTCGACGACGTGCCAAGCGCCCATGCCGATTTCACCTCGGTGGTGGAGGGCGGCACGGTCAACGGTAACGTGCTGGACAACGACGTACTTGGCGCGGATGGCGGCATGGTGATCGGCGTACGCGCCGGCAACGACACTTCAACCTCTGCTGTCGGTGGTCTCAACAACCAGATCAACGGCACCTACGGCTACCTGACCCTGGACGCTAACGGCAACGCCGTCTACCACAGCAACCCCGATGCTGTCGGTGCAGCAGGCGCGACCGATGTCTTCACCTACACCGTGCGTGATGCCGATGGTGATGAGAGCACCACCACCCTCACCATTGACGTGCACAACAGCTGCCTCATCGCAGAAACCGACCACGACGTTACTGTCTATGAAAAAGCCCTCGACCTGAACCAGGATGGCCAGGACCTTGCCCCTGGCAGCGTCACCGGCAGCGACCCGAGCGCCACCAGCGAAACTGCCAGTGGCACCTTGGTCGGTTCAGTCAGCGGTGCCACTGGCGCCGTCTCCTTCACCCTGGTGGGCAACGCCACCGGCGCCTACGGCCAGTTGTTGCTCCACCCGGACGGTTCCTACACCTACACCCTGACCTCACCAGCCAACACCACGCCCCATGCCAATGATGGCCCGAACGTGCTGAGCGAAAGCTTCACCTATCAGGCCACGGACTCCCTGGGCAACAGCACCACCGGCAGTCTGGTGGTCAGCATCGTCGATGATGTACCGAAGGCCGTTGCGTCCGAGCGTTCGGTCACCGCGGTGGAGATCGATTCGAACCTGCTGATCGTGCTCGACGTGTCCGGCAGCATGGCCGATGACTCCGGTGTGCCGGGGCTTTCGCGGCTGGATTTGGCGAAACAGGCGATCAGCGCCTTGCTCGATAAATACGATGACCTGGGGGATGTGAAAGTCCAGCTCGTGACGTTCAGCAGCAGTGCCACCGACCAGACTTCGGTGTGGGTCGACGTGGCGACCGCCAAGTCGCTTCTCTCCAGCCTGTCAGCGGACGGCGGGACCAACTACGACGCGGCAGTGGCGACGGCCAAGACCGCGTTCGTCACGTCCGGGCAACTGACCGGCGCGCAGAACATCGGCTACTTCTTCTCGGACGGCAAGCCCAATTCTGGCCTGGAAACCGGCACGGCAGACGAGGCGGCGTGGAAAGCCTTCCTCGATGCCAATGGCATCAAGAACTACGCCATTGGCCTGGGCGACGGTGTCAGTAACGACTACCTCGACCCGCTGGCCTACGACGGCAGCGCTCATACCAACACCAACGCCGTGGTGGTCACCGATCTGAACCAGCTCAATTCGGTGCTCTCCGGCACGGTGCAAGGCGCGCCGGTTACCGGCAACCTGCTGGGCGAAGGCGGTTCGTTCGGCGCCGATGGCGGGTTTGTCAAAAGCCTGGTGGTCGATGGCACCACGTACAGCTACGACCCGGCGGCCAACGGTGGCCACGGTGCACTGAGCGCCAGTGGCGGGGTCAACCACGGCAGCTTCAATACAACCACCAACACACTGAGCATCGCCACCGCCCATGACGGTACCCTGGTGGTCAACCTTGATACCGGTGCGTTCAGCTACACCTCCCAGACCGCCACCAGCACATTGATCACCGAAAACATCGGCTACACCATCAGTGACAACGATGGCGACCTGGCCAGCTCCAGCCTGGTGGTCAAAGTCGTGCCCAACAGCCCACCCGTGGCGATGGACGACAACATCATCACCAACGTGCTGTCAGGCAACATCGTGGTACCGGGCGAATTGCTGCTGGGCAACGACAGCGACGTCAACGGCGATCCGCTCACCGCATCACCCACCAGTTTCAATACCGGTTGGACCGCCAAAGGTGGGGATTTCACTGGCAGCACCGGCACGGTCAGTTTCACCGGTAACAACGTGCAGTCGATCAACCTCAATCGCAGCGCCTTCGTCGCCAATGCCGCGACCATGACGGCGGTGCTGGTGGTCAGTGGCGCGCTGGGTGCGGTTTCCAACAATAATGCCAACGATGAGGACCGCCTCAACATCAGCCTCAAGCAGGGTGAAACCCTGACGCTGGACCATAACCTGGCGGGTGGGCATATCACCCTTGAGTATTCTCTCAACGGTGGGCCGTTCATTGCGATCAGCGACGGCGCCTCGTTCACTGCGGCGGCGGATGGCAACTACCAGATCCACGTCACCAACATCCCCAATCCCGGCGGCGGTAATTCCAACGCTGCGGAAAACTATCAACTGACCATGACCGTCAACTACGCCGGCGCCCAGGACAGCACCCCGGATTACCACGGCAGCTACACCGCCAGCGACAACCATGGCGGTAGCGACAGTGCTGCGGTGGACATCAGCTACCAGGCGGGCCATACCCTGACGGGCACCACCGGGGACGATGTGCTGTTGGCTGGTAACGGCGACAACATCCTCAATGCGGGCGACGGCAACGACATCCTCAGCGCAGGCTCGGGCAACAACACCCTGCACGGCGGGGCAGGCAATGACCTGCTCTACAGCGGCGCGGGCAACGACCTGCTCGATGGCGGTACGGGCAACGACACTGCGAGCTATGCCCACGCGAGCGCCGGGGTCACGGTGAACCTGGGACTGTTGGCGGCGCAGAACACCGTGGGCGCTGGCACCGATACCCTGACAGGCATCGAAAACCTGGTCGGTTCGAACTTCAACGATACCCTCACCGGTGACGGCGCCAGCAACCGCATCAACGGTGGATTGGGCCATGACGTGCTCAACGGCGGTGGCGGCGATGACCTGCTGATCGGCGGCCTGGGCAACAACACGCTCACTGGCGGCAGCGGTGCCGATACCTTCCAATGGCAGGCAGGCAACAGCGGCCACGACGTGATCACGGACTTCTCGCCCGGCGTCGACAAACTCGATCTGTCCCAGCTGTTGCAAGGGGAGAACGGCAGCACCGCGTCACTGGACGATTACCTGCACTTCACCATCAGCGGCAGCGGAGGGTCGGTCATCACCAGCATCGACGTCAGTGCCATTGCCGGTGCCACGCCGAACCAGACCATCGATCTGGCGGGCGTCAACCTCGCCAGTCATTACGGCGTCACGCCCGGCGTAGACGGGATGATCGCGGGCGGGGCGGATACGGCGACCATCATCAACGGAATGCTCAACGATCATTCTTTGAAGGTGGACACGGTGTGAGGTGAGCTGAAACGACAAAACCCGTCATGTCCAGTCTGGACATGACGGGTTTTGCTTTTGTGGCGGCTCAGGGTTTGCGCAATGTCTTCTGCTTGAGGATATAAACCGTTACCAGCACCGCACTGGTGAGCATGAACCCCCGGGCCCACGGCAGGGGCACCAGGTAGCAGGAAAAGAGGATGCTCGCCCACATCAGCCCGATGGCATAGACCTTACCCTTGAGCGGGATGCCGTTGCCGCTGAGGTAGTCGCGGATCCACGGGCCGAGGCGGGGATGTTCTACCAGCCATTGGTAGAAGCGCGGCGAGCTGCGGGCGAAACAGGCCGCCGCCAGGAGCAGGAAAGGGGTGGTGGGCAGTACGGGAACGAAGATGCCGATGACCCCCAGCGCTACGCTCAGCCAGCCAATGGCCAACAGAACGTAACGCAGGATCAGCGGGCGATTGCCGACTGGCGAGGGCACCCGGTCACTCAGTGGTGGCGAGGCTTGAGGATCGCCGGTTTCTCGTCCGGTGCGTTGCACAGCAGGTACAGGGCCGTGAGGGCTTCGGGGATCTGGACAATCATGTCGTCCATCAGGTTGGCGTCGGCGGCGATGTCGGAAAATTCCGGTTGCTCATCGAACAGGCCGGAACCGACCATGATCGGCAGCAGCATTTCGCTGACTTCCTCTTCGGCGGTTTCGAACCAGGCGGCTTCGCGCAGGAACACGCCTTCCATGAAGCCGATGCACCAGCCACGCAACTCCGAATCATCCGGATCATCGCCCAGGTCCAGGTCGCACGGCAGTTCGAATTCTTCGTCGGAAGCCAGTTGGCGGGCGATGTGGGCCTTGAGGCCGACCAGTGTGGCTTCGATTTCGGCACGCTGGGCTTCGTCGCTGTAATGCGGCTCTTCGGCGAACAGGGCGTCGATCCACTCACGGTCCGGCACCGTTTCTGCGCAGATGGACAGGGCGGTCAGATAGCCGTGAGCGGCCACGTAGTCCAGCGCCTCTTCGTGCAGCTCATCGGCGTCGAGGAAGACTTGCAGGCGGGTCAGTTGCTCAGCGAAGGACATTACGGGCTACCTTGGGGAATAAACAATGCGGGAATTCTAGGCCTTCTTGAGCGCCCAGGCCAGCCGCGTGGCGTATTTGCCCCTCCCTAGGAGGTGAAATAGGGGCATGGAGAAAAAAACAGGGATGGACGCGGTTCCTGTGGCGAGGGGATTTATCCCCGTTGTGGGAGCAAAGCTTGCTCGCGAAGCAAGCGCCTCGATTTCTGAAGGCGAGACCGTGTCGCTTCCATCGCGGGCAAGCCTTGCTCCCACAGTCCCAAGCACCTCCTGTCAGCAGCCCCCTTTGCAACGAAGGCCTCGGGTATACTGCCGCGTTTTGTGATGCCCTGCGGCGTCCCGCCGGTTCGAAACGCACACTTACGATTTGCCGGTGCAGCGTTTGTGATTCTGAACCAGCCTTGCAGGGATGTTTCGGTGATTTTTGGAGTTTCTATGCTCGAACAGGCTCAACGCGTCCTCAAGGACATCTTCGGCTACGACAGTTTCCGTGGCCGCCAGGGTGCCATTATTGAGCGCGTGGCCAGCGGTGGCGATGCCCTGGTGCTCATGCCCACCGGCGGCGGCAAATCCTTGTGCTTCCAGGTCCCGGCGCTGTTGCGCAACGGCCTGGCCGTGGTGGTCTCGCCGCTGATCGCATTGATGGACGACCAGGTTGCGACCCTCGAAGAGCTGGGGGTTGCCGCTGCTTCGCTGAACTCCACCCTCAGCGCCGAGCAACAGCGGGACCTGGCGACACGCATCAAGCGCGGCGAAGTGAAGATGTTGTACCTGGCCCCGGAACGCCTGGTGCAGCCGCGCATGCTGGCGTTCCTGCAGAGCCTGGAAATTGCCCTGTTCGCCATCGACGAAGCCCACTGCGTATCCCAATGGGGGCACGATTTCCGACGCGAATACCTGCAACTGGGGCAACTGGCGGAACTGTTCCCCGACGTACCGCGCATCGCCCTGACCGCCACCGCCGACAAGCGCACCCGCGAGGAAATCGTCGAGCGCCTGCACTTGCAGAACGCCGAGCGCTTCCTGTCCAGTTTCGACCGTCCGAATATTTTCTACCGCATCGTACCCAAGGAGCAGCCGCGCAAGCAGTTGCTGGCGTTCCTCGCCGAGCGCCGCAGCGATGCCGGCATTGTCTATTGCCTGTCGCGCAAGAAGGTCGATGAAGTGGCGGCGTTCCTGTGTGAGCAGGGGTTCCCGGCGCTGCCGTATCACGCCGGCCTGCCCAACGACCTGCGGGCCTATCACCAGAAGCGCTTCCTCAACGAGGAAGGCCTGATCATGGTGGCCACCATTGCGTTCGGCATGGGTATCGACAAACCCAACGTGCGCTTTGTCGCGCACCTGGATCTGCCCAAGTCCCTTGAGGCGTATTACCAGGAAACCGGACGTGCCGGCCGTGATGGCTTGCCGGCCGACGCCTGGATGGCCTACGGCCTGCAAGACGTGGTGATGCTCAAGCAGATGCTGCAGAACTCCGAAGGCGACGAGCGCCATAAGCGTCTGGAACAGCACAAGCTCGACGCGATGCTCTCGCTGTGCGAGGAAACCCGCTGCCGCCGCCAGACCTTGCTGGCCTATTTTGACGAAGACATGCCCCAGCCTTGCGGGCATTGCGACAACTGCGTCGATGGCGTGGAAACCTGGGACGCCACCGAACCGGCCCGCCAGGCCTTGTCGGCGATTTTCCGTACCGGCCAGCGCTACGGTGTCGGGCATCTGGTGGACGTGTTGCTGGGCAAGGACAACGAAAAGGTCCGCAGCTTTGGCCACCAGCACCTGTCGGTGTTCGGCGTGGGCAAGGCGCGCACCGAGGGTGAGTGGCGTTCATTATTCCGACAACTGGTGGCCCGCGGTCTGGCCGACATCGACCTGGAAGGCTACGGCGGTCTGCGCCTGAGTGCGACTTGCCGGCCGTTGCTCAAAGGTGAGGTCACCCTCGAACTGCGTCGTGACCTCAAGCCGGCAACGGCGGTCAAGAGCAGCAAGAGCCAGGCCAGCCAACTGGTACGTGGCGAAGAGCGCGATCAATGGGAAGCCTTGCGGGCCTTGCGGCGCAAGCTGGCCGAGGAGCACGGCGTCCCGCCGTACGTCATCTTCCCCGACTCGACGCTGCTGGAAATGCTCCGCAGTCAGCCCACCTCCCTGGCGGAAATGGCCCAGGTCAGTGGTGTGGGCGCGCGCAAGCTGGAGCGGTATGGCGAGGCCTTCCTCCAGGTCCTGGGTGGCGAGGCCGAAGCACCGAAAGCGGTGGCCGATGTACGTCACGAACTCATTACGCTGGCCCGGGCCGGCATGACACCGTTGCAGATCGCCGGGCAACTGCAGTGCTCGGAAAAGAACGTCTACACGATGCTGGCCGAAGCCATTGGCAAACAGCAGTTGTCCCTGGAACAGGCGCTGGATCTGCCCGAAGAGCTGATGGGGGAGGTGCAGGATGCCTTCCTGGATGGCGAAGGCGAGTTACCACCAGTGTCTGAAGTTGCCGCGCTGTTTGTCGGACGGGTTCCCGAAGGCGTGCTGTATTGCGTCAGGGCTGCGTTGCAGTCTGAATTTGAAGTCTGATCAGTGAGTTGCGTGCCTTTAACGATTCAGTACAAGGTGAACCTTGCTTGAATCCAAAGCTCATGCTTAGCTGACTAATAATTAGTTTTTCTCTATTTCAGATCTGATGAGTTTTTTTATGCCGTTAACCGATCAACACCGTTTTGGCATGCAGTTGGCGCAAATGTCTCGAGGCTGGCGTGCCGAACTGGATCGCCGCCTGGCCGGGCTGGGCCTGTCCCAGGCACGTTGGCTGGTGCTGTTGCACCTGGCCCGTTTCGAACAGGCGCCGACCCAGCGTGAACTGGCCCAGAGCGTCGCCGTCGAAGGCCCGACACTGGCCCGGTTGCTCGACAGCCTGGAAACCCAGGGGCTGGTGCAGCGCCAGGCCGTGGCCGAGGACCGCCGGGCCAAGAAAATCGTGCTCTGCGCACCGGCCCTGCCGTTGATCGAACAAATCGAAACCATTGCCACGCAACTGCGTCGTGAGCTGTTCGAAGGTGTCGACGAAGCGGACATGCGCGTGTGCATGCGGGTCCACGGTACGATCCTGGCCAACCTGGAAAAATCCTGAGGCATATCCCTGGCGCCAGACTTTTGAGATTCGGCGATTAGCGAACTATAACCAGTACTAAGTGATCGTATTGGATGCGTTTGCGCTCAGTCTGGTAGTCGAAAGGGATACCCATGCTTGAAAGTTTGCAGTCCACGTTGCGCAGTTGGGTCAACGTGTCGGTCGTCGTGGGTGCCCTGGGGTATTCGGCCTTGGCGTCGGCGCTGGGGCTGGGGGACATCACGCTCCATTCCGCCCTGAACCAGCCGTTGCGCGCCGATATCGCCCTGGTCGATGTGGCCGGGATCAGCGAGGGCGATCTGTCGGCCAGCCTGGCGAGCCCGGACGATTTCAGTCGTGCGGGTGTGGAACGGGCGTTCTTTCTCAATAACCTGCGCTTCACGCCGGTCTTGCGCGGGGAGCGCAGCTTCATTCGGGTGACTTCCAGCAAACCGGTGGAGGAACCCTTCCTCAATTTCCTGGTGCAGCTCAATCAGCCCAACGGGCGCCTGCTGCGCGAATACACCGTATTGATCGACCCGCCGGGCACACCGGGTATCGTGCCGGTCCGTGAAGAACCTTCCGAGGCCCCGCGGTCCGTCAAGCCGCCCCCGGCGGTACAGGGCAAGCGTTACACCGTCGTGCCGGGAGACAACCCCTGGATCATCGCCAAGCGCCTGCATGACGCCGGTAGCAACGCGTCGGTCAATGAGTTGATGCAAGGAATCCAGGCCTTGAACCCCGGCAGTGACCGGCTTTCCATCGGCCAGCGCTTGTTGCTGCCCGACTCGGCCGTGCTGCCGACGTCGGCTGCAGCCCCTGCCGGCCAGGCCTCCGACGCGCCCGATGAGCAAATGGCCGCCAGCGTGCTGCAAAACCAGCAGCAACAGAAGACGATCGATGAACTGCAGGCCCGGCTCCAGGCCCAGGACGAGGAAATCGCTGGCCAGCGCAAGCAGATCAGCCAATTGCAGGCCCGGCTGGCCGAGGTTGCGCCAGCCCCTGTTGCATCGACACCACCGCAACCGGCGCTTCCTGCAGCGGAACCGGCGCCGGACGCGCAACCCGCTACAGAACCGGTAGCAGAGCCAGAGGGCGTCAATTGGACATGGGTGGCGGGGCTGGTGGGCCTGTTGGGGGTGTTGGCGCTGTTACTGTTCGTTCGGCGTCGGCAGCAGCAGGCCGAGTTGGAACCGATGACCGGGCGTCCCGAGCCGATGCTGGAGGAGGACGACGAAACCTTTGCATCAATCCCCGATACGGAGCCGTCCGAGACTGCGGCATCGTTCAACAACGGGGATACGCCCCTGGGCGATGTGCTGGAGGGCGTCGGGATCTACTTGACCTACGGTCGGTTCACCGAGGCCGCAGGGCTGTTGCGCGCCGCGTTGCTGGCGGAGCCGGAACGCACCGACCTGGGCCTCAAGTTGCTGGAGGTACTGGGCAAGCAGGGCGATGTCATCGGTTTCCAGGCCCAGGAACATCATCTACTGGCACAGGGTATCGATGCCCGGACGTTGGAGGAGATCCGCGGGCGCTACCCCAAGGTTGCCATGATCGCCGCGCCGACAGTGGCATCGGTACAACCCCAGGTACCGGTTCTTGCACCTGCTCCGGCACCTGCTCCGGCACCGGCACCTGAACGTGAGCCAGTGCCCGGTGACGAGTTCGAGTTGGACCTGGATGCACTGTCCATGGAAACCAGCTGGGACCTCGCCGATGCCCAGGACAACACTGCGGATAAAGAAGCTGTTTCACCTTATGCCGCCGAGAGCTTTTCGCTTTCAGGTTTTGACGAACCGGAGCTGCAATGGGAAGCGCCATTGGAAACCGAGTCGCTGGACGATGCTTTCCTCGATAGCTTTGCCGACGAAGAACAGTCGCTGGAACTCGAGCCGCTGGCCCTTGAACCTGTTTCCCTGGACACCCTTTCCCTCGATCCTCAGGTCCCGGAACACTCGGTCAAGCTGGAACAGGCACAGAATTGCATCGACGATGGAGACCTGAAAACCGCTGTCTCCCTGCTTGAAGAGCTGCTCGAAGAGGGCGACGAACCCCTCAAGCAGACCGCCCGGGTGCTGCTGGCAGGGATTCGCTAAGGTTGCAGCACGGTCAACATCACCGACACTGACCCACCGCTATCGCGAGCAAGCTCGCTCCCACAGGGATTTGTGGTGAACGGCCATTGCGTGTACACCCGGACCCCATGTGGGAGCGAGCTTGCTCGCGATAGCGGCCTGTCAGGCTGTCAAATCCTGTCCAGGTAGCCACTCAAAACGTCTGCCCCAGGTTCAGATACACCGCCTGTTCATCATCGTCGTTAAAGCCATAGCTGAAATTCAGTGGCCCCAGCGGTGTATCGAAACCGAGGAAAATGCTGGCGGCGTTGATGTAGCCGCTGTCGAATTCGTTGTCGTTGTTCCAGGCCCGGCCGCGTTCCAATGAGCCGCCGATGTACAGCGGGAAGTCCAGTGGCAGGTAGGCCCGCGGTGTGAGGCGGCGGTAATACACGGCGCGCATCAGGCTGATGTTCTGCCCGGATACCCCGTCTTCGCGAAAGCCTGACAGTTGCCGCGCGCCACCGAGCACAAAGCTGGACGTCACGACTTCAGCAGTGTCCAGTGTTCGTCCGTAGCGCCCCCCCAGGATGAAGGTATCCGGGCCGCTGCTCAGGGCCTTGTCCAGCTTGAACTCCCATTGGCGGTAACGCTGGTCGGAACCCAGCCCCGGTTCGTATTGGCGCCAGCTCAGGCCGATGTCTTCCCCCTCGTGGGGGAAATACACGTTGTCGAAGGAATCGAAGGAGTACTTCAGCTCATAGAAACCTTCATTGAAGTTTTCGCTGGGCTGGTCATGGTCGCCAATGCGCACATCCGCCTTGCCCCAGGCCTGGCCGACACCGAAGCGGATTTCGCCGTTGTTGCCGATCTGGCGGCCCACGTTCAGCCCGAAGCCATAGCGCTCGACGCGATACTGGGCCACCGGATCGTTGTCCAGGATGGACTCCACGTTGCGGGATTCGAATTGCCCGTAGGGGGCGATGAAGTAGCGCGAGCCGACATCCAATGGCTGGTAGAACTCGCTGTACAACTCCTGCTTGTCGCCGATCTGCGCCCGGGTCAGCCATTCGGCACCGAGGCGATTGATGCCGTTGACCCGATAGCTGGCTCCCAGGTTGAAAGCGCTGTCGCCGCGCATGTCGTCCGACAGGCTCAGCCCCAGCCGCAGGTAGTCGGTGCCGGTGCGTCTTCCCCGAGCGCTGATCACCAGCGTGTGATCCGGGCCCTTGCGGACCACGCGGTATTGCACCTGCTCGAAGTAATCCAGGCCGTACAGCGTGCCCATGTCGGTCTGCAGGCGGCCCAGGTCCAGCGGCTCACCGATCTTCTGGCGAACGTAATAGCGGATCACGTCATCGCCGACTTTCGAGTCGTTCTCCACTCGAATGGCGGTGATGACCGGCGTGCGCTCGCTGGGGGTGCGCGCGGCCATGAGCTCGGCGTTGGGCGCCTCGGACGGGCGTAGAGGAGCCAGGCGCGCCTCGAGTATCCGCGTGGCACGGTAACCGGCGTCGATCATGTCCTGGGCCCGGCCGAAATCGGTGGAGCCGAAGCTCGCCAGCGCCGGTTGGATCAGCACGTCGTCTTTTTTCAGCGTTGCCAGTTGCTCTTCAGAGTTGCGCCGGGTCATCAGGGTGGTCGATTGGTTCAGCACGTCGACCACCGTGACCAGTTGCTTGCGGTTGCGTAGGGGCGTGCCGATGTCGACCACGATGGCCACGTCCACGCCCATTTCCCGAGCCACGTCCAGCGGGATGTTGTCGGACATGCCGCCGTCCACCAGCAGCCGGCCGTCCAGTTCCACCGGGGCGAATACCGCCGGGATCGACATGCTGGCGCGAATGACCTTGGGCAGGTGGCCTTTGCGGAACACGACTTTTTCGCCCGTGGCGATGTCCGTGGCGACTGCGCGAAACGGGATCGGCAGTTTGTCGAAATCTCGGGTGTCGCTGGCGTGGGCCAGCAGGCTTTCGAGCAGCAGGGCCAGGTTCTGGCCCTGGATGACCCCCAAGGGCAGGCCGAGGCTGCCGTCGTCACGAAAGCTCAGTTTCTGTTTGACCAGGAAGTCCCGGTCATCCTGCTTGCGCCGGAATGGTACGTCCTTGCGCGGTGGCGCATCGGACAGAGCCTGTTGCCAGTCGATGCCCAGGGCGAGTTTTTCCAGTTCGTCGATCTTGTAGCCCGAGGCATACAGCCCGCCGATCACCGCGCCCATGCTGGTGCCGGCGATGGCATCGATCTTGATGCCTTGCTCTTCCAGGGCCTTGAGCACGCCGATGTGGGCCAGCCCCCGTGCGGCGCCGCCGGACAGCACCAGGCCGATTTTCGGGCGTGGCGCGTCGACGGCGGGCTCGTTGGTATGGCCGAGCAGGGGCAACAGCAACAGAAGCAGGAGGGGCAGGAGGCGGCGCATCGTCAATCTCGGGGCGGGCGATCAAAGGCGGGTATTATAGCGACGCCTTCGAACCCAGGAGTCCACCCGCAATGACCGAACACAAACCGGAAGTCGTCATCACCTATTGCACCCAGTGCCAATGGCTGCTGCGCGCCGCCTGGCTGGCCCAGGAGCTGCTCAGCACCTTTGGCGATGACCTGGGCAAGGTGTCGCTGGTGCCGGGTACCGGCGGTGTGTTCCACATCAGTTGCGACGGCACGCAGATCTGGGAGCGCAAGGCCGATGGTGGTTTTCCCGAAGCCAAGGTCCTCAAGCAGCGGGTCCGCGACCGGATCGATCCGGAGCGGGACCTGGGCCACAACGATCGGGTTCAGTGAGACGCGGCTTGGGCGCCAACCCCCGGTTGCTTTGAACCGCTCAGTTGGCTTGAGATCACGATGGCCGTGATGATCACCACGCCGCCCAGCAGCATGCGCAGGGTCGGGCTCTCATCGAACAGCCACCAGGCCATGGCGATGCCGTAGACCGGCTCCATGGCGAACACCACCGCTGCCGTGCGGGCCTTGATCACCGCCAGGCTGGCGACGAACAGGCTGTGGGCCAGGCCGGTGCAGAACACGCCGAGCAAGCCGATCCACAACCAGTCGATGGGGCGAACGTCACTCAATTGTGGCGCGGCCATCGGCAGCAGGCACAACCCGACCACCACGTTCTGGCACAGCGCGGCCTGCACCGGCGGGACGTGCGCCGAACCGGCGCGGTTGGTCAATGACAGCAGGGAGAAGAGCAACCCCGAGAACACGGCCCACAGCAGGCCAGTGGTGGCGCCGCTGGCCAAGTCGAAGTTCGGCGTGACCAACACCAGGCCGACGCTCACCAACACCACCAACCAGATTTCATTGGCGCGAATCCGCTCGCGGAAGATCAGCCCTTCAAGCAGCACCGTGAAGGCCGGGAAGCTGGTGAACCCCAGCGTGGCGACCGCCACGCCGGCAACCTTCACTGCGATGAAGAAACTCACCCAATGCCCGGCCAGCAACAGCCCCCCAAGGAGCAATCGCCAGCCATCCTGGGCCCGCAGTTGCTGCCAGCGGCTGTTGCTGGCGAACCGGGCGAACATCGCCAGGGCGAGCACGGCGAAGACGGCGCGACCAAACACAATGACCGTTGGCGAGGCTGCGGCGAGTTTGCCGAATACACCGGTCAGGCCAAACATGAGTGCGCCGATGTGCAGGGCGCCGAGGGCGGTACGGGGTGTCATTTCAATCCTTTCAACAGACAGTGGGGCAACTGGCGAGTGTCTTCTGTGGGAGCGAGCTTGCTCGCGAAAGCGGTGGTTCAGGCAATGCAGATATTGACTGACAGATAGCAATGGCGAGCAAGCTCGCTCCCACAGGATCGTCCCCTAGTATTTAAGCGTGGGTGAGGCGGCAGTGTCTGTCGCGATCCTAGCGATTTTTAGCGCGAATCTATCGCTGACGCCGCAGCTTGCCCGGCGAGGCGCCGAATTCCCGCAGTACCGCCGCGGCGAAGGCACTTTGGGAGCTGTAGCCGACCCGGTGGGCGATCTCACCGATGGGCAACTGCGAATCACGCAACAACGCTACAGCCTTGTGCAAGCGGCGGCTGCGGATGTAATCCATCGGGGTTTGCCCGCATTCGGCGACGAAACGTGCGTGCAAACGGGCGCTGGAGAGGCCGGCGACTCGCGCCAGGTCCGCCACTTGCAGCGGATAGGCGGTGTTCTGGTCGATGTGGGCGTTGAGTGCGGCGTAGGGCAGGCGCCGGCCGCCGAGGGTTTGCTGGCGAGCGTTATTGAGACTCGCCAGCAGCAGCACCGCGCCTTGCTGGGCGATCACCGGATCGTCCACCGGGCTCCTCGCCAACCAGCTGACCAACTGGCTTTGTCCCGCATCCAGGGGCAGGCGCGCGGTATCGTCGAGCAAACGGCGGCTGGCGTCGGCGTGATCCCCCAGGCACTGCCCGACCCAGTCATCGCTGGGCACATCCAACACCAGGCAACGGCTGCCGTGGGGGCTGCCGCAGGCGTGATGCGCGCCGGCCGGTATCACCACGAAGCTTTGTTGCACCACCTGGCTGCCATGCCCTTCGACCTCGAAATCCAGTGCGCCAGACAGCCCGAACACCAATTGGGCATGGTCATGGCTGTGGACGATCAAGTCGTGGCTGTAGTGGCGTAGCGTGAGGATCGGTCTCATCGCGGTCTCCCGTGTCAGGCCGCCAGCATACACCGAGGGCGTACCGCCCGGCGCTGTCATGCAATGGACTTGTGTTTGTCATAGGCCATTAACCGCTGGCGTGCACAGTGGCAAAAACGATCAGAGGGTTGCCCAATGACCAGCGCCGAGCTCGCCAGACCCAGCCGCAAACAGCGTGTTCGCACCCTGTGGATTTCCGATGTGCACCTGGGCACCCGGGATTGCCAGGCCGAGCACCTGTCGCAGTTTCTCAAGGGCTACCACGCCGACAAGATCTACCTGGTGGGGGACATCATCGACGGCTGGAAACTGCGCGGTGGGATGTATTGGCCCCAGGCCCACACCAACGTCATTCGCCGCTTGCTGACCATGAGCAAGCGCGGCACCGAAGTGATCTACGTCACCGGCAATCATGACGAATTCCTGCGGCGCTATTCGAAGCTGATCCTGGGCAATATCCAGTTGGTGGACGAAGCGGTGCACGTCACTGCCGATGGTCGGCACCTGTTGGTGATCCATGGCGACCAGTTCGACGTCATTACCCGGTACCACCGTTGGCTGGCGTTCCTCGGGGATTCGGCCTACGAGTTCACCCTCACGCTGAACCGCTGGCTCAACCATTGGCGGGCCCGTTACGGCTACGGCTACTGGTCGTTGTCGGCGTACCTCAAGCACAAGGTCAAGACCGCCGTCAGCTTCATCAGCGATTTCGAAGAAGCCATCGCCCACGAGTGTGTGAAGCGCGAACTGCATGGCGTGGTCTGCGGGCATATCCACCATGCCGAGATGCGCATGGTGGGTGAGGTGGAATACCTCAATTGTGGCGATTGGGTCGAATCCTGCACGGCGCTGATCGAGCACTGGGACGGGTCGATCGAGTTGTATCGGTTGGCGGAGGCCCAGGCACGGGAGGCACTGGCCAAGACTGAGTTGAAAGTGACTGAGCCGGTGTAGGCCTTCATGACGCCATCGCGGGCAAGCCTTGCTCCCACAAGTACTCACCGCCTATGAGAGCAGGCAACACCTGTGGGAGCAAGGCTGTTCCCACAAGTACTCACCGCCTATGAGAGCAGGCAACACCTGTGGGAGCAAGGCTGTTCCCACAAGTACTCACCGCCTATGAGAGCAGGCAACACCTGTGGGAGCAAGGCTGTTCCCACAAGTACTCACCGCCTATGAGAGCAGGCAACACCTGTGGGAGCAAGGCTGTTCCCACAAGTACTCACCGCCCATGAGAGCAGGCAACACCTGTGGGAGCAAGGCTGTTCCCACAAGTACTCACCGCCTATGAGAGCAGGCAACACCTGTGGGAGCAAGGCTGTTCCCACAAGTACTCACCGCCCATGAGAGCAGGCAACACCTGTGGGAGCAAGGCTTGCCCGCGATGGACCGCGCAGCGGTCCCCAGCAATCTGTCAGCCAGAAGGCTGCTCCGTCATCGCCGCCTTGTAGATCGACTGCTTCGGCGCAGCAAACAGCCTTTCCAGCATCGGCTCGAAGAAACTCAACGGCAGCGTGTCGTACTCGGGATCGAACGCCGCTGCGTCATATTTCGCACAAAAGTCGACTGTCGCCTGATACTGCGGATGTTCGAAAAACTGCTCGCGTAGGTGCCGGTCCATGCCCAGGTGATGGAAGAAGTAATAGCCCTGGAAAATCCCGTGCTTCTCCACCATCCACAGGTTTTCCGCGCTGACGAAGGGCTTGAGGATCGCCGCCGCGATGTCCGGGTGGTTATACGAACCCAGGGTGTCGCCGATGTCGTGGAGCAGGGCGCAGACCACGTATTCCTCGTCCCGCCCGTCACGGTAGGCACGGGTGGCGGTTTGCAGGGAATGGGTCAGGCGATCCACCGGGAACCCGCCGAAATCGCCGTCCAGCAGCTTCAAGTGGGCCAGGATCCGGCCCGGCAATTGCCGGGCGTAGGCGCTGAAGTCGGCGGCGATGATCGCCCAGTCCTCCTGAGTGCCGTCCCGCATGTGGGTAAAACGTGCATGAGTGTTCATAGGCAATCCTTTGGCTAGAACGCCACCTTGCCCAGCAGCATGTCGCGGTACATGACGAAATCGCCGAGCAGGCTGTAGAAAGGATGCTGGAAGGTGGCGGGACGGTTTTTTTCGAAGAAGAAGTGCCCGACCCAGGCAAAGCCGTAGCCGGCCACGGGCAGGGCGAGCCACAGCCACCCGCTCCCCACTACGAGGGCCATGACGAACACCAGGATGACCAGGGAGGTGCCGATGAAATGCAATCGTCGGCAGGTGCTGTTGCTGTGCTCGCCGAGGTAATACGGGTAGAACTCGGCGAAGGTATTGAATCGTTTGGCGTTTTCCAAGACTGCAGGCTCTTTGGTTATTGTTCTGGCAACCGATAAATCCAGCGGCTTACTTTGAGTCTAGAGCGATCACTTGCAACAGCCAGTGACAATGGGCGCCACTTTAGTATCCTTCGCAAATCCAGCCGTACCCTGCGGCTCGTCATGCAAGTAAAACGTCATGAACGAACGAACGACTTCTTCAAGCTGGGCGATGGGGATTGTCAAGGCGTTGGAAATCGACGGCCTGGATTGTCGGGTGCTGTTCAAGCAACTGGGGCTGGACTTTGATGCGCTGGAGGATCCGGATGCACGCTTCCCCCAGGACTCGATGACGCGGCTCTGGCAGCGGGCGGTGGAATTGTCCGGTAACCCGGCCATTGGCTTGAACATGGGTAAAGTGGTGCGCCCGGCCTCGTTTCATGTGGCGGGCTACGCCTTGATGTCCAGTCGCACGCTGGCGGAGGGTTTCCAGCGACTGGTGCGATACCAGCGAATCATTGCCGAAAGCGCCGACTTGAGTTTTCGTCGGTTGGAAGAGGGCTATGGGCTGATCCTGACGGTGCATGGCGACCATTTACCCCCCACTCGGCAAAGTGCCGAGGCGTCCCTGGCCTGTGCGTTGGCCCTGTGCAACTGGCTGACCGGGCGTACCTTGCACCCGGTAAAAGTGCTGTTCCAAGGCACCGAACCCCTGGACCTGGCGCCTTATCAGCGAGCCTTCTGCGCACCGCTGGTGTTCGGCGCGTCTTATGACGCGCTGATTTTTGAGCGGGCCGACATGGAGGCGCCTCTGCCGACGGCCAACGAAGCCATGGCGCAGTTGCATGACCGGTTTGCCGGTGAATACCTCGCGCGTTTTTCGGAAAGCCGTGTGACCCATAAGGCACGACAAGTGTTGTGCCGACTGTTGCCCCAGGGCGAGCCCAAGCGTGACGTGGTGGCGCAGACGCTGCACCTGTCGCAGCGCACCTTGCAGCGGCGCTTGCAGGAAGAGGGCACCAGTTTCCAGAGTTTGCTTGAGGACACCCGTCGTGAACTGGCCGAGCAGTACCTGGCGCAGTCGGGCATGACGCTGCTGGAGATCGCCTATCTGCTGGGGTTTGCCGACCCAAGCAATTTTTTCCGGGCCTTCCGCCGCTGGTTCGACACCACGCCTGGCGAATACCGGGCACGGTTGGCGAGCCAGCCTGAAGCGGTCAGTGACGCCAGAACGCCGGGATACACAGCACGAACACCGTGATGATCTCCAGTCGGCCCAGCAGCATGCCTCCTGACAGAATCCACTTGGCCGCGTCCGGCAGCGGTGCGAAGTTGCCGGCCGGCCCGATGGTTTCCCCCAGCCCCGGGCCGACGCCGGACACGGTACTGGCCGCACCGGTCAGCGCCGTCATCCATTCCACGCCCAGCAGCGACAGCAGCAGGGCGATCACGCAGATGGTGATGGCGAAGAAGAACGAGAACGTAAGGATCGAGCGGACGATTTCTTCGTCGAGGCGATGACCGTTGTATTTCTGCTTGATCACCGCGCGGGGGTGGATCAGTTGATTAAGGTTGGCCCGCAGCAGGATGTAGGCGACCTGGAAGCGGAAGATCTTGATCCCGCCGGCCGTCGAGCCTGAACAACCGCCGACGAACCCCAGGTAGAAAAACAGCATCAGCGAAAAATTGCCCCACAGGCTGTAGTCGCCGAGGGCGAAACCGGTGGTGGTGACGATGGACGTCACGTTCAGCGCCACGTGCCGCAGCGCCTCCAGCCAATGCAGGTCGGTGGTCGCCCAATACCAGGTGCCGAGCACCAGCCAGGTCACCAGCAACACCCCGATAAGCCCCTGGACCTGCTGGTCCTTGATCAGTGCCCGGCGATTGCCCCGCAACATCGAGACATAGAGGGCAAACGGCAGGCTGCCGAGGATCATGATGACAATGATGACCCAGTGCACGGCCGGCTGGGTCCATTTGGCCAGGGACAGGTCCGAGGTGGAAAAACCGCCGGTGGAGATCGCCGACATCGCATGGTTAATGGCATCGAACAGGCTCATCCCGGCCCACCAGAGCGCCAGGGTGCCGAGAATGGTGATGCCCACGTAGGACGCCACGATCAGCCGCGCCACCATGTGGGAACGGGGCATGACTTTTTCCGAGCGGTCCGACGATTCGGTCTGGAACAGCCGCATGCCACCGATGCGCAGCAAGGGCAGGATCGCCACCGCCATGCCGATGAAGCCGATACCGCCGAGCCAGTGCAGCAGCGAGCGCCACATCAGGATGCCCGGGGACATGGTATCCAGGCCGCTCAGGACGGTGGCGCCGGTGGCGGTGATGCCCGACATGCTTTCGAAAAACGAGTCGGTGTAGCTGATCTTCTGGGTCAGCAGGAACGGCAGCGCGGCAAAGATACACACCACCAGCCAACTGCTGACGGTCAGCAAGTACATGTCGCGCGGGCGCAGGTGGATGTGTTCCGGGCGCCCGGGAAGCACCAGGGCCAGGCCGGCGAGGAAGGTAATCATGCTCGACCAGAGGAACGACGGCAGGTCGCGGGTGCGCTCGAAGACCATCAGGGTGGCCATGGGAACGACCATGAAGATCGCCAGGGTGATCAGGAAGATGCCGATGATGAAACCAATGATCCGCAGGGTCGGCAACGCCATGAAGTCCGCTCAGGCTGAAAAAGGAAGGGCGCCATTCTACCCGCGACAAGCGCCCTGTAAACCGGCACCCGGCGCCGAGTGGGCACCTGGCCGCGGAATTTGCGCTAACGAACTCGCCGCACAGCTACTAGAATAGCCGGACATTTTTTCAGGAGGTGGCCGATGCAGGCTCTCGACGCTTTGCTCAACCGTGTTTCCGTCCCGCGCCTGGTGGAGCCGGCCCCCACGCCGGAACAGCGCGAACTCATGTTCGCCGCGGCCATGCGGGCGCCGGATCACGGCCAGCTGCGGCCATGGCGTTTTCTGACAGTCGAAGGGCAGGCGCGGCATCGCATGGGCGAACTGCTGGCCGAAGCAGCGCGGTTCAATGACCCGCTGGTACCGGAAACCGTCGTGGAAAAGGCCCTCAACGGCCCATTGCGCGCGCCCCTGGTCGTGGTGGTGATCGCCCGTCTGCAGGACCATTTCAAAATCCCCAAATCCGAGCAACTGCTGGCAGCCGGCTGCGCAGCCCATGGCATCTTGTTGGCGGCGTATGCCCAAGGGGTTGGCGGCGTGTGGCGCACCGGTGAACTGGCGTACTCGCCGCATGTGGCCAGGGGGCTTGGCCTTGAGGATGGGGAGGAGGTGATCGGTTTCCTCTACCTGGGCACGCCGCAGAAAGAAGCGCGTACGGCGCCGAAGGTGGAAACCGCAGAATTTGTCAGCGAGTGGACAGGCGCGTAGGAGCTGTCGAGCGAAGCGAGGCTGCGATCTTTTTCCTGCCACTTGAATCTCAAGCGAAAGATCAAAAGATCGCAGCCTCGCTTCGCTCGACAGCTCCTACAGGCCGAGTGGGAGCAAGCTCCCTCGCCACAAAATCAACGTCCGACTGTGGCGTTATTTACACGCATCAGCAATCGCCTCGGCCAGCAGGTCCAGGCGCGTGGCGTCGATGCCGGCCACGTTGGCCCGGCCGGTGCCGACCATGTAGACACTGTGGCGCTCGCGCAGGTGCTTGACCTGTTCCGGCGTCAGGCCGGTGTAGGAAAACATCCCGCGTTGCACGCCGATATGGGCGAAGCGCTCGCGCAAGCCATGGGGTTCGAGGGCCTCCAGCAAGCCGCTGCGCAATTGCGCGATGCGCAGGCGCATGGCCTGGACTTCATCGGCCCACAGGCTCTTGAGTTCCGGGTTGCCGAGGATGGTCGCCACCACGGCCGCACCATGATCCGGCGGTGTCGACCACAGGTTGCGGGCGATGTTTGCCAGTTGGCTGCGGATGTCCACCAGCTTCTCGGCATCCCGGGCGCAGACGATCAACGCACCCGTACGATCGCGGTAGAGGCCGAAGTTCTTCGAGCAGGAACTGGTGACCAGCACTTCCGGCAGGGCCTGGGCAAACAGTCGGACCGCCCAGGCGTCCTGTTCCAATCCATCACCGAAGCCCTGGTAGGCGAAGTCGATCAGTGGCAGCAGGTCGCGGTTGCGCACCACGTCCAACACCTGACGCCATTGTTCATGGGACAGGTCGAACCCGGTGGGGTTGTGGCAACAGGCGTGCAGCAGCACGACATCACCTTTGGGCGCCTGGTTCAGGGCCGCCAGCATTGCTTCGAAATCCAGGCGGTTATCAGCGCCCACGTAAGGGTAGTGACTGACCTTGACCCCGGCCGCGGCGAAGATGGTCTCGTGGATCGGCCAGGTCGGGTTACTCAGCCATACGCCACGGCCCGGCAGGCATTGGGCGATGAAGTCGGCACTCAGGCGCAGCGCACCGGTACCGCCCGGTGTCTGGGTGGCGCCGGCACGTTTTGCGCTGATCAGCGGTGAGTCGGCGCCCAGCACCAGCTCGTTGATCAACTGGCCGAACGCGGCGTCGCCGTGACCGCCGATGTAGGTCTTGGTGGTCTGGCGATCCACCAGCCGTTGTTCAGCCAGCTTCACTGACTGAAGAATCGGCGTCAGGCCCTGGGCGTCCTTGTAGACACCCACGCCCAAGTCGAACTTGCTTGGGTTGCTGTCCGCCCCGTAGGCCTCCATCAGGCCTAGGATCGGGTCGCCGGGCACCCGGCCGATGGCATCGAAATGCATTACTTGCGGCCCTCTGCGGTCTTGGCCACGTCATCGGTGCGGGCGGCCATGATGAAGTCGTTGCGGTGCAGGCCCTTGATGGAGTGGCTCCACCAGGTCACGGTGACTTTGCCCCATTCGGTGAGCAGGCCAGGGTGGTGGCCTTCGGCCTCGGAAATTTCACCGACAGCGTTGGTGAACGCCAGGGCGTGCTTGAAGTTCTTGAACAGGAAAACTTTTTCCAGTTGCATCACGCTGTCGCGCACTTCGATGTTCCAGTCGGGGATCTGCTTGATCAGCACCGGCAGTTCTTCGTCGCTGACTTGTGGGGCATCGGCGCGGCAGGCTTCGCAATGGGCTTGGTTCAGAGTGTTCATGGTGTGTTCCCGGATCGAATATTTGAAAACGTCGATGCACCCACGCTAAAGCAAAGCCGCGTTGTGCAACAGACTCAATTGAGATTAAAAGACGCGGTTCACGCAGCCTTTGGTGGGAATTTCGGGGCGTGCAAGCCCAGTTCCCGACCGCGCTTGACCATGCCCATGATGTCTTCGTGGGCCAGGTCGAACAGGCGCTTGAGCTCGGGCAGCACGAAATAAACCGGTTGCAGGATGTCGATGCGATAGGGCGTGCGCATGGCTTCCAATGGATCGAAGGCCTGATGCTCAGGCTCGTCGGACAGGCAGTACACGGTTTCCTTGGGCGAGGACAGGATGCCGCCACCGTAGATGCGCCGGCCCTGCGGGGTTTCCACCAGGCCGAACTCGATGGTCATCCAGTACAGGCGCGCCAGGTAGACGCGTTCTTCCTTGGAAGCCTGTAGGCCGAGTTTGCCGTAGGTGTGGGTGAATTCGGCGAACCAGGGGTTGGTCAGCAATGGGCAGTGGCCGAAGATCTCGTGGAAAATGTCCGGCTCTTGCAGGTAATCCAGCTCCTCGCGGGTACGAATGAAGGTCGCCACCGGAAACTGCTTGCTGGCGAGCAATTCGAAGAAAGTCTGGAAGGGGATCAAGGCCGGTACCCGGGCGACTTGCCAGCCCGTGGTCGCGCCCAGCACCTGGTTGATTTCGCCCAGTTGCGGGATACGGTCGTGGGGCAGGCCAAGCTTGTCGATGCCGTCCAGGTATTCCTGGCACGCACGGCCTTCGATGACTTTCAGCTGGCGGGTGATCAGCGTATTCCACACCGCATGTTCTTCGGCGGTGTAGTGGATAAAACCTTGCGCATCGGGCTCGCGGGCCACGTACTGCGTCTGCTTCATGCTGCTCTCCTGCTGATTTCCCTCAGGGGGAAGACGTGTTGTTGTTATGTCCAGCGATGTATTAGAGATAACTCGAAGCAGGGGCTTGCGCAGCAGGCTGGCGAAAATGGATTGGGTGAGGGAATCGTCAATCCGTAAACTTTTCGTTACGAAATGGCGGCGGCTACGAGGTTGCTGGGATTTTCTGTTGGGAAACGGCCTACAACTGTCACATAATCTTGACGGTTATTTACGCTGCCGGGCAGAAAAACCTTGTGGCAGGGACCTTTTCATACACATCGGGCCTTTTCATGCGCATCAAAGTCCATTGCCAGAATCGCATCGGTATCCTGCGGGACATCCTCAACCTGTTGGTGGAGTACGGCATCAACGTCGCCCGGGGGGAGGTCGGTGGCGAGCATGGCAACGCGATCTACCTGCACTGCCCAAACCTGATCAACATCCAGTTCCAGGCGCTGCGTCCGAAATTCGAAGGCATTGCCGGGGTATTTGGCGTCAAGCGTGTAGGGCTGATGCCCAGTGAGCGTAGGCACATGGAGCTCAACGCCTTGCTCGGCGCCTTGGAATTCCCGGTGCTGTCTATCGACATGGGCGGCTCCATCGTAGCGGCCAACCGGGCAGCGGCGCAGTTGCTCGGGGTGCGAGTGGACGAGGTGCCGGGGATTCCCTTGTCCCGCTATGCCGAGGATTTCGACTTGCCGGAACTGGTGCGGGCCAACCAGTCGCGCATCAACGGCCTGCGGGTCAAGGTCAAGGGCGATGTCTTCCTGGCCGACATCGCGCCGCTGCAATCGGAGCACGACGACAGCGAAGCCATGGCCGGTGCGGTGCTGACACTGCACCGGGCCGACCGGGTTGGCGAACGTATCTATAACGTGCGCAAACAGGAACTGCGTGGCTTCGACAGTATTTTCCAGAGCTCGAAGGTCATGGCGGCGGTGGTCCGTGAGGCTCGGCGCATGGCCCCGTTGGACGCGCCGCTATTGATAGAAGGTGAAACCGGCACTGGCAAGGAGCTGCTGGCTCGCGCCTGTCACCTGGCGAGTCCGCGCGGGCAATCGCCATTGATGGCGCTCAACTGTGCCGGGCTGCCGGAGTCCATGGCCGAGACCGAGCTCTTCGGCTACGGGCCGGGGGCCTTCGAAGGTGCCCGGGCCGAAGGCAAGCTCGGCCTTCTGGAGCTGACCGCCGGGGGGACGCTGTTCCTCGACGGGGTCGGAGAGATGAGCCCGCGCCTGCAAGTGAAATTGCTGCGCTTCCTACAGGACGGTTGCTTCCGGCGTGTTGGCAGCGATGAGGAGGTGTACCTGGACGTCAGGGTGATCTGCGCCACCCAGGTCGATTTGTCCGAACTCTGCGCCCGGGGCGAATTCCGTCAGGATCTGTATCACCGCTTGAACGTGCTTTCCCTGCACATCCCGCCGCTGCGCGAATGCCTCGATGGCCTGGCGCCGCTGGTGGAGCATTTCCTCGACCAGGCCAGCCGCCAGATCGGCTGCGCCCTGCCCAAGCTGGCCCCGGCGGCGATGGACCGTCTCAGTCATTACCACTGGCCGGGCAATGTCCGGCAACTGGAAAACGTGCTGTTCCAGGCCGTTTCCCTGTGCGATGGCGGGACGGTGAAGGCCGAGCATATCCGCCTGCCGGACTACGGCGTGCATCAGCCCCTTGGCGATTTTTCCCTTGAGGGTGGGCTGGATGAGATCGTCGGACGCTTTGAGAAAGCGGTGCTGGAGCGCTTGTACTCCGAACACCCGAGCAGCCGGCAACTGGGCAAGCGGCTGGGGGTTTCCCATACGACCATTGCCAATAAGTTGCGTGAGTATGAAGTGGGCAAAGAATCCGGCGCGTGAAGATAGGCGTTTCGTGGCGAGGGAGCTTGCTCCCGCTCGATTGCGCAGCAATCGCCAAAAGTGTGGGGCCGCTACGCAGCCCAGCGGGAGCAAGCTCCCTCGCCACGGGTCTATTTGATCAGGATAGGCGGACACTTGCCGTAAGCGGCACGACACCGCCGGTTTTTCGTCTTCGATACATTCCCATAATCCCTTCCAGTCCCCCCAAGCCCTTTGTTTACCGGGTCCATCAGCGCCAGAAAAAAGTTGGTCTGCAAATTGCTTAAGGCTGTGCAACACAGCAGTGGGCGGCAAACGTCCGGCATGCAGAGGAACGACAGTGGACAAGTACCTTTATGTGGCAATGACCGGCGCCAGCCAGAACGCACTGGCGCAGCGGGCCCATGCCAACAACCTGGCGAACATCTCCACCAACGGTTTTCAGAAAGACCTGGAACAGGCTCGCTCGATGCCGGTGTTCGGCGACAGCTTTCCGGCGCGGGCGTTTGCCATGTCCGAACGGCCTGCTACTGATTTCACTCCGGGTGCGCTGGTGGAAACCGGTCGTGACCTCGATGTCGCGGTGAGCGGGCCGGGCTGGATGGCCGTGCAGAACCCCGACGGCGGTGAAAGCTACGTGCGCACCGGCAGCCTCAATGTCGACGCCCTGGGCGTGCTGCGCGCCGGCAACGGCATGCCGGTGATGGGCAACGGCGGTCCGATCGCCGTGCCGCCAGAGCAGAAAATCGAAATCGGCCAGGACGGCACCATCAGCATCCGCGCCATGGGCGAAGGCCCGCGGGTGATGGCTGAAGTGGACCGCATCAAGCTGGTCAACCCGGACCTCAAGAACATGACCAAGGGCCTGGACGGTTCGATCCGTACCAAGGACGGCCAGCCGGCGCCCATCGATGCCAACGTGCAGTTGGTGTCGGGTTTCCAGGAAGCGAGCAACGTCAATGCCGTGGATGAAATGACCTCGGTGCTGGCCCTGGCCAAGCAGTTCGAGCTTCACGTCAAAATGATGAACACCGCCAAAGAAGGCGACGAGGCCATGGCTCGGGTCTTGCAGATCTAACCATTAACTAAAGCGTCGCGCCGAAAAACAGGCGTACGAGGAGAATCGAATGCTTCCGGCTCTATGGGTTGCCAAAACAGGTCTGTCCGCCCAGGACACCAACCTGACGACCATTTCCAACAACCTGGCGAACGTTTCGACCACGGGTTTCAAACGTGATCGTGCCGAGTTCCAGGACCTGCTGTATCAGGTAAAACGCCAGCCTGGCGCCCAGTCGACCCAGGACAGCGAACTGCCGTCGGGCCTGCAAGTGGGTACCGGTGTGCGCATTGTCGGCACCCAGAAAAACTTCACCGCCGGCAGCCTGCAAACCACCGAGCAGCCGCTGGACATGGCCATCGACGGTCGCGGTTTCTTCCAGATCCTGCAGCCGGACGGCACCACGTCCTACACCCGTGACGGTACGTTCCACCTCGATTCCAACGGCCAGATCGTCAATGCCAGCGGTTTCGCCCTGGAGCCGGCCATCATCATCCCGAACGATGCCCAGACGTTCACCGTGGGCCGTGACGGCACCGTGTCCATCACGGTGGCGGGCAACCCGGCCTCCCAAGTGATCGGCAACCTGCAGACCGCCGACTTCATCAACCCGGCCGGCCTGCAAGCGGTAGGCAATAACCTGTTCCTGGAAACCGCCGCCAGTGGCGCGCCGCAAGTTGGCACTCCCGGCCTGAACGGTTTTGGTACCACGCTGCAGAACACCCTGGAAACGTCCAACGTGAGCACGGTCGAGGAGATGGTCAACATGATCACCACCCAGCGCGCCTACGAGATGAACTCCAAAGTGATCTCCACCGCCGACCAGATGCTCTCGTTCGTTACGCAGAATCTGTAATCACGTCGCAACGTCCGTCATTACGTAGACAGGGCGGCCCCAGGGGCGCCTGCAACACCAAGAGGTAGGGTCATGAAACGCTTCGTATCTGTTCTGGCACTGAGTGGGATCACCGCACTCGCGGGCTGTGTCGCGCCGACACCCAGGCCCAATGACCCGTATTACGCCCCGGTGTTGCCGCGCACGCCGTTGCCGGCTGCCGCCAACAATGGCTCGATCTACCAGGCTGGCTTCGAGCAGAACCTGTACAGCGACCGCAAGGCCTTCCGGGTCGGTGACATCATCACCATCACCCTGAATGAGCGGACCCAGGCCAGCAAGAACGCCAACTCGCAAATGGACAAGACCAGCAATACCAGCGTCGGCCTGACGTCGTTGTTCGGTTCCAGCCTGACCACCAACAACCCGATCGGGGGCAATGACCTGAGCCTCAACGCCGGGTACAACTCTGACCGTGCCACCAAGGGCGACAGCAAGTCCGGCCAGAGCAACAGCCTGACCGGCTCGATTACCGTGACCGTCGCCGATGTGTTGCCCAACGGCATCATCGTCGTGCGCGGCGAGAAGTGGCTGACCCTTAACACGGGTGACGAACTGGTGCGCATCGCCGGCATGGTTCGCGCCGATGACATCGCCACCGACAACACGGTTTCGTCGACTCGGGTGGCCGATGCACGCATCACCTACTCGGGCACCGGTGCCTTTGCCGATGCGAGCCAGCCAGGCTGGTTCGACCGTTTCTTCCTCAGCCCGAAGTTCCCTTTCTAGGTGGCCCAGTTGAATCTTAAGCAGCTGTTGATCGGTGCCCTGGTAATGTCGGCAGCCTTTACCGCTCAAGCCGAACGCCTGAAGGACATCGCCAGCATTTCCGGCGTGCGTTCCAACCAGTTGATCGGCTACGGCCTGGTCGTGGGCCTGAACGGCACCGGTGACCAGACCACCCAGACCCCGTTCACCTTGCAGACCTTCAACAACATGTTGTCGCAGTTCGGCATCAAGGTGCCGGCCGGCTCCGGCAACGTCCAGTTGAAAAACGTCGCGGCGGTGTCGATCAGTGCCGATCTGCCGGCGTTCGCCAAGCCTGGCCAGCAGGTGGATATCACCGTCTCGTCCATCGGTAACTCCAAGAGCCTGCGCGGTGGCACCTTGCTGCTGACGCCGCTCAAGGGTATCGACGGCAACGTCTACGCCATCGCCCAGGGCAACCTGGTGGTGGGCGGTTTCGATGCCGAAGGGCGCGACGGTTCGAAGATCACCGTCAACGTTCCGTCGGCCGGTCGCATCCCTGGCGGTGCGTCGGTGGAACGTGCAGTGCCGAGCGGTTTCAACCAGGGCAACAGCCTGACGCTGAACCTCAACCGTTCCGACTTCACCACCGCCAAGCGTATCGTCGACAAGATCAATGACATGCTCGGCCCAGGCGTGGCCCAGGCCCTCGACGGCGGCTCGATCCGCGTCACCGCGCCACTGGATCCGAGCCAGCGGGTCGATTACCTGTCGATCCTGGAAAACCTCGAGGTCGACCCGGGCCAGGCGGTGGCGAAAGTCATCATCAACTCGCGCACCGGCACTATCGTGATCGGCCAGAACGTCAAGGTGTCTCCGGCCGCCGTGACCCACGGCAGCCTGACCGTGACCATCACCGAAGACCCGATCGTCAGCCAGCCTGGTCCGTTGTCCAACGGCCAGACAGCCGTGGTCCCCCGTTCGCGGGTCAATGCCGAGCAAGAAGCCAAGCCGATGTTCAAGTTCGGCCCGGGCACTACCCTGGATGAAATCGTCCGGGCGGTGAACCAGGTCGGCGCGGCGCCAGGCGACTTGATGGCGATTCTCGAAGCCTTGAAACAGGCCGGCGCGTTGCAAGCCGACCTGATCGTGATTTGAGGACCGGTCCATGGACATGCGCAAGGGCACTTTGATCAGCGGGGATTCGGGCTCCTACTCGGACTTGAACCGACTGAACCAACTCAAGGTTGGCGACAAGAACAGCGACGGCAACCTGCGTAAAGTGGCTCAGGAATTCGAGTCGCTGTTCCTTGGCGAAATGCTCAAGTCCATGCGTTCGGCCACCGATGCGCTGGGCAAGGACAATCCGATGAACACGCCGGAAGCCAAGCAGTACCAGGAAATGTACGACCAGCAGTTGGCCGTCTCCATGTCCCGCGAAGGCGGTGGTATCGGCCTGGCCGATGTGCTGCTGCGCCAGATGTCCAAGAACAAACCGCTGGCGCCAGGCGAGGCGGCAAGCTTGTCGGCCGCCAAGCAGCAAGAGGCGCTGGACAAGGTCGCCAAGGCAGCGGTGCCAACGCCAGTGGCCGCCGGCACGCTGCCCGACGGTCCTCTTTCACGCTCCAACGGCCAGCGTCCGCTGTGGGCTTCCCGGGCGGTGAACGTGCCGCAAGGGGCGGGCGAGGGTACTCATCGCAATGACATGGAGCTGATCAACCAGCGCCGCCTGGCCTTGCCGCCGAAACTGGCTGACCGCCTGCTTGCCGGGCTGGTGCCTTCGGCCGCGGCCAACGCCGATGTGCCTGCACAGAACGTCCTGACGGATCGCGCCATCGCCGCCGTCAAGCCGGCGACTGGCGAATTGGCCAATGGCGACTGGTTGGCCGCACTCAAGGCCGCCGAGCCGAAAGGCGACATGCAGGTCTATGGCCGCGCCGTGGCCCAGCCACCGCTGGCACCGGCACGCAAGGCCTTCCGCGATGCCGACGAATTCGTCAACGCCATGTTGCCAATGGCCAAGGAAGCGGCCGACCGCATCGGTGTCGACCCGCGTTACCTGGTGGCCCAGGCCGCTCTGGAAACCGGTTGGGGCAAATCGGTCATGCGCCAGCCCGATGGCAGCAGCAGTCACAACCTGTTCGGTATCAAGGCCAGCGCCAATTGGAAGGGCGATTCGGCCCGGGCGATCACCAGCGAATTCCGCAATGGCGCGATGGTCAAGGAGACGGCCGAGTTCCGTTCCTACGCCTCGTACCGCGACAGTTTCCACGACTTGGTCAACCTGCTGCAAAGCAACAGTCGCTATCAAGATGTGCTGAAGTCTGCCGATAACCCGGAACAGTTTGTACGCGAGTTGCAAAAGGCCGGTTACGCCACCGATCCGCACTACGCCAGCAAGATTTCGAACATAGCCCGGCAGATGACGAGTTACCAAAACTACGCTTCTGCAGGCGCCACCACGACTTTATAAGGTCTGAACCATGAGTTTGCTCAATATCGGGATGTCGGGTCTGTCTGCAAGCCAGTCCTCGTTGATGACCACCGGTAACAACATCGCCAACGTCGATACCGCTGGTTATTCGCGTCAGCAGACCGTGCAGACCACCAAGGCGTCCAACCAATACGGCAATGTGTTCATTGGCACTGGCACGACCCTGGCCGATGTGCGCCGGGTGTACAGCAGCTATCTCGATGCGCAGTTGCGAACCTCCACATCGCTCGACAATGACGCGCAGATCTACCTGGGGCAAGCTTCACAGGTGGACAAGCTGCTTTCCGACAGCGGCACCGGCGTGACCAAGACACTGCAGTCTTTCTTTGCGTCTTTGCAGACGCTGGCGGGCAATTCCAACGACACCGCTGCGCGCCAGGCGTTGTTGACCAATGCCCAGGGATTGAGCAACCGCTTTAATGCTATCTCCCAGCAGTTGACTCAGCAGGGCACCTATATCAACGACCAGTTGGGCTCTATGGCAGAGCAGGTCAATAAGCTGGCGGCCACTGTTGCGTCCTACAACCAGAAAATCAGCGAGGCCACCGGGTCTGGTGCCAGTGGCATGCCCAATGATTTGCTGGACCAACGCAATGAGGCCGTGCGCCAACTGTCTGCGCTGGTTGGCACGCAGGTGACCGAAACCGACGGGCGGATGGATATCTACCTGGGCAGCGGCCAACCGCTGGTCATCGGTAATACAGCCAATACCTTGCAGGTAGTGGCTGACCAAAACGACCCGACCCGTTCCGCGATCATCATGAAACGTGGCAGCTCGACGCTCGATATCACGTCCGTGACGAGCGGCGGCCAGATTGGCGGCCTTTTGCGCTATCGCAATGAGGTGCTGACACCAGCGGTCAACAGCCTGGGGCGCATCGCCATGGTAGTCACCGATCAGGTCAACCGGCAATTGGGCCAGGGCCTGGACCAGAACGGTAACTTTGGCGCGGCATTGTTCAATGACATCAACAGTGCCGCGGCCATCAGCCAGCGCAGCATTGCCAATGGCAACAACAACCCTGCATCCGGCAACCTGAACGTCACCATCAAGGACACCAGCAAACTGGCGGCCAGTGATTACCAAGTCACTTTCACCAGTGCAACGGGCTATAGCGTGCGTCGCTTGTCGGATAACACCGACATGGGTGCGTTCACCCTGGGCGCGACGCCTGCACCGGTCATCGACGGCTTCAGCCTGAGCCTCAATGCCGGTCCGGTAAACACGGGTGACAGTTTCAAGATTACTCCGACTCGCAGTTCTGCCGCAGACATGACAGTCGTCATGACCGATGCCAAGACCTTGGCCACTGCCGCTCCGCTGACGTCCACCAAGGCTTCGGGCAACGACGGCACTGGGGCCATCGGCCAGCCGGCTCTGAGCACTGTTCTGGACGTGTATGATCCGGTCCAGCGCCTGGAGGTGCAGACAGCGGTCAAGAATTCAATGCCGATTCGCCTGCTCATGACCAGTGCGACTGCCTATGAAGCCTTCGATGCCAAGGGCAACAGCATCGGCACCGGCAACATCGTACCTGGTCAGAACAATGACCTGAGCATTGCGGTGCCGTACATCGACGGCGGCGGTACCGCCAAGACGTTCAGCGTAGCGATGACTCTGAGCGGCAGTCCCGCTGCGAATGACAGCTTCAATATCGCCATGACCACGGCCAGCAGCACTGACAACCGCAACGCTCAGGCGTTGCTCGGCCTGCAAACCAAGGCCACGGTTGGCGCCAATGCCACTAGTCCCGGCGTGAACTTCACCGATGCCTACGGCGCTCTTGTTTCATCGGTCGGTTCCCAGGCCAAGCAAGGCCAGCTCGATGCCACGGCTACCGGTACCATCCTGACTCAGGCGCGCAATTCCCGCGACTCGATGTCGGGTGTCGATCTCGATGAGGAGACCGGCAACCTGGTCAAGTACCAGCAGTATTACTCGGCCTCTTCGCAGATCATCAAGGCTGCGCAGGACACCTTCAACACTTTGATTAATGCCCTTTAAGGAGCCGTGAAACATGCGTATTTCTACTGCTCAGTACTATGCGACGACGGCTGCCAACTATCAGCGTAACTTCAACAACGTGGTTAAGACTGCTGAACAGGCCAGCAGCGGCGTGAAACTCGAAACTGCAGCGGATGACCCGGTTGGTGCCGCCCGCCTGCTGCAGCTCGATCAGCAAAAAGCCATGTTGGGACAATACACCACCAATATCAGCGCTTTGAATACGGCCCAGGCGCAGGAAGAGGCGGTGCTGGACAGCATCAACAACGTGTTGCAGAAAGTCAGCGAGCTGACGGTACGTGCCGGTGGCGGTTCATTGAACGATGACGACCGCAAGTCCATTGCTGCCGAGCTCGGTGCATCCGAGGATCAATTGCTGAGCCTGATGAACAGCAAGGATGCTAATGGCAAGTTCATTTTTTCCGGTGCCAGCAACAATACCGAGCCCTTTGTGCGCAACAGCGACGGTACTTACAGCTACCAGGGTGACCAGACTCAACTGCAATTGAAGATCGGTGACTCGATGTCCCTGGGGCTCAACGATACCGGTTGGGATGTATTCCAACAGGCGATCAATGCCAGTCGCAGCTCGACCACAATGACCGCGCCGGCAGTTGATGATGGGCGCGTGGCCCTGTCGGAAGGCCTGGTGACTTCCGCTCCGAGTTTCGATGCGAGTTTCCGGGGCGGCCAGCCCTACACCTTGTCGTTCAGCAGCAGTACCCAGTTTGTAATCACCGATGCCTTGGGCAATGACGTGACCGCAGAGGCGAGCCAGGGCGGAGTATTCGACCCGAAGAAGGAGGGTGGCTCCGACATCAGTTTCCGTGGCGCGGTGTTCAAGCTCGATATTACTTTCCAGGCGGGCGACGATCCCGGCAACACCGCCAGTGCGGACGCAGTGATCGCCGGTCACAGTTTCCAGCTGGCGGCCAAGCCCGACAGCTTCGTCGCTAACCGCGCCCCGGGTAACGGGTCGACGGCAGTGATCGGCCAGGCCTCGGTAACCAACGCAACGGATTACAAGAGTTTTTTCCCTGAAGGCGGGGCTGTGCTGAAGTTCACCAGCCCGACAACGTTCGACCTGTATGCCCGTCCACTGACCAATACCAGTACTCCGGTCAGCTCCGGAACCGTGGCTGCCGGCGTGGCGACTGCGGCAGGTGTCAGCTTCACCTTGGGGGGCGGCGCGCCCGTTGCCGGTGACCAGTTCGATATATCGGTCAATACCCATCAGACCCAGAACGTGCTGGATACCATCAGCCAATTGCGTCAGGCGCTGAATACGCCGACCCAGGGTAATGCGGCCGCACAGCGCCTACTGGAAGACACCATCGCGTCGTCCATCGCCAACCTGAGCAATGCCAAGAACCAGGTCGATCTGGCACGTGGCGCCATTGGTGCCCGGGGTAATGTGATGGACATGCAGAGCGATCAGAACCAGAGCACCAGCCTGATCAACGATTCGACCCAGAACGGAATCAAGAACACCGATCCGGCAGAAGTGCTGACCCGCCTGACCTTGCAGCAGACGATGCTGCAGGCGGCACAGCTGGCTTTCTCGAAGATTTCTCAGTTGGGCCTGTTCAATAAGCTTTGAGTAGGTCTTGACCGCTCGCGGCCAGCCCCTGTCACAGGGGGCTGGCTTTTTTTTGAGGGGTTTTTAGGGTGTCGCAGGGCGGAGCGAGGCGTTATCGTGGCCACAAAATCAAATAAAGCATCGATCCCTGAGTGACCCGTCAGTCAAAACGCGCATCTTCACTGTATCCTGTCTGCGGGCGGTGAAGGTGGTGGGGCCGTTTGAGTCCTGACGTTGCCTCCTCTGGGGGCCCATTCCTGACTGTAGACGCCCTCGATTCAGCGAGCGGCGGTGTTCAGCTGTTTATTATTGGGAAGCCATAATGATTGGCATAAAAAATATAGCGAGTTACGTGCCGGCGGCCGGGGTTGACAACTACGCCCAGGGTGCAAAGTTCGACAAGGACGAAACCTTCATCCTTGGCAAGATTGGCTCGGCGTTTTTGCCGCGCAAGGGTGCAGAGCAGGAAACCTCCGATCTGTGCGTTGAAGCCGTCAATGCACTGTTTGCCGCCAGTCCTGAGCTCAAGCGTGAATCCATCGACTGCTTGATCGTTGTCACCCAGAACGGCGATGAAGAAGGCTTGCCGCACACGGCAGCTATCGTTCAGGACAAACTGGGTTTGCCGACCCATGTCGCCGCTTTTGATATTTCCCTGGGCTGTTCCGGCTATGTGTACGGCATCTATGCCCTCAAGGGCTTTATGGAAGCGACAGGGTTGAAAAATGGCCTGCTGGTGACCGCCGACCCGTACTCCAAGATCGTCGATCCGGAAGACCGCAACACCACCATGCTGTTCGGCGATGCTGCCACTGCGACCTGGATGGGCGAAAACGCTATCTGGCAGTTGGGCAAGTCGAAGTTTGGTACTGATGGTTCCGGCGCGCCGCACCTTAAAGTCAGCGACGGTGTGTTCTTCATGAACGGTCGCCAGGTCTTCAACTTTGCCTTGCTGAAAGTCCCGGCGCATTTGCATGAGTTGCTGGATGAGTCGAATCTGCAGGCTGGCGATATCGATGCCTTCTGCATTCACCAGGGCAGCGCAGCCATTGTCGACGCCGTGGCGCGCCGCTTCGATGAGAGTGGTTCGGCAACGTTCGTCAAGGACATGCTCGAGACCGGGAACACGGTGTCCTCGAGTATCCCGCTGTTGTTGCAGAACCATGTGTTCGATTCAAAATGGACGCGCGTGGCCATCAGCGGCTTTGGTGTCGGTTTATCCTGGGGCTCGGCGATTCTTTATCGCGGCTGACCCTTACCGCCTGGCATCGGCATGGCAAACGCCCGGTAACGCAAGTTACCGGGCGTTTTGCGTTTTTCTGGCGCCAAAGAATAGCTCTAAATCCTTGAAAATAAAGGGCTGGCAAGCTGCCACTAAAAATTTCCAAAAAAACCCTCAAGCAAAGCACCTTGACGACGATAACTAGTATGTAGGTTCTCTAGGCCACACCCGACGGATGTCAGGGCCGGAAGCCGCAGTATCCATCCAACGAGGATTTCGTCATGGCTTTAACAGTAAACACCAACATTGCATCGCTGACCGTTCAGAACAACCTGAACAAGGCTTCCACCGCTCAGCAAACTTCGATGCAGCGTCTGTCTTCCGGTCTGCGTATCAACAGCGCTAAAGACGATGCCGCTGGCCTGCAAATTTCCAACCGTCTGACCAGTCAGATCAACGGCCTGGGCACTGCCATCAAGAACGCCGGTGACGGTATCTCCATCGCACAAACCGCTGAAGGTGCGATGCAAGAATCCACCAACATCCTGCAGAAAATGCGTACCCTGGCCCTGGCTTCCGCTAACGGCTCGCCAAGCGCCGATGACCGTAAGTCGAACAACTCCGAATACGCCGCTCTGACTGCCGAGCTGAGCCGTATCGCTACCACCACTACTTTCGGTGGTCGCAAGATCCTCGACGGTTCGTTCGGTACTACCGCTTTCCAAGTCGGTGCCAACGCCAACGAAACCATCAACATGACCTTGGGCGACGTGTCGGCCAACAACATTGGTTCGCAGCAACTGAAAAGCGTGGCCATCGCGCCTAGCGCTACCGGTGTTGTCGGCGGTGCGATCGCTATTACCGGTGGTGGCCAGACCGCCAACATCAACGTGGCTGCCGGTCAATCGGCCAAGGCTACCGCAGCTCAACTGAACGGCGCTATCGGCGGCCTGGCGGCTACCGCCAGCACTGAAGTCAAGTTCGGTGTGAACACTGCTGCCATCACTGGTGCTGTTCCAGGTACTGCGAACTTCACTATCCAAGTGGGTTCGGGTGCTGCGGTCAACATGGTCGGTGTAACCGACACCGCTGGCCTGGCTGACCAACTGAAGTCCAACGCCGCCAAACTGGGCATCAGCGTTAACTTCAACGCCACCACCAACAACCTGGAAATCAAATCCGACACCGGCGAGAACATCACTCTGAACGCAGGTGACGCCAGTGCAATCGCCGGTATCACTGTTGCTGCCAAAGATGGTGCTGGTACCTACGGTGCCGCTGTCGCGGCCGCTGCAACCGCCATCCAGGTGACCGGTGCTGTTTCTCTGAACTCCACCAACAGCTACTCGATGAACGGTGCTGGTGCAACTGGTTTGTTCGTAGCCGCCGGTACTACCGTCAGCTCGGCCAAGACCGTCGTCAGCAACACTGACGTGACCACAGCAGCCAACGCACAAAACGCGGTTGACGTGATCACCCAGGCCATTGCCAACATCGACTCCCAGCGTGCTGACCTCGGTGCTGTACAAAACCGTTTCGACAGCACCGTGGCTAACCTGCGCAGCATCTCGGACAACTCCACCGCTGCCCGTGGCGTGGTCCAGGACGTAGACTTCGCGTCGGAAACCGCTCAGCTGACCAAGCAACAAACCCTGCAACAGGCTTCGACTGCGATCCTGTCCCAGGCTAACCAACTGCCATCCGCTGTACTGAAGCTGCTTCAGTAATCCTAGCGCTTGGTGATTGACGGAAGGGCGCGTTTACGTGCCCTTTTGTCTTTTCCGTGATGAGGTGATCTAGCATGGACATGAGTGTCAAGTTGAATCTGTCTTATCCGGCCGTTGCTCCTCAGGGTGTAACGCCGATGGTGGTTGCAAAGCCGGACCAGCCCAAGACTGAAGTCGTTGCGCCATCGAACGCCGAACCCAAGCGCGAGGACTTGGAAAAAGCCGTGACCGATATTCAGGAGTTCGTCCAGGCTGCGCAGCGCAAATTGGATTTCTCCATTGATGATTCCTCTGGGCGGATCGTGGTTAAAGTCATCGCCACCGAAACGGGTGACGTGATTCGCCAGATCCCTTCGGAAACCGCGCTGAAATTGGCGCAAAGTCTGTCGGACGCCAGCAACTTGTTGTTCAACGACAGGGTCTGAGCTGGCACGAATATTGTTGTTGTCGTTGATTAGGCGCTCTCAGTCAAAAAAACGGCAGCCACTGGATAAGGAGAAAGATGATGGCGGGTACAACGGTTAGTGGTATTGGTTCGAATATCGATACTCAAGCGATCGTGGCTTCCCTGGTCGCCGCCGAAAAGGCGCCGAAGCAGACGCAGATCAACAACCAGACGCTGAAAGCGACCACCTCGCTGTCGTCGATCGGTAAAATCCAGGCGGCGCTGGATGCGTTCCGTGGCGCATTGGACAACATGAAGACCGCTTCCAGCTTTAGCGGGTTGACCGGTTCATCGTCTGACGAGAAGGTCGCTACCGTGACCACAGGTAATGGTGCGGCAGCCGGTAGTTTTGCGCTGGTAGTCGACAAGTTGGCGACGGCGTCGAAGATTTCCACCAAGGTCTTTGCCAGTGGCGCCTCTTCAGTGGTCAATGCTGGTGCTGCGCCGACTACGCTGAACATCAAGCAGGGCTCCAACACATTCGCCGTCAGCGTTCCCGCTGGCGCGACCCTGCAACAGGTCCGTGATTCGATCAACTCCCAGTACACCAACCAGGGCTTGAGTGCCAACATCGTGACCGATGCCAGTGGTTCGCGCATGGTGCTGACCTCGACAACCACCGGTGTCGGTTCGGACCTTACCCTGACAGGGGATTCTGGCTTGGAAACCGGGACGTCGATCCTGGCGACGCCGCAGAACGCTCAATATAAGCTTGATGGGTTGGTAATGGAGTCCAAGACCAACACGATCGCTGATGCGGTAAGTGGCGTAACCCTCAAGTTGACAGGCGTTTCCGTGGTGCCTTCCGGCGGTACGGCCACACCGACCACCATTGCGGTTGCTGCCAGCGGTTCGACCCTGAAGTCTTCGGTCAAGGGTTTTGTCGATACCTACAACGCCTTGATCAAGGCTGCTAACGCCGAGACGCAAGTCACCACCAGCGCCGATGGTACTGTGACGTCCGGTGCGCTGACGGGCGATGCCTCATTGCGTTCGATGCTGTCGGCGGTGCGTACCGAACTCAATGCCATGTCGGGCACCGGCCAGTTGAAAGCGCTCTCGCAATTCGGCGTCCAGACCGACCAGAAGACCGGTTTGCTGTCGATCAATGACAAGCTGTTCGATGCTGCCGCGGTGACCAACGCGGCTGACATCAACGGGATCTTCACTGGCGATACTGGGCTGCTGGCACGCATGAAGTCCGCCACTGACAGCTTCGCCTTGAGCAAGACCGGTGTTTTTGCTGCGCGTTCGGCGAGTCTCAGTGAGAGCCTGACGGCTCTGAAGAAGCAGCAGGAAACCCTGGATTCGCGGATGGCCAGCCTGCAGACGAGTCTATCCGCCAAGTACACTGCCATGGACTCCTTGGTTGCTCGGTTGAGGGCGCAGGGTGACAGTGTCATGGCCACGTTGAACGCGCTGAACAAAGCATCGTCAGACAAGTGATTTAAAACAAATGCAAAAAACCCAGGCCGACTGTATCAACAGTGCCTGGGTTTTTTCATGAATGGCGGACCCGCGTTAAAGTTATGCGGCGCTCAGTCGACATAAAGGCTAGAGCAATCCTTTTTCAGTGTTATCTGTTACGAGGTAGAAACATGAACCCCATGAGAGCCCTTCGTCAGTATCAGAAGGTCAATTCCCATGCCCAGATTTCTGAAGCCAGTCCTCATCGCCTGGTGCAGATGTTGATGGAGGGCGGACTGGATCGCATGGCTCAGGCCAAGGGCGCCTTGGAGCGGGGCGATGTCGCGCTCAAGGGGTTGCTGTTGGGTAAGGCCGTCGACATCATCATCGGCCTGCGGGACGGCTTGAATCCAGAAAAAACCGAAGATCCGGCGTCCCTCCAGCAACTCGACAACTTGTACGCTTACATGATGACGCGCCTGATGGAAGCCAACCGCAATAACGACGTCGCGATCATAGATGAAGTCTCGGGTTTGCTCGATACCCTGAAAAGTGGTTGGGATGCAATTGCCGATCATGCGACTGCCAATCAATAGACCAGTAGGTCTGAGGATGCCGTAATGAGCCAAGCTCTGCAGCGAATCGAACAAACCCGTGATGCCCTGGTCGATGCCCTGGCCGAGCGTAACTGGGAGGCGATCAGTCAATTGGACATGACGTGCCGTTCCTGCATGGAAGACGTCCTGAGCGAGTCCCAAGTGGATGAGGCGGCGTTGCGGATCAATCTTGAGGAGTTGCTAGGGGTGTATCGGCAATTGCTGGAGGCGGCGACAGGAGAGCGTCAGGCGATCGTCGACGAGATGCAACAGATCCATCAAGCACAGAACGCGGCAAAGGTTTACCATCTGTTCGGTTAATGCTCACTTAATCCGAGCCGTTGCGCCATAAATTTGACTGTGCGCGGTTTTTTGACTTAACTAGTAGCTGTTTACAGATTTAAGGCGTCTACAGGCATGACAAGTCTGCAAGCGTCTAGCTTGCCCCCTAATTTCGGGCATTGGGTTGACTAGGGAAGTTGCTATTGCATGTGGCGTGAAACCAAAATTCTCCTGATCGATGACGATAGCGTCCGCCGCCGCGACTTGGCGGTGATCCTGAATTTTCTCGGCGAAGAAAATTTACCCTGCGGAAGCCATGACTGGCAGCAGGCTGTCGGCTCATTGTCGTCCAGTCGTGAAGTCATCTGTGTCCTTATCGGGACCGTAAATGCTCCTGCAACGCTTTTGGGCTTGCTAAAGACACTCTCAACCTGGGATGAGTTCCTTCCGGTTTTGTTAATGGGCGAAAATTCTTCTCTTGACTTGCCTGAAGACCAGCGCCGCCGGGTTCTTTCCACGCTCGAAATGCCGCCCAGCTACAGCAAGCTGCTTGATTCGCTGCATCGCGCGCAGGTTTATCGCGAGATGTACGACCAGGCCCGTGAGCGCGGCAGGCATCGTGAACCCAACCTGTTCCGCAGTCTTGTCGGCACCAGCCGGGCGATCCAGCACGTGCGCCAGATGATGCAGCAGGTCGCCGATACCGACGCCAGCGTGCTGATCCTGGGCGAATCGGGCACCGGCAAGGAAGTGGTTGCGCGCAACCTGCATTACCACTCCAAGCGCCGCGAAGCGCCGTTCGTGCCAGTCAACTGTGGCGCGATCCCGGCCGAGTTGCTGGAGAGCGAGCTGTTTGGTCATGAGAAGGGCGCCTTTACCGGCGCGATCACCAGCCGCGCCGGGCGTTTCGAACTGGCCAACGGCGGTACGCTGTTTCTCGACGAAATCGGCGACATGCCGCTGCCGATGCAGGTCAAGCTGTTGCGGGTCCTGCAGGAGCGCACCTTCGAACGCGTGGGCAGCAACAAGACCCAGAGCGTCGATGTGCGAATCATTGCCGCTACGCACAAGAACCTCGAGAGCATGATCGAGGTTGGCAGTTTCCGCGAAGACCTCTACTACCGCCTCAACGTTTTCCCGATCGAAATGGCGCCACTGCGCGAGCGCGTCGAAGACATTCCGTTGTTGATGAACGAACTGATCTCGCGCATGGAGCACGAAAAGCGCGGTTCGATTCGTTTCAACTCGGCGGCGATCATGTCCCTGTGCCGCCATGGCTGGCCGGGCAACGTCCGTGAGCTGGCCAATCTGGTGGAGCGCATGGCGATCATGCACCCGTACGGGGTGATCGGCGTGAACGAACTGCCGAAGAAATTCCGCTACGTCGACGACGAAGACGAGCAAATGGTCGACAGCCTGCGCAGCGATCTGGAGGAGCGGGTGGCAATCAACGGCCACACACCGGATTTCACCGCCAATGCCTTGTTGCCGCCCGAAGGCCTGGATCTCAAGGATTACCTGGGAGGCCTGGAGCAAGGGCTGATCCAGCAGGCGCTGGATGATGCCAACGGTATCGTGGCCCGCGCGGCAGAACGCCTGCGCATCCGTCGCACCACCCTGGTGGAGAAGATGCGCAAGTACGGCATGAGCCGTCGCGAAGGAGATGAACAGGCGGATGATTGACGCCTGTTTTCCAACCGCCTGATTTTCAGGCGGTTTTTTTTCGGCACGGGTATTGCTATAGCCCTCGCAACGTTCCGTTTAACTGACGGTCAGCCAAGCGAGAGAGCACGATGACCCTAGCCGCCCAGATGTCTCCTGTCCCCGAGCCGGAACACATGCCGTCCGCCGAGCAGGCAAGCCGGCTTGGACTTGAGCAGGCATTTTCGCTGTTCAACCAGATGTCCAGCCAACTGACTGATTCCTACAGCCTGCTCGAAGCCCGGGTCACCGAGCTCAAGGGTGAGCTGGCCGTGGTCAGCGCCCAGCGCATGCAGGAGCTGGCGGAAAAGGAACGCCTGGCTAATCGTCTGCAAAATCTCCTCGATCTGTTGCCCGGTGGCGTTATCGTCATCGACGCCCACGGCCGTGTACGCGAAGCCAACCCCGCGGCCTGCGAGTTGCTCGGCCTGCCGTTGGAAGGCGAGCTGTGGCGGCATGTCATCGCCCGCTGCTTTGCGCCCCGTGAAGACGATGGTCATGAGGTCTCCCTCAAGGACGGTCGGCGCCTGTCCATCTCGACGCGCTCGCTGGATGCCGAGCCGGGGCAGTTGGTGCTGCTCAATGACTTGACTGAAACCCGTCACTTGCAAGACCAGCTGGCTCGCCATGAGCGCCTCTCTTCCCTGGGGCGGATGGTGGCGTCGCTGGCCCATCAGATTCGTACGCCGCTTTCTGCCGCGCTGCTCTATGCCAGTCATCTGACTGAACAGCAATTGCCGATGGAAACCCAGCAACGGTTCGCCGGACGCTTGAAAGAACGCCTGCACGAACTGGAGCACCAGGTGCGCGACATGCTGGTATTCGCTCGCGGCGAGCTGCCGTTGACCGACCGTGTCACCCCCAAGGCCTTGCTGCAATCACTGCAGGCCGCGGCGTTGACCCATGTACAGGAGCTGCCGATCCGTTGGCAGTGCGACAGCCACGTCGGCGAAGTGTTATGTAACCGCGACACGTTGGTGGGCGCGGTGCTGAACCTCATCGAAAACGCGATCCAGGCCAGCGGCGGCGACGTCCGGCTGAAAGTGCACTTATATACACGCGACCACACCTTGCGCCTGTGTGTCAGCGACAACGGCAGTGGTATCGCGCCGGCCGTGCTGGCGCGCTTGGGCGAGCCATTTTTCACCACCAAGACCACTGGCACCGGCCTGGGCCTGACCGTGGTCAAGGCTGTGGCGCGTGCCCACCAGGGAGAATTGCAACTGCGCTCGCGGTTGGGTCGTGGCACCTGTGCGACGGTGTGCTTGCCGCTGTTTTCCAATGCGCCAGTGGTGGAGTGAAAGCAATGGCGATCAAGGTGTTACTGGTTGAGGATGACCGGGCCCTGCGCGAGGCGCTGGCCGATACACTGGTGCTGGCCGGGCACGACTATGCCGCTGTCGGTTCGGCGGAAGAAGCGCTGCTGGCGGTGGGGCGCGAAGCATTCAGCCTGGTGGTCAGTGACGTCAATATGCCGGGCATGGACGGCCATCAATTACTCGGCCTGTTGCGCGCCCGTCAGCCGCAACTGCCGGTCTTGCTGATGACCGCTCACGGCGCCGTCGAGCGAGCGGTGGATGCCATGCGCCAGGGCGCCGCGGATTACCTGGTCAAGCCGTTCGAGCCAAAAGCGCTGCTGGACCTGGTCGCGCGTCATGCCTTGGGCAGCCTCGCGGTCGAGGGCGAAGGCCCGGTGGCCTTTGAACCAGCCAGTGCGCAACTGCTGGAATTGGCCGCGCGGGTGGCACGCAGCGACTCAACCGTGTTGATTTCCGGCGAGTCCGGTACGGGCAAGGAAGTGCTGGCGCGCTATATCCATCAACAGTCCCGACGCGCCAGCGAACCGTTCATTGCCATCAATTGCGCGGCGATTCCCGACAACATGCTCGAAGCGACACTGTTCGGTCACGAAAAGGGCTCGTTCACGGGGGCCATCGCGGCTCAGGCCGGTAAATTCGAACAAGCCGACGGCGGCACGATCCTGCTCGATGAAATTTCCGAAATGCCGATGGGCTTGCAGGCCAAGTTGCTGCGGGTATTGCAGGAGCGGGAAGTGGAACGGGTCGGTGCGCGCAAGCCCATCAGCCTGGATATCCGCGTGGTGGCGACCACCAACCGCGACCTGGCCGGCGAAGTGGCGGCGGGGCGGTTTCGTGAGGATCTCTATTACCGCCTGTCGGTATTCCCGCTGGCCTGGCGTCCGTTGCGCGAGCGCACCGCCGATATCCTGCCTCTGGCTGAGCGTCTGCTGAACAAACACGTCAATAAAATGAAGCATGCGGCGGCGCGGCTATCAGCGCAGGCTCAGGCCTGCCTGATTGCCTACCCATGGCCGGGAAATGTCCGAGAGCTCGATAACGCCATCCAGCGGGCCTTGATCCTGCAGCAGGGCGGCTTGATCCAACCGGAGGATTTCTGCCTGGCCGGCCCGGTGGCCTGCGCGCCATTGCCTGCTCTGTCGCCAGTACCAGCAGCGGCCTTTGCGCCTGCGGTGGAAGTGGAGGGCGAGTCGGCCGGCGCCTTGGGAGACGACCTGCGTCGTCGCGAATTCCAGATGATCATCGACACCCTGCGCGCCGAACGCGGTCGTCGCAAGGAGGCGGCCGAACGCCTGGGGATCAGCCCGCGTACCCTGCGCTACAAACTGGCGCAAATGCGCGACGCCGGCATGGATGTCGAGGCTTATCTGTTCGCCAGTTGAATAAGCGCCAAAAATCCCTGTGGGAGCGAGCTTGCTCGCGATAGCGGTGGGTCAGTCAAGTTGAGGTCGGATGTGATGGGTTATCGCGAGCAAGCTCGCTCCCACAATGGAGTTGTGCGCGCATTTGTTTTTTGCGGCCATGGAGCTGGCACCCTTGTTGCTAATACCTGAATACCCGCTGAGCAAGTGTCAAAAAAATGCGGGCCGCCAGAGAGAGTAGACCATGAGCCAAGGTATTGAATTTAATCGGTTGATGTTGGACATGCGGGCCATGCAAATGGACGCCATGGCCCAGCCTAAATCGGTCGCGGTCCCCCAGGTGGGTGGCAGCAGCTTTTCCGACATGCTCGGTCAGGCCGTCAATAAAGTGAACGATACCCAGCAGGCATCGAACCAGTTGGCCAGTGCTTTCGAGATTGGCAAAAGTGGCGTCGACCTGACGGACGTAATGATCTCCTCGCAGAAAGCCAGTGTCTCGTTTCAGGCGTTGACCCAGGTTCGTAACAAACTGGTTCAAGCCTACCAAGACATCATGCAGATGCCGGTTTAAGGAAATTATTGAGTCATGGCAGAAGCAGCCGTTGATAACGTTCCGGCCAAGGCCACTCCGGTAGACGGCAAACCGCCGCTATTCGGTCTGTCCTTCCTGGAAAATCTCTCCGAGATGACCATGCTGCGTCAGGTGGGCCTGTTGGTCGGCCTGGCTGCCAGCGTGGCGATTGGTTTTGCCGTGGTGCTGTGGTCCCAGCAGCCGGACTACCGGCCGCTGTATGGCAGCCTGGCGGGCATGGACGCCAAGCAAGTCATGGAAACCCTGGCTTCCGCCGACATTCCTTACACCGTCGAACCCAACTCCGGCGCGTTGCTGGTCAAGGCCGATGACGTTGCCCGTGCGCGCCTCAAACTCGCTGCGGCTGGCGTGACGCCTACCGATGGCAACATCGGTTTCGAGATCCTCGACAAGGACCAGGGCCTGGGCACCAGCCAATTCATGGAAGCGACCCGTTATCGTCGCGGCCTGGAGGGTGAGCTGGCGCGGACCATTTCCAGCCTGAACAACGTCAAGGGCGCCCGTGTGCACCTGGCGATCCCGAAAAGCTCGGTGTTCGTGCGCGATGAGCGCAAGCCCAGCGCTTCGGTATTGGTCGAGCTGTATTCGGGCCGCTCCCTGGAGCCAGGCCAAGTGCTTGCCATCATCAACCTGGTGGCAACCAGCGTACCTGAGCTGAGCAAATCGCAGATCACTGTGGTCGACCAGAAAGGCAACCTGCTGTCCGATCAGGCGGAAAACTCCGAACTGACCATGGCCGGCAAGCAATTCGATTACAGCCGCCGCATGGAAGGCATGCTGACCCAGCGGGTGCACAACATCCTGCAACCGATCCTGGGTAACGATCGCTACAAAGCCGAAGTGTCGGCTGATGTCGACTTCAGCGCCGTCGAGTCCACTTCCGAGCAGTTCAACCCGGATCAACCGGCGTTGCGCAGCGAACAGTCGGTGAATGAGCAGCGTACTGCCAGCAATGGCCCGCAAGGCGTACCGGGTGCCCTGAGCAACCAGCCGCCGTCGCCGGCCAGCGCGCCGCAAACCACCGGTGGCGCCACGGCGGCCGCCGGCATGGTGCAGCCAGGCCAACCGCTGATCGATGCCAATGGCCAGCAGATCATGGACCCGGCCACCGGCCAGCCGATGCTGGCGCCGTATCCGGCCGACAAGCGTCAGCAGTCGACCAAGAACTTCGAACTCGACCGCTCCATCAGCCACACCAAGCAGCAGCAGGGCCGTTTGACCCGCTTGTCGGTCGCCGTGGTGGTGGACGATCAGGTCAAGGTCAATGCGGCCAACGGCGAAACCAGTCGTGCACCATGGAGTGCCGACGAATTGGCGCGCTTTACTCGCCTGGTGCAGGACGCCGTCGGTTTCGACGCCAGCCGCGGCGACAGCGTCAGCGTGATCAACGTACCGTTCTCCCTGGAACGCGGTGAAGTGGTCGCCGATATTCCGTTTTATTCGCAACCCTGGTTCTGGGATGTGGTCAAGCAAGTACTGGGTGTGCTGTTTATCCTGGTGCTGGTGTTTGGCGTGCTGCGTCCGGTGCTCAACAACATCACCGGTGGCGGCAAGAGCAAGCAGTTGGCAGGTTTTGGTGATGTCGAGCTGGGAGGCATGGGCGGCCTGGATGGCGAATTGGCCAACGATCGCGTCAGCCTCGGCGGGCCGCAGAGCATTCTGCTGCCAAGCCCGAGTGAAGGCTATGACGCTCAGTTGAACGCCATCAAGAGTCTGGTGGCAGAAGATCCGGGTCGTGTGGCCCAGGTCGTGAAAGAGTGGATTAACGCAGATGAGTGATAATCGAGCCGCTGTTGCCAAATTGTCCCGGGTCGACAAAGCCGCGATCCTGCTGCTGTCCCTGGGTTCGACCGACGCTGCCCAGGTGCTGCGCCACATGGGGCCCAAGGAGGTCCAGCGTGTGGGCGTGGCCATGGCACAAATGGGCAACGTGCACCGTGAACAGGTCGAGCAGGTGATGAGTGAGTTCGTCGACATCGTCGGCGATCAGACCAGCCTGGGCGTCGGTTCCGACGACTATGTGCGCAAGATGCTCACCCAGGCACTGGGCGAGGACAAGGCCAACGGCCTGATCGACCGGATCCTGTTGGGCGGCAACACCAGCGGCCTGGACAGCCTCAAGTGGATGGAGCCGCGGGCGGTTGCCGACGTGATCCGTTACGAGCACCCGCAGATCCAGGCGATCGTGGTGGCTTACCTCGATCCGGACCAGGCCGGTGAAGTGTTGGGCAACTTCGACCACAAGGTGCGCCTGGACATCATCCTGCGGGTGTCTTCGCTCAACACCGTGCAGCCGGCGGCCCTGAAAGAATTGAACCAGATTCTCGAGAAGCAGTTCTCGGGCAACTCCAATGCCTCGCGCACCACCCTGGGTGGCATCAAGCGCGCGGCGGACATCATGAACTTCCTCGACAGTTCGATCGAAGGTCAGTTGATGGACTCGATCCGCGAGTTCGACGAAGACCTGTCCGGTCAGATCGAAGACCTCATGTTCGTGTTCAACAACCTGTCCGATGTCGACGATCGTGGCATCCAGGCGCTGTTGCGCGAAGTGTCGTCCGACGTGCTGGTACTGGCCCTCAAGGGGTCGGACGAAGGCGTCAAGGAAAAGATCTTCAAGAACATGTCCAAACGGGCGGCCGAACTGTTGCGCGACGATCTCGAGGCCAAGGGCCCGGTACGCGTCAGCGACGTGGAAACCGCACAGAAGGAAATCCTCACCATCGCCCGCCGCATGGCCGAAGCCGGGGAGATCGTTCTCGGTGGCAAGGGCGGCGAAGAGATGATCTAAGGTCGTTATGTCTGCCAAGAGTGATGAAGCACCCAGCGACCTGATCCGCGCCCGTGACGTCGGTGGTTTCGACGTCTGGTCGCTGCCCAGCTTCGACCCCCATGTTCCCGAGCCTGAGCCGGAACCGGTGGAAGAGCTGCCGGAACCGGAGGAAGTGCCGCTGGAGGAAGTCCAGCCACTGACCCTCGAGGAAGTCGAGAGCATTCGCCAGGAAGCCTACAACGAAGGCTTTGCCGTGGGTGAAAAGGAAGGCTTCCACAGCACCTCGCTCAAGGTCCGCCAGGAAGCCGATGTGGCGCTGACGGCCAAGCTCCGTGCCTTGGAATCGCTGATGCTCAACCTGTTCGACCCTATCGCCGAGCAGGACAGCCAGATCGAGAAATCCCTGGTGGGGCTGGTGCAGCACATCGCCCGGCAAGTGATCCAGCGCGAACTGGCCATCGATTCGACCCAGATCGAACATGTCATGCGCGAAGCGCTCAAGTTGTTGCCATTGGGCGTGGGCAACGTGCGGCTGTACATCAATCCCCAGGACTTCGAGCTGGTCAAGGCGCTGCGCGAACGCCATGAAGAAACCTGGCGTATCGTCGAGGACGCTTCGCTGCTGCCCGGCGGCTGCCGTGTGGAAACCGAACACAGCCGCATCGACGCCACCGTTGAAACGCGCATCAGTCAGATCATGGCCAAATTGTTCGACCAGTTGCACGAACAGGCCCTGCATCCGGCCGCTCCCGATCTGAGCCTGGAGTTGCCGGACGAACCCCTGATCAGCGCTGATGCCGCGCCGGCCGATGCTGGCTTGGATGTACCTGAATTGGACGCTTCTGCACTGGACAACCGCGATGCGCCTTGAGCGAACCAGTTTCGGCAAGCGCCTGGGCAGCTACGCCGAGGCCAGCGAGCTGGCCGGTCAACCGATCCTGGAAGGCCGCCTGCTGCGCATGGTCGGCCTGACCCTCGAAGCCGAAGGTCTTCGTGCCGCCATGGGCAGCCGTTGCATGGTGATCAACGACGACAGCTATCACCCGGTGCAGGTCGAAGCTGAAGTCATGGGCTTCTCCGGCAGCAAGGTCTTCTTGATGCCGGTGGGCAGCGTTGCTGGCATCGCCCCGGGTGCGCGCGTGGTGCCCCTGGCCGACAATGGCCGCCTGCCCATGGGCATGAGCATGCTCGGGCGCGTGCTGGACGGGGCCGGGCGGGCCCTGGACGGCAAGGGCGGCATGAAGGCTGAAGACTGGGTGCCGATGGACGGCCCGACGATCAATCCCCTCAAGCGTGACCCCATCAGCGTACCGCTGGACGTGGGCATCCGCTGCATCAACGGTTTATTGACGGTCGGACGCGGCCAGCGTCTGGGCCTGTTCGCCGGTACCGGGGTGGGCAAAAGTGTGCTGCTGGGCATGATGACCCGCTTCACCGAAGCCGACATCATCGTGGTGGGGCTGATCGGCGAGCGGGGTCGCGAGGTGAAGGAATTCATCGAGCACATTCTTGGCGAGGAAGGGCTCAAGCGTTCGGTGGTGGTGGCTTCGCCGGCGGACGATGCGCCATTGATGCGCCTGCGGGCAGCCATGTACTGCACGCGCATTGCCGAGTACTTTCGCGACAAGGGCAAGAACGTCCTGCTGTTGATGGATTCGCTGACCCGTTTCGCCCAGGCCCAGAGGGAAATCGCCCTGGCCATCGGCGAGCCGCCGGCCACCAAGGGTTATCCGCCTTCGGTATTCGCCAAGCTGCCGAAACTGGTGGAGCGCGCCGGCAATGCGGAAAAGGGCGGCGGTTCGATCACCGCGTTCTATACCGTGCTGTCCGAAGGCGACGACCAGCAGGATCCCATCGCCGACTCGGCCCGGGGCGTACTCGACGGGCACATCGTGCTGTCCAGGCGCCTGGCCGAAGAAGGGCATTACCCGGCCATCGACATCGAGGCGTCCATCAGCCGGGTCATGCCGTCGGTGATCAGCGCCGAACACATGAAGCGCGCCCAGCAGTTCAAGCAGTACTGGTCGCGCTACCAGCAAAGCCGCGACCTGATCAGCGTCGGCGCCTATGTCCCCGGTGGTGACCGTGAGACCGACACCGCCATCAGTCTTTACCCGGCCATGGCCGTTTACCTGCGCCAGAGCCTGAACGACAACATCGGTATGGGCGCCAGCGAAGCGCATTTGCAGACTATTTTCGCCCCGGTCTCAGGCACGTAACCGGCCATGGCCACGAGTCGTGCGGCACGCCTGGCGCCAGTGGTGGACATGGCGGAAAAGGCCGAGAAGACTGCCGTCCAGCGACTGGCGTATTTTCAGGGCCAGGTCAAAGTCGCCGAAAGCAAACTGGCAGACCTCGAAAACTTTCGACTCGAGTACCAGGAGCAGTGGATCGCCCGGGGCGCCCACGGGGTTTCCGGGCAGTGGTTATTGGGTTACCAAGGATTCCTTGCGCAGTTGGGTACCGCTATCGACCAGCAGCGCCAGAGCCTGGTCTGGCACCAGAACAACCTGGAGAAGGCCCGCCAGAGCTGGCAAGAGGCGTTTGCCCGGGTCGAAGGGCTGCGCAAACTGGTGCAGCGCTATATTGATGAGGCACGGCAACTGGAAGACAAGCGCGAACAGAAACTCCTCGATGAGTTGTCCCAGCGCCTGCCACGCCAGAATCCCTATTGATGCGAAACCGCGATTTTGTCGGCTGAATGAGGCAAAACCTTGCTCAGACCTTTACCAGATGCTACACCTTGTACACGTATGTCCATGACAAGGAAGCCGATCATGTCAGTTGTTACCGAAGTATCCCCCGATGGGCATAAGCTGACGATCTCGATCAAAGGTCGATTCGATTTCGGGCGGCATCAGGAATTTCGTGAGTCCTATGAACGGCTCAACAAAAAACCTGACTCCATCGTGGTGGATTTGAAAGACGCCACTTATCTCGACAGTTCCGCCTTGGGCATGCTCCTGCTGTTGCGTGATCATGCCGGTGGCGATGCGTCGGATATCCGCGTTGTCAACAGCAGCAATGACGTCAAGAAAATCCTCGCGATCTCCAATTTCGACAAGCTGTTCGACATCAGTTGATCGCCATGCAATCGTCGTCGGAGTCGCTGACGGTCCTGATTGCCGAAGACAGTGCCGCTGACCGACTGCTGTTGTCGACCATCGTCCGCCGCCAGGGGCATCATGTGCTCACTGCGGCCGATGGCGCCGAAGCGGTCGACGTCTATCTGGAGCAGCGTCCGCACCTGGTGTTGATGGACGCGATGATGCCGGTGATGGACGGCTTTGAAGCCGCGCAGAAGATCAAGCAGTTGGCCGGGGACCAGTTGGTCCCGATCATTTTCCTCACCTCGTTGACTGAGGGCGAAGCCCTGGCCCGTTGCGTGGAAGCGGGCGGCGACGATTTCCTGGCCAAACCCTACAACCAAGTGATCCTGGCGGCCAAGATCAAGGCCATGGATCGCTTGCGTCGGTTGCAGGCCACGGTGGTGGAGCAGCGCGACCAGATTGCCCGGCACCATGACTACTTGCTCAACGAGCAACGGGTCGCCAAGGCCGTGTTCGACAAGATCGCCCACTCCGGCTGCCTGAGCGCGCCGAACATCCGTTACTTGCAATCGCCTTATGCCTTGTTCAACGGTGATCTGCTGTTGGCAGCGTTCAATCCGGCCGGCGACATGCACGTCCTGCTGGGGGATTTCACCGGCCACGGTTTGCCCGCGGCGGTCGGCGCGATGCCGCTGGCGGAAGTGTTCTACGGGATGACCGCCAAGGGCTACGGCCTGGCGCAGATCCTGCGTGAGATGAATGCCAAGCTCAAGCGCATCCTGCCCGTCGACATGTTCTGTTGCGCGACGTTGTTATGCCTGAGCTTCCAGCGTTGCACGGTAGAGATCTGGAACGGCGGCATGCCCGATGGATACCTGCATGACAGCCTCAGTGGCGTGCGTACGCCATTGCCGGCGCGGCACCTGCCGTTGGGCGTGCTCACACCTCAATTATTCGATGACCGCACCGAAGTGCATACCATGTCGCTGGGTGACCGGGTGTTCCTGTTGTCCGACGGTGTGATCGATACCACCGACGAAGACGAGCAACTGTTTGGCGTGGAACGGCTGCAACAGGTGTTCGCCGCCAACCGTGAACCCGACCTGCTGTTTGAAGACATCCAGCAGGCCTTGCGGGATTTTCGCGGTGAGTCGCGGGATGACTTCAGCATGGTCGAGTTGCGATTGGTCGCACCGACGCAACTCAATCCGCCGCCACCGGTCTATTCCGATAGCGGTCAGTCCAGCCCGCTGGATTGGTCGGTGAGCTTCGAGTTCCGGGCGCAGACGCTAAAACGCTTCAACCCGATGCCCTACTTGCTGCAATTGCTGCTTGAGGTCCATGGGCTCAGGGTGCAGAGTGGCGCCCTTTACAGCGTCATGTCGGAGCTGTATTCCAATGCCCTGGATCATGGGGTGCTGGGGCTCGACTCCAGTCTCAAGCGTGACGCGGCGGGTTTTGCCCGCTATTACAGGGAGCGCAATACGCGCCTGGATGAACTGAGCGACGGCTACGTGCGGGTGCACTTGCATGTCTCGCCAAACGGTGAGGGTGGGTGCCTGGCCATAGAGGTCGAGGACAGTGGCGAAGGCTTTGATGTCGCCAGGGTGCTGGCGCGTCCTGTGGACACTGATCGGTTGTCGGGGCGCGGCGTGAGCCTGGTACGCCAGTTGAGCCACCAAGCCAGTTGGTCAGACGATGGTCGTAGTGCGCGCGTGGAGTTTTTCTGGGAGGCTCCGGCATAATCGGCGCCATTCTTGATCAGGGAGCGAACAAGTGAACGAGATTCATCTGGACCGCGACGTGCTCAGCACGCTGAAGGAAGTCATGGAGGAGGGGTATCTGGAGTTGCTGGATACGTTTCTCAATGACTCGGAGGCTCGCCTGCGCGTGCTGCATGAGGCGCGGGACGCTGAAAAACTGAGCGCCACGGCCCACAGCTTCAAGGGTAGCAGCAGCAACATGGGCGCTATCCGCCTGGCCGAGCTGTGTGGCGAACTGGAGCAGCGTGCCAAACAGCCCTCATTGGGTGGTATCGAGAAACTGGTCAACGAAATCGACAGTGAATTCGCTCATGTTCGCAAGCTTTGCCGAGAAGAGCGCGAAGGCTTTCACTGCTGAGATTTGACGGTCGGGCAGACGTTGGCCCGTGCATTGCATTACCTAGTCTCGACTGTACCTATGATTCCAGTGCAGCGGAGACCTTTATATGCCCGTTACCCCCAATACACTGCTTCAGGCCTCTGTCCAGGCCAAGCCCCAGGTCGCCGTCAATTCACCGGCAGCGGCCCCGGATCTCGGGGATAGAGCCTCCAGCTTCGCTCAAGTCTTCGCCAAGCAGGCGCCTGCCAAGGCAGCGGCGGCCCCTGAGCCACCGGTGAAATCGGCGCGCGACAACGCCTCCAGCAACACCGTCAAAAAAGACACCGGCAACCAAACCTCTGCCGCCTCGGAACCGACGGTTGCCGATAGCGGCAAACCCTTGCCCGCCGACAAACCGGCCAGCGCTGACGACAAGGCCGCCCGCGACGACAACGCTGACTCGGCTGAAACGCCAGTGGCGGATGCTGCACCCGTCGATCCGAGCCTTGATCCAGGATTGCTGCCCGACATGACGGTGCCGGTGGCGACAATCGCACCGGAACCTGCGCCTGTGGTCACGACCGAGGTTCAGGTCACCACGGCCGTCGCGGCACCGGTTGCCCCGCTGGTCACGCCGGCCCAGGCTACGGTGGCCCCGGAGGTCGATCCAGCCTTTGACCCTGAAGCCGACCCGCTCGATGCGTTGCCAGCGTTGCGTTTGGCGATGGAGCAGGGCGGTCATGTTTCCGCCGCTAGCCAGGCGCAATCCAAGACTACTGCCCCGGCGTCGCTCGACGGTGAACCGACTTCGGCGCAGACCTTCGCCGCGGGCATGGCGAGCATGCTCACCGTGCAGGCCGATCAGAACAGTACCGAGTCCGGCAGTCAGGGCGGCGACAAGGCATTCGGCGGCTTGATCAGCGAGGGCCTCAAGGACCTCGGCGCCGCGTCCAGTGACACACGCGTGGACGATTTCGCCAACCGCCTGGCCGCACTGACCCAGGCTGCTACACCCAAGACCGCCAACGCGGTGCCGGTCAATCAACCTATCGCGATGAATCAGAGCGGTTGGACCGAGGAGGTGGTCAACCGGGTGATGTACCTGTCCAGCGTCAATCTCAAGGCGGCCGACATCCAGCTGCAACCCGCCGAACTCGGGCGCCTGGATATCCGGGTGAACATGGTTCCGGACCAGCAGACCCAGGTCACGTTCATGAGCGCCCACCCCGGCGTTCGCGAAGCCCTCGAAGGTCAGTTGCATCGCCTGCGGGACAGTTTTGCCCAGCAGGGCATGGGCCAGGTCGACGTCAGCGTGTCCGATCAATCCCGTGGCTCGCAGAACCAGGGGCAGCAGGCCCAGCAACAAGCCCAGGCCGGGCGCACGACGTCGTCCGGTGGGCGAGTGGACTCGGTGGATGAGCATCTGCCGGCCAGCGTTGCTGAAGTGGCGGCCAGTACCACCAGCGTCATCGGCAGCAGCGCGGTCGACTACTACGCCTGACGCCTCAACACCCTCTGTGGGGGCGAGCTTGCTCGCGATAGCGGACTGTCAGTCACCCTTGTAGTGACAGATCCACTGCTATCGCGAGCAAGCTCGCTCCCACATTGCTTTTTGGGCGATCAAAGATTGCACCCGGCCCGCCATCTTCTCTCTTGCCACTTCTGGCATAACACTTGCTCCAGCCTTGCCGTGCAACAGTGAAAACCCCGATTAGTGACGGATTATTGGCATGGCGAAGAGTGAAGCAGCAGCTGTAAAAGACCCTGCAACCAAAGGCAAACTCAAGCTGATCATCATGATCGTGGTGGGTTTGCTTTTGGCGATCGGTGTGTCTGTGGGCGCGACCTGGTATTTCATGCACAGCGCTCAAAGCAAGTCGTCAGTCGCGGTCGAAGCTGCGCCAGTGGGCAAGCAGCCGGCGATTTTCGAACCGATGGCGCCAGCCTTCGTGGCCAACTACACCCAGAACGGTCGTCAACGCTACATGCAGGTGAGCATTACCCTGCTGGGTCGCAACCAGGCTGATCTGGAGGCGCTGCGGGTGCATATGCCACTGATCCGCAATAACCTGGTGATGCTGTTTTCCGGACAGAATTTCGACACCCTGGCCACTCCGGTCGGCCAGGAAATGTTGCGTCAGAAAGCCACGGCCAGCGTGCAGGAAGTCGCTCAGAAAGAGCTTGGCAAAGTGGTGATCGAACAGTTGCTCTTCACTAACTTCGTATTGCAGTAGGAACACGACATGGCCGTGCAGGACCTGCTGTCCCAGGACGAAATCGATGCGCTGTTGCATGGTGTCGACGACGGTCTGGTACAGACCGAAAACGCTGCTGAACCGGGCAGCGTCAAAAGCTACGACCTGACCAGCCAGGATCGCATCGTTCGCGGACGCATGCCGACCCTGGAAATGATCAACGAACGTTTCGCCCGTTACACCCGCATCAGCATGTTCAACATGCTGCGCCGCTCGGCCGACGTGGCCGTCGGTGGCGTGCAGGTGATGAAGTTCGGTGAGTACGTGCACTCGCTGTACGTACCCACCAGCCTCAACCTGGTGAAGATCAAGCCGTTGCGCGGCACCGCGTTGTTCATCCTGGACGCCAAATTGGTGTTCAAGCTGGTGGACAACTTCTTCGGTGGTGACGGCCGTCACGCCAAGATCGAAGGTCGGGAATTCACCCCGACCGAGCTGCGGGTGGTGCGCATGGTGCTGGAGCAGGCCTTCGTCGACTTGAAGGAAGCCTGGCAGGCGATCATGGAAGTGAACTTCGAGTACATCAACTCGGAAGTGAACCCGGCCATGGCCAACATCGTCGGTCCGAGCGAAGCCATCGTGGTCTCGACCTTCCACATCGAGCTCGATGGCGGTGGCGGCGACCTGCACGTGACCATGCCGTACTCGATGATCGAACCGGTGCGTGAAATGCTCGACGCCGGTTTCCAGTCGGACCTCGACGACCAGGACGAACGCTGGATCAACGCTTTGCGCCAGGACGTGCTGGATGTCGACGTGCCGATCGGCGCTACAGTCGCTCGGCGCCAACTGCGTCTGCGGGACATCCTGCACATGCAGCCGGGGGACATCATTCCCGTCGAGATGCCGGAAGACATGGTCATGCGCGCCAATGGCGTGCCGGCCTTCAAGGTCAAGATGGGCTCTCACAAAGGCAACCTGGCGTTGCAGGTGATCGAGCCGATCGAACGCCGCTGAGCGGTGTCGAACGCCTTAAGTTTGTAACGGATTTTGCTTCTAACTGAATTTTTGCCCGCCGAGGACACATGATGGCTGACGATATGAATACCCAGGATGACCAGGCGCTGGCCGACGAATGGGCTGCGGCCCTGGAAGAAACCGGCGATGCCGGGCAAGCCGACATCGACGCCTTGCTGGCGGCCGACACTGGCGCCCATGCATCCAGCCGCCTGCAGATGGAAGAATTTGGCAGTGTGCCGAAGAGTCATGAGCCGGTAACTCTCGATGGCCCGAACCTGGATGTGATTCTCGATATCCCGGTGTCGATTTCCATGGAAGTGGGCAGCACCGACATCAACATCCGCAACCTGCTGCAGCTCAACCAAGGCTCGGTGATCGAACTGGACCGCCTGGCTGGCGAGCCGCTCGATGTACTGGTCAACGGCACCTTGATCGCCCATGGCGAAGTGGTGGTGGTCAACGAGAAGTTCGGCATTCGCCTGACGGACGTGATCAGCCCGAGCGAACGCATCAAGAAGTTGCGCTAAGTGAAAGGTTTCTTCGCAGCAGCCGCGATGCTGCCATTGAGTGTGCTGGCGGCCGAACCGGTTGCCACGGCCGCCGCTGCGCCGGCAGCAGGCAGTGGTGTCGCAGGGCAATTGGCGCAATTGGTGCTCGGCTTGCTGCTGGTGCTGGGCTTGATCTTCTTTCTCGCCTGGCTGTTGCGGCGTGTGCAGCAGGCGGGGCCGGCTGGCAAGGGGCAGGTCATCGACATCGTCGGTACCCGCGCGCTCGGGCCACGCGACCGGCTGGTGCTGGTGCAGGTCGGCAACGAGCAGATCCTGCTGGGCCTGAGCCCGGGCACCATCACCGCCTTGCACGTCCTCAAGGAGCCGGTGCAGGTGCCCTCCGCCGAGCAGGCCAGCCCCGAATTTGCCCAGCGCCTCATGGAACTGTTGGGTAAAGACCAGAAGGATAGAAAGTAATGCCGTTGCGCATTCTGTTGGCATTGGCCCTGATGCTGGCCGCACCGTTGGCGTTCGCCGCCGACCCGTTGTCGATCCCGGCGATCACCCTCGGAACCAACGCCGAAGGGGCCCAGGAGTACTCGGTCAGCCTGCAGATCCTGCTGATCATGACCGCGCTGAGTTTCATACCGGCGTTCGTCATGCTGATGACCAGCTTCACCCGGATCATCATTGTCTTTTCGATCCTGCGCCAGGCCCTGGGCCTGCAACAGACGCCCTCGAACCAGATCCTCACCGGCATGGCGCTGTTCCTGACCATGTTCATCATGGCACCGGTGTTCGACCGGGTGAACCAGGATGCGTTGCAACCTTACCTGGCAGAAAAAATCACCGCCCAGGATGCCGTGGCCAAGGCTGAAGTGCCGATCAAGGATTTCATGCTGGCCCAGACTCGCAGCAGCGACCTGGAGCTGTTCATGCGCCTGTCCAAGCGCACCGATATCCCCAGTGCCGATCAGGCGCCGCTGACCATCCTGGTGCCGGCGTTCGTGACGTCCGAGCTCAAGACCGCTTTCCAGATTGGCTTCATGATTTTCATCCCTTTCCTGATCATTGACCTGGTGGTCGCCAGTATCCTGATGGCCATGGGCATGATGATGCTCTCTCCGTTGATCATTTCCCTGCCGTTCAAGATCATGCTGTTTGTGCTGGTGGATGGCTGGGCGCTGATTATCGGTACCCTGGCGGGCAGTTTCGGCGGTGTTTAGGCCTTTTGTGCGGGTAGGATGATATGACGCCTGAAGTAGCGGTAGACCTGTTCCGTGAAGCGCTCTGGCTGACGACCATGATGGTTGCCATCCTGGTGATCCCCAGCCTGCTGGTGGGGTTGCTGGTGGCGATGTTCCAGGCCGCGACCCAGATCAACGAGCAGACCTTGAGCTTCCTGCCGCGCCTGCTGGTGATGCTGGTGACGTTGATCGTTGCCGGCCCCTGGATGGTACAAACCTTCATGGAATACATCCTGCAGTTGTACGGCAGTATTCCGCAGTTGATCGGCTGACCTCATGTCGATGCTCGCGCTGACGGACACCCAGATCAGTTCCTGGGTGGCATCGTTCATCCTGCCGCTGTTTCGCGTCACCGCGGTGTTGATGAGTATGCCGGTCTTCGGCACGACCCTGGTGCCTCGGCGCGTGCGTTTGTATTTCGCCCTGGCGATCACGGTTGTCATCGCGCCTGGGCTACCACCGATGCCGCCGGTCAATGCCCTGGACCTCAGCGCGCTGATGCTGGTCGCGGAGCAGATCCTTATTGGTACCTTGATGGGGTTCTCGTTGCAGCTGTTTTTTCAGGCGTTCGTAGTCGCCGGACAAATCATCTCGGTCCAGATGGGCATGGCCTTCGCGTCCATGGTCGACCCTACCAACGGTGTGACGACGGCAGTGATTGGTCAGTTCCTGACGATGCTGGTGACGCTGTTGTTTCTTGCCATGAACGGGCATCTGGTGGTGTTCGAGGTATTGACCGAGAGCTTTACCACCATGCCGGTGGGCAGTGCGTTGCTGGTCAATCATTTCTGGGAAATCGCTGGCAAGTTGGGCTGGGTCCTGGGCGCGGCGATGGTGCTGGTATTGCCGGCGATCACCGCGTTGCTGGTGGTCAACATTGCGTTTGGCGTGATGACTCGCGCGGCGCCGCAATTGAATATCTTTTCCATTGGCTTCCCGATGACCCTCGTGCTGGGCATGGTGATCTTCTGGGTCAGCCTGGGGGATATCCTCAACCAGTATCAGCCGCTGGCTGTTCAGGCCTTGCAGCTGCTACGTGACATGGCGCAGGCGCGCTGAACCATGGCCGAGAGCGAGAGTGGTCAGGACAAGACAGAAGACCCCACGGAAAAGCGCTTGCGCGAGTCCCGGGAAAAGGGCGAGATCGCCCGCTCCAAAGAACTCAACACGCTGGCTGTGATGCTGGCCGGGGCGGGTGGGTTGCTGATTTATGGCGGCGGTTTGGCCCTGGACCTGCTGGAAATCATGCGCCTGAATTTCTCCCTGCCCCGTGAGGTGCTGCTGAGTCCTGGCGCCATGGCGCAGTATCTTTTGCATTCTGGCAAGATCGCGATCATTTCGTTGCAACCGATCCTGATTTTTTTGCTGCTGGCAGCCTGTCTAGGGCCGATTTCCTTGGGGGGGTGGCTGTTTTCCGGCAAGACCATGGCTCCGAAATTCAGCCGGATGAACCCTGCGGCGGGCCTCAAGCGGATGTTTTCCACCACAGCGGTGATGGAGCTACTGAAGGCGCTTGGGAAATTCCTGCTAGTACTGTTCGTCGCGCTCACGGTGCTGCAAGCCGATATCGACGACCTGCTGCGCATTGCCCATGAGCCCCTTGAGCAAGCCATTATCCACAGCGTGCAATTGGTCGGCTGGAGCACCTTGTGGATGGCCTGTGGCCTGATCCTGATCGCCGCTATCGACGTGCCGATCCAGCTGTATCAGAGCAAGCAGAAGCTGATGATGACCAAGCAGGAGATACGTGACGAGTACAAGGACCAAGAGGGCAAGCCGGAGGTCAAGCAGCGGATTCGCCAGTTGCAGCGCGAGGTGTCCCAGCGGCGGATGATGGCAGCGATCCCAGACGCCGATGTGGTCATCACCAACCCGACCCACTATGCCGTGGCGCTCAAGTACGACCCCGAGAAAGGCAACGCTCCCGTGTTGCTGGCCAAGGGCAGTGACTTCCTGGCACTGAAGATCCGTGAGATCGCCGTGGCCAATGAGGTGATGCTGCTCGAGTCCCCGGCGCTGGCACGGTCGATTTACTACTCCACCGAACTCGACCAGGAAATCCCCGGCGGCCTGTACCTGGCCGTGGCCCAGGTGCTGGCCTACGTCTACCAGATCCGCCAGCACCGCGCCGGCAAGGGCAAACGCCCCGAACCGCTCAAGGACCTGCCGATCCCGCCGGATTTGCGGCGTGATTCCTGAGTCGGCTCCCACAGGTCAGCGTCCCTTCAACCCCTCTATTTCAGCCTCCGACAAAAGTTGGAAGGCTTCTTGCAATACCCCGTCTGCGCCCCCTCCGGGCGTCAAAAGTTTGCTTCACAGGAACGGGGATTATTGGTGGATCGCTCTCAGTTACTCAGCACCGCGCGCAGCAATGTAGCCGACCTCAGCCGGGGCAATCTGGGCGTGCCGGTGTTGCTGATGGTCATGCTCGCCATGATGATGCTGCCGGTGCCGCCGTTCCTGCTGGACGTGTTCTTCACGTTCAACATCGCCCTGTCGATCGTCGTGCTGCTGGTGTGCGTCTACGCCCTGCGGCCGTTGGACTTTGCGGTGTTCCCGACCATTCTGCTGGTGGCGACGCTCATGCGTCTGGCGCTCAACGTGGCATCCACCCGGGTGGTCATGCTCCATGGCCAGGAGGGGCACGCCGCCGCCGGTAAAGTGATCCAGGCCTTTGGCGAGGTGGTGATCGGCGGCAACTACGTGGTCGGTATCGTGGTCTTCGCCATCTTGATGATCATCAACTTCGTTGTGGTGACCAAGGGCGCCGGGCGGATTTCCGAGGTGAGCGCGCGTTTCACCCTCGATGCGATGCCCGGCAAGCAAATGGCGATCGACGCCGATCTCAACGCTGGCCTGATCGACCAGAGCCAGGCCAAGCTGCGTCGCCTGGAAGTGGCCCAGGAAGCCGAGTTCTACGGTTCCATGGACGGTGCCAGCAAATTCGTGCGCGGTGACGCCATCGCCGGCCTGCTGATTCTGTTCATCAACCTGATCGGCGGCATGGCCGTCGGTATCTTCCAGCACAACATGACGTTCGGCGACGCTGGCAAGGTTTACGCCTTGTTGACCATCGGTGACGGTTTGGTGGCGCAATTGCCATCACTGTTGTTATCCACAGCTGCTGCGATCATGGTGACCCGCGCTTCGGGCTCCGAAGACATGGGCAAGCAGATCGGCCGGCAAATGTTCGCCTCGCCCAAGGCCCTGGCGGTTGCCGCCGGCCTGATGGCAGTCATGGGCCTGGTGCCGGGCATGCCGCACTTTTCCTTCCTGAGCATGGCTGCCCTGGCTGGCGGCGGTGCCTACCTGTTCTGGAAGAAGCAGAACGTGCAGAAAGTCCAGGCCCTGCAAGAGGTCAAGCGCCAGCAGGAGCTGCTGCCGTCGCCGGCCCGTGCCATGGAAACCAAGGAACTGGGCTGGGATGACGTGACGCCAATCGACATGATCGGCCTGGAAGTCGGTTACCGCTTGATTCCATTGGTCGACCGCAACCAGGGTGGTCAGTTGCTGGCGCGGATCAAGGGGGTGCGCAAGAAGCTGTCCCAGGACCTGGGCTTCCTGATGCCGACCGTGCATATCCGCGATAACCTCGACCTGGCGCCGAGCGCCTATCGCCTGACGTTGATGGGGGTGATCCTGGCCGAAGCCGAGATCTACCCCGACCGCGAGCTGGCGATCAACCCCGGGCAGGTCTACGGCTCCCTCAGTGGCATCACCGCCAAGGATCCGGCTTTCGGCCTGGAAGCGGTGTGGATCGAAATCAGCCAGCGGGCCCAGGCCCAGTCCCTCGGCTATACCGTGGTGGACGCCAGTACGGTGGTGGCGACCCACTTGAACCAGATCCTGTACAAGCATTCCAGCGAGCTGATTGGCCACGAAGAAGTCCAGCAACTCCTGCAAGTACTGGCCAAAGGCTCGCCGAAGCTGGCCGAAGAGCTGGTGCCGGGCGTGATTTCGTTGTCGCAGTTGCTCAAGGTGCTGCAGGCGCTGTTGGCCGAACAGGTGCCCGTGCGCGACATACGCAGTATTGCCGAGGCTATCGCCAACAACGCCTCCAAGAGTCAAGATACCGCCGCCCTGGTGGCTGCGGTTCGGGTCGGCGTGTCCCGCGCAATCGTCCAAAGCATTGTAGGCACTGAGTCTGAGCTGCCTGTGATCACGTTGGAGCCAAGGTTGGAACAGATATTGCTCAATAGTCTGCAGAAGGCAGGACAAGGCTCGGAAGAGGGTGTCCTGCTGGAGCCAAGCATGGCCGAGAAGCTGCAGCGTTCGCTGATCGAAGCAGCCCAGCGGCAAGAGATGCAAGGCCAACCGGTGATCCTGCTGGTGGCCGGCCCGATTCGCGCGATGCTCTCGCGATTCGGGCGCCTCGCGGTCCCGGGGTTGCATGTGCTGGCGTACCAGGAAATACCGGACAACAAGCAAGTGACCATCGTTGCGACAGTAGGGCCCAACGGCTGAGGTAGTGGTTTATGCAAGTGAAGCGTTTTTTCGCCGCCGACATGCGTCAGGCCATGAAACTGGTTCGTGACGAGCTGGGCGCTGAAGCAGCCATCATTGGCAACCGTCGTATCGCCGGCGGTGTCGAGCTGACGGCGGCCCTGGATTACAAACTGTCTGCGCTGGCCCCGCGGGTTCCGAACATGGAACTCGAAGATGAGCTGCGCAAGACTCAATCGCGCATCGCCAGCGCCCAGGCCGAGTTGAGCCTGCGCAGCAGTGAAGGCGAGGCCGCGGCAGGCACCAATCGTCAATTGTTCGCCGGTCAGCCGCTGACGGCCGGCCTGCCGTTGACGGCTGCCGAACCGCTGATCGAGCAGGCCCACGCCGAACCGCGTCGTCCTGAGCCGGCGCCCGCGGCGCCTGCCCGGGGTGTCGATCCGCGCGCCCTGGACTCGATGCGCTTTGAACTCAACAGCCTGCGCGAGCTGATGGAAGTCCAGCTCGGCTCCCTGGCCTGGAACCAGCTGCAAGGCAGCCGTCCAGCCCAGGCCAACCTGTGGCGTCGCCTGCAACGCATCGGCCTGTCCGGCCCGTTGTCCCGGGACCTGCTGGCGCTGATCAATGGTATCGAAGAGCCTCGCCAGGCCTGGCGCATGTTGCTGGCGCACCTGGCGCGGATGATCGCGACCCCGGAAGTCGAGCCGCTGGAAGAAGGCGGGGTAATTGCCATGGTCGGTCCTGCCGGCATGGGCAAGACCACCACCCTGGCCAAGCTCGCCGCCCGTTATGTACTCAAGTACGGCGCCCAGAGCATTGCCCTGGTGAGCATGGACAGTTTCCGCATCGGTGCCCAGGAGCAACTCAAGACCCTCGGCCGGATCCTCAATGTGTCGGTGACCCATGTGGATCCGGGCCAGTCCCTGGCCCAGGCGCTGGAGCCGCTGCTGCGCAAACGCGTCGTGCTGATCGATACCGCAGGCCTGCAAGCCAGCGATCCAGCCCTGCGCATGCAGCTCGAAAGCCTGGCCGGACGCGGTATCAAGTCAAAAAATTATCTCGTGTTGGCAACCACCAGCCAGAAACAGGTTCTAACCGCCGCATACCACAGCTACAAACGCTGCGGGCTGGCCGGCTGCATCCTGACTAAGCTGGACGAAACGGCAAGCCTGGGCGAGGTGTTGAGCCTGGCGATCGGTCATGAATTACCGGTGGCCTACCTGACCGACGGGCCGCGGATCCCGGATGATTTGCATCTGCCGCGCCGTCATCAACTGGTCAGTCGTGCCGTGAGTGTGCAAATGCAGGAAGAACCCAGCGAAGAAGCCATGGCTGATATGTTCGCTGATATCTACCACAGCCCGACCAAGCAGGTCGGCTGAGGTAATCATGAATATTTTTTGTACCTACATCGATGGTCTGCCATGCATTGTTCCGTATGCGAACGCGCAGCCAGTAATGTGGCCTCCGTCTAAGTAAGACAAGGTAAAGAACGAACATGGGCAGCATGCATCCCGTACAGGTGATCGCGGTGACCGGCGGCAAAGGTGGCGTCGGGAAGACTAACGTGTCAGTGAACTTGTCCCTGGCTCTGGCAGAGCTTGGCCGACGGGTCATGCTGCTGGACGCCGACCTGGGCCTGGCGAACGTCGACGTGTTGTTGGGGCTTACACCCAAACGCACGCTGGCGGACGTGATTGAAGGGCGCTGTGAGCTGCGTGACGTGTTGTTGCAGGGGCCGGGCGGGATTCGCATCGTGCCGGCTGCCTCAGGCACCCAGAGCATGGTTCACCTGACCCCGGCCCAGCACGCGGGCCTGATCCAGGCTTTCAGCGACATCGGCGACAACCTCGATGTGCTGGTGATCGACACCGCAGCCGGTATCGGTGACTCGGTCGTCAGTTTCGTCCGCGCGGCCCAGGAAGTGCTGCTGGTGGTCTGCGACGAACCGACGTCCATCACCGACGCCTATGCCCTGATCAAGTTGCTTAACCGCGACTATGGCATGAACCGCTTCCGCGTCCTGGCCAACATGGCCCAGAGCCCGCAGGAAGGACGCAACCTGTTCGCCAAGTTGACAAAGGTCACGGATCGCTTCCTGGACGTCGCCCTACAATACGTCGGCGCAGTGCCTTACGACGAAAGCGTACGCAAGGCCGTCCAGAAGCAACGTGCCGTTTATGAAGCCTTTCCACGCTCCAAATGCGCGCTGGCGTTCAAGGCCATCGCCCAGAAGGTCGATACCTGGCCACTGCCGGCCAACCCTCGCGGGCATCTGGAATTTTTCGTCGAGCGTCTTGTGCAACAAACAGCAGGGCCCGTGCTATGACAGCCAGCGGTTACAACCATCTCTATAAAAAATCGGCACGGGACGCCCAATACGAATTGATCGAGCGTTACGCGCCACTGGTCAAGCGTATCGCCTATCACTTGCTGGCGCGGTTGCCGGCCAGTGTCCAGGTTGAAGACTTGATCCAGGCGGGCATGATCGGCCTGCTCGAAGTGTCGAACAAATACGACGCGAGCAAGGGCGCGAGTTTCGAGACGTATGCCGGTATTCGCATTCGCGGTGCCATGCTCGATGAAGTCCGCAAGGGCGATTGGGCGCCGCGTTCGGTACACCGCAATACCCGCATGGTCAGTGATGCAATTCGGGCAATTGAAGCTAAAACCGGGCGTGACGCTAAAGATCACGAGGTTGCGGCCGAACTCCAGTTGAGTCTCGACGATTATTACGGGATTTTGAACGATACCTTGGGCAGCCGCCTGTTCAGTTTCGACGACCTGTTGCAGGACGGCGAACATGAAGGGCTGCACGAGGATAACGCGAGTGCTCACATGGAGCCGTCGCGTGACCTGGAAGATGAACGTTTCCAGAGCGCGCTGGCGGAAGCGATTGCCAATTTGCCGGAGCGTGAGCGGCTGGTCTTGGCGCTGTACTACGACGAAGAGCTGAACCTCAAGGAAATCGGTGAGGTCCTGGGGGTCAGCGAATCGCGGGTCAGCCAGTTACACAGCCAGTGCGCGGCCCGTTTGCGGGGGCGTTTGGGGGAGTGGCGAGCGCGTTGACAGGCAGTGTGGGGACACTGCGAACGAGGCTGGCCTGGCAGGTGCTGTGCCAGTCTCCATCCGTGGTGCTCCAGACCGTTGTCGAGTGTTGTGCCGGATTGATTGAAATGGCGCGTCCAGGTGCTGGGCGCGTTTAAGACTGCTTGGAGGTCGAATTGGACAAGAACATGAAAATCCTCATCGTTGATGACTTCTCAACGATGCGGCGGATCATAAAAAACCTGTTGCGTGACCTTGGGTTCACCAACACGGCCGAAGCAGATGACGGGACCACTGCGCTCCCGATGTTGCACAGTGGCAACTTCGATTTTCTGGTCACCGACTGGAACATGCCGGGCATGACCGGTATCGACCTGTTGCGCCAGGTGCGTGCCGACGAAAAACTCAAGCATCTTCCGGTGCTGATGGTCACTGCCGAAGCCAAGCGCGAGCAGATCATCGAAGCGGCCCAGGCCGGTGTAAACGGCTATGTGGTCAAACCCTTCACGGCCCAGGCGTTGAAAGAGAAGATTGAAAAAATCTTCGAACGCATCGGTTAACGGCGCCACGGGGGAGCTATGGATAACGAATCTTCAATGGGTGATTTCGAATCGACCCTGAAAAAACATGCCCGCGAACTGGTCGACAGCCTTGAAAAAGGTCGTTTTGGCGATGCGGTTCAAATGATCCATGAGCTCAACCAGACCCGTGACCGCGGTCTGTATCAGGAGGTGGGCAAGCTCACGCGTGAATTGCACAGCGCGATTGTCAATTTCCAGATCGACCCGAATATGCCGCAGGCCGAGGAAGTCTCGCAGATCACCGACGCCACCGAGCGTCTGGGTTATGTGGTCAAGCTGACCGAGGCCGCGGCCAACCGCACCATGGACCTGGTGGAAAGCGCAACGCCCCTGGTCAACGGCCTGAGCGAAGAAGCCCAGGCCTTGAGCACCGACTGGGGTCGGTTCATGCGGCGCGAAGTCGGCGCCGAAGAGTTTCGGGAGTTGGCCCGTCGGGTCGACGGTTTCCTGGCGCGCAGCAGCACCGAGAACCGCGCGGTGGCAAGCAACCTCAACGATATTCTGCTGGCTCAGGACTATCAGGACCTGACCGGCCAGGTGATCAAGCGTGTGACCCAACTGGTCACCGAAGTGGAAAGTAACCTGCTCAAACTGGTGTTGATGGCCAGCCAGGTAGACCGCTTTGCAGGCATCGAACACGACCGTGAAGCGATGCTTGCTGAAAAAGATCCACAAAAACATCTCTCTCAGGGTGAAGGTCCGCAGATTCATGCCGATAAAAGAGAAGACGTTATGTCCGGTCAGGACGATGTGGACGATTTGCTGTCCAGCCTTGGATTCTGAGTTTTAGCCCTGTTTTAGGAGCAGCCATTAATGAGCTTCGGCGCCGATGAAGAGATCCTTCAGGATTTCCTGGTTGAGGCCGGCGAGATTCTAGAGCAACTGTCCGAACAGCTGGTCGAGCTGGAAAGCCGACCAGATGATGCGGATCTGCTCAATGCAATTTTTCGCGGTTTCCACACTGTAAAAGGAGGCGCCGGCTTCCTCCAGCTCAACGAGCTAGTGGAGTGCTGTCACATTGCCGAAAACGTGTTCGACATCCTGCGCAAGGGTGAGCGTCGCGTTGATTCGGAACTGATGGACGTGGTGCTTGAAGCGCTGGATGCGGTCAACAGCATGTTCAGCGAAGTGCGTGAGCGCTCGCCGATCACCGCTGCCACGCCTGAGTTGCTCGCCGCGCTGGCACGCCTGGCGGAGCCGCAATCGGCTGATGAAGCGGCTCCGGTTGCCGAGGCAGTGGCTGAAGAGCCGGTCGCCGAAGAGTCGGGCGACATCACCGATAACGAATTTGAACAACTGCTGGATTCGCTGAACGCCGTCAAGGCCCAAGCCGAAGCGCCGGCGGCACCTGCTGCGCCGCCCGCCAATGCAACAGCTGACGCCAGTGATGAAATCACCGACGACGAGTTCGAGTCATTGCTCGACCAGCTCCATGGCAAAGGCCAGTTCGCTCCCGATGCGGTCACGCCAGCGGCGACTCCGGCTGCCCCGAAAGCGGCGGGCGACAACTCCGACATCACCGACGACGAATTCGAAGCCTTGCTCGATCAGTTGCACGGCAAGGGCACGTTTGCCGTTGACGCGCTGGATTCGGCCATCGCTTCCGCGCCGACGCCAGCCAAGCCGGCTGCCGCCGCGGCTGGCAGCGACCTGATCAGCGATCACGAATTCGAATCGCTGCTCGACGAACTGCACGGCAAAGGCAAGTTTACAGAAGTCGGGAAGGCCGCGGCTGCTCCTGCTGCCGGCACTACCGCCACTGCTGTTCCAGCAGCCAAGGCTGCGCCCAAACCCGCTGCCAAGGCACCGGAACCGAAGGCCGAACCCGCCAAGCCTGCTGCCACTGCGGCCCCGGCACCTGCCCGTGCTGCGGCGGCTGCGCCAGCGGAAAAACCGGCCAGCGAAGCCGAGACCACCGTTCGGGTCGATACCGCACGCCTGGACGAGATCATGAACATGGTCGGCGAACTGGTGCTGGTGCGTAACCGTCTGGTGCGCCTGGGCCTCAATAGCCAGGACGAAGCCATGTCCAAGGCCGTGTCGAACCTCGACGTGGTCACGGCGGACCTGCAGACCGCGGTCATGAAGACCCGGATGCAGCCGATCAAGAAAGTCTTCGGGCGCTTCCCGCGCCTGGTTCGCGACCTGGCTCGCCAGCTCAAGAAAGAAATCAACCTGGAACTGGTGGGTGAAGAGACCGACCTCGACAAGAACCTTGTCGAGGCCCTGGCCGACCCGCTGGTCCACTTGGTGCGCAACGCGGTCGACCACGGCATCGAGTCGCCGGAAGAGCGCGAAGCCTCGGGCAAGGTCCGCAGCGGCAAGGTGATCCTGGCCGCCGAGCAGGAAGGCGACCACATCCTGCTGTCGATCTCCGACGACGGCAAAGGCATGGATCCGAACGTGTTGCGATCCATCGCGGTGAAACGCGGTGTGATGGACAAGGATGCCGCCGACCGCCTGAGCGACACCGAGTGCTACAACCTGATCTTCGCCCCGGGTTTCTCGACCAAGACCGAGATTTCCGACGTGTCGGGCCGTGGCGTGGGCATGGACGTGGTGAAAACCAAGATTTCCCAGCTCAACGGTTCGATCAATATCTACTCGACCAAGGGCCAGGGCTCGAAGATCGTCATCAAGGTCCCGCTGACCCTGGCGATCATGCCGACCCTGATGGTGATGCTGGGCAACCAGGCCTTCGCCTTCCCGCTGGTCAACGTCAACGAGATCTTCCACCTCGACCTGTCGCGCACCAACGTGGTGGACGGCCAGGAAGTGGTGATCGTACGGGACAAGGCACTGCCACTGTTCTACCTCAAGCGCTGGTTGGTCAGCTCCGCTGCTCATGTGGAGCAGGGCGAGGGCCATGTGGTGATCCTTTCGGTGGGCACCCAGCGGATCGGCTTCGTCGTCGACCAGTTGGTGGGCCAGGAAGAAGTGGTCATCAAGCCGTTGGGCAAGATGCTCCAGGGCACCCCGGGCATGTCCGGCGCCACCATCACCGGCGACGGCCGCATCGCGTTGATTCTCGATGTGCCAAGCATGCTCAAGCGTTACGCCGCCCGGCGTATTTGATTCTGGAGGGGCGTGGCCCAGGGCCGCGCCTCGTCTAACGGAGTGTTTATGGTAGTTAAAGTCCTGGTGGTGGACGATTCGGGGTTTTTCCGCCGCCGCGTCTCGGAAATTCTTTCGGCGGACACGAGTATTCAGGTCGTCGGTACCGCGACCAACGGCAAAGAGGCGATCGATCAGGCCCTGGCACTCAAGCCGGACGTGATCACCATGGACTACGAGATGCCGATGATGGATGGCATCACGGCCGTGCGGCATATCATGCAGCGCTGCCCGACCCCGGTATTGATGTTCTCGTCCCTGACCCATGAAGGCGCCCGAGTGACCCTCGATGCGCTGGACGCCGGGGCGGTGGATTTCCTGCCGAAAAATTTCGAAGACATTTCGCGCAACCCCGACAAAGTCCGGCAGTTGCTGTGCGAAAAGGTCCACAGCATTTCCCGCAGCAATCGTCGTGTCGGTGCCTACAGCGCACCGGCGCCAGCCCCTGTTGCGGCGCCAAGCCCGGCGCCGACTGCATCGAGCAGCTTCAATCCGGCACCGGTACGCAGTGCATCGGCACCAGCCCCTGCGCCGGCTCGCCCGGTGCCCGCCAGTGCGTCGTCGCCGGCCCCCAAGCGCAAAGCCTACAAGCTGGTCGCTATCGGCACGTCCACGGGTGGCCCGGTGGCGCTGCAACGGGTCCTGACCCAGTTGCCGGCCAACTTCCCGGCCCCCATCGTGCTGATCCAGCACATGCCGGCGGCGTTCACCAAGGCTTTCGCGGAGCGCCTGGACAAGCTGTGCAACATCAGCGTCAAGGAAGCCGAGGATGGCGACATCCTGCGTCCAGGCCTGGCGTTGTTGGCGCCAGGTGGCAAGCAGATGATGATCGATGGCCGCGGCGCGGTGAAAATCCTGCCGGGCGACGAGCGTCTGAACTACAAGCCTTGCGTGGACATTACCTTCGGTTCCGCGGCCAAGTCCTACGGTGACAAAGTTCTGGCGGTGGTGCTCACCGGCATGGGCGCCGACGGTCGCGAAGGCGCGCGCCTGCTCAAGCAGGGTGGCAGTGCGATCTGGGCCCAGGACGAAGCCAGCTGCGTGATCTACGGCATGCCAATGGCCATCGTAAAAGCCGATCTCGCCGACGCAGTGTACGGATTGGACGACATCGGTAGACACCTGGTCGAGGCCTGCCTGTAATGGATGTACTCAGCCTGATCGGCATCATCATGGCGTTCGTCGCCATCATTGGCGGCAATTATCTGGAAGGCGGTCATTTGGGCGCGCTGGCCAACGGCCCGGCGGCGTTGATCGTGCTCGGTGGCACCATTGGCGCGGCGCTGTTGCAGTCGCCCATGAGCGCTTTCAAGCGCGCCATGCAAGTGCTGATCTGGATTCTGTTCCCGCCCCGTGTCGACCTGGCCGGTGGTATCGATCGTGTGGTGAACTGGAGCCTGACCGCTCGCAAGGAGGGCCTGCTGGGGCTGGAAGGGGTGGCCGATGCCGAGCCCGACAGCTACTCACGCAAAGGCCTGCAATTGCTGGTGGACGGCGCCGAGCCGGAAGCCATCCGCAGCATCCTGGAAGTGGATTTCTACACCCAGGAAAGCCGCGATATCGAAGCGGCCAAGGTGTTCGAAAGCATGGGCGGCTACGCGCCGACCATCGGCATCATCGGTGCGGTGATGGGCCTGATCCATGTGATGGGCAACCTGGCCGATCCGTCGCAATTGGGTAGCGGCATCGCCGTGGCGTTCGTCGCCACGATCTATGGCGTGGCGAGTGCCAACCTGGTGCTGCTGCCGATCGCGGCCAAGCTCAAGTCCATCGCGTTGCGCCAGTCGCGCTATCGCGAAATGCTGCTGGAAGGGATCCTGTCGATCGCCGAAGGTGAAAACCCGCGCTCCATTGAGTTGAAGCTCCAGGGCTTCATGGACTGATGGGAGACAAGGAATATGGCACGTCGCAGGCACACCGAAGAACACGTCAACCATGAACGCTGGCTCGTTTCCTACGCCGACTTCATCACCCTGCTGTTCGCCTTTTTCGTGGTCATGTATTCGATCTCGTCGGTCAACGAAGGCAAGTACAAAGTCATTTCCGAGGCGTTGATCGGCGTCTTCACGGATTCCGACCGCGCGCTCAAACCGATTCCCATCGGCGATGAGCGCCCCAAGACCACCACGCCGGCCAAGCCCTTGGTCAAGGACAGCGAACAGGTCGATGCCGGTATCGCCGGCGGTAGCGATCCGTTGAAAAGCATCGCCGACGATATCAGCGCGGCGTTCGGTGACCTGATCAGCTCCAACCAGATGACCGTGCGTGGCAACGAGTTGTGGGTCGAGATCGAGCTCAATTCCAGCTTGTTGTTCGGCAGCGGCGACGCCATGCCCAGCGACATGGCGTTCAACATCATCGATAAGGTCGCGGCGATCCTCAAGCCCTTCGACAACCCGATCCATGTCGAAGGCTTCACGGACGACCAACCGATCCGTACTTCGCAATACCCGACCAACTGGGAGCTGTCCTCGGCCCGTTCGGCGAGCATCGTGCGCATGCTGGCGATGCAGGGCGTGAACCCCGGCCGCCTGGCCTCGGTGGGCTACGGCGAGTTTCAGCCGGTCGCCAACAACGCCACGGCCGAGGGGCGTGCGCGCAACCGGCGGGTGGTGCTGGTGGTGTCGCGCAACCTCGATGTGCGTCGCAGCCTGACCGGTACCGGTACGGCCAAAGCAACTCCAGATGCGGCATTGAAGCGGGCTGGCACACAAACTGCACCGGCTCCGGTCAAGTCGCCGGGAAGACAGAGTGCCGTCAATTCTCCGTCACCCGCTTTATAACCGAGCTATTTCTCGGTCGAGCCTGTTTCGGCCGGGAGGAACGATCCAAATGAGAGTCTGGGCAGTCGCCAATCAAAAAGGTGGTGTGGGCAAGACCACATCTTCCATCGCTTTAGCCGGGTTGCTGGCCGAGGCGGGCAAGCGCGTGGTCATTGTCGACCTGGACCCCCATGGCTCGATGACCAGCTATTTCGGCTACGATCCCGACAGCCTGGAGCACAGCAACTACGACCTGTTCCTGCACAAGGGCGTTGTGCCCGAGGGCCTGCCGGGGCAGTTGCTGTTGTCCACCAGCGACGAGCGGATTTCCCTGCTGCCATCGAGCACCGCCCTGGCCACCCTGGAGCGACAGTCGCCGGGGCAGGGCGGGTTGGGCCTGGTGATCGCCAAGAGTCTGGCGCAGCTGTGGCAGGATTTCGATTACGCGATCATCGACAGCCCGCCGTTGCTGGGTTTGCTGATGGTCAATGCCTTGGCAGCCAGCCAACAATTGGTCATTCCGGTGCAGACCGAGCACCTGGCGGTCAAGGGCCTGGAGCGCATGGTCAATACACTGGCGATGGTCAACCGCTCGCGCAAGCAGACGCTGGCCTTCAACATCGTGCCAACCCTGTTCGATCGTCGTACCCAGGCCTCCCTGGGCACCTTGCGGGTGTTGCGGGACAAGTACCCGGAAGACATCTGGCAAGGCTATATCCCCGTTGATACCCGCTTGCGGGACGCCAGCCGTGCCGGTGTGACCCCGTCGCAATTCGATGGCAAGAGCCGCGGAGTGCTGGCCTATCGGGCGCTGCTCAAGCACCTGTTGACCCAACAGCTTGTTCCGCAGCAGGTGGCTTAAGGTGACGAGGCTTTCCACTGGCATTGTGTTCGCCTGCGAACGCTCAAGTCCTGCCGCATTCATGCCGATAACCTCTTCAAGTGGCGCACTGTTCCTATGAGCCGCCCGATAAAGACAACCTCGCGTCCGCAAATGGCCCTGCAGTCCTATCTGGATGGGCTGCTGCAGGAAGCGACCGAAGAATTGCCACCACAGCCAAGCGTGATCGAGGCGTTGCCCGAGAACGTCGAAGCCAAGGGTGTGCTGGATGAGTTTCAGGCGGCCGTGCTCGAAGAGCAGGCCCGTGACGCACAGAAATCAGTGATAGCTGCAGCGGTCGAGGCACCGTTTATCAAGCCCCAGGTGGCGGTCATGGACGCGCCTGCGCCGATCCTGGCGCCGGTCTCGACCGTTGCCCCGCTGCTACAAGGCCTGGTGACGCCGGTGGTGGAAATCCACCTGCCGCCGAGCAATCCGCCGCCACCGGTGCCGGGCGACGACCGTCCGGCCTGGGCCGCCGAGCCGTTCGAGTGTCTGTTGTTTGATGTGGCCGGGTTGACCCTGGCGGTGCCGCTGGTATGCCTGGGGTCGATTTATTCCCTGGCCGGGCAGGAATTGACGCCGTTGTTTGGCCAGCCGGAATGGTTCCTCGGAATCCTGCCGAGCCAGGCCGGCAACCTGAAGGTACTGGATACGGCACGCTGGGTCATGCCGGACCGTTATCGCGATGATTTTCGCCAAGGCTTGCAGTACGTGATTTCAGTGCAGGGCTACGAGTGGGGTTTGGCGGTGCATCAGGTCAGCCGTTCGCTGCGCCTGGACCCGAACGAGATCAAGTGGCGCAGCCATCGAGGGCAACGGCCATGGCTGGCCGGTACGGTGATCGAGCATATGTGCGCCTTGCTGGACGTTTCCGAGCTGGCGGAGCTGATCGCCAGCGGCGGGGCAAAACACCTGGGTGGCAGTAAGAAGCCGGTCCAGAAACCGAAATAAGATAACCGGCGGCGCCCAGCGTCGTCGGACAGAATACACGCCGCCACAGGCGGTTTTTCGAGGGGTCAGGGTATGAATGATAAGGCGTCGTCTCAAAAGGGTTCTGAAGATCCGATTCTGCAATGGGTGACCTTCAAGCTCGATAACGAAACCTACGGCATCAACGTGATGCGCGTTCAGGAAGTGCTGCGCTATACCGAGATCGCCCCGGTACCGGGTGCACCGAGCTACGTGCTGGGCATCATCAACCTGCGTGGCAACGTGGTCACGGTGATCGATACCCGCCAGCGCTTCGGCCTGATGAATGCCGAGATCAGCGACAACACCCGGATCGTCATCATCGAAGCCGACAAGCAAGTGGTTGGCATCATGGTCGACAGCGTCGCCGAAGTGGTTTACCTGCGCCAGTCGGAAATCGAGACTGCGCCGAACGTGGGTAATGAAGAATCCGCCAAGTTCATTCAGGGCGTGTGCAACAAGAACAACGAGTTGTTGATTCTGGTTGAACTGGACAAGATGATGAGCGAAGAAGAGTGGTCGGAACTGGAGAGTATCTGATTTGATTCTTGAGGTAGCAGTCATTGTCCTGTTCCTTTTCTGGGCAGGCACGCTGGCGATGTTCTTGGCGTACATACGTGGCCAGCGGCAGATCGCCGCTCAGCAGGCCCAGGGAGATGCGCTGCGCGACCAGCGCATCAAGGACCTGGCCAAGCGCGTCGATGATTACCAGAACGGCACCGTGCGCATGGGCGAAGCGCTCCATGAGCTGCGTGCCGTGGTCGCGCCGTTGCCGGATAAACTTGCCCAGCTGGAACAGCGCGACCCCTCCAGCCTGTCCTTTGCCCAGGCCGCCCGCCTGGTGGGCATGGGCGCCAGTGTCGACGAACTGACCCAAGCCTGCGGCCTGACCCAGGCCGAGGCGGAGTTGATGAGTAAACTGCATAAGGGCGGCTGATCGCCTTCACCCCCCGATCCAATTGTGGGAGCGAGCTTGCTCGCGATAGCGGTGTGACAGTCAACAGAGATGTTGAATGTGAGTCCGCCATCGCGAGCAAGCTCGCTCCCACAGGTTTTTTTGTCGCTCACACACTGATCATTCCAGCCCAAGCACCGCCGCTGTGATCAGTAGTCGTCGCCGCGGTCGGTCACATCTTTCTCGACACTCGGCGCATTCGGGTCGTAGCCCTGGGGAAACTTGCCCTTGAGGTTCCAGGCAAACGCAATGATCTCGGCAATCGTGCGGTACAGCTCTTCCGGGATGCTGTCCCCCAGCTCCGTCCGCGCCAACAGCTTCACCAGCTCGGCATTTTCATAGATCGGCACTTCGCTTTCGCGGGCGATGCGCAGGATTTCCTCGGCCAGGGCTTCGTCGCCCTTGGCGGTGAGGGTCGGGGCGTGGTGGCCGTCGTACTTGAGGGCGATGGCCTGGCGGGGTTCGGTATGGGTTGTCATGCGGTTTCGTCCACCCAGCGTTGTTCCAGGCGAGTCTTGGGGCCTTGGGGCGGGGTGCCGAGGTGGCAGTCCAGTTCGCCGACGTTCAGGCCACAGGTCACCAGGCGTTCACGCAAGGCTGTCAGGTTGCTTTCGATCAGGCTTGCGGTGTACGGCCGTTCTGCCCACAGCTGGCTGGACAGGCTGCCGCTGAGCAACTGCGCCTGAACCTGCAGTGGGCCGAGCGGTTCCATGTCGAACGCCAATTCCACCCGCCAGAGCTGCTGTTTTGGCTCGCGTTCTTCCCGGCGCTCGTTGGGTTGCTCCCGGGGCGGGGTTTCCTCACGCTGGAACTTGACCTGCAACGGCACGATGTCCTGCAAGTTGCGCATCGGGATCTCCAATTGCCAGGTGCTCATCAGCCGACCGTCGTCGGTCAGGCCGGTCTGTTCCAGGCTCGACAACTGATGGCTTTGCAGGCGTGACACGGCGGCAGCGGCCAGGCGCAGCAGGTGTTCGAGGTCGCCTTCTTCGTCCTGGCCTTTCATCTGGCGCGAGGGCAGGGGGAAGCTGGTGGGTTGTGGCTTGGCGCTGACCTGGCCGAGCATCCCCAGGGCGCTGCGTACGAAGCTAGGCAGGACTTGGGCCAACGTATTGGCGGCAATGATGGCGCTGAGGTTGGTGGAGGTGGGTAGGGCCGGTGTCAGTTGGGCGATCAGTTTCAGCAGGTCGCCTTTCATGTCCGGCGCCAGGCTCGGCGGCTGCCCGGCGAGCAACTTGCTTTCCAGGAACACACCGCTGGCGACCATGGCCTGGGCCAGCCCCTTGGGCGTACTCAGTTGCTGGACATCCGGCAGGCTGGCCAACAGGCGTGTCACCGCGGCGCGCAGCTCGGCACCGGTGTCGTCGGTGGCCGGAAGGTTTTGCAGGGCGGTGATCAGGCTGTCCAGCGAGCCCTGCTGGCTCATTTGCGTGACCAACTGCTGGCTCACCGCCAATTGCTCCTGGCGGTTGCTCAGCGGAACGAACTTCAGCGTCTGAGTATCTTGCACCTGGGCACTCAACAGCGTGCCGATGCGCAGCGGCTGCGGGCTGTCGATGTCCAGGGTGCTACCCGCCTGGGCGGTATTGAGCAAGCTTACCAACGACCGATACACCGCCGGTTGTCCCGGCAGCTGCGGCAACGCCTGACTGGTCAGCACTTTGCCTTGCAGCAGGGTGCCGACCGGCAACTGCGCCGTGTCGATTCGGGTGAGGGTGGCGACGCTGGAGGCCACGGCCTGTTGCACGGCAATCGCCAGGTTGCTGGCGGACGGCTGCGTCACGGCCAGGCTGGTGCCTTGGGGCAACGGCTGGGTGCTGGTGGCCTGCACGGTGGTCTGGCGGCCGCTCTCCAGGGTGACCTTGAGCAACAGCTGGAAAGTCTGGTCGGCCTGCTTGAGCGACAGCACTTCGGCCTGGGCGGTCTGGCCCGAGCTGATCAGGCCTTCGGTCGGCACCAGCAGTTTGAGCAGCTCGCCATTGACCGCTGGCATACGCGTGGTTGCCGTGGCCTGGGGCAGCGGCAGGATGTTCATGTCGCCTGTCATTTGCGGTCTTACCTTGGGGAAATAAGCTCTCTTGAGAGGAGGTTAGGGCATGTATAATGCCGCCCGTCTTTCAGGGAGTGGCGAAAACCTTGCAATTGTTTGACGCAGCTCTGTGGAACAGCTCGTCAATGCATCTATGCTGCATCTCTTTAACGGCCGCTGCACCGCCGACTTGAACCGTATAAGGCCCGCGATCCCTTGACCAGTCCTCTCCTGCAAACCGTCGGCCTCGCCTGTGAGCGAGACTTGCGACTGCTTTTCGAAAATCTCGAATTGAGACTCTCGCGTGGCGACATGGTGCAAATCAGTGGTCCCAACGGCAGCGGCAAGACCAGCTTGCTGCGCCTGCTGGCCGGGTTGATGCAACCCACCGCAGGCCAAGTGTTGCTCAATGGCCAGCCCTTGCACAGCCAGCGTAGCGAACTGGCCCGCAACCTGCTCTGGATCGGCCATGCCGCCGGTATCAAGGATTTGCTGACCCCCGAAGAGAACCTCAGTTGGCTCTGCGCATTGCATACGCCGGCCGGCCGCGAAGCGATCTGGCAGGCGTTGGCGGCGGTAGGGCTGCGCGGCTTCGAAGACGTGCCGAGCCACACCTTGTCCGCCGGCCAGCAACGCCGCGTGGCCCTGGCCCGGCTGTATCTGGACAGCCCGCCGCTGTGGATTCTCGACGAGCCGTTCACCGCCCTGGACAAGCAGGGTGTCGCGCAGCTCGAGGAACACTTGGCCCAGCACTGTGAAAACGGTGGCATGGTGCTCTTGACCACTCACCACACGCTGGCGCGGATGCCGGCCGGTTATCGCAACATTGATCTGGGGAACTGGGCCGTATGAGTGTGTTTGGCCTGTTGCTTGCCCGCGAGGCGCGCCTGCTGTTCCGTCGTCCGGCCGAATTGGCCAATCCGCTGGTGTTCTTCGCGATAGTGATTGCGTTGTTCCCGTTGGCGGTCGGGCCGGAGACTCAATTGTTGCAAACCTTGTCTCCGGGACTGGTCTGGGTCGCCGCGCTTTTATCGGTCCTGCTCTCGCTGGACGGGCTTTTCCGCAGTGATTTCGAAGACGGTTCACTGGAACAGTGGGTCCTTTCGTCGCACCCCCTGGCCCTTCTGGTTTTAGCCAAGGTACTGGCACACTGGGTTTTTTCCGGGCTGGCACTGGTATTGCTCTCGCCACTGCTGGCAATGATGCTGGGGCTGCCCGGCGCGTGCATGCCGGTGCTGCTGGTGTCGCTGCTGCTGGGCACGCCGGTGCTGAGCCTGCTCGGTGCGGTGGGCGCGGCGTTGACGGTGGGGTTGAAGCGCGGCGGCCTGTTGCTGGCGCTGCTGATCCTGCCGTTGTATATCCCGGTCCTGATCCTGGGCAGTGGTGCCTTGCAAGCGGCGTTGCAAGGAATGCCCGCGACCGGTTATCTGCTGTGGCTTGGTAGCCTGACCGCCCTGGCGATAACCCTGACACCCTTTGCAATAGCCGCTGGCCTGAAGATCAGCGTCGGCGAATAATAACGAGGCCTGGTCAAAAATTGACCACTTCTTTGGAAGTAAAGGCTGCCCCGGCGGTTCGTGACGGCGAGCCGCAACCGTGATGGAAACAGCAATGAACTGGACCTGGTTTCACAAGCTCGGCTCACCCAAGTGGTTCTACGGCATCAGCGGCAAACTACTCCCATGGTTGAGCATCGCTGCACTGTTGTTGATTGGTTCCGGCGTAGTCTGGGGCCTGGCCTTCGCACCGCCGGACTACCAGCAGGGCAACAGCTTCCGCATCATCTACATCCACGTACCCACGGCGATGCTGGCCCAGTCCGTCTACGTGATGCTGGCGGTGTGCGGTGTGGTAGGGCTGGTGTGGAAGATGAAGCTGGCCGACGTGGCCCTGCAATGCGCTGCGCCCATCGGTGCCTGGATGACTGCCGTGGCGCTGGTCACCGGGGCCATCTGGGGCAAGCCGACCTGGGGTTCGTGGTGGGTCTGGGATGCGCGACTGACGTCGATGCTGATCCTGCTGTTCCTGTACTTCGGTCTTATTGCGCTGGGCAACGCCATCAGCAATCGTGACAGTGCCGCCAAGGCCTGCGCGGTACTGGCGATTGTCGGTGTGATCAACATCCCGATCATCAAGTACTCGGTGGAGTGGTGGAACACCCTGCACCAGGGGGCGACTTTCACGCTTACCGAAAAACCGGCAATGCCCGTCGAAATGTGGCTGCCGCTGTTGCTGACCGTGTTGGGTTTCTACTGTTTCTTCGGCGCGGTGCTGCTGCTGCGCATGCGCCTGGAAGTGCTCAAGCGCGAGTCCCGGGCCAGTTGGGTGAAGGCCGAAGTACAGAACAGCCTGGAGGCCGCTCGATGAGTTTCGCTTCATTCGGCGATTTCCTCGCCATGGGCCATCATGGCCTGTATGTCTGGTCAGCCTATGGCATCTGCCTGGTGGTGCTGGCCCTCAACGTGGCGGTGCCAATCCTGGCCCGCAAGCGGTATCTGCAACAAGAGGCGCGTCGTCTGCGCCGGGAGAACGGTCAGTGAATCCGCTGCGCAAAAAACGTCTTGTCATCATTCTTGCGATCCTGGTGGGTGTCGGTGCCGCGGTCGCCCTGGCCCTGAGCGCCCTGCAGCAAAACATCAACCTGTTCTACACCCCGACCCAGATCGCCAACGGCGAAGCGCCCAAGGACACCCGCATCCGCGCTGGCGGCATGGTGGAAAAAGGCTCGCTGGAGCGCTCCGGGGATTCCCTGGACGTGAAATTCAATGTCACCGACTTCAACAAGACCGTGACCATCACCTATCGCGGCATCCTCCCGGACCTGTTCCGCGAAGGGCAGGGCATCGTCGCCCTGGGCAAGCTCAACGCCGACGGCGTAGTGGTGGCCGACGAAGTGCTGGCCAAGCACGACGAAAAATACATGCCGCCGGAAGTGACCAAGGCGCTGAAAGACAGCGGTCAGTCGGCGCCCGCTCCCGTGAAGGAGGGCTGATCAATGACTGCTGGCATCTTTATTCCCGAGTTGGGCCACCTGGCGATGATCCTTGCCCTGTGTTTCTCCCTGGTACAGGCCGTGGTGCCCTTGCTCGGTGCCTGGCGCGGCGACCGCTTGTGGATGAGCCTGGCCCAGCCGGCGGCGTGGGGGCAGTTCGCCTTCATGCTGTTCGCCTTCGGTTGCCTGACCTATGCGTTCATGGCCGACGATTTTTCCGTGGAATACGTCGCCAGCAACTCCAATAGCGCCTTGCCCTGGTACTACAAGTTCAGCGCCGTGTGGGGCGCCCACGAAGGCTCGCTGCTGCTTTGGGCGTTGATCCTGGCCGGCTGGACCTTCGCCGTCTCGGTGTTCTCCCGGCAGTTGCCCCAGGTGATGCTGGCCCGGGTGCTCGCGGTGATGGGCATGATCAGCACCGGTTTCCTGCTGTTTTTGATCGTCACCTCCAACCCGTTCGAGCGCATCCTGCCGCAGATGCCGACGGATGGCCGCGACCTCAACCCATTGCTGCAAGACATCGGCCTGATCGTTCATCCGCCCATGCTCTACATGGGCTACGTCGGCTTCTCCGTGGCCTTCGCCTTCGCCATCGCCGCGTTGCTCGGTGGTCGTCTCGATGCGGCGTGGGCACGCTGGTCGCGTCCGTGGACCATCGTCGCCTGGGCCTTCCTCGGCATCGGTATCACCCTCGGTTCATGGTGGGCCTACTACGAACTCGGCTGGGGCGGCTGGTGGTTCTGGGACCCGGTGGAAAACGCCTCGTTCATGCCCTGGTTGGTGGGCACGGCGCTGATCCATTCCCTGGCGGTCACGGAAAAACGTGGTGTGTTCAAGAGCTGGACCGTGCTGCTGGCCATCGCGGCGTTCTCGCTGAGCCTGCTGGGGACGTTCCTGGTGCGCTCGGGCGTGCTGACGTCGGTGCATGCCTTCGCCTCGGACCCTGAGCGTGGCGTGTTCATCCTGATGTTCCTGCTATTTGTGGTCGGCGGTTCGCTGACGCTGTTCGCCCTGCGTGCGCCGGTGGTCAAGAGCCAGGTTGGCTTCAACCTCTGGTCGCGGGAAACCCTGTTGCTGGGCAATAACCTGGTGCTGGTGGTGGCCGCGTCGATGATCCTGCTGGGGACGTTGTACCCGCTGGTGCTCGATGCGTTGTCCGGTGCCAAGCTGTCGGTGGGCCCGCCGTACTTCAATGCGCTGTTCATCCCGCTGATGGCTATCCTGATGGTAGTAATGGCCATCGGTATGCTGGTGCGTTGGAAAGATACCCCGGTCAAGTGGCTGCTGGGCATGTTGACCCCGGTGCTGCTGGGCACCGCCGCGCTGGCCGTGGTGGCCGGCGTGGCGTATGGCGATTTCAACTGGGCGGTACTGGCGACGTTCGTGCTGGCAGCCTGGGTATTGCTGGCGGGTGTACGGGACATCTTCGACAAGACCCGGCACAAAGGCCTGATCAAGGGGCTGCCGACCCTGACCCGCAGTTACTGGGGCATGCAGGTCGCACACCTGGGCATCGCCGTCTGCGCTCTGGGCGTGGTGCTGTCCAGCCAGAACAGCGCCGAGCGCGACCTGCGCCTGGCGCCGGGTGAGTCCATGGACCTGGCCGGCTATCAGTTCGTTTTCGAGGGCGCCAAACATTTCGAGGGCCCGAACTTCACATCCGACAAAGGCACTGTGCGAGTCCTTCGCAACGGCCAGGAAATCACCGTGCTGCACCCGGAAAAACGTCTCTACACCGTGCAGAACTCGGTGATGACCGAAGCCGGCATCGATGCCGGTTTCACCCGCGATCTCTACGTGGCGCTGGGCGAGTCCCTGGGCGACGGCGCGTGGGCGGTGCGGGTCCACGTCAAGCCATTCGTGCGCTGGATCTGGTTCGGTGGCTTGCTCACCGGCCTGGGTGGGGTGCTGGCGGCGCTGGATCGGCGTTATCGAGTCAAGGTGAAAACCCGGGTGCGTGAAGCCCTGGGCGCGACGGGAGCCACTGCATGAAACGTTGGTTGATGTTGGTGCCGCTGGCGCTGTTCCTGTTGATGGCGGTGTTTTTGTACCGCGGGCTGTACCTGAATCCGACCGAGTTGCCCTCGGCGATGATCGGCAAGCCGTTTCCGGATTTCTCCCTGCCTTCGGTGCAGGGTGATAAAACCTTGACCCGCGCCGACCTGCTGGGCAAGCCGGCGCTGGTCAACGTGTGGGGCACCTGGTGCATCTCCTGCCGGGTCGAGCACCCGGTGTTGAACAAACTGGCCCAGAACGGCGTGGTGATCTACGGCGTCAATTACAAGGACGTCAACGTCGACGCCTTGAAGTGGCTGGCCGAGTTCCACAATCCGTATCAACTGGACATTCGCGATGAAGACGGTTCCCTGGGCCTGAACCTGGGTGTCTACGGTGCGCCGGAAACGTTCTTCATCGACGCCAAGGGCGTTATCCGCGACAAGTTCGTCGGCGTGATCGACGAACAGGTCTGGCGCGAGAAACTGGCCGCCAAGTATCAGGCACTGGTGGACGAGGCCAAGCCATGAAGCGCTGGTTAGCCGCCGCCATCCTCGGCCTGAGCCTTGCCGGCGTGGCCCACGCCGCCATTGATACCTACGAATTCGCCAACGACGGCGAGCGCGAGCGGTTTCGTGAACTGACCAAGGAACTGCGCTGCCCCAAGTGCCAGAACCAGGACATCGCCGACTCCAACGCACCGATTGCCGCCGACTTGCGCAAGGAGATCTTCCGCATGCTCGGCGAGGGCAAGGACAACCAGCAGATCATCGATTTCATGGTCGATCGCTACGGTGAGTTCGTGCGCTACAACCCCGCCCTGTCCTCCAAGACGGCGCTGCTCTGGTTCGGCCCCGCCGGGCTGTTGTTCGGTGGTTTCGTCGTCATTGCAGTGATCGTGCGCCGCCGCCGGGTCCAGCGCACGGCCGCCCCGGACACGCTTTCTGTCGAAGAGCGCCAGCGCCTCGACCAACTGTTGGATAAAACCAAGCATGATTGATTTCTGGCTCGCCGCAGGTCTGCTTCTTCTGGTAGCCCTGAGTTTTCTGTTGATCCCTGTCCTGCGTGGTCGTCGCGCTCAACGCGAGGAGGACCGTACCGCGCTCAACGTGGCGCTGTACCAGGAACGCGTTGCCGAACTGCAAGCCGAGCGGGAGGAGGGCGTGCTCAACGCCGCGCAACTGGACACCGGTCGCGCCGAAGCTGCCCGTGAACTGCTCGCCGACACCGAGGGCGCCGATGCACCACGCGAATCCCGGTTGGGCAAGCCGTTGCCATTGCTCGCCGCTGTGCTGGTGCCGGTGTTGGGCCTGGCGCTGTACCTGCATTTCGGTGCCAGCGACAAGGTCGAGCTGACCCGTGAATTCGCCCAGGCGCCGCAGTCGATGGAAGAGATGACCCTGCGCCTGGAACGTGCGGTGGCGGCGCAACCGGATAACGCCGAGGGCCTGTATTTCCTCGGGCGTACCTACATGGCGCAGGATCGGCCCGCAGACGCGGCAAAGATCTTCGAGCGCACCGTGGCGGTGGCCGGTCGCCAACCCGAACTGCTGGGCCAATGGGCCCAGGCGCAGTATTTTGCCGATGGCAAGAAATGGTCGGACAAGCTCCAGGCGCTGACCGACGAAGCGCTGAAGCTCGATCCGAAGGAAGTCACCAGCCTCGGCCTGCTGGGTATCGCCGCTTTTGAGGGTGAGCGCTATCAGGACGCGATCGATTACTGGGGACGCCTGCTGGTGGAACTGCCCGAGGGCGACAAGTCCCGTGAAGCGCTGCAGGGCGGCATTACCCGTGCCACCGAGAAGCTGCAAGCCAGTGGCGGCAAGGTCGCCCAGGCGCCGGTGGCCAAGGCTGCGGCACTGCTCAAGGTGCGCGTCGACCTGGCGCCGGCACTCAAGGCCAAGGTGCAGCCGGGCGACAGCGTGTTCATCTTCGCCCGCGCCGTTTCCGGCCCGCCTGCGCCACTGGCCGCCAAGCGCCTGACGGTCGCCGATCTGCCGGTCACGGTAGAGCTGGGTGACGCGGACGCAATGATGCCGCAGTTGAAACTGTCGAACTTCCCCGAAGTCCAACTGGTGGCGCGCATCTCCCGGGCCGGCCAGCCGACCGCGGGTGAGTGGGTCGGCCGCAGCCAGCCCCTGGCGAGCACCACCACGGCGCAGCAACAATTGACCATCGACAGTCCGGACAAATAACAGGAATTCGCACCATGACCGCCATCGCTCGTATCACCCTGCTCACGCTCGTCATGGGCCTGAGCGCTTGTGCGGTCCAGCGTCCGTCGGAGCCCTCGGCACCGCTGCCACCGATCCCGCCGTCGACCCCGACCAGCAAACCGGTCCCGTCCACAGCGCCGGGCAAGCCTGTCATCCCGAACAAGCCGGCCAAACCGCTGCCGCGCACCTCCGCCAGCTTCGCCCCACCGCCAGGTGGCAACAGCCATTGGGACGCCAAGCTTGGGGTCTATGTGCTGGACAACCAGACGAACACGTTCTATCGCCAGCGAACCTATTACCGCTGGAACAACGGTTGGAGCCGTTCCGTCAGCCCGAATGGTCCATGGGAAGACACCAGCATCGAAGGCGTGCCAGCGGGCTTGGGGCGGCAATTCCATTAAGCAACGGGAACCCCGGAGGAAGGGGGCATCTGTGGGAGCAAGCTTTGCTCCCACAGATAAATCCCCTTGCTACCATAGCGTTCGGTTGAGCCGCATCGCCAGGCTGGGCTTTTTGTGTTTCTGAATATTCTTTGAACGAAATTTTCACAAAATCTTGCGGACAATCCCCCGCGCTCATATCGCCGCCGGTTATTTAATGGCAATGCCATAGCCGTTCGTGCAACATTTGCGCACTCGCGCAAGCCCCGAGGCCAGACTTTGGTCAACAGAGGGCGCGCCGTTGTTTCTTTTTGTCACTCCAATTCCGATAGGGTCCTTAAACGACATGGCAATCCCGGACGCCCTGAGTCAGCAGCGTACTACGCATCGCCTGCTGCAACCGACCGTCAAATCACACCTGGCCTACACGTTGCTCTGTGCCCTGGTGATGATGGTCATGTTCAGCCTGCTGCGCGTGGCGCTGCTGGTCTATAACCGCGAGATGATCCTCGACACCCCGGCCTCGACCTTCGTTGAAGCCTTTGTCAATGGCCTGCGTTTCGACTTGCGCCTGGTGGTCTATCTCTGCATCCCGTTGTTGCTGGCGTTGTTCAGCGCCAGGGCCATGGCCGCCCGTGGGTTCTTTCGTTTGTGGCTGACCGTCACTTCCAGCATCGCGCTGTTCCTGGGCTTGATGGAGATGGATTTCTACCGTGAATTCCACCAGCGCCTCAACGGTCTGGTCTTCCAGTACGTAAAGGAAGACCCGAAAACCGTGATGAGCATGCTCTGGTACGGTTTTCCGGTGGTGCGCTACCTGCTGGCGTGGGCCGGCGGCACCATCATCCTCAGCCTGGCGTTCAAGGGCGCCGACCGCGCCACGCGTCCCCGTGGGCCGTTCAGTGGCGGCACCATCGGCACCCGGCAGATCGCTCCGTGGTATGGGCGTGTCGTGGTGTTCATCGTTTGCCTGCTGGTCGCTGTGACCGCCGCGCGTGGCACCTTGCGCCAAGGGCCGCCCCTGCGCTGGGGCGACGTCTACACCACCGATTCGAACTTCGCCAACCAGTTGGGCCTCAACGGTACCTTGTCGCTGGTGGCCGCGGCGAAAAGCCGGATGTCCGAAGACCGCGACAACATCTGGAAAGCCACCCTCGAGCAACCGTTGGCACAGCAGACTGTGCGCGACATGCTGGTGATGCCTGACGATAAACTGGTGGACACCGCGACCGCCGCCGTGCGCCGCGACTACACGCCGCCGGCCGACAAGACCCTGCCGATCAAGAACGTGGTCGTGATCCTCATGGAAAGCATGGCCGGTCACTCGGTTGGCGCCCTGGGCGCGCCGGGCAACATCACGCCTTACCTGGACAAACTGTCCAAGGAAGGCCTGTTGTTCGACCGTTTCTTCTCCAACGGTACCCACACCCACCAAGGCATGTTCGCCACCATGGCGTGCTTCCCGAACCTGCCCGGTTTTGAGTACCTGATGCAGACGCCGGAGGGCAGCCACAAGCTGTCGGGCCTGCCGCAACTGCTCAGCGCCCGTGACTACGACGACGTGTATGTCTACAACGGCGATTTTGCCTGGGACAACCAGTCGGGTTTCTTCAGCAGCCAGGGCATGACTACATTCATCGGGCGTAACGACTTCGTGAACCCGGTGTTCTCCGATCCGACCTGGGGCGTGTCCGACCAGGATATGTTCGACCGTGGCCTGATCGAGCTCAAGGCGCGGGAAAACGGCAAGCCGTTCTATGCCTTGCTGCAAACCTTGTCCAACCACACCCCTTATGCGCTGCCGACGCCGTTGCCGGTCGAGCGGGTCACCGACCGTGGCAGCCTGAACGAACACCTGACTGCCATGCGTTACTCCGACTGGGCGCTGGGCCAGTTCTTCGAGAAGGCCCGCAAGGAGCCTTACTTCAAGGAAACCCTGTTCGTCGTGGTCGGCGACCATGGCTTTGGCAACGAACGCCAGATCACCGAGATGGACCTGGGCCGTTTCAACGTACCGATGCTGTTGATCGGTCCGGGCGTCCAGGAAAAATTCGGCCAGCGTAACCACACCGTGGGTACCCAGGTCGACATCGTGCCGACCATCATGGGCCGGATCGGTGGGCAAGTACGGAACCAGTGCTGGGGCCGTGACCTGTTGAACCTGCCGCAAGGCGATCCCGGTTTTGGTGTGATCAAGCCGTCGGGCAGTGATCAGACCACCGCGATCATCCGGGGTGACACCGTCCTGATGCTTCCCAAGGAAAAGGAAATGGCGCCGAAGATGTATCGCTATGAGCTGGGCGCCAATCCGCATGCGCAAATCATCCAGGATGCACCCGACGCTGCCGAGATGAAGCTCAAGCTCGAATCCTTCCTGCAAACCGCGACCAAGAGCCTGCTGGATAACACCGCCGGGGTTGTTGACGGCAAGCCGGACTGATAAACGGCGCACATAAAAAAGAGGCCTGCAAGGGCCTCTTTTTTTTGCGCTTACTTAGTGGTTTATATCTTGCCCAGTAGTAGCAGGACCAACAGCACCACCAACACCACACCGATGATACCGGACGGGCCGTAACCCCAACTTCTGGAGTGCGGGAAGACTGGGAGACCACCGATCAGCAGGAGGATCAGGATAATGATAAGTATTGTGCCCATTGTAGATTTCCTTATTGGTCAGTTCTGGAGTGATGCAACTTCCAACTACCAGCGCGCATGCGTTAAATCCGGGCGGCTTAATAAGTCCGACCGTCGCGCCTTGTAGAAAATTCAAAGTTTTTGTAGCGCCTACGGTTTGCCCTCGCCATTCAGCAATCTGATGGAGCGTGGGTCCGCTGAATGCCTTCGCTACACTCGGCCTATCTCTCCCGGAACAACAAGGCTGTCTGCTATGCAAAATCGCATGATGATCACTGGTGCCGGCTCCGGCCTGGGTCGCGAAATCGCGCTGCGCTGGGCCCGCGAAGGATGGCGCCTGGCCTTATCGGATGTCAGCGAGCCGGGCCTCGTGGAAACCCTCAAGCTAGTGCGTGGTGCCGGTGGCGACGGCTTTATCCAGCGCTGCGACGTGCGCGACTACAGCCAATTGACTGCGTTCGCCCAGGCCTGCGAAGAGAAGTTCGGCGGTATCGATATCATCGTCAACAATGCCGGCGTGGCCTCGGGCGGCTTCTTCAGCGAGCTTTCCCTGGAGGATTGGGACTGGCAGATCGCGATCAACCTCATGGGCGTGGTCAAGGGCTGCAAGGCGTTCCTGCCGCTGCTGGAAAAAAGCCGTGGCAAGATCATCAACATCGCCTCCATGGCAGCCCTGATGCAGGGCCCGGCCATGAGCAACTACAACGTGGCCAAGGCAGGTGTCGTGGCGCTGTCGGAAAGCCTGCTGGTGGAACTGGCGCAGCAGGAAGTTGGCGTACACGTGGTGTGCCCGTCGTTCTTCCAGACCAATCTGTTGGACTCCTTCCGCGGCCCGACCCCGGCCATGAAAGCCCAGGTTGGCAAGTTGCTGGAAAGCTCACCGATCAGCGCCACGGATATTGCCGACTACATCTACCAGCAGGTCGCCCAGGGCCAGTTCATGATCCTGCCCCACGAACAGGGACGCATGGCTTGGGCGCTCAAGCAGAAGAACCCACAGTTGCTGTACGACGAAATGACCGTCATGGCCGACAAGATGCGCGCCAAGGCCCGGCAAAACCTCAATTGACCTGGATGCCCGATGTCCTCAGGATGGCGCCATTCGGCCCTCCTGATGGACATTTGCATGCTCAATTACCTGTGGTTTTTTCTCGCCGCGCTGTTTGAGATCGCTGGCTGCTACGCCTTCTGGATGTGGTTGCGCCAGGGCAAGAGCGCCTGGTGGATCGCCCCGGCGGTGCTCAGCCTCACCCTGTTCGCGCTGTTGCTGACCCGCATCGAAGCGACGTACGCCGGGCGCGCCTACGCCGCTTATGGCGGCCTCTATATCATTGCCTCGATCGGCTGGCTGGCGGTGGTTGAGCGGGTGCGACCACTGGGGTCCGACTGGATTGGCGTGGCGCTCTGCGTGTTGGGGGCGAGTGTGATTCTATTCGGCCCGCGGTTCTCGGCGCCCTGAAATACCGGCGGTCCGACAGGGTTTTGCAGGAAGTTTCCGTCAGTCACAAGAACTTTGCTTGTAGGGCCTTACTGAATTCTCGTGGGTGACTTGAGAACAGGAAACAGGCCGGGCATGGTCAGGGTCCAGACATTCTTAAGGACAAGAACCATGCTTGTATTAAGCCGCGCTGTAGGTGAGTTGATTTCCATCGGTGACGATATTTCCGTCCGTGTGCTGTCGGTCAGCGGCGGCACGGTGCGTTTTGGCGTGGAAGCGCCACGGCATGTCGATGTCCATCGTTCCGAAATCTACGACAAGATCCAGAAGAAAAAGGCCCATGCCACTCGCAAGGCCTGTTCAGTCGAATAGGTGTTTGGGCACGTCGTGCTTGAGCATCAGTTGACACTGTTCACTTTCGGGGTCGAAGACGATCAACGCCTGGCCTTTGGTCAGGGCTTGCCTGACCCGCAGAACCCGCGTTTCCAGGGGCGTGTCGTCACCATTGTCGGTGCCGTCGCGGGTCACGAAATCCTCGATCAGGCGGGTGAGCGTGTCGACTTCGAGTTGGTCGTGGGGGATGAGCATGGGGTACCTCGGCTAGACAATAGGGCGATGCTACGGCCAATGGGCTTTTGCGGCTAGCCTTGGGTTTTGTGGAGCCTGTCCTGGCCTCATCGCGAGCAAGCTCGCTCCCACAATGGAGCACCTTGTGGGAGCGAGCTTGCTCGCGATGGCAATAGCCCAGACAGTGAAATGTCGGGTTAGTTATCGGAGCGCTGCCCAATCAGGCTGTCCACCGACGGTACCCGGGTATCACTTTCCATCTGTGTATCGTGTTCGATCTGATGACTGAAACGGTCCAGTGAACCCTGGGCTGGTTGCGCGTCGCTGGCGAACACCGGCGGGCTGAGGATGTAGGCGCCGAGCAGGCGACTGAGGGCGGCCAGGCTGTCGATGTGGGTGCGTTCGTAGCCATGGGTGGCGTCGCAGCCGAAGGCCAGCAGGGCGGTGCGGATATCGTGGCCGGCGGTGATGGCCGAATGAGCGTCGCTGAAGTAGTAGCGGAACAGGTCGCGGCGTGCCGGTACCTCGTTCTCCTTGGCCAGTTTCAGCAAGTGCCGCGACAGATGATAGTCGTAGGGGCCTCCGGAATCCTGCATCGCCACGCTGACTGTGTGTTCGCTGGAATGCTGGCCTGGCGCGACAGGCGCGATGTCGATGCCAACGAATTCGCTGACATCCCAGGGCAGTGCGGCCGCGGCACCGCTGCCGGTTTCCTCGGTGATGGTGAACAGTGGGTGACAGTCGATCAGCAGTTCTTCGCCGCTGTCGACAATCGCCTTGAGCGCCGCCAGCAGCGCCGCGACCCCGGCCTTGTCGTCCAGGTGACGAGCGCTGATGTGGCCGCTTTCGGTGAATTCCGGCAGGGGGTCGAAGGCGACGTAATCGCCGATGCCCACCCCCAGGGTTTCGCAATCGGCGCGGGTGGTGCAATAAGCGTCCAGGCGCAGCTCGATGTGGTCCCAACTGATGGGCAGTTCATCCACGGCGGTATTGAACGCGTGCCCGGATGCCATCAACGGCAGCACGCTGCCACGGATCACGCCGGTGTCGGTAAACAGGCTGACTCGGCTGCCTTCGGCAAATCGGCTGGACCAGCAACCCACGGGGGCCAGGGTCAGGCGGCCGTTGTCCTTGATGGCCCGCACCGAGGCACCGATGGTATCCAAGTGCGCCGACACGGCCCGGTCGGGGCTGCTCTTGCGCCCCTTGAGCGTGGCGCGAATGGTGCCACGGCGGGTCATTTCAAAAGCGATACCCAGCTCTTCGAGCCGCTCGGCGACGTAGCGCACGATGGTGTCGGTAAAGCCGGTAGGGCTGGGGATGGCGAGCATCTCCAGCAGGACCTTTTGCAGGTATTCGAGATCCGGTTCGGGAATTTTGCTGATCATGGAAACTCCTGATGGGTTGAACGCATCGATGGTTTCGATGAGTGTGTCCGACTGTTGGATGGCGGTGCCTGAACTGGCCTCATCGCGAGCAAGCTCGCTCCCACAGAGGTCCTACGATGAACACAGAATGTGTAAACACCAGAAATCCCATGTGGGAGCGAGCTTGCTCGCGATGGCATCTGTTCAGGCACTACGCCTCTGCTAGGCCGCCGTCTGGCTATGGGGAAACAACAAATCCACAAAGCGCTCGGCGGTGGGTTGTGGTTCGTGGTTGGCCAGGCCTGCGCGTTCGTTGGCTTCGATGAACACGTACTCGGGTTGATCGGCCGCCGGCACCAGCAGGTCGAGGCCGACCATGGGGATGTCGAGCGCCCGCGCGGCGCGCACCGCCGCATCGACAAGGGTCGGATGCAGGATGCCGGTGACATCCTCCAGCACGCCGCCGGTATGGAGGTTCGCCGTACGCCGTACGAACAGGTGCTCCCCAGCGGGTAGCACGCTGTCGTAGTCGAACCCCGCCGCGCTGAGCGTGCGCAGGGTCTCGGCGTCCATCGGGATTTTACTTTCGCCGCCCGTGGCCGCTTGGCGTCGGCGGCTCTGGGCTTCGATCAACGCGCCGATGGTGTGCCGGCCATCGCCGATCACCTCCGCCGGGCGCCGGATCGCCGCCGCCACCACTTCGAAACCGATCACCAGAATGCGCAGGTCCAGTCCCTCGTGGAAGCTTTCCAGCAAGACCTGGCTATCGAACTGCCGGGCCGCTTCGATGGCGCTCTGCACCTCCTCGATGGTGCGCAGGTCTACCGCCACGCCTTGGCCCTGTTCACCGTCCAGCGGCTTGACGACCACCCGTTCGTGCTCGTCGAGAAACGCCAGGTTGTCATCGGCATTGCCCGCCAACTGTTGGGCCGGCAGGTTCAGGCCGGCGTTTTTCAGCACTTTGTGGGTCAGGCTTTTGTTCTGGCACAGCGTCATGCTGATGGCGCTGGTCAGGTCGCTCAAGGATTCGCGGCATCGGACCCGACGGCTGCCGTGGATCAGGGTGAACAAGCCGGCCTCGGCATCGTCCACCTGCACGTCGATGCCTCGGCGGTGAGCTTCTTCGACAATGATTCGCGCATAAGGATTGAACTGCGCTTCGGGGCCTGGCCCCAGGAACAACGGCTGGTTGATGCCGTTCTTGCGTTTGATGGCGAAGGTCGAGAGATTGCGAAAGCCGAGTTTGGCGTAGAGGTTTTTCGCCAGGCGATTGTCGTGCAACACCGACAGGTCGAGGTAACTCAAGCCACGGCTCATGAAATGCTCGATGAGGTGACGCACCAGCACTTCGCCAACACCGGGCCGCGGACATTGCGGGTCGACTGCCAGGCACCAGAGGCTGCTGCCGTTTTCCGGGTCGTTGAAGGCTTTCTGGTGATTCAGACCCATGACGCTGCCGATCACCGCACCGGTGTCGTCATCTTCGGCCAGCCAGTAGACCGGGCCACCCTCATGGCGCGGGGTCAGGCGCAGCGGGTCGATGGGCAACATGCCTCGGGCTTGGTACAGCTGGTTGATGGCCTGCCAGTCGGTCTCGCTCTGGGCCCGACGAATCCGGAAACCGCGAAACACCCGGGTGGACTGGCGATAGTCGCTGAACCACAAGCGCAAGGTGTCGGACGGATCGAGGAACAGTTGTGCCGGTTCCAGCCCCAGTACTTGCTGGGGCGCGGCCACGTACAAGGCAATGTCGCGTTCGCCGGGTTGTTCGTTGAGCAGTTCCTGGGCCAGGCTTGCCGGGTCCGGGAAGGTGTGGCCGATCAAAAGTCGGCCCCAGCCGCAATGCACCGCGATCGGGTCGGCACCCAACTCGCTGCCGTCTTCGGCCAGGCGTGCCTGCAGGCGTTCGTAGGAGGGCGCCTGGCCACGCAAGAGGCGTTGATTGTGAACTGTTGCATGAGGTTTCATCGATCAGATTCCTTGCTCGCTGAGCCACAGGTTCAGCGCCGCCAGTTGCCACAGTCGCGAGCCGCGCAATGGCGTGAGCTGGCCGTTGGGGTCGGTCAGCAGGCGGTCGAGCATGGCCGGGTTGAACAGGCCGCGGTCCTGGCTCGGGTCCAGCAGCAACTCGCGAACCCAGGCCAGCGTATTGCCTTCCAGGTGCTTGAGGCCTGGCACCGGGAAATAGCCTTTCTTGCGGTCGATCACCTCGCCGGGGATCACCCGCCGGGCGGCTTCCTTGAGTACCTGCTTGCCGCCATCGGGCAGCTTGAACTTCGCTGGGACCCGGGCCGAGAGTTCCACCAGGCGGTAGTCCAGGAAGGGCGTGCGCGCTTCCAGGCCCCAGGCCATGGTCATGTTGTCGACACGCTTGACCGGGTCGTCCACCAGCATCACGGTGCTGTCCAGGCGCAGGGCCTTGTCTACCGCCGCATCGGCCCCGGGCTGGGCGAAATGTTCTTTGACGAAGTCACCGGCCGCGTCGTTGGCCATCAGCCATTTGGGCTGCACGGTGGCGGCATATTCTTCGTAGCTGCGGTCGAAGAACGCGGCGCGATAGGCCGCGTACGGATCGCTGGCGCCATCGACCTGCGGGTACCAGTGGTAACCGGCGAACAGCTCGTCGGCGCCCTGGCCGCTTTGCACCACTTTGCAGTGCTTGGCCACTTCCCGCGATAGCAGGTAGAAGGCGATGCAGTCATGGCTGACCATCGGCTCGCTCATGGCACGGAACGCTGCCGGCAGTTGCTCGATGATCTCTTTCTCGTCGATACGCAGTTGGTGGTGGCGGGTGGCGTAGTGCTTGGCGATCAGGTCTGAATACTGGAACTCGTCACCACGCTCGCCGCCGGCATCCTGGAAACCGATAGAGAAGGTCGACAGGTCTTCTACGCCGACCTCGCGCAGCAGTCCCACAAGCATGCTCGAATCCACGCCACCGGAAAGCAGCACGCCGACATCCACGGCGGCGCGTTGGCGAATGGCGACCGCTTCACGGGTGCTGTCGAGCACGCGGTCGATCCAGTCTTCCAGGTTCAGGTGCTGTTCGTCGGCCCGTGGTCCGTAGGGCAGGGTCCACCAGGTTTTCTGCTCGGTGCTGCCGTCGGCTTCGATGCGCATCCAGGTGGCGGGCGGCAGTTTTTCAACACCCGCCAGCAAGGTGCGAGGCGCCGGGACCACCGCGTGGAAATTCAGGTAATGGTTGAGGGCCACCGGGTCGAGCATCGGGTTGATATCGCCACCCTTGAGCAGTGCTGGCAATGCCGAGGCGAAACGTAGCCGTTGGCCGGTGCGCGACAGGTACAGCGGCTTGACGCCGAGGCGGTCGCGGGCGATGAACAGCCGCTTGGCATCGCGTTCCCAGATGGCGAAGGCGAACATGCCGTTGAGCTTGGGCAGCAGCGCTTCGCCCCAGGCGTGATAGCCCTTGAGCAGCACTTCGGTGTCGCCACCTGAATAGAAGCTGTAGCCCAGGCCTTCGAGCTCGCTGCGCAGTTCCGGGTAGTTGTAGATCGCGCCGTTGAAGGCCAGGGACAGGCCCAACTGATTGTCGATCATCGGCTGGGCCGAGCCGTCCGACAGGTCCATGATTTTCAGGCGCCGATGGCCCAGGGCAATTGGCCCTTGGCTATGAAAGCCCCAGGCGTCGGGGCCGCGAGGGGCCAGGTGATGGGTGATTCGCTCTACGGCCGCAAGGTCCGCAGGTTGTTGATCGAAACGTAACTCTCCAGCTAATCCGCACATAAGTCCTTACCGGTTTTTCCGTTGGGGAGGGGTCAAGCCGCACACGCCAAAAGGGCGGGTACCCTGAAACTGACCGGAGGGATTGCTGTGAGTTTTAGATCGATGCGTTATAAGCCGGCCCGTGGGGGGATGGTCTGCCACGGGATTTCAAAGATGGGCGAACCTGTGGGCGCTGAGCTTGCTCGCGATGGCGGTGGATCAGTCGGCATCCAAGTAGGCTGACACATCGCCATCGCGAGCAAGCTCAGCTCCCACAGGATTTGTGGTGAGCCATCCATCTGTGTCAGGCCTTGCCCCGAATCAATGCTCGCAACGCAAACCGGTTTGGATGGCAGGCTTCGGCCACGCTGCGGGGCAGTGGCAGGGGTTCGTTGTCCAGCCAGGCGGCGATCAGTTCGCCCGACAGCGGGGCGGTGATCAGGCCGCGGGAACCGTGGCCGCTGTTGATGTACAGGTCATCGAGCCACGGGCAGGGGGCGTCCGGTACTTGGCGGGCGTCTTTGCCGAGGGCCGCATAGGCTTCGGTAAAGGCTTGACGATCCGCTAATGGGCCGACAATCGGCAGGTAATCCGGGCTGGTGCAACGGAACGCCGCGCGACCTTCGAGGCGTTCCGGATCCAGGCTGCCGGCATTCAGGCGGTCCACCAGGTCCAGGGAAATTTCTTCAAGCATCTGCAGGTTGCCGGCATGCTCGGCGGCCGTGGGCGTCAGGTCGTCGCTGTTGAAATCGAAACTGGCGCCCAGGGTGTGCTCGCCCAGTCGCGGCGGGGCCGCATAACCTTCGGCACAAACCACGGTCGCCAGGCTCTGGCTGCGGGTGGTTTGTGGCAACCGGGTGATTTGCCCACGAATGCGCTTGAGCGGCAAGTCGGCGGCCGCTTCGAAACGTTTGATCTCGGCGGCGCTGGCGAGGATCGCCACCGGCGCGCTGGCCAGGCAACGTTCGCCGTCCCACGCCTGCCAATGGCCGTCCACGCGGCGCAGTTGCAGCACTTCATGATGGGGCTGCACGTCAATCGCCGGCCCCGAGGCTTGCCAGCGACACAACGCCGGTGGATGCACCCAGCCGCCCTCGGGATAAAACAGACCACCACAGGCCAGACCGATGCCGGACCGCACCTGCGCCTCGGACTGATCGAGGGTATGCAGCAAATCCCTTGGGAACGCCTCGGCCAGTTGCGCCTGACGCTCGGCTTCCTTGCTGTTGAAGGCCAGTTGCAAGACGCCGCAGGCTTCCCAGTCAGTGCCGCGTTGCAGTTGCTCCAGCACGCGCCGGGTGTAGCCGAAGCCGCTGAGGATCATCTGCGACAACGCCGTGCCGTGGGCCGACAGCTTGAGATACAGCACGCCCTGGGGGTTGCCGGAAGCTTCCTCGGCCAACCCGGCATGACGCTCCAGCAACGTCACCTGCCAGCCACGTGCGGCGAGGCTGGCAGCGCTGGCACAACCGGCCAGGCCGCCGCCGATCACCAGTGCCCGGCGTTCGCCGGTCAGCGTGGCGGGGCGGGCGTACCAGGGTTTTGCCGGGGCCGGGGCCGGTGTCTGCTCCGGCCAGCCGAGAAACACACCGCGCAGGATTTCCCACTTGTGGCCGATGCCCGGCGTGCGCTTCATCTTGAAACCCGCCGCGTTCAGCAATCGCCGGACCCAACCGGTGCTGGTGAAGGTGCTGAGGGTGGCGTCGGGTGCGGCCAGCCGGGCCAGTTCGGCGAACAGCTCGGCGGTCCACATCTCGGGGTTCCTGGCCGGCGCGAAACCGTCGAGGAACCAGGCGTCGATCTGACCGTCCAGCTGCGGCAACTGCTCCAGGGCATCGCCGATCAACAGGGTCAGCGTCACCCGTCCGTCCGCCAGGACCAGGCGCTGGAAGCCCTGGTGGATCGCCACGTACTGCTCAAGCAATTGCTCCGCCTGAAGACTCAGTTGCGGCCACAAGGCCAGGGCCCGGCCCAGGTCCTGGGGGGTCAAGGGGTACTTCTCGACACTGACGAAATGCAGCCGGGCGCCTGCCGGTGCGCACTGTTCGAACAGTTGCCAGGCACAGAGGAAATTCAAGCCGGTGCCAAATCCGGTTTCGCCGATCACCAGCCGCCCGTCATCGGCCAGGGCCGCGAAACGCTCGGCCAGGTTGTTCTGCTCAAGGAACACATAACGGGTTTCTTCCAGCCCCGACTGGTCGGAAAAATACACATCGTCGAACACCCGCGAACGCGGGCGACCCTGATCATCCCAGTCGAGTTGGGCGTGTTGCTGGATGGGCGTCATGGCTGGCTCGGTCAAAACTGAGCGGCCATTCTAGCCGATCGGTATCGGCTTGCTTGACCCATCGCAACAGAGCGCGCATCTGGATGGAATCTGCTGCACAGGGCCGCATCCAATCCGCTAGTCTTGGCCCATCCCCGGAAGGAGCTGCCCATGTTTGAATCCGCTGAAATCGGTCACGCCATCGATAAAGAAACCTTTGAGGCCGAAGTGCCGGCCCTGCGTGAAGCGTTGTTGGAGGCGCAGTTCGAGTTGCAGCAGCAGGGCCGGTTTCCGGTCATCGTGCTGATCAATGGCATCGAAGGTGCGGGCAAGGGCGAGACGGTGAAGTTGCTCAACGAGTGGATGGACCCGCGGCTGATCGAAGTGCGCACCTTCGACCAGCAGACCGACGAGGAACTGGCGCGGCCTCGAGCGTGGCGCTACTGGCGGATGCTGCCGGCCAAGGGGCGCATGGGGATTTTCTTCGGCAACTGGTACAGCCAGATGCTGCAAGGCCGAGTCCATGGCGAGTTCAAGGACCCACGGCTCGACCAGGCGATTGCCGGTGCCGAGCGCCTGGAAAAAATGCTCTGCGACGAAGGCGCGCTGATCTTCAAGTTCTGGTTCCACCTGTCCAAGAAACAGATGAAGGCCCGGCTCAAGGGGCTCAAGGATGACCCACTGCACAGCTGGCGCATCAGCCCGCTGGACTGGCAGCAGTCCCAGACCTACGACAAGTTCGTCAAATACGGTGAGCGCGTGCTGCGCCGCACCAGTCGCGATTACGCGCCGTGGCATGTGATCGAAGGGATGGACAGCTGTTATCGCAGCCTCACCGTCGGACGGATCCTGCTCGACGGCTTGCGCCAGGCCCTGGACCGTCCGAAGGTCAAACCGCAAAAGGTCGGCGTGGCGCCGCTGCCCGCGCTGGACGGCCAGGTCACGCTGCTCGACAGCCTGGACATGACCTTGCGCCTGGACAAGGCCGATTACGAAGAACAGCTGATCACCGAGCAGGCGCGGTTCGCCGGCCTGCTGCGGGACAAGCGCATGCGCCAGCATGCCTTGGTGGCGGTGTTCGAGGGCAATGATGCGGCAGGCAAGGGCGGGGCGATCCGGCGGGTCGCGGCAGCCCTGGACCCGCGTCAATACAGCATCGTGCCGATTGCCGCGCCCACTGAAGAAGAGCGCGCCCACCCCTACATGTGGCGGTTCTGGCGGCATATTCCCGCGCGGGGCAAGTTCACCATGTTCGACCGCTCCTGGTACGGCCGGGTGCTGGTGGAGCGGGTCGAAGGCTTTTGCAGCCAGGCCGACTGGCTGCGGGCCTATGGAGAAATCAACGATTTCGAGGAGCAGGTCGCCGATGCCGGCTTGGTGGTGGTCAAGTTCTGGCTGGCCATCGACAAGGAAACCCAGCTGGAGCGTTTCCAGGAGCGCGAGGACATTCCATTCAAGCGCTTCAAGATCACCGAGGACGACTGGCGCAACCGCGACAAGTGGGACGCTTACCGCGCAGCGGTGTGCGACATGGTCGACCGCACGAGCACCGAGATTTCCCCTTGGACATTGGTGGAAGCCAACGACAAGCGCTGGGCGCGGGTCAAGGTGTTGCGTACTCTCAACCAGGCGCTGGAGGCGGCTTTCGAGCGGAGTGCAAAGCAGGCTCGCAAGAAAAAGAAGGGCTAGGGCGATGGGTGCGCATACGCGGGGTGAATGATTGTCGCGGTCGGTTATGCAGTGGATTTATGCTCGATTCACTCTCAACCGGCTACAACAATGAGGTACAGCCATGCGTGAAGTGGTGATCGTCGACAGCGTACGGACCGGCCTGGCCAAGTCCTTTCGCGGCAAGTTCAACATGACCCGTCCAGACGACATGGCGGCCCATTGTGTCGATGCCTTGCTGGCGCGCAACGACATCAATCCGGCCAGTGTCGAGGACTGCATCGTCGGGGCCGGGTCCAATGAAGGCGCCCAGGGCTACAACATCGGGCGCAACGTGGCGGTGCTCTCGAGATTGGGCACCGGCACCGCCGGCATGACCCTCAACCGCTTCTGTTCCTCGGGCCTGCAAGCCATTGCCATCGCCGCCAACCAGATCGCTTCCGGTTGCAGCGACATCATCGTGGCGGGCGGCGTGGAATCTATCAGTCTGACGATGAAAAGCGTCAACACCGACAATCTGATCAACCCGCTGCTCAAGGAGCAGGTGCCCGGGATCTATTTCCCCATGGGCCAGACGGCCGAGATCGTTGCCCGTCGTTACCAGGTCAGCCGCGAGGAACAGGACCGCTACGCCTTGCAGAGCCAGCAGCGCACCGCCAAGGCCCAGGCGGCCGGGTTGTTCAATGACGAAATCATCCCGATGGCGGTCAAGTACCGGGTCGAGGACAAGAACACTGGCGCTGTCCAGATCCTCGACGGTGTGGTCGATCACGACGATTGCAACCGTCCGGACACCACCTACGAAAGCCTGGCCGGCCTGAAACCGGTATTCGCCGAAGACGGTTCGGTGACGGCGGGCAACTCGTCGCAGTTGTCCGACGGGGCCTCGATGACCTTGGTGATGAGCCTGGAAAAAGCCCTGGCGCTGGGGCTCAAGCCCAAGGCGTTTTTCCGCGGCTTCACCGTGGCCGGTTGCGAGCCGGACGAGATGGGCATCGGCCCGGTGTTTTCAGTGCCCAAGCTGCTCAAGGCCAAGGGCTTGCAGATCGCCGATATCGACCTGTGGGAACTCAACGAGGCCTTTGCTTCCCAGTGCCTGTACAGCCGCAACCGGTTGGAAATCGATCCCGAGAAATACAACGTCAACGGCGGCTCGATCTCCATCGGTCATCCGTTCGGCATGACCGGCTCGCGGCAAGTGGGGCACCTGGTGCGCGAGCTGCAACGACGCAACCTGCGCTATGGCATCGTGACCATGTGCGTGGGCGGCGGGATGGGGGCTACGGGGTTGTTTGAGGCGGTGGGATAACCGGGCGCTGACGAGGGGATTATTTATGGCAAGGGGATTTGTCTCTGTGGGAGCAAGGCTTGCCCGCGATGAAGTTGATGCGGTCTCTCAAACCGAGGTGTCTGCATTGCGAGCAAGCTTTGCTCCCACAGGTAAATTCCCTTGCCACAAGGAGCTGCGCCAGCCGTGAGAGTGTTTAGCTGGCAACCTGAGTCAACTGCTGCATCCGCTGGATATACGCTTCTATCTCCACTTCTGCCGCTTCGCGGGTGGCGAACGGACCCTCTTGGGTGCCCTCACGTGTATTGAAATAAAACTCGCCGTTAACCCGGCAGATCCGGTCACTGCGAAAAATAGTCGTAGGGGCGGGATCCAAGGCGCGTTTTCCAAGCATGTCGGGTCTCCAGAGTGCAGCGAGGTCTGTTTCAAATGAGCATATGTGTTGTCCCAGATTCCCGCCTGTCCAACCGATCGACGGCTACGACCCCTACAATCCCATGGGCGGCCTCTGCCAAACTGTCCCTGTGTCGTGACGCAATAGACGCCTAGAATGGACGTCCTTTGTCTTGGGCTTCGAGGGTTGCATGCACATATCGTCCGGTCGCTGGGTCTACGGCCTGTTCCTCGCCCTGTTGACTGCCCTGCTATGGGGAATCCTGCCGATCAAGCTCAAGCAAGTGCTGCAAGTGATGGATCCGGTCACCGTGACCTGGTTTCGCTTGCTGGTGTCCGGCGGTTTGCTGTTCATCTATTTGGCCGCCACCCGGCGCCTGCCCAGTCACAAGGTCCTGGGCCCACGGGGCGGCTGGCTGGTAGCGATGGCGGTGCTCGGGCTGGTGGGCAACTACGTGTTGTACCTGATGGGCCTGAACCGCTTGAGCCCCGGCACCGCACAATTGGTGGTGCAGATGGGACCGATCATGTTGCTGGTCGCCAGTCTGTTCGTGTTCAAGGAGCGTTTCAGCGTGGGGCAGGGCATCGGCCTGCTGGTGTTGCTGATCGGTTTTACGCTGTTTTTCAACCAGCGCCTGGGCGAGTTGCTGACGTCCCTGAGCGACTACACCGCCGGGGTCCTGATGGTGTTGCTGGCGTCGACGGTCTGGACGTTTTATGCCCTGGGCCAGAAGCAATTGTTGACGGTGTGGAATTCGTTGCAGGTGATGATGGTGATCTACCTGTTCTGCGCGTTGCTGCTCACGCCCTGGGTGCATCCGTTGGAGGCGCTGCAATTGAGCCCGTTGCAAGGCTGGCTGTTGCTCGCATGCTGCCTCAACACGCTGATTGCCTATGGCGCGTTTGCCGAAGCCTTGGCCCATTGGGAGGCGTCGCGGGTCAGCGCGACCCTGGCGATCACGCCGCTGGTGACGTTCGCCGCAGTGGCGACGGCGGCTTGGTGGTGGCCTGATTATGTCCATGCCGAGCAGATCAATCTGCTGGGGTATGGCGGGGCGGTGCTGGTGGTGCTGGGGTCGGCGCTGGTTGCCCTGGGCCCGTCGCTGATCGCCGGGCTCAGGGCCCGGCGCGTGGGACATTAGCCCCCTGTGGGAGCGAGCCTGCTCGCGATGGCGGCCTGACAGGCAATAGAAATGTCGAGCCTGCCGGCCCCATCGCGAGCAGGGGGACTGGCGTTAACCCTGGCTACCGGCCTCCAGCATATTCTCCGGCCGCACCCAGGCATCGAACTCTTCATCGGTCAGGTACCCCAGTTTCAGCGCCGCCTCACGCAGGGTCAAGCCTTCGCCGTAGGCTTTCTTGGCGATTTCCGCAGACTTGTCGTAGCCGATGTGCGGGTTCAGCGCAGTCACCAGCATCAACCCACGCTCCAGATGCGCGGCCATCTGCTCGGCATCCGGCTCGAGCCCGGCGATGCAGTGCTGCTGGAAGTTGCTGCAGCCATCGGCCAGAAGGCGAATCGATTGCAGCAGGTTGTGGATGATCACCGGTTTGAACACGTTCAACTGCAAATGCCCCTGGCTGGCGGCAAAACCGATGGTCACGTCGTTGCCCATGACCTGGCAGGCCAGCATCGACAAGGCTTCGCACTGGGTCGGGTTGACCTTGCCGGGCATGATGGAACTGCCCGGTTCGTTGGCCGGCAGTTTCACCTCGGCGAACCCGGCCCGTGGTCCGGAGCCCAGCAGGCGCAGGTCGTTGGCAATCTTCATCAAGGTCACGGCGAGGGTTTTCAGCGCGCCAGACAGGGACGTCAGGGGTTCATGGCCGGCCAGCGCGGCAAACTTGTTCGGCGCGGTGACGAACGGCAGGCCCGACAGCGCCGCCAGTTCAGCGGCAATCGCTTCGCCGAAACCATGGGGTGAATTGAGCCCGGTGCCGACTGCCGTGCCGCCCTGGGCCAGTTCGCAGACCGCCGGTAGCGTGGCGCGGATCGCCCGTTCGGCGTAATCGAGTTGAGCAATGAACGCCGACAGTTCCTGGCCGAAGGTGATTGGCGTGGCATCCATCATGTGGGTTCGGCCGGTCTTGACCAGTTTCATGTGGCGCGCCGCCAGTTCCGCCAGGCCACCGGAAAGCTCGCTGATGGCCGGAAGCAATTGCTGGTGGACGGCCTGGGCGGCAGCAATGTGCATCGCAGTGGGGAAGCAGTCGTTGGAACTCTGCGAGCGGTTGACGTGGTCGTTGGGGTGCACCGGGCTCTTGCCGCCGCGAGGGTTGCCGGCCAGTTCGTTGGCGCGCCCGGCGATCACCTCGTTGACGTTCATGTTGCTCTGGGTTCCGCTGCCGGTCTGCCAGACCACCAGTGGAAACTGGTCGTCATGCTGGCCGGCCAGCACTTCGTCGGCGGCCTGTTCGATCAGGCGGGCGATGTCGGCGGGGAGGTCGCCATTGCGATCATTGACCCGCGCGGCGGCTTTCTTGATCAGTGCCAATGCGTGCAACACCGACAGCGGCATGCGTTCGTTGCCAATGGCGAAGTTGATCATGGAACGCTGCGTCTGGGCGCCCCAGTAGGCGTCGTCCGGGACTTCAACCTGGCCAAGGCTGTCGGTTTCGATACGGCTCATCGGGTCAAACTCCTTAAGGGCTGAATGCGCAGTTTAGGCCCAGATGGGCGGCGCCGGTTCCCTCAATCTAGGAGCGATGGGTTCGGCCCGTCAATCGGACCCGGCAAGCATCGGGGTTGAGGCCCAGCGTTTTTTAGGCGCAGAATGGTCGCCCTTGGGGTTTTACCTCGCCTGTAATGAAAGGAAACTCGATGACCCGTCTTCGTGCCATCTGTACCGCAGTTGCTCTGGTGTGTGCCAGCGGCCCTGTTTTCGCCGATACCGCCAGCCACAACGCCAGCGCCGAAGCGTTCCTGACCCTGGCGCACGCTGACAAACTGGGCACTCCGGTATACATGCAAGTGCAGCAGATGTTTGCCCAGCGCTTTGAACAGACCAAGGCCCCTGAGTCGAAAAAAGCCACCCTGGAAACCTACCAGGCCAAGGCCAATGCCGCGTTGGACCAAGCCATCGGCTGGAACAAGCTCAAGCCGGACATGGTCAAGCTCTACACCAGCAACTTCAGCGAATCTGAGCTCAAGGACCTGGTCGCTTTCTATCAATCGCCACTGGGCAAGAAAGTCCTCGAGAAAATGCCGCAGTTGACCCAGCAATCGGCCCAACTGACCCAGGCCAAGCTTGAAAGCGCGGTACCGGTGGTCAACAAGCTGCTGGCGGACATGACGGCCGAGCTCGAGCCAAAAGGCGCCGCCCCTGCCCCTGCCAAGAAAAAGCCGTAAGCGGAGCCTGGTATGAGCATGCAACAACGCATCGAATCGACACTCGGGCTCTTGCAGCCCGAGTATTTGCAAGTGCTGGATGAAAGCCACATGCACAGCCGTGGCCTGCAGACCCACTTCAAGGCCGTGGTGGTCAGCCAGCAGTTCGAAGGGCTCAATCGCGTCAAGCGCCACCAGAAGGTCTACGGCACGCTGGGCGAGCTGATGGGTGAGTTCCATGCGTTGGCGCTGCACACCTACACCCCCGAAGAATGGGCGCAGATCGACGCGGCCCCGGCTTCGCCGACGTGTGCCGGTGGCAGCAAGCACTGATTGGGCTGCGGTGGATGGCAAAGCCTTGAGTCTGTGGGAGCAAAGCCCTATGGGAGTGAGCACCTGTGGGAGCAAAGCTTGCTCGCGATGAAGTTGATGCGGTCTCTCAAAAACCGAGGTGTCCGCATCGCGAGCAAAGCTTTGCTCCCACAGGGCCTTGCTCCCACAGAGTGATCCTCACGGCACTGTTGCGCACAGCAATCGCTGTCTGCACCCCTCCTGTTTTTTGTTAGAATCCGCAACGCGCCGCTCACTCGGCGCGTTTTTTTTCGCATCCGGTTCACCCTTTACGAGGGTAGCCACCTGGAGAAACACCCATGGCACAACCCATTGTCGTGGCGGCACTGTATAAGTTCGTCACCCTGGAAGATTATGTCGAGCTGCGTGAGCCCTTGCTCAAGGCCATGCTCGACAACGGCATCAAAGGCACGTTGCTGATCGCCGAAGAAGGCATCAACGGCACGGTCTCCGGCACTCGCGAAGGCATCGACGGCTTGCTGGCCTGGCTCAAGAACGATCCGCGCATGATCGACATCGACCATAAAGAGTCGTACTGCGATGAGCAGCCGTTCTACCGCACCAAGGTCAAGCTCAAGAAAGAAATCGTCACCCTCGGCGTCGAAGGCGTGGACCCTAACAAGCAGGTCGGCACTTATGTCGAACCGCAGGACTGGAACGCGCTGATCAGCGATCCGGAAGTGTTGTTGATCGACACCCGTAACGATTACGAAGTGTCCATCGGCACCTTCGAGGGCGCCATCGACCCCAAGACCACCAGCTTTCGTGAATTCCCTGAGTACATCAAGGCCAACTTCGACCCGGCCAGGCACAAGAAAGTCGCGATGTTCTGCACCGGCGGCATTCGTTGTGAAAAAGCCTCCAGCTACATGCTCGGCCAGGGTTTCGACGAGGTCTATCACCTCAAGGGCGGCATCCTGAAATACCTCGAAGAGGTCCCCCAGGAAGAAACCAAGTGGCGCGGCGACTGCTTCGTGTTCGACAACCGCGTGACTGTTCGCCACGACCTCAGCGAAGGGGACTACGATCAATGTCACGCTTGTCGTACCCCGGTAAGCGTAGAAGACCGCGCCTCGGAGCACTATGTGCCTGGCATCAGTTGCCCGCATTGCTGGGATAAACTGAGCGAGAAGACCCGTCGCAGCGCCATCGACCGGCAGAAGCAGATCGAGTTGGCCAAGGCTCGCAACATGCCGCACCCGATCGGCTACAACTACAAGCAAACATCTTCAGAGGCTTGAACCATGGCGTCACGCCTGCTCTATGTGATGGACCCGATGTGCTCCTGGTGCTGGGGCTTTGCGCCGGTGGCCGAGGCGTTGGTAGAGCAGGCGCATGCCGCGGGGGTGGAGTTGCACCTGGTGGTGGGTGGTTTGCGCACTGGCAGCGGTTCGGCGCTGGAGCCGACCACCCGTCGCTACATTCTTGAACACTGGCAGGCGGTCACCCAGGCCACCGGCCAGCCTTTCAAGCTCGAAGGCGCATTGCCGGACGGTTTTGTCTACGACACCGAGCCTGCCTGCCGGGCACTGGTCACGGCTCGCAGCCTGGCCCCGGACCTGGCCTGGAAGTTGGTGAAGTTGATCCAGCAGGCTTTTTATGTGCAAGGCCGCGACGTGACCCACGCCAGCGTGCTGGTGGAGTTGGCCGAACAGGCCGGGCTGCCCCGCATCGAATTCGCCGCGGCCTTCGACCGCGCCGACCAACATGCGGCCACCGCTGCGGATTTCACCTGGGTACAGGACCTGGGCATTGCCGGATTCCCCACACTGTTGGCCGAGCGTGATGGGCAGTTGGCCTTGTTGACCAACGGTTACCAGCCCCTGAGCCAACTGTCGCCTTTGCTGGGCCGCTGGCTGGAGCGCGCGACCTGTGCCTGACCGGCCGCCAGATACGTCGGCCTCGCAGCGCATCGACCGGTTGAGTTGGGCGGAAATCCGTCGCCTGGCCCTCAAGCATAAAAAAGCCCTGTGGATCGCCAACGGCGTGGCCGTGCTGGCGACGCTGTGCAGCGTGCCGATCCCGTTGCTATTGCCGTTGCTGGTGGATGAAGTCCTGCTGGGGCATGGCGATGCGGCCCTGAAAGTCATGAACCAGGCGTTGCCCATGGGCTGGCAGCGCGCGGCCGGCTACATCGGGCTGATGTTGCTGGTAACCCTGGCCCTGCGCTGTGGCGCATTGCTGTTCAACGTGGTGCAGGCGCGCTTGTTCGCCCGGTTGGCCAAGGACATCGTCTATCGCATTCGCATCCGGTTGATCGAACGTCTCAAACGAATTTCCCTGGGCGAATACGAAAGCCTGGGCAGCGGCACCGTGGCGGCCCACCTGGTCACCGACCTGGACACCCTGGACAAATTCATCGGCGAAACCCTCAGTCGTTTCCTTGTGGCGATGCTGACCCTGGTGGGCACCGCCGGGATCCTGGTGTGGATGCACTGGGAGCTGGCGCTGCTGATCCTGCTGTTCAATCCGCTGGTGATCTACGCCACGGTGCAGTTGGGCAAGCGGGTCAAGCACCTCAAGAAACTGGAGAACGACAGTACCTCGCGCTTCACCCAGGCCTTGACCGAAACCCTGGATGCCATCCAGGAAGTGCGCGCTGGTAACCGCCAGGGTTACTTCCTTGGCCGCTTGGGAATGCGCGCCAAGGAGGTCCGTGATTACGCCGTGAGTTCGCAGTGGAAGACCGACGCCTCGAACCGCGCCAGTGGTTTGCTGTTCCAGTTCGGCATCGATATTTTTCGCGCGGCGGCCATGCTCACCGTGGTGTTTTCCGACCTGTCCATCGGCCAGATGCTGGCGGTCTTCAGCTACCTCTGGTTCATGATCGGGCCGGTCGAGCAACTGTTGAACCTGCAGTACGCCTATTACGCCGCTGGCGGTGCCTTGAACCGGATCAATGAACTGCTGGCCCGGGCCGACGAGCCCCAGTACACGGGCGTTGTCGATCCGTTCAAGGGCCGTGACACGGTGGGCATCGAGATCCAGGGGTTGAGTTTCGGCTACGGCGAGGAGCTGGTGCTCAACCAGTTGAACCTGTCCATCTCGCCGGGCGAGAAAGTCGCCATCGTCGGGGCCAGCGGCGGCGGCAAGAGCACCCTGGTGCAGTTGTTACTGGGGCTGTACACGCCGCAATCGGGCAGCATTCGTTTCGGTGGCGCCACGCAGCAGGAGATCGGCCTGGAGACCATCCGGGAGAATGTTGCGGTGGTGTTGCAACATCCGGCGCTGTTCAACGACACGGTGCGGGCCAACCTCGCCATGGGCCGTGAGTGCAGTGACGACGACTGCTGGCGGGCTCTGGAAATCGCCCAGCTCGATGCCACCGTACGGGCGCTGCCCCAGGGCCTGGAGAGCGTCGTTGGACGTTCCGGGGTGCGGCTTTCGGGCGGACAGCGTCAACGGCTGGCTATCGCTCGCATGGTATTGGCCGATCCGCGGGTGGTGATTCTCGACGAAGCCACCTCGGCACTGGACGCTGCCACCGAGTACAACCTTCACCAGGCATTGGCGCGTTTTTTGAGCGCACGCACCACGCTGATCATCGCCCACCGGCTCTCGGCGGTGAAGCAGGCCGATCGGGTATTGGTGTTCGACGGTGGGCAAATCGCCGAAGACGGCGACCATTTGCAGCTGATTGCCGAAGGTGGCCTGTACGCCCGACTCTATGGTCATTTGCAACAGATTCAGCAGCCTTGAGTTTCTAGCGCTTTTCTGCGCTTAGTATCGGAAAAAAAGCAGGCAAACACGCCGATTTTTCTGAATTCCACGCAAAGTCTGTCGATCTGTTCATCCATTCATTCGAAGGGTCGAAAACTAGCCTAGGCTATTGAGTCAGGAGCGGAATTCTGGCGGGTGTTCATCCGGCAATACCTGTGCAAGGGACCTCATGAAGCAAAAGCAGACTCTCGGAACACCACGGCTGCTGGGCATCGTCTGGCCCTTTATCGCCGTCGTGCTATTTCAGGCATTGCTTGGCGGCGTCAGCCTTTACGTGCTGTCCGCCGTTCGCGGCTATGTGGCGGGGGAGAGTCTCTGGTCCAAGGGCCAGAAAGACGCCATCTATTACCTCAATCTCTACGCCGACAGCCGCGACGAGGCGATTTTCCGCAAATACCAGCAAGCCATCGCCGTCCCCGAGGGCGGCCATGAACTGCGGGTGGCGCTGGACCGCAAACCGCCGGATCTCGAAGCCGCACGGGCCGGGATTCTCCAAGGTGGCAACCATCCTGATGACGTGTCCAGCGTGATCTGGTTGTACCTCAATTTTCGCCACTTCAGTTACCTGGAAGAAGCCATCGATCTCTGGACGGTGGGCGACGGCTACCTGATCGAGCTGGATAACGTCGCCCGGCAGATGCACAGCAGCATTGCCGCAGGCCAGGCGTCGGAAGTGGATATCCGCGGCTGGAAGGCCCAGATATTTGCGATCAACGACTCCGTTACCCCGGCTGCCAAGGCATTCAGCGACGCACTGGGCGAGGGCTCGCGTTTTATCCTGCGGCTCCTGCTGGTGACCAATTTCGCCACTGCCCTGGGATTGATCGTCCTGGCGTTGTTGCGCACCCATAAACTGCTCGCCCAGCGGCAGGTGTTCGCCAACGCGCTGCAGATGGAGAAAGAGCGGGCGCAGATCACCCTGCAATCCATTGGCGACGGGGTCATCACCACCGACGTCGAGGGCGCCATCGCCTACATGAACCCCGCTGCCGAAGCGATGACCCATTGGAAAGCCGAACACGCCACGGGCTTGCCCCTGGCGGCGCTGTTCAATTTGCTCGATGACAATGCCCAGACCGAGGGGCTGACCCTGATCGAGCACATCCTCAGCGGCCGGCTCAGCGGCGCCAGCGAACATTCCAAACTGATCCAGCGCCTGGATGGCAGCACCGTGTCGGTCACCCTGGTGGGCGCGCCAATCCGTCATGCGGGCAAGGTCAGCGGCGCTGTGCTGGTGTTGCATGACATGACCCAGGAACGCCAATACATCGCCAACCTGTCGTGGCAGGCTACCCATGACGCCTTGACTGGCCTGGCGAACCGCCGGGAATTCGAATATCGCCTCGAGCAGGCCTTGCACAACCTCACTCGCCAGGTCGGGCGCCATGCCTTGATGTTTCTCGACCTGGACCAGTTCAAGCTGGTCAACGACACCTGCGGCCATGCAGCGGGTGACGAATTGTTGCGCCATATCTGCGCCTTGTTGCAATCAGGGCTGCGGGAAAACGACACCCTGGCCCGGCTGGGCGGGGATGAGTTCGGGATCTTGCTGGAGAACTGTTCGCCGGAAGCGGCGGAAAAGATTGCCGAAGGGCTGCGCCAGACCGTGCAGAACCTGCACTTTGTCTGGAAGGGCCGGCCGTTCGTGACCACCGTGAGCATCGGCCTGGTGCATATCGCCCAGACGCCGACGACCCTCGAGGCGTCCCTGCGGGCTGCCGACATGGCCTGCTACATGGCCAAGGAAAAGGGCCGCAACCGGGTCCAGGTCTATCATGCCGACGACTCGGAGCTGTCCCTGCGTTTTGGCGAAATGGCCTGGGTCCAGCGCTTGCACATGGCCCTGGAGGAAAATCGCTTCTGCCTCTACGCCCAGGAAATCGCCGCGTTGGGCCCGGGCGAGCATGGTGGCGGGCACATTGAGATCCTGCTACGCCTGCATGACGAAGCCGGGCGGATGATCCTGCCGGACAGCTTCATTCCCGCGGCGGAACGCTACGGCCTGATGACCTCCCTGGACCGTTGGGTGGTGGAGAATGTCTTCAAGATCATCCGCCAGTGCCTGAATGATTCGCGACAGGGGCCCATGGCGATGTGTGCGATCAATCTGTCAGGCACAACGATCGGAGATCAGGCGTTCCTCGATTTCCTGCGTAAACAGTTCGCGGCCTACTCGATTCCGCCGGAAATGATTTGTTTTGAAATTACAGAAACCAGCGCTATTTCGAATTTGGGCAGTGCGATCCGCTTTATCAATGAACTCAAGAGCTTGGGATGTTACTTCTCGCTGGATGACTTTTGCGCCGGAATGTCTTCATTCGCTTACCTGAAACATTTACCTGTAGACTTCCTGAAGATCGACGGGAGTTTCGTAAAGGATATGCTGGACGACCCGATTAACCGTGCAATGGTCGAAGTGATCAATCACATCGGCCACGTCATGGGTAAGCGCACGATTGCCGAGTTTGTTGAAACCGCCCAGATCGAGCAGGCATTGCTGGAAATAGGGGTGGATTACGCTCAGGGGTATGTGATCGAACGCCCGCAATTGTTTACCTGCGACACGTTGCAATGTCGGCCGGCCCGGCCCCAGCCGTTGTTATTCAAGGCCCCCGGCACGTTCCGCTGAACCTCTTGTTGATCCGGAAAATCACAATCAAAAGGAGCCCGACAGTGATCGACACATTCAACCGAACAGGCCCGCTCATGGACGCCACGAGCTATCCGAAATGGGCACAGCAGCTCATTACCGATTGCAGCGAGAGCAAGCGCCGGGTTGTCGAACACGAACTGTATCAGCGCATGCGCGACAACAAGCTCAGCGCCAGGACCATGCGCCACTACCTCATTGGTGGTTGGCCGGTCGTCGAACAGTTCGCTTTATACATGGCACAGAACCTCACCAAGACCCGCTTTGCCCGCCACCCCGGCGAGGACATGGCGCGTCGCTGGCTGATGCGCAACATTCGTGTCGAACTCAACCATGCCGACTACTGGGTCAACTGGAGCGCCGCCCATGGCGTGACCCTGGAAGACCTGCAAGCCCAGCATGTGCCGCCTGAGCTGCATGCCTTGAGCCACTGGTGCTGGCACACCAGTTCCTCGGATTCGTTGATCGTGGCCATCGCCGCGACCAACTATGCGATTGAGGGGGCCACGGGAGAGTGGTCGGCGCTGGTGTGTTCCAGCGGTGTCTACGCGGCCGCTTTCGCCGAGGAAGACCGCAAGCGGGCCATGAAGTGGCTGAAGATGCATGCCCAGTACGACGATGCCCATCCTTGGGAAGCCCTGGAAATCATCTGTACGCTGGCGGGGATGAACCCAAGCAAAGCCCTGCAAACGGAGCTGCGCCAGGCCGTGTGCAAGAGCTATGACTACATGTACCTGTTCCTGGAGCGTTGCATGCAACTGGAGCAGTCGGAGACGGTGAGCAAGTCTTCATCCACCCGCGAGCGCCTGGCACTGGCGGAAAGCTGATTTGCATCGCTGCGAATAAGTAACCCAGTGTGGGAGCGAGTCTGCTTGCGAAGAGGTCTGGACAGTCAACGGGGAGGTTGACAGCCAGATCGTCATCGTCGGATCGCCGCCCGGAGCAAGCTCGCTCCCACCATTGTTTTCAGCCTGCCATTGCCAGTCGATTACGTCCTTCGCGCTTGGCCACGTACAGTGCGCTGTCAGCCCTGCGCAGCAGGCTTTCCGATGATTCCCCTGGTAGCAGGGTGGCGCAACCCAGGCTGACCGTCAGCTCGATCCTTGTGCCTGCGGCGAAATAATCCTGGGTCTGGGCGGCATAACGCAGCCGTTCACCGACCATGGCCGCAGCATCCCGGCTGGTATTGGCCAGCAGGATCAGAAATTCTTCACCGCCGAACCTGAACACCATGTCCACGTTGCGCAGCTGGCTCTTGATCGACTCGGCCACGGCCTTGAGCACTTCGTCGCCAACGCCGTGACCATGGCTATCGTTGATGCGCTTGAAATGGTCGATGTCGAGCATCAGCACCGACAAGGGCTGCGAATGACGCTTGGCCATGTCGATCTCACGCATCAGCGTCTGGTCCATGGCAATGCGGTTGCCGGTACCGGTCAGCGGATCGCGCAGGGCGCTCTGGGTCGCGGCGCGATAGAGCAGTGCGTTGCGCAGTGGATACAGCAGCGTCGACATGATGGATTCAAGGTCGCTCTGTTCCGCTTCAGTGAAGCGCTGGTTGCGACGGAATACCAGTTCACCCAGGTGTTCGCCTTCATGGCTGAGGTTATAGCTGAGGGTGTGATGCCCGCGTTGCCCGAACTCCAGGCGCAGATCACTGGCTTTGTGCTGGTAGGCCAACGCATCCAGGGGCACCAGCCGCTGGACTTCCCGGAAAAACAGGCCGAGGATTCGCTGTGGCTCCAGGCTGGTCTGCAGCTGCTGGCTCAGTTGCTGGCGCAATTGCGAAAGACTGACGGAGCGTGCCGCGAGCGGCGATGGCTGGCCAAGACCCAGACGCTGCAATTTGGCGCTGTCGAAGTCAATCGCGTTGATCTGGGTGGGCGTTTTCATATTGGCGTTAGCCCCTAAGCTAAATCTGTCCTGGCAGGTTGGGTGTGGCGGCTTTGGGCTGCGCGTCGTACTGGTCCTTCAGTCCCGTAGGACACTGATTTGAGTTTAGTCTGCTTTCCCTGGCAGGCATAAGTCTCGTCTCAACGTCCATTACTTGCCGAACATGGCATGTTTGAGGAAGTTTAGAGCGAAAGTCGTGCCATTCGGTTCACTTCAATAAAAACCGATTGAAAATCAATGAATTGGTAGAAAGATACGGCAGTCCTGGCGACGTGGACTTGGCGGTTCGCCTCGCTGGGCATCGACCCAAGGCCCGTACCGCGACGGTAAATCGTCGCGACACGGGCCGGGCTCACTATTGCGCGTTGAACGCCTGGCCGTTGACGCCGGAGCTGTCCGGGCCCATGAGGTACAGGTAGACCGGCATGATCTCCTCGGGCGTCGGATTGTTGAGCGGGTTTTCCCCCGGGTAGGCCTGGGCGCGCATGCTGGTGCGGGTGGCGCCGGGGTTGATGCTGTTGGCGCGCACGGCGGCGACGGTGTCGACTTCGTCGGCCAGGGTCTGCATCAGCCCCTCGGTGGCGAACTTGGACACGCCATAGGCGCCCCAATACGCCCGGCCCTTGCGCCCGACGCTGCTGGAGGTGAATACCACGGACGCATCCTTGGACAGCTTGAGCAGGGGCAGCAAGGTGCTGGTGAGCATGAACATCGCGTTGACGTTGACGTGCATCACCCGCATGAAATTCTCACCGGACAACTGTTCCAGGGGGGTACGCGGGCCGATGATCGAGGCGTTGTGCAGCAGGCCGTCCAGATGACCGAACTCGGTTTCGATCATGGCCGCCAGTTCATCGTACTGATGAGGCAGCGCGGTTTCGAGGTTGAACGGGATCACCGCTGGCTGCGGATGACCGGCCGCTTCGATTTCATCGTAGACCTGGGTCAGGTTGGCTTCGGTCTTGCCCAGCAGCAGCACGGTGGCGCCATGGGCGGCGTAGGCTTTCGCGGCAGCGGCACCGATCCCGCGGCCGGCGCCGGTGACCAGAATCATCCGGCCATTGAGCAGATCGGGGCGGGCGGAATAATCAAACATAAAAAAACCTCAACAAATCAATCTGTTGGCAGAAGCTGTAGTGTCAGGGGATTGAGCCCCGCCATTGGAAGCAGGCTGTGGGAGCAAAGCTTGCTCGCGAAACAGGCGCCTCGATTTCTGGACGACCGCATCGCCTTCATCGCGGGCAAGCCTTGCTCCCACATAAATTCCTTCATCACAAGACAGTCATATCAGCAACCGCACAGCGCGTTATCCAGCACCTCGCGCAGTGCCGATGGGTGATCGATCACCACATCCGCGCCCCAGTGCCTGGGGTTGTCGTCCGGGTGGATGTAGCCATAGGTCACCGCACACGTCTTGGTGCCGGCGCTGCGACCGGACTCGATGTCCCGCAGATCATCACCCACGAACAGCACGCTGGCCGGGTCCAGGTCGAGCAGCTTGCACGCCAGGGTCAGTGGTTCCGGGTCCGGCTTGCTGTTTTTCACATGGTCAGGGCAGATCAGCACTTTCGAGCGTTCGGCCAGGCCCAGTTGCTGCATGATCGGTTCGGCGAAGCGCACCGGCTTGTTGGTGACCACGCCCCAGATCAGGTTGGCCGCTTCGATATCGGCCAGCACCTTGGCCATGCCGTCGAACAAATGGCTGTGGACCGCGCAACCCTTGAGGTAGCGGTCGAGGAACTCCTGACGCAGTTCCTCGAACCCCGGTGATTCCGGGTCCATGGAAAAGGTCACAGCGACCATCGCCCGGGCACCGCCGGAAATCTCGTCGCGAATGTGCTGCGTGTTCATCGGTGGCAAGCCACGGTCGGCGCGCATGGCCTGGCAGATGGCGATGAAATCCGGCGCGGTGTCGAGCAGCGTGCCGTCCATGTCGAAGAGAACCGCTTTGAGACGCATCGACTTACTCCTCGCGCAGGGTCTGGATCATGTAGTTGACGTCGACGTCGGCGGCCAGCTTGTAGTGCTTGGTCAGCGGATTGTAGGTCAGGCCAATGATGTCCTTGACGGTCAGCCCGGCCGCACGGCTCCAGGCGCCCAGTTCGGAAGGGCGGATGAATTTCTTGAAGTCGTGAGTGCCGCGAGGCAGCAGCTTCATGATGTATTCGGCGCCGACGATGGCGAACAGGTAGGCCTTCGGGTTGCGGTTGATGGTGGAGAAAAACACCTGGCCGCCCGGCTTGACCATGCGGAAGCAGGCGCGGATGACCGACGACGGATCCGGCACGTGCTCGAGCATTTCCAGGCAGGTGACCACGTCGAATTGGCCGGGCATTTCTTCGGCCAGGGCTTCGGCGGTGATCTGCCGGTATTCCACGCTGACGCCCGACTCCAGCTGATGCAGTTGTGCAACCGCCAGTGGCGCTTCGCCCATGTCGATGCCCATCACCGTCGCCCCGCGCTGGGCCATGGCTTCGCTGAGGATACCGCCGCCACAACCGACGTCGAGCACCTTCTTGCCAGCCAGGTTGACCCGTTCGTCAATCCAGTTGACCCGCAGCGGGTTGATGTCGTGCAGCGGCTTGAATTCACTTTCGCGGTCCCACCAGCGATGGGCCAGGGCTTCGAATTTGGCGATTTCGGCGTGGTCGACGTTGCTCATGTGCAGATCCTCGAAAAGCTTGAAAAATCAGGTGCCCCGAGCCGTGGCTCAAGGGGCGTGGTTATTCGTTGTGGCCGCTGATGCGGCGACCCCAGGCCTGGGCCGTGGCGATCAGTCTTGATTCGTCCATGCGGGTCAGTCGGCCATCTTCCAATAGCGGCTTGCCGCCCACCCACAGGTGTTTTACGCAATCGCGCCCGGTGGCATAAATCAGTTGCGACACCGGGTCGTAGATCGGCTGCTGGGCCAGGCCCGACAGATCGAAGGCCACCAGGTCGGCGGCCTTGCCGACTTCCAGCGAGCCGACTGTCGCTTCGATGCCCAGCGCCCGGGCGCCATTGAGCGTAGCCATGCGCAGTGCCCGATGAGCATCCAGGGCCGTGGCGGAACCGGCGACGGCCTTGGCCAGCAGGGCGGCGGTGCGGGTTTCGCCGAGCAGATCCAGGTCGTTGTTGCTCGCCGCGCCGTCGGTGCCGAGGGCGACATTGACGCCGGCCTGCCACAGGCGCTCCACCGGGCAGAAACCGCTGGCCAGCTTCAGGTTCGATTCCGGGCAGTGGATCACGCTGCAATTGCTTTCTACCAGCAAGGCCTGGTCTTCGTCGCTGATTTGAGTCATGTGCACGGCCTGAAAGCGTGGCCCCAGCAGGCCAAGTCGTCCCAGGCGCGCCAGCGGTCGCTCCGCTGTGTTATCCACAGCCTGCTGCACTTCGAAGGCGGTTTCGTGAACGTGCATATGAATGGCCGCGTCCAGCTCCTCGGCGATCACGCGGATTTTCTCCAGGTTCTCGTCGCCTACGGTGTAGGGCGCGTGCGGACCGAATGCGACTTTGATCCGTGGGTGGTGCTTGAGGTCGCCAAACAGCTCGATGCCCTGACGAATGGCTTCGTCGGCGCTGGCGGCGCCGGGGATCGGGAAATCGAGGATTGGAATCGCGATTTGCGCACGAATACCACTGTCGTGGACACACTCGCTGGCGATCTTGGGGTAGAAATACATGTCGGAGAAGCAGGTGATGCCGCCCTTGATCTGCTCGGCGATTGCCAGGTCGGTGCCATCGCGCACGAAATCTTCATCGACCCATTTGGCTTCCGCCGGCCAGATATGCTGTTCGAGCCAGCTCATCAAGGGCAGGTCGTCGGCCAGGCCGCGGAACAGCGTCATGGCTGCGTGGCCATGGGCATTGATCAGGCCGGGGCTGAGCAGCATGCCGGGCAGCTCGCGGACCTGGGCGGCGTCACATTTGAGGGCTTCTGCCCGTGGACCGATGAACACGATGCAGCCGTCGCGAATGCCCAGGCCATGATCCTTGAGCACTACACCGGCGGGTTCGACAGGCACCAACCAGGTCGGCAGCAATAATAAGTCGAGCGCAACGGCAGGCTTGGGCATCGTGGAACGGTTCCATGGGGTATAAAGGATGGCGAAGTATACCCGAGCGTCTTCGCGGAGGGATCGCTATAATCGGCGGCTTTTGTTCATGAGTACGGGGTGAAGGATGCGCGATCGACTATTGGCTGCGGAGAAGGTGAAGGCCATCGATTGGCGTGATGGCGTCCTGTACCTGTTGGACCTGCGTGTCTTGCCGTTCGAGGAAAACTGGATCGCCTGCACCTGTGCCGCCGATGTGGCCGAGGCCATTGGCTCGCTGGTGGTGCGCGGCGCGCCGGCCATCGGCATCAGCGCGGCTTATGGTGTGGTGCTGGCGGCGCGGGCCAGGATGGCCGAGGGCGGTGACTGGCAAGCGGCGCTGGAGGCTGATTTTGCCTTGCTGGCCCAGGCCCGGCCGACAGCGGCGAACCTCTTCTGGGCGCTGGATCGGATGCGCGACCGGTTGGGACGCTTGAAAGAGCACACCGAGCCGCTGGCGGTGCTTGAGGCTGAAGCCATCGCGATCCACGAAAGTGACCGCGAAGCCAACCTGACCATGGCCCAGCTCGGTGTCGACCTGATCCGCAAGCACCAGGGCAACGCCCAGGCCATCCTCACCCACGGCAACACCGGTGCCCTGGCGACTGGCGGCTTCGGCACGGCCTTGGGGGTCATCCGTGGCGCGTATATCGAAGGCATGGTGGAGCGCGTCTATGCCGACGAAACCCGTCCATCGCAGCAAGGCTCGCGCCTGACGGCGTGGGAGCTGGCCCATGAGGGCATCCCAGTGACCCTCAACGCCGATTCCGCCGCTGCCCACATCATGAAGACGAAAGGTGTGACCTGGGTGATCGTCGGTGCCGACTGCATCACCGCCAATGGCGACGTGGCGAACAAGATCGGCACCTATCAACTGGCGGTCTGTGCCATGCACCATGGCGTGCGTTTCATGGTGGTGGCGCCGAGTTCGACCATCGACATGAGCCTGGCCAGCGGTGATGACATTCCGCTCGAGGAGCGCGATGGGCGTGAACTGCTGGAAATTGGTGGTAAGAGGCTTGGCGCGGAGGTGGACGCCTTCAACCCGGCGTTCGATGTCACTCCGGCGGATTTGATCGACGTCATCGTCACGGAGAAGGGCATCATCGAGCGCCCGGACACCGCCAAGCTGGCGCAGTTGATGTGTCGCAAGCGGTTGCATTGAAGGCCTTTTGGTGTCTGATCCACCGCCATCGCGAGCAGGCTCGCTCCCACAGTGGATAGGAGGTGTGTCTGAAATTTCAGACACAAAAGATCCTTGTAGGAGCGAGCTTGCTCGCGATGAGGTCCTCAAAGGCAACAAATGCCTTGCATTTTCGCCCTGATTCTCCATCCGTAGCGCTTCTAAGCCCCTCTGGTCCCATATCAGCCTGTCACCGGTCAACTAACTACGCACCATGCGCATCTGGGGGATAGGTGCGTGGCGGCTCTTGTGATAACATCCGGCGGTTTCCAAGGCTGCCTCGCGAGGTGGCCTTTACTGCGCAGATCCATGGCATAACTCGTTGATTTGTCGTAAGTCGCTGCACGGCACTTGTTCTGCAGCGGCGAGCTTCGTTCGTCCCATCTGGATGTGACGAGGTTTCACCAGAAAAAGGAATCAGGCTTCTCATGGGCGAACTGGCCAAAGAAATCCTCCCGGTCAATATCGAAGACGAGCTGAAACAGTCCTACCTCGACTACGCAATGAGCGTAATCGTCGGGCGGGCGCTGCCGGATGCGCGCGATGGCTTGAAGCCCGTGCACCGGCGCGTGCTGTTCGCGATGAGCGAGCTGGGCAACGACTTCAACAAGCCGTACAAGAAATCTGCCCGTGTCGTCGGCGACGTGATCGGTAAGTATCACCCCCACGGCGACACTGCCGTGTACGACACCATCGTTCGTATGGCGCAGCCATTCTCCTTGCGCTACCTGCTGGTAGACGGCCAGGGCAACTTCGGTTCCGTGGACGGCGACAACGCCGCGGCCATGCGATACACCGAAGTGCGCATGACCAAGCTGGCTCACGAACTGCTGGCCGACCTGCACAAGGAAACCGTGGACTGGGTGCCGAACTACGACGGCACCGAAATGATCCCGGCGGTCATGCCGACCCGTATCCCGAACCTGCTCGTCAACGGCTCCAGCGGTATTGCCGTGGGCATGGCGACCAACATCCCGCCGCACAACCTCGGTGAAGTCATCGACGGTTGCCTGGCCCTCATCGACAATCCCGAGCTGACCGTCGATGAGCTGATGCAATACATCCCGGGGCCGGACTTCCCGACCGCCGCGATCATCAACGGTCGCGCCGGCATCATCGAAGCCTACCGCACCGGCCGTGGCCGCATTTACATGCGCGCCCGCTCCACCGTCGAAGACATCGACAAGGTCGGTGGTCGCCAGCAGATCGTCATCACCGAACTGCCGTACCAGCTGAACAAGGCTCGCCTGATCGAGAAGATCGCCGAGCTGGTGAAAGAGAAGAAGCTCGAGGGCATCACCGAGCTGCGTGACGAGTCCGACAAGGACGGCATGCGCGTCGTGATCGAGTTGCGTCGTGGCGAAGTGCCTGAGGTGATCCTCAACAACCTCTACGCCCAGACCCAGTTGCAAAGCGTGTTCGGCATCAACATCGTTGCGTTGATCGACGGCCGTCCGCGGATCCTGAACCTCAAGGACCTGCTGGAAGCCTTCGTGCGTCACCGTCGCGAAGTGGTCACCCGTCGTACCGTATTCGAGCTGCGCAAGGCTCGCGAGCGTGGTCACATTCTCGAAGGCCAGGCCGTTGCCCTGTCGAACATCGACCCGGTGATCGCCTTGATCAAGGCCTCGCCAACGCCGTCGGAAGCCAAGGAAGCGCTGATCAGCACCCCTTGGGAGTCCTCCGCGGTGGTGGCAATGGTCGAGCGCGCTGGCGCCGACTCGTGCCGTCCGGAGAACCTCGACCCGCAGTACGGCCTGCGCGAAGGCAAGTACTTCCTGTCCCCGGAACAGGCGCAAGCCATCCTGGAACTGCGCCTGCACCGCCTGACCGGCCTGGAGCACGAGAAGCTGCTGGCCGAGTACCAGGAAATCCTCAACCAGATCGGCGAGCTGATCCGCATCCTCAACAGCGCCACGCGCCTGATGGAAGTGATCCGCGAAGAGCTGGAAGTGATTCGTGCCGAGTACGGCGACGTGCGCCGCACCGAGATCCTCGATGCGCGCCTGGACCTGACCCTGGGTGACATGATCCCGGAAGAAGAGCGCGTGGTGACCATTTCCCACGGCGGCTACGCCAAGACCCAGCCGCTGGCTGCCTACCAGGCCCAGCGTCGCGGCGGCAAAGGCAAGTCGGCGACCGGCGTCAAGGACGAGGACTACATCGCTCACCTGCTGGTCGCCAACAGCCACACCACGCTGCTGCTGTTCTCCAGCAAAGGCAAGGTGTACTGGCTCAAGACCTACGAAATCCCGGAAGCGTCCCGTGCCGCACGTGGCCGTCCGCTGGTCAACCTGTTGCCGCTGGACGATGGTGAATACATCACCACCATGCTGCCGGTGGAGGAATACACCGAAGGTCACTACATCTTCATGGCTACCGCCAATGGCACCGTGAAGAAGACCCCGCTGGAATCCTTCAGCCGCCAGCGCAGCGTCGGCCTGATCGCCCTGGAGCTGGACGAAGGCGACGTACTGATTTCCGCCGCCATCACCGACGGCGAGCGTGAGGTCATGCTGTTCTCCGACGGTGGCAAGGTCACTCGCTTCAAGGAATCCGACGTGCGTGCCATGGGCCGTACCGCCCGCGGTGTGCGCGGCATGCGCCTGCCGGAAGGCCAGAAGCTGATTTCCATGCTGATTCCCGAAGAAGGCAGCCAGATCCTTACCGCTTCGGCGCGTGGTTATGGCAAACGCACGGCCATCAGCGAGTTCCCTGAGTACAAGCGTGGTGGCCAGGGCGTGATCGCCATGGTCAGCAACGATCGTAACGGTCGTCTGGTTGGCGCTGTCCAGGTGCTCGATGGCGAGGAGATCATGCTGATCTCCGACCAGGGTACCCTGGTGCGTACACGAGTTGCCGAAGTCTCGAGCCTGGGTCGTAACACCCAGGGCGTGACGCTGATCAAGCTGGCCAGCGACGAAACGCTGGTAGGGCTTGAGCGGGTGCAGGAGCCATCGGAAGTCGAAGGCGAGGAGCTGGAAGGCGAGGAAGGCGTGGCGTTCGAGGGCACCCTGGGTGCCGATGTCGACGACGTGACCGGCGACCAACCGCTCGACGCTGCCGCAGACGAAGAAGAACCGCAGGACTAAGCGGACACGTGGGGGGCGGATGAAGATTCGCCCCCTTGTTGTTTGTCTCGTTTGAAAGTTTGCGACACTGCACATTAGGATCGTTCCCACGCTCCGCGTGGGAATGCCGCTCGGGACGCTCCGCGTCCCATGACGCAGAGCGTCATTGGATGCATTCCCACGCAGAGCGTGGGAACGATCAGTGTTGAACAAGATTTATGTGACCACCAGATCAGAGCGAGATTGGATGTGAGCAAGAGAGCCTATAACTTCTGTGCCGGCCCGGCGGCGCTTCCTGAGGCGGTCCTGAAGCGTGCCCAGGGTGAACTTCTCGACTGGCACGGCAAGGGCCTGTCGGTCATGGAAATGAGTCATCGCAGCGATGAGTTCGTATCCATTGCCACCAAGGCCGAGCAGGACCTGCGTGATCTGCTGAACATCCCGTCCAATTACAAGGTGCTGTTCCTGCAGGGCGGCGCGAGCCAGCAGTTCGCCCAGATCCCGTTGAACCTGCTGCCGGAAAGTGGCAAGGCCGACTACATCGATACCGGTATCTGGTCGCAGAAAGCCATCGAAGAAGCTTCGCGCTACGGTCACGTCAACGTGGCTGCCACCGCCAAGCCCTACGATTATTTCGCGATTCCCGGCCAGAACGAATGGAACCTGTCCAAGGACGCGGCCTACGTTCACTACGCGCCGAACGAAACCATCGGTGGCCTGGAATTCAACTGGATCCCGGAAACCGGCGACGTGCCATTGGTGGCCGACATGTCCTCGGACATTTCTCGCGCCCTGTGGATATCTCCCGTTTCGGCATGATCTACGCTGGCGCCCAGAAAAACATCGGCCCTAGCGGCATCCTGGTCAGCATCATTCGTGAAGACCTGCTGGGGCGTGCCCGTTCCCTGTGCCCGACCATGCTCAACTACAAGGTCGCGGCCGACAACGGCTCGATGTACAACACTCCGCCGACCCTGGCCTGGTACCTCTCCGGCCTGGTGTTCGAATGGCTGAAGGAGCAGGGCGGTGTCGAAGCCATCGGCAAGCTCAACGAAGTCAAGCAGCGCACGCTGTATGACTTCATCGACGCCAGCGGTCTCTACAGCAACCCGATCAACAAGACCGATCGTTCGTGGATGAACGTGCCGTTCCGCCTGGCCGACGACCGTCTGGACAAGCCGTTCCTGGCCGGCGCCGACGAGCGTGGCCTGCTGAACCTCAAGGGCCACCGTTCGGTCGGTGGCATGCGTGCCTCCATCTACAACGCCGTCGACATCAACGCCGTCAATGCGTTGATCGCCTACATGGCAGAGTTCGAGAAGGAACATGGCTGATGTCTGAGCAAGAACTCAAGGCGCTGCGCCTGCGCATCGATGCCCTGGACGAAAAGGTCCTGGAGCTGATCAGCGAGCGTGCGCGCTGCGCCCAGGAAGTCGCCCGGGTGAAGATGGCCTCCCTGGCCGAAGGCGAAGTGCCGGTGTTCTATCGTCCTGAGCGTGAAGCTCAGGTGCTCAAGCGTGTCATGGAGCGCAACAAGGGGCCGCTGGGCAACGAAGAGATGGCGCGGTTGTTCCGCGAAATCATGTCGTCGTGCCTGGCGCTCGAACAGCCGCTGAAAGTCGCCTACCTGGGCCCGGAAGGGACCTTCACCCAGGCCGCCGCCATGAAGCACTTTGGTCACGCCGTGATCAGCAAGCCAATGGCGGCCATCGACGAAGTCTTCCGTGAAGTGGCGGCCGGCGCGGTGAATTTCGGCGTGGTGCCGGTGGAGAACTCCACCGAAGGCGCGGTCAACCACACGCTGGACAGCTTCCTCGAACATGACATGGTGATCTGCGGCGAAGTCGAGCTGCGTATCCACCATCACCTGCTGGTCGGCGAGAACACCAAGACCGACAGCATCAGCCGGATCTATTCCCATGCCCAGTCGTTGGCCCAGTGCCGCAAGTGGCTGGACGCCCATTACCCGAACGTCGAGCGCGTAGCGGTATCGAGCAACGCCGAAGCGGCCAAGCGGGTCAAGGGTGAGTGGAACTCGGCGGCGATTGCTGGCGATATGGCGGCCGGCCTCTATGGGCTGACTCGCCTGGCCGAGAAAATCGAGGATCGCCCAGACAACTCCACGCGGTTCCTGATGATCGGCAGCCAGGAAGTGCCGCCGACTGGCGACGACAAGACTTCGATCATCGTCTCCATGAGCAACAAGCCTGGTGCGCTCCATGAGCTGCTGGTGCCGTTCCACGACAACGGTATCGACCTGACGCGGATCGAGACCCGTCCGTCGCGCAGCGGTAAATGGACCTACGTGTTCTTCATCGATTTTGTCGGCCACCACCGCGATCCGCTGGTAAAAGGTGTGCTGGAGAAAATCAGTCAGGAAGCAGTGGCACTCAAGGTGCTGGGTTCCTACCCCAAGGCAGTTCTTTAAGGGCGGATAGCAAATGAGTGGCAACTTCCTCGCTCTGGCTCAGCCAGGCGTGCAACAACTCTCGCCTTACGTTCCGGGCAAGCCCGTGGACGAACTGGCCCGCGAGCTGGACCTGGATCCGGCCAGCATCGTCAAGTTGGCGAGCAACGAAAACCCGTTGGGCGCGAGCCCCAAGGCGCTGGCGGCGATCCGCGACGAACTGGCCGAGCTGACCCGTTACCCCGATGGTAATGGGTTTGCGCTGAAAAGCCTGCTGGCCGAGCGCTGTGGCGTCGAGCTGAACCAAGTGACGCTGGGCAACGGCTCCAACGACATTCTTGAGTTGGTGGCGCGCGCGTACCTGGCACCAGGTCTCAACGCCGTGTTCAGCGAGCACGCGTTTGCGGTCTACCCGATTGCGACCCAGGCCGTGGGCGCGGATGCCCATGTGGTCCCGGCCAAAAACTGGGGACACGATCTGCCGGCCATGCTGGCTGCCATCGACGCCAACACGCGGGTGGTCTTCATTGCCAACCCGAACAACCCGACCGGCACCTGGTTCGATGCCCAGGCCCTGGACGACTTCCTGCAAGACGTGCCTGCGCACGTGCTTGTGGTGTTGGACGAGGCCTACATCGAATACGCCGAAGGCAGCGATTTGCCCGATGGCCTGGATTTCCTCGCTGCCTACCCGAACCTGCTGGTTTCGCGCACGTTCTCGAAAGCCTACGGCCTGGCCTCGCTACGGGTTGGCTACGGCTTGTCCACCGCCGTGGTGGCCGATGTGCTGAACCGCGTGCGCCAGCCATTCAACGTCAACAGCTTCGCCCTGGCAGCCGCCTGCGCCGCATTGCAGGATGAGGCCTACCTGGCCGAAAGCCGTCGCCTGAACGCGGCCGGCATGCAGCAGTTGGAAGCGGGGTTCCGGGAGTTGGGCTTGAGCTGGATTCCATCCAAAGGCAACTTCATCTGCGTCGACCTGGGGCGTGTCGCCGCGCCGGTGTATCAGGGGCTGCTGCGCGAAGGCGTGATCGTGCGTCCGGTGGCCAACTACGGCATGCCGAACCACCTGCGCATCACCATCGGCCTGCCAGCGGAAAACAACCGTTTCCTTGAGGCGTTGAGCAAGGTTCTGGCTCGTGGTTGATGTCACTTCTCTGCAACCTGCTGCCCCTATGATCGGTCGCCTGGTGGTGGTCGGCCTGGGGTTGATTGGCGGTTCGTTTGCCAAGGGCTTGCGTGAAAGCGGCCTGTGCCGCGAGGTGGTCGGTGTCGACCTGGATCCGCAGTCGCGCAAGCTGGCCGTGGAGCTGGGGGTGGTCGATCGCTGCGAGGATGACCTGGCGATCGCTTGCCAGGGCGCGGACGTAATCCAGTTGGCTGTGCCGATCCTGGCCATGGAAAAACTGCTGGCGCGTCTGGCGACCATGAACCTGGGGCAAGCGATCCTGACCGACGTCGGTAGCGCCAAGGGCAACGTCGTGCGTGCGGCCACCGAGGCTTTCGGTGGGATGCCGGCGCGCTTCGTACCCGGCCATCCGATTGCCGGTTCCGAGCAGAGCGGGGTGGAAGCCTCCAACGCCGAGTTGTTTCGTCGCCACAAAGTGATCCTCACGCCGCTGGACCAGACGGATCCAGCCGCGCTGGCGATGGTGGACCGTTTGTGGCGCGAATTGGGCGCCGATGTCGAGCACATGCAGGTCGAGCGCCACGATGAAGTGTTGGCTGCCACCAGCCACTTGCCGCACCTGTTGGCGTTCGGCCTGGTGGATTCGTTGGCCAAACGCAATGAAAATCTTGAGATCTTCCGTTACGCTGCCGGCGGTTTCCGCGATTTCACGAGAATCGCTGGAAGCGACCCGGTCATGTGGCACGACATCTTCCTCGCCAACCGCGAAGCTGTCCTGCGCACACTCGATACATTTCGCAGCGACCTCGACGCCTTGCGCGACGCGGTCGATGCAGGGGACGGGCACCAATTGCTGGGCGTTTTCACACGCGCCAGGGTGGCCCGCGAGCATTTCAGTAAAATCCTGGCCCGTCGGGCCTATGTGGACGCTATGAACTCCAACGATCTGATTTTCCTGGCACAACCTGGTGGCTCCCTGAGCGGGCGTATTCGTGTACCGGGCGATAAATCGATTTCCCACCGTTCGATCATGCTCGGCTCCCTGGCCGAAGGCGTGACCGAGGTGGAAGGCTTCCTTGAGGGCGAAGACGCCCTGGCGACGCTGCAAGCGTTTCGCGACATGGGCGTGGTCATCGAAGGTCCGCACCACGGTCGCGTGACCATCCATGGTGTCGGCCTGCACGGCCTCAAGCCTGCCCCGGGTCCAATCTACCTGGGTAACTCCGGGACCTCGATGCGCCTGTTGTCCGGCCTGCTGGCCGCGCAGGACTTCGACAGCACCCTGACCGGTGATGCCTCGCTGTCCAAGCGCCCGATGAATCGCGTCGCCAACCCATTGCGGGAAATGGGCGCGGTCATCGAGACGGCCGCCGACGGTCGTCCGCCGATGATCATCCGCGGTGGCAACAAGCTCAAGGGCCTGACCTACACCATGCCAATGGCCAGCGCCCAGGTGAAATCCTGCCTGCTGCTGGCCGGTCTCTACGCCGAAGGCAAGACCACCGTCACCGAACCGGCCCCGACCCGCGATCATACCGAGCGCATGCTGCGCGGCTTCGGCTACCCGGTCACGGTCGATGGCGCCACGGCGTCCGTCGAGTCTGGCAGCAAGCTGACCGCGACCCACATCGAAGTGCCGGGCGACATCTCGTCGTCGGCGTTCTTCCTGGTGGCCGCCTCGATCGCCGAAGGCTCCGACCTGGTGCTCGAGCACGTCGGCATCAATCCGACCCGTACCGGCGTGATCGACATCCTGCGCTTGATGGGCGCTGACATCACCCTGGAAAACCAGCGTGAAGTCGGCGGCGAACCCGTGGCGGACCTGCGCGTACGAGCAGCTAAACTCAAGGGTATCGAGATTCCGGAGGCTCTGGTTCCGCTGGCCATCGACGAGTTCCCGGTGCTGTTCGTGGCGGCCGCCTGTGCAGAAGGGCGCACCGTATTGACGGGCGCTGAGGAACTGCGGGTCAAGGAATCGGATCGTATCCAGGTGATGGCTGATGGCTTGCTCGCCCTTGGCGTCAAGTGCCAGCCGACGCCGGACGGCATCATCATCGACGGCGGCCCGATTGGCGGCGGCGAAGTCCATGGTCACGGCGACCACCGTATCGCCATGGCCTTCAGTGTTGCGTCTTTGCGCGCCAGCGCGCCGATTCGCATCCATGATTGCGCCAACGTCGCGACGTCGTTCCCGAACTTCCTGGCGCTGTGCGCACAGGTCGGTATTCGAGTGGCACAAGAGGCACAGTCGTGAACATCAAGGCACCGGTCATCACCATCGATGGTCCGAGCGGTTCGGGCAAGGGGACCGTCGCCGGGATCCTGGCCAGGCAGCTGGGCTGGAATCTGCTCGATTCGGGTGCCTTGTATCGTCTATTGGCGTTCGCTGCCGCGAACCATGGCGTCGACCTGACCAACGAAGAGTTGCTCAAGGCGCTGGCCGCTCATCTGGATGTGCAATTCATTGCCGCGGCCGACGGTCAGCTCCAGCGCATCATTCTGGAAGGTGACGAAGTCAGCGACGTCATTCGTACCGAAAGCGTGGGGGCCGGGGCCTCCCAGGTCGCCGCGCTGCCCGCGGTGCGCGAAGCCTTGTTGCAACGTCAGCGCGCATTCCAGGAGCCGCCGGGACTGGTGGCAGACGGTCGCGACATGGGCACGGTGGTTTTTCCCGATGCACCGCTGAAGATTTTCCTCACCGCCAGTGCGGAGGAGAGGGCGCGTCGCCGATATTTGCAGTTGAAGGGCAAAGGCGAGGATGTTAGTCTGTCGAGTCTGCTAGATGAGATCCGTGCACGCGATGAGCGTGACACCCAGCGCGCAGTAGCCCCGCTCAAACCGGCGGCTGATGCGATACAGCTGGATTCCACGGAGTTGTCCATCGACCAGGTGTTGCAACGCATCATGAGCGAGATCGCCATTCGCGATATCGCCGGGTGACCCGGAAGCCCTGCAGGGGACCAGTCATAGTCCTGCGGTGCTTCCTTTATATGAAACTAACCCACACCGTCTGGGGTGTGGAGGCGGGCGTATTCTTCGCCCTAATCAACAGGAATTAAAATGAGCGAAAGCTTTGCGGAACTCTTTGAAGAAAGCCTGAAAACCCTGAACCTTCAGGCAGGCTCCATCATCACCGGTGTTATCGTTGATATCGATTACCAAGCTCGCTGGGTAACCGTTCACGCTGGTCTGAAGTCTGAAGCACTCATCCCGCTTGAGCAGTTCTACAACGACGCTGGCGAACTGAACATCAACGTCGGTGACGAAGTTCACGTTGCGCTGGACTCGGTTGAAGATGGCTTTGGTGAAACCAAGCTGTCCCGTGAAAAAGCCAAGCGCGCTGAATGCTGGATCGTTCTGGAAGCGGCTTTCGCAGCTGAGGAAGTGGTCAAGGGCGTTATCAACGGTAAGGTTAAAGGCGGCTTCACTGTCGACGTTAACGGCATCCGTGCGTTCCTGCCAGGTTCCCTGGTTGACGTCCGTCCAGTGCGCGATACCACGCACCTGGAAGGCAAAGAGCTGGAATTCAAGGTCATCAAGCTGGACCAGAAGCGCAACAACGTTGTCGTTTCCCGTCGCAGTGTCCTGGAAGCCGAGAACTCCGCCGAGCGTGAAGCTCTGCTGGAATCGCTGCAGGAAGGCCAGCAGGTCAAGGGTATCGTCAAGAACCTCACCGATTACGGCGCATTCGTCGATCTGGGTGGCGTCGATGGCCTGCTGCACATCACCGACATGGCCTGGAAGCGTATCAAGCATCCTTCGGAAATCGTCAACGTTGGCGACGAGATCGATGTCAAGGTTCTGAAGTACGATCGCGAGCGCAATCGTGTTTCCCTGGGCCTCAAGCAACTGGGTGAAGATCCATGGGTCGCTATCAAAGCCCGTTACCCAGAAAGCACCCGCGTCACCGCTCGTGTTACCAACCTCACCGACTACGGCTGCTTCGCTGAGCTGGAAGAAGGCGTTGAAGGCCTGGTACACGTTTCCGAAATGGACTGGACCAACAAGAACATCCACCCTTCGAAAGTCGTACAAGTCGGCGACGAAGTGGAAGTCATGGTTCTGGACATCGACGAAGAGCGTCGTCGTATCTCCCTCGGCATCAAGCAGTGCAAGTCCAACCCATGGGAAGACTTCTCTGGCCAATTCAACAAGGGCGATAAAATCTCCGGCACCATCAAGTCGATCACCGATTTCGGTATCTTCATTGGTCTGGACGGCGGCATCGACGGCCTGGTTCACCTGTCCGACATCTCCTGGAACGAAGTGGGCGAAGAAGCCGTACGTCGTTTCAAGAAGGGCGACGAGCTGGACACCGTTATCCTGTCGGTTGACCCAGAGCGCGAGCGCATCTCCCTGGGTATCAAGCAACTGGAAAGCGATCCGTTCTCCGAGTACGTTCAAGAGAACGACAAAGGCGCAATCGTTAAGGGCATCGTGAAAGAAGTTGACGCTAAAGGCGCCATCATCACTCTGGCCGACGATATCGAAGCGACTCTGAAAGCCTCCGAAATCAGCCGTGACCGCGTTGAAGACGCGCGCAACGTTCTGAAAGAAGGCGAAGAAGTAGAAGCCAAGATCATCAGCGTTGACCGCAAGAGCCGCGTAATCCAGCTCTCCATCAAGTCGAAAGACGATGCTGAAGAGAAAGAAGCAATCCAGAGCCTGCGCGAAAAGCCAGCTGAGATTGCTGCTGGTCCTACCACTCTGGGCGACCTGCTGCGTGCACAAATGGAAAAACAGAACTGAGTTCTGTCAGACCATAGAAAAAGGGCGACTTCGGTCGCCCTTTTTTGTGCCTGCGAAATTTCAAGATTCTCTGCAAGTCGCTGCCGATGACAGCGTTGATTCGGGGCACTGCGAAACCAACCCATCAACCCAGCTGTCTCTTTTATGAAGCGGATCAATAATCTATTCAGGGCGTGGCTCCGACTTGTATAAGTGATCGATCCGGACCTCTGTCTAAAGGAACTGAATGAACAAGCTCTTTCTGGTATTGAGTGTCTTGGTGCTGGCAGCTTGCTCTACGAGTGCCAAGACCCACGCAGTGCGTGGTGTCAGTGGTATCGAGGTCGACTGCTCGGGGTTGGGTTCCGGCTGGGAGAAGTGCCACAAGAGAGCTGCAAGAGAGTGCAAGGGGGCTGGTTACAAGGTGATTACCCGATCCGACGATGCGAAGGATGAAGATCAGTATCCCTTTGGTTTCAATCCGGCTGGCTATCTGACTCGTACGATGCTGGTCATCTGTCGATAGCATCTCCCTGCTTGCGCGGAAAGAGGCAATAGGGGAGTCAAGAAGAATGTCAATACTTGGGCTGTTCAAATCCCTCCGGTCATGCTAAAACCTTTTCAAGCGATTTTCCTAGCTGCTTGAAAAAGAAGGGAAAAATATGACGAAGTCGGAGTTGATCGAACGAATTGTCACCCATCAAGGGCTACTCTCATCCAAGGATGTGGAGCTGGCCATCAAGACCATGCTTGAACAGATGTCCCAGTGTTTGGCTACGGGTGATCGTATTGAAATCCGTGGTTTCGGCAGCTTTTCCCTGCATTACCGCGCCCCGCGGGTTGGGCGCAATCCGAAAACCGGTCAATCCGTCAGCCTTGATGGAAAGTTTGTCCCTCATTTCAAACCAGGCAAAGAACTCCGTGACCGGGTTAATGAGGAAGAGGAGGGGATTTGATAGTCGCTCTAATGCAGGTATCAGCTCATGCGTAATCTCAAGCGTGTAGTGCTCGCAGTGTTCGTCCTGTTGCTGGTTCTGGCGATACTGACATTCGTTCTCGAGAATCAGCAGTCGGTCTCCCTGTTCTTCCTTGGGTGGGCAGGACCGGTGTTGCCGGTGTCACTGGTCATGATTCTAGCGCTGTTGATCGGTATGGTGGTCGGACCGGTTCTTGGCTGGTTGGTGGGACGTGCGCGTAGAGCTGCACGTAAACGCCTTGTTTGACCTTTAATGCAAGTCGAAATTATCCCGGCAGGTTGCCCATAGTCAAATCGTTATCATGCTGTAAAATGCCGGGTTTACGCGATAATGGTATGCTTCACATCGGTTCAGGCTGTCTCTTTCGGGGGATCAGCTTAGGATGACTTCTACATTCATGGATGAGCGGCGTTTTGTAAGCGCTCCTATCAGCTACCTAAAGGATGTAGTTCTCGTGAACGTCCTAGTTACCGATGATGCTGGGTTTATCGGCCCAGCAGTTATCTTTTATGTTATCTCCCTTGCTGCCGACTCTGTGGCCGAAGTTAGCCAGCGTTTCCATTATGTATTTGATCGCGTCGATATCTGCCACCGCGATCAAATCGAACATGTCTCGCGCGAGCAACACCCAGACACCATCCTGCATTTGTCTGAGTCCTATGTCGACCGCTCGATCTCCGGCCCATCTATATTTCTCCAGGCTAACAGCATGGGCACTTACACTCTGCGTGAGGCTAAACGTCATTGTTGGGCCGCATTGGGTGATGTCCGTAAAGATCGCTGTGGCTCCAACATATCTCTACCGAGAACCGGCCAGGACCTGAAGCGGTCTCTCGCGCTGCTTGGCTTTGATCACTCTTGTGCAGCCCATTCGAGGGGCATGATGTTTTCTATTTATAAGGACATGAGTTATGCCGGTTGACTCCAAAAAGCATGTAGATAGTGGCGAGCTCGATGTACATGCTCTCGTGTCTACGCTTTGGCGACAGAAAATTATAGTTTTATGCTTGGCTTTTCTGGGTGCTGCTATCGCTGCGACCTATGCGACTCTTTCCGTTCCCCTCTACGAAGTAAAAGCTCTTATTGTTCCGCCAACGCAAAATGATATAGAAAACCTCAACTACGGGCGGGCAAAACTGCCCACGTTGACGGTTAAAGATGTTTATTCGGTCTTTGTGAAAAGTCTTCAAGCCGAATCTCTTCGTCGAGAGTTCTTTAATAGAACTTATCTGCCGGCCCAGCATCAAGACAGCGACCCCAAGGGGTTGTTTTATGAAAAGCTTTCAAAAAACCTGCAGATTTACGGGAGCGCAGGCAAGGATGCGGTGGATCGATACTCGATTGTCATTCTTGATGCGGATCCCAAACAGGCCGCGATCTGGATAGAGCAATATGTAGAGCGAGCACAAGAACTGGCAATGCAAGAGATCAACAAAAATATATCCAGTGAGTCCAGCGTCAAGGCCTTTAACCTTCAGCAGCGAATCGCTTCGCTTCGTGAAGTTGGAGATAAGATCCGCGAAGACACGCTTGTCAACCTTCGTGAGGCGTTGGTTGTTGCCAAAGCGATTGGGCTGGAAAGACCCCCTATCGTCAATGGTGATTCAAATTCTTCATTAAGCATTGCTGGAGATATGGACGGCGAGCTTACCTATATGCGTGGAACGAAAGCACTGGAAGCTGAAATTGAGAATCTGAAGTCCAGGAAGTCCAATGATCCTTTTATCAAGAAACTCCGGAACTTGGAAAATGATTACAATTTCTATAAACAGCTGTCGGAAAGATTCCAAACGGCTAAAACTTACAGAATGGACGGCGGGGTAGAGGCTTCTGGTTCGCCTGTAAAGCCAAAATATACGCTTGTCGTCTTGATTGGTCTTGTTTTGGGTTTGATGTTGGGTGTGGTAACTGCACTGATTCGGAACAGCTTTTCTAGAGATAAGAGTCAGATATTTAAACGGGTTGATGTTCACTCGTCCTGAGCATGTTATCAATGAGTTTATATAAAGTGTTGCGATCCTAGGCTGTAATATGATGGAACGTTTTTCTTTATGTCAACCTCGGGGGTGGTGATCATTTGCTTATACAATAAAGCCGCGAGCCAAGGTGAAAGAGGCTGCCCGCACTGCTCGCGGACAATAGTCGTGAATAAGGTGCACAATAGCCTCCGCTCAGCTGACTGTTTACATTGCTGTAGGTGGAATCCGATCAGGCGTGAGGTGGAAAATGAAAGGTATCATTCTGGTAAACATGGTTGGTTGAGCACCAGAAAACTTTCCAAAACAGCCAACGAACTGAAAAATAATAGTTATGGTCACTGTCTGCTCTGTCTGATTGGAGAGCAGAAGACCAGTGATGTTTTTAAAGTTTTGGATTGATCTATTGTGGGTGGCCTATGGCATATTTGAGCGAAGCACAGCTAAGCGAACTGGGTTTCAGGAAGCTGGGGAAAAACATAAAAATAAGCGATAAGGCGAGTATCTATAATCCTGAGTGCATAGAGCTTGGCGATTATACAAGGATCGACGATTTTTGCGTGGTGTCGGGGCGGGTAATATTCGGCAAGTATAACCATATTACTCCTATGTGTCTCATTGCCGGCGGAGAGCCTGGGATTGAGTTTGCGGATTTTTGTACGCTGGCCTATGGCGTTAAGATATTTTCTCAATCGGATGACTACAGCGGTGCAACGCTGACCAATTCGCTGATTCCAAAAAAGTATAAAGACGAACTGTTCGCCAAGGTTACACTTGAGCGGCATGTCATCGTAGGGGCCGGCGCTACGGTAATGCCCGGCGTTACAATTAAAGAGGGCTGCTCCATAGGAGCTATGGCGTTGGTTACTAAGAGTACAGATCCTTGGGGGATTTATGCAGGTATACCTGCCGTTCGTATGAAAGAGCGTAAACAAGGTCTCCTGGATTTGGAAAAACAATTTTTGGATGAATTTAAATGACTATTCCATTCAATAAACCACCTTACACTGGTAATGAAGATCAGCACGTCATTGCTGCGATGCGCAGTGGAAAAATGTCTGGTGATGGAGAGTTTTCGCTTCGGTGTCAAAGTTGGTTTGAGGAAAACCTGGGGTGCAAGAAATCGCTGTTGACGCCCTCTTGTACCCAAGCGCTGGAGATGGCGGCGTTGCTGATCGATATACAGCCGGGCGACGAGGTTATAATGCCCAGCTACACATTTGTCAGTACCGCTAACGCTTTTGTGTTGCGCGGCGCAACTATCGTGTTTGTGGATATTCGTGCTGACACTATGAATATTGATGAAGCGCTTATTGAAGCGGCAATAACTGATAAGACAAAAGCAATTGTGCCTGTCCATTATGCGGGCGTTGCCTGCGAAATGGATACCATTATGTCCATTGCTGAACGGCATAATTTGTTTGTGATCGAAGATGCAGCCCAGGGCATGATGTCTACCTACAAGGGTAAGGCATTAGGAACTATTGGGCATTTGGCCGCCTATAGTTTTCACGAAACTAAAAACTATACCAGCGGAGGCGAGGGCGGATTATTAATTATCAATGATGAACAGTTCATTGGCCGGGCCGAAATCATTAGAGAGAAGGGAACCAATCGCAGTCAGTTTTTTCGCGGTATGATTGATAAATATACTTGGGTTGATGTGGGAAGCAGCTACCTCCCAGGAGAACTACAAGCCGCCTATCTGTTTGGTCAGCTCGAAAAAGCAGATCAGATCAATAAGGCAAGGCAGAGGGTCTGGAACTATTATCAGTCGGCGTTGCAGGAGATAAGTCGGAACGGGCGTGCAGAGCTACCTGTCATTCCAAATGGCTGCGATGGGAATGCTCATATGTTTTATATAAAAGTCGGAAATATCGAAGTTCGCACAAAGGTTTTGGATATTTTAAAGAAACAAGGCATTGGTGCTGTATTTCATTACATTCCTCTGCACTCTGCTCCCGCTGGATTACGGCTCGGTCGTTTTCACGGTGCGGATGTGAATACCACGATTGAAAGCGAGCGCCTCCTTCGTCTACCGATCTGGTATGGCATGCAAGAGTCGGAAATGGAGCAGGTAGCTACTGCTGTGATCGGTGCGATTAATGCAACCTGCCCGTAAGAACGAAGTTGGTGTTTCTGATAGAAGACGCGTGCTCATCAGCGCAGCGCTCACCTCGGTCGCTCAAATTTCAAAGATCGGGGTCGGTTTTGCTTTTATCAAGTTTGTTGCGGTATACCTAGGTGCTGAAGGGATGGGGCAACTAGGCCATTTCATGAGTACAGTCACTATACTGTCTTTACTTGCTGGTGGTGGTATCGTTAATGGCTTGATTAAGTATGTTGCTGAGTATAAAAGACGGCCAAAACAACTGATTGATTTTGTGGCAATATCAAAGGCATATTCCTTAATGTTTTGCCTGATTTTGGGCTTTCTGGGGTGTGTCTTTTCCAGTTTTTTGTCGGTGTATATATTTAAAACTCCTGATTACTACTGGGTTGTTGTATTTCTTTCCGTCGCCCAGTTTGGGTTTGCATTCACTAACTTGGTCACAGGCGTGGCTAATGGACTTAGGGACACCAAGACATATGCAATGATCCAGATCGTGGGTAATGTACTTGTACTTCCCGTGAGCTGGGTTCTGATTAAGAATTTACAGTTTATCGGCGCAGCGTTATCGATGGTGTTGTTTTTCTCGCTTTACACTATTCCCGCGATGTATTTCTATCGGCGATCTGTTTTTTTCAGGCTACCGATAGGTTTCAAATGTGAGAGTAAAGGATTCAAGCGGATGCTGGCTTTCACGTTGATGGCAACGGTAGGCGCGGTCAGCGTCCCTCTGATAGAAATAGTCATCCGTGAACAAATTATTGAGCATGTTGGATTAGTAGCGGCTGGTATTTGGCAGGCCTCTATTAAGCTCTCAAGCGCGTATATGGGTTTTTTTACTATCTTTCTCGCTGTGTATTTCATGCCCATGGTGTCAGAGAAAGTAAAGATTGAGCAGATAACACCGCTAGTCTTGAAGTTTATGAAGCTTGTCATGGGGGTTTTTCTAGCAGCGGCAATCGTTTTCTATGCTTTAAGACACTACATTATTCCATTGCTTCTTTCTTCCGAGTTTGTAGCGCTTGAAGGTTTGATTAAGTATCAGTTGTTGGCAGATTTTTTTCGTGTTACCACCTATGTAATCAGCTTTATAGTGGTCGCCAAGGCAGCTTTAAAGATATACCTGATAAGTGAACTGACCCAAGGTTTCATATTTTGCGGGGTGAGCCTCTTTCTGCTAAAGAGTGGGTTGGGAGTCGAGGGGGTTTTTCTTGCTAATCTTATAATGAATGTCGTGTATTTTGTGGTTTCAATTATCGGCTTCATGATTTACCAAAGGAGAGCGGTCTGATGTTGACAGGTAGTGTTGTAGTGTCCTGTTATAACCAGGAAAATTATATTGAAGAGTGCTTGGATAGCATCCTCTCCCAAGAAATTGACTTTGAGTGCGAGATTGTCGTTTCGGACGACTGTTCGACTGATCGTACCCAGGAAAAACTTCTCGCATATTCTAACCGTCATCCGGGGAGAATCAAACTTCTGCTCAGAGATGAGAATGTTGGCGCCGCTTTGAATTATCACGGCGTGCATAAAATGGCAACCGGTGACGTGGTTTACCACTTTGATGGCGATGATGTCATGTTGCCGGGAAAGCTACAGCAACAATATGATGTCTTTAAGAGTCACACAGATGTAAATGTTGTATTTCATAAGGCTGTTTATTTTTCGGATGACAATACGTATTCATCTGAAACGCAATATCCCGATGCGAATACAGAAAAAGTGTCGTTAATCTCGCTTCAGGAAATGGCTCGTTGGGGCGCTATTGCTGTTCACAGTTCCTATGCCTATAGACGGAACTCCAGAAGGGCAATAATCGAACATGAGTTTATGGAGTGGTTTTTTGTGATTGACTCTCTACTCCCAGATAAAAAAGCCGCTTATATAAATGCGCCGCTGGTCAGGTATAGGTGTAATCCTTCAGCCGGTTCCTATCTATCCACCACGGCCGGGAAAATAAAATCTTACAATATTTATCTCAATGACCTTTATGGGTACTTCCACACGCAACCAACATTGCGGACGGATCTGTATTCCAATTTTCTTGTTACATTTTTAGCAATGGCAAGGTCTACTCGTAAATGTACCGCCCAAAGTATCATGTTTTTACTGCGAAATTTATACTGTTTTCGATTAACAACATTTATTGAAACGGTTAATGTCAGAAAGCGGGTCGGGCCTGGTAGCAGGGTACGCTGATGCTACGCTTGAGGTCGCGAATAACTGAGGCAAAAGAATGTTAAGTCTAAATCTATACGGTGCGGCGTTCTACGTGACAAGCGCGATTTTGTTTTTTATCGCTGCAGTCAGAGCGCTGATACGGGATAGTAGGACTGCAGACGTCAACCGCGCCATGGAGATTTTTGTCGTATTGTTTGCGATTGCCGTCGTTTCCTACGATATTTCCAATCGTCCATATGATATGGAGGGAGATACAGCGGTTTATATAAATTTTTTTAGAGATTTAACATCTGGTCTGGATAATCCCTTTCAAACATTCGAACCGGGGTTTATTGCCGTTGTGCAGTTGTTTGGTTATTTTTCACTTGACTATCATAGTTTCTTTTATTTGATTACTTTCGCGTTTTTGTGGTCGTATTACATTCTGATTAGAGCGGTGTTTGGGCGTCAGTCCTCTTGGCCGCTGTTTGTTTTTGGGGCTGTTTTATTTTACCCTTTCTTTTTCTCCTTGACTGCCAATGTTATTCGTCAGGGCCTCGCTCTTTGCTTTATTAATTTTGCATTGTATTTTTGTGTCAGAGGAAGGTCGGGACGTGGCGTAGTACTTTCATTGTTCGCTGCCTTGTTTCATAAGTCTTCAATCGTCTATTTTCCATTTTTTCTCTTCCGGCGGTGGGTATTGGGAGTGGGGGTCTATGGTTTAGTCACCTTGTGGCTTGTCGTATCATTGGCGTCCTACTTCAAGCTGTTTGGTATGTTGGTCGCTGTATTATTTGATTTCTTGTCCGGTTATGGCTTGGTCATTAATTACAGTGAGGTGGGCAATATTGACTATCAGACTGGATTCAGGTTGGATTTCTGGGCCTTCTCGTCGCTGTCTTTATTTTTTTTGGTGACTCTGAAATTGCTCGGAGAGGAGCTCCATAAGCGGGAGCTCTATCTCTTCTATGTATGCGCTTTTCTTTCATGTCTCCATATCGCGATGTTTGATGTGGCCTACAATGACAGGTTTGGTATCTACTCTTGGATTTTCTATCCCTTGGAATTGGCGTATGTCATACGTGCGATTAGCGACAATTTCGCCAGAGGCAAACGACGTGATGACGCACGAAAAGAATCTGTAGTCATACAAGGAGGAGAGGCATCTTGATATTACTGACCGGCGCCAAAGGATTTATTGGAAGCCAGCTGCTTTCGCGGCTTTGTGAGTCGGGCCATAGCGTCAGATTGGTGACCCGTAGCTCCTTTGAGTGTGACTTTAATGGCGTAGAAATTGTGCATGCTGATTTAACAAGTGCGGAGACCAATTATGAATCTTTATTGGCCGGATGCGATGTTGTTTTTAATTGTGCGGGTGAGATCCATAACGAAGAATTGATGCAAGCTCTTCATGTAGACGCTACGGAGCGATTGGTGGCTACTGCGAATCGCCTGGCATGTAAAGAACATCCGATACACTTTGTTCAACTGAGCAGCGTAGGTGCTTACGGGCCGGCCAGGGGCGTCGTGCGCGTCGTCAACGAGCTGACTCTAGAAAATCCACAAGGTACTTATGAAACAACCAAAACGATTGGGGATTCTCGTGTAGCGAAAAATAGAGATAATCAATTTTTCACGTACTCTATTTTGCGTCCATCCAATGTGTTTGGCAAAAGCATGACCAATAACTCACTGCGACAATTGGGTAAAATTGTCAGAAGAGGGTTGTTTTTTTACATAGGCGCTGCCAAAAAAAAATCCGTAGCGACCTACATACACGTTGATGATGTTGTCTCCGCGTTGATGCTCTGCGGGTTCGACCCCAGGGCAAAAGGTGAAGTATTTAACCTTTCCAACGACTGCGCACTGTCGGATTTGATAAACGGCATGGCTGATGCGCAGCATGTGACGAGGCCTAGGTGGAGCCTCCCGGAAGCGCCTTTGCGGTTGATGGTTAGCCTGGTTAATCGCTTTTCGGCTTTGCCTGTGACTCAAGCACGTATTGACGCACTTGTAGCTCGGACCCGTTATCCGTCTACGAAGCTGCTCGATACCCTTGGTTTTATCCCCGAAAGAGAAGTACCGGCAGTGATTTGTGAGCTTTTCGTGGATAAGCAGGCAGGCTAATAGGAGCGTATCAATTGTGTTACTCGATTAGTTACTCCAGAATACAGGTTATATTTTTTCTACGGTTTGTGGGGCTAGGATTATTGGTTTTGGCTGGTTCTGCTCGGGAAGGTCGCCGCCACCGCACAAAGGGGATTTTTTTTGCAGCCTAATGAATTAAAAATTGCTCGGGTTTCGACTGTTCCTTTTTTTGTGGTCACCCAACTACGGGCCCAGATCGAGGCATTGAGCGCTGCGGGTATGGCGGTAACGGTGATTGCCAGTCGCGACGAGATGAGTGATGCACTCGCGCTTGAGAAGAGCTTTACCTATAAGCCTGTGAACATCGAACGAGAAATAAATCCAATCCGGGATTTTTTGAGCTTGGTCACGTTGATTGTTACGTTCAGAAAAAGCAAGTTCGATATCGTACATTCAACAACTCCGAAAGCCGGTTTGCTTTGTGCGATTGCAGGTTTTTTTTCGGGTACGAAGGTTCGGCTACATACGTTCACCGGGCAACCTTGGGTTACCAAGACGGGTATCAAACGAGCGATACTGAAAGGCTGTGACAAGATTATCGGTTTTTTGAATACCCATTGTTACGCCGACAGTGAGAGTCAAAGAAAATTTCTAGTTTCCAACGGGATAATCAAGCCTGAAAAGATATCCGTTATCGGTGCTGGCTCTCTGGCGGGTATTGATCTGGCACGGTTTGAACCCTCCCGTTACCCCTCGGAAAAATTAAATGCGTTGCGAACTGATTTGGCTATTCCCGAGTCAGGTAAGATTCTTTTGTTTGTCGGTAGAATTACGCCTGACAAAGGGCTTAGAGAACTGATGTCAGCATTCAGCGAAATAGTAAAAAAGGACAGTAATATATTTCTTGTGCTGGTCGGCCCCTTTGAGTTGGATGGAAAAAATATCATTGATCAGGTTAGCGAAGTCAGGGTACGAAACAATATAAAGATAGTCGGTTATTCTGACGAACCCGAAAAATATATGGCACTCGCCGATTTACTGTGCCTGCCCAGTTATCGTGAAGGGTTTGGCACCGTCGTTATTGAGGCGGCTGCAATGGGAACACCAACGATTGGCAGCGATATCTATGGCTTGTCTGATGCGATTGTCGACGGAAAAACCGGTGTTTTAGTTCCTGTCCGAGATGCGGTAGCTCTGGAAGGCGCTATTCTGGCCACGCTGAACAACGCTCCCTTGATGATGGCGATGGCGACGGCGGCCCGGAATCGTGCGCTAAAAGATTTTGGGGCGGGCACCTGTTCTGATTTGTTGATCAATGAGTACAAGGGTTTTTTAAATTGACTATTGATGCAGGTCGCGCACCTCAGCGGGTCTTGATTACCGGAGCAACTGGATTCGTTGGCTCTGCGTTGGTCAACGCCTTGGATCAACATCCGGATTATCTACCCATTTCTGTCGTGCGCTCAGAAGAAGATAACCCTGCCGCCAACTCACAATTGTTTTTTATCCAAGGCATCTCTTCCACAACTGATTGGGACGGATGCTTAAAGGGGACTACCACAGTCGTTCATGCTGCTGCGCGGGTGCATGTGATGAACGAAGTGGCTGCCGACGCATTATCCGAGTTTCGAAAGGTTAACGTCGATGGTACCGTCAATCTTGCCCGGCAAGCTGCATGGGCTGGGGTTAGACGTTTTGTCTTCATCAGTTCGATTAAAGTGAATGGCGAGGCGACGAGTCTTGGCCACCCTTTCACTGCGGATGATGATCCTGCGCCTTCAGACCCCTACGGCATCTCCAAAAAGGAAGCGGAAGATGCATTGCGAGCTATCTCGCTAGAGACCGGGATGGAGGTCGTTATTATTCGTCCCCCCTGATTTATGGCCCCGGCGTCAAAGCCAATTTTCGGAGTATGATGGGTTGGCTGAAGAAAGGGATACCACTGCCTTTCGGTGCAATTCATAACAAACGCAGCCTGGTAGCACTCGAAAATCTGGTGAGTTTGATCTTGGTTTGCCTGGAACATCCTAGTGCGGCGGGGCAGGTGTTTTTAGTCAGTGACGGAGCGGATCTGTCAACGACTGAGCTACTGAACAAAACTGCCCGGGCCTTGGGGGTCAAAAGCCGCTTGATTCCCGTGCCGGAGTCTATGTTGATATTTTGTGCTGTTGCTCTAGGGCGTCGAGCATTATCACAGCGGTTGTGCGGAACATTGCAAGTTGATATTAGTAAAACCCGATCGCTACTGTGTTGGAATCCACCTGTTCCCATAGAGGACGCTTTGAATAAAACAGCTAAAGAATTTTTGGAATGTCGTTGATGACAAGCTTATATTGGGTTTTACCGTTGACGCTGGCCGGCGCACTCATAGGTACCGCTGTACTACGTCGATATGCGCTTTCCAATAGTCTTATCGATGTTCCCAATGCACGCAGCTCCCATGTCCTACCCACCCCTAGGGGGGGAGGCGTGGCAATTGTGGTCTCATTCATTTCGAGCGTGGTTTTCCTTGCGTTGACCGGACAGGCATCCTGGTCGCTGACTTTGGCTGTCGTTCTGCCCGGGAGCGCTGTCGCAATCATTGGATTTCTCGATGATCATGGCCATATCCCCGCGCGCTGGCGGTTGCTGGGCCATTTTATCGCAGCGATCGCAGGGATGATCCTCCTCGGCGGCTTATCGCCGATATCCCTATTTGGCATACCTTTGAATCTGGGGTGGGCGGGGTACTTTTTTGGAAGCTTTTATCTGGTCTGGTTATTGAATCTCTATAACTTCATGGACGGGATAGACGGGTTGGCCAGTATGGAGGCGATCTTTGTGTGCCTTGGCGGAGCGCTTCTGTATGTCGCTTCCGGAAATGTCAGTTTTGTATGGGCACCCATAGTGCTGGCATTGGCAGTGGCGGGTTTCTTGTATTGGAATTTCCCCCCAGCTCGTATCTTCATGGGGGATGCCGGTAGTGGCTTCCTGGGGATAACACTGGGGTTCCTTTCCCTGCAAGCAGCCTGGGTCAACCCTGCATTGTTATGGGGATGGCTGATTCTATTGGGCATATTCATCGTCGACGCTACCTGTACTCTATTTGTCCGGCTGCTCAACGGTGACAAGGTGCACGAGGCTCATCGTAGCCATGCTTATCAGTATGCGTCGCGTCGCTTTGGTGGTCACCTGCCCGTTACCTTGTCAGTCACCGGAATAAACCTGATCTGGCTGTTACCGATCGCTACTCTGGTGGCCTTGGGCAATATCGATGGTTTTTCAGGTGTGCTGATAGCCTACGTACCCTTGGTCTTCTTGGCTTTACGGTTCAAGGCCGGTCAGCGTGAAGGCTGATCGAGTGCTTTCTTCCGGGCCGTTTTCGTGGCATATGAAGATTAAGAGCCTGGGAGCTGTATGAGATTAAACCTATTGAGCTTTAAGCTTGTTGCTTGCTTTTTTGAAAAAGGACATTGACATGCTTCGCCAACGGCTAATCCAACTTCCGCGGCGGCAAAAAAGGCTGATGCAAGTTGGGACCGACGTGATATTGGTCTGGATTGCGCTTTGGATGGCATTTGTCGTTCGTCTCGGGATTGACGAGACCATAAATCCACTCAAAACCCATACCTGGTTATTCCTGTGCGCGCCCGTGGTCGCGATTCCGCTGTTTATTCGTTTTGGATTGTATCGCGCAGTTTTGCGTTACTTTGGCAACGATGCCCTTATCGAGATCGTCAAGGCGGTGAGCCTTTCTTCGCTTATTCTCGGCCTGGTGGTTTATTGGTATAGCAATCATCAGAACATTATTCCTCGCTCAATAATTTTTAACTATTGGTGGCTCAGTCTCTTGATGATCGGAGGGCTGCGTCTGGCGATGCGTCAGTATTTTCTGGGTGACTGGTTTACTGCTGCTCAGCACGTGCCTTTCACCAGTAGAGACAATGGATTGCCAAGGGTTGCCGTTTATGGTGCCGGGGCGGCGGGCAACCAGCTTGTAGCCGCCTTACGCATGGGACGCGTAATGCGACCCGTTGCATTTATTGATGACGATAATAGTATCGCCGGCAGGGTTATTGCTGGATTGCAAGTCTATAAGCCCAAACATATTCAACAGATGATAGATGCCACAAGTGCCCAAGAGATTCTTTTGGCCATTCCGTCGGCCAATCGTGCAAGACGCCGTGAAGTTCTCGGATATTTGGAGGCTTTTCCTCTGCATGTCCGTAGTGTGCCTGGGTTCATGGACTTGGCCAGCGGTCGCGTAAAAGTGGACGATATTCAGGAAGTCGATATCGCCGACCTCCTTGGCCGTGATGCGGTGCCTGCGCAGGCAGATCTTCTCGAACACTGTATCAAGGCCCAAGTGGTTTTGGTGACGGGGGCTGGTGGTTCTATCGGCTCTGAACTGTGCCGACAGATTCTTGCGTTGAAACCCACTACGCTTTTGCTGTTTGAGCACAGTGAGTTCAACCTTTACAGCATTATGTCCGAGCTGGAAGCACGGGTCGTGCGCGAATCTTTGCCGGTTACGTTACTACCGATTCTGGGGTCGGTGCGTAACCAGGAAAAGCTGTTGGATATCATGAAGACTTGGCGTGTAAAGACTGTTTATCACGCCGCAGCCTACAAGCACGTCCCGATGGTTGAACATAATATCGCCGAAGGGATCCTTAACAACGTCCTGGGAACTCTCTACACGGCCCAGGCTGCCTTGCAGGCAGAGGTTGCCAACTTTGTTCTCATTTCAACGGATAAAGCCGTGAGGCCAACCAATGTGATGGGAAGTACAAAGCGTTTGGCTGAAATGACACTCCAGGCTTTAAGCCGGGAACCGGCTCCCGTTATGTTTGGCGACGTTTCGAATGTGCACTGCATCAACAAAACTCGTTTCACGATGGTGCGTTTCGGAAACGTTTTGGGGTCTTCCGGATCGGTCATTCCATTGTTCCATAAACAGATTCAGCTAGGTGGGCCGCTTACCGTCACGCACCCGAAGATTACCCGTTACTTCATGACCATCCCAGAAGCCGCTCAACTGGTGATTCAGGCGGGTTCGATGGGGTTGGGAGGAGATGTTTTCGTTCTGGATATGGGCGAGCCGGTGAGGATTGTCGAGCTCGCCGAAAAGATGATTCACCTGTCTGGCCTGAGTGTCCGCTCGGATAAAAACCCACACGGTGATATCGCAATCCAGTTCACTGGACTGCGCCCTGGTGAGAAGCTTTACGAAGAGTTGCTGATCGGCGACAACGTTGCGGCTACTCCGCATCCAATGATCATGACCGCCAATGAAGATTACCTTTCTTGGGATGTGCTCAAGGCCAGGTTGGTTGAGTTGTTGGCAATGGTGGATAAGGACGATTACTCAAGAGTTCGCCAGCTCCTGCGGGAAACGGTCAGTGGCTATACCCCGGACGGCGAGATCGTCGACTGGATCTATCAACAGCGTCGCCTTGATCTCTGATTGTTTCACATTTCGTAACGGACCTGTTTTTGACAGCTCCACTACATCGCCTAAGTTTCAGAGGCGGCTTGGGAAAAGCTGCTTCTTTCAATCGATGTCATGGAGCTTCATTTATGCATACTGGCTATTTTTACTCCCTCGTTTTTGCATTGTTTACCAGCCTTTCAATCGCCGCTATCGCCGGGCCGGCTGCTCCGCCCGAAGCCGCCAGGGCACCCTTGGGATTGGACGTTGCCGTCAAGGCGAAAACTGCAAAGGTGGATCTTAACCAAGCTGACGCACCGACGCTGCAGCGCGAATTGATGGGGATAGGCGAGGCCAAGGCTCAGGCAATTGTTGCATATCGTGAAAGTAATGGGCCCTTCTCTTCGGTTGAGGAGTTGCTAGAGGTCAAAGGCATTGGCAAGGCGATTCTTGATAGGAATCGCGACAAGCTGGAAGTGAACTGAGGTGTGATAATGAAAAAAAGGCCGGTCGAATGACTGGCTTTTTTTTGCTTTGTGTCTCGTCCTGAATAAGGTTTACACCTTCTGACCTATCCTCAGGAGGAACCAATGGATTCAGGAAAAAAGCGCAGTCAGCGTGATTACACGCTGAGCTTTAAATTGGCGGTCGTCGATCAGGTTGAAAAGGGCGAACTGAGTTATAAAGAGGCTCAACGGCGTTATGGGATCCAGGGCCGGTCGACTGTGTTGGTGTGGTTACGCAAGCATGGACGGCAGGACTGGAGCCAAGGCGCCTCCATTCGTGCCCAGAGGAACCGACCGATGGCCGAGCCAAATTTGCCGCTGACACCAGAGCAGCGAATCAAGGAGCTGGAGGAAAAGCTGGCCCTTGCCAACCAGAAAGCCCAATTTTTTGAAGCTGTCGTTGACGTACTAAAGAACGATTACGGTGTTTCTGTCGTAAAAAAGCGATCCGGCAAGTCCTCACCCAAGGGCAAATCGAAGGCCTGAGTGTCACCAGGGCTTGCCAGTTTCTGGGCATCTCACGGCAGGCGTATTACAAGCGCAATCGAGCTTACGACGCGCAAGCCAGCCACGCGCAAAAGGTGCTGGGGTTTGTGCTGGAGACACGCCTTGAAATGCCCCGGTTGGGCACCCGCAAGCTGCATGGCCTTATGCAATCCGAACCTGAACTGACGCAAACGGTAGGCCGAGATCGGTTGTTCGATATTTTGCGGGATCATCGACAACTGGTCCCACGCAAACGCGCTTATCACAAGACGACCGACAGCCATCATCGCTTCCGTCGACATCCGAATCGGCTCAAGCCCGGCCCTGACCAGGTCACTGCGACCGGCCCGGAACAGGTCTGGGTGGCGGATATAACCTACTTACCGACCGAGCAAAGCGTCGCTTACGTAAGTCTGGTCACTGATGCGTTCTCGCGCAAAATAGTCGGCCATCACGTGCATGAAAGCCTGCATACCGAGTCAGTCATCCGGGCGATGACGAAAGCTCTTCGCCACCGAAGAACCAATCAACCGTTGGTACATCACTCAGATCGAGGCTCGCAATACTGCTCTGATCTCTACCAAAAGCTGCACGCCAAACATGGCGTCAGGTGTTCGATGACTGATGGCTACGACTGCTACCAAAATGCTCTAGCGGAACGAGTGAATGGGATTCTGAAAACAGAATTTCTTTTACACCGTCCCAAAGACCTTGCCCAAGCCAAGCGCATGGTTGAGGAATCGATAGAAACCTATAACCGTAAGCGACCTCATCTGTCCCTGAAATACAAAACGCCCGATGCGGTGCATCGGGCGTTTTGAGACTGAAACAGGTGTAAACCTATTTCAGGACTAGACATTGATGAAGCAACCCATGATGAGTCGGAGCCCGGGTTCCAGAATCAGGCTTGAGCATGTTCATGCTGGCACAAAGTGTGATTATTTGTTGCCAATTGGTGAACAATCCAGAGGTCTCGAGCATGAACAACGCACTTTCCCTCGCCTATCACATTACCTTGGAGTTGCGCCCCGAGATTATCGGTGGCCGCTTATTGCCAGGCATGGCATTGGTGGAAAGAGATCTTGTGCTTGCTTACAACGCTTCGTGAAACACCATTCGTGAAGCGCTGCCGCGCAAGGAGCAATGAACCTGTATCTTGACGACTCCGAACAACTGCTCTCGCGACTGCTGACCCCCGCCAACTATCAGTGATTGAGGTTCATGCCATGTACAAAGACTACCCAGCCGCCTACCAGGTCAGCAAAGGTTCAGCCCTGCAGGTGGACAAACCCTTCTACGACCGCATCCGCACCCAGCAGGACAAGCGCACGCTGATCGAACAGTTCGAGGTCCCCATCCGCACCGGCCGCGCTTGGCACGTACCTGCCGGTCATGTGTTCCGCGTCACGACCCCGGTGGGCCCGCAGGTGGGGGACTTCAACGTCTGGAATGCCCACGATCCACGGGAACGCTTGTGGGCAGCGCGCACGCGCCAGCTTCAAGGTGCTCACGTCAGCACCCATGATCGGTTGTGGTCGAACCTGCCATTCCTGCGGCCCTTGGTGACCATCACCGATGACAGTCTGGCCGGTTATGGTATCGATGAGCATGGTGGACGACTGCACGATCTGTTGGGGACGCGCTGTGATCCCTATGTAAACAGGATGCTGACCGGCGAGGATTTCCATCATCACTGCCACTCGAACCTGACCCGTGCAGTGTTGCCCCACGGCCTGACGGAGTTCGATGTGCATGACGTGCTGAATATCTTCCAATGCACGGGGCTTAATCATGACGACATGTACTTCATGAAGGCCTGTCCGGCGCAGAAGGGCGATTACCTGGAGTTTTTTGCCGAGATCGATCTGTTGTGCGCCCTGTCCACCTGCCCGGGTGGCGACTTGTCGCTGGCGATGTGGGGGCCGGATGCGCAGGATCCCCTTAGCGTCTGTCGCCCGCTGGGGGTTGAGATCTATCGATTGGAGGATTCATTGCTGGAGGGTTGGAGTCAGCCTGAGCGGGCGGCGTACAAGGGGTTGCATGGCTTGCACATCGCCAAGGCGGATTGGGAAAGGTGATGCAGTTGGCGCTGGCTTTGTAGGAGCTGGCGAAGCCTGCGATCTTTTGATCTTCGCTCCAGACTCAATTGATAGGGGAAAGATCGCAGCCTCGTTGCACTCGACAGCTCCTACAGACCCAGCGGGAGCAAGCTCCCTCGCCACACAAGCAGATCAACGATCCTTGGCCTCCTTCGCATCCATTTCCGCATTGCGCTCGGCAACGCGCTTGCGTTGCTCATCGGTCAACTCGACCTTGTTGGCGGTGTCGCGCAGCATCATCAGACCACCAACGATCGAGCCGATTGCAACAATCAGAATCAACCAGGCATACCAGGGCATAGGGCTCTCCTTGAGGGGGCGATGGACGGACGAACATTTCGCCGATCCATCGCACCTACCACTTATGAGCGAAGGTTGCTCGCAGTGGTTCAATACTACGCCCGTTCGGCAGGCTTCACCTTAAAGCCCGGTCAGCATCGCATCGGCGGGAGCGTCCGCACGCAGCTGTGCGGTGAGGATGAAGTAGACGAAACCCACCGCCATGAAGCCGAGGAAGATCAGCCCGATCAGCGCGTTGAACCAGGCCATCGCCACCAGGCACACCACTGCCAGCACCAGGGCGATGCCCGGCACGATCGGATAGCCCGGGGCGCGGAAAGTACGTTCCAGGTTGGGTTCGGTTTTACGCAATTTGAACAGGCTGAGCATGCTCATGATGTACATGACGATGGCACCGAACACGGCCATGGTGATCATCGCTGCAGTCAGGGTCATGCCGCCGAGGTTGATCAGGCCGTCGCTGTAGATCGCCGCGATGCCGATCAGCCCACCGGCGATGATCGCCCGGTGCGGCGTCTGGAAGCGTGACAGTTTGGCCAGGGATGCGGGCAGGTAACCGGCGCGGGCCAGGGCGAAGAACTGGCGCGAGTAGCCAAGGATGATGCCGTGGAAACTCGCCACCAGGCCGAACAGGCCGATCCACACCAGCATGTGCAGCCAGCCGGAGCTTTCGCCAACCACGGTTTTCATGGCTTGGGGCAGGGGATCGTTGATGTTCGACAGGGTGCGCCAGTCGCCGACGCCGCCGGCGAAGAACATCACGCCCATTGCCAGGACCACCAGGGTCAGGATGCCGCTGATGTAAGCCTTGGGAATCGTGCGTTTCGGGTCCTTGGCTTCTTCGGCGGCCATGGCCGCGCCTTCGATGGCCAGGAAGAACCAGATGGCGAAGGGAATCGCGGCAAACATGCCGGCGATGGCCGGTGCGCCGAACACATCGGAACCAGCCCAGCCGTTCAGGGCAAAATTGCTGAAACTGAACGCCGGGGCCACGACGCCCATGAACACCAGCAGTTCGGCCACCGCCAAGACGCAGACAATCAGCTCGAACGTCGCGGCCAGCTTGACCCCGAGGATGTTCAGACCCATGAACACGATATAGGCACCGACCGCTGCGTGTTTAGGGTCCAGGGCCGGGAACTGCACGTTCAGGTAGGCGCCGATGGCCAGGGCAATGGCCGGCGGGGCGAAGACAAATTCGATCAGCGTCGCCAGGCCGGCAATCAACCCGCCTTTCTCGCCGAAGGCGCGACGGCTGTAGGCAAACGGTCCGCCGGCATGGGGAATGGCGGTGGTCAGTTCGGTGAAGCTGAAAATGAAGCAGGTGTACATGGCCGCCACCATGAAGGACGTCACCAAAAAGCCCATTGTCCCGGCCACGCCCCAGCCGTAGCTCCAGCCGAAATACTCGCCGGAAATCACCAGGCCGACGGCAATACCCCATAAATGCAGGGTGCCCAGGGTGGGTTTGAGTTGTGTGTTCATCGGTGGCTCCCCTCGATCCATAGCAAAAGCGCTGGGGAGGGGCAGTGCAGTGGACGTGCCAGTGTGGCGAGGGCGGTCGTAATGGGTGAAATCGTGTCGTATCGGGGATGTTCGCTATCGGATGGCTTGGTTTTGTGCCCCAGTTCAGAGCGTCGGCGCCTGGGCTGGCCTCATCGCGAGCAAGCTCGCTCCCACAGGAGGGTTTCAGCGAACACAAATTCTTTATTCACCACAGATCCCATGTGGGAGCGAGCTTGCTCGCGATGAGGCCGGCCCAGCCAACACTTTTTACGGATTCTTTACCCCCCAGCCCCGCTCTCGATCTCGTTCCTTTACAGCCTCTCTGCCGACAATCACTCCACACACGGCACGACGCCGTACCACGGAGAAATCCCATGAGTGTTCTGGACGGGGTGTCGCTGCTGCTGGCAGGGGCGCTGTTCATTTATCTGCTGGTTGCGCTATTGCGCGCAGATCGGAACTAGGAGCGGCTATGCACGGTTATGACTATGGGCTGATCCTCGCCTTTTTCGCCCTGGTGCTGATTCCGGCACCGTTTCTGGGGCGTTTTTACTACCGGGTGATGGAAGGCCAGCGCACTTGGCTTTCGCCGATCCTCGGCCCGGTGGAGCGCGGTTGCTATCGCCTGGCCGGTGTCGATTCCACCGCTGAGCAGAGCTGGCAGAAATACACCCTGGCCTTGCTCGCGTTCAACCTGGCGGGTTTTGTGTTGCTGTTCTCCATTCTCCTGCTGCAGGGATATCTGCCGCTCAATACCGAACAATTGCCCGGCATGGAGTGGACCCAGGCTTTCAACACGGCCGTGAGTTTCATGACCAACACCAACTGGCAGTCCTACAGCGGTGAAGCGTCCCTAAGCTACCTGAGCCAGATGGTCGGCCTGACCGTGCAGAACTTCGTCAGCGCCGCCACCGGCCTGGCCGTGCTCGTGGCACTGTGTCGCGGCATCGGGCGCAAGTCCGCCGCAACGTTGGGTAACTTCTGGGTCGACATGACCCGGGCCACTCTCTACGGGCTGTTGCCGTTGTGCCTGCTGCTGGCATTGTTCCTGGTCTGGCAGGGCGTGCCGCAGACCTTTGCGCACTATGTGCACGGGGTCACGCTGCAGGGCGCTGACCAGGTCATCCCGTTGGGTCCGGCCGCCAGCCAGATCGCGATCAAGCAGCTGGGCACCAACGGTGGCGGTTTCTTCGGCGTCAACTCGGCGCATCCGTTCGAAAACCCGACTGCCTGGAGCAACCTGTTCGAAGTCGCTTCGATCATCCTGATTCCCGTCGCGCTGGTGTTCACCTTCGGCCATTACGTCAAGGACCTGCGCCAGAGCCGGGCAATCATCGCCTGCATGCTTGCCCTGTTCCTGATCGGCGGTGCCACGTCGCTGTGGGCCGAATACCAGCCCAACCCTGCCTTGGACAATCCAGCCGTCGAGCAAACCGCGCCGCTGGAAGGCAAGGAAGCACGCTTTGGCACCACCGCCACGGTGCTGTGGTCGGTGACCACCACGGCAGCGTCCAACGGCTCGGTCAACGGCATGCATGACAGCCTCAATCCGCTCAGCGGTATGGTTGCGCTGGTGAACATGATGGTCGGTGAAGTGATCTTCGGCGGCGTCGGGGCCGGGCTCTACGGGATGCTGTTGAACGTGCTGATCGCAGTGTTCCTGGCCGGCTTGATGATCGGTCGCACCCCGGAATACCTGGGCAAGAAGCTGGGCGCTCGGGAAGTGCAACTGTTGGTGGCAACCCTGCTGGTGATGCCTGTCAGCGTGCTGGTGCTGGGTGCCGTCGCCGCAAGTCTGCCCGGCCCGGCCGCAGCGGTGAGCAACCCGGGTGCCCACGGTTTCAGCCAGTTGTTGTACGCCTACACCTCGGCGGGAGCGAACAACGGTTCGGCATTTGCCGGGTTCGGCGCCAACACAGCTTTCCACAACCTGATGCTGGGCCTGGGCATGTTGATCGGCCGATTCGGCTACATCCTGCCAGTGCTGGCGTTGGCCGGCAGCCTGGCCTTGAAGAAGACCGCGCCGATTGGCCAGAACAGCTTCCCCACCCACGGCCCGTTGTTCGTGACCTTGTTGACCGTGACCATCCTGTTGGTGGGCGGCTTGACCTTCTTGCCGACCCTGGCCCTGGGGCCGATTGCTGAACACTTGAGCCTGGGCTTCTGAGGGATATGAAAATGAATATGCCGATGAGCAAAACCGCCGTCGCCAAGGCGCCGGAGCAACCGAAAACCGCAATCTCGGCCCTGTGGCGGCCAGCGCTGGTGCAAGCTTTCGTCAAGCTCGACCCGCGTCAATTGCACCGCGCCCCGGTGATGCTGGTGGTGGAACTGACCGCGATCCTCACCACCGTGCTGTGCTTCATTCCCGACAACGCCGTGCCGACTTTTGTCGCCGCGCAAATCGCGCTGTGGCTGTGGTTCACCGTGCTGTTCGCCAACTTCGCCGAAGCGTTGGCCGAAGGCCGCGGCAAGGCTCGGGCCGACAGCCTCAAGGCCGGTAGCGAAGGCCTCAACGCACGTCGCCAGACCGCCAGCGGTTTTGAAATCGTCCCCGCCACCCGTCTGCGCAAAGGTGATGTGGTGCGCGTCGAGGCCGGCGACATGATCCCCGGCGACGGTGAAGTGATCGAAGGCATCGCCGCGGTCAACGAGGCGGCGATCACCGGCGAATCGGCGCCGGTCATCCGCGAGTCCGGCGGCGATCGCTCGGCCGTCACCGGCAATACGCGGCTGGTCTCCGACTGGCTGCTGATACGTATCACCAGCAATCCCGGCGAGTCCACACTGGACCGCATGATCGCCCTGGTCGAAGGCGCCAAACGCCAGAAAACGCCGAACGAGGTGGCGCTGGATATCCTGTTGATCGGCCTGACGCTGATCTTCCTGTTGGTGGTGGTGACGCTGCAACCGTTCGCCCATTTCGCCAACGCCAACCTGCCGCTGGTGTTTCTGGTGGCGCTGCTGGTCACCTTGATTCCCACCACCATCGGCGGGTTGCTGTCGGCCATCGGCATCGCCGGGATGGACCGGTTGGTTCGCCTGAACGTGATCGCCAAATCCGGTCGTGCGGTCGAGGCGGCGGGGGACGTGCATGTGCTGATGCTGGACAAGACCGGCACCATCACCTTTGGCAATCGTCGTTGTACAGCGGTCTATACCGCCCCTGGTGTGAGTGCCAAGGAACTGGCCGAAGGCGCGCTGTTCGCCTCGTTGGCTGACGACACCGCCGAGGGCAAGTCCATCGTCGAGTACCTGCGAGGTTTGCATCCACAGTCTGAGCCTGGCGTCGAAGCGCTGACGGCCGTGCCGTTCAGTGCTGAAACCCGTTTGTCCGGAGTCGACTATCAGGGCCGTATCTACCGCAAGGGCGCCGTGGACTCGTTGCTGGACTTCATCGGCCTTGCACGCAATGAGTTGCCGCAGGCATTGGCGCGGGAGGTCGACAAGATCGCCCAGAGTGGCGGCACACCGCTGCTGGTTTGCATGGACGGCCGGTTGCTGGGGGCCATCCATCTCAAGGACGTGGTCAAGCCGGGCATTCGCGAGCGCTTTGCCGAGCTGCGCAAGCTGGGGATCCGCACGGTGATGGTCACCGGTGACAACCCGCTGACCGCTGCGGCGATTGCCGCCGAGGCCGGTGTCGATGACGTGCTGGCAGAGGCCACGCCGGAGAAAAAGCTGGCGCGTATCCGTCATGAGCAAAATGACGGTCGGCTGGTGGCCATGTGTGGCGACGGTGCCAACGACGCCCCGGCCCTGGCCCAGGCCGATGTCGGCATGGCGATGAACGACGGCACCCAGGCCGCGCGGGAGGCGGCCAACATGGTCGACCTCGACAGCGACCCGACCAAACTGCTCGATGTGGTACAGATCGGCAAGGAACTGTTGGTGACCCGTGGTGCATTGACCACCTTCTCCATCGCCAACGACATCGCCAAGTACTTCGCGATCCTGCCGGCGCTGTTCGCTTCGATTTATCCACAGCTCGGCGTGTTGAATGTGATGCACCTGAGCAGCCCCCAGAGCGCGATCCTGTCGGCCATCGTATTCAACGCCCTGATCATCGTCGTACTGATCCCCCTGGCCCTGCGCGGTGTACGAGTGCAAGCGGCAAGTGCGGCGGCGCTGTTGCGACGCAATCTGTTGATCTATGGCCTGGGTGGGATCGTGGTGCCGTTCGTGGGGATCAAGGCGATCGATATGTTGCTGACGGCGTTGAAGCTGGTTTGAGTTCGCCGTTTCTTGTGGGAGCAAGCTTTGCTCCCACAAGGTGACTCCCACAGGCTTTGAGCACTGGATTTACTTCAATTCGAGGATTTTGAAATGTCCACTCTGATTCGCCCGGCCTTGAGCCTGTTATTACTGATGACCCTGATCACCGGTGTCGCGTACCCACTGGTGGTCACTGGCGTGGCGCAAGTCGCCTTTCCCGCCCAGGCCAATGGCAGCCTGATCGTCGATGCGGCCGGCAAGGTCCGTGGCTCGACGCTGATCGCCCAGGATTTCACCGGCGATGCCTGGTTTCATCCACGGCCATCGGCTGGAGCCTTCGCCACGGTCGCCAGCGGCGCCAGCAACTTTTCCCCGAGCAATCCGGCCCTGGCCTCGCGGGTAATCGAAGACGCCCAAAAACTCCAGGTGCCCGGCCAGGGCCCGGTGCCGCTGGCATTGCTGACCACCTCCGCCAGTGGGCTGGATCCGCACTTGCCTCCGGCGGCGATTGCCTATCAACTGGCGCGTGTCGCCGCCGCGCGCAACCTGCCGGCCTCGACCTTGCAGCAACTGCTCGACGACAACACTGAGCAATCCTTGGTGGGCCCGCCAGTGGTGAATGTGCTGGCGCTGAACCTGGCCCTGGAAAAACTGTAAAACCCGTGGGAGTGGCGCCTGTGGGAGCAAAGCTTGCTGCAGTAAAAGCCCGCTGTAGCAAAGCCTGTGGGAGCAAAGCTTGCTCGCGATGAACGATAACGCGGTCCATCCGTTGAACTGTGTCGCCTTGATCGCGAGCAAGCTTTGCTCCCACAGGTCCACTTCCCATAAGCTTTGCTCCCACAGGTCCGACTCCCCACAGGGTGTTTGATCAATATTTGAAAGAGATTTCCACGCCATGAGCGACTCCGGCCGCGCCGACGCACTGTTAGCCAATCTGCCCCGCAACGACCGTGGCCGGCTCAAGGTCTTCCTGGGTGCGGCGCCCGGTGTCGGCAAGACCTACGCCATGCTGCAAGCGGCCCACACCCAACTGCGTCAAGGCGTGAAAGTCGTCGCCGGAGTGGTGGAAACCCACGGTCGTGCCGAAACCGAAGCACTGCTCGGCGGCCTGGTACAGCAACCGTTGGTGCGTTCGGAATATCGCGGCGTCATGCTCGAAGAAATGGACCTCGACGGCCTGCTCGCGGCCCGCCCGGCCTTGGTGCTGGTGGACGAACTGGCCCACAGCAACGCCCCCGGCAGTCGTCATGCCAAACGCTGGCAAGACATTCAGGAACTGCTCGCCGCAGGCATCGATGTCTACACCACCGTCAATGTCCAGCACCTGGAAAGCCTCAACGACCAGGTGCGCGGCATCACCGGTGTGCAGGTGCGCGAGACGCTGCCGGACTGGGTCTTGCAGGAAGCCGATGAACTGCTGTTGATCGACCTGCCATCACGCGAGCTGCTGGAGCGCCTGCGTGATGGCAAGGTCTATGTGCCGGAGCAGGCGCGAGCGGCGATCGATGCGTTTTTCACCCAGACCAACCTGACCGCGCTGCGTGAACTGGCCATGCAGACCGCCGCCGCCCAGGTGGACAACGACCTGGCCCAGGGTTATCGGCAACTGGGCCAGGCCGCGCCGGCAGTGCGCGGACGATTGCTGGTGGGGGTGGGCGCCGATGTGCAGGCCGAGCGTCTGGTGCGCCACGCCAGCCGCGTCGCCCAGCGTCGGCATCTGCCGTGGAGCCTGGTCCACGTAGACAGCGGCGTCGCGCACGACGAGTCATCGCGACAGTACCTGCAAAATGCCCAGCAGCTGGCTGAACGTCTCGGCGGCGAAGTGGTGCTGTTGCGGGCCGGCGAAGTCGCCAAGACCTTGATCCAGCACGCCACCGAACGTCGCGCCACGCTACTGCTGGTGGGCCAGTCCCGGCCGCGTTTGCGGCGACGGTTGTTCGGCGGTGGCTTGGCTTCACGCTTGTTGCGCGATGCCCGGGGACTGGAAATCAACGTGCTGGACAGCGATGAACAGCCCCGTCCCGCCCAAGTGCGTTCGAGCGCGGTCCAGACCGGGTTCGACTACGTGCTGGCGCTGACGGCGACCGTGGCGGCCAGCGCGTTGGCCTGGGGTATTTCAGGGTGGCTGGCGCTGCCCAATATCTCCCTGGTGTTCCTGATGGCGGTGCTGCTGGTGGCGGTACGTAGCAGCCTTGGCCCGGCGCTGGCCTGTGCGGCGCTGTCGTTCCTGGCCTATGATTTCCTGTTCATCCCGCCGAATTTTTCCTTCACCATCCAGCGCGAAGAAGACGTGCTGACCCTGGTGTTTTTCCTGCTGATGGCCGCCCTGACCGGCAATCTTGCCGCTCGCCAGCGTCGCCAGTTGCAGGCCCTGCGCGACACCCAGCAGGAAACCGGCGAACTGCTCGACCTGTCGCGCAAACTCACTGCCGCCACCGACCGCCAGGCGGTGATCAGCGCCGCCGCGCAGCATCTCAACGGCCTGCACGACTTGCAGCTTTGCCTGCTCAATCGCGACGGCCAGAGCGATTGGAAGGTCGAGACCGGCGAGCCGTTGACATTCACCGAGGCCGAACGTGCGGCGGCCGACTGGGCCTGGCAGCACGACCAGCCCGCCGGTGCCGGCACCGGGACGTTGCCATCCGGACGCTGGTGGTGGTGGCCGCTGTCGGCGGAAGGCGGGCCACTGGGATTGCTGGGTGTGTGCCCGAACGAAGGCAAGCCGTTGAGCGGCCAGCGTCGCCGTTTACTGGCGGCCCTCAGTCAACCATTGGCCCAGGCGTTGGCGCGGGCGCAACTGGCCCAGGACCTGGAAGCGGCGCGCCTGCACGGTGAAACCGAGCAACTGCGCAGCGCCTTGCTGGCTTCGGTGTCCCATGACTTGCGCACGCCGCTGACGTCCATGCGCGGCAGCATCGACAGCCTGCTGGCGCTGGGGGAGGCGATCCCACTGACCGATCGTCGCGAACTGCTCGAAGGCACCCGCGATGAGGCCGAGCGGCTGGATCGCTACATCCAGAACCTGCTGGACATGACCCGTCTTGGCCACGGCGCCCTGAAGCTGGCGCGGGACTGGGTGTCGCCGGCCGATATCGTCGGCAGCGCACTGAACCGCTTGCGGGCGGTGTTGGCGCCGCTGGCGGTCGGCGTCGAGGTGCCTGCTGACCTGCCTTTGCTGTATGTCCACGCGGCGCTGATCGAGCAGGCCTTGGTGAACGTGCTGGAAAACGCCGCACGTTTTTCTCCGCCCCGCGGGCGGCTGCTGCTGAGCGCGGGTACGACGGACGGCGAAGTGTTTTTTGCCGTCGCCGATGAAGGCCCAGGAATCCCTCAAGAAGAACGGGAGAAAATCTTCGACATGTTCTACACCGCCGCGCGCGGCGATCGGGGCGGGCAGGGCACGGGGTTGGGATTGGCCATCTGCCAGGGCATGGTCGGTGCCCATGGCGGGCGAATCAGCGTGGCCGATGGTCTCGACGGACGCGGTACCTGCATCACGTTGCACCTGCCCTTGCAGGCACAACCGGGCATGGACGATGAAGCTTGAGCGGCGCTGGGTTACTCTCGTCCTACCTGCTTGCCTTTCCACCTGAATGCAACGAACGAACCCCATGAGCCAGACCGCGACCCTTTTGGTCATCGATGACGAGCCGCAGATCCGCAAATTCCTGCGCATCAGCCTGAGTTCCCAAGGCTACAAGGTGCTGGAAGCCGGCACTGGCGCTGAAGGGCTTGCCCAAGCGGCGCTGAACAAACCCGATCTGCTGGTGCTCGACCTGGGCCTGCCGGACATGGACGGCCAGCAGGTGTTGCGCGAGTTTCGCCAATGGTCGACGGTGCCGGTGCTGGTGCTCTCTGTGAGGGCCAGCGAAGCGCAGAAGGTCGAGGCGCTGGACAACGGAGCCAACGATTATGTGACCAAGCCGTTCGGCATCCAGGAATTTCTCGCCCGCGTTCGCGCCTTGTTGCGCCAGGCCCCGGCAGGCGAGCCTCAGGAAGCCGCGCTGAAGTTCGGCCCGCTGACGGTGGACCTGGCGTATCGACGGGTGCTGCTGGACGACACCGAAGTGGCCCTGACTCGCAAGGAATACGCCGTGCTGGCGCAGCTGGCGCGGCACCCGGGTCGGGTCATTACCCAGCAGCAACTGCTCAAGGACATCTGGGGCCCGACCCACACCGAAGACAGTCACTACCTGCGGATCGTGGTCGGCCACCTGCGCCAGAAACTGGCCGACGACCCGACCCGACCGCGGTTCATTGTGACCGAGGCGGGGGTGGGGTATCGGTTGTTGGGGGAGGGTGGGCTTTAGTCTGGTGTTGTCAGGGCTGCCGCCATCGCGAGCAAGCTCGCTCCCACAGGGTTCACTGCAGATCAATGTGGGAGCGAGCTTGCTCGCGAAGAGGCCCGAACAGCCACTCGATATCTCTCAGTTCTGGTCGCTCTCATACCGATCCAAAGTATCGCTGGCAATCTCCCGCCCCAACGCGATCAGCTCCGGCGCCTTGTAGAACTCGAAGAACCGGCACACCCGTTTCGGCACGTTGATCAGCACATCCGGCGGGTAACCGGCAATCTTGTACTGGGCCAGCGAGGTCTGCATCACTTCGAAACTCTGGTTGATCAAATCCAGCAACGACGCCGGGCCGACGTTATCGATGATGAACGAACCGGTGGCGGATTTCGGTGCGCCTTCGTTCTCTGGCGCGGCGGCCGGTTGTTGGCCTTCGGGCTCGGCCGAGTCGATCCACGGGTTGATGTCAGCGGCTTCGGCCTTCAAGGCTTCCTGCTCCAGCAGCAACAGCTGCTCGGCCTGCTTGCGGCGAAACGGCAGGCGCGACCCCAGGGAACTGACCAGGGTGTCGAAGCGCCGCCGGAACGCGGCGGGGCGCGGGATCACCGGTAACCGATATTGTTTCTGATTGGTGGCGTTGAGGTTGACCGCGATGATCAGGTCGCAGTGGCTCGACACCACCGGCACGATCGGCAATGGGTTGAGCAGGCCGCCATCCACCAACATGCGGTTGCCTTGCATCACGGGCGTGAACAGGCTGGGAATCGCCGCCGAGGCGCGCATCGCCTGATGCAGGCAACCTTCCTGGAACCAGATTTCCTGCTGGTTGGTCAGGTCGGTCGCGACGGCGGTGTAGGGGATGCGCAATTGTTCAATGTTGATTTCGCCGACGATCTTGCGGATCTGCCCGAAGACCTTTTCGCCACGGATCGCCCCCAGGCGAAAACTGACGTCGACCAGGCGCAGGACGTCCAGATAATCCAGGCTTTCGATCCAGTTGCGGTACTCCTCAAGCTTGCCCGCCGCATAAATCCCCCCCACGACCGCGCCCATGGAACAACCGGCGATGCAAGCAATGTCGTAGCCACGTCGTTCGATTTCTTCGATCACCCCGATATGGGCATAGCCCCGGGCGCCACCCGAACCCAATACCAATGCGACACGTTTTGTCATGACCCGGCCTCTTGTCGAACAGATTTCAACAATGCACCCATCGACGACTTGGCTCAATCGTTGTGGCGCACGCGTCGTTTTTTGACACGCCGTGGCGGCATTTGCGTATGCTCGGCCACACTTGAATTTACGCGGTCAAGCAAGGCACTTTTCGCCGTTGCCACCGTCTTAATAGCACGACTGTTGACCTGACTTGAGGTGTTATTGATGAAAGCCCGGATCCGCCTGCCCTTGGTGGCTTCTTTGATGGTTTTGGCCCTGGCCGGTTGTGCAGGCAAAACCGCTTACCGCGACAGTTGTGGCAGCCAGCTCGACAGTGCCTGGCATGAACTGGACCTGGCCAAGGCCGAAGGTTTTGCCGGCACCGTCAGCTACTCCAAGGCCCTGTCCTTGCTGACGGGCGCCAAGACCCAGCAGCAATTCGAAGCGTTCGAAGGCTGCGCCAAGAAAGCCGAGAAGGCGCGTTTCTACATTCGCGAGTCCCGCGCCGGACGATAAAGGCAGCGACAAGCAATCAACTGCAAGCTACAAGGGAAGGACGCAGAATCGTTTTTCACTGGTAGCTTGCGGCTTGACGCTCAACGCTGTGTACGGAGTACGTCCATGATCGATCGGCTGGTGGCCCGGATACTGGGCCTGGAAGTCCGCCTGTTGGCCTGTCAGGCCCGCTTGAATGCCCATACCGACAGCGAAGCGCTGCATGACCTGCGGACCACGGTTCGCCGTTTGCGCAGCCTGCTTCGACCATTGCGTGGGTTGCCCGGCGTCGAACAGCTGGAAACGGCTGCTTCGGCGGTCGGCACCCTGACCACGCCCTTGCGCGACCGGGAAGTGTTGGCCGCTTACCTGGAGCAGCATGGCCAGGCCGAGGCGGCGCGGCGACGCCAGGTGCAAATGGCCGAGGCTTATCCCGCCGTGGCCGCGAGTGTTGAACTGGCGCAGTTGCTGATGATCCTCGATGCCTTCCCGCGCTTCATTCGCGCCGCCCAGCGTGAGGGGTTGCTGAAGGGCTTGCGCAAGCGCATCGAAAAGCGCCTGGACAAACAGTGGAAGACGCTCGGCGAAGCCCTGCGTGATCCGGCCCATGACCGCCATCGATTGCGCCTGCTGATCAAGCGCGTGCGCTACGCCATCGAAGCCTACCCTGAACTCGACCGCCTGCCCGAAGCGGCCATGCCCCGGCTCAAGTCCGCCCAGGCCGCGCTGGGTGACTGGCACGATTGCTGGCAATGGCTGGCCAGGGCCAAGGAAGAAACCGATCTGCACGCTTGTGTGCCGACCTGGCACGCCGCGATGGAAAAGGCCGAGGCCAAGTCCGACAAGGTGCTCGACAAGCTGATTGCCAGTTGCTTCGAAAAATCCTGAACCCCAGCACATCCCCTGTGGGCCTTCCCCTCTGTGGGAGCGAGCAAGCTCGCTCCCACATTGGTTTGGGGGGAATTCAAAGACTGCGGCTTTTCTGTCAGTCTCTTTGGCCGGAATGAGCCCTGTGCCGCCAGCCCGGGCTGGTTAAGATCCCTTCATCCTTTTCCCTGTTTTCGAGGTCGTCATGCGCTTTTCCGATTTGATCGATGCCGTGCGCCGGCAGCCAGGTGCGGTGAGCATCGCGCCTGAATGGGGCCAGGGGCGGGCCAGTTTTGGCGGGTTGGTGGCGGCACTGCAATATGAGGCGATGCGTGCCCAAGTGCCGGCGGACCGCCCGGTGCGCTCGCTGGCGATCACCTTTGTCGGCCCGGTCGAACCCGACGTGCCTGTCAGTTTCGAAGTCGACGTATTGCGTGAAGGCAAGGCAGTCAGCCAGGTGTTGGGGCGCGCGGTGCAGAACGGCCAGGTAGTGACCGTGGTGCAAGGCAGCTTCGGTGCATCGCGCTCATCCGTGGTGGCGGTGCAGGCCGATCCCGCGCCAGAATTCAAAAGCGTGGAGCAATGCCAGGAGCTGCCTTATGTCAAAGGCATGACCCCGGAATTCATGCGGCACCTGGCGATGCGCTGGAGCGTTGGCGGCTTGCCATTCAGCGGCAACAAGTCCCGGAGCATGGGCGGTTGGGTGCGTTTGCGCGGGGACGTGAAAGAGGAACAGCTGAACGAAAGCCACATCCTGGCCTTGGTCGATGCCTGGCCTCCAGCCTTATTGCCTCACCTCACGCAAATGGCCCCGGGCAGTACGCTCACTTGGACCATCGAGTTCGTCCAGCCGCTGCTGGAGCTCACGACACTGGACTGGTGCAAGTACCTGGCCGAGATTGAGCACGCCCAGGACGGCTACGGCCATGTCGCCGCGAAGTTCTGGAGCGCCGATGGCCGCTTGATCGCCCTGAGTCGGCAGACGGTCACTATCTTTGGGTAAGGCTGCTCCGGTCAAGGCTTGCGGTTGTGGCGGTGGCGCTCCCGCCAGGCGCGCCACCAGCCACCGCTGAGAAAGAACCGTGGGAAAGTCAGGAACTGTTCCACCAGCAGGCGTGACACGGCATCCTTGCGATCGCTGAACGGCTCGGAGGCCTGGGCCTCCAGGCTGTGTCCGTGACGTTGCAAGCCGAGTGCCGCGAGCAGGCCGATGATGCCGATGGCGATATCGCCCAGGCTCAAGCTGAACACCCCCGACACAATCAGCAGAAACGCGATGATGAACAGCGGCACGGCAATCAGGTGCAATACCAGGTTGGTGGGGTGCCGATGATTGTCTGGGTAGGCGCGCCATTGCCAGGCGGGAAGATTGGGGTGACGTTTGCCCATGATGCTGTTCCTTGAATGAAGCTGAATAATCCAAGGATAGGTCCGGTCGGGTGAGGCGGCGAATGGCGGTTGGCTATCGAAGCGATAGGTGGCCATACAGTTTGCTGTTGTGGCAAGGGGATTTATCTGTGGGAGCAAGGCTTGCCCGCGATGGAGGCACCTCGGTTCGCCAAAGACCGCATTGCGCCCATCGCGGGCAAGCCTTGCTCCCACAGAGGGAATCCCCTCACCACAGGGAAACTCGGGCAAGCCAGTGTTCTACAGTTTCAACTGCCCAATCGCCTTGCTCAACTCGCCCGCCAACGTCGCCAGTTCATGGCTGGTGGTGGCTGAGTCGACGGTTTGGCGCACGGTGTTTTCGGTCACGTCGCGAATACTCACCACCGCCCGGTTCATTTCCTCGGCGACATGGCTTTGCTGTTCGGCCGCGACAGCGATCTGGGTGTTGCTCTCGCGCATTTGCGCCACCGCTGCGGTGATCTGTGCCAACGCGTCACCGGCCTCGCGGGCCTGTTGCACGCAATCGTCGGCCTTGAGCGAACTCTCCTGCATGAAGTCCACCGCGTCCCGGGTCCCGGCTTGCAGGGCCGAAACCATGGTGGTGATTTCGTCCGTGGAGGTCTGTACTCGCTTGGCCAGGTTACGCACTTCGTCGGCCACCACGGCAAAGCCTCGGCCCATTTCCCCGGCCCGTGCGGCTTCTATGGCCGCGTTCAGGGCGAGCAGATTGGTCTGTTCGGCGATGCTGTGGATCACACTGACCACGCCATTGATCTTCTGGCTGTCTTCGGCCAGGCGCTGGATCATTTCGGCGGTCTGTTGCACACCCGAAGACAACCCGGTGATCGACTGTTGCACCCGGGCGACCACTTCGTGACCGTTGCCGGCCAGGGTGTCGGCGGTTTTCGACAGGTCGCGGGTGGCGCCGGCATGTTGGGCGATGTGATAAACCGTGGCGGACATTTCGTTGATCGCCGTGGCCGCCTGATCGGTTTCGCTTTGCTGGCCGAGCATGCCGTGGCGAACATCGTTCATGCTCGACGCCAGGCGCGCCGCACCACTGTCCAACTGCCGGGCGGTGCTGGCAACGGTGTCGACCACCCGTTGATAACCGGCCTGCATGGCGTTGAACGCCGCCGCCATCTGGCCCACTTCGTCCTCGCAGGCCAGGGGCACGCGGGCGGACAGGTCACCGGTTTTTTCCACATGCAGCATCACGTCTTTGAGCGTGTTGAGCTGGCTGAGCAAAAAACGGATCAACAGCTGCGAGGCGCCCAGCATCGCCAACATCAACACGAACACGGCCACGGCGTAATGGCTGAAGCGTTCACCGAACACTTGGCTCAGGCTCACACCTTGGGCCAACACGGCGAGTTGTTGGCCGTCACCTCGACGGACCACTTGGGCGCCCAGCAGCGGGTCGTCGCCAAACAGCAGCCCGGTGTCGAGTTCGACCCAGCCGTTGGCCTGGGCCAGCGAAGGCAGCGGTTGTTCGTTGAGAACAGGAATCTGGTCGCGCTGGAATGCCAGGAGATAGTCGACCTTGGGCAAGGGCGTTCCGGCTGGCCAGGCATCAAGCAGGTGCGCCTGGGCCTGGGCGTTCGCCTGGGCCGCGTGGTTGCGCGCCTGCTGTTCGAGGTGCACCGCGTAGAGCACCAGCAGCAAGGTGGTGACAAAGGCGACCGCATTGACCGCCCAGAATTTGTATTTCAGCGAGATATTGCTAAGCCAGGCACCCATGGAAGGTCTTCTCTGATAGCGGAAACAGCATTGGCAAGGTGCCATTATTCTGCCGCTACTCAGGTGACGGGATTTTGATATGGGTCAACAGACAACATCGACCCCAGGGTTTTGATGTGAGCCCACAGGGATCTGCAGGGTTCAGGATATTGTGGGTAAACCAAAAAACGCCCGGGCGCAGGCGGTGCTGTGGGCTGCCAGGTCTTCCTGGGTTTCGCCCCGGTGCAAGGCCACTTCGCGCAGGACCTCCGTCAGGTAGGCCGGTTCGTTGCGGCCATTCTTGGGTTTGGGCCGCAACGTACGGGGCAGCAGGTACGGTGCGTCACTTTCGAGCATCAGCCGACCGCGGGGAATTTCGCGCACCAACGGGTGCAGGTGCGTGCCGCGGCGTTCGTCACAGATCCAGCCAGTGATGCCGATGTGCAGGTCCAGGTCGAGGTAGCTGAATAGCGCCTTTTTTTCACCGGTAAAGCAGTGCACCACGGCCGCCGGCAATTGATCGCGAAAATCCCGGAGGATGTCCAGCAAGCGTTGATCGGCATCGCGTTCATGCAGGAACACCGGCAATTGCAACTGGACCGCCAAGGCGAGGTGTTCTTCCAGGACCTTTTCCTGTTGCGGTCGGGGAGAGACGTCCCGGTTGAAATCCAGCCCGCATTCGCCCACCGCGCGCACGCGGCTGTGCATCAGCAGATCCTTGAGATGCCGGGTGCTGTCGGCGGTCCACTCGCTGGCACTGTGAGGGTGAATGCCGGCGGTGGAAAACAGTCGCTCGCCAGTGTCGTCGAGGTGTTGACACAGTTCCAGAGCCTGTTCGCTGCCCTCGATACTGGTGCCGGTCAAGACCAGTTGGCAGACTCCGGATTCATAGGCGCGCTCGAGCACCGCCTGATGTTTGTCGGCGAAACTGGGGTTGGTCAGGTTGACGCCGATATCGATGAGTTGCATGGTGCTACCTCGGCCCAAAGGCTGGAAAGCATATCAGAGCTGTAGATTTATAAGAAAAGCCAAGAACTACAACGAGTTGAGGCTGTCTGTTAAGGCCGCGAGACACATCGGGTTGGTATAAAAGCCATCACTGTGCCAGTCTTCCGCACTTTTTCAGCGCCCCAGGCGCTCTGTTTCTGTCGACTCAGCCTCGTTTTTTCAAGGGAGGCGGTCCGCAGTATTCCTTCCGGAGAGTGGATGACACGTCCCCAGGTATTGCTACTGTTGTGTTGTTCGCTGTTGTTGCCAATGCCGGCCGAAGCGCGGCTGCCTGGGCCGGTGCAGGCAGTGGCGCCGGGCACGGTGCGCGACCTGGCGCAAATTCGCAGCAGCCGTGTGTTGAAGGTTTTGGTCAACCAGAGCCGCAACAGCTCCGGTGAAGTCCAGGGCCAACCCATTGGTGTCGAATACCATCGGCTGCGAGCCTTCGAGCAATACCTCAACGGCCACGCCCGGGATGACCAGGAAATCACCCTCAAGATTATCCCCATGGCCAAGGACCAGTTGCTCGGCGCCTTGCAGCGCGGGGAGGGCGACCTGGTAGCGCCGGGTGAGTTGCTCGAGCTGCAGGCCGGCCATGCGGTCAGCGCCAGCGATCCGATCCGTACCGGCGTGCCGTTGCTGCTGGTGGGTATCAAGGGCGAGAAGCGCTACACCCGTGTGGAGCAACTTTCCGGCAAGACCCTGGCCCTGCCCAACGGCAGCGCGGCGGGGGACGCCGTGAGCCAGATCAACCAGAAACTGGCGCTGCTCAAGCTGCCGCCGGTGAAGGTCGAATGGGTCGATCCTACCCTGGCTGTGGAGGATGTCCTGGAAATGGTCCAGGGTGGGATTTTCCATTTGACCATCGTCGAGCAGCCCATCGCCGAGCGCTGGAGCAAGATCCTGCCCAAGTTGCGCTTCGACCGTCAGGTGCTGATCGGCGAGCCGAGTGACGAGTATTGGTTCGTTCGCCGTGACGCCGCCATGCTGCGGGCGAGCATCGACCGATTCCTGGCGACCTACAAGGTCCCCGCCAACGAGGACGCGGCATTCCTGCGCATTTACCGTCGTTTGTACCAGGTCCACTATCCGCTGGCCCGGGCTGATCGCCAGCGTCTGGAAAAACTGCGCCCGGTGCTGCAAAAACATGCCGATGCCCAAGGCATGGACTGGCTCAACCTGGCGGCCCTGGCGTTCAAGGAATCAGCCCTGCAACCCAACGCCCGCAGCGGCACAGGCCCCACCGGCCTGATGCAGATCACCCCATCGGCGGCTCAGCGCGTCGGAGTCGATAACATCCAGAACCTGGATGCCAATGTGCAGGCTGGCGCCAAGTACCTGGCCCTCATCCGCCGCAAGTTCTTTGCCAGCCCCAAGCTCAACGAGCGCGAGCGCATGGCCTTCGTCCTGGCCGCCTACAACATGGGCCCCGAGCGCGTCCAAGGTATGCGAGCCGAGGCCCGGCGGCGGGGACTGAACCCCAACCAGTGGTTTTTCCAGGTCGAGCGCATTGCCATGGAGCAGGTAGGAATGGGCGCCGTCAGCTACGTTAATAGTGTCAATAAGTACTACTTGGCGTTTGATCGTGAGCGAGAGTCGCTGGAGCCTGGAGATCAAAAGGTCGCCCAGCGAAAATAATCGATAAATTCGATTTGTATCTCGCATTTTTTGCGCTTTTGGTACAAGTTTTTTTGATTAATATAGCGACCAACAACCACATACCTAGGGATGAACCCGCATGAGCTCGTTGATCAATAAAGTCTTGTTTACCCGCGCTGGCTACGGCCTGACTGTCCTGCGCATCGCTGTCGGCATCATTTTCGCCGCCCATGGCTCGCAGAAACTCTTCGGCCTGTTCGGTGGCTACGGCTTGGCAGGCACCGCGCAGTGGATGGAAAGCATCGGCCTGACCCCAGGTTACGTGATGGCGACACTGGCGGGCGGCACCGAGTTTTTCGCCGGCCTGGCGCTGATCATCGGTTTGCTGGCGCGTCCTGCGGCACTGGGCCTGGCCTTTCTGTCGCTGGTGGCGATTTTCTCCGTGCACATCGGTAACGGCTTGTTCATGGCCAACAACGGTTATGAGTTTGCCCTGGCGTTGCTGGCGGGCAGTATTGCCGTGCTGATCGAAGGTGCGGGCAAGCTGTCGGTCGATCGCGCCATCGCGGGTTGATTGCACGATTGGAACCCGTCTTGTACGTGATGCTGTTCACTTCGAAAAAGCGGCGCTTCTTCCAGAAATGGGAAAGCGCCGTTTTTTTGGTTTTGTTGTTTTGGCTGTGGGAGCAAAGCTTGCTCGCGAAGGCGGTGTGTCAGTTTGCGGTGATGTTGGATGTGCCGGCCTCATCGCGAGCAAGCTCGCTCCCACAGTGGTTTTGTGTCGGACATAATTTTGTGTTCACTGGAGATTCTGTGTGGGAGCGAGCTTGCTCGCGATAGCGGTGGCTCAGCCCCAAAGATGCCGGAGTGCGGGCACACCGAGCCTAGGCGAGGTGCCGAGTGGTGGGGCAAAGCGCTTTTGGTTACTTTTGGGCTTTCCAAAAGTGACCCGCCGTAAGGGCGGAACCCTAAGTCGCCGTTACCGCAGCAACGGATATACACACCAACCCACACCTCTCGGAACAGATAATCAGAAAACAGCATTACTGTCTTCTACGGGCCTTTTTATGGAGAGTGATTCTTGACACTGGCCAGTCAGCTTCTCTAGGATGCCGCTCATGCGCCGATTTAAACAGCTACTTGCGGGGCGCCAGGTGACTCAATCCAGTCGCTGATAGAAGCCGAAGACAAGGCTTCGAAATACCGCTAAAGCGCTGGTTCGGTGTTGCCTCTCACCTGCCATGCAGACTTTTGAGGCAGAGACACGACACGATGAACGCACCCAGCCCCCTAGTACGTCTTGCGCCGATCACGGCGAACCTTGTGCAACGCAATCCGAAAATTCTCCTGGGCGGCACTCACCAGCCAACGCTCTTGCGCTATCTCGACGGCTGGCCACGTCGTAATCATGGGCCCGCAGCTTTCCTGATCCAGTTTGTCGAAGACGGCGAGTCACTGGCCCGGTTCGCCAATGACAGTTTCGATCTGGCCGTCATCCAGTCCCCCAGTGCGGTGGACGCTCCTGAAATGATCCGGCAGTTGACCCGTGTTGCCCGGCAGGGATTGATCACGCGCCGCTGAGGCGAGGATTACGGATACGCGATGTCCACGATGTAGACCCGTTTCTCGCCGGTAGGCGTCTGGACGCTGACCTCGGCGTCCAGGGCCTTGCCGATCAGGGCCCGTGCCAACGGTGAGTCGATACTGATCAGGTTCTGCTTCAGGTCCAACTCGTCCGGGCCGACGATGCGATAGCGTGATTCCTTGCCATCCTCATCTTCGACCGTCACCCAGGCACCGAAGTACACCTTGTTCGGATCGCTGGGTTTTTCACTGACTACTTTAAGCGCTTCAAGGCGCTTGGTGAGGAAGCGCACGCGACTGTCGATTTCCCGCAGCATTTTCTTGCCGTAGGTGTATTCGGCGTTCTCCGAACGATCACCCTGGGCCGCCGCCTCGCTGACCGCCTGGGTCACCTGGGGACGGCGCACATGCCACAGCTCATGGAATTCAGCGCGCATCCGCGCTTCACCCTCGGGGGTGATCAGCGCGGTGCCGGCGGTGCGGGGTGGGCGATAACGGCTCATGGCAACTTCTTGTAATAGCGAAGCCGGGAGTCTATCAACCCTCGCGCAATACTGTCAGCGGGCTGGCGTTGAGCGCTCGACGGGTGCCAAACACCCCGGCCGCGCCGATCAACAAGGCCCCCAGCAGCGGCAATGCCAACAGCCATGGATGCGGATGCCAGGGCAGGTCGAAGGCGTACCGGTAAAGCACCAGGCTCACCAGCTCCGAACCCAGGGCCGCAAGCAGGCCACTGACCGCGCCCAGCAGGCCGAACTCGATGCGCCGGGCCTTGACCAGCAAGGGCCGTTCGGCGCCCAGTGCACGCAATAGCGCACCTTGGCGAATGCGCTCGTCGAGGGTCGCCTGCAGGCCGGAAAACAACACCGCCATCCCCGCTGCCAGTACAAACAACAACACATACTCCACCGCCAGGGTCACCTGGGCCAGGATGCTGCGCAGTTGTTCGAGCAGGGCCTCGACTTGCAGGATCGTCACCGCCGGAAAGGCCCGGGACAGGTCGACGATCTGTTGGTCGTGGCCCGACGCCAGGTAGAAACTGGTGAGATAGGTCGCTGGCAGATCCTTCAATGTGCCTGGCTGGAAGATCATGAAGAAGTTGGGCTGGAAATTGTCCCAGTTGATCTCCCGCAGGCTGGTGACCTTCGCTTCACGGTTGACGCCACCCACGCTGAACACCAGGCGGTCGCCCAGCTTGATCTTGAGGTTCTCGGCCACTTTGCCTTCCACCGAAACCCCCGGGATATCGTCCGGTGGTTGCTGCGGCCACCAGGTCCCTGCGGTGACGATGTTGCCCGTCGGCAGGTCCGCGGCCCAGGTCAGGCTCAAGTCACGTTGCAGCGCCCGGTCACCTGCAGAGTCCTTGGTGACGAACTCTGTGGCCGGTTCGCCATTGATGCTGACGAGGCGCCCGGGTACCACGGGGTAGAGCGGGGCCGATTGCGCCGACAATGCCAGCAGCTTGTCGGTGAAGGCCTGCTTGTCGTTGGGCAGGATGTTCAGCGCGAAATAGTTCGGGGCGTTTTTTGGCAACTGGTTTTGCCAGGTGTCCAGCAGCTCGCCGCGCAACAACGCGATCAACGCCATGGACAACAGGATCAGGCCAAACGCCAGGGCCTGGCCGGCGGCGGCCAAGGGATGACGCAGCAATTGGCCGAGGCCCAGCCGCCAGGGCAGGGAAGCGCGGGCCAACAGGCGACGCAGGCTCTGGAGCAGCAGCAACAACAAGCCGCCGAGCACCAGCGCGGCGACGACGCCACCACCCAGCAGGGCGAAGGTGAGGACCAGGTCCAGGCTCAGGCGCCACATGATCAGGCCCAGGGCGCCCAGCGCGGCACCGTAGATCACCCAGGAGCTGGAGGGGATCGGCAGCATGTCCCGGCGCAGCACGCGCAACGGCGGTACCCGGCCCAGCGCAGCCAATGGCGGCAGGGCGAACCCCGCCAGGGCCACCAGCCCGGTGCCGATCCCGGCGATCGCCGGCAGCAGGCCACCCGGCGGAACGGTGGTGGGCAGCAGGTCATGCAGCAGGGCGAACAGGCCCAGTTGGGCGATCCAGCCGAGCAGGGCGCCGCTGATGCTGGCGAGCAGGCCCAACACCGTCAATTGCAGGCTGAACAGCACCATGGTTTCCCGGCGTGACAGGCCCAGGCAGCGCAGCAGCGCGCTGGCGTCGAACCGTCGGGTGGCAAAGCGGTTGGCCGAGAGCGCGACGGCGACACCGGACAGCAACACCGCCACCAGGCTGGCCATGTTCAGGTAGCGTTCGGCCTTGCCCAGGGCGCCACCGATCTGCCGGTTGCCGTCGCGGGCATCCTGCAGGCGCTGGTTGGCTTCAAGGCCTGGCTTGACCAGGTCGCGGTAGGTTTGCAGCGCCGATGCCGGGCCGCGCCACAGGTCGCGATAGCTGACACGGCTGCCCGGCTGGACCACGCCGGTGGCCTCCAGGTCCTTGAGGTTGATCAGTACCCGCGGGGTGAGGCTGTAGAAGTTGCCGGCGCGATCGGGCTCATAAGTCAGCACGCGGCTCAGGCGCAAGGTCTGGTTGCCGACGTCGATGCTGTCGCCGATCTTCAGCTCCAGTGCCGTCAGCAGTCGTGCTTCGACCCAGGCCTCGCCAGGGTTCGGGCGTCCGCCGATTTCTTCCGGGGCGAACGGGGTGGGGGTGCTTTTCAGCTCGCCGCGCAATGGGTAGCTGTCATCGGCCGCCTTGACGCTGGACAGCTGGATGCCATTGTCGGTGGCCACAACACTGGAAAACTCCACCACCCGGGCGTGCTCCAACCCCAGTTCGATGCCGCTGCGAATCTGCTCCGGGCGGGCGGGGGAGCTGCCTTCGAGCAGCAGGTCGGCACCGAGGAACTCGGTGGCGCGCATCATCATCGCGCCGTTGAGGCGGGCACCGAAGTAACCGATGGCGGTACTGGCCGCCACCGCCACCAGCAGGGCGAAGAACAACACCCGCAACTCACCGGCGCGGGCATCGCGAAGCAATTGACGGACAGCGAGACTGAACAGGCGCAACAGCGGCAAGCGTGCCATCAAGGCTCCAGAGGGGCGACCATCTCGCCGGCTTCAAGTCGGATCAGGCGCCGGCAACGATGGGCCAGGCGTTCATCATGGGTCACCAGCACCAGGGTCGTGCCGCGTTCCTTGTTCAATTCGAACAGCAGGTCGCTGATGCGCTCGCCGGTATGGCTGTCGAGGTTGCCGGTGGGTTCGTCGGCAAACAGCACGTCGGGCTCGGCGGCAAAGGCGCGGGCAATCGCCACGCGTTGCTGTTCGCCGCCGGAGAGCTGGCGTGGCGAGTGGGTCAGGCGCTGGCCCAGGCCGACGCGCTGCAACAGTTGCGTGGCCCGTTCGCGGGCATCCTTGCGCCCGTCAAGTTCCAGCGGCAGCATGACGTTTTCCAGTGCATTGAGGCTGTCGAGCAACTGGAACGACTGGAAGACGAAGCCGACATGCTCGGCGCGGATCCGCGCACGCTGGTCTTCATCCAGAGCGCTGAGCGCTTGGCCGGCGAGTGTCACCTCGCCGCTGCTGGGCAGGTCGAGGCCGGCCAGCAGGCCCAGGAGAGTGGATTTGCCGGAACCGGACGCCCCGACGATGGCCAGGCTATCGCCTTTGTTCAGTTCCAGGCTGAGTTCGTGCAGGATGGTCAGTTCACCTTCCGCGCTGGAGACCACTTTGCTAAGGTCCGTCGCGGTGAGAATGCTTGAGCCCATGGAGAATCCGATGCGTGTGTGGTTTTTGAGTGCCGGCCTGGCCTTGATGTGCATGGCCCAGAACGCAGCGGCGGGTACAGTCCTGATCGTTGGCGATAGTATCAGCGCGGCTTTCGGCCTGGATACCCGGCAAGGGTGGGTGTCGTTGCTCGAACAACGGCTCAAGGCCGAGGGTTTTGACGATAAAGTGGTCAATGCTTCCATCAGTGGCGACACCAGTGCCGGAGGCCAGGCGCGGCTGCCGGCGCTGCTTGCAGCCCATAAGCCGGACCTGGTGATCCTGGAACTGGGCGGCAACGATGGCCTGCGCGGACAGCCGCCAACACAATTGCAACAAAACCTTGCAGCGATGATCGACAGCGCTCGTGCCAGCGGTGCCCAGGTACTTTTGCTGGGCATGCAACTGCCACCCAATTACGGACGGCGCTACACCGATGCCTTTGCCCGGGTCTACAGCACCCTGGCCGAGGAGAAAAAAGTCCCGCTGGTGCCGTTTTTTCTCAAGGACGTCGGTGGCATCCCGACCATGATGCAAGGCGACGGATTGCACCCGTCCGTCGCGGCCCAGGGCAAGTTGCTGGAAAATGTCTGGCCGACACTGAAACCGCTGCTTTGACGCTTTTCTACCGGCGGGCTTTCGGCTAATGTGGCGCCCCCGATTTGGAGCCCCCGATGCCGCGTCCCGCCTGGTCCCTGTTTGCCTACCAACTGATCGAGCCTGACGAGCAGCTGGATCTGTTCGCCTGCCAGGAAGTACGGGTGCACCTGGTGACCCGGCAGTTGGAACTCGGTGGCTCGGCCGACCGGACCCTCTGCGGCAGCCTGCTGCCGGCCCAGCCACGCTGGTCGAGCGTCGATCGCAAGATTTTCCAGGATCATCGCCTGTGCTCGTTGTGCCGGGCGATCCTGGAGTCCCAGAAACGCGGCACCTCGCCAATCTGGCCGGAGCTGCGGTTCGAGTTGTAGTTTCCCAGATTTCGACATGTCCCTTGTGGGAGCGAGCCTGCTCGCGATGGCGGCAGCACATTCAACATTAATGCAAGCAGACCCTCCGCTATCGCGAGCAGGCTCGCTCCCACAGGGATTTGGTCGAACCATCCATAGATGTGAATGCCTGAAACAATGCTTCACATCGGACGCCTCTGTACCGCTCTCCCCGAAATAACAAGTGGCAGTGTACAATCGCCGTTTTCATAACCCCTTGTTCGATCTGCGAAGGATTTCCCGGATGTTGCCGCGCTTGCCTGCCGTCGCCCGCTGCCTGTCTCTTGCCGCCCTGTGTATGGCGGGCCCCGTTGCCGCCCTGGAGCTGCCTCTGCCACCGCCGGGTGAAGACATCGTTGGCCAGGTGCAGGTTATCAAGGCCAAATACGAAGACACCTTCGCCGACCTGGGTACCACCTATGACCTGGGCTACAGCGAGATGGTCGCCGCCAACCCCGGGGTCGATCCCTGGTTGCCGGGCGCAGGCACCGAGATCGTGCTGCCGACTCGCTTCATCCTGCCGCCGGGTCCGCGCGAGGGCATCGTGATCAACCTGGCCGAGTACCGTCTCTACTATTTCCCCAAGGGGCGGAACGTGGTCTACACCTTCCCGCTGGGGATTGGGCGTGAGGGCTGGGGATCGCCGATCGCCCACACCAGCATCATCGCCAAGACGCCGAACCCGACCTGGACCCCGCCGGCATCGATCAAGGCCGAACACGCCGCTGACGGCGACCCGCTGCCGAATGTCGTGCCCGCCGGCCCGGATAACCCGCTGGGTCCGTTCAAGTTCACCCTGGGCACCCCGGGCTACCTGATCCATGGTTCGAACAAGAAGTTCGGCATCGGCATGCGGACCAGCCACGGTTGCTTCCGGATGTTCAACAACAACGTGCTGGAAATGGCCGGCATGGTGCCGGTGGGGACATCGGTGCGGATCATCAACGACCCCTACAAGCTGGGCTTGAGCGGTGGCAAGGTGTACCTGGAAGCTCACACACCGCTGGACGACAAGGGCAACCCGTCGGTGGTGGACAAGCACACCTCAGTGATCAACGCGATGCTCAAGCGTGAAGACATCACCAGCAACTTGCGCATGAACTGGGACGTGGTGCGGGACGTGGTGGCGGCCGAAGATGGCATGCCGGTGGAAATCGCTGTTCCGAATACCTCGGCACCGATGGTCACGAGCGCGCCGATCGACTTGCAGCAGTAAAAGACTCGACAACAACCCGCCGACGTTTCGCGATGTCGGCGGGTTTTTTATTGCTTGGGAAAACACCGGGCAATAGCTCTCGAACCCAAAAAAAAAGCCGACCCAAAAATGGGTCGGCTCGATAACAATCCCGAAGGACTATTACTTGCGGCTAGCTTTGTCCAGCATGCGCAGAGCACGCTCGTTAGCTTCGTCAGCAGTCTGTTGTGCTTTTTGAGCAGCAGCCAGAGCTTCATCAGCTTTACGGTAAGCTTCGTCTGCACGAGCCTGGGAGCGAGCTGCTGCGTCTTCGGTAGCAGTCAGACGTGCTTCGGTTTCTTTCGATGCGCTGCTGCAACCGGTAGCCAGAACTGCGGCCAGGGCCAGAGCAGAGAATTTCAGAACGTTGTTCATCGTGTTCCCCTTCAAGGACATTCTATTAGTGACTGTCTCCCCAGACTGAGGAGTTAGCCGGCGTACATACTACCCATTACTTGTAGTAAGTAAACTGACGTAGCGCAAGAAGCAAAAAAATTGTAGGTGGTGATTCTTTTTCGAGCAACTTTTCTAAGGGGTGTTTAAAAAATATACAGCCCGAAGCCCTTTGCTGGAGCGCGTCAACGAAAAAAAGTTCCGTGGCGACGGAGAACTCTGGCAGCCCTCGCTAACACCGTTGTTTATTGATTCACCTACACTTTTGTACATTTTTTGTGCAATGCCCCAGGCATCTTTATTGGTATTGGCGGTGACTTTAACTACGCGCGCTCGTCTCAAGACTCAACAACTGGCGATGTTCAGCTATTGCACCGTGACCGACTACAGCGCGACGATGGCGCTCAATCGATAAACCGGACGAGGTTTACCCCTTCGATGACAGGCGTGCCTTGAGCATTTGCGTCATTGGTGCCTACTATTCACGACGTGCTCGGGTTTGAGCGGATCGGTTTTGGCGCTCGGTGACCAGGAAGGCACGGGGTGGCGTAGATGTTCCTTCGCCGGAAAAACATCGGTAAGGTAGGGGTCGGCATTCAGACCCGCGAGGAGTAGTGATGAGCGAGGCGGTTACCATCCACCATGACCAGGCTGGTCATCAGTTCGAGACCAATGTGGACGGTCATCGTGCCTATCTGACCTATATGGACCTGGGCAAGCAGACCCTGGATATCTATCGCACCTTCGTGCCCAACGCCTTGCGCGGTCGGGGCATCGCGGCGGCGTTGACCGAAAGTGCGCTGCAGTACGCTGAAGAAATGGGCTATACGGTGATCCCATCCTGTTCCTACGTGGAGCGCTACATGGAGCGTCACCAGCGGCACGCGGCGAAACTCTGAGAAAACGGATTCCCAATAAAAAACGCCGAGCTGAAGAGCCCGGCGTTTTTTTATGTCTTGAGGAAAGCAAAAGATCGCAGGCTTCGCCAGCTCCTACATCCCCGCTCCAAATATGTGTAGAAGTTACGTAGGAGCGTGGTAGGAGCTGTCGAGTGCAACGAGGCTGCGATCCTTTTTAGCCGCGCTGCCGCTTCGGCAGAACATCCTTGAGCTTGGCATGCATGCTGCGCAGGGTGTTCTCGGTGGCGCTCCAGTCGATGCAGGCATCGGTGATGGAGACGCCGTACTGCAAGTCGGCGAGGTCTTTCGGGATGGCCTGGCAGCCCCAATTCAAGTGGCTTTCGACCATCAGGCCGATAATCGACTGGTTGCCTTCCAGGATCTGGTTGGCCACGTTCTCCATCACCAGCGGTTGCAGTGCCGGGTCCTTGTTGGAGTTGGCGTGGCTGCAGTCGACCATGATGTTCGGCTTGATCTTGGCTTTGTTCAGCGCCTGTTCACACAGCGCGACGCTGACCGAATCGTAGTTCGGCTTGCCATTGCCACCGCGCAGTACCACGTGACCGTAGGCGTTGCCCTTGGTGGTGACGATCGACACGCCACCTTCCTGGTTGATGCCCAGGAAACGGTGTGGGCTGGAGACCGACTGCAAGGCGTTGATCGCCACGGTGAGGCCACCGTCGGTGCCGTTCTTGAAGCCCACTGCCGACGACAGGCCGGAGGCCATTTCGCGGTGGGTCTGGGATTCGGTGGTGCGCGCGCCGATGGCCGACCAGCTGATCAGGTCCTGCAGGTATTGCGGCGAGATCGGGTCCAGCGCTTCGGTGGCCGTGGGCAGGCCCATTTCCGCCAGGTCCAGCAGCAATTGACGACCGATGTGCAGGCCGTCCTGGATCTTGAAGGAGTCATCCAGGTACGGGTCGTTGATCAGGCCTTTCCAGCCGACGGTGGTCCGAGGCTTCTCGAAATACACCCGCATGACCAGGTACAAGGTGTCGGAGACTTCCGCAGCCAGCACTTTCAGGCGCTCGGCGTATTCGTGGGCGGCCTTGATGTCATGGATCGAGCAGGGCCCGATGACCACGAACAGGCGATGATCGGTGCCGTCCAGGATGTTGCGGATGACTTCCCGGCCCTTGGTCACGGTGCGCAGGGCAGCGTCGCTCAGGGGAATATCGCGCTTGAGCTGGTCAGGCGTGATGAGGGTCTCGTTGGAGGCGACGTTAAGGTCGTTGATCGGTAAATCAGCCATCGTGTTACTCGTCAGGTCACGGGTGCCGGCCGCCAGCGATCCCCGCGCGGCGGTGCACAGCGGATTTTAAGCGCGTCGGGGAGCCGAACCTTATCGCGTTACGAGGTGGCTCGACAATGGGCTGGGTCGGGTTTAATGCCCTAAAGGCTGGGGAGCAGGCCTTGGGGATGGCTCTGAAGCAGATTCGTGAGCAGATGTAATGATGATTGCATGCCATGCCGCTCGCGCTGATAGTGTGCAGGGACTTTTACCAGGAGAGTTGCAAAGATGCAGGCAGGCGTGAAACCGCGGATCGGGATGATCGGCACCGGGGCGATCGGTGGGTTCTACGGCGTGATGCTGGCGCGTGCCGGTTTTGACGTGCACTTTTTACTGCGCAGCGAATTTGCTGCCGTGGCCGAAGCCGGCTTGCGGATCGACAGCGCGGTTCACGGTACGCTGGCCCTCAACCCCGTCCAGGCGTATCGCTCGGCAGCCGACATGCCGCCCTGCGACTGGCTGCTGGTCGGCGCCAAGACCACCAGCAATGCCGAGCTGGCCCCGGCCATTACCCAGGCTGCTGCTGACGGGGCAAAAGTCCTGTTGCTGCAGAACGGCCTGGATGTCGAAGACGATCTTCGACCCTTGTTGCCCGATTCGTTGCACCTGCTGGGTGGCCTGTGCCTGATCTGCGTGCATCGCGTCGGCCCTGGTGTCGTCACCCACCAGGCCCTCGGCGCGGTCAACGTCGGTTATCACAGTGGGCCTTGCGCCGACCAGGCACAACGCATGGTGATCGTCGAAGAGGCGGCGACGTTGTTCCGCAACGCCGGTATCGATGCCCAGGCCATGCCGGGCCTGCAACAGGCCCGCTGGCAGAAGCTGGTGTGGAATGTGCCGTACAACGGTCTTTCGGTTCTGTTGGGCGCCAGTACCACGCCGTTGATGGCCAACGACCATAGCCGCGAATTGATCCAGGCACTGATGGGGGAGGTGGTTCGCGGTGCGCAAGCCTGCGGGCATCACATCGCGCCGGGTTATGCCGAGTATCTGTTCACGATGACCGAGAAGATGCCCGACTACTGGCCGAGCATGTACCACGATTATTCCCACAAGCGTGCGCTGGAACTGGACGCGATCTACGGCCGGCCATTGGCGGCTGCGAAAGCGGCAGGGTGTGAGCTGCCGAAAATCGAAGCCTTGTATCAGGCGTTGGCGTTCGTGGACCGATATAACCGCTGAGCGGGCGAAAGGGGAGCGGTATGGCAAACAACATCGACGACAAACTGGTGCTGGCGATTTCGTCGCGGGCGTTGTTCGACCTGCGGGAAAGCCACAAGGTGTATTTGTCCAGTGGCGTCGAAGCCTATCGGCAGTACCAGATCGAGCACGAAGACGAAGTCCTGGCACCCGGTGATGCCTTCGCCCTGGTGCAAAAGCTGCTGAACCTCAACGAGCACCTGGGGCGCGCCCGAGTCGAGGTGATTCTGGTTTCGCGCAACAGCGCCGACACCGGCCTTCGAGTGTTCAACTCGATTCATCATTACGGGCTGGCGATCTCGCGCGCGGCTTTCGTTGGCGGTCGCAGTCCTTACCCGTACCTCAAGGCGTTCGGTTGCGATCTCTTTTTGTCGACCCACGCTGAAGACGTGCGCAGCGCCCTGGACGCCGGGTTTGCCGCCGCGACCATCCTGTCGGGTGGTGCCAGTCGCGCGGCCAGCGAGGAGCTGCGCATTGCCTTCGACGGCGATGCCGTGCTGTTTTCCGATGAATCGGAGCGCGTCTATCAGGCCGATGGGTTGGAAGCCTTCCAGGCCAGCGAGCGACAGGCCGCCCGCGAGCCACTGCGAGGCGGGCCGTTCAAGGGGTTCCTGGCGGCGCTCAATGCACTGCAGCGCGAGTTTCCCGAGGACGCCTGTCCCATTCGTACGGCGCTGGTGACGGCCCGTTCGGCACCGGCCCACGAGCGGGTCATCCGGACCTTGCGTGAGTGGGATATTCGCCTGGATGAGTCGTTGTTCCTGGGCGGCCTGACCAAATCGGCCTTCCTCGAAGCGTTCGCCGCCGATGTCTTTTTCGATGACCAGACCGGCCATTGCGAACTGGCCCGAGAGGTGGTCGCCACCGGTCACGTGCCCCACGGTATCAGTAACGAAATGAAGCCCTGACTGCCCTTGGTCCGGGACGTCAAGCCGCACGTCGCAGTCCCCGAGGCGCTGCTAAGCTGAATCAATCTCCGCCATTTTGGCACGCGAGGAGGTCACATGATTCGTTCGATGCTGTACGCCACAGACCTGGGCCTGTACGCCCCTTATGTGATGCAGCATGCCTTGGCGTTAGCACGGACGTTTGAAGCCGAGTTGTATGTGGTGCATGCGGTAGAACCGATGGGGCTGTTCGCCGAGTCGGTGTTGCAGAGCTATCTCGATGAACAGGCGCTGAACGAATTTCATCGCCAAGGTCTGAATACGGTGATGGCCAATATCGAACAGCGAGTGCTCGACAGTTTCCGCGAGGAGTTGGGAGACGGGCAGCAGGATTTGCAACTGATCAAGTCGGTCAGGGTGTACCAGGGCGATCCTTCCCAGGTCATCCTGGAGCAGGCTGCGAAACTCTCTGTCGACTTGCTGATCGTAGGCAGTCATTGCCAAGGGGCAAGCGGTGAGACCCCCTTGGGCAGAACCGCTGCACGGGTGTTGCAGTTATCCCGGGTACCGGTCTACCTGGTACCGCTGGTACAGCGCCGACGCCAGGGAGAGGCTTGAGGCTAAATGATGGCTTTTTATAAAAAGTTCTAGATTTATTGTCGTAACCTTTCATATAGTTATATACCGTCGCTGATGCCCGTGGCGTCCAACTGCTTTGAGGGATACATATGAAGCTTCAACAACTGCGCTACATCTGGGAAGTGGCGCACCACGACCTCAACGTTTCCGCTACTGCCCAAAGCCTTTACACGTCGCAACCTGGCATCAGCAAGCAGATCCGCCTGTTGGAAGATGAACTGGGCGTCGAAGTCTTCGCCCGCAGCGGTAAACACCTGACCCGCGTGACTCCGGCCGGCGAGCGCATCATCACCACCGCTGGCGAGATCCTGCGCAAGGTCGAAAGCATCAAGCAGATCGCCCAGGAGTTCTCCAACGAGAAAAAGGGCACCCTGTCGATCGCCACTACCCACACCCAGGCCCGCTATGCGCTGCCGCCGGTGATCAGCAACTTCATCAAGCAATACCCCGACGTGGCGCTGCACATGCACCAAGGCTCGCCAATGCAGATCGCCGAGATGGCGGCCGACGGCACGGTGGATTTCGCCATTGCCACCGAGGCCCTGGAACTGTTCGGGGATTTGGTGATGATGCCGTGCTATCGCTGGAACCGCTGTGTGGTCGTGCCCCAGGGCCATCCGTTGACGAAGCTGCCGAAGCTGACCCTCGAAGCCCTGGCCGAATACCCGATCGTGACCTACGTATTCGGTTTCACTGGTCGTTCCAAGCTTGACGAAGCCTTCAGCCATCGTGGCCTGACGCCGAAAGTGGTGTTCACCGCCGCCGATGCCGACGTGATCAAGACCTACGTTCGCCTGGGCCTGGGCGTGGGCATCGTCGCGAAGATGGCCGTCGATACCAAGCTCGACAGCGACCTGGTGGTGCTGGATGCCAGCGAGTTGTTCGAATCCAGCGTGACCAAGATCGGCTTCCGTCGTGGCACTTTCCTGCGGGGTTTCATGTGCGATTTCATCGAGAAATTTGCACCGCACCTGACCCGGGAAGTCATGGCCAAGGCCATCCAGTGCCACAACAAGCAAGAACTCGAAGAGTTGTTCGACGGCGTCGAACTACCGGTGCACTAAGACCCTTCTAGATCGCCTCGGTGACAGCGAACTGTTGCCGGGCGCCCGCTACCACGATCTCTACTTCATCCCCTTCGAACTTGCCCAGAAGGCCGCGGCCCAGCGGTGAGCGAGGGGTGATGACAGTGATCGGCTGGCCCACCAGCGAGACCTTCAAGCCCGCCGCATCCGGCCCCAGGAAGAGCCATTGCTGACGGCCGTCCTCATCTTCCAGGCCGATCAAGGTGCCGACCTGAATACCGCGCTGCTCGTCGTAAGGCCTTAGCGTCAGGTTCTGGCAGAGGGTGAGGGCCTGGCGGATTTCTTCCACGCGCCTGGCTTGTCCGGCGGCGAGGTAGGACGCCTCGAGACCCAGGGTGTCGTACTTGTTCTCGGCGATGTTTTCTTCGTGGGTCGCGGTTTCGTAGGCGGTCTGCGCGGCGCGTTCGGCGATGTCGAGATCAATCTTGAGCTTGTCGAGAATCAACTGGTGGACGGTCTGTTTGTTCATGGTCATTCGCAGAATTGCAGAACGTTGGCGCGGCTTTTTTCACTGGGCGCATTCTGGTCCTGTTGCAGCCAGAACTGGCACTTGGGGTTGGACAGGTTGCGCGGATTGTTGCGGGCCTGATCGAGCGCCTGGCGCTGCTCGTTCCGTTGCAGGTTCTGTTGGTACTGCTCGAACATCGGTGTGGGCGGCTCTGGGGGTGGTTGCACCGCCGGTGGTTGCGCCAGTTGATGGACGGCGGCGGCCACGGGTGCCAGTTGTTCATTGAACAGAAATCTGGACAGCAGCCAGCTCGTCAACACGATGGCGAGGAACCCCAGCCAGAGGCCCAGGGCGATGCTGAAGGTCAATTGCAAAGCCGTGAGGCGCGAGGGTGTCGAGTGATCGGGCATGGCTGCTTCCTGGCAGAGTCATGGGCAGGCGATGATTGTCGCATGAAGATTAATCGCCGTCGGCTCTTCTGCGTGATCGGTTTATTCGGGACAATCAGGCCTTTGCCACAGGGAGTCGGGAATGACCGTGCGTTGGGATATTTTTTGCACCGTCGTCGATAACTTTGGCGACATTGGTGTCACGTGGCGCCTGGCTCGGCAGTTGGTGGCCGAGCATCGATGCGCGGTGCGGCTATGGGTCGATGACCTGCGTGCCTTCGAACGGTTGTGTCCGGAAATCGACGTCACCCTGTCCGAGCAATGGCAGCAGGGTGTGCAAGTGTGTCACTGGCCTGGGGAGTGGGCGCCCACCGACGCCGCCGACGTGGTGATCGCTGCGTTTGCCTGCCAACTGCCGAGCGCCTACATGGATGCGATGGCGGCGCGCCAGACGACGCCCCTGTGGATGAACCTTGATTATTTGAGCGCCGAGGACTGGGTGATCGGTTGCCACGGCCTACCGTCGGTCAAGTACAAGCACGTGCAGAAATATTTCTTTTTCCCGGGCTTCCAGGAAGGAACAGGTGGCCTGCTGCGTGAGGCGGGGCTTCTGGAACGCCGCCGGCAATTCCAGCAGGATGCCGCGGCGCAACGAATGTTCCTGCAAGGTCTGGGCGTCGAGCGGGCGCCGAATACCTGCCTTATCTCGCTGTTTGCCTATGAGAACGCCGGGCTGGCGAGCTGGTTTGACGCAATGGCCGCTGATGCCCAGGCGTTTCATGTGCTGGTTCCCGAAGGGCGGGTACTGGGTGATGTCGAGCGTTGGCTTGGCGTCGACGGCCTGGCGGTCGGTGCGGTACATCGACGCGGCGCACTGACGGTGCAGGTATTGCCGTTCATCCGCCAGGACCAGTACGATCAATTGTTATGGTGTTGCGATTTCAACGCCGTGCGTGGCGAAGATTCCTTCGTGCGCGCCCAATGGGCCGGCCGGCCGTTGCTCTGGCACATCTACCAGCAGGAAGAAGACGTCCACCTGGAAAAACTCGAGGCGTTTCTCAGGCTCTACACCCAGGGGCTTTCCCAGGCGGCGCAAAAAGCGATCAGCGGTCTTTGGCGGGCCTGGAATGCCGGCCAGGAGATGACTGAACATTGGAAAGACACCCGTGAACAGCAGCAGGAACTGGCCGAACATGCCCAGGCGTGGTGTCTGGAACAGGCCTCGCGAGCCGATCTTGCCGCAGCGCTGGTGAAGTTTTATGTAAATTGGATATGATACGCGGCCTAGATTTTTGTAAATCCCATCCAAATTCGGATATTCGCAATGAAAACTGGTAAAGAACTGAAACCCGGGACCGTGATCCGTCTCGAAAACGATCCTTGGCTGGTTCAGAAAGCTGAGTTCACCAAGTCGGGTCGTAACAGCGCGATCATGAAGACCAAGCTGAAGAACCTGCTGACCGGTTACAAGACCGAGATCGTCTACAGCGCCGACGACAAATTGGACGACGTGATCCTCGACCGCAAAGAAGCGACCCTGTCCTTCATCAGCGGCGACACCTACACGTTCATGGACACCACTGACTACACCATGTACGAGCTGAACGCCGAAGACATCGAAAGCGTTCTGCCGTTCATCGAAGAAGGCATGACCGACGTCTGCGAAGCCGTGTTCTTCGAAGAGCGCCTGGTTTCCGTAGAGCTGCCGACCACCATCGTGCGTCAGGTTGACTACACCGAAGGCTCCGCTCGCGGTGACACTTCCGGCAAGGTGATGAAGCCTGCCAAACTGAAGAACGGTACCGAACTGTCGGTAGCTGACTTCATCGAAATCGGCGACATGATCGAGATCGATACCCGCGAAGGCGGTTCCTACAAAGGCCGCGCTAAATAAGCGAAGCCTTGTGTATGAAAAAGCCCGACCATTGAGTCGGGCTTTTTTATGCCTGCGGATCATGTTCAGGCCAAGGGACAGGATGGGGTCTGTGGTGAGGGGATTGATCCTTGCTCCCACAGTGTTTCATCACAAGTCACTTCAGGTGTTGCTTGAGCTCTTGCGACACCTGCAGCATCGCCGAACGTACCGCCGGCACCTGGCTGACCACGTTGAGCAAGCCATAGTCGTGGATCATGCCGTTGTAGCGCACGGCGGTGACGGGTACACCGGCTGCGTCCAGCTTGCGGGCATAGGCTTCACCCTCATCGCGCAGGACGTCGGCCTCGGCAGTTTGTACCAGCGCGGGCGGCAGGCCCTTGAGTTGTGCGGTGCTGGCGCGTAACGGCGAGGCATAGATCTGGCTGCGTTGCCCGGCGTCGGTGGTGTAGTTGTCCCAGAACCACTTCATCATGTTTTTACTGAGGAAGTGCCCTTCGGCGAACTGGTTGTAGGACGCCGTCTCGAAGCTGGCATCGGTCACCGGCCACAGCAATGCCTGGAAGCGGATCGCCGGCGTGCCTTTGTCCTTCGCCATCAAGGCCACGACCGCCGCCATGTTGCCGCCGACGCTGTTGCCCACCACGGCCAGGCGCTTGCCGTCGACGTTGATCTGCTTGCCGTGTTCGGCCACCCATTTCGTGGCGGCGTAGGCCTGGTTGATCGCCACCGGGTAATGCGCCTCGGGTGAGGGCGTGTAGTTGACGAACACCGCGACAGCGCCCGAGCCCGCCACCAGATCCCGAACCAGGCGTTCGTGGGTCGGTAAGTCACCCAATACCCAGCCACCGCCGTGGAAGAACATGAACACGGGCAACTCACCCTTGACCCCGGCCGGGCGAACGATGGTCAGGCTGATCGGTTGGCCCTCGACCTGGATGGTTTTCTCGCTGACGTCGGCCTTGGGCAAGGTCAGTTTCACCCCTGCCTGGGCGCCCACCAATACGGCGCGAGCGTCCTTGGGTGACAGTTGCTCCAGGGGCTTGCCGGTGCCGGCATTCAGCGCGTCGAGAAACGCCTGGGTGTTGTGTTCGACGATGCCGTCGGCGAAGGCACTGCTGACGCCGAGGGCGAGAAGGGTGGCGGTCAAGGCTTTGCTGAGCGTGTTCATGTGCATCTCCTTAGGTTCGGGTCCAGGGTCGGTGGTTAGACGGTGACGTGCAGGCGCACATCAACGTTGCCGCGGGTGGCGTTGGAGTACGGGCAGACCTGGTGAGCCGCATCCACCAGGCTTTGCGCGTCGGCCTGGTCCAGCCCTGGCAGGCTGATGTGCAGGTCGATGTCGAGGCCGAAACCGCCGGGGATCTGGCCGATGCCGACATGGGCGGTAATCGAGGCGTCGTCCGGGATCTTGCGTTTGCTCTGGCTGGCCACGAATTTCAGTGCGCCGATGAAGCAGGCCGAGTAGCCGGCGGCGAACAGTTGCTCAGGGTTGGTTGCCGCACCGCCTGCACCACCGAGTTCCTTGGGCGTGGCGAGTTTGACGTCGAGGATGTTGTCGCTGGAGATCGCACGACCATCACGGCCGCCGGTGGAGGTTGCGATTGCGGTGTAGAGAGTTTGCATGATGAGAGCCTCGTTTCTGGATTGGTGTTGTTGCGCTAAATGTTTGCGCGCTAAGTAGGTGTGAAGAGAATGTATAGCGCTAATATTTAGTGCGCAAGATAAATTTTCGAAGCGAGTTGAATTTGCGCCGCTGAAAGGGCGTGTAACCCTTGATCTAGAGCGTTTAAGCGCAGCAAAAAAATTTTAGATGGGCGAGTTACAGATCAGGGAGCGGCAGGACTGCCGCCATCGCGAGCAAGCTCGCTCCCACATTAGATTTGCGTCGAACGCAGATTTATAGTCACTGAGCATCAAGTGTGGGAGCGAGCTTGCTCGCGATAGCGGTGGGTCAGTTGGAGGTAAGTCAGAGGCTGTCTTGCAAATGCCCGCGCAGTGCCTGCAGGTCAAGTTGCAGCTTCTTCAACTGCTCCAGGGTCAGGCCGCTGGCGGCGAGGATGCACTGGGGGATGTCGAGGGCTTTTTCGCGCAGGGCGCGACCCTGTTCGGTGAGTTCGACAATCACTACGCGTTCGTCTTCACGGCTGCGGGTGCGGCTCAGCAGGCCTTCGGCCTCCAGGCGCTTGAGCAGTGGCGTCAGCGAGCCGGGGTCTGTCAGCAGACGTGTGCTGATTTCACCGACGGTCAATCCGTCCTTTTCCCACAACACCATCATCGCCAGGTATTGCGGATACGTCAGGCCCAGGGCCTGTAGCAGCGGCTTGTAGACTTTGGTCATCAGCAGTGAGGTGGAGTGCAGGGCGAAACAGACCTGGTTGTCGAGCAGCAGGGCTTCACAGGCTTCGGGGGTGTCGCGCAGGGTGTTCATGGCAAAACCTTCAATCAATGATCGTTACGAATCTAGCGGGCGAATCTTTAATGCGCCAGATAATTCTGACGTCTGCACAGATGTTACGTTTCCCCGCTGGCGCCGACTGCGTAGGATAAGCACCCTGATGAAAGGGGAATCGTCTTGTTCGAATTTGTGCTGTTTTTGGTGTTTGGTGCCGTGTTGGGTACCTTGGGGGGATTGTTCGGGATCGGTGGCGGCCTGATTGCCATTCCGGTGCTGGGCGTCTGGTTCGGCCTCGACCAGCAACTGGCCCAAGGTACGGCGCTGGTCATGGTGGTGCCCAACGTGATGCTCGCGTTGTGGCGCTATCACCAGCGCAATCGCATTGAATTGCGCCATGTCCTGCCGTTGGCTTCCATGGGTTTCTGCTTTGCCTGGCTTGGTTCGATCTGGGCCGTGGGGATCGACGCGAACAGCATGCGGATCGGCTTCGTCGCGTTCCTGATCGCGCTGACCCTCTACAACCTGGCCCGCATGTTCGCCGCCAATGCACCGGCTTCGGCGCAGATGCGTTATGGCTGGCCATGGCTCGCCGTACTGGGGGCAGCATCCGGCACCATGGGCGGTCTGTTCGGGGTTGGCGGGGCCGTGGTCGCGACGCCGATCCTGACCAGCATCTTTGGCACCAGCCAGGTGGTCGCCCAAGGGTTATCCCTGGCACTGGCCTTGCCCAGTACCGGCGTGACCCTCGCCACTTATGCGTTTCACCATGAGGTGGACTGGAGCATCGGCCTGCCGCTGGCCGTCGGTGGCCTGCTGAGCATCAGTTGGGGGGTGAAAGTCGCCCACGCCTTGCCGGAGCGGCTGTTGCGCGGGCTGTTCTGCGGTTTCCTGGTGCTGTGCGCGGTGCTGCTCGCCTTTAAAGTTTGAAGCCTTCGACGATGTGCTCGGCCAGGCACTCGGTGATCGGCGAGGGGTTATGCAGGTTGCGGATCAGCATGATGCTGGCCTCGGGCAGTTCCGGCAGGTCTTCAGCTTCGCCCAGTACGCGCATGTCCGGGGTCAGCAGGCTTTCCAGTTGCGCCGTGATTGCCAGGCCGGCGCCCACCACCGCCATGAGCGCCGACAGGCTCGAGCTGTTGTATGCCACGCGATAATCGCGCCCCATGGCATCCAGCGCATTGCAGGCCCATTGCCGGCAGAAACAGTCACTGTTGAACATCGCCAGCGGCAGCGGTGTTTGTTCATGGACGTTGAAGCAGGCGGCTTCGGCCCAGACAAAACGCTCCTTGCGCAGCAACTGGCCGATTTCGTCCCCTGGCTTGCGGGTGACGATGGACAGGTCCAGGTCCTGGCGCAGCAGCAACTGCTTGGACGATTCGCAGTGCACTTCAATTTCGATCAGCGGGTAGAACTGGGCGAAGCGTTGCAGGATGCCAGGCAGAAAGCGCATCACGTAATCGTCCGGCGTGCCGATGCGCACCGTGCCGACCATGTGCGGTTCGCGCAGGGTATTGAACACCTCGCTGTGCAGCTTGAGGATCCGCCGAGCGTAGCCCAGCAGCACCTGGCCTTCGGCGGTGAGCTTGACCTGGCGTCCGTCACGCTCGAACAGGCGGCGTTGCAATACGTCTTCTTCCAGCCGCTTCATCTGCATGCTCACGGCAGACTGGGTGCGATTGACCAATTCCCCGGCCCGGGTGAAACCGCCCTGGTCGGCGATGGCGACAAAGGTACGCAGCACTTCCGTATCGATGCTCGGGTAACTCGACAATTGATCAATCTCCGAGATGTATTGCATAAGAAACATTCGTTGGATTGATCTTATCGTTAGCGCGAGACTTGATCCATCCCCAACGGAGGACATCACGATGAAAGGTCAAAAAGGTTATCTACTGATAGACAAACTCTCCCACGGCTTTTCCGTCAGCGCCCTGCTGCACAAGTTTAGTCGCTGGTACGAATTGCACCACGAACGCGAACTGCTGGCCGGAATGAGCGACGAGGCGCTCAAGGACATTGGCGTGAGTCGTGCCGACGTGGAACAGGAAGTGGTTCGGCCATTCTGGGACGACCCAATGCACAAATGAGCCATCCTTTCCTACACAAACCCCTTATTGGTGAGGTAGGTTGCGAGCAGAGAAGGAGATCTCCATGCCCGCGACTCTGTCCTTTACCCTCAAACAGGCCCGGCGTCTGGCGTTGGCCGCCCAAGGATTCGATGGGCGGTCGCCGCCAGCTTCGGTGCAACCCTCACGCCTCAACCGCCTGATCGAACGCCTCGGCGTCCTGCAGATCGACTCAGTCAATGCGTTGGTGCGCTCGCATTACCTCCCGCTGTTCTCCCGCCTCGGTCACTACAATCGCGATTTGCTCGATCAAGCAGCCTGGAGCCAGGGCCGACGTCGTACGCTGTTCGAATACTGGGGTCATGAAGCGTCGCTGCTGCCGATGTCGATGTATCCGTTGATGCGCTGGCGCATGAATCGGGCGTCGGGTGGCGAAGGGATTTATCAGCAGTTGGCGCGTTTCGGCCAAGAACGCCAGGATGTCATCCGCCGTGTCCTGGCGTCGGTCCAGGAGCAGGGCGCCCTGGGTGCTGGCAGCTTGTCCACGCGCCAGGAGAAGGCCGGGCCTTGGTGGGACTGGAGTGCGGAGAAACATGCGCTGGAGTGGCTGTTTGCCGCGGGTGAAGTCACGGTGGCGGGGCGGCGCGGGTTCGAGCGGCTCTACGACTTGCCCGAACGGGTCCTGCCGGCCTCGATCCTGCAGCAACCGTTGCCGGACGAGGCCCAGGCCCAACGCGCCTTGCTGCTACATGCAGCCGACGCCTTGGGCATTGCCACAGAGAAAGATCTGCGCGACTACTTTCGCCTCGCTCCGGCCGACAGCCGTGGGCGCCTGGCTGAGTTGGAGGAGGCCGGAGAGCTGCTGCGCTGCCAGGTGCAGGGCTGGAAACAACCGGCCTGGTGCCGACCTGAGGCGAAAGTTCCTCGCAAAGTCGCCGCCAGTGCCTTGCTGTCACCGTTCGACTCGCTGGTCTGGGAGCGCGGCCGTACCGAGCGGTTGTTCGACTTTCGCTACCGGTTGGAGATCTACACGCCTGTCCACAAGCGGGTGTATGGCTATTACGTGTTGCCGTTCCTGCACCACGAACGCATTGCAGCACGGGTGGACCTGCGGGCGGAGCGGGCCCTGGGGCAGTTGGCCGTGCATGCCGTGCACGAGGACGCGTCGGGGCTGGACGAGGAGGGGATGCAGGCCCTGGCGCTGAACTTGAGGCGCATGGCCCGGTGGCTGGGGTTGGAGCGGGTCCAGCTCAATTGCCAGCGAGTGAGTGGGGTGCGGTTGGCGGTGGCATTGGCCCAGATTGATGGTGACTGAGCCGACGCCTTCGCGAGCAAGCTCGCTCCCACAAGGGATTTCTGGTGACCACAGGTTTTGTGTTCACAGCCGATCCAATGTGGGAGCGAGCTTGCTCGCGACAGCAATCCAGCAGGCACCGAAAGCCTTACTGACTCACCGCCGAACCTGCTTCAACGTCTCGGCAATCAAAAACGCCAGCTCCAGCGACTGATCGGCATTCATCCGCGGGTCGCAGTGGGTGTGGTAGCGGTCCGACAGCCCGTCCTCGGTAATCGGGCGTGCGCCGCCGATGCATTCGGTGACGTTTTGCCCGGTCATCTCGATGTGAATCCCACCGGCATAGGTGCCTTCGGCTTCGTGGACCTGGAAGAACTGCTTCACTTCACCGAGGATCTGCGCAAAGTCCCGGGTCTTGTAGCCGCTGCTGGCCTTGATGGTGTTGCCATGCATCGGGTCTGAGCTCCACAGCACTTGCTTGCCTTCACGCTGCACGGCGCGCAACAGCGGCGGCAAGTGTTCGCCGACCTTGTTGGCGCCCATCCGGGCGATCAGGTTCAGCCGGCCGGGGTCGTTCTGCGGGTTGAGCACGTCGATCAGGCGGATCAGGTCGTCGGGATCCATACTCGGGCCGACCTTGACCCCGATCGGGTTGTTCACCCCGCGCAGGAATTCGACATGGGCGCCGTCCAACTGACGGGTGCGGTCGCCGATCCACAGCATGTGGGCCGAGCAGTCGTAATAATCGTTGGTCAGGCTGTCACGGCGCACGAAGGCTTCTTCGTAATTGAGCAGCAACGCTTCGTGGGCAGTGAAGAAACTGGTTTCGCGCAGTTGCGGCGAGCTGTCCATGCCGCAGGCGCGCATGAATGCCAGGGTTTCGTCGATGCGGTCGGCCAGGTGACTGTACTTTTCCGCCAGGGCCGAATTGGCGATGAAGTCCAGGTTCCACTTGTGCACCTGGTGCAGGTCGGCGAACCCGCCCTGGGCGAAGGCGCGCAGCAGGTTCAAGGTGGCGGTGGACTGGTGGTAGGACTGCAGCAACCGCTCCGGGTCCGGTACGCGGCTTTTCTCGTCGAAACCGATGCCGTTGACGATATCGCCCCGGTAGGCCGGCAAGGTCACACCGTCGATGGTTTCATCATTGGCTGAGCGCGGCTTGGCGAACTGCCCGGCCATGCGCCCGACCTTGACCACCGGGCAGCCGGCGGCAAAGGTCATGACGATCGCCATCTGCAAGAGCACCTTGAAGGTGTCGCGGATCTTGGCCGCCGAGAACTCGGCAAAGCTTTCGGCGCAGTCGCCGCCTTGCAGCAGGAACGCCCGGCCCTGGGTCACCTCGGCGAACTGACGGCGCAACTCCCGGGCCTCACCGGCAAACACCAGAGGCGGATAGCTGGCCAGGGTCTGCTCTACCTGCAACAGGTGCGCGGCGTCGGGGTAGCGGGGTTGTTGCTGGATCGGCAGGGCGCGCCAGATGTCAGGGCTCCAGGGTTGGCTCATCATGATCTCTAGGTGATTTACGCTTGGACGGCCATGTTATCAGCAAATTAGTGCGTGACCTGCTCCGGTTGCTTCGCGGACAATCGCGCCTTTGTCCCGTATACGCAGGCTCAAGCCGGCACGGTCACCATCAGGAGATGAAATGACAGAGGAGCGCGTCGAGCATTTGCTCGCCGAGGTGCACGACGAGTTCGGCATGATTCGCGTATTCGAAGTGGCCGATTACCGGTTTCTCGAGTTTGGCGATGCGATCGAGCAGAGTTGCGTGTTCACAGCCGATCCGAGCTGGCTCGAATATGACTATACCCGCGCCATGCTCATCGGCGCGTTGTGTCACGAGCAGCCGGAAAGTGCGCTGTTTCTGGGGCTGGGCGCCGGTACGTTGACCCAGGCCTGCCTCAAGTTCCTGCCGTTGGAAGATGTCGAGGCCATTGAACTGCGCCCCGACGTGCCACGCCTGGCCATCGAATACCTGGGGTTGGATGACGATCCGCGGCTGTACATCCGCGTCGGCGATGCACTGGAGCTGCTTGAAAGCGCCGAGCCGGCGGACTTGATTTTCGTCGACCTCTATACCGATGTCGGTCCCGGCGTCGGGCACCTGGCCTGGGGCTTCCTGGAAAACTGCCAGAAACGCCTCAACCCGGGCGGCTGGCTGGTGATCAACCAGTGGGCCACCGATGACGGCAAGCCATTGGGGGCGGCGCTGTTGCGCGGCTTGTACCACCGGCATTATTGGGAGCTGCCGGTGAAGGAGGGCAATGTGATCCTCATCGTGCCGGCGGACCTGGATCAGGAGCTGGACATGCAAGGACTGGTCGCCAGGGCCGAAGGGCTGGCGCCGCGACTGGGCTATTCGTTGCAGTCGTTGATCAAGGCCATTCGCCCGGCAACGTGACACCCGTCCAAGGCGTGACAACCCCCCCTGTGGGAGCAAAGCTTGCTCGCGATGAACGCAACTCAGTACCTGCGCAAATCGCGGTGTCCGCATCGCGAGCAAGCTTTGCTCCCACAGGTAAAGATGAACCGTTTTAGCACCTCATCCCCGCAACGCTGGGCCTCTGCAAAACAAACGGTTGTACCGTTAACCCCTGGGCCTGTGACAGCGAGCCCCATAACGGTGTCTGGCAATAAAAAAAGCTCCCTTTTTGGGCGAATTCCGGTATAGTGCGCGCCGGCCTTTAGCCGGGCCGCGTCAAGGTAGCGCAATTCCCCGAAGTCAGCTTCGGTTGCATGTCCGCACAACGGATGCTTCCACGACGTTCTTTTTCATTCATTCGTTTTCGCAAATCCCCGCCGACAAAGCAGCCAGGGCGACTCTTGAGTCTCAACACGGCATGCGCAGCTTTGGAGCATGGGTCTTTGCGGATGCACTTAGAGGCAGACCCATGACCCAGGAAACCGGCGGCTTCGCCGCTTTTAATCTCAACCCGAACATTCTCGCTGCCGTCACTGCGACCGGCTACGAAGAACCTTCGGCGATTCAGCAGCAATCGATCCCGATCATCATGGCCGGCCACGACATGATTGGCCAGGCGCAAACCGGTACGGGTAAAACCGCTGCGTTCGCCCTGCCGATCCTGCATCGCATCGATCCTGCCAAGCGCGAACCGCAAGCCCTGATCCTGGCGCCAACTCGTGAGTTGGCGCTGCAAGTAGCAACCGCTTTCGAAACCTATTCCAAGCAGATGCCTGGCGTTACTGTTGTGGCCGTTTACGGCGGTGCCCCGATGGGCCCACAACTCAAAGCCATCCGTAATGGCGCGCAGATCGTTGTCGCCACTCCGGGTCGTCTGTGCGACCACCTGCGTCGTGACGAAAAAGTCCTGGCCACCGTGAACCACCTGGTTCTCGACGAAGCCGACGAAATGCTCAAGCTGGGTTTCATGGATGACCTGGAAGTCATCTTCAAGGCCCTGCCAGCAACCCGCCAGACTGTATTGTTCTCGGCCACCCTGCCGCAATCGATCCGCGCCATTGCCGAGCGCCACCTGCGCGATCCGCAACACGTGAAGATCCAGACCAAGACCCAGACCGTCACCGCGATCGAACAGGCTCACCTGCTGGTTCACGCTGACCAGAAGACGTCTGCCGTTCTCAGCTTGCTGGAAGTGGAAGACTTCGACGCCCTGATCATGTTCGTGCGCACCAAGCAAGCGACCCTGGACCTGGCCAGCGCCCTGGAAGCCAAAGGCTACAAAGCCGCTGCGCTGAACGGTGACATTGCCCAGAACCAGCGTGAGCGCGTGATCGACTCCCTCAAGGATGGCCGCCTGGACATCGTTGTGGCGACCGACGTTGCTGCCCGTGGCCTGGACGTTCCGCGCATCACCCACGTATTCAACGTGGACATGCCGTACGATCCGGAATCCTACGTTCACCGTATCGGCCGTACTGGCCGTGCCGGTCGCGAAGGCCGTGCGCTGCTGCTGGTCACCCCGCGTGAGCGCCGCATGCTGCAAGTGATCGAGCGTGTAACTGGCCAGAAGGTAGCTGAAGTTCGCCTGCCGGACGCCCAGGCCGTTCTCGATGCCCGCATCAAGAAACTGACCAACAGCCTGTCGCCACTGGTGGCTGACGCCGAATCGACCCACGGTGATCTGCTCGATCGCCTGACCGCCGACATCGGTTGCAGCCCTCGCGCCCTGGCCGCCGCACTGCTGCGCAAGGCCACCAATGGCCAAGCGCTGAACCTGGCTGCAATCGAGAAGGAACGTCCCCTGGTGCCGAACAACGCACCGCGTGGCGATCGTCCTGAGCGCACCGGTGATCGTCCGGATCGTGGTGATCGCGAGCGTCGTGCGCCGATCCCGCTGGCCGAAGGTCGTGCTCGCTGCCGTACCGCGCTGGGTGCCCGTGACGGCATCGCTGCCAAGAACCTGCTGGGTGCCATCCTCAACGAAGGCGGCCTGGCCCGCGAAGCTATCGGCCGCATTCAGGTGCGTGACAGCTTCAGCCTGGTAGAGCTGCCGGAAGATGGTCTGGAGAAGTTGCTGACCAAGTTGAAAGACACTCGTGTGGCTGGCAAGCAGCTCAAGCTGCGTCGCTATCGCGAAGATTGATCGGCTCTTGGGCTGATTGATCGAACATGAAAAATCCCCGACTGGTTCGGGGATTTTTTTTGCCTGTCGTTTGGTGTTCCTTCAGGTTGATTGGCGTTGTCCCATTCGCGAGCAAGCCCGCTCCCACAAGGTTTTGGGAGCGCCGAAAATCCAATGTGGGAGCGAGCTTGCTCGCGATTGAAGCGACCCGGTCAATCGAACCGATAGATGTCCATCCCCAGCGTCCCCATCGTGAACCCCGCATGGGCAACACTGAACTTGCCCCCTGCACCCCGGGCAAAATACAGCGGCAGCAAGTGCTCATCACTGGGGTGGCTGCGCACGGCGTTCGGTGCCTGGCGACGGTAATCATGCAGCGCGGTCTCGTCGTCGGCCGCCAGCTTCTCAACCATCCAATCGCGAAAGTCCTTGGCCCAGGGCTCGATGCTGTCGGGACCGGCGTTCCAGTCCAGGTCGCGCAGGTTATGGGTGATGCTGCCAGAGCCGATCAGCAAGATGCCCTGTTGGCGCAGGTTCGCCAGGGCCTGGCCGACCTGTGTCTGCAACATCGGTCCCTGGCGGCTGGGCAGGGAAACCTGCACCACCGGGATGTCGGCCTCGGGGTACATCAAGGACAATGGCACCCAGGCACCATGGTCAAACGGCCGTTGAGGGTCGAGGCGTGCCGGCAGGTCCGCGGCGTTGAGCATGTCCGCGACTTGCGTCGCCAGTTGAGGATCGCCAGGCGCGGGGTACTGCACCTCATACAGCGCCGGTGGAAAGCCGCCGAAGTCGTGCCAGGTGCGCGGCTGCGGATTGGCGCTGACCAGCAGTTCGTTACTTTCCCAGTGAGCGGACACGATGACGATGGCCTTGGGCTTGGGCAATTGAGCGGCCAGGCGAGCCAATGCCGGACCGCTGTCGCCGGGTTCCAGGGCGAGCATCGGTGAGCCATGGGAGATAAACAGGCTGGGCAGCATGAAGGGACTCCTGAGCGTTAAGATGGGGTCATCTTCCATCAGGTCAATGATCTAAATCTAATATAAGTTTTAACCCATTTTGATCGAATTTTCTGGAGTGAATCATGGAGCCCGAGTTTTGGCACAAGCGCTGGTCATCGAACCAGATTGGTTTTCACTTACCGGAGGTGAACCCCTACCTGCAACGTTTCTGGCCACAATTGGGATTGGCCCAAGGCAGTCGGGTGCTGGTGCCGTTGTGTGGGAAAAGCCTGGATCTGCTGTGGCTTGCCCATCAGGGCTACTCAGTGCTTGGCGTGGAGTTGTCGGAAAAAGCCGCCACGGATTTTTTCCTTGAGCATCAGCTTGAGCCGGTTGTGAGTGAAGAGGGCGCTTTCAGGGTGTTCCGTGCCGGTGATATCGAGATTCGCTGCGGTGATTTCTTTGCCCTGGGCCCGAAGGATGTGGTCGATTGCGTGGGACTGTACGACCGCGCCGCGCTGATCGCTTTGCCCCTGCCGATGCGCGAGCGGTATGCGGCCCATCTGCAGAAGATCTTGCCCAATGGCGTCGGATTGTTGATTACCCTGGATTACAACCAGGATGAAATGCCTGGCCCACCGTTCTCTGTCGGGGATGATGAGGTGCAGCGGCTGCTGGGGGATGCCTGGCGGCTGGAGGTCTTGCAGGAACAGGATGTACTGGGAGAGAGCTGGAAGTTTTTGCAGGCGGGTGTGAAGCGGCTGGATGAGCGTGTTTATCGGCTGTCCAGAGGTTGAAGCGTTGTTTGTGCTGATGCCATCGGGAGCATGCTTGCTCCCACATTTGATCTGCTGTGAACACAAAACCTGTGGTCACCCAAGTTCCCCTGTGGGAGCGGGCTTGCTCGCGAAGGCGGCCTGACGGGGTGGCCTGGATTTTGTTGATCGAGTACATATCCGTTACCGCAGTAATGGATATACACACGACCCATCAGGAAAAGGGCGAGTAGATTTTTCCAAAAAAAACTCCCCAAAAAAAGACGCTTCCCATTTCTGAAAGAAGCGCCGTTTTTTCCAAGCTGAACAGCATTACGCATTTCTGCGGGTTTTCTCTTGACTAACGATCAACCCCGACGACGCAGTGCGTCAATACGCTCTTCCAGCGGCGGATGGCTCATGAACATGCGAGCCAGGCCCTGCTTGATGCCACCGTTGATGCCAAAGGCATTCAGGGTGTCGGGCATGTGCACTGGCAAGCCTTGTTCGGCGCGCAGGCGTTGCAGGGCGCCGATCATGGCGCTGGTGCCGGCCAGGCGTGCACCGGCGTCGTCGGCGCGGAATTCACGCTTGCGCGAGAACCACATGACGATGGCGCTGGCGAGGATGCCCAGTACCAGCTCGGCGAAGATGGTCGCCACGTAGTAGGCGATGCCTTGGCCTTCTTCGTTCTTGAAGATCACCTTGTCGACGAAATTGCCGATGATGCGGGCAAAGAACATCACGAAGGTGTTCACCACGCCCTGGATCAGCGCCAGGGTCACCATGTCGCCGTTGGCGACGTGGCCGATCTCGTGGGCCAGCACGGCCTTGACTTCATCGGGCGAGAAGCGCTCGAGCAAGCCCTGGCTGACGGCGACCAGTGCGTCGTTCTTGTTCCAGCCGGTGGCAAAGGCGTTGGCCTCATAGGCCGGGAAGATACCGACTTCCGGCATCTTGATACCGGCTTCGCGGGACAACTGCTCGACGGTTTGCAGCAGCCATTGTTCGTGGCGAGTGCGCGGCTGGCTGATGATCTGGGTGCTGGTGCTCATCTTCGCCATCCACTTGGAGATGAACAGCGAGAACAGGGAACCGGCGAAACCGAACACCGCACAGAAAATCAGCAGCTGATTGAGGTTGAGATCAACCCCGTTGGCCGCCATGAACCCGTTGAAGCCGAAGAGGCTCAGGGTGATGCTGGCAATCAGCACGACCGCCAGGTTAGTGGCCAAGAACAGCAGGATGCGCATCATGGTTGTGAAAATCTCCTCGTGCTAAAGATGTAGCGTTATGCGGGGTATATAAGGTGCCGCCGCAGGCTATTCAACTCGCCGACTATTTCAAACTGTGTCCTACAGCCGTCCGAAATGTTTGAAAGACTTTTCTGAAAGTGACTGGGGAAAAAAATATGGCGCCTGCCCCCCGTGAACGTTGAGCCAGAGTGCCCGTTGGCTGTTCAACCCCTAGTGTAGAAGGCGTTGCGGAGTCGGCAGAACGGATGTGTTGCTGAATCAAACAGCGTGCGAGGCGAGGGCTCCCCGCACGCTGTCTGGCTTATTGGCGGTAGGACTTGAGGAAGTTGCCGATCCGGCCAATGGCCTGGTCGAGGTCATCGACCCGCGGCAGGGTCACGACGCGGAAGTGATCCGGCCACGGCCAGTTGAACGCCGTGCCCTGGACCACCAGTAGCTTCTCGGACAGCAGCAGGTCGAGGACGAATTTTTCATCGTTGTGGATCGGGCAGACCTTCGGGTCGATCCGCGGGAAGGCATACAGCGCGCCCATCGGCTTGACACAACTGACGCCGGGAATGTCGTTGAGCAGCTCCCAGGTTCGATTGCGCTGTTCCAGCAGTCGGCCCTGGGGCAGGACCAGGTCGTTGATGCTCTGGTAGCCGCCAAGCGCCGTCTGGATCGCATGCTGGCTCGGCACGTTGGCACACAGGCGCATGTTGGCCAGCATGTCGATGCCTTCGATGTAGCTCTGGGCGTGATGCTTGGGACCGGAAATGACGACCCAGCCTGAGCGGAAACCCGCTACCCGATAGGATTTGGACAGGCCGTTGAAGGTCAGGCACAGCAGGTCCGGTGCCAGGGATGCAGTGCAGATGTGCACGGCGTCGTCGTAGAGGATCTTGTCGTAGATCTCGTCGGAAAACACCACCAGGTTGTGCTGGCGGGCCAGTTCCAGCATGCCCAGCAGCACTTCCCTGGAATACACGGCGCCGGTCGGGTTGTTCGGGTTGATGATCACCAGTGCCTTGGTATTGGGCGTGATCTTGGCCTTGATGTCCGCCAGGTCGGGAAACCAGTTGGCCTGTTCGTCGCACAGGTAATGCACCGGGTTGCCACCGGACAGGCTCACGGCAGCGGTCCACAGCGGATAGTCCGGCGCCGGCACCAGCACTTCGTCGCCGTTGTTGAGCAGGGCTTGCATGGACATCACGATCAGCTCGGACACACCGTTACCCAGGTAGATGTCCTCGATGCCGACGCCTTCGACCTGCTTCTGCTGGTAGTACTGCATCACGGCCTTGCGGGCGCTGAACAGGCCCTTGGAGTCGCTGTAGCCCTGGGCGGTCGGCAGGTTGCGGATGACGTCCTGGAGGATTTCATCGGGCGCTTCGAAACCAAAGGGGGCCGGATTACCGATGTTCAGCTTGAGGATGCGATGGCCTTCCTCTTCCAGGCGTTTGGCGTGCTTGAGCACCGGGCCGCGAATGTCGTAGCAGACGTTGGCGAGCTTGTTCGATTTGCTGACCTGCATGGCGATGTGTTCCCGAAAATGAACGATCCAGGCGGCGTATGAACTACCGTACTGGGAATCCTGCGTCTGTGCCCAGGCCTGACGCGGTATAGGCGCCACAATCCGTTTGAATGCGCATGACGTGACTGCCAGACTGGCGTCTGACGAGGCGCAATCATACGTGCCGCCCGATCTGCGGAAAAGCGTCGGATCGGGCTTTTTCAATTGCCGAGGTAGGACGATGGAAAAGTTGGAAAAAACCCTTGAAGAATGGCGCTCCATGCTCGACCCGGAGCAGTACAACGTCTGTCGGCTGAAGGGCACCGAGCGGCCATTCTCCGGTAAATACAACGCCACCAAGACCGACGGCGTGTACCACTGCATTTGCTGCAACGAGCCGTTGTTCGATTCGCAGACCAAATTCGATTCCGGTTGTGGCTGGCCGAGTTTCTACGCGCCGATCGAGGGCAGCGCGGTGGTGGAGGTTCGGGACGTCAGCCACGGCATGATTCGCACCGAGGTGGTCTGCGCCAAATGCGACGCTCACCTGGGCCACGTCTTCCCCGACGGCCCGCCGCCCACGGGTTTGCGGTACTGCATCAACTCGGTGTGCCTGGATCTGGTCCCCCGGGAGTAATTCGGTGGAAGCAAAGCTTGCTCGCGAAACAGGGCCTCTCGATTTCTGAACGACCGTATCGCCTTCATCGCGGGCAAGCCTTGCTCCCACAGTTTGTGGTGTGGGTATTTTTGATAATTAAATTGCATGCAATTTAATTGCTCGCTATCTTCGCCGCCTGTCCTATATGTTTTCGGAGCCTTGCCATGAGCGATAACCTGTTGAGCATCCCGTGCACCACCATCAAGGGTGAGCAAAAGACCCTCGCCGATTTCGCCGGCAAGGCTGTGCTGGTGGTCAACACGGCCAGCCAGTGCGGGTTCACCCCGCAGTACAAGGGGCTTGAGGCGCTGTGGCAGACCTACAAGGACCAGGGCCTGGTGGTGTTGGGCTTTCCCTGCAATCAGTTCGGCAAGCAGGAGCCGGGCAACGAGGGGGCGATTACCGAGTTCTGCGAGCTGAACTTTGGCGTGAGTTTTCCGCTGTTCAAGAAAATCGAGGTCAATGGTGTCAACGCCCATCCCCTGTTCGTCCAGCTTAAGCAGCGGGCGCCCGGCGTGCTGGGGTCCAAAGGCATCAAGTGGAATTTCACCAAGTTCCTGATCGGCAAGGACGGCCAAGTGGTCAAGCGTTTTGCCCCGACCACCAAGCCCCAGGACCTGACCGGTGAGATCGAAGCGCTGCTCAAATGAATGACCTGTCAGTCGATTCGCTGAAGCTCGACAGCCAGTTGTGCTTCAAGCTGTACGCTGCTTCGCGCGCAGTGATCCGTGGCTACAAACCGATGCTCGATCAGCTCGGTCTGACTTATCCGCAGTACCTGGCGATGCTGGTGCTGTGGGAATGGCAGGACACGGCCCCACCACAGCCGACGGTCAAGGCCCTGGGTGAGCGTTTGCTGCTGGATTCCGGCACGCTGACGCCGCTGCTCAAGCGCCTGGAACAGCTGGACCTGGTCCAGCGCCAGCGTTCGGCCCGGGACGAGCGGGAGGTGCACTTGAGCCTGACGACTGCAGGGCGAGCCTTGCGTGAACAGGTCGCTCCGCTCAAGGCCCGCCTGTTGTGCGACAGCGGTATCGACCTGAACCGCCTCGGAACGTTGCGAGACGGTCTCGATCACCTGTTGGGCCAGATCAAAGCGCTGACGTAGTCGGCACCCACTGGTCCAGCACTGCCGCCAGTTCTTCGCGGCGGAATGGCTTGGACAGGTAATCGTTCATGCCGGCCGCGCGGCAACGCTCGCGTTCCTCGGGCATCGCGTTGGCCGTCAGGGCGACAATCGGCAGATCCGACCAGCGCCCGCTTTGGCGGATCTGCCGGCTGGCTTCGTAACCATCCATCACCGGCATGTTGCAGTCCATCAACACCAGGTCGAACACCCGTTGTTCCAGTTGATCCAGGGCTTCGCCGCCATGGGCCGCGACGGTGACTTCGCAGCCCAGCTTTACCAACATCCCCTTGGCCACCAGTTGGTTGACCGGGTTGTCCTCCACCAGCAGCACCCGTCCACGCCTGGACGGCGCCAGGGCTTCGATCTGTGCGTCATCGATGACGGTCGCCTCGCTTTGCATGGCGCGCCGCAGAATCTGGTATAGCGCATGGCGCGCCAGCGGCCGGGCCTGTTGTATCAGCGGGGCGAGGGCGGCGGCTTCTTCGCTGGGCATGAAGCTGCCATAGGCGGTCACCAGCAGGATCGGTGCGTCAAAGGTTGGCCGCAGGTTGAACAGGCATTCCGGGCAGTCGGTAATCAGTACGTCGGGTGTGAGCCCCAACAACCCGTCATCGATGGAGCGCTGCACATAATCCAGGCCCCATCCCGGCAACAGCATGCCCAGCAATTCGGCCAGGCCGCTGCTGCTGCCGGTGATGGCGACGACGTTGCCGCGCAACGGTTCGACCGGCGTTGCCGGGAGATGGCAGGGCAGGGGCAGGTCGGCACAGAACTGACTGCCAAAGCCGGCTTCGGAACTGATCGTCAACCGGCCCTGCATGGCTTCGCAGAGGTTGTAGGTCAGTGCCAGGCCCAGCCCGGTGCCACCGAACTGGCGGGTAATCCCGGCGCCGGCCTGGGTGAACGGTTGCAGGATTCTTGCCTGGGCTTCCTGGGGAATGCCGATACCCGTGTCGCAGATCTCGATGCGCACGCCGCCCTCGTAATGACTCAACTTCACGTCGACCCGGCCGAAGCGCGTGAATTTCAGTGCGTTGGACAGCAGGTTGCTGACGATCTGGCGCACCCGGGTCGGGTCGCCGAGTACTTGCGCCGGGAACTGCGGGTCGATCAGGCAGGCCAGTTCGACACTGGGGGCCGCGTTCTGGGAAAGCAGGTTGGCGGTATCCTCCACCAGGGAGCCGAGGTCGAACGGGATGTGTTCGAGCTCCAGTTGACCGGCGTCGAATTTCGACAGGTCGAGGATGTCGTTGAGCAGTTCGACCAATACCTTGCCCGAGTCATGGGCAATCGATAGCTGTTGCTGTTGTTCGGCCGTCAGGGGGCCGTCCAGGGACAGGGCGATCATTCCCAGCAGGCCGTTCAGCGGTGTGCGTATCTCGTGGCTCATGTTGGCGAGGAACGCAGAGCGGGCCTCGGCCATGTCCAGGGCCGTGCGCCGGGCCACTTCCAGTTCCTCGTTGGACTGGCTGAGGCGGGCGTTGCTGGCCTTGAGTTCGGCGGTGCGTGCCGAGACGATGTTTTCCAGTTGCGCGAGGTATTCGGTGAGGCGATTTTCGGCCGTGCGCCGCTGCTGGATTTCGGTGGAGATATTTTCGAACTGCTGGTTGGCGACGGATACCAGCACGCCAATTTCATCGGACTGGTGGCCGGTGGGGCATTCCAGGCGGCTCTGCTCGTTGCTGCTCGGGTCGCGGCTGCTCAGTTCGCGGATGACCCGCACCAAGGGCTTGGTCAGCATCACGTAGAACAGTGCCAGCAGCAGGCCCGTCAGGATCAGGCTGCGGGCGAAACCGTTGAGCAAGGTGACCTCGGCACGGCGCAGGAAACGACTGCCGAACGCAAAAGTGTCGACGTCCAGTCGCAGCATGCCCAGGGATTCGCTGGGCAAGTGATCCAGGTAGAGCCGGTCCTCGAACTGACGCTGGGCGCCGAACAGAAAGTCGCTGATGAACCGGTAGCTACTTTGCAGCTCGGGCCGCTTGACGCTGGCGAGCACCGTATTGTTGTTGTCGATCAGCTCGGCCCCGATGATGGCCGGTGAGCGCAGCAGGCCCATGGACAGCTCTTGGGCGAGCTCGGCGTCGATGTTGTAGGCGATGCGCGAGGCCGGGTTATGGCTGATTTCCAGCAGCGAGAGGATTTCACGGTTGATCGACGCGTCTTCGCTGGCATAATCGATGCCGATCTGCATCAGGCTGAGCAAGGTGCCCAACACGAAGCCCACCAGGACGGTCAGGCGGGCCTGCTTATAGGAAAGCCGTTGGGTGAATCTGATGTCCATTGAGTGATGAACCACTTACGTTTCCCTTCGCCGGTCAAGCATAGCTGATCATCTCTGAAATCCGGTGCAGCCGGTGTGTATTGTGTGAAGTAGACCCGCCATTGGATACGGCGTTTCGTAGCTCGAGCGCCATCATTACTGTGAACCTGTCCGAGGAGAAGACGTGGACTCGCGATTGAATGCTTTTCTTGAGCGTGCCGATGCCGTGCTGGCCCGGATCGAACCTTTGCTGCCGGCGCCCCGGCCCACCATCGATTGGACCCAGACCCTGGCTGCCCGCTGGCAGCGTGACGGCCGTAGCGGCTACCTGCTGCCGCTGCAGGTCAGCCTCGACATGCGCCTGTCGGACCTGATCGGCGTGGACCGCCAGGTCGAACAACTGGGCCGTAACACCCGGCAGTTCATCGATGGCATGCCCGCCAACCATGCCTTGCTCTGGGGCTCGCGTGGCACCGGCAAATCGTCCCTGGTACGCGCCTTGTTGGCTGAACATGCCCCGCATGGCTTGCGCTTGATCGAGATCGAACGCGATCACCTGGCCGATTTGCCTCGGGTGGTCGAGCAGGTTGCGAAACTGCCCCAGCGCTTCGTGTTGTTCTGCGATGACTTGTCGTTCGAATCCGGTGAAGGCGATTACCGCGTGCTCAAGAGCGTGTTGGATGGATCCCTGGAGCAGGCGCCGGACAACGTGCTGCTGTATGCCACCTCCAACCGTCGTCACCTGGTGCCGGAAAAGGAAAGCGACAACGAGAATTGGAAACGGGTCGACGGCGAACTTCACCCCAGTGAAGCGGTAGAGGACAAGATCGCCTTGTCCGACCGCTTTGGCCTGTGGCTGTCGTTTTATCCGTTTACCCAGGAGCATTTCCTCAACGTGGTGGAGCACTGGATCGGCGAACTGGCGGCCAAGGCCGGGCTGGCCTGGCAGCGCGACGAAGCGCTGGATGTGCTGGCGGTGCGCTGGGCAACCGGTCGCGGCAACCGCAACGGACGTTGCGCCTATCAGTTTGCCCGTTATTGGGTAGGCCTGAAATTGTTGGAGCACAAGGCATGATCGATTTGAAGGACACCGGAGTCGGCCTTGACGGCTACGCGTTGTTATCGGCACAGCTGGAATCCTTGCTGGCCGATGAGCGTGACTTCATTGCCAACGCCGCGCAGTTCTCGGCTTTCCTGTCCAGTCAGCTGGATGATCTGAACTGGGCTGGTTTCTACCTCAATCGCAACGAAGAGTTGGTCCTGGGACCGTTCCAGGGCCAGATCGCCTGCGTGCGGATCCCCTTTGGCCGCGGCGTGTGCGGTACGGCGGCCGCGACCCGGCAGACCCAGCGCGTCGAAGACGTCCATGCCTTCGCCGGGCACATCGCCTGCGACAGCGCGTCGAACAGCGAGCTGGTAGTGCCGCTGGTCAAGGACGGGCGCCTGATCGGCGTGCTCGACCTGGACAGTCCGAAACCGGCGCGTTTTACCGAACATGATCAAGCCGGCATCGAGCAGTTGGCCGCGATATTCCTGCGCCTGACGGATTGCTGATCATACCTTCAACCCTGCCTTGACCAGCAGGCTGTGGGGATCGACTTCATCGATCTGGTGCGGGGCGAGGAACTGGTTGGCGTAGTTCTCGTAGATTTTTTCTTTGATGAACAACCCGAACAGCTCGGGATCGATATGGGCGTCACGGCACATGGTAGCCATGATGCCCAGGGCCTCGCTCAGTTTCTTCGCTTTCTTGTAGGGGCGGTCGGCTGCCGTCAGCGCTTCGAAAATGTCGGCAATGGCCATCATGCGTGCCGGCAGGCTCATCTCTTCACGTTTGAGGCGCTTGGGATAACCGCTGCCATCCATTTTCTCGTGATGACCGCCAGCGATCTCCGCGACATTGTCCAGGTGACTGGGGAAGGGCAGCTGACTGAGCATCATGATCGTCTGCACCATGTGATGGTTGATGACGTAGCGTTCCTCGCGGGTCAGCGTGCCTCGCGTGATGCTCAGGTTGTAGAGCTCGCCGCGGTTGTATTTCCAGGCCGGTACGTCGAGCTGGAAACCCCACGGGTTGTCCGCCGGGATCAGTTCGGCTTCGTGGTGTTCGAGCAGGTGCTCGGGCTTGTCTGCCAACAGCGGCTCAGTGACCGGTAGCGACGGCTTGGGTGTGCGATTCTGGCGTCGGTGCTCTTCCCAGGAAACCCCAAGGCGATCGTCGAGGGTCCGGGTCCATGGGCGTTGGGCAATCTGTTGCAAGCGTTGCAGATCGGCCTCGGCCATGGCTTCGCAGCCCAGGTTGCAGCGGGCGACGAAGGTAAAGTCGTCATCCAGGGCCGTCAATGTCGCGTCGCGCTGCTGTGCCAGGGATGACGGCTCGCCGCCGCTTGCCACGGCCTGCCAGTAATCGACCCAGGCGTCGCGCTTGAGCACTTCGAAGCGAGTGCGTATCTCGTGGATCCGGTCGTTCAGGGTTTCCAGCTTGGTGGCCTTGTCGACCACGTATTCGGGGGTGGTGACCTTGCCGCAATCGTGCAGCCAGGCGGCGATGTGCAGGGCTTCCCATTCATCCTCCGTTGGCCGGTAGGCGTCGAATGCCGGTGCCTGGCTGGCAGCGGCCGCCTGGGCGAGCATCAGGGTCAGGACCGGCACCCGCTGGCAATGGCCGCCGGTGTAGGGGCTCTTGGCATCAATCGCGCCGGCCAGCAATTGGATGAAGGCGTCCAGCAACTGCTTTTGCCTGTCTTGCAGGCGCTGGCCCTCGATGCTCACGGCGGCGGCACCGGACACGGCCTGCAGGAAGGCGATGCGGTCGGGCTGCAGTTTTTCCAGGTCGGCTTCGGTGCCGCTGTCTGTGATCAACAGTACCAATACGCCGACGGTTTCCTGGTGTCGATTGCGCAGGCGAATACCGATCAGATGGACCCGCGGCGAGTCCAGTGCCTGCAGGACGCTCTGCAGATCGGCCGCCTGTTCGAAGCCCAGGGAGGCCACGAGGTTGTCCGAGGTGGCCAGTTGCTGGAGCCATTGCGGACTGTCGCCAGCCTGTAGTTCATGACTGCGCAGCTTGAAGGCGTCGAGGTCCCTGGGTGTTCCATTGATTATCAGCCCATACGGCTTGACCCGGTTTTCGTCGTTCTCGCGCAAATAGATCAGGCCGGCCTGGGCCTGGCCGATTTTCACGGTTTCAAATAACACCCGTTCCAGCAACGGGGCGAAGCGGGTTTCGGCGCGCAGGCTGGCGGTGATTTCAAAGAAACTCGCCAGGGTCTCTTTCATGCGCGCCATTGATACGCCCAACTGATCGACTTCCAGCACCGGGGAGCGACGGGACACTGGGTAGTTGAAGTCAAAGCTGCGAATGGCATCGGCCTCCTGCACCAGGTCGCCCAAGGGCTTGACCAGGATCCGGGACGTCAGCCAGCCCAGAGGCAGGCACAGCAGCAGGGTGGCGAGGGTGATGAGCGCGCCTTGCCAGCGCATGCGATAGGCATTGTCCAGCAGCTCATCTTCAGGGACCAGCAGCGCCAGTTCCAGGCCCTGGGGCCCACCTTCCTGCATGTGGCTGCGAGAAACGATCCACTGGCGTCCGGCCGCTTCCAGGCGCGTGGTGTCGGTGTTGTCGTCGAGCGCGGCGGCGATAGCCGGACTGAGGTCGCGGGCCTTGGTCAGGCGTGCCGACTGGGCGTCGGCGAGCAGCCGGCTGCTGTCGGGATAACCCACTGCGTTGCCCGTGGGATCGAGCAGGACGACTTCGGTGCCGGTGGTCACCTTATGCTTGGCCAGGGTCTGGGACAGGGCCGCCAGGGTCAGGTCGGCGCCGATGACCGCCTGCTCGCCACTGCGCCGGGCAAGGGTGGTGCCGACGTTATGGGTGGAGAAAAAAACGTAGGGCTCGGTGGTGATCTGCTCGGTGCTGCCGGCGGCGCTGCGAAACCAGCTGCGGCTGCGGGGGTCGTAGGTTTCGTCGGCAATGTCCCGGCGTCCGATGAGCGTCAGCGTCTCGTCGTAGAACAGCGACTGGGAATGAACCGGGCCTTGCTCGGTTGTCCGCTCCACCGTCCAGACCTGGTAGGCCGCGTCGGTCGGTGCCTGCAGGGCGGCTTTCAGGGCCGCGGTGCGCAATGGCCGGACCATCAGGAAGTTGCCCTGATGATCGCCCAGGTACAACGACGCCAGGTTCGGGTTGTCCCGCAGTGCCTGACTGAAGGGCACGAGCAGGTCCAGGCGCTGCGCCATCTGGGGCGTGCGCGTCGCTGGATAGTCGGCCAGCAGGCTCAACAGGTGACGGATGGGTTCGTAGGTGTCGTACAGATCCAGGCGCACATCCTGTTCAATACGGTTGAACAGCTTTTCACTGCTGGACAGGATGATTTGCGTGGTTTGCCGGTAATTGAAAATCCCCAGCACCACCCCGGTCAGCAACAGAAGCAGGGTAAACATCACGCTGATATGAACGTGCAGGGGGAACCGGCGTTTTTCCGGACGCGGTGCGCTGGGCATTGCAGTCACTCCAAGTGTCAGGGGGCGTTCTCGATGGGTATTCCCGCGTGCAGGGGAAACCGCTCGAGAACCCCCCAGGTACGCACTGCTGAGCGAATAGCATAGTAAACGCTGGATTATTTTGCCTTGGCGATCTCCGTTTCGAGGGCCTGCTCCAGTTCGCTCATGGCGCGGTCGAGGGCGTCGATGCAGTCGCTGATTCGCCCAGGTGCTTGCGGCTGATGACAAGCGCGCTCCAACGCCTCGCACCGCTGGATCAGCGAGGTCGCCTGGACGATGCGGGCGACGCCTTTTATCTTGTGCGCCATTTCGCTCAGCGCTTGCCGGTTTGCGCCGCGGGCGACGTCGAGCAACTCCTGGCGGTCCGAGCGGCTGCTGCTGAGCAATTCGGCCAACAGGCGCCGGTTGGACGAAGGGTCGCCGCCAGTCAACGCCTGCAGGCTTTGTACGCTGAAAACCGCTGGGCGGCCGGTGGGTTTGACCGCGTTGATCCATTGGCTCAACGCGCTCAGGCTGATCGGCTTGAACAGGCAGTCGTCCATCCCAGCGTCCTGGCAGCGCTGTTTTTCCTCCGGTTGGGCATTGGCAGTGAACCCCAGGAGGGTGCAGGGTGGCCGTTGCTGCTCGGATTCAGCGCGACGAACCGACCGGGCCAGTTCATAGCCGCTCATGATGGGCATGTTGCAATCGGCTATGACCAGATCGAAATGTTTCTTTTGCCAGACCTCGAGTCCGTGGGCACCATCATGGGCGACCTGATAGTGATGGCCCAGGTATTCCAATTGCTGCGACATCAGCAGGCGGTTGGCGGGATGATCGTCCACGATCAGGACGTTCAGGGGGGCCAGGGCCGTTTCGATGACCGGCTCAGGTGGGGGGCGAACCGGGGCTGTCGACAGGACGGTCAGTTGCAGGCGTACCTGGACCTGGGTGCCGGTGCCGGGTTGGCTGTTCATGTGCAGGCTGCCACCCATCATCTGGCACAAGTTGCGACTGATCACCAGCCCCAACCCCGCGCCGTTGCGGGCCATCCGGCTGGTGTTATCGACCTGGGCAAAAGGTTCGAACAAACGTTGCAGGTCCGCCGGGCCAATACCGATGCCGCTGTCGTTGACCTCCAGGTGCATCTGCAGAGCGTCGTCCCGGTCGGTTGGCGACAGCCGGACCTTGATCACTACCTGGCCCTGCTCGGTAAATTTGAGGGCATTGCTGATCAGGTTCGACAGCACCTGTTTGAACCGCAACGGGTCCATCAACACGTCAGGGCTGCCCTCGGCAGCGTCGAACTGCAGGGACAGCGCCAGGTTTTTCTGCCGGGCCACGCCCTCGAATACTCGTATGACCGATTGCAGCAGGGCCCTGAGATTGACGCGTTCGGGGGCCAGGCTCAAATGGCCGGATTCGATACGGGCGATGTCCAGGATGTCGCCTATCAGTTCGAGCATGCCGGAGGCCGATTCGTACGCGACTTCGATGGTCGAGCGATCCACGTGGCCTTTGTCGGCGTGTTTCAGGGCCAGTTCAAGCATGCCGATCACCGCGTTCATGGGGGTGCGGATTTCATGGCTCATGGTTGCCAGGAACGTGCTTTTGGCGCGGTTCGCGTCGTCGGCCCGTTGCTTGGACGCGCGCAGTTCCTCGAACAGCTGGCGCCGCTCACTGATGTCGATCCAGCCGCCGATGATGCCTTGCACTTCGGCGGCGGAGTTTCGGTAGGGGAGGATCCAGTGGTAGATCGTCAGTTGCCTGTCCCCGATGTGCAGGGGCCGATCCACGATCAGGGCGGTGCCTTCGGCCATGACGCGTTGGTAGTCCGCCTGGTACTCCTGCGCTTCGAAGGCGTTGCTCATGGAACCTGGCATCAGGTTCTTGCCGATGACGTCTTCGCGTTTGACGTCGAACGTTTGCAGGTAGCTGTCGTTGCAGCTTTGCAGGATGCCGTTGCGATCTCTCACGTAGATGGGGTGAGGGGTGCCGTTGAGCAGCGAATGCATGAATTCGAGCTGATCATTGAGGGCCAGTTCCGCCCGTTGACGCTGCCTGATCTGGCGCTGCATGTAGGCATTCCACGCCAGGGAAAACAGCAGCAACAGGCCAATGCCCGCGCCGACCTGGAGGAACAGGCGGTTGTAGGTGCGCCAGGTGTGTTCCGAGGGCGAGACGTAACCGCGCCAGCGGTTGTTGATGACGCCAAGTTCGTCGGGGTCGATGCTGGTCAGGGCCTTGTCGAGGATGGCGTTCAACTCTGTGGCGTTTTTTACCGTGGCCAGCGCGAACATGGCCTGTTGGGTGCCCACCGTGCTGCTGATTTGCAACCTGTCGCGCCATGCATAGGAGGAGATGAAGTAGTTGGCCATCACTTGCGAGTTCACGCTGCCGTCGACCTGGCCATGGGCGAGCATTTCCACGGCGCGCAAGGGGCCGTCCGTTTCGATGATTTGAATGTTCGGGTACTGGCTGCGTAGCCATTCAATGACCGGATTGCCTTTGGCGATTGCCAGGCTGGCGTGGCCGAACTGATCGAGTGTCGTGGGCGTGTCGGACTGTTTGCGGGTCAGCAGGACGAACGAACTGTCGACGTAGGGGCGGCTGAACTTCAACTGGAGTTGTCGTTCGCTGCTGGGCAAAAGTGCGGCAATCATGTCGGCTTGATCGTTGAGGACCGCAGCGATCATTTCGCTGTCGTTCTGGCGGCGCTGGATGTCCAGGCGCAGGCCGGTGCGCAGCCGAATCAGTTCCAGCAGGTCGGCACTGATGCCGCGAAAGTCCCCATCCGCATCGAAGAAGGTGAAGGGCGCGGAGGTTTCGTTCACCACCACCCGTACCACCGGATGCCTCGCCAGCCAGCGTTGCTCGCGGTCGGTCAGTTGTATCCTGTGGTCCGTGAGGTACAGGTCGCTGCCTGCACTCCAGCGCTTGGAGATGGCGGCTTGCTCGGCAATGGAGACCTGGTTCAGCGTAGCGTTGATGACCTCCAACAAACGGGTGTCGTTACGTCGTACGGCAAAACCGAACCCGTGGGATTCATGTTTGCCGAAGCTGGCCATGCGGATATTGCTCAAATAGCCCTTGTTGATCATGTAGTGGGTGGAGAGGGTATCGCCGAGAAATACATCGGCCTGACCGAAGGCGACGGCATTGATGGCGTTCTGGTAGGACGGGTAGGTGGTAATGAGTGCCTTGGGGTAGAGTTTTTCAATTTCCCGTAGCGGCAGGTAGTGATAGACCATGCTCAGCCGCAACCCCTCGAGATCGTCAGTCAGGGATCGGCTTTCATTCGTTCGGGTGACGAGAACGGGTTGGTCCACTGCATACGGTGTCGACAGTACAATGTCGGGGTTGCGCGCCTCGAAACCGTTGGCGGTGCCAAGCATATCGATTTGCCCATCCTTGAGTGCGGCCATGGCCGCCTCGCGGGAGTCGAAGCGCAGGACGCTCATGGGCAGGCCAGTGGCCTTGGCGATGATGTCGGCGTAATCGGCCGTCAGGCCTTCGTAGTCGCGTCCGCTGGTGGAGAGATCGAAGGGCGGGTAGTCCGGGGCTGAAGTTCCCAGGACCAGCGCTTGCCGATCCTGTAGCCAGGCGCGGTGAACATCATCCAGCTTGACCTCGGTATGGGCCATGGACGAGTGGCCCAGCAGGGTATATTGCTCGGGCGCATTCGCCGCCGCCGCGAGCATTCCTGTATATAACGCCGCACTGATCAGCAGGAGACATTCGGTTATGCGTCTGAGCATCCTGTTTTTCTCACACCAGCGCGTTGCGCTTCGCCATTTCAATCAGATCGACCAAGGACTTGACCTTGAGCTTCTGCATCAGCCGCTTCTTATAAGTACTGACGGTCTTATTGCTTAGAAACATTCCCTTGGCTATTTCCTTGTTGGTACGACCCTGGGCAAAAAGTTGCAGCACCATCAGTTCTCGATCATTGACACTTTTGAAAAGGTCCAGCTCGATACTGCGTGGATCATCCGGGCGTACCGGATTCAGCGCCTGGCTGGGAAAATAGTTATAGCCGGACAATACTGCTTTGATTGCGCTGACAAGTTCGCTGAGGTCTTCCTGTTTACAAACGTAACCAGAGGCACCCGACTGCATGCATCGAATGCCGAAAAGTGTCGGCGACTGGGCCGTGAGCACCAGCGTCTTGAGAGGAGTGGTCATGGCGTTGAAGCGCGAGAGGATTTCCAGCCCGTCGAGTTTGGGGATGCTGATGTCCAGGATAACCAGGTCTGGCATGCATTCGCGCACCATTTGCATCGCATCGACGCCGTTGTCAGTTTCACCTACGACCTTATAGCCTTCATGCTCCAGAAGCATGCGAACAGCGAGGCGGATGACCGGATGATCGTCGACAATGAAAACGGAGTTCATGAATAAATTACCCTGCGAACTTGAATAAAGCGCGCACCTTAGCCCACTTACAACCGGGGTCGTACGAAGAGACGGGCATGCAACTTCAATTTCAGAAGTTTCCTACAAAAAAAGAGGCAACGTATTACGATGTAATCGGTTTTTTAGTAGGCGGGTGGCAACAGGAGGGGGAAGAGTTGGCTGTGTGTGAAGGGATATTTCTTTGATAGTGTTGTTTGTGCAAACAAAAGAAGCGTTTTAATCGAGATTTTTTGTAAGCCATATAGTTATTTATCTACTTCAAACTCCTTGTGGCGCAGCGCTACAAAATTCACATTCACCGCCAATCCCTGTGGGAGCGAGCTTGCTCGCGATGACGGTGGCACATCCTGCATTGATGCGCACAGATCCACTGCCATCGCGAGCAAGCTCGCTCCCACAGGTTTTGTACCAGGTGCAGCACACCGTCGATCCAGGCCTTTTATTGGCGCGTGCGGCCGGTCATTTCCTGGGCCATTTCGCTGGCGTAGCTGTCAGTCATCCCGGCGATGAAATCGATCATTCGCAGGAAAGCGCTATGCAAAGGGCCATTGGGGTCCGGCGCGTTGTTCCCCAGCAGGTCGAGAATGCGGCGATTCTTGAACGAAGGCGTGCGGCCCCCGTGCTGTTCAAGGGCCGCTCCGCAAAATCCGTTGAGCAGGATTTCCAGCGTGGTGTAGGCGCCGATTTCGTGCAGGGTCTTGCGCTTGTCCTGGAAAATTTTCCGGCGCGCCATGTCCTTGGCATTCAACACGCAGCGTTTTGCCGGGCCGTGCATATGCTCCACCAGATCCCCGGGCAATGTGCCGGCAAGCAATGCTTCCTGCTGTTCGACAAAAGCCCGGGCGGCGGCGTTGGTCAGGTGTTCGATGGCCTTGCCTCGCAGGATCGCCAGTTTGCGTCGCCGCGAGTCCAACGGCCCCAACTGCCGGTAGGTGTCCGGAAGATCGTCGCCCACCAGGTCCAGGAGCAGCGATTCCACCTGGGGGTATTCCAGGAGATCCATCTCCACGCCGTCTTCCAGGTCGATCAGCGCGTAGCAGATGTCATCGGCGGCTTCCATCAGGTACACCAAGGGATGCCGTGCCCAGCGTTGATCCTCGATCTGTGGCAAGCCGAGCTTGTGGGCAATCTGCTCCAACAGCGGCAGTTCGCTCTGGTAGCAACCGAACTTGTGCTTCTTGTAGCCCAGCGAGTCCGCGTGGCGGGCAGTCCAGGGGTATTTCAAATAGGTGCCGAGGGTGGCATAGGTCAGCCGCGTTCCTCCGTCGAACTGATGGTATTCAAGTTGAGTGAGGACGCGGAATCCTTGGGCGTTGCCTTCGAAGTTGAGGAAGTCGTTGCGCTCGGCTTCGCTCATTGCATCGAGCCAACCACGGCCGGCGGCCTGCTGGAACCAATAGCGGATAGCATCCTCGCCGGAGTGACCGAACGGCGGGTTGCCAATGTCGTGGGCCAGGCAGGCCGATTGCACCACCATGCCCAGGTCGCTTGGCTCGCACCAGTCAGGCAGGGCATTGCGGATGGTTTCTCCCACGCGCATGCCCAGGGAGCGCCCGACGCAGCTGACTTCCAGGGAATGGGTCAGGCGCGTATGGATGTGGTCGTTGCTGGAGACCGGATGCACTTGTGTCTTGCGTCCGAGGCGGCGGAAGGCGCCGGAAAAGATGATGCGATCGTGGTCCTTGTGGAAAGGACTGCGGCCCAGCTCTTGCGGACTGTGCAGCGGTTTTCCGAGGCGTTCGCGAGTCAGCAGGGTGTGCCAATCCAAGGCCGGTTGCTCCGTTTGATGATGTCGGTGTCCTAGCTTCCCGGTTCGTGGGCTGCCCTGCAAGGCCTATGGGCGTGCACAGACCGGATACATAACCCTGTGGCGAGGGAGCTTGCTCCCGCTTGAGTGCGAAGCACTCACGGAAATAGGCCTATATCGCAGTCCAGCGGGAGCAAGCTCCCTCGCCACGGATGTCGTCCTCAGGGCTTGCGCAAGTCCTTGGCCAGCTTGACCAACGGCAGCAATGTCGTTGCCAGGCGGATCAGGCCAGTCAAGCCACCGCCACCGCCATTGCGGGTCCGTTTGCCGGTGATGAAACCGAGCAGGGACACCGCCGCCACGCCCCACAGTGGCGCGTGCTTGATGCCGAAGCCTTCGTGCCAGCTTTGCGTCAAGCCGCGCACCCGTTGCAAGGGCTGCAGCAACTGGCGCGTTTCCTGACGGATTTCCTGGCGATGCATTTCCATCCGCAGACGCACCAGCGCCTTGCGCATTTCCTGTCGTGTCCGGGCTTGAGGAATATCAGGCAGGCTCATGGCAACAGGCGCTCCCGGTCATTGGCCAGTTCTTCGAGGGTGGCATGGAAAGGAGAGGACTCGTCGTAGATCGCTGCCTTGAGCCGGAGCCCGCAGAACAGCGCCGCCAGCAGATAAAACAGGCACAGGCCGATAATGCCGGCCAGACGATAGGTGTCCCATACCAGGATCAGTACCAGTGCTGAAAGCCCGACCAACAGCAGCAGGCCGAACACCAGCGCAAGGCCGGCGAACAGCAGGAGGCTGACGGTGCGTGCCTTCTGTTCCTGCAACTCCATGCCGAACAATTCGACGTGGCTATGCAGCAAGCCAAGGAACGCCGCACCCAGGCGGCGTGCTGTAGATTGTGTGCCCGCTTCGGACGAGCCGGATTCGTCGATGCCCATCATCAGCGCCGTGTCGCCAGCAGACCAATCAGAAAGCCAACGCCTGCCGCAATGCCCACGGATTGCCAAGGGTTGGCCTGTACGTATTCCTCGGTGGCGACCACCGCAGCCTGGCCGCGTTCGCGCATGGAGTCTTCCGTCAGCTTGAGCGTTTCGCGGGCGCGCAGGAGGGTTTCGTGAATCTGGCTGCGCAGTGCATCGGCTTGATCGCCTGCCAGCGTCGCGGTGTGATCGAGCAACCGTTCCGTGTCGCTGACCAGCGTCTGGAAATCTTCCATCAGGGTTTCTTGAGCAGTCTTTGCCTGGGTTCTGGCCATCAGTGAATCTCCGTAAGTGACGTCTGAAACGTTCGAGTATGAGCCTTGCTGGAAGGTTCAGTACAAGTGACTGGTACAACTTTTGCTCAGGCTTTTGCCATGTACTGGTGCATCAGCCTGCGCCAGTGCGCTGAAGCTGGGCGAAAGCCCGAAAAACCTTAACCCAAATAATCAAAACCCGCGAAGCACCTCCAAGCGGGATTTCGTTTTGACCATTCTTGCGCACCAAAGCGGTTCACCGGCCTGCGTCTGGCCAATGGGTCGTTTCAACTTGGTGCGTTCGCAAGGCAAGCGAACCGGTTTGGTGCTTTTTTCAACTTTTTCAGGTCTGCCAATACCATGGAAAATATGCAAAGTGCCGTGGACGGTCTGGTCCACAGCTCCAACACGCTGTTCATCCTGCTCGGCGCAGTCATGGTCCTGGCCATGCATGCGGGCTTTGCGTTTCTTGAAGTGGGAACGGTCCGGCAAAAGAACCAGGTCAATGCGCTGTCGAAAATCCTCAGCGATTTCGCGGTCTCGACCCTGGCCTATTTCTTTATAGGCTATTGGATTGCCTACGGTGTGACCTTCCTGCAACCGGCGGCGGTGCTCAGCACCGATCATGGCTATAGCCTGGTGAAGTTCTTCTTCCTGCTGACCTTTGCCGCCGCGATCCCGGCCATCATTTCCGGCGGTATTGCCGAACGTGCCCGGTTCGTACCGCAGTTGTGCGCCACGGTGCTGATCGTGGCGTTTGTCTATCCGTTTTTCGAAGGCATGGTCTGGAACGGCAATTTTGGCTTGCAGGCCTGGCTGCAAGCCCGGTTCGGCGCCAGCTTCCATGACTTCGCCGGCTCCGTGGTGGTGCATGCCATGGGCGGCTGGCTGGCGTTGGCTGCCGTGCTCTTGCTCGGCCCGCGTAACGGCCGCTACCGGGATGGCCGCCTGGTGGCGTTTGCGCCTTCGAGCATTCCTTTCCTGGCCCTGGGTTCGTGGATCCTGATTGTCGGCTGGTTCGGTTTCAACGTGATGAGTGCCCAGACCTTGCCCGGGGTGAGCGGGTTGGTGGCAGTCAATTCGTTGATGGCCATGGTGGGCGGTACCGTGGCGGCCTTGATTGTCGGGCGCAATGACCCAGGCTTCCTGCACAACGGCCCGCTGGCCGGTTTGGTGGCGGTCTGTGCCGGTTCCGACCTGATGCACCCGGTCGGTGCGCTGGTCACGGGGGCCATTGCCGGTGCCTTGTTTGTCTGGTGCTTCACCGCGGCCCAGGGCAAGTGGAAGATCGACGATGTGCTCGGCGTCTGGCCGCTGCATGGGCTGTGCGGGGTCTGGGGCGGCATCGCTTGTGGCGTCTTTGGCCAGAGCGCCCTGGGCGGCCTGGGTGGGGTCAGCCTGGTCAGCCAATTGATCGGCACGGCGCTGGGAATTGTCGTCGCCCTGGCCGGCGGGTTTGCGGTCTATGGCGTGATCAAGGCCGTGCTGGGGCTGCGCCTGACCCAGGAAGAAGAGTATTACGGCGCCGACCTGTCGATTCACAAGATCGGCGCGGTCAGCCAGGACTGAGCGTCGCACTATGGCTCCTTGTCCTGGTTGCCGGGATAAAAGCCGTGGAGCAGGCGATAGCGGTCATGACGAACCTGATCCACATGATGCCGGACCTGCTGCTCGGGCAGGCCGAGCATGATCAGGGCGTGGGAGGCCAGCATCAGGCTCGACTCCAGCAGCTCCGGGACCACTTCGCTGGCCCCGGCAGCCTGCAGCTCGGCCAGTTGGCTGTCGTCACGGGTGCGCACCAGGATCGGTACCTGGTGGTTGACCTGTCGGGCCGCCTTGAGCACGGTGATGGCGATGTCGGTCTTGTCCACTGCGATCACCAGCAACCTGGCGCGGCTCAAGCCAACGGCCGCAAGCAGGTCTCCTCGTCGCGAATCCCCATAATGCACGCAGTTTTCCCCGACGGTGGCTTCCTGGATGATCACTGGGTCGTCATCCAGGGCGACGAACGCCTGGCCTTCGCGACGCAGGAACCGTCCGATGGATTGACCGACGCGCCCATAGCCGCAAATGACCACATGGCCCGACAAGCCGGCATTGAGTGCGCTGATCTGGTCCAGTTGCGCCTCTTCGTTGGGTTTGCGATGCAGGCGCGCGGCGATGCGTGGCGCGGCGCGCAGCAACAGCGGGGTCAGTAGCATCGAGCAGAATGTCGCGGCCAGCAGCAGGCCGCTGATGTCGGCGGGCATGAGGCGGTTCTGCTGCATCAGGGCCATCAGGGCAAAGCAGAATTCACCGCCCTGGGCCAGCGCCAGGCCACTGCGCCAGGCGGTTTCAACGTCGCTGCCGCGCCATTTCACCAGGACGGCGACCACAAGGCCCTTGATGAGCATCAAGCCGAGGGTCAACCCCAGGATCAACAAGCCGTCATCGAGGAACAGCTGCAGGTCGATCAGCATGCCGATGCTGACGAAGAACAGCCCCAGCAGGATGTCGCGGAACGGACGAATGTCGGCTTCGATCTGGTGCCGGTAGTGGCTTTCCCCCAGCAGCATGCCCGCCAGGAAAGCGCCCAGGGCCGGCGACAAGCCGAGCAGGTGGGTCAGCCATGCCGTCAGCAACACGATCACCAGAGCCAGTAGCACGAACAGTTCTGCGGACCGGGACGCCGCCACCTCATGGAACAGCCGGGGCAACAGCAGCCGGCTGGCCAGCAGCAGGCCGCCGAACAGAACCAGGGTCTTGCCCAGGGTCAAGGGCAGCGCCCAGTACCACGGGTGGTCGCTGCTGCCCGCGAATACCGGCACCAGGGTCAACAACAGCACCGCGACAACGTCCTGGAACAACAACACGCCGATGGCGTTCTGGCCGTGGCTGCTGAAGATCTCTCCCAGGCTGGTCAATTCCTTGCTGACGATGGCAGTGGAGGACAAGGCCAGTCCTGCGCCGAGCAACAATGCGACGATCACAGGCGCGCCGGCCAACGCCAGCAATCCCGCCAGGACCGCCCCCGAGCACAGCACCTGCAGGCTGCCGAGACCGAACACGACCCGACGCAGTTCGAGCATTTTCGACAGGGAAAACTCCAGCCCCAACGAGAACAGCAGGAACACCACCCCGAGCTCGGCCAGGTCAGGCAGTTCTTCGCTGTCGTTGACCCAGTCCAGCGCGGTAGGCCCGACCGCCAGCCCGACGCAGAGATAACCCAGCACGGGTGGCAGGCGCAGCCGCCTGAACAAGGCGATGACCACCAGGGACGAGGCAAGGATGATCAGCAGGTTGGCAAACAAGGGGAACTCCGTTTCAAGGCTACAACGCACAGCGTAGAGGGGAAAATGCGACAAGCGTCGCTGGAAAAGCATTGGCGCTCAGTGATTTGCATCAGCGTTTTACCGAAACACCTTGAAGCGAGCCAGCGACTCGACGGTTTCCCGGGTCGGGCCTAGAATGACCGTCTATCTTTTTTGGGTCTACCCGCCATGCTTCCTGAATGCCAGTTGTTCGGCACCCTGGGGTGTCATCTATGCGAAGTTGCCGAAGGGGTGTTGATGCCTTTCGTCGAACATGGATTGTTGGTGGAACTGGTGGACATCGCCGAGAACGAGGCCTGGTTCGAAGCCTATGAGTTACGCATCCCGGTCCTGCGCAGGATCGATACCGGGGCGGAGCTGGAGTGGCCTTTCGATGACTCCGGCCGGGTGGCTGAATTTCTGCGTTGACCCATTTCCTGGCTTGCCTTCACGCGAGGCCATTGGCGAAAGTCGCATTCTTCGGTTACTGTATGCTTATACAGTTATCTGGAGTGCATCCCCTTGGTCAATGTCGAACAACTGAAAAGCAGCGTGAACAGGATGTCCGCGGACGTTGTGCGCGAGGCAGTCCTGGAGCTGCGCCTGGATGGCTTGGTTACCGAAGGCAAGACCCCCTTCAATAAACTGCATTTCAACACCTGTTTCGCCGAGATTGAAGCGTTGTTCCAGCGTGCGGGCTATCACAAACAGTTGGATGTGGTGGGTTACCAGGGCCTGTTGTACGCGCTGTACGATCCAGGTCGCTGGGAGGCGGTGGAAGTGCTGCGCTGGTTGAAAGAGTTCACCGAAGCGGCGGCAAAATCGACGTCAGTCACCGCGTGAGCAATCATTGCTGGGCTGGCCTGTGCGACTGTCGGATAATACCGCCTCGCAACAATGCCTAAGAGTTTTCAATGTCCGGTTCATCGTTTTCCGCCGCTCATCATCAGGCCAGTACGCTGTACCTGCCGCCCGGTTCCTGGCAGACGGTGCTGGAGTGCCTGTGCGAGCATTTCAGTGCCATCAGTCGCGAACAGTGGCTGGACCGGATCGCTCGGGGCCGGGTATTGGACGGGGAGGGCAAGGCCATCCAGGTCGACTTGCCCTACCGTGAGGGCCTGCGCATCCACTATTTCCGTGAAGTGCCCGATGAGAAGCCGATCCCGGTGGTGGAGTCGATCCTGTATGCCGACGAGCACCTGGTGGTGGCAGACAAACCGCATTTTCTGCCTGTCACCCCGGCGGGCGAATACGTCGAGCAAACCTTGTTGCGACGGCTGATCCGGCGGCTGGACAATCCTCATCTGGTGCCCCTGCACCGCATCGACCGGCACACGGCCGGGCTGGTGTTGTTCTCGGCCAACCCGAACACCCGCTCGGCGTATCAGTCGTTATTCCCGACGCGGCAGATCGAGAAGCGCTACCAGGCCATTGCCCGCGCATTGCCTGGGCTGACCTTTCCGCGGGTGCATAAAAGCCGGATGATCGATGGCGAACCGTTCTTCCGAATGCAGGAAGGGCCCGGCGAGCCCAATACCGAAACGGCCATCGAAGTGCTGGAAAGGAACGGCGAGTTGTGGCGCTATGGCTTGTATCCGGTTACGGGTAAGAAGCATCAGTTGCGGGTTCACATGAATGCCCTTGGGGCGGGGATCTGCAATGATCCGTTTTATCCTGATGTGCTTCGGGATGTTGAGGATGATTACTCGAATCCTTTGAAGCTGCTGGCTCAAGGGTTGCGTTTTGTTGATCCGGTTACTGGTCAGGACCGGGTGTTCGAGAGTGATATTGTGTTGCGGTGGTAGTTTTTTGTTCGGGGTATGGTGTGTATGTCCGTTACCAAAAAAAACGGATATACGCCCAAAACCAAGCCCAAAAAAAAACGGCGCTCCCCTCTTCAGGAAGCGCCGTTTTTTCTAACGACTTAGGGCAGCAGCGTTACAGATTACAAATCCTTAACGGTACGAACCTGATCTTTGTTCACGCGAGTCTGCTTGCCATCCAGTTGCTCGAATTCGTAGAAGCCGCTTTCTTCATCGTAATGTGGGGTATCGACGGCCTGGATTTCGCGACCGTCATTCAAGGTGATCACTGTTGGCGAAGCGCACCCGGCAAGGGTGGCGAGGCCCAGAGCGAGCATGAACGTGGCGAGGGTCCGTTGTGTCATGGTGTTTCTCCGAAATGGATTCTTCAAGTTACTGACCTTCAGACGTATACATTGCGCGCAAGTTCCTGGCTAGTGTCAATCTGACACGCCTTTGTGTTGGGCCAGCAGTTCCGGGGTGTTCAGATTTGCCAGCCGCGGATCGTCGGCAGGGCATTGCAATGCAACCGCGTGCAGTGCGCGCATGATACGACCGGGGCTGCGTTCGCCTTCGCGCCAGGCTTGTTCGAAGCTTGATGCCAGGAACAACGGGATGACACACAACAGCGGCTCCCAATGCTCGCCGTGCCGCACCATCAGCGGCTTGTCGGGGTGCTGGCTGGCCGTCTTGCGCATGTTGTCGAGCAGGCTCGAGTCGATTTGCGGTACGTCGCACGGCAGCACCAGCAAATACGGATGCTTCGCAGCCTTGAGGCCTGCCCGGATACCTGCCAGTGGCCCGGGAAAGTCGCCTTCCTCGTCATGCACCAACTGATCGGCATACATCGCATAATGTTGCGGGTTGCGGTTGCAGGAGATGATCAGGTCATCGCTCATGGCCCGGGTCTGGCGATGCAGATGGGCAATCAGCGGTTCGCCCTGCCACGGCACCAGGCCTTTGTCCTGGCCGCCCATGCGTTGTCCGCGCCCGCCCGCCAAGAGCAGGATGGAGCAGGGTGGCAGTGACGTATTCGAGGTCATGGCGTGTCTCCGCACGGGCGAAAAAATGAAGCGCTGTGATATAACACCGGGCTGTTTCCTTCACAACTGGACTAGCCTATGAAAGCCAAGGCTGATGTACCTTTCGTGCCGCTCAATATCGCGGTACTGACTGTCAGTGATACCCGTACCCTGGAAACCGATACGTCCGGGCAGCTCTTCGTCGATCGGCTCACGGCGGCCGGCCACAACCTGGCGGAGCGGGTCCTGCTCAAAGATGATTTGTACAAGATCCGGGCGCAAGTCGCGACCTGGATTGCCGAGGACGTGGTGCAGGTGGTGCTGATCACCGGCGGCACCGGTTTCACGGGGCGAGACAGCACGCCGGAAGCCGTCACGTGCCTGCTGGACAAGCAGGTCGATGGCTTTGGCGAGTTGTTCCGACAGATATCCGTGGCCGACATCGGCACTTCCACCGTGCAGTCCCGCGCGCTGGCAGGCCTGGCCAATGGCACGCTGGTGTGTTGCCTGCCGGGTTCGACCAACGCGGTGCGTACCGGATGGGATGGCATCCTGGGCGAACAACTGGATGTGCGGCATCGGCCGTGCAACTTCGTGGCTCATTTGAAACAGGCAGCGCCTTGTGAATCTCGCGGGTAAACCGGGCAAGGCCGGCGCCTTGATGGCCGTTGAGGTCGCGTTGGAGCGACTGCTCGAGATGGCCGCGGCCACGCCGATCGTCCAGCGCGAGCATTTGCCTTTGGCCGCGGCGCTAGGGCGAGTGCTCGCCGAGGATCTGGTGTCGACCCTTGATTTGCCGCCATGGCCCAACAGCGCCATGGACGGTTATGCCTTGCGGCTGGCTGACTGGAACGGCGAGCCGTTGAAGGTCAGCCAGCGGATTTTTGCCGGGCAGGCCCCGGAGCCGCTGGCCGTTGGCACGTGCGCGCGGATCTTCACCGGGGCGCCAGTCCCTGCTGGCGCCGATTGCGTCGAGATGCAGGAAAATGCCGTGGTTGAAGACGACCAGCGGGTGCGGTTTACCGAGTCCATGGTCGGCGGACAGAACATTCGCCCCCAGGGGCAGGAAACCACCGTCGGCGAGCAGGTTCTCTCTGCCGGTACTCGCCTGGGGCCGATCGAGCTGGGGCTTGCGGCCTCCTTGGGCTGTGCATCGCTGGACGTGGTGCGCAAAGTCCGCGTCGCAGTCCTGTCCACGGGGGATGAGTTGGTCGAACCCGGTCAGGCGTTGGGCCCAGGCCAGATCTATAACAGCAACCGCGTGCTGCTGTGTGGCTGGCTGCAACGCATGGGTTGTGAAGTGATTGACGCGGGTATCCTGCCCGACGATTTATCGGCCACCCGCGAGCGCCTGGCACAGTTGTCTGATGTCGATCTGATCCTGTCCACCGGTGGAGTATCGGTAGGGGAGGCGGACTTCCTGGGCATCGCCTTGCGCGAGGACGGCGAGCTGGCGCTATGGAAACTCGCCATCAAGCCGGGTAAGCCGCTGACGTTCGGGCATTACCGTGGCGTGCCGGTCATAGGCCTGCCTGGAAACCCTGCCTCGACCCTTGTGACTTTCGCACTGCTGGCGCGGCCCTACCTGTTAAGACGCCAGGGCGTTCTGTCGGTGGCGCCGCTCAAGTTCAAGGTGCCGGCCGGTTTCGCCTGGCCGAAGGCAGGCAGTCGACGAGAATACTTGCGAGGCCGCATGGAGAATGGTCGAGCGATCATCTACCGCAATCAAAGCTCGGGTGTCCTGCGCAGCGCCGCCTGGGCCGAAGGGTTGGTCGAAGTGCTCGAGGGACGGACGCTGGTGGAGGGCGATGAAGTGGGCTTCATTCCCTTGAGCGAAGTCCTGGGCTAACACTGTGGCAGGTGTTCTGCGGCCCGAGCCGGATCCTCGGGCCTTCACGCGCCTCACCTTCATCGTGTGAGCAGCATCACCACCTGATCGAATCGATTGTTCGCAATCCAGCCCAGCAGGCCGAGCACCACCGCTGCAGCGCCAGCCGAATAGGCCAGCCTGTGGCGGATCACCTTTACGTCGGTGCGAATTTCATCCATGTCTTTGCGGATGTATTTGAGGTGGGTTTCCAGTTCAACGACGCGCGGTTCCAAATCAATTCCTCCAACGGGATTACTGCAACTTTTGCATTCGTTCTGAGTATCGGCCCGCCCGCTTCCAAGGGGCGCGCGCTGCTGGGGCAACAGCTTGTATTCACGGTTATGCATGGGACGGATCATCCCCTTGGCCATAACTGTTCGAACGACTGATCCGGCCCCAGCGGGCCGTGACGTATCCATCCATGGGTAATTGCTTCCTTGTCTGATGAGGGTTTTAGCGTTCCAGCAAAACAGAAGACCAAGGTGTCTCAATACCGCTAGAGGGTCAATTGAGCTGATTCGCCAGATCTTGTAAGAAAACTCTTCGAATCAAGACGACCCGGTCGAACGAGCTGCCCTGCGGGTTTTCTCCCGGGGGCAAGCCTTCCTGCTTTTTTAATAAATTGAGATGTTTCGGGCTTTTTCGCTCGAATGAGCGGTCCCATTTCCTGAACCTTCCAATGACGGAGACAACGATGAGCAAAGGCAAGGCGCTGTTGATTTTGCATGGCAAGCAAGCGCTCAACGAAGAGGTTCGCGCGGCAGTGATGCTCAAGCGCGAGCAGGGCTGGGACCTGGCGGTACGGTTGACCTGGGAGGCGGGTGATGCCCAACGATGCGTCGATGAGGCGCTGGAGGCCGGTTATACGCAACTGATCGCCGGCGGCGGTGATGGGACCTTGCGTGATATCGCCGAAGCGATCGTCCTCCATTCGAGTGATGCCAGCCTGGTACTGCTGCCGCTGGGCACTGCCAACGATTTCGCCCGGGCGGCCGGTGTTCCGTTGGAGCCTGCGCAGGCCCTGGATTTGCTCGACGTTGCGCCGCAGGTCGTGGATGTGGGTGAAGTCTGCGGTCGGATTTTCCTGAACATGGCCACCGGCGGATTCGGCAGCCAGGTGACGGCGAACACCTCCGAGGACCTGAAGAAAGTCCTGGGAGGTGCGGCCTACCTGTTCACCGGCCTGTCGCGATTCAGCGAGCTGAGTGCCGCCTACGGTGAGTTGCAAGGCCCCGATTTCCACTGGCAGGGCGATTTGCTCGCGCTGGGTATCGGCAATGGCCGGCAGGCAGGGGGGGGCCACGTGCTGTGCCCGGAGGCGTTGGTCAATGATGGGTTGCTGGACATCAGCATCTTGCCGGCGCCTCAGGAAGTGGTCAGTACGTTGAAGGACTTGCTGGCGGGTGGCCTGGGCATCGACAACATGTTTGTCCGCGCGCGCTTGCCATGGGTGGAGATCAAGGTCGCGCAAGGCCTGGATATCAATCTCGATGGCGAGCCGTTGCAGGTAGACACCCTGTGCTTCACTGTCCACCCGAAAGCGCTGCACGTGCACCTGCCGCCCGATTCGCCGCTGTTGGGCGGTGCGACGGCGATCAATCGTCCAGGCTGATGATCTGTTCGCGCACCGCGAACAGCACAAGGCCGGCCACGTCATGGATCTGCAGGCGCTTCATGATTTGCGCCCGGTGGGTTTCCACGGTCTTGATGCTCAGGTTCAGGCCATTGGCTATTTCCCGGGTGGACTTGCCGCGCACGATCAGCCGCAGTATTTCCAGCTGGCGTGCCGTCAGGTTATGGGCCCGGGCAGGGTCCGACTGATGCTTCTGGACGCGGGTCAGCGCCTGGTTGATCACGGTATGGGCGATGGCCGGGCTCAGGTAGCGTTCGTTGTTGCGCAGCGCCTCCAAGGCGTGTTTCAGCTCATTGGCGGTGGTGTCCTTGAGCAGGTAGCCATGGGCGCCGGATTCCAGCGCCTGCATGATCAGCGCTGGATCCGTATGCATGGACAGGATCAGTACCTTGCTGTGGGGGCGTGCCCGCTTGAGCTGTTGCAAGGCGTCCAGGCCGCAGGTGTCCTTCATGGAAATGTCCAGCAGCACGATATCGGGGTTCAGCCGTTCGACCAGTTCGACCAATTGCGTGCCATCACTGGCTTCGCCAATGACGGCATAGCCCGGGATATCCATGACCAGCGCGCGTACGCCGGCCCTGATCAGGGAGTGGTCATCTACCAGAAGCAAATTACAAATCAAAGGAAAACCTTATTCTTACTGGCTCGTTCCAGGGCTCGCGGTGCCCAGGGGAAGCGTGCTTCGATGTGCGTGCCTTTTCCGGCCTCGCTGATGACCTTGAGGGTGCCGCCCAATTGTTCGACCCGCTCCGACATGCCGGCCATGCCCCGTTGACCTTCGCGAGCGGGGTGGGTGGCCGGGACAAACCCCTGGCCATCGTCGCTGATCAGCAGGGTCAAGCCGTCAGGCAGGCGTTGCAAGCGTACCAGCAGATTCGTCGCTCGGGCATGACGCAAGATGTTGGTGACCGCTTCCTGGGTGATCCGGAACACCGCGACCGACATTTCCTCCGGGATGCCAGCCATGCGCTGTTGGCAATCGAGGCTCCACTTCACCGGGGCATTGGCCAGCGTCTTGAGCAGGTGCGCCCGCAGGCTGGCCTCCAGTCCGAGGCTGGTCAGTTGCCGGGGGTTGAGGATCGCCGATACGTCGCGGACCTTGTTGAGGGTTTCGTCCAGGGTCTCGCAGAGTAGCGTGCATTGGCCTTGCAATTCTTCCGGCATCCGCCGCTTGAGCCATTCGCCTTGCAGTTTCGCCGCGGTCAGCAACTGGCCAATGTCGTCGTGCAATTCGCGGCTGAGGCGATGACGCTCGTTTTCCTGGACCTCAAGCAACCGGTCGGCCAGTTCCTGGGGCTGGAACTTGATGGATTTGCGTGACAACCGATGGTGGATCCAGACACAGGTCATGGCCGCCACATTCAGTGCCAGCAGGCTCAACGGCACCGTAGGGGCGAACAGGTAGGCCAGCAGGCAGCCGACGGCCGAGCAAATGCACAGTAATAATGTGAAGCGACGGGCGTTTTCTCGGGAGGGAGGCCAGGTGATGAGTGACTTGAGGCTGGCGTACATAGCGGATGGAGCCAATGAATGTTCGCTGCGGGCTGGCCGGTCAGCGCATCTGACAGGCCCGGTCGGGTAAACGTTTCAGGTCGAGGGCAGCTTCGGTCGGCGGCTTTTACGGCGCTGTCTTGAAGTGGCTGACGCGCGAGATAGTACCACTTCACCTATCGTTGGTCGCGCTCGGCATGGCGCGGTGTAAGCGCTACGTACCAGGCACGCGGCACTGAGCCGGCATCATCGTCTCAGGCTTGTTTCTGGGGGTAGGGTACCAACGCCAGCGGACGTGACGCTGCCGATGCCTGGTCGGGGCTCTGGCCTACCTGGAAAGCGAATGCCTCGATCAACAAGGTCTGTTCGCTGCTGTCCAGGCCCAACTGGCCGGTGGTGTGATCGACCAGTTCCAATTGCCAGGCCATCAGGGTCAAGCAATCCTTCAGGGCGTCCAAGGCCTGGTCATGCAACTCCATGTGGTTTTGCGCGTGACTGAGCAAGCCATGAATATGCAGTGAAAACTCCGAAACGGCTTCCAGCGCCAGGGCATTGGCCTTGTTCGACAGTTTCAGCAAGGTGCTGAGCATGCAATCGATGGCGTCCTTGTCGTTGTTGATCAATTGCAGATGGCTCAGGCATTCCTCCGACTTGGCCAACAGCGTCTCGGCCTCGATCAGAAGCTCGGGAAGACGCTGACTCCAGTTCCTACGATCGTTCGGCATGCTTATCTCCACAACATCATGTCAGGCGAAAGAAAACCGCTTATGGCGAACGGCTGGATCTCAAGGTCGACCGCGGTCGGACGCACAGCGACACTTCCCTGCCGTTTAGCGAAAGTGAATTCGCAAACAATTGCACGGATGGGATCGGCCGAAAGGCTGGAGGTCCGATGTCCTGTGGTCGCGCACAAAAGCCTGACTCCGTTCAGCAATGAGAATGGCGTCACATTAATGGCTATTGGATAACGGGAATATCAGGTTGGACCTGATTGTGCCTAGGGGAATCCCTTAGGCAGGGGAACTTTGCACGCAAACCAGGGTCGCGCGGCAGAGAAAAATTGCAGATGAAGTCATGAAGCCAGTAAAGCATGATGTTAATGTGACATCAATGCCCCGCGCTTGTATTTTATCCGGGGGTCAAGATTCGGCTCGTGCAGCCGATATCTCATTCATTGGATTCATCCGAACAAGCCCAGGAGTCATCGATGGCCGGCATTCTCGACACAGTAGATCAACGAACCCAACTGGTGGGTGAGAATCGCCTGGAAATTCTCATGTTCCGCCTGGCGGGTCGACAGTTGTTCGCCATTAACGTGTTCAAGGTCCAGGAAGTCCTGCAACTGCCGAAACTGACCCTGATGCCGCAGCGCCACCCGTTCGTGTGCGGCGTGGTCAATCTGCGGGGCCAGACGTTGCCGGTGATCGACCTGTCCCAGGCCATTGGCATGCGTCCGCTGGTGCCGGGCCCCAACAGCACCATTATCGTGACTGAATACAACCGCTCGGTTCAGGCATTTTTGGTGGGCGGCGTCGACCGCATCGTCAACATGAACTGGGAAGCCATCCTGCCACCGCCGACCAGCGCTGGCCGTGAGCACTACCTGACGGCCATCAGCAAGGTGGACGATCAGTTGGTGGAAATCATCGACGTGGAAAAAGTCCTGGCCGAAATCGTTCCGTACAACGCCAAGGTCTCCCGGGACAAGCTCGAAGACCCGGTGCTGGAGCGCGCCCGTGGTCGCGAAGTGTTGCTGGTGGACGACTCCAACGTCGCGCTCTCGCAACTGCGCGATACCCTGGGGCAACTGGGCGTGAAAATGCACATTGCCAGCGACGGCCTCAAAGCCCTGAACATGCTCAAGGCCTGGGCCGATACCGGCGAGGTGATGACCGATAAATTGCTGATGATCTTCACCGACGCGGAAATGCCGGAAATGGACGGCTACCGCCTGACCACCGAAATCCGCAACGACCCGCGCTTGCGTGGGCTCTATGTCGTACTGCACACCTCGCTGTCCGGCAGCTTCAACGATTCGATGGTCAAGAAGGTCGGTTGCGACAACTTCCTCTCCAAATTCCAGCCGGACAAGCTGGTCGATGTGGTGCGCCAGCGGCTGATGCTCGACTGAAACCGATGGTGGTTTGCTTCAATGGCCGGCTCGTATAAGGTGGCATTTTTTCGCCACCAGGGAAGTTGACCATGTTGCGGCTGAGCGCGCTGTATCGGTATCCGTTGAAGTCCGGCAAGGGCCAGCCCTTGCAAGGGATCGGCCTGGACAAGCTCGGGCTGGACGGTGACCGACGCTGGATGCTGGTGGATGAGGGCACGGGGCGTTTCCTGACCCAGCGCGCCGTGGCGAAGATGAGCCAGCTCTCAGCCTCGTGGAACGAAGCGGGCGGCCTGACGCTCAGCGCGCCGGGCCATGGCGCCATCGACGTGCCGCTACCACCAGTGGTGGAGGAACAGCGGCGCGGGGTGATCATCTGGCGTGACACCTTGCGTGTGCCGGATGCCGGTGACGAGGCCGCGGCCTGGGTCAGCGAATTCATCGGCAATCCTACCCGCCTGGTGCATGTGCCGGTGGATCTGGCGCGTACCACTGCCGCCGGTTATGGCAAGGATGACGACAAGGTTGCCTTTGCCGATGGTTTCCCCCTGCTGCTGATTGGCCAAGCGTCCTTGCAGGACCTGTCGAACCGGGTCGGTCGTTCGCTGGAAATGTTGCGCTTTCGCCCCAACCTGGTGGTCGAGGGCAGCGAGGCGTTTGCCGAGGACGGCTGGAAGCGCATTCGTATCGGCGAGGTTGAGTTCCGGCTGGTCAAGCCATGCTCACGTTGCATCATGACCACGGTCGATCCGCAAACCGGCGAACGCGATCCGAATCGCGAACCCTTTGCCACGTTGCAGCAATACCGTTCGACACCGGACGGTGCGATGTTCGGCCAGAACCTGGTCAACGACAGCAACGGCCGGCTTGAAGTCGGCATGCCGGTTGAAGTGCTCGAATAAAAAGATCCGTAAACAAAAATGCCCGTGTCACTGGACACGGGCATTTTTGTTTATCACGCAACCGCTTTTGTGATGAGGGCAGGCTTAGCCGCGGTACTCACACAGGTAAGCGGTATCGACGGCCACTTTGAGCTGGAACTTGCTGTTGGCCGGAACATTGAACTGGCTGCCGGCCTCGAAGATTTCCCAGTCGGTGCTGTCCGGCAGCTTCACGGTCAGCGCGCCGGAGACCACGTGCATGATTTCCCGTTGGGCCGTGCCGAACTCATATTCGCCCGGTGCCATGACGCCGATGGTCGCAGGGCCTTCGGCTGTGCCGAAAGCGATCGACTTGACGGTGCCGTCGAAGTACTCGTTGACTTTAAACATGGGCGATTCCTCGAAAAAGGGGCTGAAAAAGGCCGGCCAGTATGCACAAGGCTGCAACATTCGTCATCTGCCGCACTGGGAGGTGGCTTCCGCTCAACCCGGAAGCACCAAGGGCAACAACCGCGCGGTATTGCGCGCGTCTTCCAGCGCACGGTGCTGTTGACCGCAGAATTGCAGGCCAGCCAGTTGCAGCGCGCCATTGAGCCCCAACGGTCGCTCCAGCCGACGGGCCTTGGCGAAGCGTTGCTTGAGGTTCATGTGCGGTACCTGGCCGAGGACACTGTGCAACTGCTGGTGCTGCCATTCCTGAAGCAGTTGCTTGCGGTCGTAATCGCCCCAACTGACCCAGCTTTCCAGCTTCGACTGATACGGCGTCAGCCAGCGCTCGAACGCCGGCCAGACCTCGGTCAAGGGCGCGGCACTGTCGATATTGGCCTGGGTGATGTGGGTCAGTTCGCGACAGAAGGGCGTGAGCAGCGGTCGCCTCAGGGGCCGCACGAAGCGCTGGAAATGATCCACTTCGCGGCCGTCACGATTCACCAGCGTGGCGCCGATTTCGATAATTTCCATTTCGGTTACCGGCCAGCCACCTTCATCGGTGGTGGCCTCCAGATCAATCACCAGCCAGTGAGGCATTGCAGGGTTCCCGGTATCGGCGTGCTGATGGGTTTGAGCGTAGTCAAACCCTCGGCATCCGACTAGTGGGCTGTTTCAACGCGCAACAAAACCTGGCGGTTTTTCACCTGGTCCCCCCGCGTGACCTGCAATTGCCTGACCACGCCGTCGACGCCTGCCTTGAGTGGGTGCTCCATTTTCATGGCTTCAAGCACCATGAGCAGTTGGCCTTGGCGCACCGTGCTGCCTTCGCGGACCAGCAGCTCGACAATGGCGCCGTCCATGGGCGCCTTGAGCGTGCCGTCGCCGGGGCTGGTCTTGGCGGCGATGGGGGACAGGGTTCGATCTTGCAGGTGCAGGCCGCCAGGGCGGGTGAACAGCCAGAGATCGTTGCCATCGAGGCGCCAGGAATGCCGCCGGCGAATCCCATCGATCATCAGTGTCGCGCCATGGGGATCCGCGTCGAGCAGCCTCAGTTCGATCAAGCACCCGGCACTGCGTATGTTGAGTGTGCCGTCGGCTTCGGCCACCAGGCTCAGCGTCCAGTCGTGCTCCCCGACGCCGATCCGGTAGTGCAGCGCCGCGCCGATGCTGTTGCGCCATCCGCCCAGGCCCGGTGCGCGTTGTGCTTGCGAGGCCAGATAAAACGCCGCCGTGGCGATGGCGAGTTGTTCGGCAGAGGGATCGAGGGGCTGGAGCGCCCCATGATTGGCAAAGTGCTGCCCGATGAATCCGTTGCCGAAGTCGCCGTCGATGAACCGCGGGTGTGCCAGCAACCCGACGAGCAATCGCTGGTTGCTCTGCACGCCAAGCAGTACGCAATCTTCCACCGCTCGCAACAATTTGCGTCGGGCCTCCTCGCGAGTGGCGCCGTGGACGATGAGCTTGCCCAGCATCGAATCGTAGAACGGCGTGATGGCCTGGCCCTCCAGCAGACCGTGGTCAATTCGCACGCCGTCCCGTATGGGCGGCTCCCAACCGATCAACTGCCCGGTCTGAGGCAGGAAATCGGCCGCCGGGTCCTCGGCGTACAGCCGCACTTGCATGGCATGGCCGCTGAGCGTCACCTGCTCCTGGCGCAGGGGCAGCGGCCTGCCGGCGGCGACGTCCAATTGCCAGGCCACCAGATCCAGGCCGGTGATCAACTCGGTGACCGGGTGTTCGACCTGCAGGCGCGTGTTCATCTCCAGGAAGTAAAACCGACCGTCCGCAGCGAGCAGGAACTCCACGGTCCCGGCCCCGACATATTTCACTGCGCGCCCCACCTTGAGTGCCGCATCGCCCATGGCCTGGCGCAGGTCGGCGGTCATGACCGGGCAGGGCGCTTCCTCGATGACTTTCTGGTGGCGCCGCTGGATCGAGCAGTCCCGTTCGCCCAGATGGATCAGCTGACCGTGGTGGTCGCCGAAAATCTGCACTTCCACATGCCGCGGATCGATCAGGGCCTGTTCGAGGATCAACTCGTCGCTGCCAAAACCGTGCAGGGCTTCCGAGCGCGCGCTGCGCAACTGCTCCAGCAGGTCCTCGGCCCTCTGGACCAGGCGCATGCCTCGGCCCCCGCCCCCGGCGCTGGCCTTGATCATCAACGGGTAGCCGATGCGCCCGGCTTCGCGCTGCAGCGTGTCGTCGTCCTGGGCGGCGCCCTGGTAACCGGCGATGCAGGGAACGCCGGCTTCAATCATGGCGATTTTTGCCCGGCGCTTGCTGCCCATCAGGTCGATGGCCTCGGGGCTGGGGCCGATGAACACGATGCTGGCCGCTTCGCAGGCCTTGGCGAACCCGGCATTTTCCGAAAGAAAGCCGTAGCCGGGATGGATCGCATCGGCACCGCAGCGCCGGGCTGCATCGAGAATCGCCGAGGGGTTGAGGTAGGACTGCTGCACCGCGGCCGGGCCGATCGGCACGGCTTCATCGGACATGCGCACGTGCAGTGCATCGGCGTCGGCCTCGCTGAACACCGCCACCGTGCGATAGCCCAGGGCCTGGGCGGTGCGCTGGATCCGGCAGGCGATTTCGCCACGGTTGGCGATGAGGATTTTGCTGAAGGCGGGCATGGGGTCATTCCTGGGTTTTTGCGGTGTCTGTCTGGGCCTCATCGCGAGCAAGCTTTGCTCCCACAATGCCCGGTGAGTGCATTCAGCTGTGGGAGCAAAGCTTGCTCGCGATGGCGGTCTGGCAGGCGATGTACTCAGTTTTTCTTCCCCGGCAAAATCCCCATGAGCTTGCAGATGATGCCCAGCATGATCTCGTCCGCACCGGCACCTATGGACACCAGCCGCACGTCGCGATACGCCCGGGCGACCGGGTTGTCCCACATGAAGCCCATGCCACCCCAGTATTGCAGGCAACTGTCGGTGGTTTCCCGGGCCAGGCGTCCGGCCTTGAGCTTGGCCATCGACGCCAGCCGCGTGACGTCCTGGCCGTTGATGTACTGCTCGGTGGCCTGGTAGACCAGCGCCCGCAGACATTCGATCTCGCTGGCCAGTTCCGCCAGGCGAAAGTGGATCACCTGGTTGTCGATCAGGGCCGTGCCGAAGGTCTTGCGTTCCTTGCAGTACGCGATGGTGCTGTCGATGCAATGCTCCAGGCCCTTGAGCATGTTGGCCGCGCCGAACAGGCGTTCTTCCTGGAACTGCAGCATCTGCATCATGAACCCGGCGCCTTCCTGGCCGATGCGATTGCGTTGTGGCACCCGCACGTCGTCGAAAAACACCTGGGCGGTTTCCGAGCTGCGCATGCCGAGTTTGTCCAGGTGCTGGCCGAGGCTGATGCCGGGGCTGTGCATCGGCACCATGATCAGCGATTTGTTGACGTGGGGCTTGTCGTCCGAGGTGTTGGCCAGCAGGCAAATGAAATCGGCGCTGGGTGCATTGGTGATCCACATCTTGCTGCCGTTGATGACGTAGTCGTCGCCGTCCTTGCGCGCCGTGGTCTTGAGGCCGGCGACGTCGGAGCCGGCGCCGACCTCCGAGACGCCGATGCAGCCGACCTGTTCGCCGCGGATGGCCGGGCGCAGGAATGCTTCACGCAACTCATCGGAGCCGAAGCGGGCCAGGGCCGGGGTGCACATGTCGGTCTGGACGCCGATGGACATGGGCACGCCGCCGCAATGAATGGTGCCGAATTCCTCGGCCGCGACGATCGAATAGCTGTAGTCCAGGCCCATGCCGCCGAAGGCAGCTGGTTTGGAAATGCCCAGCAGGCCCAGCTCGCCGGCCTTGCGGAAAACCTCGTGGATGGGGAAACGCCCGGCCTTCTCCCATTCGTCGACGTAGGGGTTGATATCATGCTCGACAAACTGGCGGACGGTGCGCCGCAGTGCTTCGTGTTCCTGGGTGAAGATCATTTCTAGTGTTCTCCTGTGAGCCGTGGAGCGTCCTCAGAAACGGGCCACGCCGAAGCTGTTGGCTTGCAGTGGCCGCTGCTCGGCCTCGTGACAGATGTCTAGCAGATAGCCCAGCAGTGTGCGGGTGTCGCGCGGGTCGATGAGCCCGTCGTCCCACAGGCTGGCGCTGCCGTAGAGAGCGGTGGACTGGCTGTCGAGTTTCTGCGCGGTGGTTTGCTCGAGCAGGTCCAGCATCTTCGGGTCGGGGGTCAGGCCGTTCTTGATCTGCGTGGCCTCGGTGACCATGCGCAGGACCTTGCCGGCCTGGGCGCCGCCCATCACTGCCGTATGGCTGTTGGGCCAGGCGAAGATGAAACGTGGGTCCAGCCCACGCCCGCACATGGCGTAATTGCCGGCGCCGTAGGAGCCGCCCACCACGACGGTCAGCTTGGGCACTCGGGCATTGGCCACGGCCTGGATCATCTTGGCGCCGTGCTTGATCACCCCTTGTCGCTCCGACTCGGTGCCGACCATGAACCCGGTGGTGTTGTGCAAAAACAGCAACGGCGTGCGGCTCTGGTCGCACAGCTGGATGAACTGCGCGGCCTTGCTGGCGCCTTGCGGCGTGATCGGTCCGTTGTTGCCGATCAGGCCGCAGGCGTGGCCGCGAATGTGCAAGTGGCCGCAAATCGTCTGGGCGTCGAACTCGCTTTTGAAGGCCAGGAAATTCGAGCCGTCGGCGATGCGGGCGATGATTTCCTGCACGTCATAGGGTTTCTTCGGGTCGTCGGGGACCAGTCCCAATAATTCGTCGGCGGGGTAGAGCGGCTCCGTCCACGTCCGTTCGAGCTGTGGCGGCAGTTGCGCATTCCAGGGCAGCAGGCTGAGGATCTCCCGGGCCAGGCGCACGCCGTCGGCGTCGTTCTCGGCCAGGTATTCGGCGGTGCCGGCCACCTGCGCATGCATCTGTGCACCGCCCAGTTCCTCCTCGCTGGCCACTTCGCCGGTCGCGGCCTTGAGCAACGGCGGCCCGGCCAGGAACAACCGCGCCTTGTCGCGTACCACCACCACGTAATCCGACAGCCCTGGCTGATAAGCCCCGCCTGCGGTGGCCGAGCCATGCACCACGGTGATCTGTGGCAGGCCCATGGCCGACATGCGTGCCTGGTTGGCGAAGCAGCGCGCGCCTTCGACGAAAATCTGCGCCGCGTAATTGAGATTGGCGCCGCCACTTTCGGCGAGGGTGATGACCGGCAGTTTGTTCTCCATGGCGATCTGTTGCAGGCGCAGGGTCTTGTACAAGCCGCTGGGGGAAATCGTGCCGCCCTTGATTGCGCTGTTGTTGGCCACCACCAGCGCCCGCACCCCGGACACGTAGCCGATCCCGGCGATCAGGCCGCCGCCGGCCTGGCTGCCGTCCTTGTCGTCATGGAGTTTGTAGCCGGCCAGGCTCGCCAGTTCGAGGAACGGCGCGCCAGGGTCCAGCAGCAGGTTCAGGCGCTGGCGCGGCAACAACTGGCCGCGCTGGTCGAACTTGCCCTGGGATTGGGCGGCTTTCTCCAGCACGGCCTGTTCGAGCTGGCGCAGCTGTTCGACACCAGCCAGCATCGCCGCGTGGTTGCGTGTGAAATCAGCACTGTGGGGATCAAGGTGCGATTCGATGACTGGCATTGGCGACCGTCCCTTAGTTGACCTGGTCGGCGATGCCTTGCGGCACCGGAATCTGAATCTCCAGCAACTGCTGGGCGAACGCCTTGCCCTGGGGATCGATGCGCAGGCTGGCGACACCGCCGCCGCCGAGGGCGTTTTCCAGCAGGAAATTCAAACTGTGGGTGCCCGGCAGGTACCAGCGTTCGACCCGGCCCAAGCGCGGGTCGAGCACGTGGCTCATCCAGTCGACCATCACCTCCGGTGTCAGCGCTTCGGCGATCCAGGGCAGGTATTCGGGTTCCCGGGCGATCACGCCAATGTTGCTGTGGTTGCCCTTGTCGCCGGAGCGCGCCACCGCCAGTTTGACCAACGGCACGCTGGCATCGGCCCGGCCCTGGGGTTTGGGCAGGTCCGGGGCAACGGGCAGATCGACGGTGTGCAACGGTTCGAACGCGGGCAGGGGGCAAGGGTGACGCTGGCCGTCGAGTTCGATGTCGAGCCGGCAAGTGGTTTTGTCGATCAGGAACGAGAACAGGCGAATCAACGGCGACACCGTCGGCCGGCCACCGACCAGCCCCGTCAGCCCTGGCGCCATGCCGGTGGCGGCTTGGGCGATCTCCCTGGAAAACAGCACCAGCGGCTGTTTGTCCGAGTGCCGTACCGCCAGCTTGATCACCACCTCACGGCTGTCCTGGCGTTGGCCGTGCTGGCCGTAAGTGGCTTCGCTGCCCAGCAGTTCGATGTCCACTTCGCTGTAGGGCGCCCAGCCACGCTGGCTGAACATCTGTGAGGTCTTGGCGACGATTGCCTGGCTGACCCGTTCAGCCTTGGCCACCGCATCAATGCCGGCGATCAGGCAGGTGGCGGTGCAGCGCCAGCCGTCCAGCCAGGTGGCGCTGACCTTGTATTGATCGGTGGGTGGCAAGCCCTTGGCGCCGTGGACGCGCACGGCGTGCTTGCCTTGCTGGATCAACCTGACCTGGCTGAAGTCACAGACCACGTCCGGCAACAGATAGCCTTGCGGGTCGCCGATTTCGTAGAGCAACTGCTCGCCGACGGTCAATGGCGTGACCAACCCGCCGCTGCCTTCGGCTTTGGTGACCGTGAACTGGCCGTCGGCGCTGACCTCGACGATGGGAAAGCCGATGTGCTCGTAATCCGGCACTTGCTGCCAGTCGGTGAAGTTGCCGCCCGTGCACTGGGCGCCGCACTCGATCAGGTGCCCAGCCAGTGCGGCCTGGGCCAATCGGTCGTAATCGTCCCAGGCCCAGCCGAACTCATGCACCAAGGCGGCGCTGACCACGGCGCTGTCCACTACGCGGCCGGTGATCACGATATCGGCCCCCAGGCGCAACGCCTCGACGATGCCGGGCGCGCCAAGGTAGGCGTTGATGGACACGCACGCGCAGGGCATTGGTTCGCCACTGAACATTTCGCGAATGCCCTGGGCGGCGAGTCGATCGAATTGCGGTTGCAGGTCATCGCCCAGCAGCACGGCGATCCTCAACGGCACGCCGGCCTGATCGCAGGCCGCTTGCAGGGCCTTCGCACAGGCTTGGGGGTTGACCCCGCCGGCGTTGCTGATGACACGGATGCCGTGGTCATGCAAACGCCGTAGCAGCGGTGTGAGGACCTCAATGAAGTCCGTGGCATAACCGCTCGAAGAATCCTTCAGGCGCGCCCCGGCCATGATCGATATCGTCACCTCGGCCAGGTAGTCGAACACCAGGTAATCCAGCGCCCCGCCCTCGACCAGTTGCGCTGCCGCTGTACAGGTATCGCCCCAGAAGGCGCTGGCGCAACCGATACGGATCGTTTTTGGCATGGCGTTCCCTCCGGCAAAGGTGGTTCGAGACTACCAAGCAAGCGCTTGGTTTGTAAACGACCGCTGGTTCTTCTGGCCGAGCGCTTGCTTGGCTGCCTCGGTCAGCTTAAATTGCCCGCGCCACTGATGGTTTGGTGTGCAATGCTCGCGCGTGGGTTGATCGACTGTAGGAGAGAATGGGTGGACGAGCAAAAAGCCCTGGGCGTGATGCGGGAGCTGGTCGACAACGGGCAACTGACCGACCCGGACAGTGCTCGCGGCAAACTGCTCCAGACCGCCGCCCACCTGTTTCGCAACAAAGGCTTCGAGCGCACCACGGTGCGTGACCTGGCCAGTGCCGTGGGCATTCAGTCGGGCAGCATCTTTCACCATTTCAAGAGCAAGGACGAAATCCTGCGGGCGGTGATGGAAGAAACCATCCGCTACAACACCGCATTGATGCGCGCCGCCCTGGCCGAGGCCGACAGCGTGCGTGAGCGGGTATTGGCGCTGATCCGCTGCGAATTGCAGTCGATCATGGGCGGCACCGGCGAGGCCATGGCGGTGCTGGTCTATGAATGGCGTTCGCTATCGCAGGATGGGCAGCGGCATGTGCTGGCCCTGCGTGATATTTATGAGGACTTGTGGCTCGAGGTCCTGGGCCAGGCCAAGGAGGCCGGGTATATTCGTGGAGACGTGTTCATTACCCGGCGGTTCCTCACGGGAGCGCTGTCCTGGACCACCACCTGGTTTCGCGCCGAAGGCAGCCTGAGCCTCGATGAGCTGGCCGAGCAAGCCCTGATCCTGGTGCTTGAAGAAAAACAATAATCGAGCAGTGCCTTGAATGACCGAGTGGCTGGCTAAGTGGCTGAAACCGCCTAGTTTGATTGTTATTGATGGGACTTTTGGGGAGTGGGTTATCTTGACGTTTTCGCCGATGGGGATGACCTCGCGTCTGGTGCTGGCTGCTCTGGCCGTTTTGCTGGCGTTGCCGACCGAGGCAGCGCAACTGGTACGGATCGGCGCGGCGCATTTTCCGCCTTATACCGTTCGTCCCGAGAACGGCGCCGACACCGGCCTGCTGCCGCAAATGGTGGAGGCCTTGAACCAGGCGCAAACCGACTATCAGTTCGTGCTGGTGCCGACATCGATCCCGCGCCGCTTCAATGATTTCAAGCAGGGCCGGGTCGACATGGCGATCTTCGAGAACCCGGCCTGGGGCTGGCAGGACGTGCCGCACACCTCGGTAGACATGGGGCTGGAGGATGCGGAAGTCTTCGTCGCCCAGCGCGAGCCGGATCGACAGCAAAGTTATTTCACCGACCTCAGGGGCAAGCGCCTGGCACTGTTCAGCGGTTATCACTATGCCTTTGCCGAATTCAACGCCGATCCCAAGTTCCTTACCGGCCAATACAACGCCACGCTGACGTACTCCCACGACAGCAACCTGCTGATGGTCTTGCGCGGGCGCGCGGATATCGCCCTGGTGACCCGTTCGTACCTCAACGATTACGTGTTGCGCAACCCCGAAGTCGGCCCGCAATTGCTGGTGTCTGAACGCATCGATCAGGTCTACCACCATTACGCGCTGATCCGCCCACAGGCGCCCATTTCCAGTGAGGCGTTTGCGCAGTTGCTGCAAATGTTGCGGGATAACGGTCAGTTGCTGAAGATTTTCCAGCCCTACCAGATTCATCTGGTGCCCATGCATTCCCATTGAATGTGCCACTAAATTTCCCTTCCTGGCTCACGTCCCACGTTGACTACCGACGAATACGCGAGCCCCTCCCATGTCCAACCTCAACCCCCCGACGACGTTGCCCTTGCCCGGCGGCCGTCGCCTCGGCGCCGATGAAACCGAACGCCACCTGAGCCTGATGCTCGAAGGTGCGCCGCTGATCCGGCTGCGCCTTGCGCGCGGTCCCGAGTTGCACGTGCACTTGCAGGAACTCGACGATCGACCGGTGGGCCCGGCGCTGTGGGCGGCCTGCTATTGGCTGTTTGCTCGCGACTCCGACTGCCAGCGCCTGACCTGGCACCTCGACGAGCGCCCAGGCGAAGCCTTGCTCAGCGGTTTGTTGACAGCCACTGAACGTGCCGGTGAATACATTTGCGAGCGCACGATGTTCTGGCAATTGCCGCAGCCCTGGCTGGGAGTGTCGTTCAACGGCAGTTATCCACAACACATGATCATCACCGATGGCCAGCGCCATCCACGCCGGCCCATCAAGCCTCGTGGCGAGGTGTACCGGCGTTTCGATGCGCGGCTGGGCGCCTGGGTGTCCTTGCGCACCTTGGAAATCGAGCAGGACCTTACGCGTTTCAACCGCTGGCAGAACAGCCCGCGAGCGGCGAGCTTCTGGCAGGAGGAGGGGAGCCTGGAACAGCATCGCGAGTACCTGGGCAAGCTGCAGGCCGATCCCCGGGTCTTGACCCTGATCGGCTGCTTCGATGACCAGCCGTTCGCTTATTTCGAAACCTATTGGGCCAAGGAAGATCGGATCGCGCCGTTCTATGACGCCGGCAACTACGATCGCGGCATCCACATGCTGGTGGGCGAAGAGCAACACCGGGGGCCGCACAAGGTGGCGAGCTGGTTGTCGGCGCTGGTGCATTACCTGTTCCTGGACGACCCGCGCACCCAGCGCGTGGTCGCCGAGCCCCGGGCCGACAATGCCCGGATGATCGGGCACCTGCACAACCAGTGCTTCCATTGTGAAAAGGAATTCGATTTCCCCCACAAGCGCGCGGCGCTGATGATCCTGGGGCGTGAGCGGTTTTTTGATCGGTGTGGATTGATGTGAGGTTTGGCATGGGGCAGGTAGTGGTCATCAGGCCGCCATCGCGGGCAAGCCTTGCTCCCACAGGCTCCGGGCTTCACACACTATTTGCCCGCCAGAAAAACCAGTGGGAGCAAGGCTTGCTCCCACAGGCTCCGGGCTTCACACACTATTTGCCTGCCAGAAAAACCAGTGGGAGCAAGGCTGCTCCCACAGGCTCCGGGCTTCACACACTATTTGCCCGCCAGAAAAACCAGTGGGAGCAAGGCTTGCTCCCACAGGCTCCGGGCTTCACACACTATTTGCCCGCCAGAAAAACCAGTGGGAGCAAGGCTTGCTCCCACAGGCTCCGGGCTTCACACACTATTTGCCCGCCAGAAAAACCAGTGGGAGCAAGGCTGCTCCCACAGGCTCCGGGCTTCACACACTATTTGCCTGCCAGAAAAACCTGTGGGAGCAAGGCTGCTCCCACTGGCTCCGGGCTTCACACACTATTTGCCTGCCAGAAAAACCTGTGGGAGCAAGGCTTGCCCGCGATGGGGCCGGAACTGACACCTCATATCACCGCCGGGCGAAGGTATCCCCCCGAACCCCCGACACCTTGCGGCAATGCACCAGGGCATCGCGGATCATGAAGTTCACCAGGGTCGGCGAGACACCCAGCTCCTTGGCGATGTCCTTCTGCGGCACGCCATGCAGGCGATACATCTCGAAGGCATAGCGGGTGCGGCTGGGCAGTTCGGTCAGCGCGTCGGCGATGTGCTCCAGCGTGGAAAAGTTGATATGGGAGGTTTCTGGCGAAGCACCCTGGATCACCACGTTCAACCCTTCCTCTTCCGGCCCCGAGTATTTCAGTTCCAGCGCCTGCTTGCGGTAGTGGTCGATCGCCAGGTTGCGCACGATCTGGAACAGATAGCTGAGCTGCGCCTTGAACGAGGAGGTGATCTGGGGCGCCGATTGCAGCCGGAAAAACGCGTCCTGCACCACATCTTCGGCACGGGATCGGCAGCCGGTAATGCGTGCCGCGATCTTGACCAGGATCAATCGGTTGTCCACGAATGCCTGGAGTAACGGTGAGTCGCACCTGCTTGTGGATACTTGTTCCGTCATGGAATTCACCTTGCTGCAAAAAGTTAGCAGGACGTCCGGATGCCGCACTCGTCCTACACATCGAGCGCCAAATTAGGCTTAATGATAATGATTGTCAATTGAGAAGAAGAATTATTGATGATGCAGCGTCCAGCCTTGATGCTGCGACTCATTGCCGCGGCGCGTGGCTGGCGGATGCTTCGGTTCGATGCCTCGGTGAGTAGGCTCCTCGACTAATTATTTGTCGGGACTATCCGTTCCCATGGGTGACAACTTGCAAGCCGAATCCAGGCAGGAAACCCCCATGACCGACGCGTTCGAACTCCCCATCACCCTGGCTCATGCCCTCCAGCGCCGCGCCGCGTTGACGCCGGACCGGGTGGCCCTGCGCTTCCTCGCCGACACCCCAGGGCAGGGTGTGGTATTGAGTTATCGCGACCTGGACCTGCGTGCCCGGACCATCGCCGCCACCTTGCAGGCCGAGGCCGCGCTGGGGGATCGCGCCGTGCTGCTGTTCCCCAGCGGCCCGGATTACGTCGCGGCGTTCTTTGGCTGCCTCTATGCCGGGGTGATTGCCGTGCCGGCCTATCCGCCGGAGTCCGCCCGTCGCCACCATCAAGAGCGCTTGCTGTCGATCCTCAAAGACGCCGAACCGCGCCTGCTGCTCACCAGCAGCGATCTGCGCGAGCCGTTGCAAGCCATCGAATCGGCGCCGCCAGTGTTGTGCGTTGATACCCTCGACCCGGCCCGCGCCGGACAATGGCGGATGCCGACGCTGCAGGACGATGACATTGCCTTCCTGCAATACACCTCCGGCTCCACCGCGTTGCCCAAGGGCGTGCAGGTCAGCCACGGCAACCTGGTCGCTAACGAACTGCTGATCCGTCATGGCTTCGGCATCGACCTGAACCCCGATGACGTCATCGTCAGCTGGCTGCCGCTGTACCACGACATGGGGCTGATTGGCGGCTTGCTGCAGCCGGTGTTCAGCGGCGTCCCCTGCGTATTGATGTCGCCGGCCTACTTCCTGGCCCGGCCCCTGCGTTGGCTCGAAGCAATCAGCGAATACGGCGGCACTATCAGCGGTGGCCCGGATTTCGCCTATCGGCTGTGCAGCGAACGGGTCAGTGACTCGGCCCTGCAGCGTCTCGACCTGAGCGGCTGGCGCGTGGCCTATTCCGGTTCCGAGCCGATCCGTCTCGACACGCTGGAGCGGTTTGCCGAGAAGTTCGCCTCGTGCGGCTTCACGCCGGACAATTTCATGGCCTCCTACGGCCTGGCAGAAGCGACCCTGTTCGTCGCCGGTACGCCACGCCGCCACGGCATTCCTTCGCTGCGGGTGGATGATGCGGCACTGACGCAAAACCGTGCCGAGCCGGGGCAGGGCAGTGCGGTGATGAGTTGCGGTGTCAGCCAGCCCGGGCACGCGGTGCTGATCGTCGAACCCGCTACGTCGCAGCCGCTGGCGGACAATCAGGTCGGTGAAGTCTGGGCCGCTGGCCCGAGCATCGCCCTGGGCTATTGGCGCAACCCAGAAGCCAGCGCCAAGACCTTTGTCCAGCACGACGGGCGGACCTGGCTGCGTACCGGTGACCTGGGTTTCCTGCGCGGCGGCGAACTGTTCATCACCGGCCGCCTGAAAGACCTGCTGATCGTGCGCGGGCATAACCTCTATCCCCAGGACATCGAGCAAACCATCGAGCGCGAAGTGGAGGTGGTGCGCAAGGGCCGCGTGGCCGCGTTCGCGGTCAACGATGGCGGCGAGGAAGGCATCGGTATCGCTGCGGAAATCAGCCGCAGCGTGCAGAAAATCCTCCCGCCCGAAGCCTTGATCAAAGCCATTCGCCAGGCCGTGGCCGAGGCCTGCCAGCAAGCCCCGAGCGTGGTGGTGCTGCTCAATCCCGGCGCGTTGCCCAAGACCTCCAGCGGCAAGTTGCAGCGCTCGGCGTGCCGCAGTCGATTGGCCGACGGCAGCTTGGACAGTTATGCACAGTTCCCGTCAGCCGAGGCAGAAGTCGCTGACGAATCTGCGCCGTCATCCGAGCTGCAAACGCTCATCGGCCAAATCTGGCGCGAGCAACTGCAGGTCGAACAGGTCCAGGCTGACGATCATTTCTTCCTGCTGGGCGGTAATTCCATCGCCGCCACCCAGGTGATCGCACGACTACGGGAAACCCTGGGGCTGGAACTGAACCTGCGCCTGCTGTTCGAAGCGCCAACCCTGGCCGCGTTCGCCGCAGCGGTGGCGAACCAGCAACAGGACGGCGGCCAGCCTCAAGGCGCGATCAGCGCATTGTCGCGCGACGATGCGTTGCCGCAATCCCTGGCCCAGAACCGTTTGTGGTTTACCTGGCAGCTCGATCCGACGAGCCATGCCTACAACATTCCTGGCGCCTTGCACCTGCGCGGCGAGCTGGACGAAGACGCGTTGCGCGCCAGTTTCCAGCAATTGATCGAGCGTCATGAGTCCCTGCGCACGCGGTTCCTGGAGCGGGATGGCGTGGCCCTGCAACAGGTCGATCCGGCCGGTGAATTCAAGCTGCATGTCATCGATCTCGGCGACCTGCCTGCCGACTTGCGCGAAGCCCGGGCGCGGCAGGTTCGAGAAGACGAAGCGGCCACGCCGTTCGATCTGGAGAAGGGGCCGCTGCTGCGGGTCAGCCTGTTGCGTCTCGACGAGGATGACCATCAGTTGCTGGTGACACTGCACCACATCATCGCCGACGGCTGGTCGATGAATGTGTTGATTGAAGAATTCTCCCGCTTGTACGCCGCCGCCTCCCAAGGTCAGCTCGCCGAGCTGGCGCCGTTGCCCTTGCAATACGCCGACTACGGCAGTTGGCAGCGCCAGTGGCTCGCCCAAGGCGAGGCCGAGCACCAACTGCGCTTCTGGAAGCAGCAACTGGGCGCGGAACCTTCGGCCCTGGTGCTGGCCACGGATCATCCACGCAGCGCTCAACGCCAGCGCAGTGCCGCGCGGCATAGCCTGCGCCTGGACAAGGGCCTCTGCGATACCTTGCGCCACGTGGCCCAGGCACACGACGCAACGCCGTTCATGCTGTTGCTGGCAGCCTTCCAGGCGCTGTTGCAGCGTTACACCGGCCAATCCGATATCCGCATCGGTGTGCCCAACGCCAACCGTCCGCGCCTGGAAACCCAGGGGCTGATCGGCTTCTTCATCAACACCCAGGTGCTGCGCGGGCAGGTCGATTCACGTCAGCCATTCGCTGCGCTGCTGGCCCAGGCCCGGGAAGCCACACTCGGTGCCCAGGTCCACCAGGACCTGCCGTTCGAACAACTGCTCGAAGCGTTTCCCGAGGCGCGTGAACAAGGCCTGTTCCAGGTGATGTTCAACCACCAGCAGCGTGACTTGAGTGCCTTGCGGCGCCTGCCGGGGTTGCTGGCCGAGGAGTTGCCGTGGCACAGCCGCGAAGCCAAGTTCGACCTGCAACTGCACAGCGAAGAAGATCGCAACGGCCGCTTGACGCTGTCGTTCGACTACGCCGACGAACTGTTCGAGGCGGCGACCATCGAGCGGCTGGCGGCGCATTACTGCAACCTGTTGCGGGCGGTCTGCGCCGATCCGCAACAAACCATCGGCGATGTGCCGTTATTGGCCGCCGATGAACACAGCCAACAGCAGCAATGGAGCGCGGCCCCGTGCGCGCCGGCCAGCCAATGGCTGCCGGAGCTGTTGAACGAACAGGCCCGGTGCACGCCGCAACGCACTGCGTTGCGCTGGGACGGTGGTCAACTCGATTATGCCGAGCTGCACACCCAGGCCAATCGCCTGGCCCATTACCTGCGGGACAAGGGCGTTGGCCCGGACGTGTGCGTGGCGATTGCCGCCGAGCGCTCGCCGCAGCTGCTCATCGGTGTGCTGGCCGTCATCAAGGCCGGCGGTGCCTATGTGCCGCTGGATGCGGACTACCCGGCCGAACGCCTGGCCTACATGCTCCACGACAGTGGCGTCGACTTGCTGCTGACCCAAACCGAGCTGCTCGAACGTTTGCCGGTGTGCGACGGCGTCAGTGTCATCGCCATGGACGCCCTGCATCTGGAGCAATGGCCAAGCAATCCGCCGGGCCTGCACCTGCACGGCGACCATCTGGCCTACGTGATCTACACCTCCGGCTCCACCGGCCAGCCCAAAGGCGTCGGCAATACCCACGCGGCCCTGGCCGAGCGCCTGCAATGGATGCAAGCGACCTACGGGCTGGATGCCACCGATGTGCTGATGCAAAAAGCGCCGATCAGTTTCGACGTGTCGGTCTGGGAATGCTTCTGGCCTCTGATCACCGGCAGCGAATTGGTACTGGCCGGCCCCGGCGAACACCGTGACCCGCACCGCATCGCCCAGTTGGTGCAGCAGTTTGGCGTCACCACGCTGCACTTCGTGCCGCCGTTGCTCAGCCTGTTTGTCGATGAGCCGTTGAGCGCCCGCTGCAGCAGCCTGCGTCGGCTGTTCTCCGGTGGCGAAGCCTTGCCCGCCGAACTGCGCAACCGGGTGTTGGCGCAACTGCCGGCGGTGCAATTGCACAACCGCTACGGCCCGACCGAAACCGCGATCAACGTCACCCATTGGCATTGCACCGAGGCCGATGGCGAGCGCTCGCCGATCGGCCGGCCCCTGGGCAACGTCCTGTGCCGGGTACTCGACAGCGACCTCAATCCCGTGCCGGCCGGAGTGCCCGGCGAGCTGTGCATCGGCGGCCTGGGCCTGGCCCGGGGTTACCTCGGTCGTCCGGGCCTGAGCGCCGAGCGTTTTGTCGCTGACCCTCTGGGGCCGGCCGGTGCGCGGTTGTACCGTACCGGCGACCGCGCGCGTTGGAACGCCGACGGCGTGATCGAGTACCTCGGCCGCCTCGACCAGCAGGTCAAGCTGCGCGGTTTTCGGGTCGAGCCGCAGGAAATCGAAGCGCGCCTGCTGGACCAGGACGGCATCGCCCAAGTGGCAGTGCTGGTGCGCGACACCTCGACCGGCCCGCAGTTGATCGGCTATTACACCGCCCCGGATGTCGCCCAGGACCAGGACGCGTTGAACATTCGACTCAAAGCCGCCCTGGCCGCCGAACTGCCGGACTACATGGTGCCCACCCAACTGCTGCGCCTGGACGCCATGCCCCTGGGCCCGAGCGGCAAGCTCGACCGCCGCGCCTTGCCCGAGCCGCAATGGCAGGTGCGCGAGCACGTCGAGCCGGCCAGCGCCCTCGAGCAGCAAATCGCCGGCATCTGGCGCGAGGTACTGGGCCTTGCGCGCATCGGCCTGCGGGACGATTTCTTTGCCCTCGGCGGTCATTCGCTGCTGGCGACCCAGATCATTTCCCGCACCCGCCAGGCCTGCGACGTCGAACTGCCGCTGCGCACTCTGTTCGAGGCCAGCGAGCTGGGCGCCTTCGCCGAACAGGTGCGCTTGATCCAGGCCAGCGGCCAGGCCAACCGTCAGCCACCGATCGAGAAAGTCGACCGTAGCCAACCGGTGCCGCTGTCCTATTCCCAGCAGCGCATGTGGTTCCTCTGGCAGATGGAGCCGGACAGCCCGGCCTACAACGTCGGTGGCATGGCGCGGTTGCGCGGGGTGCTGGATGTCGGGCGTTTCGAGGCGGCCTTGCAGGCGTTGATCCTGCGCCACGAAACCCTGCGCACCACGTTCCCGAGCGTCGACGGCGTGGCTCGCCAGCAAGTGCACGGTGAGACGGGCTTGCGCATGGGTTGGAAGGATTTCTCGAAGCTGGCTGCTGACGTCCGCGAACAGCGGGTGCAGCAACTGGCCGACAGCGAGGCCCACCAGCCCTTTGACCTGGAAACCGGGCCGCTGCTGCGGGCCTGCCTGGTCAAGACCGCCGAGCATGAGCATTACTTTGTCCTGACGTTGCACCACATCGTCACCGAAGGCTGGGCGATGGACATCTTCGCCCGTGAACTGAGCGCGCTGTACGAAGCCTTTATCGACGATCGCGAATCGCCCCTGGAACCCTTGCCGGTGCAGTACCTGGACTACAGCGTCTGGCAGCGTCAGTGGCTGGAATCCGGCGAGCGTCAGCGACAACTCGACTATTGGACCGCGCAACTGGGCCGCGAACATCCGCTGCTGGAACTGCCCGGCGACCGCCCGCGTCCATCGGTACAAAGTCATCGCGGTGAATTGTTCCGTTTCGACCTCAGTGATGATTTGGCGGCGCGGGTCCGTGCCTTCAACGCGCAACAGGGCCTGACCCTGTTCATGACCATGACCGCCGCCCTGGCCGTGCTGCTCTATCGCTACAGTGGCCAGACCGACCTGCGCATCGGCGCGCCGGTGGCGAACCGCATCCGCCCGGAAAGCGAAGGGCTGATTGGGGCGTTCCTCAACACCCAGGTCCTGCGCTGCCAACTCGACGGGCAGATGTCGGTGGGCGAACTGTTCGAGCAGGTGCGCCACACCGTGATTGAAGGCCAGTCCCATCAGGATTTGCCTTTCGATCACCTGGTGGAAGCCCTGCAGCCGCCGCGCAGTGCGGCCTACAACCCGCTGTTCCAGGTGATGTGCAACGTGCAGCGCTGGGAGTTCCAGCAGAGCCGCACGCTGGCCGGCATGACTGTTGAATACCTGGTCAACGACGCCCGGGCCACCAAGTTCGACCTCAACCTGGAAGTCACCGACCTGGATCAGCGCCTGGGTTGCTGCCTGACCTACAGCACCGACCTGTTCGACGAACCGCGCATCGCGCGCATGGCTGGGCACTGGCGCAATCTGCTGGAAGCGTTGCTGGTCGATCCGGCCCGACGCCTGAGCGAACTGCCGTTGCTGGACACCCGCGAGCAGCAACAGCTGCTCGACAGCCTGGGCGTCGAGCCCGGTGAGCATCGCCTGGACCAATGCCCCCACGAACTGTTCGACGAACAGGCGCGGATGCGTCCCGATGCGCCGGCCCTGACTTTCGCCGGGCAGACCCTGACGTATGCGCAACTGAACAGCCGCGCCAATCGCCTGGCCTGGATGCTGCGTGAGCGAGGCGTCGGGCCGCAGGTGCGGGTCGGCCTGGCCCTGGAGCGTTCGCTGGGAATGGTCATCGGCCTGCTGGCGATCCTCAAGGCCGGCGGTGCCTACGTACCCCTGGACCCGGAATACCCGCTGGACCGCTTGAGCTACATGATCGAGGACAGCGGCGTCAGCCTGCTGCTCAGTGACAGGGCGATGTTCCAGGCCCTCGGTGCATTGCCCGAGGGCGTGGGCTGCTGGTGCCTGGAAGATGATTCGGCCGCCCTGGCCCAATACCCGGATCAGCCGCTGCCGCTGATCAACCTGCCGCAACACCAGGCGTACCTGATCTACACCTCCGGCTCCACCGGCAAGCCCAAGGGTGTGGTGGTGTCCCACGGTGAAATAGCCATGCATTGCCAGGCAGTGATCCGGCGTTTCGGCATGCGCCCGGACGATTGCGAGCTGCATTTCTATTCCATCAACTTCGACGCCGCCACCGAACGCCTGCTGGTGCCATTGCTCAGCGGCGCCCACGTGGTGCTGCGGGCCCAGGGCCAATGGGACGCCGAGGAAATCTGCGGGCTGATTCGCCAGCATCGCATCAACATTCTTGGCTTCACCCCCAGCTACGGCAGCCAGTTGGCCCAGTGGTTGGCGACCCAGGGCCAGACCTTGCCGGTGCGCATGTGCATCACCGGCGGCGAAGCCCTGACCGGCGAACACTTGCAACGCATTCGCGCGGCGTTCAACCCGAGCCTGTTCTTCAACGCCTATGGCCCGACCGAAACCGTGGTCATGCCATTGGCGAGCCTGGCTCCGGAGCGACTGGAAGAGGGCGCGGCCAGTGTGCCGATTGGCAGCGTGATTGGCGCCCGCGTGGCGTACATCCTCGACGCCGACCTGGCGTTGGTGCCGCAAGGCGCCACGGGAGAGTTGTATGTGGGCGGCGCCGGTCTGGCCCAGGGTTATCACCAGCGTCCGGGGATGACCGCCGAGCGTTTCGTCGCCGACCCGTTCGCCAACGAGGGTGGACGCCTGTATCGCACCGGCGACCTGGTGCGCCAGCGTGCCGACGGTCTGGTGGAATACCTGGGACGGATCGACCATCAGGTGAAAATCCGCGGCTTCCGCATCGAGCTGGGGGAAATCGAAACCCGCCTGCTGGAACATGACGCGGTGCGCGAGGCCGTGGTACTGGCCCTCGACACGCCCGGCGGCAAGCAACTGGCCGGCTACTTGGTGAGCGACCTCGCCAGCCAGGACGGCGAGCAACAAGCGACCCTGCGCGAAGCCTTGAAAAACCACCTCAAGGCCCAGCTGCCGGACTACATGGTGCCCGCGCACCTGATCCTGCTGGCGAGCATGCCGCTGACCGCCAACGGCAAGCTCGACCGCCGTGCCTTGCCGTTGCCCGATCCCGAACTCAATCGCCAACACTACGTGGCGCCAAGCAATGCCCTGGAGCAGACCCTGGCTGCGATCTGGTGCGACGTGCTGAACGTCGGGCAAGTGGGTCTTAACGATAACTTCTTCGAGCTGGGCGGTGATTCGATCCTGTCCATCCAGGTGGTCAGCCGCGCCCGGCAGCAGGGCATTCACTTCACGCCCCGGGACCTGTTCCAGCACCAGACCGTGCAGACCTTGGCCGCGGTTGCCACGCGCAGCCAGCAGGTGCTTGCCGAGCAGGGCCTGTTGCAGGGGGAGTCCGGGTTGACGCCAATCCAGCACTGGTTCTTCGAGCGCCAGATCCCCAACCAGCACCACTGGAACCAGGCGCTGGTGCTGGCGCCGACCACGGCCCTGGAACCGCAACCTCTGGAACAGGCGCTGCGCAGCGTCTTCCAGCACCACGATGCCTTGCGCCTGGGCTTCGGCGAAACCGCCGGGCACTGGCGTGCCGAGCACCAGCCGTTGTCTGACGCGGCGTTGTTGCAGCACATATCCGTGGCCACCGCGCAGGATTGCGAAGCGTTGTTTGCCCAGACGCAGAGCCGTTTCAATCTATCAACCGGGCCATTGCTGCGCGCAGTACTGGCGCAGTTACCCTACGGCCAGCAACGTTTGCTGATCGTCATCCATCACCTGGTGGTCGACGGCGTGTCGTGGCGGGTGCTGATGGACGATTTGCAAACCGTCTACCGCCAGCTCACCACCGGGCAGCAGGTGCAGTTGCCGGCCAAGACCAGCCCATTGCGCGACTGGGCCGCGCGCTTGCAGGCTTACGCCGGCAGCGAATCCCTGCGCGAAGAACTGGAGTGGTGGCAAGCGCAGTTGAGTGGCGCGCAGCTGCAGTTGCCCAGCGCGAATCCCGAGGGCGGGCTGCAGGAACGTCATGCTGAAACCGTCAGCGTGCGCCTGGACGCCGAGCGCACCCGACAACTGTTGCAACAGGCGCCGAGCGCCTACCGCACCCAGGTCAACGACCTGCTGCTTACCGCGCTGACCCGGGTGCTGTGCCGTTGGAGCGGGCATGCCTCGGCCTTGGTCCAGCTCGAAGGCCACGGCCGCGAAGCGCTGTTCGACGACATCGACCTGACCCGCACCGTCGGCTGGTTCACCAGCGTCTATCCCGTGCGCCTGAGCCCGGCGGACGAAGGCTTCGGTGCCTCGATCAAGGCCATCAAGGAACAATTGCGCGCGGTGCCCCACAAGGGCCTAGGCCATGGCGTATTGCGCTACATGGCCGACGCGGCGACTCGCCAGACGATGGCCAACCTGCCGCGCGCGGCGATCACCTTCAACTACCTGGGCCAGCTCGACCAGACCCTGGGTCAGGATGCGCTGTTCCAGCCGCTGGATGCGCCGCTGGGCGCGATCCACGATCCCGATGCGCCGCTGCCCAATGAGCTGAGCGTCGACAGCCAGGTCAGCGGTGGCGAGTTGGTGCTGCGCTGGACGTTCAGCCGCGAACGGCATGATCGTCAGGCTATCGCCACCCTGGCCGAGGCCTACCTCGATGAGTTGCAACGCCTGATCGAGCACTGCCTGACGGACGAGGCGGGCGGCCTGACGCCATCGGACTTCCCCCTGGCGAAGATGACCCAGGGCCAACTCGACAGCCTGCCGGTACCGGCCGGGCAGATCGAAGACGTCTACCCGCTGACACCGATGCAGGAAGGCATGCTGTTGCACACCTTGCTGGAACCGGGCACAGGCCTGTACTACATGCAGGATCGCTATCGCATCAACAGCGAACTGGACCCGCAGCGTTTTGCCCAGGCCTGGCAAGCGGTCATCGCCCGGCATGAAGCCTTGCGGGCGTCGTTCTGCTGGAACGTCGGCGAAGACATGCTGCAAATCATCCACAGGCCGGGCCGCACACCGGTGGACTATCTCGACTGGTCCGAGGTGCCCGAAGACGCCCAGGAAGCCAAGCTCCAGGCGCTGCTCAAGAGCGAGCGCCAAGCCGGTTTCGATCTGTTGAACCAGGCGCCGTTTCATCTGCGACTGATTCGGGTCGGCGCGGCACGCTACTGGTTCATGATGAGTAACCACCACATCCTCATCGATGCGTGGTGCCGTTCGCTGCTGATGGACGACTTCTTCGAGATCTACACCGCCCTGGGTGAAAACCGCGAACCGCAGTTGACCGTGCCACCGCGCTATCGCGACTACATCGGCTGGTTGCAGCACCAGAGCCTGGCCGAGGCCCGGCAGTGGTGGCAGCGCAACCTGAAAGGCTTCGAGCGAACCACCCCGATCCCTGGCGACCGGCCGTTTCTGCGCGAGCACGCCGGTGACAGCGGCGGCATGATCGTCGGCGACTGCTACACCCGTCTCGATGTCGAGGATGGCGCACGGCTACGGGAACTGGCCCAGGCCCATCAACTGACGGTCAACACGTTCGCCCAGGCGGCGTGGGCCCTGGTGCTGCGGCGGGTCAGCGGCGACCGCGACGTGCTGTTCGGCGTCACTGTGGCCGGGCGTCCGGTGGAGCTGCCGCAGATGCAACGCACCGTGGGGCTGTTCATCAACAGCATCGCCTTGCGCGTGCAGATGCCTGAAGACCATCAGCGCTGCAGCGTGCGCCAGTGGCTCAGCGATTTGCTGGACAGCAACATGCAACTGCGCGAGTACGAATACCTGCCGCTGGTGAGCATCCAGGAGGTCAGCGAATTGCCCAAGGGCCAGCCGCTGTTCGACAGTTTGTTCGTGTTCGAGAATGCCCCGGTGGAGGTCTCGGTGCTGGACCGCGCCCAAAGTCTCAATGCCACTTCGGACTCGGGCCGGACCCACACCAATTTCCCGCTGACGGCGGTCTGCTACCCGGGGGATGACCTGGGGCTGCACCTTTCATACGACCAGCGCTACTTCGATGAAAGCACCGTCCAGGGGCTGCTGGGCGAGTTCAAGCGGTTGCTGCTGGCATTGATGGCGGGCTTGCACGGCGACATGAGCGAGCTGCCGCTGATCGGTGCCGAAGAACAGGACTTCCTCATCGAGGGCTGCAACCAGAGCGAGCATGCCTATCCGCTGGAGCAGAGTTACGTCGAGCTGTTCGAGGCCCGAGTCGCGGCTCATCCGCAGCGCCCTGCGGTCAGTTGCCTGGACGCGAGCTACAGCTACGCCGAGCTGAATGCGCGCAGCAACCGCCTCGGTCATGCCCTGATCGCGTCCGGTGTCGGCCTGGATCAGCCCGTGGCGCTGCTGGCCGAACGGGATGCCGAGCTGCTGGGCATGATCGTCGGCAGCTTCAAGGCTGGTGCCGGCTACCTGCCGCTGGACCCGGGCCTGCCGAGCCAGCGCCTGAGCCGCATCATCGAATTGAGTCGCACGCCGTTGTTGGTTTGCACCCAGGCCTGCGAGGCCCAGGCGCAGGCTTTGCTGGACGAGTTCGCCTGTTCCGGGCGGCCGAAGTTGCTGGTGTGGGAAGCCGTCCAGGCCAGCGCTCTTTCGCTGGAAAACCCAGGGATCTACAGCGGGCCGGATAACCTGGCCTACGTGATCTACACCTCCGGTTCCACCGGCCTGCCCAAAGGCGTGATGGTGGAACAGCGGGGCATGCTCAACAACCAACTGAGCAAGGTGCCGTACCTGGCGCTGAGCGAGGCGGATGTGATCGCCCAGACGGCGTCCCAGAGCTTCGATATTTCGGTCTGGCAGTTCCTGGCCGCGCCGTTGTTCGGTGCCCGGGTCGACATCGTGCCCAACGCCATTGCCCACGACCCGCAAGGGTTGCTGGAGCATGTACAGCAGCAGGGCATTAGCGTGCTGGAAAGCGTGCCGTCGTTGATCCAGGGCATGCTCGCCCAGGAACGCATCGGTCTGGACGGCTTGCGCTGGATGCTGCCCACCGGCGAAGCGATGCCGCCGGAACTGGCCCACCAGTGGTTGTTGCGTTACCCGGACATTGGTCTGGTCAATGCCTACGGCCCGGCGGAATGCTCCGACGACGTGGCGTTCTTCAGGGTCGACCTGGCCTCGACCCGTGGTACGTATCTGCCGATTGGCACGCCCACCGACAACAATTGTCTGTACCTGCTCGACGGTGCGCTGGACCTGGTGCCGCTGGGTGCGGTGGGGGAGTTGTGCGTGGCGGGCACCGGGGTCGGGCGTGGTTATGTAAGCGATCCGTTGCGCACCGCCCCGGTCTTTGTGCCGAACCCGTTCGGCGCGCCGGGGGAGCGGCTGTACCGCACCGGCGACCTGGCACGGCGGCGCAGCGATGGGGTGTTGGAGTATGTCGGACGCATCGACCATCAGGTAAAGATCCGCGGCTACCGCATCGAACTGGGGGAAATCGAAGCACGCTTGCATGAACAGCCGGAAGTGCGCGATGGGGCGGTGGGTGTGCAGGAGGGCGCCAATGGCAAGCATCTGGTGGGCTACCTCGTGGCCACCGACTCGGCGCTCAAATCCGCCGAACGACTGGAGCGCATCAAGCAGCGCCTGCGGGCCGAACTGCCGGAATACATGGTGCCGCTGCACTGGCTGTGGCTCGAGCGCCTACCCCTCAACGCCAACGGCAAACTCGATCGCAAGGCCTTGCCGACCCTGGAGATCGGTCAGTTGCAAAGCCAGGACTACCAAGCCCCCGGCAATGAACTGGAACAGACCCTGGCAGACATCTGGGCCCAGGTGCTGAAAGTCGAGCGGGTGGGGGTGCGGGACAACTTCTTCGAACTGGGCGGGCATTCCCTGCTGGCGACGCAGATCGCCTCACGGGTGCAAAAGGCCCTGCAACGCAACGTACCGCTGCGGGCGATGTTCGAATGCAGCACGGTGCAGGAACTGGCCGACTACATCGATGGGCTGGCGGCCAGCGAAATCACTGAGGAGAAGGTGGATCGGTTGAATGATTTGATGGCGGAGTTGGAAGGAATGTAGTTTTGCGGCGTCTATAAGGACCCCTTCGCGGGCAAGCCTTGCTCCCACAGGGATCAGCTGTGAACAGAGTATTTGTGTTCGAGCATCAACCCTGTGGGAGCAAGGCTTGCCCGCGATGAGGGCAGCATAGGCACTGCCGGCTCAAAGGTTGACTGCTCAGCCTGCACAGCTCAGTCTCCCAAGGCTTTTTCCAGACACAAACAAGGAGGTCACCCATGCCCTTTTCAATCATTGACGGACAACCGCTTCACTACCTGGACCAAGGCCAGGGCCCGGTGGTGCTGCTGGGCAGCAGCTATCTGTGGGACCACACCATGTGGGCGCCGCAGATCGAGGTGTTGTCCCAACATTACCGGGTCATCGCCCTGGACTTGTGGGGGCACGGCCAGTCCGGGCGTTTGCCTGAGGGCATGACCTCCCTGGACGACCTGGCTCGTCAGGCATTGGCATTGATGGATCACCTGGGCATCGACTGTTTCAACCTGCTCGGGCTCTCGGTGGGCGGGATGTGGGGGGCACGGCTGGCGCTGGCGGCGCCTGAGCGCGTGCTGTCGCTGGTATTGATGGACACCTACGTCGGTGTCGAGCCGGAACCGACCCGCCAGTACTACTTCTCGTTGTTCGACAAGATCGAAGCCAGCGGCAGCGTTCCCGAGCCGTTGCTGGACATCATCGTGCCAATCTTCTTCCGGCCGGGGATCGACCCGCAGTCGGCGCTCTATCAGCAGTTTCGCGCCGCGCTGGCCGCGTTGCCGACCGATCGCCTGCGCGACAGTATCGTGCCGCTGGGGCGGATCATTTTCGGTCGGGACGACATCCTGCCGCGCCTGCATGAACTGGATGCCAAGCGCACGGTGGTGATGTGTGGCGACCAGGACAAACCGCGTCCGCCGTCCGAGTCCATGGAGATGGCCGAGTTGATCGGTTGCCCACATATACTGATTCCGGAGGCGGGGCACATCTCCAACCTGGAGAACCCTGAATTCGTGAATCGGACATTGCTGGGGTTATTGCGCAACTGATCCGCCGTCATCGCGAACAGGGATTTTGTGACCGATGCAAAGCCCCTGTGGGAGCGAGCTTGCTCGCGATTGCGGTGTGTCTGTCATATCAATGCTGACTGATCTGCCGCTATCGCGAGCAAGCTCGCTCCCACAAGGGGTCTGCAGTGGAGGCCAGTCACTTGGGCCCGAGAATCTTCGCCAGTTTGTCCGGTGACGGCGCGCCTTGCTGTTGTTGCAGTTCGCCTTTTTCATCCAGATAGAAAATTGCCGGGGTGGCGGACAGTTCCAGTTCGTCCATCAACTGCTGGTTGGCGTCCAGTTTCGCCTGGATGGCCGGCGGTATGTCCTTGAGCGGTTTGAGCGGGCTGCCCTTGCCGGCCTTTTCATGCTCGGCCAGGGCTTTTTCCGGGTCCTTGGCCGCCAGCAAGGCAGCGGATTTACCCGGGCTGTCTTCGCGGATGATGCCCACCATGATGTGACGCAACTGCACCTTGCCGGCCTTGACCCAGGGCCGTGCCTGTTCCCAGAACATGTTGCAGTACGGGCAGTTCGGATCGCTGAACAGGTACACCGTGCGCGGTGCGTCCTTGTTGCCGTCGGCGATCCAGTTGCTGCCCTCCATCTTCGCCCAGATGGCCTTGGCCATCGGTGCATAAACCAGTTTTTGCAGTGGCTCGGCGCTCAGGTCCTTGCCGTCGGCGTCGTACAGGTTGCCCAGCAGGACGTGTTGCCCATCCGGGGTCAGGTACAGCGCCATGCCACGGTTCTGGTATTGCGCCGCGTAACCGCGCAAGCCGTCCGGCGCGTCGAAGGTGCCAACGATTTTTGCGCCCTTGGCTTCGATCTTCTTGATGGCTGCGGGCAATTCTTCGGCCTGGAGCAGCGGGGCCTGCGACAGTGCGGCGGCAACGGCCAGGGTCAGCAGGTGGCGGAGGCGGGGCATGGCGTTTTCCTTGTGGCGGAGTGGGGCGTCGTGGACGAGTCCGGCGTTTCGAAGTTTTCCAGGGCGCGAGCCAGGCTCGCTTCCGACAATTCCCCCAGGTGGCTGCCCAGCAGGCGGCCATCGGCGCTGTAGAACAGGGTCGTCGGCAGGGCCATGGAGCCGACAGCCTGGCCGAGACGACCGCTGCCATCGAACAACACGTTGTCCAGGCTCAGGCCTTGGGTGGCGAGGTAGGTGCTGACGCTTTGCATGCTTTCGGCCTGATTGACGAACAGGAAGGTCAGGTCTGGACGTTGTTGCTGGGCTTCTTCGAGCACCGGCATTTCACGCCGGCAGGGCGGGCACCAGGTGGCCCATAGATTGATCACCAGGGGGCCGCCCTGGTAATCGGTGAGTTTCACGGTCGCGCCGTCGGCGGTGCGCAGGGTGATGTCCGGCAGCCGGGTGCCTTGTTCATAAATCGTCAATGACAGGGTCGCCACCAGCCAGAACAGCAAGCCGCTGCCGACGCCAAAGCCCAATGGCCGGCGCAGGGGCGGACGGCGCCGGGCCCACAACAAGGCGCCAATCAGCAGCGCCACGATGCCCGGCCAGGCCAGGAAGCCACCGTCGCGCAGGTCGACGATCTGCCACGGGTCGTCCCGGTAATGTTGCCAATAGGCGACGACGAAGCCGATCCGTGCGGCCAGCAGGCCCAGTAGAAACAGCACGAACAGCACCGACTCGGGGTTTTCGCCACCGCGCTTGGCCACTCGCCAGCCCACGAAGGTCGCCAGCGCCAGGGCGCTGATGAGCAACAGGTGGTTGAGGGCGATGGCAAAGGTGCCCAAGGTAAACGTCAGCATCAGCGCGCGTCCCGGGTGAGGTTCCAGCGCTCCAGGAACGCCTTGGCGTCGACTTCCCCGGTGATCCGCTGGCTGCGGCGCTCTTCACCGTCGGCGCCGATCCACAGCAGGCTCGGCGGCCCCGGCACTTGGTAACGGCCCAGCAGTTCGCGGCTGGCAGGGCTGTCGGCGGTGACGTCCAGGCGCAGCAGGCGCACACCGCTCAGGGCGTCGAGCACTTCGCTGCGGCCGAAGACCTGTTTTTCCATGATCTTGCAGGACACGCACCAATCGGCGTAGTAGTCCAGCAGCACCCACTGGCCCTGGGCCTTGGCGGCATCCAGTTCCCGTTGCAGGGTGGCGGGCTCGTTGACCGTGACGAACGCATCGTGGGCACTGACGGTCGCGCGGCCTTCGGTGCCGGCGTAGACCTTCAGGGGTTGGAAGAAGTCATCGCCGCCGCCTGCTGCGCCAATCACCAGCAGGCTGCCCCACAGGCCGAACAGCAACGAGGCGCTGCCGCAGACATAGGCGATGCGGCCGAACCCTTCGGTCTGGCGCCAGGCGCTGTAGGCGGCAATCAACATCAGCACGCCCCACAGGCCGACCCACAACGAACCGTCGATGATCGGACGAATCATCAGCAGCGCGGTGCCCAGGAACAGGAAGCCGAACACGCCCTTGAGCAGGTCCATCCAGGCACCGGGCTTGGGCAGGAAGCGGTTGCCCACGGTCACCAACAGCAACAGTGGCAGGCCCATGCCGATGCCCATGGTGAACAGGATCAGCCCGCCGTGCAGCGCATTGCCGCTCTGGGCGATATACAACAGCGCGCCAGCCAGCGGCGCGGTCATGCATGGGCCCACCAACAGGCCGGACAGCGCCCCGAGAATACCGGCGCCTACCAGGCTGCCACCGCGCTGCTGGCGCCCGGCGTTTTCCAGGCGGTCACGCAGGGCGGCCGGCAATTGCAATTCGAAGAAGCCGAACATCGGCAGTGCCAGCAACACGAACACGGCCGCGAAGCTGCCCAGCAGCCACGGTTGTTGCAGCAGCGCCTGAAGGTTGGCCCCCAGCAGCGCGGCGAGCACACCCATGGCGGCGTAAACCAGGGCCATGCTGATCACGTAGCTGCCGGCCAAGGCCAGGCCGCGTCTCGGCCCGGCACCGCTGCCCACCACCAGCCCGGCCAAAATCGGCAGCATCGGCAGCGAACAGGGGGTGAACGCCAGCAGCAGGCCCAGGCCGAAGAACACCAGCAGGCTCCAGCCCAAGGCCCGTTGTTGCAGGCCGCTGGCCAGGGCCTGGTCCGGCGCCTCGCCGCTGGCCGCCACCGGTGCGCTGCCCCCCAGGTCGACCACTTGGGTCTGGGGTGGATAGCACAGGCCGGCGTCGGCGCAGCCTTGGAAGCCGACCTTGATCTTGCCCGTGGCACCGGCCGGAATCTTCAGCTCCAGCGCCTGGCGATAGACCTGCTGGTCGCCGAAAAACTCGTCGCTGTGGGCTTCACCCTCCGGCAGCTTGGGTTTCTGCGCCTCGGCCAGGCCATCGAACTTGAGGCGCTGCTGATACAGGTAGTACCCATCGGCGATCTGCCAGAACAGCTGGGTTTCACCGGAGTCCAGGCGTTCGGAGGTAAACACGAACGCCTTTTCCACCGGCAGGAAATCGGGTTTGGTCTCGAAGGGATTGGCGGCCTGGGCCAGGCCCGAGATCAGGAACAGCCACAGCAAAAACAATCGACGCATGGATAAAGCCTTAGAACGAAGCAAGTGGAAAACACAATGGCGGCTGGCGATTAACCGTCGATTAACCCGACGACGGCCGGCAGGCGCCAATGATCGCCCATGTTGGCCGTACTCGTCGCATAATGTCGGCTTAATCGGCCGGCGGCCTAATGTACCTTTTTCTACGGGGCTTACCATGCGCGTACTGGTCTGCGAAGACGATGAGTTGATTGCCAGCGGGATCGTTGCCGGCCTTACGGCGCAGGGCCTGACCGTCGAGCACGTCGCCACTGCATCGGCGGCGCGGGCGATGGTCGGCGTGGCGGAATTCGATGTCATGGTGCTGGACTTGGGATTGCCCGACGAGGACGGTCTCAAACTGCTCAGGCAGTTGCGTCAGCAGGGGCTGGAGACGCCGGTGCTGATCCTCACCGCCCGGGACTCGGTGACCGACCGGGTCGACGGCTTGCAGGCCGGCGCCGATGACTACCTGCTCAAACCCTTCGACCTGCGCGAACTTGCGGCGCGCCTGCACACGTTGCTGCGGCGCGTGGCGGGGCGCAGCGTCAACCTGATCGAACACGGTCGCCTGACCTATGACCCCAGCAGTCGGGAAACCACCCTGGACGGCCAACCGGTGGATCTGTCCCGGCGCGAGCAATCGCTGTTGCAGGCACTGTTGCACAGTCGCGGCCGGGTGCTGTCCACTGAACAGCTCAAGGACAGCGTCTACGGGTTCAACGACGAACTGGAAAGCAACGCCCTCAACGTCCATATCCATCACCTGCGGCGCAAGTTGGGTAACGGGATTGTCGAGACCGTGCGTGGCCTGGGCTATCGCCTGGGGCCGGCCGAAGGTGGAGAGTCTTCCAAGTGATGAGCCTGCGACTGCGCCTGAGCCTGACCCTCGGCGCGGCCTTTGCCCTGATCTGGGCCCTGGCCGCGGCGTGGATGCTCAGTGACCTGCGCAACCAGATGATGTTTTCCCTCGACCAGCGCCTGGTGGCTTCGGCGCGGATGGTCGCCGGGTTGCTGGAACAGATGCCACCGTTGCCGAGCAAGGGCGACGGCACGCATTTGAGCTCCGAGCAATTGAGCATTCCAGGCGGCATGGCCTGTCAGGTCAGTTCCTTGCGCGGCGAAATTCTCGCCCGCAGCCACGGCACTCCGGAACAAACCCTGGAAGCCGAGAAAATGGGCTTCCACGACCAGATGATCGACGGCGCGCCCTGGCGCAGCTTCACCCTGGCCCGGGGCGATTTGCGCATCACCACCGCCGACCGCCAGATCGAACGCGAAGCCCTGAACATGTCGATACTGTTGGCCGCCTCGGTGCCGGTGGGCGTGGCGCTGCTCGGTTGCCTGTGCCTGTTGTGGCTGGGCATCGGCCAGGGCCTGGCACCGCTCAATCGCATTCGCGATGCGCTGATGCGGCGTAGCGCCGATTCCCTGGAGCCCTTGCAGATCCATCCACTGCCCAGCGAATTGCGACCGCTGCTGGAGACCCAGAACCAGTTGTTCCAGCGCATCGGCAAGACCATCGAGCGTGAGCGCCGGCTGACCGGCGACGCCGCCCACGAGCTGCGCAGCCCGCTGACCGCGATCAAGACGCACCTGCAAGTGGCGCGCATGACCGAAGGCGCCGCCCGCGACCAGTCCCTGGCTCGGGCCGAGGAGGGCGCCGACCGCATGCACCGCACACTCGAACAGTTGCTGTTGCTGGCGCGGGTCGAAGGCAGCCTGTCGTTCGACGATGGCGTGCAATGCAACGCCGAGCAGGTCGCCCGACTGGCGATCCAGGATGCCGTCAGCAGTGATTCGCGGCGGATCAGGCTGCACGTATCCCCAGGGTTGTCCGATGCACCGGTGCAGATGCCGGCGGTGCTCTCCATCGCCGCCTTGCGCAACCTGCTGGATAACGCCCTGCGCCATACCCCGGACGATACCGATGTGGAGTTGAGCCTGGAGATGGTCGGCCAGCGCGTGCGCTTCCAGGTCCGCGACCACGGCCCCGGCATCGCCGCCGACGACATCCAGCACCTGACCCAGCGCTTCTGGCGCAATGGCCAGAGCACCGGCTGCGGACTGGGGCTGGCGATCGTCCAGGCCATCGTCCAGCGTTGCGGCTGCGGCCTGCATTTCGACACGCGCCCGGATGGGTTGCGGGTCGAGTTGACGGTGCCGGTGCAGGTGTTACCGGCCTGATTCACTCCAACAATGGCCTGTGCAACGGCTCTGTGGGAGCAAAGCTTGCTCGCGATGGCATCACCTTGGCCGACATTCAGACCGAGGTGCCTGCATCGCGAGCAAGCTTTGCTCCCACAGGCTTCATGAACAAGCCACTGATCGCGTCGACCCGCAAAGTTCTGCCCGAGAGTAAATCCCTGCGTTGCTGATGCGTTTCCACAACAGGAAACCTGCATGTGCGCTCCGACCGGAGATGCACCTGTGCGGTGTGTCGTTGGGTCATTACTTCAGTGTATTGCGGGGTCGAGGGATGTCAGTCGCCAACAGTCTTATCGAAGCACAGCCGGCCCGGGTCAGCCCTGCGCCGGTCGAGACGCTCTACCAGTTCAATGAGTCGCCGCTGCTGGCCCGCCAGAATCGGCAGGAGTCCAACGCCCGCAGCTACCCAAGGCGGATTCCCCTGGCCCTCAAGCGTGCCAAGGGGCTGTATGTCGAGGACGTCGAGGGTCGCACCTTCATCGACTGCCTGGCCGGCGCCGGCACCTTGGCGCTGGGGCATAACCATCCGGTGGTGATCGAAGCGATCCAGCAGGTGCTGGCCGATGAGCTGCCCTTGCATACCCTGGACCTGACCACGCCGGTCAAGGACCGTTTTGTCCAGGACCTGTTCGGCTTGTTGCCGGCAGAGCTGGCCGCCGAGGCGAAGATCCAGTTCTGCGGCCCCACCGGCACCGACGCGGTGGAAGCCGCCCTCAAGCTGGTACGCACCGCCACCGGCCGCAGCACCGTGCTGTCGTTCCAGGGCGGTTATCACGGCATGAGCCAAGGGGCGTTGAGCCTGATGGGCAGCCTGGGGCCGAAGAAACCCTTGGGCGCCTTGCTCAGCAGCGGCGTGCAGTTCATGCCCTATCCCTACGATTACCGCTGCCCGTTCGGACTGGGTGGTGTCGAAGGCGTGAAGGCCAATCTGCATTACCTGGAAAACCTGCTGAATGACCCCGAGGCCGGCGTGCAATTGCCGGCAGCCGTCATCGTCGAAGTGGTGCAGGGCGAGGGCGGGGTGATTCCCGCTGATCTGGACTGGCTACGCGGTTTGCGGCGGATCACCGAGCAGGCGGGGGTGGCGTTGATCGTCGACGAAATCCAGAGCGGCTTTGGCCGTACCGGCAAGATGTTTGCGTTCGAGCACGCCGGGATCATCCCGGACGTGGTCGTGCTGTCCAAGGCCATCGGTGGCAGCCTGCCCCTGGCGGTGGTGGTTTATCGCGATTGGCTCGACACCTGGCTGCCGGGCGCTCACGCCGGGACCTTCCGTGGCAATCAGATGGCCATGGCCGCCGGTTCCGCAGTGATGCGCTATCTGCAGGAGCACGACCTGCCGGCCCACGCCGCGGCCATGGGTGTACGCTTGAGCGAGCACCTGCGCATCCTGCAGCGAGACTTCCCGCAACTGGGCGATATCCGCGGTCGCGGGTTGATGCTCGGCGTCGAACTGGTGGATCCGGCGGGTAAGCCTGACGCCCTGGGCCATCCGCCGGTACATGCACGGCTGGCGCCACAGCTGCAACGTGAATGCCTCAAGCGCGGGCTGATCCTGGAACTGGGTGGCCGGCAAGGCGGCGTGGTGCGGTTCCTGCCACCGCTGATCATCACAAAGGCGGAAATCGACCGGGTTGCCGAGATTTTCGGGCGAGCCCTGCAGGCGGCGGTCGTCGAGGCCTAATTTTCACCCCGGCCCGTACGTTCCTTTCATATCCTGGCTGCGCAGATGCCGCCGCGAACCTCGAGCAAAGATGGAGAGACACCCATGACTTCAGTATTCGACCGCGAGGACATCGTCTTTCAGGTCGTGGTCAACCACGAAGAACAGTATTCGATCTGGCCAGACTACAAGGTCGTCCCAGAAGGCTGGCGCACCGTCGGCAAAAGCGGGTTCAAGAAGGAATGCCTGGCCTACATCGAAGAAGTCTGGACCGACATGCGCCCGCTGAGCCTGCGCAAGAAGATGGAAGAGCAGGCGGCTGTGGCTCATTGAGGTAGAACCTGTGGGAGCAAGCTTCCACAGGAGGAAAGCAGGGGGAATACAAATCCTGAAGTCATACCAGAACCAATGTGGGAGCGAGCTTGCTCGCGATTGGGGAGTGTCAGGCAACATTCATGCGGCTGACACACCGCAATCGCGAGCAAGCTCGCTCCCACAGGTTTTTGCTTCAGGCCTCTACCTCACTTGAACCGCCGCTCCACCCCTTTCTCCACCAGGATCTTCGCCGAAATCTCTTCCACGGAAAAATGCGTGGAATTGATGTGCGGAATATTCTCCCGCCGGAACAGGTTTTCCACCTCGCGCACTTCGAACTCGCACTGGGCATAGCTCGAATAGCGGCTGTTGGGCTTGCGCTCGTTGCGGATCGCGGTAAGGCGGTCCGGGTCGATGGTCAGGCCGAACAGCTTGTGCTGGTGGGCGCGCAGGGCGCTGGGCAGTTGCAGGCGCTCCATGTCGTCTTCGGTCAGCGGGTAGTTGGCCGCACGGATGCCGAACTGCATCGCCATGTACAGACACGTCGGCGTCTTACCACAGCGCGACACCCCCACCAGGATCAGGTCGGCCTTGTCGTAATAATGCGTGCGCGCGCCGTCATCGTTGTCCAGCGCGAAGTTGACCGCCTCGATCCGCTCCATGTAGTTGGAGTTGTGGCCAATGGAGTGGGATTTGCCGACCGAGTAGGAGGAATGCTCGCTCAGTTCCTGCTCCAGGGGTGCCAGGAACGTGGAAAAAATGTCGATCATGAAACCATTGGACGTTGCGAGAATCTCACGGATGTCCTGATTGACGATGGTATCGAAGATAATCGGGCGGAAACCGTCGGTTTCGGCGGCTTTATTGATTTGCTGTACCATGGCCCGCGCCTTGTCGACGCTGTCGATGTACGGCCGTATGAATTTGGCGAAGGTAATGTTTTCGAACTGTGCCAACAGGCTTTGGCCTAGCGTTTCGGCCGTAATGCCGGTGCCGTCGGAGATAAAGAAAGCAGATCGTTTCATTTGCGCCTTGGGCCTTAAGCTAGTGAGCTAGTGACGATTCTTGGATATGATAGGCGCGATTTGCTGGCCGCCAGTGGTCCGCATTCTCACTTATTTTCCAGGTCCAGGCCATATCGCCGGTCATCGCTCCCCTGGAGCCACCGGTGCCTTGAGCTTTTCCAACACAGTTAGTGGAGAGATCACCTTGGTAGAGTACGTAGTTTCCCTCGATAAGCTCGGCGTCCATGATGTGGAGCATGTGGGGGGCAAGAACGCATCCCTGGGCGAGATGATCAGCAACCTCGCCGGTGCCGGCGTATCGGTGCCAGGTGGCTTCGCCACGACCGCCCAGGCTTATCGTGATTTCCTGGAACTGAGCGGCCTGAACAAGCAGATCCACGATGCGCTCGATGCCCTGGACGTCGATGACGTCAATGCCCTGGCCAAGACTGGTGCCCAGATCCGCCAATGGATCATGGAAGCCGAGTTCCCCGAGAAACTGAACGCCGAGATCCGCACCGCTTTCGCCAAGCTGTCCGAAGGTAATCCCGACATCGCCGTCGCCGTGCGTTCCTCGGCCACCGCCGAAGACCTGCCGGACGCCTCCTTCGCCGGCCAGCAGGAAACCTTCCTGAACATTCGTGGCGTGGAAAACGTCATCCGCGCCGCCAAGGAAGTCTTTGCCTCCCTTTTCAACGACCGTGCCATTTCCTACCGCGTGCACCAGGGCTTCGACCACAAGCTGGTTGCCCTGTCCGCCGGTGTGCAGCGTATGGTCCGCTCCGAAACCGGCACCGCCGGCGTGATGTTCACCCTCGACACCGAGTCGGGCTTCCGTGACGTGGTGTTCATCACCGGCGCCTACGGCCTGGGTGAAACCGTCGTGCAGGGCGCGGTGAACCCGGATGAGTTCTACGTCCACAAAGGCACGCTGCAAGCCGGTCGCCCGGCCATCCTGCGCCGCAACCTGGGCAGCAAGGCCATCAAGATGATCTACGGCGACGAAGCCAAGGCCGGTCGTTCGGTGAAGACCGTCGACGTGGACAAGGCCGAGCGCGCGCGTTTCTGCCTGAGTGACGCCGAAGTCAGCGAACTGGCCAAGCAGGCGATGATCATCGAACAGCACTACAAGTGCCCGATGGACATCGAATGGGCCAAGGACGGTGACGACGGCAAGCTGTACATCGTGCAAGCCCGCCCGGAAACCGTGAAGAGCCGCACCCAGGCCAACGTCATGGAGCGCTACCTGCTCAAGGAAACCGGCACCGTGCTGGTGGAAGGCCGCGCCATCGGCCAGCGCATCGGCGCCGGCAAGGTGCGGATCATCAAGGACGTCTCGGAGATGGACAAGGTCCAGGCCGGTGACGTACTGGTCTCCGACATGACCGACCCGGACTGGGAACCGGTGATGAAGCGCGCCAGCGCCATCGTCACCAACCGTGGCGGGCGTACCTGCCACGCGGCGATCATCGCCCGTGAACTGGGGATCCCAGCAGTGGTCGGTTGCGGCAACGCCACCGAACTGCTCAAGGATGGCCAGGGTGTGACCGTGTCCTGCGCCGAAGGCGATACCGGCTACATCTTCGAAGGCGAACTGGGCTTCGACATCAAGAAGAACTCCGTGGACGCCATGCCGGACCTGCCGTTCAAGATCATGATGAACGTCGGCAACCCGGACCGCGCCTTCGACTTCGCGCAGCTGCCGAACGCTGGCGTGGGCCTGGCCCGCCTGGAGTTCATCATCAATCGCATGATCGGCGTGCACCCCAAGGCGCTGCTGAACTACGACGGCCTGCCGCAGGAAATCAAGGACAGCGTCGACAAGCGCATTGCCGGTTACAACGATCCGGTCGGTTTCTACGTCGAGAAGCTGGTGGAAGGCATCAGCACCCTGGCCGCAGCGTTCTGGCCGAAAAAGGTCATCGTGCGCCTGTCGGACTTCAAGTCCAACGAATACGCCAACCTGATCGGCGGCAAGCTTTACGAGCCGGAAGAAGAAAACCCGATGCTGGGCTTCCGTGGCGCTTCGCGCTACATCAGCGAAGCGTTCCGTGACTGCTTCGAACTCGAGTGCCGCGCCCTCAAGCGCGTGCGCAACGAGATGGGCCTGACCAACGTCGAGATCATGGTGCCGTTCGTCCGGACCCTGGGCGAAGCGAGCCAGGTCGTCGACCTGCTGGCGGAAAACGGCCTGGCCCGTGGCGAAAACGGCCTGCGCGTGATCATGATGTGCGAGCTGCCGTCCAACGCGATCCTGGCTGAAGAATTCCTCGAGTTCTTCGACGGCTTCTCCATCGGTTCCAACGACCTGACCCAGCTGACCCTGGGCCTGGACCGCGACTCCGGGATCATCGCGCACCTGTTCGACGAGCGGAATCCGGCGGTCAAGAAGCTGCTGGCCAACGCCATCGCCGCCTGCAACAAGGCTGGCAAGTACATCGGCATCTGCGGCCAGGGCCCTTCGGACCACCCGGACCTGGCCAAGTGGCTGATGGAGCAGGGCATCGAAAGCGTTTCGTTGAACCCGGACTCCGTGTTGGAAACCTGGTTCTTCCTGGCTGAGGGTCAGGCGGCGGTCTGATCGAGTGAAGGGGCCTCACCGGTAATGTAAGCCGGGTAACCTTTGTGGGAGCGAGCTTGCTCGCGATAGCGGAGTGTCAGCCAAGATTGTTTTGCTGATCCACCGCCATCGCGAGCAAGCTCGCTCCCACAGTCGTCTTTTTTTTGTGCAAGAAGATCATGCAAAGCAGCAGCAACCTCTTTCCTGTCGCCCTGATCAGCGCCGAGCGGCGCGGTGATCTGAGCGAAGATGTCTATCGCTTGAAACCCGGCAACAGCCCGGACGCCAGCGTCGAACTGGCCGTCACCCGGCTGGGCATGGCCGACGCCTGCGAAACCCGTGGGGTCCCGGTGATCCTGTTGCACGGCAGTTTTTCCAATCGGCGTTTCTGGTATTCCCCCAAGGGCCTGGGCCTGGGCGCGTACCTGGCACGCCTGGGGTTCGATGTCTGGATTCCCGAGATGCGCGGCCATGGGTTGTCCCAGCGCAACCAGGGCTATCGCAACAATCGCGTGGCCGACTACGCCCGCTACGACTTGCCGGCCATTGGCGCCTTCGTGCGTGAGCAGAGTGGGCAAGTGCCCCACTGGATCGGTCACTCCCTGGGTGGCATCACCCTGGCGGCCGCCTTGGGCGGCCATTACCTGGGCGAGCCGGCGGTGGCTTCGGCGGCGTTCTTTGGTACCCAGGTCAGCCGTACCTACTGGCCGTTGAAGATTCCGCCAGTGGAGTGGAGCGGTCGCTTCATCCTCAAGCGTTTTGCTCAATTGTCCGGTTCAAGGCTCAAGCGCGGCCCCGAGGACGAGCCCATCGGCCTGGCCCTGGAAAGCATGCGCTGGTACGGCCTGTTCGGACGTTTCGGCGATGCCGAGAAGAACTGGTGGGCCGGGTTGGCCGATGTCCAGTTGCCGGTGTTGGCGGTGAGTGCCACAGGCGATCACCAGGACCCGACCTGGGCGTGCCGCAAGCTCTTCGATCAGATTGGTTCCGAGCACAAGCAGTTTGTCTGCCTGGGCCGGGGACAGGGTTTCACCGAAGACTTCGGTCACGTCGAGATGCTGGTCAGCAAGGCTGCGCATCTTGAAGTCTGGCCGCTGGTGGCGCGTTGGCTCAAGGATCAGCAGGCCCCTTTGCTGGCCGAACAGCCCCAGTTGGCCGAGGCGGTTTGAGGCGAAGGCTCTGACAAGGGCATTTCGCTCTGGTCGGCTTGCGGCTAAGATATGACGCTTCAAGCGGTTCCAGTCACAAACGGTTGCTCATTCAGTCCGACGTTCCAGCCTTTCAGGAGTTGTTCGATGAACCATTACCTCACGCCCGACCTGTGCGACGCCTACCCGGAACTGGTACAGGTGTTGGAGCCGATGTTCAGCAATTTCGGCGGCCGCGATTCCTTCGGCGGCGAAATCGTGACCATCAAGTGCTTCGAGGACAACTCGCGGGTCAAGGAGCAGGTTGAACTCAAGGGCAACGGCAAGGTGCTGGTGGTCGATGGCGGCGGTTCCCTGCGTCGGGCGCTGCTGGGGGACATGCTGGCGGAAAAAGCCGCGAAAAACGGCTGGGAAGGGCTGGTGGTCTACGGTTGCATCCGCGACGTCGACATCATCGCCCAGACGGACCTCGGGGTTCAGGCCCTGGCCAGTCACCCGATGAAGACCGACCGGCGTGGCGTCGGCGAGCTCAATGTGCCGGTGACCTTTGCCGGCGTGACGTTTCGCCCGGGCGAGTATGTCTATGCGGACAATAACGGCGTAATCGTCTCGCCAAGCCCGCTGAAAATGCCTGAATGAAGCAGTACAGCCATAAGGGATGAGGATGTTCGAGGAAGAAAACGCGCAATGGGGGCTGGTGCATGCCCTGGTGCTGGACGGTAAAGGCGGCGCGCGTTCCATAGCCCGGACCGAACTCGACGATTTGCAGTTGCAGGCCCATGAAAGCCTGTGGCTGCACTGGGATCGCAGTCATCCGCAAACCCACACCTGGCTGCGCAAATCCAGCGGCCTGAGCGAATTCAACTGCGACTTGCTGCTCGAAGAGAACACCCGGCCGCGCTTGTTGCCGTTGCCCAACGCCGAACTGCTGCTGTTCCTGCGGGGGATCAACCTCAACCCGGGTGCCGAGCCTGAAGACATGGTGTCGGTACGGATCTTTGTGTCTGCCCAGCGGGTGATCTCCCTGCGCCTGCGTCCGTTGCGCGCCACCGATGAGCTGCTGGCGCAGCTGGCCGAGGGCAAGGGTCCGAAAACGGCGTCCGAACTCATCCTCTACATGGCGCAATACCTCACCAATAAGGTGCAGGACCTGGTCACCTGCCTCTCCGAAATCGTCGATACCGAGGAAGAAAAACTCGATACCGACGAACGGTATACCCCTGAGCACGACGCCATTTTGCACATCCGTCGAAGGGCTGCCGGGCTCAAGCGATTCCTGGCGCCACAGCGGGACATCTTCGGCCAGATGACGCGGCTCAAACTGCCATGGTTTTGCGACGATGACGGCGACTACTGGAACGAATTGAACAACAGCCTGACCCGTTACCTCGAGGAGCTGGAATTGACCCGAGAGCGCGTGGGGCTTGTGCTGGAGGCCGAAGACCGGCGCCTTTCGGTGCGCATGAACCGCACCATGTACCGCTTCGGTATCGTCACCGGGATTTTCCTGCCGATGAGTTTTCTCACCGGCCTTCTGGGTATCAATGTCGGCGGCATTCCGTTTTCCGCAAGCCCCTACGGTTTCATGGTCGCCTGCCTGCTGATGATCTGCGTGGCGCTGGGGCAGTGGTGGTTGTTCCGTCGTTTGCGCTGGGTGTGATGGGGTTTCATGTGACCCGACGAAATTTGATCGCGTCTTCCACAGACATCACGAGAGGTGCGTATGCACGATCCGTTTGAACAGTCTTTGCGCGACATGCTCAAGGCTTCGCCGTCCAGCCGGGACGACGATGCATGCCTGGGACGTGTACTGAAAACCGCCAACCGCCAGGTCGGCGCAGGTGATCTGTTCAGCCTGCTGGGCCGCTGGTTGCCCGCGCTGATGATCGCCCTGAATAACGGATCGGCCCATCTCTCGCCGGTTTCCCGCCGTAAACCTGTTACTCGCACCGCTGATAAGGCTGATTGAATATGGAACTTGATCTCTGGACCCAGAGCCTCGTCACGGCGATGACTGCGTTGTGGACCAAAGTAGCTAACTTCATCCCCAACCTCTTCGGCGCCCTGGTGGTACTGCTGTTGGGCTTTGTCGTGGCCAAGCTGCTGGACACGCTGCTGTCCAAGCTGCTTGCCAAGCTGGGCCTCGATCGCCTGATGGGCGGCACCGGCCTGACCAAGTTGCTGTCCCGTGGCGGCATCCAGGTACCGATCTCGACCCTGGTCGGCAAGATCGTGTATTGGTTCGTATTGCTGATTTTCCTGGTTTCGGCAGCAGAATCCCTTGGCCTTGAGCGAGTTTCGGCTACGCTCGATATGCTCGCATTGTATTTGCCGAAGGTTTTTGGTGCTGCGCTGGTGTTGCTGGTCGGCGTTCTGCTGGCGCAACTGGCCAATGGGCTGGTGCGCGGCGCGGCCGAGGGCGTTGGGCTGGACTACGCCGCTGGCGTAGGGCGAATTGCTCAGGGCCTGGTGATCATCATCAGTATTTCGGTGGCGATCAGCCAGTTGGAGGTCAAGACTGACCTGCTCAACCACGTGATCGTGATCGTTTTGATTACCGTTGGTCTGGCGGTTGCGCTGGCAATGGGATTGGGGAGTCGTGAAATCGCCGGTCAGATCCTGGCGGGAATCTATGTGCGTGAATTGTATGAGGTTGGGCAACAAGTGCGTGTTGGCGAGGTCGAAGGCCAGATCGAAGAGATTGGCACGGTGAAGACCACATTGCTGACCGAGGAGGGCGAGCTGGTGTCGCTTTCCAATCGGATCCTGCTGGAACAGCATGTGAGTAGCCGCTAACCCGGCAAACCCTGCTAATGTATGCCGCCGCAAAATGCCTGCTATCGCAGGCTGCGGCGCACATTGACCTAGACTGTCGGCCCGACTTGTTTTGAACAAACCCCAATCGCTATCTACGCGCTACGACCCCCGTGATCTCTCCGATGAGGAGTTGGTCGCGCGCGCGCATACCGAGCTGTTTCACGTAACGCGCGCCTATGAAGAATTGATGCGCCGCTACCAGAGAACATTATTTAACGTTTGTGCACGATATCTTGGGAACGATCGCGATGCTGACGATGTCTGTCAGGAGGTGATGTTGAAGGTGCTGTATGGGTTGAAGAACTTCGAGGGGAAATCGAAGTTCAAGACCTGGCTCTACAGCATCACCTACAACGAATGCATCACGCAGTATCGCAAGGAACGGCGAAAGCGTCGCTTGATGGACGCTTTGAGCCTGGATCCTCTGGAGGAAGCGTCGGAAGATAAGGCGCCCAAGCCCGAGGAGAAGGGGGGACTCGATCGCTGGCTGGTCTATGTGAACCCGATCGATCGGGAAATTCTGGTGCTACGATTTGTCGCAGAGCTGGAATTCCAGGAGATCGCAGACATAATGCATATGGGTTTGAGCGCGACAAAAATGCGTTACAAGCGCGCTCTTGACAAATTGCGTGAGAAATTTGCAGGCATTGCTGAAACTTAAGTTCGGCGCAAATATCTCTTACGTGTAGGCAAGTTCTGTTAGACTTGCCGCCGAGTTGTCCCCCGGTTTGCGGGACTGCTTCACAATCACCAGATGGGGATTTAACGGATGAAACTGAAAAACACCTTGGGCTTTGCCATTGGTTCTTTGATTGCTGCCACTTCGTTCGGCGCTCTGGCACAAGGCCAAGGCGCAGTTGAAATCGAAGGCTTCGCCAAGAAAGAACAATTCGACAGCGCTCGTAACTTCAAGAACAACGGCAACCTGTTCGGCGGTTCGGTTGGTTACTTCCTGACCGACGACGTTGAACTGCGTCTGGCCTACGACGAAGTGCACAACGCCCGTACTGACGACGGCACCAACGTCAAAGGCGCCAACACCGCTCTGGACGCTCTGTACCACTTCAACAACCCAGGCGACATGCTGCGTCCATACGTTTCGGCCGGTTTCTCCGACCAGAGCATCGACCAGAATGGCAGCAACGGCCGTAACCGTTCCACCTTCGCCAACGTTGGCGGCGGCGCCAAGCTGTACTTCACCGAGAACTTCTACGCCCGTGCCGGCGTTGAAGCTCAGTACAACATCGACCAGGGCGACACCGAGTGGGCTCCAAGCGTCGGTATCGGTGTGAACTTCGGTGGCGGCTCCAAGCCTGCTGCTGCTCCAGTTCCAGCTCCGGCTGAAGTCTGCTCCGACAGCGACAACGATGGCGTGTGCGACAACGTCGACAAGTGCCCTGACACCCCAGCCAACGTAACCGTTGACGCTGATGGCTGCCCAGCTGTTGCTGAAGTCGTACGTGTTGAGCTGGACGTGAAGTTCGACTTCGACAAGTCGGTTGTCAAGCCTAACAGCTACGGCGACATCAAGAACCTGGCTGACTTCATGAAGCAGTACCCATCCACCAGCACCACTGTTGAAGGTCACACTGACTCCGTCGGTCCTGACGCTTACAACCAGAAACTGTCTGAGCGTCGTGCAAACGCCGTTAAGCAAGTTCTGACCAACCAGTACGGTGTTGAATCGTCCCGCGTTCAGTCTGTTGGCTACGGCGAATCCCGCCCAGTTGCTGACAACGCCACTGAAGCTGGTCGTGCAGTTAACCGTCGCGTAGAAGCGCAGGTTGAAGCCCAAGCTAAGTAATTAGCCCACAGCTTTGGAAGAGCCCGGCCTAGGCCGGGCTTTTCTTTGCCTGGGATTTATGAAAATCAGCGGGGAAATAGTTTACGGTGGCGGTTTGATTGGGTGCATATCCATTGCTGCGCGATGGCGGTCTGACGGCATGATCGGGTACATATCCATTGCTGCGGTAACGGCTACTTAGGGTTCCGCCCTTACGGCGGCTCACTTTTTTTCAGACGCCAAAAAAAGTAAGCAAAAAAGGCTTGCCCCACCACTCGGTGCCTCGCTTAGGCTCGGCATGCCCTCACTCCGGCATTGCTCCGTGGGCCCGCCGCGAAGGGCCATCCATGGCCCAGCGCGGCTAACCCGGCATCCATGCCGGGTTGCCCACTGCGCAATGCCTGCGTTCGGCCAGCGTGGTTAACGGGGCGTCCCAGATCAAAATCAAAAGCGAGGCGGCCTAACAGCCGGTCTGGTTCTCCCGGTCGTACGCCCATCCGATCTGTGGGAGCAAAGCTTGCTCGCGAGGCGGCCTAACAGCCGGCCTGGCTCTCCCGGTCGAACTCAGATCCCATTGTGGGAGCGAGCTTGCTCGCGATTGCTGTGTGTCAGTCACCATCCAGGCTGCTGATACACCGCCATCGCGAGCAAGCTCGCTCCCACACTGGTAGGGGGTCTATGTCAGAGGGCTGAAACCTGGGCCCAGGCAGACGGGGAGGTGGCCAGTTCGGCAGCACCGGCCACCGCGCCAATCACCAGGATCGCCGGGCTCTTGAGTTGAAAGGTGCTGGCATCGGCTTCCATCGAGGCCAGGTCGCTGCGGCAGTCACGTTGATGGGGCAGGGACGCATTTTCGATCATGGCGACAGGCGTGTTCGCGGCCAGGCCACCGGCCAGCAACTGTTCGCGAATTTCGCTCAGTTTCGCCACACCCATGTACACCACCAGCGTCGTGCCGCTTTGCGCCAAGGCTTGCCAGTTCAGGCTGCTGCCATCCTGGGTGTGGGCCGTCACCAGCGTCACGCCCCGGGCAATCCCGCGCAGGGTCAGTGGAATATCGCACTGGGTCGCCCCCGCGAGGCCGGCGGTGATGCCATTGACCATCTCCACTTCGACACCCTGCTCGCGCAGCCACTGCGCCTCTTCACCGCCGCGGCCGAAGATGCATGGGTCGCCACCCTTGAGACGCACCACGCATTTGCCCTGGCGGGCATAGCGCAGCATCAGGCGATGGATAAAGGCCTGGGGCGTGGAGCGGCAGCCGCCGCGCTTGCCCACGGCAATGATGCGCGCGTCGGGGCAATGTTCCAGCACCGCGGCGTTGACCAGATCGTCGATCAGCACCACGTCGGCTTCGCCCAAGGCGCGCACGGCTTTGAGGGTCAGCAATTCAGGGTCACCAGGACCTGCACCCACCAGCCAGACTTTTGCGTTCATAGTGTTTTCCTCACGAGATAGCCGCCAGCGGTTGCGCAGTGGCAACCAGCAGGCGCTTGATTTCCGGTACGCAGGAGCCGCATTGCGTGCCACAGCCCAGCTCCTGTTTGAGCCCCTGCAAGTCCAGGCCGCGTTCAATGCCTGCGCAGATCGCACGCTGGCTGACGTTCATGCAGTTGCACAGCGTTTTACTGCCACCCGTTGCGGCGCCGACATTGCCCGGCGGCGCGCTCAAAGGCGCCAGCAGCCAGCGCCGCAGTTGTTCATCGGCACGACCTTCCAGCCACAGGTTCTGCAACCAGTGCCGGGCCAGGGTTTCGCCGGCCAGGCGAATGGCGGTGATGCGGCCGTTTTCGATGCGCACCCGCTTACCGATGGAGCGACGCGGATCGTCGTAGGCCAGCACCGGCCCATCGATCAGGCCCAATTGTTCATCAATGGCCTGGAGCAGTTGCGGTTCGGGGGCGACAGCGCTGGCAGCGCGAATCAGCAGCGCGGGACGCTCACGGCCAGTCAGGCTCAGGCTGACGTAGGAAAACGCCTCGCACAGGGGGCGCAGGGCCTCCAGATGCTGTTGAACATCGCCTTCGATCAAGGCGAAAAGCTGCCAAGGCAGGTTTACCGGTTCCAGGCGTACGCCGCTGTGCTTGAGTTCCGGTTGTTTCGACAAGGGATCGAAGGCCGGTTGCGTCAGGGTATTCACGCCGCCCTTGAGGAACCGGTCGCCCCAGTGCATGGGCAGGAACGCCTGGCCGGGCCGTACGCTGTCGTCGCTGTCCACGGCCACGATCACGCTGCCGCGACGGCTCTTGAGGCTGACCAGGTCGCCCGCTTGCAGGCGATGGCGTTGCAGTTCGTCGGGGTGCAGGCTGAGGACCGCTTCGTTCACATGACCAAACAACTGCGCGGCGGTACCGGTACGGCTCATGCCGTGCCATTGGTCCCGCAGGCGGCCGGTGTTCAGGGTCAACGGGTAGCGGGCGTCACGCAGTTCCTTGGCGGCGCGATAGGGGTCGGCCACAAACCGCGCCCGGCCGCTGTCAGTAGGAAAAATTCCGTCCACGTACAGGCGCGCCGTCCCGACCGTGGCGCCGTCCGGGAAAGGCCATTGCTGAGGGCCGAGTTGGTCGATCAGGGCATGGCTGATGCCGGACAAGTCCAGGTCGCGGCCACGGGTCAGCTGTTTGTATTCATCGAAGAGTTGGGCCGGGCTTTCAAAGGCGAACAGGCTGGGTTGGCTCGGGCGCAGGTGTTTTTCCAGGCGTTGTGCGAAATCTACCGTGATTGCCCAGTCCGGCCGTGCTTCACCCGGTGCGCCGATGGCCCGGCGGACGTGGGAAATGCGCCGTTCGGAGTTGGTCACCGAACCTTCTTTCTCGCCCCAACTGGCCGCTGGCAGCAGCAGGTCGGCAAACGCGGCGGTTTCGGTGGTCCGGAACGCTTCCTGCAACACCACGAACGGGCAGGCTTGCAGGGCTTCACGTACCGCGGTCTGGTCCGGCATCGATTGGGCAGGGTTGGTACAGGCGATCCACAAGGCCTTGATCTTGCCGCTGCGAACCTGCTCGAACAGCTCGATGGCGCTCAAGCCAGCGGTGGCGGGCAGTTGCTCGACGCCCCAGTAGTGGGCGACTTCGGCACGATGTTCCGGGTTGGCGGCTTCGCGATGGCCCGGCAGCAGGTTCGACAGGCTGCCGGTTTCCCGTCCGCCCATGGCGTTGGGTTGACCGGTCAGCGAGAACGGCCCCGCACCTGGACGGCCGATCTGCCCGGTGGCCAGGTGCAGGTTGATCAGGGCGCTGTTTTTCGCGCTACCGGCGGTGGACTGGTTCAAACCCATGCACCACAACGACAGGAAGCTTGGCGAGGTGCCGACCCATTCGGCGCACTGATGCAGTTGTTCGACACTGATGCCGCACAGCTGGGCGACCATGCTCGGGGTGTAATCGCGCACCAGGTTTTTCAGCTCCGCCAGGCCTTCGGTGTGGGCCTTGATGAAGTCGCGGTCGATCCAGTCTTCCCACAGCAGCAGGTGCAAAATCCCATGGAACAAGGCGACATCGGTGCCCGGCAGGATCGCCAGGTGCAGGTCTGCCAGATCGCAAGTGTCGGTGCGCCGGGGGTCGATGACGATGATTTTCATCTGCGGTCGACGGGATTTCGCCTCTTCGAGACGGCGAAAGAGGATGGGATGGGCGTAGGCCATGTTACTGCCGACGATCATCACGCAGTCGCTCAACTCCAGGTCTTCGTAGCTGCAGGGCGGGGCGTCGGCGCCGAGGCTGCGCTTGTAGCCCACCACGGCGGAGGACATGCACAGCCGCGAATTGCTGTCGATATTATTGGTGCCCACCAATGCCCGGGCGAGCTTGTTGAAGGCGTAGTAGTCCTCGGTCAGCAATTGGCCGGAGATGTAGAACGCCACGCTGTCCGGGCCGTGCTCGGTGATGGTCTCGGCGAAGACGCTGACGGCGTGATCCAGGGCGCTGTCCCAGTCGGTGCGGGCCCGGGCCAGTCCTTTGCCCAGGCGCAGTTCGGGGTAGAGCGCGCGTGCGGCGAGGTCGCCGGTCAGGTGCAGGGTCGAGCCCTTGCTGCACAGTTTGCCAAAGTTGGCCGGATGGGCGGGATCGCCGCTGACGCCGAGGATGCGCTCGCCGTCATGCTCGATCAGGACGCCGCAACCGACCCCGCAATAACAGCAGGTCGAGGCAGTGATCTGGCGGTTCATCAGCTTGCGTCCCGCAGGGCCAACTGCACCCGGCCGTTTTCGACCCGGGCCGAATGATGATGGGCGCAGCCTACGTCCGGGGCCTGGGCCTGACCGCTTTCCAGGTCGATCTGCCAGTTGTGCAGCGGGCAGGCCACGCGTTTGCCATAGACCAACCCTTGGGACAACGGGCCACCCTTGTGCGGGCAACGGTCATCGAGGGCGAACACTTCATCGTCGCTGGTACGAAAAATCGCGATGTCGCCTTTCGGGCCATTGATGATGCGCGAACCCAGGATATTGATGTCTTCCAGTGCGCAGATATCCAGCCAGTTCATGCCGGCACCTCCAGGTTTTTCACGGGGATGACCTCAAACTCTTTCTTCAACTGGGGTTGTTCCAGGCGTTGTTTCCACGGGTCTTGTTCCAGCGACAGGGAAAACTTCAGGCGTTCATGGAGCGCCTTACGTCGAACCGGATCTTCAAGCACGGCTTTCTTGATGTGCTCCATGCCGACCCGCTGCATGTAATGCACGGTGCGTTCGAGGTAGAAGGCTTCCTCGCGGTACAGCTGCAGGAAGGCACCGTTGTATTCACGCACTTCTTCGGCGGTCTTGAGCTTGACGAAAAACTCCGCGACTTCGGTCTTGATCCCGCCGTTGCCGCCGATGTACATCTCCCAGCCGGAGTCGACACCGATAATGCCGACGTCCTTGATGCCGGCTTCCGAACAGTTGCGTGGGCAACCGGAGACGGCCAGTTTCACTTTGTGCGGCGACCACATGTTGAACAGGTCGTGCTCCAGCTCGATACCCAGTTGGGTGGAATTCTGTGTGCCGAAGCGGCAGAACTCGCTGCCCACGCAGGTCTTCACGGTGCGGATGGACTTGCCGTAGGCGTGGCCGGACGGCATGTCGAGGTCTTTCCAGACGCCGGGCAGGTCCTGCTTCTTGATGCCCAGCAAATCGATGCGCTGACCGCCGGTGACCTTGACCATGGGCACGTTGTATTTGTCGGCCACGTCGGCGATGCGCCGCAGTTCCGAAGGGTTGGTCACGCCACCCCACATCCGCGGGACCACGGAATAGGTGCCGTCTTTCTGGATGTTGGCGTGGGCGCGTTCGTTGATCAGGCGCGACTGTGGGTCGTCCTGGGCTTCGCCGGGCCAGGTGGAAATCAGGTAGTAGTTCAACGCCGGGCGGCAGGTGGCGCAGCCGTTGGGGGTGCGCCAGTTCAGGTAGCTCATGGCCCCGGCGATGGTCAGCAGGTGCTGGTCGCGGATCGCCTGGCGGATCTGGCCGTGGTTGAGGTCGCTGCAACCGCAGATGGCTTTTTCGCTTTTCGGCTTGACGTCCGCCGCACCGCCGACGGTGTTGATCAGGATCTGCTCCACCAGGCCGGCGCAGGAACCGCAGGAACTGGCGGCTTTGGTGTGTTTTTTCACGTCATCGACGCTGAACAGCCCGTGCTCCTGGATCGCCTTGACGATGGTGCCCTTGCACACGCCGTTGCAGCCGCAGACTTCGGCGCTGTCGGCCATGCTCATGGCTTTGTCCTGGCCCTGGTGGCCTACGTCGCCCAAGGCGTTTTCACCGAACATCAAGTGATCGCGGATCTCGCTGATGCCATGGTTCTCACGGATCTGGCGGAAATACCAGCCGCCATCCGCCGTATCGCCGTACAGGCAGGCACCGACCAGCACGTCATCCTTGATCACCAGCTTTTTGTAGACGCCGCCGATGGGGTCGGAAAGGGTGATGGTCTCGGTGCCTTCGCCGCCCATGAAGTCCCCGGCGGAGAACAGGTCGATGCCGGTGACCTTCAACTTGGTCGAGGTGACCGAACCCTTGTAAGTGGCGAAGCCCAGTTGCGCGAGGTGGTTGGCGCAGACCTTGGCCTGTTCGAACAACGGCGCCACCAGGCCGTAGGCGGTGCCACGGTGGCTGGCGCATTCACCAATGGCGTAGATGCGCGGGTCGTAGGTTTGCATCGTGTCGTTGACCAGGATCCCGCGGTTGCACGGGATGCCGGATTTTTCCGCCAGTTCGGTATTGGGACGGATGCCGGCGGCCATCACCACCAGGTCGGCGGGGATGATGTCGCCGTTCTTGAACTGGACCGAGCCGACCCGGCCATTGCCGGCATCGTGCAAGGCCTGGGTCTGCTCGCTGAGGCGGAATTTCAGGCCACGGTTTTCCAGGGCGGTCTGCAGCAGTTGGCCGCTGGTCTTGTCCAGTTGCCGTTCCAGCAGCCATTCGCCCAGGTGCACCACAGTCACGTCCATGCCCCGCAGCTTCAAGCCGTTGGCGGCTTCCAGGCCGAGCAGGCCGCCACCGATCACCACGGCGTGCTTGTGGGTCTTGGCGGTGTTGATCATCGCCTGGGTGTCGGCGATGTCGCGGTAACCGATCACGCCTTCCAGGGTGTTGCCAGGAATCGGCAGGATGAAGGGTGTGGAGCCGGTGGCGATCAGCAAGCGGTCGTACTCGGCTTCGCTGCCGTCTTCGGCGATGACCCGGCGTTTGACCCGGTCGATTTCCACCACTTTGCGGTTGAGCAGCAGCTTGATGTTGTTGTCCAGGTACCAGCTCAGGTCGTTGAGCACGATCTCTTCGAACGTCTGCTCACCGGCCAGCACCGGCGAGAGCAGGATGCGGTTGTAGTTGGTGTGGGGCTCGGCGCCGAACACCGTGATGTCGTACAGCTCGTTGCTCAGCTTGAGCAGTTCCTCGAGGGTTCGAACCCCGGCCATGCCGTTGCCGATCATCACCAGTTTGAGTTTTTTCATCAGGGTTCTCCGCAAGCTCAGGTCCGCTTTATCACGGCGATCGGACTGGCTCGGTCATTTTTACGAAAACAAAAAAAGGCGTCCCGCTAGCAAGCTAGCGAGGACGCCTTTGTCCTGGTCCCGTTCTCTCGGGAAGCACCGCCTTCATCGTTGGAGGCGTTGCCTTATGTCTGTTGAAAGGGATTATGCAGTGGTTGTGCCAACTGGCGCGAAGGCACGGATTTATTGAGTGGCGGGCTGGTGGAGCGGATTGGGGAGGGATTTATTGCACCGAATCAAAGCGTGTTGCCCGGTAATGGAGCGTGGCAGCCGGCAGCTTGGTAGTGGCAGGCAGGCCGCCATCGCGAGCAAGCTTTGCTCCCACAGCAGATCCCCTGTGGCAGCAAATTCCCTGTGGGAGCAGGTCCCCTGTGGCAGCAAATTCCCTGTGGGAGCAGGTCCCCTGTGGCAGCAAATTCCCTGTGGGAGCAGGTCCCCTGTGGCAGCAAATTCCCTGTGGGAGCAGGTCCCCTGTGGCAGCAAATTCCCTGTGGGAGCAGGTCCCCTGTGGCAGCAAATTCCCTGTGGGAGCAGGTCCCCTGTGGCAGCAAATTCCCTGTGGGAGCAGGTCCCCCTGTGGCAGCAAATTCCCTGTGGGAGCAGAGCCCCTGTGGGAGCAAAGCTTGCTCGCGATGGGCGCGACCGGATCTCAGCCATGAAACACTAGAAACAGCAGCACCAGATTCACCACCAGCGACACCAGCGCCAACGTCCGCCAGACCTTCAGCGGCTCCCTTTCCAGCAGCGGCCTGGGCCTGACGCTCAAGCTGCGGCGCTCGCCCTGTTCCAGCAGCAACAACCATTCCTCGGCGGTTTCAAAACGCTGCTCCGGATCCGCCGCGACGGCGCGTTCCAGGCTTTGCCCGAGCCATTCGGGCAGGTCCGGCCGATAGCGGCTGGCACTGACCGGCACGCCAAAGCGCGGGCGCTGGAAGGCTTCGATTTCGCCGTAGGGATAGTGCCCGGTCAGCAGGAAATACAAAGTCACGCCGACGGCATACAAATCCTGTTGCGCCGTTGGCGCGGTGCCGCCGAAGGCTTCCGGGGCAATGTAGCTGGGGGTGCCGGGCAAGACGTTGGCCTGGTCCTCGGACAGGCCCGGGCAGTACGCCAGGCCGAAATCCAGCAGGCGCAATTCCCCGTCGTCGCCCAGGTGCAGGTTTTCCGGCTTGATGTCGCGGTGGTAGATCTGCCTTCGATGCAACAGGCCCACCGCCCGCACCAGCCGTTGCGCCAGGTCCAACCACTGGGCCAGAGGTAGCGGCCCGCCCTGGTTGAACAGCTCGGCCAGGGTCGCACCCGGATATTCCCGCATCACGTAGTACAAATGCTGACGCTGGGGAACGCCATGGACCTCGGGAAACTGCCGCCCTGCGACGCGCTTGAGAAACCATTCTTCCGAAAGCAGGGCCTGTCCGGCCCGGCTGTCGTCCCGTAGATGCACGGGCAGGGTTTTCAGCAGCCAGGGTTGGCCCTGGCCGTCGCGTACCCGGTAGAGCAACGATTGCTGGCTGTGGCCGAGCAGGCTTTCGATCTGCCAGCCCTCGAACACCTGGCCCGGTTTCAGCGCAGGTGGCAGGGGCCATTGCTGCAGCTGGATCAGGGCATCGCCGATGCTGGCTTCGCCCACCGCATCGACCCGCACCAGCAAGGCGCTGGCGTTGTCCTGGCTACCGGCCAGGTGTGCGGCGTTGACCAGCGTCTGCGCGGCCAGGTCCAGGTCCGGCTGGTCGCGCAGGATACCGGCGATGGCCGTATCCCCCAGGACCGCCCAGACGCCGTCGCTGAGCAGCACGAAGGTTTCGTCGGTGCGCAGCTCGCCGTCGAGAAAGTCGAGGATCAGGTGTTGATCCAGGCCCAGGGCGCGCTTGAGCACATGCTGCATGCCTTGCTGTTCCCAGACGTGATCCTCACTGACCCGTTGCAGGTGGTCGGCGTGCCAGCGGTAGACTCGGCAATCGCCGACATGCGCGAGGGTGAAGCGCCGGCCCCGCAGGACCAGGGCGCTGACGGTGGTGAGCAGCGGTTGCCCGCCACCGTTGGCTTGCAGCCAGCGATTCTGCGCCAGCAACAGCCGGTCCAGCGCCTGGGCCACGCCCCAGGTTTGCGGCGTGGAGTAGTAGTCCAGGGCCAGCGCCTGCAAGGTCGAACGGGCGGCCAGCCCGCCGTCGGCGCATTGGCTCACGCCGTCGGCGATGGCGAACAGGTAACCCTTGCTGGCGGCCAGGGCTGGGGCGGGGGTGACCAGACGCAGGGCGTCCTGGTTTTCCTCCCGCGGGCCGATGGCACTGGCTTCGGCGAAACTCAGTTGCAGGCTCATGGTTGCAGCTTATACCCGAGCAGCGGTGACAGCTGCCGAACCCCAAGTGGTTCTCCAGCGACGCTTGACGCCGTGCAGGCCGAACCAGGCCAGGACACCGAGGCTGGCGAACAACCACAGCGCCAGTTGATAGCTGCCGGTGCTTTGCTTGATCGCGCCCATGCCCGCCGCCAGGGCGAAACCGCCGATGCCGCCGGCCATGCCGATCAGCCCGGTCATCACGCCGATCTCGCGACGGAAGCGTTGTGGCACCAGTTGGAACACCGCGCCGTTGCCCGCACCCAAACCGAGCATGGTGCAGACGAACAGGGCCAGGGCCGCGTAGGAACTCGGCAGGTTGAAGCCCACTGCGGCGATGCAGACGGCCGCCACAGTGTACATGCCCAGCAAGGTGCGGATGCCGCCGAAACGGTCCGCCAGGGCGCCGCCCAATGGACGCATCAGGCTGCCACCGAAGACGCAGGCGGCGGTGTAGTAGCCGGCGGTGACCGGGCTCAGGCCATATTGGTCGTTGAAGTAGCCGGGCAGGGCGCTGGCCAGGCCGATGAAGCCGCCGAAGGTCACGCTATAGAAGAACATGAACCACCAGCTGTCGCGGTCGCCCAGGGCCTTGAGGTAATCGGCCATGGATTTGGCTTTTGGCCGCTCGGGGGCGTTCTTGGCCAGCCAGGCGAAAAGCACCAGGGTCAGCACCAGCGGGATCAGCGCGAAGCCGAACACGTTGGTCCAGCCGAAGGCCACGGCCATGACCGGTGCGATCAACGCAGCGAGCACGGTGCCCGAGTTACCAGCACCGGCAATGCCCATGGCCTTGCCTTGATGCTGTGGCGGATACCACTGGGACGCCAGCGGCAGGGCCACGGCGAACGAAGCACCGGCCACACCCAGGAACAGGCCGAGCAGCAGGGCTTGTTCGTAGCTGTGGATACCCAGTTTCCAGGCGCAGAACAGCGCGCTGATCACGATCACCTGGCCCACCATGCCGGCGGTTTTTGGCGAGATCCGGTCGGCCAGCAGGCCCATGAACAAACGCAGCACGGCGCCAGCCAGGATCGGCGTCGCGACCATCAGGCCGCGTTGCTGGGTGGTCAGGTGCAGGTCGGCGGAGATCTGTACCGCCAGTGGGCCGAGCAGGTACCAGACCATGAAGCTCAGGTCGAAGTAGAGGAAGGCCGCGAACAGGGTCGGGGTATGGCCGGATTTCCAGAAGCTTGAATTCATCGCGCACCTCAGCTGTAAAAGTCTCGAGAAATGAGTCAGTGCTTTGAGCAGTGCGCCGTCTGTGGTCGCACCACCGGTCCCGAAGGGCCAAAACAAAAAAACGCCGCAACCCGGATCGCCAGAGAGGCAAGAAGGGTGTGCGACGTCTTTGTCGTAGGTGGGGCAACCGCCGTTGGTTACCTGTGGGTTTGCTTAAGCGAGATCTGTGCCAGGTCTGTCATGATCGTTCCTACGCTCTGCGTGGGAATGCATCCCGTGACGCTCTGCGTCACCTTGTGAAGCGGAACGCGGAGCGTCCCTGGCGGCATTCCCACGCAGAGCGTGGGAACGATCATTAGTAGGGGGCGAGGCAGGCGCTACAAGGCTTTCAGCCCAGCAGCTCATTCATGGCAATGATCTGCTCCGCCACCTGGATCAGCTTCTGCTGGCGGCTCATGGCCTGGCGGCGCATCAGGGTGTAGGCCTGTTCCTCGTTGCATTCCTTCATCTTCATCAGCATGCCCTTGGCCAGTTCGATGCGCTTGCGCTCAGCCAATTGCTGGTCCCGGGCCAGGAGCTGGGCGCGCAGGGCCTGGTCGCTTTCGAAGCGGGCCATGGCCACGTCGAGGATCGGTTGCAGGCGCGCGGCATGGATGCCTTCGACGATGTAGGCGCTGACGCCCGACTTGATCGCCTGGCGCATCACATTGGGGTCGTGCTCGTCGGTAAACATGACGATCGGTCGTGGCTGGTCGCGACTGACCAGCACCACTTGCTCCATCACATCGCGCCCGGGTGACTCGGTATCGATCAGGATCACGTCCGGACGCACCGTTTCGACGCGCGCTGGCAGGTCGATGGTCAGGCCGGATTCGTCGATGACTTCGAACCCGGCTTCAATCAGGGCGGCCTTGAGGCGACCGACTTTTTTCGCGGTGTCGTTGATCAGCAGGATACGCAGCATGGTCGTGGCTCCTGTCAGCGGCTGGCGAGAAGGGGAGCCGCATCGCTCAAGGCGTGCAGTTTGAAGCTGCGGGCGTACCCGGCCGGATCCGAGCCGTCCCAGGTGATGCCGTCGATCAGTTGGCTGCTGCGCATGTCCTGGCGCGGGGACGCGATGTCCAATGCCGCGCAGGCTTCGCGGTACAGCTTGAGTTGCTGGACGTCCTGGGCCACGGCCAGGTAATCCGGGTCTTCGCGCAGCAGGCCCCAGCGGCGGAACTGGGTCATGAACCACATGCCGTCCGACAGGTACGGCAGGTTCACCTCGCCGTTGCCATGAAAGCGCATGGCGTGGGGATCCTGCCAGCTGTTGCCCAAGCCGTCGGCATAGATCCCCAGCAGGCGCGGCTCGATGCAGTCCAGCGGGGCGTCGAGGTATTCAGGCGCAGTCAACAGTTGCGCGGTGCTGCGACGGTTTTCGCTGCTTTGTTCGATGAAGCGGCTGGCTTCGAGGATCGCCATCACCAGGGCCCGGGCGGTATTGGGGTATTGCTCGACGAACGCGCGGGTGCAACCCAGGACTTTTTCCGGGTGATCGGGCCAGATGGTCTGTGTGGTCGCCAGGGTGAAACCGAGGTTCTGCTTCACCGCGCTGGCGCACCAAGGCTCGCCGACGCAAAACCCGTCGATACGCCCGGCTTGCAGGTGCGCGATCATTTGCGGTGGAGGCACGACCACGCTGTCGACATCCGACAACGGGTGGATGCCCTGGGCGGCGAGCCAGTAATAGAGCCACATGGCGTGGGTGCCGGTGGGGAAAGTCTGGGCGAAGGTCAGTTTCGGGCGAGTTTGGTGCACGTGTTGTTCCAGTGCTTCAGGACTGGTCACGCCCTGGGCCTGCAAGCCATGGGACAGGTTGATGCTCTGGCCGTTCTGGTTCAGCCCCATCAGCACGGCCATGTCACTCGCCGCGACCCCGCCGATGCCCAGGTGCACCGCGTAGATCAACCCATACAGGCTGTGGGCGGCATCGATTTCGCCGCTGACCAGCTTGTCGCGCAGGTTGGCCCAGGAGGCCTGGCGCTTGAGGTTCAGGGTCAGGCCGTAGGGTTGGGCGAAGCCCTGGGTGGCGGCCACGACGAGCGGGGCACAGTCGCTCAAGGCCATGAAACCGAGGTTGACCGCGCTCTTTTCCGGGGCATCGCTGCCGTTGACCCAGGCCAGGGGGTTGGCTGGAACTTCATTCATCGGTATCACCTTCCACATAAAAAAGCGCCGTGTCCGGGCCCAGGAGGCCGGACGACGACGCCGTTGTCCCTTAAAACAGTGTGGCACTCATTCCGTCGTTGGCATGGGCGCTGATGACCAAAAGGGTGCAAGGCATATGCCAGCGCTATCGTTTTGTGCGGGCGCCTCGCTTGAGCCGCCGTTGCCCGGCTATAATCGCCGCCTCATTTCGTCGCCCGAGTCAAAGCCGCCCATGTACACCCTGGCCCGTGAACTGCTGTTCAAACTCTCCCCGGAAACTTCCCACGACCTGTCCCTGGACTTGATCGGCGCGGGCGGACGCCTCGGCCTAAACGGTTTGTTGTGCAAGGCCCCGGCAAAATTGCCGGTGACGGTCATGGGCCTGGAATTCCCCAACCCGGTCGGGTTGGCGGCGGGCCTGGACAAGAATGGCGCGGCCATCGACGGGTTCGCCCAGTTGGGTTTCGGTTTCGTGGAAATCGGCACCGTCACCCCCCGACCGCAGCCGGGCAACCCCAAGCCACGGCTTTTCCGCCTGCCGCAAGCCGAGGCGATCATCAACCGCATGGGGTTCAACAACCTGGGCGTCGATCATCTGTTGGCCCGTGTGGCCGCGGCCAAGTACAAGGGCGTGCTGGGCATCAACATTGGCAAGAATTTCGACACGCCGGTGGAGCGCGCCGTCGACGACTACCTGATCTGCCTGGACAAGGTCTACGCCCACGCCAGCTACGTGACCGTCAACGTCAGCTCCCCCAACACCCCGGGGCTGCGCAGCCTGCAGTTCGGTGATTCGCTCAAGCAACTGCTGGCCGACCTGGCCCGGCGGCGCGCAGAACTGGCGTTGATTCACGGCCGGCACGTGCCGCTGGCGATCAAGATCGCCCCGGACATGACCGACGAAGAGACCACCCAGGTGGCCCAGGCCCTGATCGAGACGGGCATGGACGCAGTAATCGCCACCAACACGACCCTGGGTCGCGAAGGTGTCGAAGGGCTGGAACACGGTGACGAGGCGGGCGGCTTGTCTGGCGCGCCAGTACGTGACAAGAGCACCCACACCGTGAAGGTGCTGGCCGCTGAATTGGCGGGGCGCTTGCCGATTATCGCCGCGGGCGGGATTACCGAAGGCCGCCACGCCGCCGAGAAGATCACCGCCGGGGCGAGCCTGGTGCAGATTTATTCGGGCTTTATCTATAAGGGGCCGGCGTTGATTCGTGAGTCGGTGGATGCCATTGCGGCGTTGGGTTGATTCAGGAACGGTCGGCATCTATTGATGCGAGCAAGTTGTGGGAGCAAAGCTTGCTCGCGATGCAGGCGCCTCGGTTCCAGGTAGACCGCGTCGTCTTCATCGCGGGCAAGCCTTGCTCCCACAGCGTGTCGCCACAACAGTGTTTGCAGCTCAACCTCTTGAAACCCAGGCATTAAAAAGGGCTCCTCGAAGGAGCCCCCTGGGCCGTAGCCCGCCGTCCGGATGGGACGTGCGTGGTTAAATCGATATGAGTGTCAAATTGTCGAGTTCTTGAGTATTAAGCCCTGTGTCAGCCGACGGCGTGAAGTTCGTTGAGTCTATGGATACCCGCAGTGCCGGTCATACCGTCCCAGTTGTCGCCGCGTCCTTCTCGCCAGCCATTGATCCAGGCTTGACGTACCGACGGTAGAGTAAAGGGGCAAAGCTCACGGGATTTACCACCAACGCCATATTGGTAACCACGTAAAAATGCTCTTTCCAACGGATCACGCTTAAGTCTTCTCATAGGGTGTTGCCCTCACTTGTTGACTGTTACTTAGCGTCGACCTCTATCGAGGCCGGGGCAGAATCATTCTGCCGTTGGTGGCTCGTTGCCGGCGTGACGAGCCGAGGTGTTGACGCCGTTGCGACGTCAACCTGTGTTGAGTTCTAACCAAAGCGTCACATGGATGGAATGATCGTTTTGTCATAAGCACGTAACAATAAAGATGTTAGGGCGATAAGTAACTTGATGTTCGTTGACCGCTTTTGAGCAAGACCCCTGTATGATCGGCCCTGCGCCGAAAGGGGTAGGTCTGGCTCGGATGAGAATGTCCTCCCGTTGCACTCGGGTACTATTCGACGAAAGGGTCGAGTTTTCACAATTTGTTGCACAGAATTTTTTTTCTGCCTTCGCATCTAAGCTCTTTTAACCTGAGCGGCGAGGGTGGCACGGCACACTTTCGTGCCACGCGGGTGCTCTTGAGAAAAGCACCTGATTGAACCCGGCCCGGCAATGCGTTGCCCGGTCCACTTAGCCAAAGGCTCTGGAAATCCCATGTCCGATCGTTTCGAACTCTTCCTCACTTGCCCCAAGGGCCTCGAAGGCCTGCTCATCGAGGAAGCCGTCGGGCTTGGCCTTGAAGAGGCGCGCGAGCACACCTCGGCCGTGCGCGGCATGGCCGACATGGAAACGGCGTATCGCCTGTGCCTGTGGTCGCGCTTGGCCAACCGCGTGTTGCTGGTACTCAAGCGCTTCCCGATGAAGGACGCCGAAGACCTGTACCACGGCGTGCTGGATGTCGACTGGCAAGACCACATGCTGGCCGATGGCACCCTGGCGGTGGAGTTCAGCGGCCACGGCTCGGGCATCGACAACACCCATTTCGGCGCCTTGAAGGTCAAGGACGCCATCGTCGACAAGCTGCGCACGCCGACGGGCGAGCGGCCGTCCATCGACAAGCTCAACCCGGACCTGCGCATCCACCTGCGCCTGGACCGCGGCGAAGCGATCCTCTCCCTCGACCTCTCCGGCCACAGCCTGCACCAGCGCGGTTATCGCCTGCAGCAGGGCGCCGCGCCGCTGAAGGAAAACCTCGCCGCCGCGATCCTGATCCGTGCCGGTTGGCCACGCATTGCCGCTGAAGGCGGGGCGCTGGCCGACCCGATGTGCGGTGTGGGCACGTTCCTGGTGGAAGCCGGGATGATCGCCGCCGACATGGCGCCGAACCTGCGCCGCCAGCAGTGGGGTTTCACCGCCTGGCTCGGCCATGTGCCGGCGTTGTGGAAGAAACTCCACGAAGAGGCCAGTGAACGCGCCGCCGCCGGCCTGGCCAAGCCACCGTTGTGGATTCGCGGCTACGAAGCCGACCCACGACTGATCCAGCCGGGGCGTAACAACGTCGAACGTGCCGGCCTGAGCGAATGGATCAAGATCTATCAAGGCGAAGTCGCCACCTTCGAGCCGCGTCCGGACCAGAACCAGAAGGGCCTGGTGATCTGCAACCCACCGTACGGCGAGCGCCTGGGCGATGAAGCCAGCCTGCTTTACCTCTACCAGAACCTTGGCGAGCGTCTGCGCCAGGCCTGCCTGAACTGGGAGGCGGCGGTGTTCACCGGCGCGCCGGACCTGGGCAAGCGCATGGGCATTCGCAGTCACAAGCAGTATTCGTTCTGGAACGGCGCCTTGCCGTGCAAATTGCTGCTGATCAAGGTGTTGCCGGACCAGTTCGTCACGGGTGAGCGTCGTACCCCGGAACAGCGTCAGGCCGAGCGTGAACAGGCCGTCTACGATCAGGCCCCGGAAGTACCGCAGGAGCGCCAGTACAACAAGAACGGCAACCCGATCAAGCCAGCACCGGCGCCGGCCCCTGTGGTCGAGCAGGCGCGGTTGAGCGAAGGCGGGCAGATGTTCGCCAATCGCCTGCAAAAAAACCTCAAGCTGCTGAGTAAATGGGCCAAGCGTGAAGGCGTTGACTGTTATCGGGTCTACGATGCCGACATGCCGGAATATTCCATGGCCATCGACCTGTACCACGACTGGGTGCACGTCCAGGAATACGTCGCGCCGAAGTCCATCGACCCGGAAAAAGCCTCGGCCCGGCTGTTCGACGCCCTGGCGGCGATTCCCCAGGCGCTGAACGTGGACAAGAGCCGCGTGGTGATCAAGCGTCGCGAGCGCCAGAGCGGCACCAAGCAGTACGAGCGCCAGAGCGCCCAGGGCAAGTTCACCGAGGTCAACGAAGGTGGCGTGAAGCTGCTGGTCAACCTCACCGACTACCTGGACACCGGGCTGTTTCTCGACCATCGGCCGATGCGCCTGCGGATCCAGAAAGAGGCGGCCGGCAAGCGTTTCCTCAACCTGTTCTGCTACACCGCGACCGCCAGCGTCCACGCCGCCAAGGGTGGCGCGCGCAGTACCACCAGCGTCGACCTGTCCAAGACCTACCTGGACTGGGCGCGGCGCAACCTGTCGCTCAATGGTTTTTCCGACAAGAACCGCCTGGAGCAGGGCGATGTGATGGCCTGGCTTGAAGCCAGCCGTGACGAATACGACCTGATCTTCATCGACCCGCCGACTTTCTCCAACTCCAAGCGCATGGAAGGCGTGTTCGACGTGCAGCGCGACCATGTGCAGTTGCTGGACCTGGCCATGGCGCGCCTGGCGCCGGGCGGCGTGCTGTATTTCTCCAACAACTTCCGCAAGTTCCAGCTCGAGGACAACCTCGGCGAGCGTTATGCGGTGGAAGAAATCACCGCCAAGACCATTGATCCGGATTTTGCCCGCAACGGCAAGATCCACCGCGCCTGGAAGATCATGGCACGTTGATTTGCAGTTGATTGGATCCACGAAGCCTTGTAATACAAGGCTTCTGGCCTATTTTAAGGGCTGGTCAAAGTGATGGCGAATAGCTATAACTTAGGCTGTGTCCAGGGCTATGCCTATGCCTGGCTCCTTTCTGAGTTGTATTTATGGCATTGCATCAGGTGCGTCCCAGGATCCTGGGCTTTATCAGCGAAGACGTTTCGGCCTGGCTGGTGGCTTCGCTGGTCCTGCTGGCCGGTACGGTCCTGACCGGCTTGCTGACCTGGGCGATGATGAACCTGTTCAATCAGCAATTGCGCCAGCGCTTCGAGCTGCAAGCCGAGGAGCGTTTCAGCCGCATCGAAGAACACTTCCAGGACCAGGAGCAACGCCTCGACAGCCTCAGGCGTTTCTTTGCCAACTCCGAAGGGGTCTCCAACACTGAATTCCGTGGTTACGCCGACGCGCTATTGCGGCGTACTCGCGCCTTCGCCTGGGCGCCCAGGGTGCTGCGCGACGAACGGCAATCGTTCGAACAACACGCGCAGGCCGAAGGGGCCACCCAATTCACGATCCGCGAGGCAGACGGCGACGGTGGCTTGCGGCAGGCCTCCGAACGGGACGAATACGCTCCAATGCTCTACATCCAGAGCCAGGCTTCCTACGGGGCGCCGCTAGGCCTGGACCTGCTTTCCGAACCCTTGCCTCGTGCCGCCCTCGAGCGGGCCCGCCAGCGTGACGGGCTGGTGGCCTCGCAGCCATTGGACCTGATGGGCACCGACCCGGTGTTTGCCCGCGGTGTGCTGCTGGTCGCGCCCGTCACCCGGGAATCGGCCAGCGAACCGTTGGGGTACGTGGTGGCGGCTATCAGCATGCGGCAACTGGCGGGTGATGGGCTGCCAGCGTCCAGTCACGACAATCTGTCGATGCGTGTCATGGACCTGTCTGGCGAAAACGCGGAAGAGGCGTTGTTCGAATCCCACAACCCGCCAGGTCGTAGTGATTTGTCGTCGACCCGCCTGCTGCGTCTGGCTGATCGCGACTACCGGGTGGAATTGCGGCCCAGCCGGGTGTTCCTGGCCACCAATCATTCTTCGGTCACCAGCATGGTGATACTCGGCGGTTTGCTCAGCCTGCTGCTCAGTGCCTTGCTCTATGTGCTGGTCAGCCAGCGGCAGCGGGCCTTGAAACTGGTAGAGCAACGCACCCGTGAACTGCGCGCCCGGGAGCAGGAGCTGCGCGGTACCCACGGCCAGTTGCGCGGTGTACTGGATGCCGCAACCCAAGTCGCGATCATCGCCACTGACCTGCGCGGCGTCATCACCACCTTCAACGCCGGCGCCGAACAGATGCTCGGCTACCCGAGCTGCGAGGTCCTGCAGAGCATGACCCTGGAAAGCCTGCATGTACCGCGCGAACTCCAGGCCCGCGCCGCCCAACTCGGCGCGCGTTTTGGCAAGCCGATCCCGGCGTGCCACGCGATGCTGCTCGAAGGCGGCGAGCAGGGCGGGCAACAGGCGCGGGAGTGGACCCTGGTGCGCCGCGATGGGAGTCACCTGACCGTGAACATGCTCGCCACACCGATGCTCGATGACCAGGGGTTGTGGATCGGGCACCTGGCGATCTGCATCGACATCACTGAACGCAAGCGCGTCTACGAAGCATTGGCTGCCCGTGACCTGTTGCTGAAAAAGCTCAGTGCCCACGTACCCGGGGGGATCTACCAATTCAGAATGGATTTCAACGGTCGCTTCAGCGTCATCTATGCCAGTGACGGCATTCGCGACATCTATGAATTGGAACCCGATGTGCTGGTGCAGAACGCCGAGGCGATTTTCTCGCGCATTCACCCGTTGGACAGCACGCGCGTCCGCGCTTCGATTCGCGCTTCGGCCCACACCTTGAGCCCGTGGCGGGAAGAGTACCGGGTGCAACTGCCTTTGCGCGGCCTGCGCTGGGTACGCGGCGAGGCCACGCCCGAGGAACTGCCCGGCGGCGGGGTGTTGTGGCACGGCTATATCTCGGATATTTCCGACCTCAAGCGCGTAGAAGAAGAGCTGCGGGCCCTGTCCGTGACCGACGCCCTGACCGGCATTCGCAACCGTCGCTATTTCCAGGACCGCCTGACTTCGGAGATGGCTCGGGTCGAGCGCGGTTCCGGAGGGCTGGCGGTCATCATGCTCGACATCGACCACTTCAAGCGCATCAACGACCAGCATGGCCACGCAGTGGGCGACCGGGTGTTGCAGGCCGTCTGTCAGCGCGTCGGCCAACGGTTGCGGCGCACCGATGTGTTCTGCCGGCTGGGCGGAGAAGAGTTCGTGGTGCTGTGCCCGGACACAGACAGCGAGAGTGCCTACACCTTGGCATTGGAGCTGTGGGAAGGCTTGCGGGCGGCGCCCATCGAGGGTGTGGGGTTTGTCACCGCCAGCTTCGGTATCGCCACCTGGCGCATCGGGGAGGGTGCCGATGCGTTGCTGCTAAGGGCTGACTCGGGCGTGTATGCGGCCAAGCAGGCCGGACGGGATCGGGTTGAGGTGCAGTTGGGCTAGCCACATATCATCGCGATATCGGTGGTTCAGTTGATGAATAGACTGAATGACATGCCGCTATCGCGAGCAAGCTCGCTCCCACAGTGGGTCGGCTTCGTACACGAGTTTTGTGCCCGCGGCAGATCAAGTGTGGGAGCGAGCTTGCTCGCGAAAGCGGTGTGTCATTCAGCATCGATGTCTGCTGACCTACCGAATCGCGAGCAGGCTCGCTCCCACATTGGGTTTGTGCTGGATTAGAGCGCCGAAGCCGTCTGTGGCAGTTTCGGCTGGCGATACAGGTCCAGCAGCACCTGGTCCAGCACCGATGAAGCGCCCCAAGGCTTCGGATCGTTGAGAATCGCCACCACCGCCCAGGTGTTGCCATTGATGTCACGGCTGAAGCCGGCGATGGCGCGGACGGTGTTCAGGGTACCGGTCTTGACGTGGGCTTCGCCGGCCATGGCGGTGGTCTTCAGGCGTTTGCGCATGGTGCCGTCGGTGCCGGCAATCGGCATCGAACTGATGAACTCGGCCGAGTACGGGCTGCGCCAGGCAGCCTGCAGCATGGCCGCCATTTCCCGGGCGCTGACCCGTTCGGCACGGGACAAGCCGGAACCATTCTCCATCACCAGGTGCGGCGCGGTGATGCCTTTCTTGGCCAACCACTGGCGCACCACCCGTTGCGCGGCCTTGGCGTCATCACCGTCGGCTTCGTTACGGAACTGCGCACCGAGGCTCAGGAACAGTTGCTGGGCCATGGTGTTGTTACTGTATTTGTTGATGTCGCGGATGATCTCCGCCAGGTCCGGGGAGAACGCCCGGGCCAGCACCTTGGCGTTGCTCGGGGTCGCGGCCAGGCGGTCCGTGCCCTGGATGCTGCCGCCCAGCTCTTTCCAGATCGCCCGCACCGCGCCTGCGGTGTAGGTGGCATGGTCCAGCAGCGAAAGATAGGTCTGGGAGCTGCAACCGTCACCGAGCTGGCCGCCGACGGTCACTGTCACGCTGCCGTCCGTCTGGGCCACCGGGTTGTAGCGCACACCGCCGGTGCATTGCTTGGAGTTGACGGCCTTGACCTGGTTGTCGATGCGAATGCTCGCAATCGGCGGCTCCACCGACACCAGCACCCGGCCGCCGTCGTTACGGGCGACGAAGCGCAGGGCCTTGAGGTTGACCAGCAACGAGTCGGGCTTGACCAGGAACGGTTTGTTTTCGTCGTTGCCGTCGTCGTTGAATTCAGGCAGTTGCGGCTGGATGAAGAAGCCTCGGTCCAGTACCAGGTCGCCGGTAACCTGCTGCACGCCGTTGGCCCGCAGGTCGCGCATCAGCAGCCAGAGTTTTTCCATGTTCAGCTTGGGATCGCCGCCGCCCTTGAGATACAGGTTGCCGTTGAGGATCCCGCCGTTGAGGGTGCCGTCGGTGTAGAACTCGGTTTTCCACTGGTGATTGGGGCCGAGCATTTCCAGGGCCGCGTAGGTGGTCACCAGTTTCATGGTGGAAGCGGGGTTAACCGAAACGTCGGCGTTGTGCAGGGTCGGGGTGCCGGGGCCATTGAGCGGCACCATCACGAGGGACAGCGCGTCATCCTGCAGCTTGCTGGCCTTGAGGGCCTTTTGCACGTTGGGCGACAGGGCAGTGTTGATCGTGGCGGCGTGGCTGGTGACAGGGAGGGCCAGGGGAAGAAGAAGGCTGGCCAGAAGCAGTGGACGCAAAGATTTGATCATTTGAAATAAAACCCTACGGGCGAGGGGGAAATAACGAGGACATGAAAATGAACGTCCTCAACGGTCACGAAAGTGTCGGCATTATGCCCCAAGCCGCAGCCGCTTGGGCCGTGCCTGAGCCCTTCGGCTGCTATTTTTTACCGACGGTAGGCCGATACGCCCGATCAGTCGGGCAATCGACGCATCAAACTGGTAAAGTGCCGGCCGTTATTACTTATGAGGATTGTTCCAATGGCGACTAACCGTTCCCAGCGTCTGCGCAAAAAACTGTGCGTGGATGAATTTCAAGAGCTGGGTTTCGAACTGAACCTGGATTTCAAAGAAGATCTGGCCGATGAGGCTATTGACGCTTTCCTCGACGCTTTCCTGAAAGAAGCCATGGAAGCCAACGGCCTGGGCTACGTCGGCGGTGACGACTACGGTCTGGTTTGCCTGCAGAAGCGTGGCTCGGTTTCCGAAGAGCAGCGTGCTGCCGTTGAAGCCTGGCTCAAGGCACGTCCTGAGCTGACCAGCGTTGAAGTCAGCCCACTGATGGACGTCTGGTACCCGGAAAAGCCGATCAATCCGGTCGCTTGATGGTCAGAAACCGGCAGCCCTTTCGGGCGCCGGTTTTTTTGTGCCTGTCTGTTGGGTTGATCGTTCCCACGCTCCGCGTGGGAATGCCTCTAGGGACGCTCCGCGTCCAGTGACGCGGAGCGTCACGGGCTGCATGCCCACGCAGAGCGTGGGAACGATCAGGCGCTACGCCAGTTCAGGATCAGCAAGGTCAACACCCCCGCCACAATCCCCCAGAACGCCGAACCGATGGAGAACAGCGTCAGCCCCGACGCCGTGACCATGAAGGTGATCAACGCCGCTTCCCGCTCCTTCACTTCGCTCATGGCGATGCTCAAGCCATTGATGATCGACCCGAACAGCGCCAAGGCCGCGATGGACAGCACCAGCTCCTTGGGCAGCGCCGCGAACAACGCCGCCAGCGTAGCGCCGAACACCCCGGCAATCCCGTAGAAGATCCCGCACCAGACCGCCGCCGTGTAGCGCTTGTTGCGATCTTCGTGGGCGTGGGGGCCGGTGCAGATGGCCGCGCTGATGGCCGCCAGGTTGATGCCATGGGAGCCGAACGGTGCCAGCAGCAGCGAGGCGATGCCGGTGCTGGTGATCAACGGCGAGGCCGGCACATTATAACCGTCGGCCCGCAGCACGGCGATGCCGGGCATGTTCTGCGAGGTCATCGCCACCACGAACAGCGGAATGCCGATGCTGATGGTGGCCGCCAGGGAAAAGTGCGGCGTGGTCCAGACCGGCGTCGCGACTTCCAGGGCAAAGCCGCTGAAGTCCAACAGCCCCAGCAGGCCCGACAGCGCCGTACCGATCAACAGTGCCGCCAGTACCGCGTAGCGGGGCGACAGGCGCTTGACGATCAGGTAGGTGAAAAACATCCCCAGCACCAGGCCGGTGCGATGCTGGGTGGCGACGAAGATCTCGCTGCCGATCTTGAACAGGATCCCCGCCAGCAACGCCGCCGCCAGCGAGGCTGGAATACGCTTGACCAGGCGCTCGAAACTGCCGGTCAGGCCGCAGATCGTCACCAATACTGCACAGGTGATATAGGCGCCGATGGCCTCGCCGTAACTCACACCGCCCAGGCTGGTGATCAGCAGCGCCGCGCCGGGTGTCGACCAGGCGATGGTGATGGGCGTGCGATAGCGCAGCGACAACCCGATGGAACACACCGCCATGCCGATGGAAATCGCCCAGATCCACGAAGAAATCTGCCCACTGGTCAGCCCTGCCGCTTGCCCGGCCTGGAACATCAGCACCAGGGAACTGGTGTAGCCGGTCATCATCGCAATGAACCCGGCGACGATGGCTGAAGGCGAGGTATCGGCCAATGGACGAAGTGGTGTGGTCGTGACTTCGGTCATGGTGGGCGGTGGTCCTTGTTGTAGATTGACTGGGCTTGATCGCGCCGCAGGTTTTGGGTTTGAAGCCTAAACTCAACGCAGTAGCCGATTGCAATACAGCCATGCCCGCAAACAGCCGTACAGTCGTGTTGCCATCAGAGGTTGTGTACAATCGAGCTGTTTTTTACGCGATACTTGCCAGCGACCCGCTGTGCCGTATTACAGTCACGGTCAATTCGCCGCAGTTCTCCCGACTCGAGTGCCCATGAACGAACAGTTGCAGCCCCTCAAGAAACAACCGCGAGCCGGTAAAGCCGGCCGCAGCGGAACCCAGGACGATATTGTCTATGCGCATATCTTCGAGGCCATCCTCGAACAACGCCTGGCGCCCGGTACAAAGTTGAGCGAAGAGGCACTGGGGGAGATTTTCGGGGTCAGCCGCACGATCATTCGCCGGGCGCTGTCACGCCTGGCTCACGAAGGCGTGGTGTTGCTGCGGCCCAACCGCGGTGCCGTGGTGGCGAGCCCGAGTGTCGAAGAGGCTCGCCAGGTATTCATGGCCCGGCGCCTGGTGGAAAGGGCGATCACCGAATTGGCGGTGCAGCACGCCACGGCCGAACAATTGGCTGAGCTGCGGCAGATGGTCAGCGATGAGCGCGACAGTTTCTCCCGTGGCGACCGCGGCGCCGGCATCCGTTTGTCGGGCGAGTTCCACCTCAAGCTGGCCGAAGCGGCGAAGAACGCCCCGCTGATCAGCTTCCAGCGCAGCCTGGTGTCCCAGACGTCGCTGATCATCGCCCAGTACGAAAGCGGCAACCGTTCCCACTGTTCCTATGACGAACACACCCAGCTGATCGACGCCATCGAGGCTCGCGATGCGACGCTGGCAGTGGACCTGATGATGCATCACATGGACCACATCGACAGCAAGCTCAACCTCGACGAGGAAAGTGCGTCGGATGACTTGCATGCGGTGTTCTCGCACCTGCTGCAGAGCAAGAAGCCTGGGCGGTCGACCGCTAAGCTATAACCCCCGACCCTGATCGCTCCCATGCTCTGCGTGGGAACGCAGCCCGGGACGCTCCGCGTCCCAAAAGCCGAACGCAGAGCGTCCGTTGAGGCATTCCCACGCAGAGCGTGGGAACGATCAAAAATCTACCGCTGATGCACCAATTTACCGGCCGCATAAGTCTGCGCCACCGTCCGGTCATCCCCCAGCGTCATCAACACGAACAACCGCTCGGCAATGTCCTTGGCCTGCTTGAGGCGATAGCCCAGCAGCGGCGTGGCGTTGTAGTCCAGCACCAGGAAATCCGCATCGGTACCCGGTTGCAACGTCCCGATCTTGTCCTCCAGGCGCAGGGCCCGGGCGCCGCCGAGGGTGGCCAGGTACAGCGACTTGAACGGGCTCAGCCGCGCGCCCTGCAACTGCATCACCTTGTAGGCTTCGTTCAGGGTTTGCAGCAGCGAAAAACTGGTGCCGCCACCCACGTCGGTGCCCAACCCCACGTTCACTTTATGCTTCTGCGCCATCGGCAGGTTGAACAGGCCGCTGCCGAGGAAAAAGTTCGAGGTCGGGCAGAAGGCTATGGCCGAACCGGTCTCGGCCAGGCGAGCGCATTCGTCGTCACATAAGTGCACGCCGTGGGCGAACACCGAACGTTCGCCGAGCAGTTGGTAGTGGTCGTAGACGTCCAGGTAGCCCTTGCGCTCCGGGAACAGCTCTTTGACCCATTGCACCTCCTGCAGGTTTTCACTGATGTGGGTCTGCATGTACAAGTCTGGGTATTCCCCCAGCAACTGACCGGCCAAGGCCAGTTGTTCCGGAGTGCTGGTGGGGGCGAAGCGCGGGGTCACGGCGTAGTGCAGGCGGCCCTTGCCGTGCCAGCGCTCGATCAGCGCCTTGCTCTCGGTGTAGCTGGATTCGGCGGTGTCGACCAGGTAGTCCGGGGCGTTGCGGTCCATCATCACTTTGCCGGCGATCATCCGCAGGTCGAGCTTCTGGGCCACTTCAAAAAACGAATTCACCGATTGCGGGTGCACGCTGCCGAACACCAGTGCGGTAGTGGTGCCGTTGCGCAGCAGTTCCTTGACGAAAATATCGGCCACGGCATCGGCGTGGGCCTTGTCGGCGAACTGGCTTTCGCAGGGGAAGGTGTAGGTGTTGAGCCAGTCCAGCAATTGCTCGCCATAGGCGCCAACCATGCCAGTCTGGGGCAGGTGGATGTGGGTGTCGATCAGGCCGGGGGTGATCAGCGCGTCCGGGTAATGAGTGATTTCGATGTCAGTTGCCAGGGTTGGCAGCAGGTCATGGGCGTGGCCGATGGCACTGATCTGGCCGTTTTCCACCACCAGCAAACCGTCTGCGAAATATTCATAGGACGCCTCGATACCGACTTCGGCCGGGTCGGCGAGGCTGTGGAGCAGGGCGGCGCGGTAGGCTTTGCGTGTCAGGGGCATGGGAATTCTCAACGAGTGTTCAACGGTTCGCCTGGCTGCGGCGCGAGGCCGGCAGCAGCTTGGCAATCGGTTCGGCGCGGGCGGTGTGCTGGCCGAAGTCGGCGTTATAGGTGGCGATGATTTCGCCGGTGATGGAGATGGCGATTTCCACAGGCAACTTGCCTTTGACTTCGCCGATGCCCATCGGGCAACGCATGCGCTGCAAGGTGCTGCTGTCAAAACCACGATCACGCAGGCGATGCTCGAACTTGACCCGTTTGGTCTTCGAGCCGATCAGGCCGAAGTAGGCAAAGTCGTTGCGCTTGAGGATCGCGGCGCTCAGTTCCAGGTCGAGCTGATGGTTGTGGGTCATGACGATGCAGTAGCTGCCGACGGGCAATTCGTCGACTTCATCCAGTGGCTCCTCGGTGACGATCTTGCGCACGCCATGGGGCAGGTGTTCGGGGAATTCCGCCTCCCGTGAGTCGATCCAGCGCACCTTGCAGGGCAGGCTCGCCAGCAGCGGCACCAGGGCACGGCCGACGTGGCCGGCGCCGAACACGGCGATCTGCGCCTGGACCTGGCCCATGGGTTCGAACAACAGTACGGTGACGCCGCCGCAGCACTGGCCCAGGCTCGCACCGAGGCTGAAGCGCTCCAGATGGGTGTTCTGCTGGCCGCTGGCGAGCATGTGCCGGGCGATTTCCATGGCCTTGAATTCCAGGTGTCCGCCACCGATGGTGTCGAACGTCTGGCTGGCGCTGATGACCATCTTCGAACCGGCGTTGCGCGGGGTGGAGCCGAGCTCTTCGATGATCGTCACCAGCACGCACGGTTCACCGCGGGTTTGCAGGTCGGCGAGGGCGCTGATCCAGTTGTACATATTCACCTCGACATCTTTGTTGTCTGTTCCGGCCTCATCGCGAGCAAGCTCGCTCCCACAGGGGATTTGTGAACACCGACCCAATGTGGGAACGAGCTTGCTCGCGATTGGCCGCGCCGCGGTCTAAAGCGAAGCCAACTCGGTTTCAGCTTCCCCAACCTCCACCGCCCTCAACCCGCGCATCTGCTCACATCCCCACAACACCCGTTCCGGTGTTGCCGGGGCGTCGATGTTCGGTTGGTGCCGGTAATCCCCCAGGCTCGCCACGGCGTCCTTGATGGCGCACCACGCGGCGATGCCGAGCATGAACGGCGGCTCGCCCACGGCCTTGGAGTGGAACACCGTGTCTTCGGGGTTCTTGCGGTTTTCCACCAGCTTGACCCGCAGGTCCAGCGGCATGTCGGCCACGGCGGGGATCTTGTAGCTGGCCGGGCCATTGGTCATCAGCTTGCCCTTGTCGTTCCACACCAGTTCTTCCATGGTCAGCCAGCCCATGCCCTGGATGAAACCACCCTCGACCTGGCCGATGTCGATGGCCGGGTTCAGCGAGGCGCCGACGTCGTGGAGGATGTCAGTGCGCAGCATCTTGTACTCGCCGGTGAGGGTGTCGACGATCACCTCGGCACAGGCCGCGCCATAGGCGTAGTAGTAGAACGGCCGGCCACGGGCCTGGCTGCGGTCGTAGTAGATTTTCGGGGTCTTGTAGAAGCCGGTGCTCGACAGCGAAACCTGGGCGAAATACGCCTGCTGCACCAGCGCCTCGAAGGTCAGGATGTGATCGCGCACCCGCACATGGCCGTTGTGGAATTCCACGTCCTCTTCGCTGACCTTGTACTGTCGCGCGGCGAATTCCACCAGGCGCCGCTTGATGGTTTCGGCGGCGTTCTGCGCGGCCTTGCCGTTCAGGTCGGCACCGCTGGAGGCGGCGGTGGGCGAAGTGTTCGGCACCTTGTCGGTGTTGGTCGCGGTGATTTGCACGCGGTCCATTTCCACCTGGAACACCTCGGCCACCACTTGCGCGACCTTGGTGTTCAAACCCTGGCCCATTTCGGTGCCGCCATGGTTCAGGTGGATGCTGCCGTCGGTGTAGACGTGGATCAGCGCCCCGGCTTGGTTGAGGAAACTGGCGGTAAAGGAAATGCCGAATTTGACCGGGGTCAGCGCCAGGCCCTTTTTCAGGATCGGGCTATTGGCGTTGTAGCGACGGATCGCTTCGCGGCGTTCGGCGTACTGGCTGCTTTCTTCAAGCTCGGCGGTCATTTCCTCGAGCATGTTGTGCTCGACGGTCTGGTAGTAGTGGGTGACGTTGCGTTCGGTCTTGCCGTAATAGTTGGCCTTGCGCACGGCCAGCGGATCGAGCCCCAGGTGCCGGGCGATGGCATCCATCACCTCTTCGATGGCGACCATGCCTTGGGGCCCGCCGAAACCGCGGTAAGCGGTGTTCGACGCGGTGTTGGTCTTGCAGCGGTGGCCGTTGATGGTCGCATCGCCCAGGTAGTAGGCGTTGTCGGCATGGAACATCGCCCGGTCGACGATCGAGGCCGACAGGTCCGGCGAGCAACCGCAGTTGCCGGCCAGTTCCAGGGCGATGCCGTGCAGGCGTCCGGTGCTGTCGAAGCCGACGTCGTATTCGATGTAGAAGGGGTGGCGCTTGCCGGTCATCAGCATGTCTTCGACGCGGGGCAGGCGCATCTTGGTCGGCTGGCCGGTGAGGTGCGCGATGACGGCGCACAGGCACGCCGGGCTGGCGGCCTGGGTTTCCTTGCCGCCAAAGCCGCCGCCCATGCGGCGCATGTCCACCACGACTTTGTTCATCGACACGCCCAGCACCTCGGCCACCAGTTTTTGCACTTCAGTGGGGTTCTGGGTCGAGCAGTAGACGAGCATGCCGCCGTCTTCGGTGGGCATCACCGAGGAAATCTGGGTTTCCAGGTAAAAGTGTTCCTGGCCGCCGATGTGCAGCGAGCCCTGGATGCGATGCTCGGCGCTCGCCAGTGCCGTGGCCGAATCGCCGCGCTGGTGGGTGTGGCTGTCGAGCACGAAGTGCCGCTTGCGCAGGGCCTCGACCACGTCCAGCACCGGTTCCAGGTCTTCGTATTCGACGATGGCCGCCATCGCCGCCTTGCGCGCGGTGTCCAGGTCCTTGGCGGCGACGGCCAGCACTGGTTGGCCGACGAACTGCACGTCATCGATGGCCAGCAACGGATCACCCGGCAACAGCGGGCCAATGTCCTTCAGGCCAGGGATGTCTTGGTGGGTAATGGCGATGCGCACGCCTTCGAAGGCGTAGCAGGGCGTGGTATCGATGCGAATGATCCGGGCGTGGGCGCGGTCCGACAGCCGGGCATAGACGTGCAACTGGTTCGGAAACTCCAGGCGATCATCGATGTACTGGGCCTCGCCGGACACATGCTTGGCGGCGCTGTCGTGCTTGACGCTGCGGCCCACGCCGGTGGTCAGGTCGCGGGCGAACAGCTCGGCGAGTTCGGCTTGGGTCTTCTCTACGGTGTGATGGTTAGACATAAGCGGTCACCCGAGTCTCGATGTGCGGCGTTTGCAGTTCGATGAAGTATTTGCGCAACAGGTTGCGGGCGCTGAGCAGGCGGTATTCCTTGCTGGCGCGGAAGTCCGACAGCGGCGTGAAGTCTTCGGCCAGTGCGAGGCAGGCGCGTTCGACGCTGCTGTCGGTCCACGGCGCACCGATCAATACCGCTTCGCAATGCTTGGCGCGTTTGGGCGTCGCGGCCATGCCGCCGAAGGCCACGCGGGCGTCGCGGACCACGCCGTTGTCGATGCGCAGGTTGAACGCCGCGCACACGGCGGAAATGTCGTCGTCCAGGCGCTTGGAGACCTTGTAGGCGCGGAACGCCTGTTCGGCGCTGGCCCGTGGCACGATGATCTTTTCGATGAATTCGCTTTCCTGGCGGGCGGTGATCCGGTAGTCGATGAAATAGTCTTCCAGGGCCAGGGTGCGGCGGGTCTGGCCCTTGCACAGCACGATCTGCGCGCCGAGGGCGATCAGCAGGGGCGGCGAGTCGCCAATCGGTGAGGCGTTGCCGATGTTGCCGCCCAGGGTGCCCTGGTTGCGGATCTGCAGCGAGGCGAAGCGCTGCAGCAATTCGCCAAAGTCCGGGTATTCGGCTTTCAGGGCTTCGTAGCAATCGGAGAGGGCGGCGGCGGCGCCGATCTCCAGGCGATTGTCGAAGCGTTCGATACGCTTGAGTTCGGCGACGTTGCCCACGTAGATCATCACCGGCAGTGTGCGGTGAAATTGCGTGACTTCCAGGGCCAGGTCCGTGCCGCCGGCCAGCAGGCGCGCCTGGGGATAGGCATCGTAGAGATCGGCCAGGTCGGCGACGGTCAGCGGCACCAGGCAGCGTTTGTCGCCACTGTTAAGCTCGCCGGTCTCGGTCGGCGCAATGGCTTTGAGGCGGGCGATGGTTTCGGTTTCGCGGGCATCGAACTGGTCTGGCTGCTGGCCACAGCAGGCCTGCTCGGCAGCGGCCAGGATCGGCCGGTAGCCGGTGCAACGGCAGAGATTGCCGGCCAGGGCTTCGTGGGCTTTATGGGCGTCGGGTTGCTCGCTGTTCTTTTGCAGGGCGAACAGCGACATGACAAAGCCCGGTGTGCAGAAGCCGCATTGCGAGCCGTGGCAATCGACCATCGCCTGCTGGACGCTGTGCAGTTGGCCCTGGTGCTTGAGGTCTTCGACGCTGATCAGTTGCTTGCCGTGCAGGGACGAGACGAAGGTCAGGCACGCGTTGAGGCTGCGATAGCGAATGCGTTCGCGGCCATCGGCGCCCGTTTCCAATTCGCCCACCACCACGGTGCACGCGCCACAATCGCCGCTGGCGCAGCCTTCTTTGGTGCCTGGTTTACCAACGTGTTCGCGTAAATAGTTGAGCACGGTCAGGTTCGGGTCCAGGGCGTGCTCGCTACGGAGTTCCTGGTTGAGTAAAAACTGGATCACGGAAGGCCTCGCAGACTCATTATTGTTGTATCGACGTGGGCTGAATTTATCAGTTCTGACTTTTCGGTCAATGATTTTCTGACTTAAAGGTCAAGAAATTCCACTTGGTCGATGAACAACGATCTATGGACACTGTAGAACCCTGTGGGAGCCGAGCTTGCTCGCGATGACAGCGGTACATTCAGTATGGATGCAAGATGACAGACCGCTATCGCGAGCAAGCTCGCTCCCACAGGTTCTTCCACAGGTTCTGTTTCAGCAGGAAAGCTCAAACTTTTTTTGCTTGAATCGTGCCAAAAACCCGGTACAGGCCCTGCGCCATGACGTATCGAGTGCGCTACACTGCGCCGCTTGTGCAAATCGAAGAGTTTGAAGGACAACCATGACGTTCAAGGCCCCGGACAGCCTCGCCGAGCAAATCGCCCATTACCTCGCCGAACGCATCATTCGCGGCGAAATGAAACCGGGAGAGCGCATCCAGGAGCAGAAGGTCACGCTGGCACTCAACGTCAGCCGCGGCTCGGTCCGCGAGGCCTTGCTGATCCTGGAACGACGCCACTTGATCGCGATCCTGCCGCGCCGTGGCGCCCACGTCACCGAACTCACCGAACACAAGGTGCGCAGCCTCTGCACGCTGATGAGCGAGCTGTACATCCTGCTGGGCAACGCCGTGGCCCATGGCTGGAAAGAGCAGGCCGACATGGCGCCGTTCGTAGCGATCCAGCAGCGTCTCAACGACGCCTACGCGCGCCAGGATATCCGTACCTTCGTCGATGAAAGCTTCAGCGTGATGCGCGCCGCCTATCCCTTTGCCGACAACCCGTACTTGCAGGAAACCGTCGAGAACCTGCAACCGGCCATGAGCCGTGCCTATTTCCTGGCCCTGGACCAGCGCAAGGCGGAAATGAGCGAGTTCCTCGACCTGTTCCAGCGCCTGCTCGCCGCTGTGCTGGCCCGTGATTTACCGCAGATCCGCATCGTGCTCACGGCCTACGCCCAGCGCAGTTGCGACCTGGTGGTCTCTGCCTTGACGAAGGCCTGAACGTGCGGCTCAAGTGCATCAAGCTGGCGGGGTTCAAATCCTTCGTCGACCCGACCACGGTGAACTTCCCCAGTAACATGGCGGCGGTGGTCGGGCCCAATGGTTGCGGCAAGTCGAACATCATCGATGCCGTGCGTTGGGTGATGGGCGAGAGCTCGGCCAAGAACCTGCGCGGCGAGTCGATGACCGACGTCATCTTCAACGGCTCCACCAGCCGCAAGCCGGTGAGCCAGGCCAGCATCGAGCTGGTGTTCGATAACTCCGACGGTACCCTGGTCGGCGAGTACGCGGCGTATGCGGAAATCTCCATTCGTCGCAAAGTGACCCGCGACAGCCAGAACAGCTATTTCCTCAACGGCGCCAAGTGCCGGCGTCGTGACATCACCGATATCTTCCTCGGTACCGGCCTGGGCCCGCGCAGCTACTCGATCATCGAACAGGGCATGATCTCCAAGCTGATCGAGGCCAAGCCCGAAGACCTGCGCAACTTCATCGAAGAAGCCGCCGGTATTTCCAAATACAAGGAGCGGCGGCGCGAGACTGAAAACCGCATTCGTCGCACCCACGAGAACCTCGCGCGCCTGACCGATCTGCGCGAAGAACTCGAACGCCAACTCGAGCGTTTGCACCGTCAGGCCGAGGCCGCGAAGAAGTACCAGGAATACAAGGGTGAGGAGCGCCAGCTCAAGGCCCAGCTGTCGGCCCTGCGCTGGCAAGCGTTGAACGAGCAGGTCGGCCAGCGTGAGGCGATCATCGGCAACCAGGAAGTCAGCTTCGAAGCCCTGGTGGCCGAGCAACGCAACGCCGACGCCGCCATCGAACGCCTGCGTGACGGACACCACGACCTGTCCGAGCGCTTCAATCTGGTGCAGGGGCGCTTCTATTCCGTGGGGGGCGACATCGCCCGGGTCGAGCAGAGCATCCAGCATGGTCAACAACGACTGCGGCAGTTGCAGGATGACTTGAAGGAAGCCGAGCGGGCGCGCCTGGAAACCGAATCGCACCTGGGTCACGACCGCACGCTGCTGCTGACCCTTGGCGAAGAACTGGACCGGCTCACGCCAGAGCAGGAAATCACCAGCGCCGCCGCCGAAGAGGCCGCCGCAGCCCTGGAGGAAGCCGAGCTGACCATGCACGGCTGGCAAGAGCAGTGGGACAGTTTCAACCTGACCTCGGCCGAGCCGCGGCGCCAGGCTGAAGTCCAGCAGTCGCGCATCCAGCAGTTGGAAACCAGCATGGAGCGCCTGGCCGAACGTCAGCGCCGCCTGTCCGAAGAGCGCGCCTTGCTCGCGGCGGATCCGGAGGACGCGGCGATTCTGGATCTGAGCGAGCAACTGGCGGCCAGTGAAGCCACCCTCGAAGACTTGCAGGCCAGCGAAGATGCCCAGGTCGAACGGCTCGAGCAACTGCGCCAGGCCTTGCAACTGGCCTTGCAGAACCAGCAGCAGGGCCAGGGCGAATTGCAGCGACTCAATGGACGCCTGGCCTCGCTGGAAGCCCTGCAGCAAGCCGCGCTGGACCCAGGCACCGGCACCGCCGAATGGCTGCGCGATCAGCATCTGGCCGAGCGTCCGCGACTGGCCGAGGGCCTGAAGGTCGATGCCGGTTGGGAGCTGGCGGTGGAAACCGTGCTGGGTGCCGATCTGCAGGCGGTGCTGGTGGATGACTTTGGCGGCTTCGATTTGTCGGGTTTCACCCAGGGCGATCTGCGCCTGCTCAGCCCGGCTGGCGACGGCGTACGAATCCCCGGCAGCTTGCTGGACAAGGTCGAGGCCCAGGTTGACCTGTCGCCCTGGCTCGGGCAGGTCAAACCGGTGGATAGCCTTGAGCAGGCCTTGGCCCTGCGTGGGCAATTGGCGGTCGGCGAAAGCCTGATCAGCCGTGACGGGTATTGGGTCGGCCGGCATTTCCTGCGGGTACGCCGGGCCAGCGAAGCCGAGAGCGGCATGCTTGCCCGTGGTCAGGAAATCCAGCGCCTGAGCGAAGAGCGCGAAGAGCGCGAGGCCAGCGTCGAAGCCCTGGAAACCGAATTGCAGAACCTGCGGGCGCAACAGCGTCAGCAGGAGAACGGCCGCGAACACCTGCGGCGGCTATTGCAGGATGAAGCGCGCCAGCAAGGCGAGCTCAAGGCGCAGTTGTCGGCCGGCAAGGCCAAGGTTGAACAGCTGGCGCTGCGCCGCACCCGCCTGGAAGAGGAAATCGCCGAACTGGGCGAGCAGCGGGCGTTGGAGCACGAACAGATCGGCGAGGCGCGCTTGCAACTGCAGGAAGCCCTCGATGCCATGGCGCTGGACACCGAGCAGCGCGAACTGCTGCTGGCCCAGCGCGACAGCCTGCGCGAGCGCCTGGACCGGGTGCGCCAGGAAGCACGCCAGCACAAGGACCATGCCCATCAGTTGGCGGTGCGCCTGGGCTCGCTCAAGGCTCAGCACGATTCCACGCGCCAGGCGTTGGAACGGCTGGAAATGCAGTCCGAACGCCTGACCGAAAAACGCGAGCAGTTGAGCCTCAATCTGGAGGAGGGTGAAGCGCCGCTGGAGGAGCTGCGCCTCAAGCTCGAAGAGTTGCTCGACAAGCGCATGAGCGTCGACGAAGAGCTCAAGACGGCGCAGATCGCCCTGGAGGACGCCGACCGTGAACTGCGCGACGCCGAAAAGCGCCGCAGCCAGGCCGAGCAGCAATCGCAACTGATTCGCGGCCAGATGGAACAGCAGCGCATGGAGTGGCAGGCCCTGACGGTGCGGCGCAAAGCCTTGCAGGACCAGTTGCTGGAAGACGGCTACGACCTCGACGGCGTGCTGGCCACCCTGGTGGCCGGGGCGAACGAGAAGGACGCCGAGGAGGAGCTGGAACGCATTGCCCAGCGCATCCAGCGCCTGGGGGCAATCAACCTGGCGGCCATCGACGAGTACCAGCAGCAGTCCGAGCGCAAGCGCTACCTGGACGCTCAGAACGACGATCTGGTGGAGGCGCTGGAGACCCTGGAAAACGTCATTCGCAAGATCGACAAGGAAACCCGCAACCGCTTCAAGGATACCTTTGATCAGATCAACGGCGGTTTGCAGGCACTTTTCCCAAAAGTTTTCGGTGGCGGCAGCGCTTACTTGGAACTGACGGGCGAAGATTTACTCGATACAGGGGTGACAATCATGGCGCGTCCTCCTGGCAAGAAGAACAGCACCATCCATTTGCTCTCCGGTGGCGAAAAGGCGCTGACCGCGCTGGCCCTGGTCTTTGCCATCTTCAAATTGAACCCGGCGCCGTTCTGCATGCTCGACGAAGTCGACGCACCACTGGACGACGCCAACGTAGGCCGTTATGCACGGCTGGTGAAGGAGATGTCTGAAACGGTGCAGTTCATCTACATCACCCACAACAAGATCGCCATGGAAATGGCCGATCAGTTGATGGGGGTGACCATGCATGAGCCGGGCTGTTCGCGGCTGGTGGCGGTGGATGTGGAGGAGGCCATGGCTATGGTGGATGCCTGAAGAACGGTTTGTAGGGCTTCTACTTGGAACGCTGTAGGTATTTTTTACCCTGGAGCCTGTTGTTCAAATCACAGATTGGACACAAGCCTGTGCGACAGACGGTGTAAAGTTATCTTTGGTCGTGCTAGTTTAATGTCAATTTTTCGTATGCGTGG